>CBDAQW010000033.1:0-231110 GCA_965199185.1 Endozoicomonas sp. | reverse complement strand
TACCAGCAAACTGTGGATACATTTCATCGAAGACTTCCTGCAACAAAACCGCGTGTTTGTGATTGCGGGCAAAAACAATACTTTTGCCGGGGAGCTGGTCATCCCGGTCACGAATACCGTTTTCCATCAGGTTACGGATAATGGCGCGGTTGGTGTCCCGGTTGAAAATGGCTTTGTCGATGGCTTTGGCATCAAATTCCAGCAGATTGGGGTCTATTCCCTGATCTTCCAGCTGGGCAATCTGTTCATTGGTGAGTTTGTCTCGTTTTATACCTTCCCGAAGAAACTGCGTGGTATGAGTGATAATCTCATAAGGGTTCAGGTGACCGTCTTCAACCGCCTTTTCCAGTGAATACTCAAAGGTGGGCATTCTGCCTTCACAACCAAACAGACCATAGGTGGTGTGACCAATCATATCCACAGGGGTTGCTGTTAAACCTACCTGCAGAGCATCAAAGTATTTGAACAGGTCGCCATAGACGTTGTAGATGGAACGATGGGATTCGTCGGCAACAATCAGATCAAAGTAACCCACGTCGTATTGATCCATGATATTCATCATGCCCGGATAGGTGGCGATGTAGATGCGGGAGTTATCCTGATATTTTTTGTCGGTCTTACCTACCACAAAGATTGGGTCATTGAGAAACTCGTTATAGGCGTTGCGCGCCTGTTTACGCAGTTCTTTACGGTCACAGAGAAACAGCACCCGCTTGGCCCAGCGGGCATCCAGCAGTTTTTTGGTCAGGGCGATGGCAACACGGGTTTTACCGGTGCCAGTGGCTTGTACTATCAGAGCCTTGCGATGTCGATCTCTGAAACGTTCGCTGACACGGGTAATACTTTCGAGCTGATAGATTCGACCGGCAATACTGGTGTCCACAGACATTGATTCCAGCGGACGACAGCTGTCTCGTTGTTGAATAAGGTATTGCAAACTTTCCGGACTATAAAAACCGAACAGTTTACGAGGTGGGTAGTTGCGTGCCGGATGATCATCCCAGATAAAAATATCATAGCCGTTGGTGTAGAAAATTACCGGACGCTGACCGTATTCTTTTTCCAGCCAGTTGGCGTAAAGCTGTGCTTGTTTGCGCCCCTTTTCGGCATCGGCTTTGGTTCGCTTGGCTTCCACAACAGCAATGGGCAGCCCCTTGTTATCCCAGAGAACATAGTCAGCATAACCATCGCCGGTTTTGGTGGGTTGCTCCTTAACGGGATGTTCCTGAGTAACCTGCATGCTGTCCTGCACGCCTTCTGCCACATCCAGCCAGCTGCCATCAAACGGGAATCAATCAGACGACGGCGGGTTTCCGCTTCATCCATGTCCAGAACACTGGCCGCCTGTTCACCCTGTTGGCGACTCTGCTCAAGGCGGGACTCCAGTTCGTCAGCTTTTTCCTTTGCCATCTGGAGATCGCGGAGGATGGAAACCTCTCGCTGTTGAGCTTCTTCCAGTTCAATTCGGGCTTTTTCCAGTTGTTCCTGTTTTTTCTTTAGTGCTTTCGGACTGATATCAACGGTTGCAGCGGGTGCTTGTGGAAGCTGAAATTTAGGAAAATCATCCGCATGACCTCCGGCGTACTTCAGATACATCCAGGCACCGAGAATATGGGCTTCTTCAAAAGCCATTGGGCATCTGCATCCTTAATCTTGTCCCCATGCGCCGCACGGTTGCCATGAATACGAAGGGCATCCATCTTCATGGTGATGGGTCTGGGCATGATGCTTTGGAACGTGTCGTCCCTGATCAGGTCGTGAATGCTGGACCGATAACCCTGTTGCAGTCGTTCTGTGCGATAGAGCCAGCGAACGGTCAGCTCAAGAAAATTGCGGAGCTTTACCAGACTGCTTTCTGTATCGGTGTGAACATACTGTTCAGCCAGAGCACCAAGATTAGCCAGCTCTGGCCATTTGGAGCGAAGCATTTCAAAGTTCTGACTTTTCAGAGATTCCTGCATAACAGCTTCCTGCACATTCCCTGCTCACAAAAGCATGCCCGGTCCAGTGATACAGGTGATTATAAGACGACTGTTTAGCATTCTATCTTGAATTAAAGTGCAGGTTCTATGGGATATGCCACAGAATAAAGTGCCATGACTGAATACTGTACTAGGGGGCGTTAACAACTAACTGTCCGACCAGCCGCCTATAGTTTTCGTCAGGCAAGGAGCGAGCTGCGCGGTGTGGTTATTCCACATAAGCAGTGAGCAACGCAGCATGACGCAAACTATAGGCGGCCCTTCGGGTTGATCACACAAGCACTCATGCGGCGTTGAACGACTTGAACATGGAACCACCATGCCCTGCGTCGTTCGCCTTGCCTGAGTGCCTGTGCGATCAACTGGTCGGACGGTTAGTTGTTAACGCCCCCTAAAGATTTGCACCAGCAAGTCAGTCAGTTGAAAGAAGATCTTGCTCACAAGGAGCAGCAGATAAAGAAACAGGGCGAAATTTTGAAACTACTGAGTGAAGATATTCGATAGTGCAATATACAGCCTGTGCTTCACACATATCAAATCTTACGCTTTAAATCCTTGTTTTTTAGGGATTTTATTATTTTCCGATTTAACAGGCATCATTTCAAAGCTTACTTGCCAGCTATTTTCCAACTTAAACCCGATGTATGACTTTTAATTTCAACATGGCTATCCATGCCACGTGGATCCCGTACAGTCCCTGTACGGGATGACAGCAGAGTGCAAAAAACCTCTACTAGCTGTCATTCTGTACAGGGAGTGTACAGAACCCATAAGCCATGGATTGGCAACCTACGAAATAAAAGTCACACATCGGGTAACTTAATTGTGTAATTATCATTGATTGCCAGATACTGCCTGGTAAGCCTTCTTATCAGGCAGTATCTTTTATTCCAAAATTGATAAAAAAGATTTAATTATTCTCGATCAGAAAACAAGGGTGAAAAGCAACGTGCTGAGGCAGCGTAAAAAATTGTCCGGAAAACGCTTGCCATATCATGCCAGCCTGGTCGATTCCCTACTGCATGTTCTGATGCAATCCCCACCATGTATTTGATGATCTTTGGCAACACGCTTTTTCCTGACTGCAGTAACGGAAGGTGAAATTCATGAATAACCTCTCTGCGAGGTTAAGATGAATCAGGCAAAAAATACTCAGAAACTTTCTTCCCAGTATGGGTCTGGAGCTGGCTCACTTGAGTTCTTGTTATCTTGGTCATAAATGGTTGAACCTTTTCCTCGGAATAACGATTTTCTTGTCTTCACATGTCTAATAGGCACATTCTGTTCAAACGTCTTCGCATCAGCCGCAAACATTTTGTTCAGAACATCTAGATATTGACTACGCGCTGTGTCGTAAATTTCTCCTAAGCTATCTGACATTGACTTCGGCCTGTTACGGTCACCACCTGCCCGCTTGGTTGATGTAGACGTCGACGGCTGATCATCTGAAATAGGAGTAAGGTCAGGCGATGAATTGGAGTGCGCACCTGCAAAAAAAGTAATGCCTTCTGATGAATCGGGGTTGCGATCTTCATTCTCTCTAAAATGGTCAGACAGACTATTCACTGGCAACAGATTACCTGGCGCTGCATGACATTCATCACCGGCAGGTTCTGAACAAGATTGATCCAGCTTATTAAACCTCTTTCTCTTTAACCCTGTGGCTTTTTTTAACGCTGTATCCTCCATTAAAGCATGGCGATCAATAACATTAATAAATCGCGTCACTCCTTCTTCGTGAAATACCATAACGAAGCCTTTGAGATCAGTATCTTGCGCCAAGAGTCTTACCATCATATTTTCCCATAGTGACACAGGATGAAAGTCTAGATAGTAAAGGATAGGAAAACCCTGATATGCAATTAAGGAAGGAATTCTGTCTGCGATTCGTGGAAATACCTGAACAAGTTCTTTCCGGATGGCTGCTTGTATCTCTTCTGAACTGTTTTGATAGCGAACGAGAGCCTCTCTCAACTTTATGAGAAGTTCTTCAATTTCTTCAGGGTCAGAAAAATAACCAGCATCGCCATTTCTTCTCCTGTTATTGCCATCCCCATCGTCGTATCCATCATCTCTATTATTTTCTCTTTCTCCCGGTGGTTGAAAAAGTTCATCCTGAGTAGAAGGAGAGCCCGATAAATACTCTGAATAAATACCTGCTGAAGATTGTTTGGAACAACATCCTCCATGGGATCGAGGTACTTTGTCGTGTAATTCCGGAGGCCCGTAAAAAAATGCTAACAGGAGTGCTGAGGACTGAAAGATTCCCGCTTTTGTCATCTCATCTGCCACTGCACCGACAGAGAGGAAAACGAGACTGAGCTGTAGCGAAAGAAAGAGCAGGTTTTTTTTATTCATTACTTCCCTCTGGATTCTGACCAGAATCAAAAAAATGACGTATCAGAGTATAGTTTGAGTGACAAAGAATGCTTTTATTTCATCGTAAAAGAGTGAAAGTAAATAGCTGCCAGTAAAGCCTTGATGGGTTAAGGGGTCGCCTTATCGACGTTAAAGAACTGTCTGAAAATAATGTTTTCGGAACTCGTCAGGCGGGAATCCACCACAAACCGTGAATACCCACCTTCGAGACTGCCACAAAAGATAATGTCGATAAAAAAACAAGGCCGGTAACCTGAAGGGTTACCAACAAATGGGACTTATGGCTCTATTTTTGTCGGCAAATGCTCCTGCATCCCTGCTGTCGTGCTGCGTTACCGCTCTGGTCACATAGCTTGCTCTGCTTCCTTCGCTGTACCTTGCACAATATCAGACCAATAATCCGAAGTCTTCGATTGCATATGGCCAGCGCTACTTATGGTCAAAAACAGTGATTGTTTCAGCGCGTTGATCGGGCAATTTATAAACAATTCTATTCACACCTTCTTCGTATCTCGTATTTCTCATCCAGCTAAATCTCTTAGTTATCACAGAGAAATCAATATAATCGTAATAAATAGCACCTATGCAAATGCCAACAGTAAACAGTAATAATCCGCTTAATGCTGCAGCCCCTCCCAAACGCAAACGATACCATTCTTCATTCACTTCAATATCGTGCCTTGGTAACGCTTTAGCTCTGGTGTTTACGGAAATATTATTTAGAGTATCATCCATCATCAGGTTAACGCCTGACACCCCGGAGGCTTCATTATCCAAAGGATAAAACAAGGTTTGGGAGGTTGTTACTGAGCCAGTGGCTCTATCGGAGTGTTGTAGGGAGTCAGGTGAAGTATGGATAGCTTGCAGTTTTGTATTGGCTGCAAATAGGCTCTTAGATTCAGGCTGACCTCTTGCTTGTTCAGATTCTGCTATGACTAAACCTGCAGTGACGCCAGAAGAACCGGAATCTTGAATGTCGAGATAGTCATCATCGATATGAGGCGCTTTGGGAAAAAAGTTATTCTCATCCCCTTTACCGGTTTCCTTCAATAAGAATTCCCGGGGAAAGTAACTCAACGCATCAACCACCGATCCGGCGACATCGACCTCAGGCAAGTGCTGAGATAGAAACCGGTTGTTATCACCTTCAAGATGTTTACAGGATAAATTCTTCGAGAGGTTGATTTTGAAGGGGGCTGACTGAGAAGGGGTAAATTCTTTATTGCCGCTGATCTTCAGTTGGTAAATATCCTTTGCGATCAGTGAAGATGCATCTGAGATGCCTTCGATAATATTCCCTGCAAACTTTAGCGCTTGTGAACAGGATGACTCACGCGTGTCACTCTGTACCGCTGACACCAATGCATCAGTAACCAAGCTCTTATCAAAACGGGAGTTAATGATTGAAGCCTGTGATGCCCCCGAAGACAGGTTAAGTTTAATCGCATGAGCAAAGCGGGTCTCCGCTTGTCCCCGCTCGATAGATACGCCATCCAGGACCAGATATCTCACCGTTGGGTAATCCAACACTGACTCTGGTTTCATCTGACCATCAACACGGCTATCAACAAGAAAGCGAACATTACTGATAATCTGGCATCTGAATGCATCATTGAGTTGAGGGCTATACAGCGCATTATCCGATGAAAATTCAGAGCTAAGCCTTATAACGGGCAAGACTGCATCCGTAAAACCATCATCAGCCTCCTGATCGATAGGCTCAAAAGAGGATTGTCCGGATGAGTTATTATTGAGTTTTCTGATTACACCGATCAATGCATGACTGGGAGCCTCATTACCGCTACCAAACGGAAGGCGGTATTCACCACAAGCAGGATCTAATATTAATGCGGTATTCCCGTCAAGATGACCGATGATATCCGGAAGGTCGGCAGGCTGAGTAACTCGTTGAAATCGGTGAAACTGCTTTTGACTTTGAGTAATTCTGGTTTTCAGGTGGGTTAACTTATCAAGATTCAGCTCTTCGCTTTGTTTACGGTCAAACTCTTCGCAGGCGAACCTGACCTGTGAATCATTAATTGTCTTACAATCGGTATAAACGGGGTTTGCAATCTTGCTCTGACACGCCTTAAAAGCCAAATCACCAGCCTGCACCACACTGGAGAGCAGATAAACAAAAGCGTAAAAAAACAATATAAAAATGTGCTGACTTTCACTGGCTTTCTCATTGATTTTCATGCATTAACCTATGAGTAAAAGTATTTTCATTTGGAAAATAGAATAAATCAGTGGTATTTCAAGGCTTAAAGGCCGTCTGAAAATAACATCCTCAGAATTCGTCGTTCCCAGGAAGGTGAGAATCCACCACGAACAATAGACTCCGTCTTCGCGAAGATGACATTAAAGAAAATTAAATCGGGAAATTATTTTTAGGCATTTTGAAGCGTTTCCCGAATTTGCTCACAGGCGTAGCGCACATGAGCAGCAGCGGCCTTCTGCGCCCACTGAGCCTGTCGGTTAATCACTGCATGGTAAATCTGACGATGATGTTTATCGATCTGCTGTCCGGTACTCCTATTACTGCGCAACTTGCTTACACAAAGTTCTACCGAGTGATACATCAGCTGATCAAGACTTTTAAGAACATGAATAAGCACCGCATTATGAGAAGCTTCAGTAATCGCCCAGTGAAAAGCATGATCCCAGTGTGGATCATCAGAATCATGAAGCGCTTCCATCGCCTGAAAGGCTTGCGTAATTTTATGGAAATCGCGTTGAGTTCCTCGCTGCGCAGCAAGACGAGCTGCTTGTCCTTCGAGTTGCTCACGTACTTCGTACACATCAAACAGCGTACTTTTGTGCCCCATTAATGATTTCAGCAGGGCACTACTGCTATTCACTTCAGGTACCATATCGGCAACAAATGATCCCTGCCCCTGACGAGTTTCAATCAACCCTCGCCCCTGCAAATCACGAAGAGCTTCACGAACAATGGATCTGGAAACACCGTATTTAGCAGACAACTGTCTTTCAGATGCCATCTTCTGCGACGGTGCCAATTCGCCATCCAGGATATGCTGTTCAATCCGGTTAGCGATCACCTGAGAGATCGGTAAGTCACTCATCTCTGAATTCATGCTGTGATATCTAACTGGTAGGACCAGTCAGCTCCTGACAGTGTTGTTGTTATTTATTGTCTGAGAATAGGCTAAAAATAGACCGATACTGTCGGCTACCAATCAAAATCAACCATAATTTAACGAAAAAAAACTGGTCCTACCAGCACCCTAATCACTGGACAGTAGGCTAGCCTCCGGTAACTATACATAAGCAACACAGGCATCAGGAACAATATCATGACAGGAACAACATCATGACAGAGAGCATTCAAAAAAACGGGTTGCAGATCGCTGCTTCACTGTACGATCTGGTTAACAATGAGATTATTCCGGGCACCGGCGTTGATCAGGAGCATTTCTGGCAGGGTTTTGCCGACATGGTTAACGAGCTTACCCCCGAAAACCGCCAGCTCTTGAGTCGTCGTGACGATATTCAAGTGCAAATGGATGAATGGCATAAATCTCATAAAGGTCCGTCGCTGGACATTTCAGCGTATAAAGCGTTTTTGTCTGATATTGGTTATCTGGTGCCTGAAGGTGGTGATTTCCAGATAACTACCGACAATGTGGATGATGAAATCGCCCATATTGCTGGCCCTCAACTGGTCGTACCTGTCAATAACGCCCGCTTCGCATTGAATGCTGCCAATGCTCGTTGGGGCAGTCTGTATGATGCACTCTACGGCACTGACGTTATCTCCGAAGACGATGGTTGCGAGAAATCCGGTGCTTATAATCCTCAGCGCGGAGCCAGAGTAATCGCCAGAGCCGCTGAATTTCTCGATCAGATAGCACCGCTTGCCAACGGCTCTCACGTCGATGCGATCGACTATCAGCTAGTATCCACAGAAAGCGAAAAACAACTCAACATTCTGCTGGCAGACAAGACCCGTACTTCTTTGGCTGACAGTAAACAACTGGTGGGCTACCGAGATGAAGGCTCGACACTGAGCCTGCTTTTCAAACACAACGATCTTCACGCAGAGGTTCAGATTGACCGGGAACATCCGGTGGGCAAAACCGCGGCTTCCGGTGTGAAAGATATCGTTGTTGAATCGGCTATCAGTACCATCCTTGACTGTGAAGATTCCGTTGCTGCGGTGGATGCTGACGATAAAACGCTGGTCTACCGTAACTGGCTTGGTCTGATGAAAGGCACGCTGGAAGAAACCTTTCAGAAAGGAAGTAAAACCATCACCCGTCGTATGAACAGCGACCGGATTTATAATGCCCCCGATGGCTCTCCGTTAAGTTTGCACGGTCGCAGCCTTCTATTGGTTCGTAACGTAGGTCATCTGATGACTACCCCTGCGATTCTCGACCAGAATGGTCAGGAGATCCCTGAAGGCTTCCTTGATGCAGCCGTCACTTCACTCTGTGCCATTCACGATTTAAAAGGCAATGGTATCCAAAAGAACAGCCGCACCGGCAGTATCTATATTGTAAAACCCAAAATGCATGGTCCGGAAGAAGCAGCATTTACCAACAAACTCTTTGGTCGGGTAGAAGAGATTCTCAACCTGCCTCGCTTTACCCTGAAAGTCGGCGTAATGGATGAAGAACGTCGTACATCCGTCAACCTGAAAGAGTGTATTCGTGCCGTAAAAGAACGACTGGTGTTTATTAATACCGGCTTCCTCGATCGTACCGGAGATGAAATTCACACCTGCATGGAAGGTGGCGCTGTTCTGCCAAAAGAAGCTATCAAAGCGCAAGGCTGGATTCAGTCCTATGAAGATCGCAATGTAGATATCGGTCTTGAATGCGGGCTTCAAGGCAAAGCTCAGATCGGTAAAGGCATGTGGCCCAAACCCGATGAAATGCTGGAAATGATGAATACCAAACAGGGGCATCCACTGGCTGGTGCCAGTTGCGCCTGGGTTCCTTCACCCACTGCCGCAACCTTGCACGCTACCCATTATCATGCCGTCAATGTAAAAGAGCAGCAGCAGGCGTTAATCAGCAGGGAGCGAGGCAGCCTTGATACATTGCTGACACCACCGATCATGACTGACTACGACCTGAGCCCGCAGGATATTCAGGCTGAGCTGGATAACAACGCTCAGGGCATTCTCGGCTACGTAGTTCGCTGGGTGGAACAGGGTGTTGGCTGCTCCAAAGTACCGGACATTAACAATGTTGGCCTGATGGAAGATCGCGCCACACTGCGAATCTCAAGCCAGCACCTGGCGAACTGGTTGCATCATGGCATTTGCACTGATGATCAGGTTATGGAAACCCTGAAACGCATGGCATCTGTCGTCGATGTTCAGAATGCGGGCGATCCCGCGTATCGCAAGATGGCACCTGATTTTGATTCCAGCGTCGCCTTTAAAGCGGCTTGTGATCTGGTCTTCAAGGGCTGTGAACAGCCCAGTGGTTACACTGAGCCTGTTTTGCACGCCAAACGTCAGGAGGCTAAAGTCGTTTACTCTTGACTTGATCAGCCTGAATGGTTTTCTATACGACGCGTAGAAAACCAGGGTTTATACAATAGGGTTAAATACACGACGCTGGTATGAAGGAAGTATCGGCGTCGCTGATCAAAAAAACGACTAATAAGGAGCTACTAAAGTGATACGTTTATACGGTAATGGTCAATCAAGATCATTTCGGGGGCTATGGGCCCTGGAAGAATCTGGCCTTGAGTTTGAATACATCCACACCCAAATTGGTCAGCCTGTTGAGGGCGGCTCCCGCCATAGGGACTATCTGGCTAATAACGTTCAGGGAAAGGTGCCAACCCTGGTTGACGACGATCTGGTATTAACCGAAAGCGCCGCCATCATTAATTACATTACCAGCCTGGTACCCGAAAAGTCGTTGATTCCGACCGATACCAAACTCAAGGCAAAATACGACGAGTTCTGCTTTTTTGTTCTCTCCGATCTGGAGCAACCACTCTGGACAACAGGTAAACATAAATTTGTATTGCCCGAAGCGCAACGGGTTCCTGCAATCTTTGCTACAGCGCAATGGGAGTTTAAACGCTCTCTCAAAGCGCTGGACAATTACATGAAAGAGAAGCAGTTTGTCATTGGCGGCCACTTTACCGGCGCAGACATTCTACTGGCGCAAACCATCAACTGGGCGATGCGCTTTGAATTTGAAGTACCTCAGGAATATCAGGATTACCGCAGTACAATGTATGAGCGCGCTGCCTGCAAGAGAGCGGCTGAAAAAGCATCGCCTTAATTTTTAAGACTCCCAACATTTCGCCAAGATCGACTTTTAACTAATTCTCAAACTGAATAGCAGGCCTTCCAGCCTGCACATTCAGGAATAGAACTACGTTATAGGCCAGCAACTTGCGAGCCACTCTTGCCGTCATAAGCCACATGTTACGGTAGTCACTGTGCTCAATATCGAAATAATGTGCCAACTGCCCAGTGATAGTTTCGATTCTGCGTCTGACCCGCATAATCAGTTTGACAAACGTCAATGGGGAAACCATCGATCAGGTGAACATCATCTCTGTCAGCACCCCTTCGCGTATATACTTCCTTACAAACGTCATGTGACTTTTATCTTGTTGGTTGCCGATCCATGGCTTGTGGGTTCTGTACAGTCCCTGTACAGCATGACGGCTCGTAGAGGGTTTGTGCTCACTCTGCTATCATCCCGTACAGGGACTGTACGGGATCCATGGGCATGGATAGCCATATTAAAGTTAAAAGTCACACACCGGGTTTACAATTAAAAAGCAGCGTAATGAAGATAAGATTATTTTGTAATAATGCCTGATCAACAGACCAGGCATTATTGGTGGGATTAAACGACAGAGTTAAGACTTGGTCAAATGCGGAGCATTACCGCCATGCATTTTCTCATAAACCGTTTCAGCAGACATAAGACCTATGTCGTGTTCATTAGCTCCCAGAAATGAAGCGGTTGCCTGAACCAGTTGCTGTAGCTGACGGTTACTGAAGTGCTTGCCACCAATCTCGAAGTGCTCAATCGCGGTTAAACTATGATTGATCGTCACAGAGCCCTGACTGTTTACATCGCCAGATGCCTGGCTGTCTAGCACTGTTAATACCAGACTGTCATCAGACTTTTTGGTGACCAGAATATCTTCAGGATTTATGTCCGTCAGTTTGAGGGTATCGGTACCGGAAGAGTCAGAGATAATGTCTTTACCATCACCTTTACTGTACAGGTAAGTATCATTACCTGAGCCACCATAAAGCCAGTCATTACCCCAAAAACCATTCAGTACATCATTACCAGACTCTGCGAACAGTTGGTCATGCCCGGCATGACCATTCAGTTTGTCCTCGCCTGTACCTCCATACAGCACATCGTTACCATAGCCGCCATCAAAGTAATCGTTGCCAGAGCTACCGTGCAGAAAGTCGTTGCCATAGCCACCTAGCAATGCATCATGACCGCCTTCACCATATACGATATCATCACCACCATAGGAATAAATTCGGTCGTTACCATCGCCTGCATTGATCACATCTTTTCTAGCAGACGTGAGTAATGTTTCAGTCTCATTGGTTCCTGTAACAAACATACCAAGATTAGGTGCATTGGTTTCCTGCATACGCTGGTAGACCGACTGAGCAGACATCTGTCCGATACCTTGTGCATTCGAAGCAAAGAACGTATTAATGTCACTCGCAACCTGTTGCAGCTGACTATTGGTAAAGGTCTTGTCACTAATCTCAAATTTCTCGACAGAGGTTGAGTTGTTGATCGTAATAGAGCCTTGGCTCTTGATATCACCAGACGCATCACTATCCAGAATCGTCAGGACTAACTGATTACGGGATGTTTTAGTGACTAAAATATCTTCAGGGTTTATATCAACCAGCTTGAGCGTATCGGTACCGGACTCTTCTGTGATGACATGTTGCCCATAGCCTTTCGAGTAGATGTAGGTATCATCTCCTGAGCCGCCATAAAGCTGGTCGCTACCCACAAACCCATTCAGGTCATCATTACCTGAGCCACCATAAATGACATCATTACCATAGCCACCGATAAAGTGATCATTCCCTGCTCCACCTCGCAAGATATCGTCACCGGCATGACCAAATAACGCATCATGACCATCGCCACCATCAACGATATCGTCACCGCTGTTGGCATAAATCCGATCATGACCGGCACCACCATCGATGACATCTTTCCGTCCGGAACCTTGTATGGTCTCGCCAGCATCTGTTCCCACAACAAACCTTCCCAGGTTTGGCGCATTGGTTTCTTGCATACGCTGGTAAACTGACTGAACAGACATCAAACCTATATTCTCAGCATTCGAAACAAAGAACCTATTGGTTTCCAGAGCAGCTTGCTGAAGCTGACTGTTGGTAAAGGTCTTGCCACCAATCTCAAACTTCTCGACAGATTCCGAACTGCTGATCGTGACAGAGCCCTGGCTCTTCACATCACCAGACGCATTACTATCCAGAATCGTCAGGACTAACTGATTACCGGATGTTTTAGTGACTAAAACATTTTCAGGGTTTATATCAACCAATTTGAGGGTATCGGCACCGGATTCTTCTGTGATGACATGCTGCCCATAGCCTTTTCCATAGATATAGGTATCGTCTCCTGAACCACCATAAAGCTGGTCGCTGCCCGCGAACCCATTCAGATCATCATTACCTGAGCCGCCATAAATGACATCATTACCATAACCACCGATAAAGTGATCATTACCGGCTCCACCTAGCAAAATATCGTTACCGGCATGACCAAATAATGCATCATTACCATCGCCGCCGTTAACGATATCATCACCACTGTTGGCATAAATCCGATCATGACCGATCCCCCCATCGATGACATCTCCTTGCCCGGCCCCCTGTAGGGTATCACTAGCATCCGCTCCCGGAATAAAACGTCCCAGATCAGGCGTATTGATCGCCTGCATGCGCTGGTAAACCGACTGAGCAGATGTTCCCCCAATAAACAAGCTTAGGTTAGGTGCATTAGTCGCCTGCATACGCTGGTAAACCGACTGAGCAGACATCAAACCAATATTCTCTGCATTCGAAGCCAGGAACCTGCCGGTCTCCAGAGCAACGTGCTGAAGTTGATCATTGGTAAAGGTTTTGCCATCAATCTCAAACTTCTCAACAGAGCCGGAGCTGGTGATCGTGACAGAGCCCTGACTGTTAATATCACCCTGTGCCTGGCTGTTCAAAACGGTGAGCACCAAGTGATCGCTTGCTGTTCTTGTGATTAAAATATCCTGAGGTTTTATATCAATCAGCTTGAGGGTATCGGTACCGGATTCTTCTGTGATGACGTGCTGACCATAGGCTTTTGAATAGATGTAGGTATCGTCTCCTGAGCCGCCATAAAGTTGGTCGCTACCCACAAACCCATTCAGGTCATCATTACCTGAGCCACCATAAATGACATCATTACCATAGCCGCCATCAAAGTAGTCATCACCAGTTCCACCACGCAAAATATCGTTTCCGGTATAACCAAATAACGCATCATTACCATCACCACCATTAACGATATCATCACCGTCATAGGCATAAATCCGGTCGTGACCATCGCCTGCATAAACAATATCTTTCAGTCCTGTGCCTGAGATGGTCTCAGTACCTTCTGTGCCCTTTATCGTGATCTGACTTAACAGGGTCGGCACTTTTAATGCCTGTAACCGGCTATACACCTGAGAGGCGGTCATATGGTGAATGGCATAACCGCTAAGCCCGGTCAACGCTGCAGTGGCTTGCGCCTGAGCAATCAGATGAGCAGAGGTATAGGCACTGTCATTAATATTCACTCTCTCAATGTCGCTGACATTTCTGATGACAACACCATGATTCTGTGCAACAACCGTTGGCGAATCCAGACTGACCTGCTTGATGTATAAAAGACCTCCTAGCTCATACACCACCAGCTCACTCTCTATCACACCCTCAAAGTTCAGTACGTCGTCATCACCGTCGGTATCAAAAACTTGATTGGCGCCGCCATCACGTCGCACAGTATAAGTATCGTTTCCTGCCCCGCCGTACAGTTGGTCGTTACCAGACTCGCCATCTAAAACATCGTTGCCATTACCGCCCTGCAAAATGTCATCACCAGAGCCACCAGACAGCGTATCGTTATGATCACCCCCATCAAGGGTGTCATTACCGGTACCGCCGGCTAATATATCTGCGCCACTGCCACCTTGCAGGGAATCATTACCGGCTCCACCGCTCAGCTGATCGTTACCCGTTCCGCCTGATAGCCTGTCTGCGCCGGCTTCACCAGACAGCGTATCGTTATGATCACCGCCATCAAGGGTGTCATTACCCGCACCGCCGGCTAATATATCTGCACCACTGTCACCTTGCAGGGAATCATTACCGGCTCCGCCGTTTAGCTGATCGTTGCCTGCACCGCCAATCAGTCGGTCGTTACCTGTGTCGCCGTATAACTCATCATTATCGATACCACCGTAGAGGGAATCATCACCCTGGCCTCCCTGAAGGTGGTCATCACCCGCCTCGCCATAGAGCTGATCGCTATCCGCACCACCATGGAGGCTATCTTTACCTGCACCGCCATAGAGCTCGTCGTGACCGCTTTCACCACTCAGCGAGTCGTTGCCATTCTGACCGTGAAGATAGTCATTACCGGTGCCACCTAAGAGAACGTCTGTACCACCTTCACCATACAGCGTGTCGTTCTGATCACCACCATTGAGGATGTCATCACCCGTTCCACCCTTCAAAGTATCATTACCGGCATCACCGGACAGGAAGTCATTGCCTGAACCACCTAGCAAACTATCGCTATCGGCACCGCCCTCCAGCGAGTCGTTGCCATCTCCACCACGCAAGGCATCGACACCGGAGCCGCCTTTTAGGTTGTCTTCTCCGGCATCTCCGTCAAGAATGTCGTCATCAGCACCGCCATCGAGAGTGTCATCACCAGCACCACCAGACAATCGATCCTTGCCGGTTTCACCGAACAGAGCATCGTGGTCATCGCCTCCATATAGGCTGTCGTCACCTGAACCGCCAAGAAGCTGATCACTGCCATCGCCACCTACCAAGATGTCAACACCACTGCCACCTTCAAGGCGATCATTACCGGTTTCACCATGTAATTCATCGTTACCCTGGTCACCATATAGCCGGTCATTATCAGCTCCACCGAGCAACCGGTCATTGCCATCACCACCGTACAGAGTATCGTTCTGAGAGTGGCCAAGCAAAGTGTCATTACCACCGTAGCCATAGATAACATCATCGCCAGCATAGGATTCGATAATGTCATTGGTACCATTTTTGCCGGTGATGTAGTCTCTACCAGCGGTACCAATTATTTCACCGGCATAGGAGATGATGACGGCGTCAAAATCGAGCTTAAGCTTCTCAATAACAGGGTTCAGCGTATTGGCGATATTGGTCATGGTCAACAACTGATCTTCCGTTAACGCACTACCGGCTCCATATAACAACTGCGTCATTGCGCTGCGCTGGGTGAAAATAGTGGCAATATCGTCCAACCATCCTTTTTGCTCGACCTGGTTATAGAGATCGGTCAAATTGGACCCGCTAATATCAGAGCGAACCGCTTCGAGACGGAACAATATATCGCTGTATTTACCAATGGCTTCGGCTTTGGCGAATTCATTAATCCCAACCTGATAGCTTATCCCTATCGGATTACGATCAGCATCGAGCAGCGTCACTTCGATTTTGCCATCGCCATTGGCTTGTTGCAGGACATTCTGCAGACCGATACGAATAAGATCGGGCGTTCCGTCTCCATTCATATCGATGTATTGGTAGAGGTTAGGATCATTTCTATGGCCGGCGGCCCGAATGTTTATCTGATCCGCGTGTTGCTCAACCCAGCTTCTCATACCTCCTGAATCAACAGGCACTGTCAAGCTGCGTTGAATCTCATCATATTCTCTATCATGATACTCCGGATTGGTTGCTTTTAACTGTTCAGCAAGCTGTGGATACAGACGTTGAAAGTCTCGTGCTTTGTATAGCCCATTGAACCTTTCCAAGATGAATGTGTTGTTGTGGGACCCGACGCCAGGGTTGATACCATTGAACTTTACAGCCATCGAAACATTGTGCAGCTCCTGGATTTTTCTGCGCTGATTTCGTGGTCCGGCAGTCCGGGTTAAATACCTGCCTCTTATAACAACGTCAGTAACCAAATCTAAGTTCAGAGAATTAACGTCGTAGATAATACGGTCGTTTTTATGCGTCACCCCACCAAAGAAACCTCGACGGAATTGACTCCTAATGGAAGCACTGTCATCCGCAAACCCATCCGCATCCGCATCAATGTCTGATGCCAGATGTGTTGTTTTATAAAAGTTACCCATCTGGAATACACGCAACATAACGCCACCCAGAAATACCCCCCAGCCTAATGGGTTTGATGCCAGCGCCGTTAAGGCGGCACTCTGGGCAAAATTCACCTCTGGTGGCAACGTCACACCAAAAGCATTGAGTGCAACAGAGACAATTTGCGAGTAACCCAGTGCCGGAGTAATTTGATTGTTCACCAATTGAATCGCTGTACTGGTGACGGAACCGGCAGCATTAGCCAGTTCACCGGCTTTCCCCGGCAAAATCAAATCCAGAAAGTTACCTGCCACTGATGCAACCGATGCGGTACCGGCAGCGGTTAATGACCGGTGCAAATCGGCATTAATGCCCTTGACGGCATTCGCAAAGGCAAACTGACTCCAGCTATCGAAACCCTGGGTTAATACATTGGCGACATTATTAAGATCGCGATTACCATTGCCGGCAAAGCGAATAATATCGGCAGCAACCGATGCGCTCACTCGTGTGGTTTTGTTCGGACCAAAGGTCGGTGCTCTGTTATTGGCATCCTGACTGATGGCTCCCAGAATCTGCCCTGCACCACCGATCGTCAGCGCTACTAACTCTGTTTCGCGACTACCACCTGAGCCTGCATTAACAGCACTGATGACTGAGGATAAGGTTCTTAATGATGCCCCGGTGGTGGCTAACGACTCTTTCTGCTGTGCTGTTTTGGCAGTATTGGAAATCTCCGTCAGTACTGCTCCCCAGAGCGCCACGTTACCGTTGTTGATCAGCGTACCGATATCGGCCACTGTTTTGCCCAAACCATCCAGAATGGCAGTAATCTCGCCACCGGTTGAAAGCTCTAAACCTAAATCAGAGGCTTCCAGAATGGGCGAGATAATTTGCGACATCAACAGACCAAATGAATCATTCGACACCACGGCGATGGATTGGGCATTATCCAGTTGTTCACGCAGATTCTGAATGGTCAGCTTGGTAGCGGCTTTGCGTTCAGCGGCGGTGGGCTCTTTCACCCGTTTTAAACCAAAATCGCCTTTCGTAAAGAGGTAGCCATTACCCGCCGCAATGAGAGTCCCGTCATAATTTTCTGAGAAAATACTGCCATGATTGGAAAAACTGAATTGCTGCAGTGAATTTTGATTCCAGACATAATCAGATTTAAGAAAATTAAAATTCCTGGGTCGTTCCTGCGGATTATTTTGGTATTCCAGCAAGCGGTCACGCAATTGCTTTGTAGCAGCGGTATCACTGTAACCACTTTCAGCATTCAACCGCTCCAGAGTTGGATTACCGTAGTTAACATTGGCTTCGTTAACCAGTGATTTTAACAAGGCATCCGACAGGGAATCATCACCGGCGGTTTCACCGGTTTCGATCTCATACATGCGGGTTCGTTTTACGGCCCAGTCAATCAGACGTACTGCGTCATCATGGCTGGTAATCACCAAACTGCCGGGAATAGGAATGTCGTTTTTAACGTCCAGTTGCATCGCCCATTGCACGGCATATTTCACCCGGTTGAGCAAGTCCAGCGCCGGGTCTCCGTAGTTCGATGAATCACCGCTAATGGGAATCAGACGGCTGTATTCTTTATCAAAAACCACGACTTCATCGGTATTATCCGGGTCACTGGGGGTGACAAAGCCGGTTTCAGGGTCACGCACAAAACGGTTACCGCCATTAATGGCAAACAACAGCGAATTGACCACATAAGGGGAGACTTCAGTCAGGTCATCACTGTAAGAGGGCTTGGCAACACCGAGTTCAGGAAAGGCCGCGTCGTGGTTACCCGCCAGCACCATAGCAGCAAAGCGACGGCTGTTATGATCGAGATCATCCGCTTTCTCTACGGCCAGTTTAATCAGTTGATGGGCGGATAACTCATCGATGGTTTCTGGCTGCTCCAGACCAAAGTCCACTTTGGGTGCCTGAGTCAGATAAATATTGGCGACTTCCCGCAAGCCCTGTCCAAGGTCGGCGGCATTAAATTCTATCGCTTGAAAGCCGGGAATAACCAGTTCAGCGTCGCCATCAAAATTCACGGACAGACCGGCAATTTTTGTAGTGACACCCACTTCTAATACAGTCACTGCGGCACCAGCAGCAAAAGCGCCATTGATAACAAGATCAACTGTATTGGCTGCAAACGGAGCCCCCGGACCCGATGCCGCTGTCAGAACGCCCGTAATACCGGCTCCAAGCTTGCCCACCACAAAGCCGACACCGGTAATTATCCGGTCGCCGACAACATCAAGTGCCGTGGTGGCAACATTTAACGACAGATCGACACTGGCACCGTCAGGCAGAAAGACCCTTTCCTTACCTACTTTATCGATCTGCGCTGTAGCAGCAACACCTGCGGTAACATGAGGCCCCAAATTAAGCTCACTCACCGCCTCACTTTGCGAGATGTTGATACCATTTAAAATATTACCTGTTAACAGGTCTTTGAGGGTAATCTCAGAGGTGACAGCAACACTTCCATCGGCAAGTACCGCATTTGAAGCTCTTAATGCTGTTAAAATCGGGTCATCACTAAACGGATTGGGAACCTGAATGGTCAATGAGAGCGTTGTGTCTTCAAGAAGGTTATTTGCAACATTTTTGAAGGCTGTCTGAAATCAGCCCAAAAGTCCTGACTGGAATCAATTTTCTCGAACACACCTCGCAGAAAATTTGCGGCAGGGCCGGACACAGTGAATGCAACAGGCGCATCGTTGCCAATCGGGCGGAGCGTCCATGTATCAGTGCCAGACTTTATAATATTTAACGGATCAAGCTTCACCTGATCATTGAGCTTTTCCAGTGCAGTAGTATCAATGGGCATACTGAGTACCTGTACACGGGACAACAACATCGGGAGGCAGTTTTTGCAGGACTACAAGTACTTCAGAGAATGAACAGGCTCCCGTAAAAAGCATCCTGTCAGGTCTACTGCCTCTCTAAGCTTCCCGCTATCATGCAAAAAAGAAGACTGCTCATTCAAATCGAGAGATTAAATTTTATCCAACTGGGTATCAAGTACGAGTTAGCCGTAAAATCGTTACTTTTTGTCAAATTCGGGAATATCAAATGACATCAAACAATACAATAATTATTTATTCTCACAACCGTTCGTGAACCCACAATATATGACTAAGAAATACGCTTCCGGAAGCCTGACTGAGAATAGCGCCCATAGCGAAGATGGTCCTAAATTCAACAGTTTGATGTGGATTTTCTGGAAAACTTCAGCGTTCTCAGCAAGGCACATCATGCAGCCAATGGCTGTAGCCCTTGGCAAATGGTGCAACGCAGCGGAGGGCACTGAAATTTTTCAAAAAACCACAGGGCGTTCTACCTGTTCACTCAGAAGGTGATTGAAGAACACCTGACAGAGTCTTGATTTCTGTAGTCAAGAGAGAAATTCAAGCGTCCAGCTATTGAATTAAGGTTGAAGTTGCTCTGGCAGATACCTTTTGAATTTAGTATCTGTCAGAGCAGGTCTTACTCACCACCTTTAATATGCTGGAGCTAAGACAGGTGAAGCTTGAACCATATCAACACTGATTTTCTCTTTAAGATAAGCAGAATCATTAATTCCAAAACCCGCCATTGCCTCACTAATCCTACTGAGGTGCTGGGAGTTTTGCAGACCTTCAGCATATGCTTTAGGTTTTGCAGGATTATTAACAATATCGTTCACATTAGAACGTGACGATTCATTGAAGATATCTTCAAACCAGTTATCCAGATCTTCAAATTCAATTGTTTGATTAGCGAACTGAATACCTCCGGGTGTATTTAATGCCAGAACCTGCGATAGATTTTTAATTGAATATCCACTGTTGACTGGAGACATCTCAGATGCCATTTCATAAAGTGTCTCTGAACCCTTCTTAAACCGAAGAGAGAGCTTTCCATTTTCCGTCTGAGCCAACTGGATAGCTACCTGGTCAGAAGAAACGTCAGAGAGCAGAAGACCTGCCTGTTCGTTCTGATTCAGAAAATGCCGTGGCTGATAGGCCTGATTATTGAGCCTGGCTTTCAGAAAACCATCTACATCATTGACAATGACGGTTTGGTCTGCCCCTTGAAAAGCAATAACATCGGGCTTTCCATACCATTTAGAAAGTACGTCTCCTTCAACTCTGACCTGGATTGATTCTTTCTGTTGAACGATATCAACCTGATCTATTGGCCAATTTTTAATCACCAAAGTATCGATATCTGAACTGTCATCAAAAAGAATACTAACCGTTCTATCTTTGTTACCAATAAAAACCGTATCATTGCCTCCTCCTGGAAGAATTGAGGATTCTTTTCCGATACCACGCTGAACACCTACAGTGGCAATGATTGTATCATTACCTTCTCCTGTATCTAATCCATTGACAGCGTTGCCATATTTATTAGCAATAACAAAGTCATCACCACCGTAGGTATTGTCAGTCCATGATTCATCATGATTGAGAAGCATGTCACGATTAAATCCTACAGGTTGCCTGATAGAACTGTCACTTAAGACGTAGCGAGTTGACTCATCATAGAGATAATAGGGTTTTAACAAGGTTGAAAGCCACTCGTAGACCTGAACCTGACTAAGGCTGATTCCCGCATTGGGAAGCATGATGCGAGAAAAGCGTTGTGAAAAATCCTGAGCTAAAGCAAGCAGATTACTCTGACCGCTGTTAAATTTCTTACCCCAGGTTTTGTCAGTGAAGAGTGCATTTTTCCCCTTGCCTCTCACAATAAGATTGAACTCAGAATCAAAATCCAGCGATAACTCTTCAATACTCTTCACGCCCAATAGTCTCAGAGCATTTCCACTGTCCTCTTCTTCAATAATTGCCAGAGAACCAGTAGTTTCAAATTCTATGAAAATGGTTTCTTTTCTGTTTCTGCCCAGATGTGCAAAGTCCTTGTTCAGATCAAACACTATAGTAGTGTTTTCACCAAGACTGACTACCCCTTTAGATGTTAGATCTTGCCCTTGGCTATTAACCACTCTTAAGCTCGACAGATCAACGGTCATGCCGTGTGTTTTTTCATACGCAGAGAGTACGTGAGAAACCAGACGTTCACCATCCCATACTGAGTTGAATGCAGATGCACTGAGGTTCAGGTTTCCATCTCTACTTACCGTTATTGCCAGCCGATCTGCTTGCCGGAAACCTCCAACAGTGTAAGTATCACGACCTTCACCGCCTATCAAGGTGTGCTGACCTCTCTGGCTGACGAGGTGATCGTCACCTTCCCGCCCAAGCGCCGTATCGTTTGAATAACGAGCAACAAGAAGGTTACTGTTTCTGTTACCAAACAGCTGATCGCTTGCAAAACCTGCATTAGCATTATCAAAACCGAATAGCGTCAGGTCAAAAGCTCCTGATACTTGCCCCGTATCCAGATCGACTTGAAGATTCTCGAACTGCTGAAATTTGAATTCGATAGTATCGACACCACCTCGGTTGGTAAAAGTACTACCTTTGCCTGCATCGATAATTCGTACTGTGTCATTCTGGGCACTGGTCGTTACGTTGACGGTTGGTGAAGAATTAACAGTAATTGCTACAGCGTTAGCAACATCGGTATCAAGAAACACTGGTTTTCCATCGCCAGCTCCATTACCACTCAGGATGACAGATTCAACATTTTTGACCAGATAACCTTCAGCACTGTATCCCGACGCTCCTTTCTTGTCTGTTAATCTAAACCTGTAGTCATCGGACAAACCGTATCGCTCCTGAGCATCGGCCTTAGTGGTTAAAATAACGGTATCAAAACCTTCACCACCATCCACATCAGGTAAATTAAAATGTTTAAAGCTGTTTGAGGCATTATTCTGTTCCAGAATAATTGTGTCGTTACCAGCACCGCTTCTTACGTAGCCTTCACCATAGGCACCAAATGCATGGCCTTGACCTGCGCGATATCCTATTTTGATGACATTATCCTGATCGTCTCCTGTAATATAAGGGGTCAATCTCTGATTACTACTGATGTTGGTTACGTTTCTGATGTCTGTGACTATTTTGAAAGCCCCGTACAACCAGGACTCCAGATAGTAAGATGAATCGAAAACCCCCTTGACCGCTCGGGTATTCTCCGCAAGAAACTCTCCACCCGTATAGTTATTCAAGTTGACAAATCGAGGGTCAATTTCAGATAACCGCTCATAATGTTGACTCAGATCTTTATCAATGTAATTTGCAAAACCTGAAATGGTATTATTGCTTTTAAATAGAGTGTCGTGATTGTTAGAACCCACATAATAAAGATGCTCTCCATCAGTAAAATGCGTCCTACCTGATGCATTTCTGGATAAAAACCAGAGGGTTTTACCATTCAACTCATCAATGGCATCAACACCAGCCAGAAGATTTGACTCACCGTATGCACGCTCGATCTCTGACTGGATGGCTTGGCTGCGTTCTGACTCATTGGCAAACGTTCTTCCGATCACTTTAGACCATTGTAAGAATGCATCGCTTATTCCTTGGTGACCGTTGGGTTCTATAAGGTTATTTGTTTTCACCCAAATATCTTCCAGCTTCTCAACATTAAATTCAAAAAGCTTATCTAAACCAAATTGCGTCTGATTGGTATCTAGATTGATATAGTTATAGCCCAGTGGAATATCATTCTTTTCACCACGATCTGAATTCAGGCTGGTTAGCTGGGGCACTACTCCCCTGATATCTCTATCCGTTCTGCTAAATGCAGGATTAATTACTAATGTATTAACACCAGGACCTCCATCAGCCTCCCAGTCTCTATAGGGATCTACCGTAAGTACATCATCACCATCTCCCCCGAACAGGGTATCGTCTCCTATGCCTCCGTTAATAAAGTCATTTCCAGCCCCACCATAAAGAGCATCACTCCCTGCACCACCAAATAAAATATCATCACCTTCGCCACCTTCAAGTAGATCGTTGCCCTGCCCAGCGATCAGTGTATCGTCACCAGCAAGGCCAAGTAGGATTTTATTCCCCACACTTTTATCAACTACCTGAATCAAGTCATCGCCAGGGCCGGCTTTAAGCTTATTGTCACCAAAACGATCTTCAAGTATTGCCAAACGAAGGTTTTGGGTATTTTGTTTTGCTTTCTCCGTCAGTTCACGAATAATGGTACGAGATTCAATTTTTTTACGCAGTTGTTCCGAATTCTCTACGCTATCGACTTCGATATTGGCCGACTCCGCATCAATGTGGTATCTAAGAATGTCATACCCCTGCTCCTTATAATTATCAGCAACCTTGTCTATATACTTTTTAAATTGATCAGACGAAATATATTTATCAAACTCTGCTTTTAATTTTTCCTCTGGCGTTCGAGTGTCAACCAACTCCGTGAAAAAACCAATCAAATCGCTGAAAAAACCGATGACAGTGCTGAAAAGATCAACGACAAATGACGCAAGGGTGCCTATTCCCGGAATAAAATCAAGAGCCAGACTAACAGCATCCAGTACCAGAGTGACAGAGTCCAAGGCAGCCATCACTCCAAACATCGCAGCACGACCATGATTGCCACTGAGTCTTGCTTCATCAGCAGCCATAGCATTTTTGGTAACAGAAAGTGCTCCCAAGCCCAAGCCTATGACATTGCCGACAACAGGGGCAAATCGGCTGGCTTTTTTACTGGCTTCTTCGCCAATATTTTTAGCCACTTTAACGGCAATCAGTTCACCTATATTGACCACGCCCTTGCCAATACCCAGTGAACCGCTGGCAATTCTCAGCCGGGCTTTGGTAGCAACGGTATTGTATTCCTCTAACGAAATTTCACCTTTTTCATAACGTTCATAGGCATCGGATAACTTTTCACGACCAGCTGCCACACTGACACTGCCCTGAGCGATGCTGAATCCCGATCCAACAACTTTCACCCCTTTGCCTACTTTACCAAGAAGCTTATCTGTTTTGGCTGCTGCTTTTGCCTTCACTCTTGCTTGGTCAAGCTCTGTACCAGTATCAAAAACCTGAAGCAAAGCGCGATCTTTTGCGCTTAAATCTGCCTTTACATGCTTACCATAACCTAAATCAGAAGCATCAATAACAACTGCCTTACGGTCACGTCGCCAAACGCCCAATTGGTCCTGATAGCCTGTGCGCAAATTATCATCAACGGCTCGAGCCCATCTTTTAACATCCCTACCCAGTTTCTTTTCCAACCGAAGGACGTCCCTAAGACGAAGGCTATTGATGTTTTTGGAAAGACCAATGACAGTACCGGGAATACCGGGAACGAAACCTCCGATCGATGAGCCTGCCCCTGAGATATAATCGCTATAGCGAATTAAATCTTCATCATCACCCAAAAGCACATCACCGTTTAATCCAGCATCAAATGTTGGCCCCGAAGCACCATTGGCTGCTAGTGCTGCTGTGCCTGTTTCACTGATATCACGTATACCTTCCAGCCCCTGCTGAAATTGAGTCAGGGCCTGCTGTATTTCCTCATCATTCTTTAACGCCATTATGACATCAATGTATTCCTGAACCGTCCCTGACTCTGAAAGAGAGTTCCCCACGGCATCAAAGATACTACGTTCATCTACAGCATCTGGTTGTTTCACTGCGTTAATTAGCAGGCCACCCAATTGCTTCATGAGTGCGCTTTGTGCCTCTGTATTAAAAGACGCAACACCTGACGAGGTAACCGTTTTATTTATCGTTGTATCCAACGAACATCTCCTTTTGTAATGATCCATTTCAGGAATACGAAATGAGGGGTGACAACAGCCTGCTATTCGCTAACCATTGACTTGTAATTTCCAGAGTTTTGAATAAATGCCCTCTGCTGCAACCAGTTCTTCATGAGAGCCTTGCTCTGCCAGTTGCCCATGCTCCATTACCAGAATACGATCGGCATGACGCAAGGTGTTCAGGCGATGAGCAATACTGATAACCGTTCGCCCCTGAGTAATAGAGCTCATATTTGCCATGACCGCGGCTTCCGATTCATAGTCCAGAGCACTGGTGGCTTCATCCAATAGCAAAATGCGAGGATTGGTAATCAGTGCCCGGGCCAGAGCGATGCGCTGTCTTTGACCTCCAGACAGTAAACTGCCTTTCTCGCCAACGGGGGTGTTATAACCCTGGGGTTGCTGCGCTATAAACTCATCCGCTCCAGCCAGGCAGGCTGCCTGCACAACTTCCTGATCGGTTGCTTCCGGGCGACACTGTTTAATGTTGTCTGCGATTGAGCCTGAAAACAGCACACTTTCCTGCGGGACTACGCTCATCTTGCGACGAAGCTCGACAGGATCTGTCACAGCCAGATCAACACCATCAATGAATACCTGACCATGTTGTGGTACATACAAGCGCTGTAACAATTTCACCGCTGTGGATTTACCCGAGCCAGAAGAACCGGTAATTCCAATAAACTCACCGGCTTTTATGGTCAGATTAAGATTTGAGATAACCTCATGGCTTTGAGCGTCGTAACGGAACCGGACATTGCGGAACTCAACACTGCCGTTTAATTGTGGGATAGATGCAAGACCGGCACTGTTGGATTCTTCCGGCTCATTCAGAATGTCACCCACTCGCTTCAAGGCAATCAGCGTATGCTGAAAATCCTGCCAAATCTGAGCCAGTCTCAAAATAGGCTGAGTGACATGACCCGATAACATGTTAAAAGCAACCAGTCCACCCGGCGTCAGAGCACCGTCCATAACCAGAGTGACCCCCCACCAGAGCACCAAAGCAGACGTTATTTTCTGAACCAGTCCGATCCCCTGCCCTGCCCATATCCCGGTTATCTGTGCATTTAATGCGGCACGCACCTGAGTGGCGAGTTTATGCTCCCATTGACCAATGAAACGCTGCTCTGTGGCACTGGTTTTAACGGTTTCGATCCCGGTCACCGTTTCAGAAAGAAATGCGGTATTATCAGCCGTTAGCTCATACTCACGTTTTACCCGGTTTCTTAAAACAGGGCCAAGTGCCAGCCAGAACAGGAAGTAAACCACCAGAGAGCCAATCACCAGCCAGGTGAGTTCTGAGGCGTAAAAAAACATAACCCCCAGAAACAGCACAACAAACACCAGATCCAGCAACATCGTCAGGGCTGACCCTGTCAGAAACTGCCGCACCTGATTCATCTCCCGGATGCGGGAAATAATCGTACCCGTTGGGTTCTTCTGAAAAAAATGTACGGGTAAAGCCATCAAATGCTGGTACAACCGACTGGTCAGCTCGGAGTTGACTTTACTGGCCAGATTGGAATACACCCAAGAACGTAAAAATCCATATACTGGTTCAAAGATGGCCAGCATCAACAAGGCAAAACCAAGCACCTGCAAACTCGAAAGACTGCGGCTGACCAATACCCGGTCAATGACATTCTGAAAAAGAAAGGGGGTGACCAGAGGAATCATCTGCATCATCAATGACACCAAAAGCACCGTTCTGAATTGTCGTATATGTTTACGGATAGACGGCAGAAACCAACTAAACCCCTGTGCTTGCGATACCTTACCACTGCCTTCTGCTAACAATAGTACTTTGCCGGTCCACTGCAATGTAAAAATATCAATTGAATAATGGCGGCTATTTCCGGAATTCGGCTGAAAGATGGACACGTCCTGATCAGAAACGTCCTCTAATACAACCCAACCCGTTGATGTTTCAAGCATGGCAGGAAGCGGTAAAGTGATCAGTCGAGAGGCATCCGTTTCAATCATTCTTGCCCTGAGACCTGCCCAGCGGGCACAACGGCAAAGATCAATATCGGTTATTTGATCATTCTTCGCTCCCAGACGATGTTCAAGCTGCCGGGCATCTACGGCCTGCCCGAATGAACCGGCAACCCTCACCAAAGCATCAAGGACAACGCTGTTATTAGTAATTTGATGCTCTTCACTCACTGACAGATCAGAATAGTCAGTCATAGTATTCATCAGCGCTCCCTCAGTGCTTCAGACTGGTACTCCTGCAGCGGGCTGAGAAGATAATCAATCACCCGGCGATCACCGGTTCGAATTTCTACATTCACCGACATACCGGCCTGTAATGCCACCCGTTCACCCTCTACCTGAATAGCACTTTCCGACAGGGTTACCCGGGCAGGAAATACCAGCCCCATCTGTTCATGCTCAACGGCATCCCGGGAAACATGAGACACTTCGCCGGGAATCGTTCCAAAGCGGGTATATGGGAAAGAGTCCACTTTAATCTCAACTGGTTGCCCTTTATTCACGAACCCGACATCCTTGTTCAACACCATCACTTCTGCTTCTAACTGAGCCTCATCGGGGACAATAACCATCAATTGCTGGGCCGACTCCACCGCACCGCCGCGGGTATGTACAGCCAACTGCTGCACTACACCAGCAACCGGTGACCGTATATTATGCAATCGTCGTGTTTCTTGTTCCTGTACCAGCCGCTGCGAAATAATGGCTAATGACTCCTGAGCCTGTATCAATTCGTCATAATACTTGAGGCGCTGCTCAGCCAGATAAGCGTCCCGCTGCTCCTGAAGGCTCTGGCTTTCTGCAGTCAGTACTTTTCGATCTTCCAGCTTTCTGGCTGTTGTTAATTGCAGTTGTAGGGCTTCGGTTTCCTGCTCCAGAAAATCAATACGGGGAAACTGTTTTTTCTCCACCAGTTTACGAGTGGCAGCTAATCGCTGATTGACGTTGCCAGCAAGCATTTTCAGCCCCTGTAATTCGGCATCAATAGCCCTTTGATTAGCGAGATTGACCTTCATCTGACTATCAAAAGAATCCAGTTGTTGTGTGATACTTTGCCACTCAGAGAGCAAATGCTTTCTGGCGATATCATTTTCCAGAGTAGATGCTCGTGGCACGGGCTTGAACTGCTCGGGCGGATCTTCGGTTAACAGTGCTTTCAGGCGAGCCAGCTCCAGCTGCTTATAAATTTGCTGCTTCTCCAGCTCTCTGATTTGCGCTTCAACACCAACGGGATTCAGTGTCAGCAGCAGCTCATTTTTTTTCACTCGCTGACCATCACGCACATTGATAGAGCTGACCTCGCCTGCTTCAACCGACTGAATCACTTTGGAGTGACTCGATACAATCAGGCGGCCAACAGTACTCGCATGAATATCCAGATGCCCTATAAACGACCATGCAAGTGCAATAATGATAAGCAACACTAAAGCAAAGGCTGTCATTCTGGCCAACGGTGATGCCGGACGCTCAATAATCTCCAGATAACCGGGCTGAAACTCATACTCATCACGGGTTCGCTTGACGGTTTCATTCTGATCAGCCATCAGATATTCTCCTTTTGCAGACTCTGCTGCAGCTCCCATAACCGGGCATAGGTACCACCTGTTGCAATCAGATGTTCGTGAGAACCCACTTCAGTCACCGTACCCTGCTCAAGAGTGATAATGCGGTCACAGTCTTTAACGGTCGTCAGACGGTGGGCAATGATAATCACCGTGCGATGATGGGCAATTTTTGCCATGTTTTCCTGAATAACCGCCTGTGATTCATCATCCAGTGCACTGGTGGCTTCATCAAAAATCAGTACGCCCGGGTTATTCATCAATGCACGGGCAATGGCTATTCGCTGACGCTGCCCGCCAGACAATGACCGACCGCCTTCAGCCAGTATCGTGTCATACCCCAATGGCGTTTTAAGAATGAAGTCATGGGCACCGGCAAAGGTGGCTGCGGCCACCACGTCATCAAGAGATGCACTGGCATTTTCTAATGCAATATTGTTTCGAATACTTTGGTTGAATAAAAAATTATCCTGAAGCACAACACCAATCTGACTTCTCAGATGCTTCGCATCCACTGACGACAGAGGTGTTTCATTCAGATATATCTCTCCACTGCTAGGTGTAAACAGCTTCATTAACAATCGCGCCAGCGTTGATTTTCCGGAACCGGAAGGCCCTACAATACCGATCACTTCACCAGCCTGAATATCAAGATTAATACCATTCAGAACAGGTGTTTGGTCAGGCTGATAGCTGAACACCACATTCCTCAGCCGAAAATGCGCTTTAGCACTGACTTCTAGATTATTAGATTGCTGTTCCTGCTCAACAGGACGATTCAACACATCCCCCAGTTTATCCACCGCTACTCTCGCCTGAACAAACTGCTGCCAGAGATCAACCAGCTTGGCGATAGGCTGACTGACATGGGATGCCATCATGTTGAAAGCAATCAATTGGCCAATGGTCAATTCCAGGCTCATCACCAGGTTTGCACCTATCCAAATCACCAGAACACTGGTGACTTTCTGTAGCAACGTAACGCCCTGACTGATCAGATTGCCCTGTACCTGGCTGTGAAAGCTGGCAGTGACCATATCATTCGTTTGCTCTTCCCAACGCCGGCGCATCTGCGGCTCAATGGCCAGGCTCTTAATGGTTTCAGCCGCACTAACCGACTCATTTAAAAATGAGGTGTTTATGGCGTTCGTTCTGAACTGTGCTTCAATCTTCTCCTGAAGTTTGGGGGTACCAAGTGCTGCCAATAGAAAGTAGAAAGGCAAAGAAGCAAGGACGATCAATGTTAGCAAGGGCGAAAGCATTAACATGACGCTAAAAAAGATGAATGAAAAAAGAACATCAACCCCAAGGGTGAGCATAGAACCGGTTAAAAAATTGCGGATACTGTCGACCTCCTGTATCCGGGTAATGATGGAACCCACTGGTCGGTGTTTAAAATAAAGGAGTGGCAACCCCAGGAGATGCCTGAATATTTTCACGCCAAGATGGATATCAATCCGGCTGGTTGTGTGGACAAAAAGATACTCTTTCAACCCCTTAAGAACCGTTTCAAAAACGCCGACAATCAGCAAGGTAAAGACCAATACATCAAGAGTAGCCAGTGCATTATTGGCTAGTACCTTATCCATCACAACTTGAAAAAACAGTGGTGTTGCCAGCGCCAGAATCTGAATCATCATGGCAAATAACAGTATTTCAGAGAGTTGTCGTTTATATCGCATAAACTCCGGAATAAACCACTTGACATCGAACCGTGCAGAAGACGACAGATTCATGATTGTTTGACCGGTCCACTGCTCTTCAAGCGCTGCAACAGAAATAACTTCAGGTGCCTCTTTATCCGGGCGTTGTATTAATGCTTTATCGCTCTGTACAGCGACAAGCAGAATGTAGCCATCGTCATGGCTACGAAATACTAACGGCAGCTTTTTTTCAGTTAGTTTTTTATACGAAATGGTTTTAAGATGTAGCCGGACATTACACTCTTTTGATAATTGTTTTAATGACTGCTTCAGCCGGTGCTTATCCATACCACACAAAGCAGAGTCATCAAACTCAAGCCCTTTCAGTTTCAACATGAGAGTAACGCAACTTATTGCGCTCTCATTTATTTCTTTTGGGTCAGTCATGACAACCTTACATGCCTTAGCAAATAGCGGCGAAAAAGCTGAGATTCAAAGAATATATTTTTACGTGTAAGCAAAAAACAGTTTATTTTGCTGCATTAATTGTTTGGAGACTATCACATGGGTATCAAACAAACGTAAGCGTCAGCCAAAACCCATCTACCCAGCCTTACCGCCAATCCGGATACTGATGCTTCCAGCTTTCAGGAGGCAACATGTCCGAAAAACAACAATTCTGGTTTCAGCACATCGAACAATGGCAGCAAAGCGGACTTTCTCAGGCGGAATACGCTCGTCAGCAGAAACTGTCCATCAAATCTTTCGGCTATTACCGTCGTCGCTACAGGCAACAATCGGCCCCTGATAAAAAGCCGACCCCTCTATTACCAGTCACTGTAGCCAATATCGAGACCAATTCGCCCCCTGCTCAACCAGGAACGACCGGCATCACCCTGACCAGCCCCTCCGGGTTTCGTATCGAACTGGCACCGGGATTCGACCCCCAGACCTTGCGAACCGTACTGCAAACCCTGGAGGTTGCAGCATGATAGGTGATGCGACTTCCCTCAAGGTCTACCTGGCTCCCGGTGTCACCGACATGCGCAAGTCTATCGATGGTCTCTCCCTGATCGCCAGCGAAGTACTGAACCTGGACCCGTTCTCCGAAAGCCTGTTCGTATTCTGCAACCGGGAACGCAACAAACTTAAAATACTGCACTGGCAGACTAACGGCTTCTGGCTTTACTATCGTCGCCTTGAGAAAGGCCGTTTCAATTGGCCTGATTATGAAAGTCCGAATCAGGCCATCACGCTGACCCGCCGTGAGCTGAACTGGCTTCTGGACGGCTTGCCTCTCGACCAGAAAAAAGCGCACCCGACATTGTGCTATCAGCCTGCCGCCTGAATGTCCATGACCTGCCACAATGCAAACGACGGCGGTTATGTTGGATAATAGGCGACATGAATACGATGACCACCCCAGACAAAACGACCATAGAATCCCTTCAGCTTGAGAACGTTCAGCTGAAGGCGAAACTGGCGTGGTACGAGGAACAGTTCCGCCTGCATCAACATCAGAAATTTGCCGCTTCCAGTGAACGTTTCGAGGGCCAGGAGTCACTGTTCAATGAACCTGAATTATTGGCCGAAGAGTCTGCTGAGCAACCTGAAACCCAGACGGTAGAAGCGCATCAGCGCAAAAAGCCGATCAGGAAAACACTGCCTGACCACTTGCCCCGGGATGTCGTTCAGCTGGATATCACCGAAGAAGAAAAACAGTGCGACTGCTGTGGTAAGGCCCTCAAGGCATTCGGCCATGAGAGCAGTTGTAAGCTGGACATCGTTCCGGCACAGGTGAAAGTTGTTGAGTTCCAGCGCCTGAAGTACTCCTGTGAGTGTGAATCCGGTGTCAAAACGGCACCCATGCCAAAACTGCCCATTCCGAAAAGCATTGCCACTCCCGGATTACTGGCCTGGATCATCACCAGCAAATACTGCGACGCCCTGCCTTTATATCGTCAGGAGTTTATCCTGAAGCGTATGAATATCGAGATCAGTCGTGCGTCCATGGCTGAATGGATGATCAGGGTGTCCGTGTTACTCAAGTCAATATACGACGTATTACAGAAGATGCTGGTCAGGCAAACCAGCATTCAGGCTGACGAAACGCCGCTACAGGTATTGGATGAGCCCGAACGGTCGCCACAGGATAAATCCTACATGTGGGTATACCGCACCACCGAGCAACTGGGGACACCGGTCATCCTCTACGATTACCAGTCAGGTCGTGACCATAGTCGTCCACGGGCATTCCTGTCCGGGTTCAGGGGCTATCTGCAATGCGACGGACTGTCTGCTTACAAGGCGCTGAGTAAGAAGCAACCGGGAATAGAATTGGTTGGCTGTTTGGCGCACGTCCGGAGAAAATTCAAAGAAGCGCTGGACGCTATCCCGAAGAAAAAAGGCCAGCCACAAACCAAAATCACCAAGCCCGCCCAGGTGCTGACCATGATCCAGACGCTCTACACTATAGAGAGAAGGATTAAAGATAAAACAGTAGAAGAGCGTTTCCAGGCAAGACAGCTGGAAAGCCGCCCGACCCTGGACAAGCTGAAAGAGTGGCTGGATCGACAGCAACCCAAAATTCCTCCGAAAAACAAGCTTGGCAAAGCCATCACCTATGCGCAAAACCAGTGGCCTTATCTGATACGTTACCTTGATAGCGGGTTACTGGATATTGACAACAATGCGGCAGAGAGAGCCGTCAAACCGTTCGTTATTGGCCGCAAGAACTGGCTTTTTGCTAAAAGCGTAAACGGCGCAAATGCCAGCGCTACACTTTACAGTCTGATCGAAACCGCCAAGGCGAATGGTCTGGAGCCATACGCCTGGCTACGTTACGTGCTGTCCAGAGTTCCTCAACTGCCCAAAGAATCGTGTGTTGAACACCTGTTGCCTATGAATCTCACGCCAGACGATTTAAAAAATAGCGAATTGGTGGGAATAGGGGTAGATGGGGTTGCCCGACCGCTTACAAACAAACAGTATAAGGGTATGTACATAAAATAAACGACATTAACCTAGTCTGGATATTTCAGTAAACAGATTTTGCTTCACAGCCCAGAGATTCGCACCCTGTGAAGCCAGCTTGGTTCTGGCGGGAATATTTGGAAAAAAGTGTAACCAGTGTCGCCAAAAATATTTCCAGATATCCTTGTCACTGTGATATCCAAGCCTCTCGCCCACAATTTCAATGGTAATAACCTCACTATCGCTGAGCTTGGGCTCATAGCCACGAGTACGTAAAGGTGTGGGAAAAAGCGTTTGGAATAAATCATCAATCAGGCAAAAGACATTAATGATAAACTCTTCTTCAGGCATGACTGTCACCGCCTATTAAGTAATCTGTTTTGGAACTCAGATTAAGGTGTAGTCATGCCTCATGGAATGTCAAAAATCGGCCTTCGGTAACTATTAGAAGCTGTTCATCATAGGAAAGCCTTAATGGTGATTAATAACACGATTTTTTGGTTAAGCATCAGCCGCTTTCAGTGGCTCAAACAGAACATTCAGGTCTTCCGCTGTAATGGTCTGTTTTTTCTTGCCATTGGTTTCTCCGTATAACGACGCAGCGATACTTTTCTTTTTCTCCTTGAGTGCCTGGATTTTTTCTTCAACGGTGCCTGTTGTAACCAGCTTGTAGACAAATACGGGTTTATCCTGACCAATGCGGTGTGAACGGTCACTGGCCTGATCTTCAACAGCAGGGTTCCACCAGGGATCGTAATGGATCACGGTGTCAGCTGCGGTCAGGTTCAGGCCGGTGCCACCGGCTTTCAGGCTGATCAGGAACACTGGAATATCTCCTTCCTGAAACGCACTGATGGGGCGACTGCGGTGACGGGTTTGTCCGGTTAATTTAACCCAGTTGATATTAGCGGCTTTCAGTCGCTTTTCTATCAATGTCAGCATGGCTGTGAATTGGGAAAATATTAAGATTTTCCGGTTTTCTTCTACAATAGGCTTGACCAGACTCATTAGCAGATCCAGCTTGGCGGATTCCGGTATTTTTTTTGCCTGTTCGAGTTTGACGAGTGAAGGGTCGCAGCAAGCCTGTCGCATTTTCAGCAAAGCGTCGAGAATAACAATCTGAGAGCGGGCCAACCCTTTCTTTTCGATTTCAGATTTCACTCTGGATTCCATGCTGGCACGAATGGTTTCGTACAAATCCCGTTGCTTGCCATCCAGTTCCGTAGTGCGGATGATTTCGGTCTTGAGTGGTAGTTCTTTCGCCACAAGGTCTTTGCTTCGGCGCAGCATAAACGGCGCCACACGCTTTTGCAGTTTTTTTGACTGTTGTTTGTCGCTGTGCTTTTCAATGGGGGTTCGGTAGAAGCGCGTGAACTGATCTCTGGCTCCAAGAAAACCAGGCATCAGGAAGTCGTATAAAGACCATAGTTCACCCAAATGGTTTTCCATGGGGGTGCCGGTTATGCACAGTTTATGGGCTGCATTTAAGACTCGAACCGCCTGGGCGCTTTTGGATTTGGGGTTTTTAATTGCCTGGGCTTCATCGAGTGCCAGCAGGTGAAAGTGGGTTTGACTGAGTACTTCAAAATCCCGCTGGAGGACGCCATAACTGGTTAAAATCAGATCGGCACTGCTAATCTGCTTATCATCCCGCTGCGAGCCATGATGTATGTGGACTTTCAGTTCTGGCGTGAAACGTTGTGCTTCATTTTTCCAGTTATGCAGCAGACTGGTAGGGCAAATGACCAGACTGGGAGGAAGTTCTTTACCCAGTCGTTGTTTTTCCAGTTGCAGATGTGACAGAGTCTGAAGGGTTTTACCCAGCCCCATGTCATCAGCCAGTATACCATTTAGACCGTATTCGCGAAGAAATTGCAGCCAGGATAACCCATCTTGCTGATATGGGCGAAGTTCAGCTTGCAGTGCTTTGGGCGGTGAGACTTTTTTCATCCGTTTGAAGTGTTTCAGCTTGCGAGCAAGTTCCAGTAGTTTGTCACCGCCTGCCCAAGGCAAGCCCAGCTGATCGTGCAGCTCCTGCCAAATATCTGCATGATGGTTCTGGATACGGTATTCTTCCAGCGTTCGGTCCCCGAACAGTTCCAGCAAGGTACCTGCGATCAGCTGCAGGCGCTCGGCAGACAGGTTAATAAAGCGTTTGCCGGGCAGAGCGACGGGGACTTGTTGGTCTTTCGGCATTGCACGAAGTTCGTCAGGCGTAGGTAGCTGATGAATTTGTCGGGCGAGCAGAGGCAGCAGGTCGATGGATTGTCCGTCAATATTGATGCCCAGCCTCAGGGTAAACCAGTCCATCTGGGACTCGTCCAGCTCGGCGTACCAGTCATCATCGGAGATAGGTTCAAACTGGAATGGAAAACTCTCATCGGTTTCCACTACCCAGCCATCGTCTTCCAGTTCGGGAACGATATGAGTGATGAATTGAAGCCAGCCTTGTTGGTAACGGTCTGTTGAAGAGGCAATGACCAGGTCTCCTTCTCTGAGTCCGTCCGGATGGGATGAGCTTGTTGGGATAAGGTAGGGCATTAGCGCCTGAGCGTATTGCATTTCCTGTTGAATTTGCCTTGGAATAATGACTTCATCATTATCAGACAAAGTGATCGAATCCGACCGGCTTTCATAGTGGATACGATGGTCGCCGTAGTTGAACAACAGATTAGCTCGGGCGATTTCTCCAGAGGGTTTAACAGGATAGCTGCTTAACATCAGGACGGGCTTTGGCTCGATAAATTGTGTCTGAATTTTTTTAGGCAAATGTACAGATGTATGCTGCGGCTTGTTAGAACGCTTTTTTAGGTTTGATAGCGATTTTGAGTTAGAGGTTGATTGACCACCAAAAAGACTGGAAATAACGCTTTGAGTTTCTTCGATACCGTCGTTATCCAACGGAGGTGCCTGTAGCAGGGTTTGCAGAATCTCTCCATCGGGAAGTTGTGTCAGTTCACCACACTCAGCAGTATGTTGACCGATCTTCAAATAATAGGGCGGTGTTGTCGGTATGAGGTTCAGTCGCTCATCGTGTTGGCTGAAGAGTGCAGGTTGCTGTAAGCCCTGTTCGTCAATCAGCCAACGTAATTCTCCCTGGTTTGGTTGACCCAGGTTAATCAGCTGCTTTGTGTCTTCATCATAGGTGCAGCGGCCTGTGGCAACGATTTTATTCAGCAGCTCTGTACCCTGAGACTCTCTGATATATATGCTATTTCCGTAGGGTTTTAGCTCGTTATGAACGTAAGCCATTTTGATGATGTGCTTATCCTGTTCATCCAGGCTGGCGGGCCAGTTGTAATTTTCGATGGCAGACTGAGCACCGTAGAACGCAGTAAGCTTTCCCAATCCGCCCTTTTTCAGGTAACGGGATAGGTACATATGCGCGAATGTATTGCCACTGTGATCAAATCGAAGCAGATAGACAAGGCAGCCGGGTTGTTTTTTTGCATTGGCGGTTATTTCATTGCCCTGATTTTTTTGGGTTAGCCGTTTAAGGTTTTTGAGCCATTGGCTTCTTTGTTTTTTTAGCTGGGCTTTTTCAGGGGCAGAAATATTGGTAGTAGCCTGACTGTCTGATGAATCTTCTTCCCAACCAAGATCTTCAAGGGATACGCCCAAGCTTTTCATGGAGCTAATTATTTCTTTCAGTGCTTTAGCTTTTGAGGTGCTATCAAGGCGTAGCGCTGCCTTTACGTTATCTAACTGATTCGATAGCTTGCCTTCACCATCCAACACATGTTCATAAGCGCCTTCGATGATGTCACTGGAATCACCGTCGATGAAGGCGTTGATGGCCTCTGCGCCATATTGTTTTTCTGCACTGAGCAGAACGGCACAAACGTGCTTGCAGTTGTATCCGACAGGGCAAGAGCAGTACCCTTCTATGAGTTCTTTTTCAGGCGCACCTGGCCAGAAACTGATAATCACCTGATATCGTTGAACGCCTGAACCCAGAACCTCCCCCTTCAAGACACGCCTTGTTTCTTCAAGGCTCACACGTAAGACATGCCGAGCTCGAAGGTAATTTTTGCCTCTGCCATAGGTTTTGGTACCGAAAGTGTGGTCAAGGTCAACATTTAGTTCGGACATGATACGCTAGCTTTGAGTCGAAAACAGGTAATACTAGCGGCTTTCAGGCTCATTTTAGAATTAGAAAATACTATTAGAAAACCCGATGTGTGACTTTTAATTTCAACATGGCTATCCATGCCACGTGGATCCCGTACAGTCCCTGTACGGGATGACAGCAGAGTGCACAAAACCTCTACTAGCTGTCATTCTGTACAGGGAGTGTACAGAACCCATAAGCCATGGATTGGCAACCTACGAGATAAAAGTCACACATCGGGTATTAGAAAATACTGCACTACCTGGCAATCGCTACAGGCTACCTGGTGGCTCAAATCACCCACCTTATCAACACGTACCTCGCCAAAGGCCAGTTAAAGCGAAAACAGTGCACAAGCAACGGTTTCAGTAGCCAGTAACCAAAGCCGATATATTCCAGTAGAACGTTGTTGACAAATATCGGCTCCTGAGTGATTAAAATTGGCTGTTTTCTGCCATAAATGGATAAACTCTCAAGGCTGATCGAAGACCTAGAAGGTTCGGAACCGTTGGAAACATTTTTGTACGCGGCTTCTCAACCAAGCAGCAGAAATTAAGAGGGGTGAAATGTTTATGCGCAATTTCTTCGCAGTAAAGTTGATGCCCTGGCGCAGCTGACAAGTGCGTTATTTGCTTGAGAACTATAGGCCTCAGGCTGACATAGATATCAAATTTGGATGGAATCGTGCAATCCGTTTCTCCCCAATATGTATTTGTGCTAATCCAGTTTAATTGCTTACCTCTCCAATCATAGACGGCCATATGATTATCTTTGCTTAGATGATTGTAACCAAAGCTACCTTCGTTCGTTGCTATTTCGGCATAAAGGCTCTCTATAGCAACATCATTTTGATGAAGCGCTATCGAACACTCCTCCGCCGTCATTGCATAGAGCTTACCATTCAAGACAGCAGCAGAAAGAAAAACTGACCAAAATTTCATGTGAGAAAGCATAGGCACCTCGACCAAAACGGCGATATAAAATGTTACAAACGTCAGCACCCCAATGATGAAGACGACAACTGTCTAGTAATTAGCGTTGAGGTGATGGATGATGATGTCATGCTAACAGCAAAGTTGAATTTTATTGATCTGGATCAATAAAATGATTTCGGAAAATACGTATTCTGAGCTTACTGAAACAGAGCATGAAGTCCAACGAAATACTAACGGGTTTGGCAAAAAGAATACTAAATGCCAATATTTAAAAAGAATTAATACCACCCGTATAATAATAAAAAATGCATCCACTGAGTGATCAGTCTAAATAGCCTTGCCTTGTGCAAGGTTTTTTATGACTGAGAAAAATGCCCGAACACAAGAAGTTATAAGACGTTGGAGCCGCTATTTTCAGCGTTTTGAGTTACAAATCAATAGTGGGGATTCTATCAGAACATACAGTAGGGAATCGGCCAGACCGACACGAACCCAGAGCCGTCAAAAAACGTCCAAAGCCTTATAAGAGGTTACAGCACCCAAGGACATAGGCACACAGATTAAGGATGTGCCATTGATTTATACCTAACATTTCCTATCGTTTTAATCCAGCATTGGGCGACAATAAAACAGTAAAAAATGATAGTTCAAAATTAACTGGTTGATGTTGAAATCTCCGATTGATAGCTTCTCAGTACATCCAGAAAGGCCTCTCCGTATTTTTCGATCTTGTATTCACCGATACCATTGATTTGCGCAAACTCAGCCACCGTGGTCGGGTGATAATGCACTATTTCCATCAGCGTTTTGTCATTGACAATGATGTATGCAGGCACATCCTGCTCTTCAGCCAGTTCCCGGCGTAACTTGCGCAGTTGCTCCCAGAGTCCTTTATCTTCTTCCCGAACCATCAGGCGGCCGACTTCTTTATATTTGATAGTTTTTTCAAGACGATCACGACGAAATTCAATGGTTTCTAACCCTTTTAATAAGCGACGACAACTGTTGTCCAGCTTCAATACACCGTGACCGGCAAAGTCCACATTCACATACCCCCGGGCGACGAGCTGTCGAAAGACCGAGCGCCAGGTCGCCTGATCGAGTTCTTTACCAATACCAAACGTAGAAAGGTGATGATGACCAAAGCGGGTTATTTTGTCATTTTCCCTGCCCAGTAAAATATCCACCAAGTGATTTACTCCAAAACTCTGACCACTGCGATAGACACAAGACAGCGCTTTTCTTGCAGCCTCGGTACCATCCCAGGTTTCTGCTGGTTCCAGACAAAGATCACAATGACCGCAGGGCTCATCCAGTGGTTCATCAAAATAGTTCAGCAACACCTGGCGACGACAACCGGTGACTTCACAGAGCGCTAGCATGGCTTCAAGCTTTTGTCGCTCAACCTGTTGAATCATGGCGCTTGCCGTAGATTGTGCTTGTAGCTGTCGCAGCAAAACCACATCTTGTAAGCCGTAAACCATCCAGGCGGTAGCAGGTAATCCATCACGACCTGCCCGGCCGGTTTCCTGATAATAAGCTTCAATACTGCGGGGTAAATCAAGATGCGCAACAAAACGTACATCCGGTTTATCAATGCCCATTCCAAAGGCAATGGTGGCGACAATTATCAGATTTTCTTCGGTAATAAACCGGTGCTGGTTTTCTTTGCGGACGTCAGCCGGCAACCCAGCATGATAAGGCAGTGCTCTGCGACCTTTCTGATTCAGCCACTCAGCGATTTGTTCTACTTTTCTGCGGGACAGGCAATAAATAATACCAGCGTCGTCTGGATGCTCTTTTTCAAGAAAGTTTAACAGTTGTTGTTTACCTCGTTTTTTCTGGCTGATGCGATAAAAAAGATTAGGCCGATTAAAGGAGTCAATAAAGATTCTGGCATTGTCCAACCTTAGACGCTCGATGACTTCCTGCCGCGTTCTTTTATCGGCAGTGGCTGTCAGAGCAATTCTGGGGACATGGGGGTATTGATCCTGCAACTGTCCAAGCTGTAAATATTCCGGGCGAAAATCATGTCCCCATTGAGACACGCAGTGTGCTTCATCTATGGCAAAAAGCGCAATATGCATCTGATCGAGCAGGCGCTGCATACTGACTGTCATCAGTCGTTCAGGCGCTACATAGAGTAGATCAACATGCCCCATGAGTAGTTCCCTCTCAATTTGCCTCTGCTCCTCGACAGTCATGGCAGAATGCAAGCATTCAGCATGCACCCCCAGTTGGCGAAGGCTGTTGATCTGGTCTTCCATTAATGCAATGAGTGGGGAAATCACAACCGCAGTACCGCCTCGGAGTAATGCCGGCACCTGAAAGCAGAGTGACTTGCCGCCGCCGGTGGGCATAAGGACCAGAGCGTCCCGCCCTGCCGCAACTTCTTTGATCACCTCTCCCTGAAAACCACGGAAAGATTCGTAACCAAATGTGCTTTTAAGAATATCCAGAGCGGGATCTGACATAAATACAGGGTACTGATTGATGATGAAATAATGATGCGGGATACAGTATAAACAGCTGCAAAATAAAAATGCAGTCTATCCTGACATTCTTCGAAACAAGAGAACGCAGCCCGAAGGTTGTGGCTGTTTGCATAGACAGAGTAAAATCCACACCCACAAATTCAGGATGACGTTCTCAATGACTGATATACATACTTCGCTGGATAACCTGCTGGAACAATACGCCGTTGATGAAGGCACGCTGGACTACCACGGAGTCCAGGGGTTCATTACTGCCCTGGCTATTTGTCCGGTGGAATTGACACGGGAAGAAACCTTTGAAGCCATTTTCGATGGTACGCCCAGCATCCCGGAAGTCGATCAAATACGTCTGGATGAGCTGCTGGCTCAGATCGTTATGGACGTGGATCGAGGTTTTAATGATGATGAAGAAGGTTTCACTCTGTCCTGTGAAGATGAGCTGGACAATCCTGAAGACGATGCTTTGGCTAACTGGGCTATCGGTTTTATGGTGGCGCATCTTCTCGATGAAGACAGCTGGTTTGTCCAGAATGAGCAAGAGGTCTGCGAGTTACTGCTACCAGTGATGCTCGCTTCTGGTCTGTTTGACGATGAGAAAGAGTTCAAAGAGATTCGCAAAGACCCAAAACTCACTGAAGATATGTGCAGCCAGATTCCTGAAGTATTGATGGAACTGTATCTGATGTTTAACTCACCAGAAGACAACAAGCCCGGCAGTAAAGCAAAAGGTAAACGCCACTGATTCCTGACGGGTAGCCCTTGCCAGGCTACCTGGTTAAACGTTCTCGTCAAACTGTTGTCAAACTGCTGCCAGATATACGCCCCCTTACACTCTCTTACACTATTTATTTCAGATTTATCCTGTAGAGCTCTGGCAAAACGTTCATAGGCTTTTAAGCTGAATATTATCAAGGAAAGATGAGATAAGATAAGGAGTCTCTGATGGATGGGCCAGGAAAAATATCAAACAAGGAAATAGTGCCTCAGATTATTGATGAGGCTCCGGGAAATATCGAAGAACCCTCAAAGAGTGATAAGTTTAGTGCTGGCAACAGCCTCGTTGAAGCCTCCAAAGCCCAGAAATGGAAAGCCTACTTGTGCAGAGCGGTGATAGGGATGGGGGGCTTGAGAAAAGAGTCCTATAAAAAGTACGATGATCAGATCAAATCCATCAACAGTTATCTAAAACAATCCAAAGCCAGCCAGGTACCGGATAAGGCGCAGACTCCCAACACAAAAATCAATGAACGTAAAGTTTCATCAACCTCTATTCCCAATACACTGGTTTCTCTAAAAGCAATGGGGCAGAGGCTGCTCTCCAAAATATCAACGCTTACTCCGGAGAAACCCCAAACAACAGCACCTCTTCCAAATCAGACGACTCAAATACTCAATCAAATCAATGCAGATATAAACAATTTGTCAAATATCAGTCAAGCGGTGTTTGACTCACTTTCCACTAAGAGCATGGATTACTATGAAGCGAATAAGCTTGCTAATGAGCAAGTCTGGGGTGGTTCGCGCTTCAAAATGAATAGCCCCATAGCTCAGACAGCCATTAGAATTGGTAAGAAGTTCTTTTCTGGCAATCTTGTAGGTAAAGATTTTATCGCTACTCAAGCCCCTGTAATACCGGGTGAAAGCGAAGAATCAATGCAGTCTCTTAAGAAGTTCTATCAAGTAATGCTTGATCAAAATGTTCATACGGTGATTAACCTGACAAGCTTCGAGGATACCAGAAATAGCAAAGACCTCATGTACAGGTACTGGCCAAACTCTAACGAGCCACTCACCCTTGGGTCTGTCAGTGTGACTAAAAAAGATGTTGAAAAAAGCCCCGAGTTTGAAACAACCACATTAAAGATCAAACAAAAAGCCAGTTTAAAACACCCTCGACCTAAAACTCGGGAAGTAAAAATACTTCACTATTATCAATGGCTCGATCAAGGCGTACCTGAAGGCAAAGATCTCAAAAAATTAACCGAGGCTCTGGATAAGCGTAAACTTGAAGGTAAAACCATGGTTCATTGCCGCGCAGGTGTTGGGCGAACAGGAACCATGATTGTCCTCAGACAACTGCAAGAAGGCATCAGAGCCGGAAAGATTTCACAGGAAAACCTCCTGAAAGCAGCCACAGAACTGGTATGGCAAGGTCGCCATGAACGGAGCAGCCTGTTTGTCCAGTCACCCGGTCAGTTTGAATTTATTCTGCGTGAAGCATTAAAAGAGTTTGATCAGCCCAATAACAACACCATCATCAATCAAGCAACAGACGCCACAATAGTCACTGGACCTCCTCCTAAAAAGCCCCCACGTGCCAAATCTATGGAGAAAGCAAACTCTGAATTAGTAGAAAATGGCTCTCAAACTCATCCAGTACCTAAACCGAGAAGGCGAGATGCTATAAGAAGAAAACAGCCAAATTCAACGGTACCAATTCCCCAAAAAAGGACTTCAGTTAAACAAGGAGTAGACCTGGCACCGCCACCTGCTGTCAACAATGCAATCATCTTGAAAAAAGTGAAAGGTAATGACCAATACCCCATCAAAGCCTTCATGAAAGATATAGATTCCATTCAATCCAATGCTCAATTAGAGCACTTGGCAACCGAGCTGAAAACGCTCAGAGAAGAACGGGGTAACAGCGTTTCTACCGATTATTTACAACAGTTGCAAGCCGGTGTGGCGTTTAGGCTTTCCCGCAAAAAATAATCTGTTGAGGTTTTTACATCGGCAGCCAGATAATACAACATGCAATAGCGACAACACTGGCATAGTTTCTTTTGAAGAAGGGAGGTCTCGCCATGGAGTACCCGTACGGTTGCGATATAGCATTCCTTCAACAGAGATTCTGAGATTGGGCTTGTTTGAGAATTGACTGGAGCTTCAAGCAGTGCTCGTCACTGAGCATGAGGCTGAGAATAACGGGTTCGTATTAGTGCTGTGTAAAAACGGCAATGATACGCACCTTGTGCTTCGCTAGTCCTTCACCCTCATCTGGCTGGCCAGGGGACTCTCACCCCCAAGCTGTGTGACATGCTCGGCACACGTTATAAAAAACATCAGTACGGAATCTCATCCAACACATCCAGAATATCTTCCAGCTCGGCAATGGTCTCTCGGAGCACCTGCTTATACTGAGACTTATTATGATTCTGCGCACTGCCTTTAAGCTGACTGCGAGCGCCATCAATGGTAAATCGCTGATCGTAGAGCAGGTTGCGAATCTGACGAATCAGAATTACATCATTGTGACGGTAATAGCGTCGATTCCCCCGACGCACCGGAGACAGTTGAGGGAACTCCTGTTCCCAATAACGAAGTACGTGGGATTTTACCCCACAGAGCTCACTCACTTCCCCGATGGTAAAATAACGCTTACCGGGTATAACAGGCAGTTCACTCGTCCTGAGTTCTATGTCCTGCATAGCTTTCCACTTTTGCCTTGAGTTTTTGCCCTGGTCTGAATGTAACTACCCGACGTGGACTGATGGGAATTTCTTCCCCGGTTTTCGGATTACGGCCAGGACGTTGTTTTTTATCACGCAGATCGAAATTACCAAAACCGGATAATTTCACCTGCTCATTATTTTCGAGAGACTGACGGATCTGTTCGAAAAACAACTCGACCATCTCCTTGGCTTCCCGCTTATTAAAACCAAGCTCCTCATTAAGGTACTCAGCCATATCAGCTTTCGTCAGGGCTCCCATTAATTACATCCCCTTTTTTTGTAAAACCAGAAAACAAAAAAGCCCCCGCAGAAATAACGGGGGCTTTAATCATTTAATGGCGGCTTGCGTGATAATGTTGTTATTGACGCAAGCTGGCATTGAATTCCCGTTCTAACCGGTTGACGATAACATCAATCAACTGGCTAACCTCATTATCCTTTAGAGTGCGGGAAGCGTGCTGCAAGGTCAAGCCCATTGCCAGACTCTTATGACCTTCCTCAATACCTTTGCCGGAATACACATCAAAAGTCCGCACATCCCGGAATAATTCACCTGCTTCTTCGCGCATTATTTGAGCCAGATCATCAGCTGCTACAGACTGTTTAACAATCAGCGCCAAATCGCGACGAACTTCCGGGAATTTGGAAAGAGCGTTAAATTCTGTCACCTTGCCATCAATCAGAGCATCCAGAGAAACTTCAACCATAAATACACCGGTTGGCACGCTCATTTTCTTCGCCAGAGATGGGTGGATAGCGCCAATATGACCAACTACAACACCATCACGAACCACCTCGGCACACTGACCAGGATGCATAGCGATATGATTACCTTTACGGAAAGTAAAGGCATCTGCTGCCTGTCCAACATCGAGCAGTGCTTCAATATCACCTTTCAGGTCGAAGAAATCAACCGGCTCGGCTTTCGCCTGCCAGCCTTCAGGATAGCGATCGCCTGTGATGATGGCCGCCAGCATTGGCTCTTGAGTCAGTTTCCCGCCTTCCTTAACGAAGGTCAGCCCCGTTTCAAAAAGACGTACACGGCTTTGCTGACGGTTCAGGTTGTAATTAACGGTTTTCACCAGGCCAGGTAGCAGAGATGTGCGCATCACTGACAGATCACTGGCAATTGGATTTGCCAGAGCCACAGGCTCACGAACTGAATCAAAAAGCTCGTGAAGTTCAGGCGCAATAAAACTGAAGGAAACCGCTTCGTTGTAACCACGAGCAGTGAATACACGTCGCAAGTCTGCTTCTTTAACTTTAGCTTCATCCACCTGCTTGAGTTTCAGCAGGGCGGTTGGAATAGTGGTTGGCAGATTGTTGTAGCCGTAGATACGGCCCAGTTCTTCCACCAGGTCTTCTTCGATAGAAATATCAAAGCGCCAGCTAGGTACTGTGACTTTCCATTCCCCGTCATCAGTGGATTCCATACCCAGACCAAGACGGGTTAGCAGTGCTTCGGTATGACTGTCATCAATAGCCACACCCAGCAGAGATTCAACTTTGCTGGAGCGCAGTGTTATTTCACGCTGTTTAGGCAGGTTGGCATCGCTGGTAATTTCTGAAACCGGACCCGCTGTACCACCACAGATATCCAGAATCAGAGCAGTAGCCCGCTCCATCGCTTTGCGTTGCAGCTCAGAATCCACGCCACGTTCAAAGCGGTGCGATGCATCGGTGTGCAGACCAAAAGAACGAGCTTTACCGGCAATGGTCACCTGATCGAAGAAAGCGGCTTCCAGGAAAATATCGTTGGTCTTTTCAGACACTCCGGAATCTTCACCGCCCATAATACCGGCCAGACCCAGTACTCGCTGCTCGTCGGCAATCACCAGAATCTTTTCATTCAGAGTGACTTCCTGACCATCCAGCAGCGTCAGCTTTTCACCGGCGGTTGCCATACGGGCATTAATAAAACCATTTAATGTATTCAGGTCGTAGCCATGCATTGGCTGACCCAGTTCCAGCATCACGTAAGCGGTAACATCCACCACCGGATCAATGGAACGAATACCGGAACGACGCAGACGCTCAACCATCCACAACGGTGTCGCTTTGGTGACATCCACGTTGCGAATCACACGACCGACAAAGCGAGGACAAGCTTCAGGCGCTTCAACTTTTACAGGGAAAGTATCATCAATCGCCGGAGGTACATCAGCAATGGTCTCTTCGGTCACTTCTGCCAGGAAATTTGCACTGACTTCACGGGCTAAACCGGCAATGCTCAGACAGTCGCCACGGTTTGGCGTCAAATCAACATCAATGATCTTGTCGTCCAGCCCCAGGTATTCACGAATATCCTGACCTGCGGTGGCATCGGTAGGCAGTTCCATCAGACCATCGGAGGATTCCGCCATGCCCAGCTCTTCTTCGGCACAGAGCATGCCGAGCGATTCAACACCTCGCAGCTTGGCTTTTTTAATTTTGAAGTTGCCCGGAAGTACTGCACCGACCGTTGCAAAAGGCACTTTAATTCCTACACGAGCATTAGGCGCACCACAGACTACCTGAAACTCTTCAGAGCCAATGCTGACCTTTGTGACACGCAGCTTGTCAGCATCCGGGTGTTGCTCACAGGCAACAATTTCACCCACCACTACGCCAGCAAATTCACCGGCGACCGCTTCCACATCATCCACTTCAAGACCCGCCATGGTGATCTTGTCCACCAGTTCCTGGGTATTGGCCTCAATACTGACCCAGCGGCGTAACCATTGTTCACTGAATTTCATTTTTCTCACCTATAAATGCTTCAAAGAAGCATTTATTTTCTAAATCGCACATTGTTCAAGCCCATCAACTCACTCCTAAAACCGGGGTGCGTTTTAACGGAACTGATTCAGGAATCGCAGATCGTTCTCAAAGAACTGACGCAGGTCGCTAACGCCATAACGCAACATGGCAAAACGCTCTACCCCCATACCAAAGGCAAAACCGGTGTACTTTTCAGGGTCAATGCCGGAAGCGCGGAATACATCCGGATGCACCATGCCACAACCCAGCACTTCAAGCCATTTGATAGAGCCGTCGCCATGACGACCCCATTCGATATCCACCTCGGCGGAAGGCTCAGTGAATGGGAAATAAGAAGGGCGGAAACGCACCTCCAGGTCATCACGTTCAAAGAAGACCCGCAGGAAGTCAGACAACAAACTCTTCAGATCCGCAAAGCTGGCTTTTTCTGCCACGTACAGGCCTTCAACCTGATGGAACATCGGGCTGTGAGTCTGGTCGGAATCGCAACGATACACCTTACCGGGGCAAACGATGGCAATGGGAGGTTCTTGATTCTGCTGAACAAAACGTTCCATCGTGCGAATCTGTACTGGTGAAGTATGGGTGCGCAGAACGGTCTTTTCATCAAAGTAGAATGTGTCGTGCATAGCACGGGCAGGATGGTGATCCGGGATATTCAGAGCTTCGAAGTTATGATAGTCATCTTCAATTTCCGGCCCCTGTTCAACGGTAAAACCGATATTGCCAAAATACTCAGAGATCCGCTCCATAGTGCGGGTGATCGGGTGCACAGTGCCCAAGTCCTGACCACGACCACTCAGAGTGACATCAATGGCTTCGCTGGCAAGCTGAGCTTCCAGTGCCGCCTGCTCCATTACAGACTTCTTGCTGTTAATGGCTTCCTGAACCTGCTGTTTGCCTTTGTTGATCAGACCGCCTGCTTTTGGACGTTCTTCGGCTGACAGTTTGCCCAGATTTTTCAGCAGAGAGGTGAGTTCACCTTTCTTGCCCAGATATTGGACACGGATTTCGTCCAGACCAGCGATATCAGAGGCCGCTTTAACGGCGCTGAGGGCGCTGGTTACAATGCTATCCAGATTCTCCATGGGATTCCCGATGACAGATGTGCTACAGAAAAGAAACCGCCAATTCTAGCGGCTGAGAATGCTTTTTAACAGACATGACCGGTAATTAGCGGGATTCAGGGTTATTTTGATTGATTGGTAAAGAACGAACCATTTATTTAAAATCAAGCCTTCAGGAAAATTGATTATCTTCCGAAAAACAGATTGAAACATGACCATTGAAACCAATACCGATGACCTGACCGCTTTTCTGGAAGAGATGGGCGACGTTAAACCGGGCCTCGGCCTGCAAAATTGCTTTTACGTCAGAAAAATGATCTAAGCGGCTGTTTATAATACAGAAATAGAAAAATCCAACGGTCGTATTTGCTTACCTAATTCAAGACGATAATCGCCCAACCTGTTCGCACTCTCTATATAAGGAGACAGGTGCTTCAAGTCGTCTTCAGTGATCTTGTGTCCTTCTTCTCTCAGCTCCTTCAATACTCTCGTCATCACCTCGACGTTATAAAATATGAGCATGTTAGTGGCAAGGTGGTTCCACTTAATAATTTTGTCCTGTTCGTGCCGGTCATTTTCCCGAATCACGCCTTTGTTGTAGAAGAATACCCAGTCAGAAAACTTGTTAAAGTGCTCACTCTTGTTGGTTGAAGCATTGATCATACGGCGTAAGCCACCATCCGCTATATACTCCATAAGAAACTGGGTGCGTATGACCCTGCCAAGCTCCCTGAAGCCATAATACAGCTGGTTTTTCCGGCTCTTTCCAGTTAAGCGACGAACAATAGTTGATGCTGTGAGCTTACCGGCCTTGATTGACATGGCGATTCTCAACATTTCCGGAAACTCTCTTTCGATTACCTTGTAGTCGATAGGCTCTGCGAAAATACCATTAATGTGCTTGAATCTGGCTCCTGCCTCTGGTCTGTGCAAATTTAACCGCTTTATGTTCTTTATCCTGGGCATCAGCTTGATTCCCAGTAAATAAGCAAGTCCGAAAACAGCAAGGCTTTGCCCATGTGTGTCAGAGTGAACCGTATCGGGCTGAATATCGGAATCATTCTGCAGAAGCCCGTCCAGGATATAAATTGCCTCATAAACACCGCAGGGTATAAAGCGGGAAAAAAGGCAAATGTATTTGTCGCTGAGGTGGTAGTAGGCGATGCCGCCATAGCCCCCATACCGAATATGGTACTCGGACAGAAGGTTGTTTTCGTACACATCCCATTTTGTGCCGTCTGCTGAGGCTCTTTTGCCGGTTCCCCAGTAGCCCGGCAGCGAGAACTGGTTATAGCCATTGATGACATCCCTGATACATTTTATGAGAGTGTCTTCGGAGCAGTGCTTCAGGTTCAGCCGTGCAATTTGTTTGCGGCTGATATTCTGGACTGAGCGGGATAATTGAACTGGCCCAAGGTTACACCCGTAACAGAGCAGGTTAAGAACGAAGCGCTCTTCTATATTGTCGATTCTGGATCGGTTGCCCGACAGAGGCCGGACATGCTTGCTGAGATTCAGCCATTTTTCAGTTTCAGACAGTACATCCAGAATATTTTTGGGTGGCATACGCTCTTTGATCAGGGATGCGAGAGCCTCTTGTTCAGGTGTTGGTTTCTCTGCCTTGACTGGGGTGATACATAGCTTTTTATTAATGACCTGCACTTCAGTATTATCAGGGAACTGCTCATCAGCCTTTTTGCAGACGGCGTGAAGCCTGGCTTTGAGCTGCCTGCAAAAGTCGCCACCATTGTAGGGATAGCCCATCATTTGACAGAAATCTTCGAACTGCTCTTGATACTCTTCTTCTGAGATAAACTGCGTTCTGAAATCACTATAATTCTCACTGTCTTCAACAAACAAGTCGCCTGACCTGAGTGCTTCTGCAACCAGCGTAAAGAGGCATAGCTCAAGATAAAGGCGATGTACTTTGGTAACGGGTTCACCTTTCTTTTGGGTCTCTGTGACTGAAGTCCACCATTTTCTTGCAGGTATCCACTTTAGGGGTACAGAGCTGTTGGATACATCAATATGGCTTTTACGTGATGCCTGGTGTTTCTTGATAAACAGTATGGCTTTGATCAGCTCATAGTCATTATGAGGCGTTCTCACCTTCAGCAGGCTCAGGGCATCAAAAAGATTTGCTCTGTGGTTTTTGAACATAGGCAGTAAAAACGAGAGGTAGTTGTTGCTTGAGTAAGTCAGTAGCTGGTCGCAGGAGTCGATCACTTCCTGCGGATTGTGTTTCAGGGCTGTGCCTATATTCCGGAGTTTATGCTGATCGTCTCTGCTACTCCCCTGGTAAGCAACGGTAACATCCTTCAGCTGCCCGATAAGCTGCTCCTGCTGTTTCGTTTTATTTTTCAGCCAGTCTTTCAGCTTCTTATCTGCCCGAGTATGCATGCGCCGCATTAGTTTGATCAGTAAATCAGCCGCATCATCAAGGGTGCGGGAAAGTCGGTAACGGAGTAGGATCGTCAGCAGCAGCTCTTGCTTACCCTTTCTTAATCGCGCCATTTCAGAACGATCTAGGGCTCGGGCTTCAAGCTGCAAATCCCGGTATTTGTCAGGTGTGATATCCGGTAAGTTAGGTAGACCTGCCTGTTGCTTGCGAAGCCAGCTCAACACTTCCAGTGTATTGGTTGTGTTTTTTGTCGTCAGTTTTCCCGGCTCTTTTTTCAGCTTTTCCCATGATTCCTCATCCAGTAATGATGAGAGAACCTGCCTGGCCTTTTCATCAAGGGAAGCAAAGTATTTGCTGTAGAGTTCTTTATTGACTCTTCGGCGCTGGTCACTTGCTATCCGAGCCAGCGCATCAAAGGGAGGAAGTTCATAAGAGTCTTTAATCAGGTTCTCAAGGACTTCATTGACGATATCTGCCAAATGGTGTTTGCTTTTTGCTGACTCATAGGCCAGCTGTATGGTGATGTTCTTGCCAGCGGGTTTTACTTTGAAGCGATCCCTCAGCAGGCTCAGATAAGTGCTTCTTGCGGAAGAGTCCCTGTGCCTCCTAACTTCTGCATCGGAACTCCGACTCTTTGTTATCTTCCCATAATATTGAATGTACCCAGCGGGAAGGTCATCAAAACCTGTGTGATAGCCCAGATGTTGGAACATCTTCAGCATGGTCAAAAGTACCTGGCGGTGCAGAGGCTTTTTTACCTGACCATTAATCCAGTCCATTTCATCGGGTTTGGGCTCCCAGATCGAACCATCCAGATCGTCAAAAGTGGTACGAGAGCGCAGCCTTGGGTAAGCCGTTTCATGAATTGCGACCATCGGTGGCGGTTATCTTTATTCTCAAAAACGGTGGTTTTCGATAAGATAGACGAGTTTCAGACTCCTTCCCTAAAAATCTTGCTTTTAGATTCTCAAAAACTATTCTTGAAATGAAATTCTCAATTTTATACTGTTAAACGAGTTTTGATAATCTGGAGACAAAAAATGCCTCAAGATCAATTCCCTGAACCTAAACTAATCGGTCAATATCGGCAGTTTGGCAAACTGGGTCCTTCGTACAAAATTCTTGAACCTATCAGGCCGGTTGACCGGGATGACTGGATTGTCCTTATTCAGATCCCAGAGTCGGGAGAAAAAACTGAATATAGATACTCAAATATCAAAAACGATCCGGTTGCTCACTGATGTTCGCTATTGCTTTTGACTTGGTTGTTGCAGAGACAGAAAAGAATCATCCGAAAGGTGTACCACAGGCTTATATTGAGATTGGTTCTACACTCTCTGCACTCGGCTTCAGGAGAGTTCAAGGAAGCCTTTACGTCACAGATGATGAAAACATGGCAAATCTATTCCGAGCTATCACGGCCTTGAAAGCACTTCCTTGGTTTCCTGCTTCAGTCAGGGATATCAGAGCATTTAGAGTTGAGCAGTGGTCTGATTTCACAGGAATGATTAAGGAAGGCTGATATGAAAATCGGCTATGCAAGAGTATCAACAAAAGATCAGGATCTTTCATTACAACGGAAGGCTCTATCGGAAGCCGGTTGCACAAAGATATATGAAGACAAAGCTAGCGGAACGCAAAGTAACCGAGAGGGCTTGAAGCTCGCCTTTGAGGTGTTGCGTGATGGGGACACCTTGGTTGTCTGGAAACTGGATCGCCTTGGGAGAAGTGCTAGAAGTCTGATTACCCTAGTGAATGAGCTTGAACAGCAGGGCTGTCATTTCGTCAGCCTCACAGACAACATTGATACTTCAACAACAGCAGGACGATTCTTTTTCCATGTCATGGCAAGCCTTGCTCAAATGGAGCGCGAATTGATCGTTGAGCGCACTAAGGCAGGTCTTGAAACCGCACGCCAGCGAGGAAAGGTTGGGGGGCGCAAGCGGCGGATGACAGACTCAAAAATTGATGCTGCTAGAAAGCTGCTGACTGACGGCATTCCTCCCAAGGAAGTGGCAAACAACCTTGGCGTTTCAGTACCTACCCTCTATCGGTGGTTGCCAGCAAGCTTACGTAATTAGAGCAGATTTTTTGGTAGTAGATCCTTAACTAACTACCTTATTTGGGGGTTTCAAAATCAAATCCCCCTCAAGGTTCTCGATCTGGAGTGTTCTCTAAGCACTTTCCCGCAAGCGAAGGGGTGTATGAATCCCAGAGCTTTGAACTTTTACACATTAATTAGTCGTTTTCATTTTTTGAGCAATTTTTAATAGAGCACCTTTTACCAAATTGCTTTCACTGGGTGATGTCAAACTGACTCTGACAGCGTTAATCATATTTTTATTGTTCAATACAAAATCATCGCTATTTTTTATAAGAACACCTTCGTTTTTCATTGACTCAGAAAATTTTCTAGGTGTCCAATTATTTGGTAAGTAGAGCCATACATGTGGTGAACCTGAACTATAGACATAATCAGAATTTTTAAAAATCTCCTCTAAATAACTTGATCGTCGAGCTAGTTCATATTTGTCAGCCCTCAACAATTGTTCTGCGATTCCATTATTTATCCAATACGTTGCAATTTCAGACATTATAGGCGATGTCATCCATATGTCATTTTTCAAAGTGGAACCTATCTTTTTAATCAGGTCATCATTCGAGATGATAATACCGACACGCAAACTAGGTGCTAGAGATTTTGAGACACTTGAAATATAAATTGTTCTTTTAGGGTAATAATTATAGATAGGCGTAGATGGTTCTGTATGATGTGAAAGAATGTCATCTTCAATGATAAATAACTTATATTTTTCAGCGATCTTAGCAATCAATTTTTTCCGGGCACTACTCATTTTTGCTGTAGTTGGATTATGGATCCTTGGATTTATAAATAGGCATTTAGGTATGAATTTTCGACAACAATCATCAAGACTTTCAGGAATAATACCTTGCTCGTCAATTTCAATAGTTTTTATTTTAAGATGATATCTTTCAACTAAGGGAGATATTCCAGGATAAGAAACTGATTCAGTTAGCAGGGTGTCGTTCGGCCTCATTATCGTGCTCAGTGCAAGAGATACTCCGTGTTGTCCTCCTGACGTAATAACGACATTTTCAGGCTCTGCTTTTATTCCTGAAGAAATATACCAATCAAGTAAGGTTTTCCGATGGATCTCAGTTCCTAGATTATTTTGATAATCCAAGATACTAGAATTGTATAGCATCTTATCACCCACAGCCTGTAACGTTTGTGACATAAAGGCTGCTCTGCTGTGTAGAGATGGGGTGTTAATGGATAAGTTAACGATATCTTTTTTGTTGGTGTCCGGTATTGAAAATCCAAGATCGCTCTGAGCTTTAATATACGAGCCGCTACCAATGATAGATAAAACCAAACCCATTTCTTCTGCATATTTATAAGCTCTTGTGATCGTGCCAACAGTACAACCTATAACTGCTGACAGATATCTCTGAGTTGGTAGCTTATCATTTGGTTTGAGTTCGCCATGATTGACTGCATCAGCTATTCCATGAGCAATTGCTTTATATACTGGAATACCGGAGAAATTGATTTTTTTATACCAGTCCATAGTCGCTTTTTACTTTGTAGATTGTCATTAAATTTATAATAATTGTCACTATTGTATAGGTTGCAATAGTGACAATCCAGCCCAGTATAGATTAGTGTCCATACATCACTTTGGAGAAAGTTCTATTGGTAGTACAAGGATGATATTTAGGGAAAAATATAGCAATTACATTACATTTGGTGACTTCTTTAGTCATTTTCCTGTTTCTGAGTGGTTATGTAGAAAAGCCCTTCAGTATGATATTAAGGACAAGGAATTTTTATTGGAAAATCTGCAACGTGATATTCAATGGATAGCGAAAAATGATCCAGCAGCTAAAAACAACAGTGAATACGTCGACTCATGTTATGTTGGAGCCTTAGCTTTAGCGTCCTACAGATTGTCCAACTATCTGTACCAGATCTTTGGCTTAGTCTCGGAGGCTGAAAACATAGCTTATGAGACTTACAGAATAACAAGTATATATATCCACCCAAATTCAAAAATCGGCTGTCCCGTTTCGATTGATCACGGTTATAAAACATTTATTGGTGATAATTGTGAAATAGGGGATAGATGCATCATATTAAATGGAGTGAAGATTTTACCGTTAATAAAAGAAGCAAGACTCGATGTATGTAGTGGATCAAAAATTAAAATTGGTAGTGATGTTGTAATTTGTGCCAATACCGTCATCTCTGGAACCCAAAACATTGGTGATGGGGTTTTCCTAAAGCCCTTTACCTTTTTAAAGAGTGAGCATGAGAAAGTAATAACGGCATAAATATGAATTATAATTCGCTACTTGAATGCTTGACATTTGAGTTAAGAAAATCCGGTCTCTTGATAGACTTTGAGATGGAAAATTATTACAGACAATTGTGGATTGATTATAATTCCATAATCAATGAAGTCAATAATGAAAAAATAGCACAGTTATGCTTGTTCAGTATAACCTCTTATCGTTTATCTAATTATTTATTAAAAAAAGACAGAAGCCACTCATTAATCTCAGCTAGGCAGGTTAGTGAGTATTGCAAACTGATAACAGGTGTTGAGATACACCCTAATGCAAACATTGGAAGAGGGGTTGTATTTTACCCTCATGGAGGAACTGTTATCGGCGAGACTAGTGTTATTGGTAATTATTCTGTTATTCATGAAGGGGCAATTTTAGGTTCAAAATGGGTTGGAGTACACCATCAAAAAGGTGGGCGTAGACATCCAAAAATAGGGACTGGCTCAATTATTGGTTCCTATGCACAAGTTATAGGTGCTGTTGATTTACCACCGAAATATAAATTAAGACCTTATGGTCGAGTGATTGAAAAATCAAAGGACAAACAATGAAGTTAATAACTCCAGTTACAAAATTATATAATAATGTTTTTTTAAAACTTGAATATCTAAATGTCGGAGGTAGTCACAAATCAAGGGCTGCACGGAGAATGATATCTGATGCTGTTGATTCCGGGGAAATAACACCTGGGCGCACAACAATTATCGAAAAAACAGGTGGTAATCTCGGGATAGGGCTGGCAGTTGAGGCTAACAAGCGTGGAATTGATCTGGATTTGGCTGTTGGTTTGAGTTTCAGTCCATTTAAGCGAAGGTTACTTGAATATTATGGAGCTAATATGATTGGTATAGATATGATGAAGGATGGCCTTCTGCCCCGACAAGTCATTGAATTTCATATGGCACACCAAGAAAATTTTGGAAAAGAATATTTTTTTATTGATCAGTTTTCTAACAAAGCGAATGTCCGAGTACATTTTGAAGAAACAGGTCCTGAGATTGCTGAGTTTATTGTTAAGAATAAACTCGCAAATAAGAAAATTGTATTATTAGGAGGAATTGGCTCAGGCGCAAGTCTTTGCGGTACTGGCAGCTACCTGAAATCGTGTTTTCAAGATGTTAGTATTGTAGGTGTCCAGCCAGAAGGTTGCTCAATAGTTGATGAAATTTTTACTGATCATCCCATACAAGGTCTAGCTGTTGGTGTAAAACCCAAAATATTTGATGAATCTGTAATAGATCAGTATCTATCTATAAAATCCGAAAAGGCAGAACAAGGTCAAAATATTCTGTTGAACCAACTTGGGATTTATGGCGGTATTTCGACTGGTGCAAATATTGGAGCAATTGAGGAGCTGATAAAAGAAGTTAATCAAGATTCTGTAATTTTTTCTTTTGTTTATGATTCAGACGACTCTTATATCAATTTGGAGAATGTAGCATGATTACAGAAAAAATTTACTACAACAATATGTTTGCTTCTAGTGCAGATAGCTCCGTACTTAATGTTGACTTTGAAAATAGTATTATATATTTAGACAGAACAGTTGCATATCCAGAAGGTGGGGGCCAACCATCAGACACTGGTTATATAAAACATGATGGCATGAAAATTCAATTTGATAATGTATCAAAGGAAGGAGGAAGGGTACTTTTACACGATGACTTTCCTTCGATAAATGTTGGCACCAAAATCAAACATCATATCCGTTTAGAAGATCGATCAAAACTAAAATCACTAAAGCCTGGAAATAATGTATCAGTTCATATTGATAAGGAAAGAAGAGCTTTTCTTTCACTAAGCCATACAGCTTCGCATGTGCTTTTTATGGCTGTGAAACAGGTTAGACCTGAGTTAATCGATAATATAATAGGGTGTTCCATACGACTGGATAGTGCTAGGTTTGATTTTATTGCTGAAGATCGAATTGATGTGGAAGAAATGTGTGAACTAGAGCAGCTTTGTAATGAGTTGATACGAGCTGACCTTCCAGTGAAGCTGTACCCTCTCGCCGGTTATGATGATGCATGGTATTGGGAATGTAAGGGAATAGTTATACCTTGTGGAGGTACTCACATTCTGAGAACAGGACCAATTGGAGATGTTACATTATCACGGAAAAGTCTCGGAAAAAATAAAGAAAGGCTAAATATAAAATTCTTGAAGCCAGTAATATCTCTGGATAGTTATGAGGAACTAGCAAGTGAATTATGAATCAGTAGCAAAACCAAGTCTTTTCGGAAATCTGATTCCGATAAGTATACTTATTATTGCTCTATGTTGCCTTGCTACAGGTGGGATTTTTGTCAGACTTTCAGAGCTTGGACCGGTTACAACGGGATTCTACAGGGCATTGTTCGCAATTCCTCTTGCATATTTCTGGGTAAAGCTAGAAAAAGGAACAAATTTAGGGGATGAGAAGTTATCTAAACCACATTTTGTGGCCATTCTTGGAGGTGTATTCTTAGGTGTTGATTTAGCTTTATGGCATACGTCATTCTTTATGACAACTGTAGCAAATGCGAATTTATTAGCGAATTTGATGCCATTTATTTTGGTTCCACTGAATTTAATGTTATTCAAAATAGCACCAAGTCGACTTTTTGTTTACGGGCTTGGTTTTGCATCAGTTGGGCTTATTCTGTTGGTAGGTGGTAAAGCAGAGTTTACGGAGAAATCATTATTCGGTGATAGTTTGGCTCTGATGACAGCTCTATTTTATGCTTTATATTTATTGATTATAGGAAAACTTAGAGCGAAATATACGGCTTCAAGCTTAATGCTTTGGTCTTCCTTTGGCTGTGCATTATTTCTGCTGCCTGTATCTATCATTTTAGAAGATACTATTATGATAAGCAGTATAAGTAGTCTCCTGATTCTATTATCGTTGGCTCTGTTTTCACATATAGGAGGACAAGGCTTGTTAGCCGTTGCACTGGGTAAAGTTGACCTAAATCTTTCATCCGTGCTCGTCTTATTACAACCATTAATTGCAGCAATTTATGCGTATTTACTCTTCAATGAAACGTTAACCTTTTTGGAAGTTGCTGGAGCCTCTGTAATTCTTATAGGAATTTATCTTGCCAAAAAAGGTAGTGAGTGAAGAAATAATATTAAGTTAAACAAGAAATTACAAAGCTAACAGATTTAGCATGGTTATGATCATAGTGAGCCCACCTACTTCCATAGGAACCTGAAGATGAATCAAGAATCAAGAAAAGCTGGTCAAAAAGAGTTTTATTTTATATATCAATATTTTATGCCGGTTTTATGACCAATACTTCGGACAGTTTCCGCCAGATGCGGCCATGAGAGAAAACAGCGAAAATGGAGAAGCTCACCCCCTCCATTCGCTGATACTTTTCTCTCATGGAAAACATAGTAAAGGCTGCTCTGGACGGCATGTCCAGTGTTAAAAAGCCCCAGAAAACCTTCATCGCGCTGCTTCTCTCTGCTCTCATAGTGGTTCAGGGCAAAGCCAACTTTCGGAATATGAGTCGATATTCCCCGATGAGTGAGAAACGCTTTAGTCGCTGGTATCGCCGTTCCTTCGACTTTTCCAGTTTCAACTGCCTGATGCTCTCTGATGTAGTTGAGAAAGCTCAGGAGTTAATAGCTGCTCTCGATGCCAGCTTTATGACCAAAAGTGGCAAGAAGACGGATGGGCTCGGAATGTTTTGGCGTGGCTGCACAAGTCGCTCTGAGCGAGGACTTGAGCTATCCCTTCTCAGTGTTATAGACCTTCAATCCAATACAGCGTATGCACTGGATGCTGAGCAGACCCTTGATGAAGACGGTAAAACTCGCGTCGACCTCTATGCAGAGCAGGTTATTCGTCTTGCAGAAAAAATTCTGAATCTTGGTATCAGCTATCTGTCTGTAGACGCCTATTACTTCAAGGAAAAATTTGTATCCGCTGTGGTTGCTACTGGCCTCCAGATCGTTGGCAAGTTAAGAAATGATGCCGACCTGCTGTGGCTCTACACCGGTTCATATTCTGGCAGTGGACGCCCAAGAATTTATGATGGTAAGGTCAACCCTGACAAAGATCTACACCGCTTTGAGCACGTAGGCCAGCTGGAAAGCGGAGAAAATATCTATACCGCAGTTGTACATTCCAAATGTCTGAAACGTCGTATACGTGTTGTTATGTTGCGGACTCAGCGAGGCACCAAAATGGGTGTATCGCTGCTCTACTCAACCGATACAGATCTGGACGCGATGACAATCATCAAATATTACAAAGCCAGGTTTCAGATCGAATTTATTTTCCGGGATGCCAAGCAGTACACAGGGTTGATGGACTGCCAATCTTGCCGGAAAGAGTGTATCCACACACAAATCAATGCTTCGTTTACAGCCCTGAATGCACTCAAGCTGGAAGACCTGGAAGAAAAAAATACCGATGAAGAAACCGTGATTTCTATCGCCACCTGGAAACGCCGAAAGTTCAATCAGCACTTGATGTGTAGAGTTTTTGAGAAGTTAGATTTACCCATGAGCAATGAAAAAGTCATGGACACTTACCGACAACTCAGTAGCTATGGAGCTATCGCTGCATGAAAGTGTCCGAAGTGTTGATGACGTAAAAGCAATTTTGCAGGCCGGACACCAAACCCATCAAGGCAACCCCAAGAGCCAACCTGAAAAGAAACGCCTCCATCACGCCCGGGCAGGAAGCCCGCAAGCTCGCCGCTCAGGATACGTTTACTGACCCGAATTTCCTGTCTCTGCTGAACCCTAAAATGGTTCAGCCCCATGATTTTCTAGTCTGGAAACGAAGTGGCGTTCAGGAAGGCGTGTTTAAAAAGCTGAGGCTGGGCAAATACGATATTGAAGCCCGGTTAGACCTGCATCAAAAAACAGCCAGAGAAGCTCGTGATGAGTTTTATCAGTTCATTAATGACTGCCGTGAACATGAGCTGCGCACCGTGTTGATTTTTCATGGTCGTGGTGAAAAGAGCAATCCACCCGCCAAACTCAAGAGCTACATCTTCACTTGGCTGCAACAAATGAACGCGGTGCTTGGCTTCCATACTGCCCTTAAAATCCATGGTGGCACCGGTGCAACCTATGTATTGCTGAGAAAAAGTGAACGGGAAAAACTGGAGAACCGGGAGCGCCATGCCAAACGTTCGGGCTAAACCTGAAAGAGATGGCAGTGGTTTGACTTACTCTTTTAAACCGTAAGCGATCGGGCAACCCCATCTACCCCTACTCCCACCAATTCGCTATTTTTAAATCGTCCGGTGTGAGATTCATAGGCAACAGGTGTTCAACACACGATTCTTTGGGCAGTTGAGGAACTCTGGACAGCACGTAACGTAGCCAGGCGTATGGCTCCAGACCATTCGCCTTGGCGGTTTCGATCAGACTGTAAAGTGTAGCGCTGGCATTTGCGCCGTTTACGCTTTTAGCAAAAAGCCAGTTCTTGCGGCCAATAACGAACGGTTTGACGGCTCTCTCTGCCGCATTGTTGTCAATATCCAGTAACCCGCTATCAAGGTAACGTATCAGATAAGGCCACTGGTTTTGCGCATAGGTGATGGCTTTGCCAAGCTTGTTTTTCGGAGGAATTTTGGGTTGCTGTCGATCCAGCCACTCTTTCAGCTTGTCCAGGGTCGGGCGGCTTTCCAGCTGTCTTGCCTGGAAACGCTCTTCTACTGTTTTATCTTTAATCCTTCTCTCTATAGTGTAGAGCGTCTGGATCATGGTCAGCACCTGGGCGGGCTTGGTGATTTTGGTTTGTGGCTGGCCTTTTTTCTTCGGGATAGCGTCCAGTGCTTCTTTGAATTTTCTCCGGACGTGCGCCAAACAGCCAACCAATTCTATTCCCGGTTGCTTCTTACTCAGCGCCTTGTAAGCAGACAGTCCGTCGCATTGCAGATAGCCCCTGAACCCGGACAGGAATGCCTGTGGACGACTATGGTCACGACCTGACTGGTAATCGTAGAGGATGACCGGTGTCCCCAGTTGCTCGGTGGTGCGGTATACCCACATGTAGGATTTATCCTGTGGCGACCGTTCGGGCTCATCCAATACCTGTAGCGGCGTTTCGTCAGCCTGAATGCTGGTTTGCCTGACCAGCATCTTCTGTAATACGTCGTATATTGACTTGAGTAACACGGACACCCTGATCATCCATTCAGCCATGGACGCACGACTGATCTCGATATTCATACGCTTCAGGATAAACTCCTGACGATATAAAGGCAGGGCGTCGCAGTATTTGCTGGTGATGATCCAGGCCAGTAATCCGGGAGTGGCAATGCTTTTCGGAATGGGCAGTTTTGGCATGGGTGCCGTTTTGACACCGGATTCACACTCACAGGAGTACTTCAGGCGCTGGAACTCAACAACTTTCACCTGTGCCGGAACGATGTCCAGCTTACAACTGCTCTCATGGCCGAATGCCTTGAGGGCCTTACCACAGCAGTCGCACTGTTTTTCTTCTTCGGTGATATCCAGCTGAACGACATCCCGGGGCAAGTGGTCAGGCAGTGTTTTCCTGATCGGCTTTTTGCGCTGATGCGCTTCTACCGTCTGGGTTTCAGGTTGCTCAGCAGACTCTTCGGCCAATAATTCAGGTTCATTGAACAGTGACTCCTGGCCCTCGAAACGTTCACTGGAAGCGGCAAATTTCTGATGTTGATGCAGGCGGAACTGTTCCTCGTACCACGCCAGTTTCGCCTTCAGCTGAACGTTCTCAAGCTGAAGGGATTCTATGGTCGTTTTGTCTGGGGTGGTCATCGTATTCATGTCGCCTATTATCCAACATAACCGCCGTCGTTTGCATTGTGGCAGGTCATGGACATTCAGGCGGCAGGCTGATAGCACAATGTCGGGTGCGCTTTTTTCTGGTCGAGAGGCAAGCCGTCCAGAAGCCAGTTCAGCTCACGGCGGGTCAGCGTGATGGCCTGATTCGGACTTTCATAATCAGGCCAATTGAAACGGCCTTTCTCAAGGCGACGATAGTAAAGCCAGAAGCCGTTAGTCTGCCAGTGCAGTATTTTAAGTTTGTTGCGTTCCCGGTTGCAGAATACGAACAGGCTTTCGGAGAACGGGTCCAGGTTCAGTACTTCGCTGGCGATCAGGGAGAGACCATCGATAGACTTGCGCATGTCGGTGACACCGGGAGCCAGGTAGACCTTGAGGGAAGTCGCATCACCTATCATGCTGCAACCTCCAGGGTTTGCAGTACGGTTCGCAAGGTCTGGGGGTCGAATCCCGGTGCCAGTTCGATACGAAACCCGGAGGGGCTGGTCAGGGTGATGCCGGTCGTTCCTGGTTGAGCAGGGGGCGAATTGGTCTCGATATTGGCTACAGTGACTGGTAATAGAGGGGTCGGCTTTTTATCAGGGGCCGATTGTTGCCTGTAGCGACGACGGTAATAGCCGAAAGATTTGATGGACAGTTTCTGCTGACGAGCGTATTCCGCCTGAGAAAGTCCGCTTTGCTGCCATTGTTCGATGTGCTGAAACCAGAATTGTTGTTTTTCGGACATGTTGCCTCCTGAAAGCTGGAAGCATCAGTATCCGGATTGGCGGTAAGGCTGGGTAGATGGGTTTTGGCTGACGCTTACTTTAAACCCATGACACCTAGCTACTGACTGAAGCCAAAAGGCGCTGGACGACCCAATAGATTGAAAGTATTTGGTGCAGTATCCGCGATTGCCTCATTCATTACACGATCAGAGCCGTTTACTCCCAGATACTCGGGCATAACCAGCTGCCAATGATCGATATGATGAAGCAACATTAATACATTGGGAGTCTGGCTGAGAAATTCTGGGATTGCATCTAAAGGAATGGAACTCATATCTCCATCCTGATGGTATAAGGTGGCAGAAAAGCCCCCATCTTCATTGGTCAAAAGAGGGGTAAACATCAATATCGACACCTCAAGTACCGGCGCGACCAGGTAGCGGAGCATGTTATCCGTCCCCCAGATTTGCCGACCTCGAGAGCCTGCTGAAAATGCAGCTACAATTTCATTCAACTCAGCGTTTTGTTCCGATTGATCTGCAAACTGAATGGCAATTGGACGCAACTGTGCAAAAAGTTGTTTGCCTGATTGCGGAGGCGCTCCATTTAAACCGAGCCTATGATGATTCATCCAATGGGATACGGCATGATACATACAGTAATCATCACGAGGGACATCAATAATTCTCAATTGAACACTCTGCATATAAAACTCAAGTTGTGCGTACAGGTCTCCCTGTAAGCCCTGATGGATATCCGAAGTCGATAAATCGGTTCTGTGTTCGTCCGGAGTTGCTGCATTACTCGTCCGCTGTCCGTTATTTTCTATAGTACGCTGATCGAATATATCAATGACACCTGTAAACGCGCGTTGAGCTTTGACGGCGTCTGTGGCGATACGCCGAAAGTAACGTACATCAGCATCAACAGCGTCTGACATTTCCTGCAGCTTTCTTGACATTGAACTTCCCATTGAACTTCCCATTAAAGCGTCATTTCTTATTTTATCTTCTAAACTTTTCAATTCAGACTGGGCGGTCAGCTCTATTTTTTGAGGGTTCGGCAGTTGATAATATGAACCTTCGAATCGTCTAGAATAAAGTTGTTTCCTTATTTTGTAACACTCAGTTAATAACCTGACAGATTCCTTCAATTCTCTATTCAGCAAAACCAACTGCTCTTCCTCAGCAATAATAATATAGATCAAATTGACAATCTGTTTAGTGCCAACAGTAGTGACTACCTCTCTGGAACGAACCATATTTATTGCTTTAATCGCTTTTCGATGATAGTTAGTTGCTCTTTTAATTCCGGATATTTTCTCTGCTTTAAATTCGATCAATTTTTCCGAAATAGCTGTCAATATAGCTTCATCAAGAACCTGAACACCATCACCTTCAATGAATTCTTCTTGCCTGCTTTGTTGCCTGGACTGCTGTCTATACAGATCAACTATCTCTTTATGAAGAGCTGAAATTTCTTCAAGATCATCAATATGTAGTGGGCAATAAGCATCTGCGATAGAGGACAATGTACTTGCCACAGCATAGAGGCCAGGATTGCATTTCAACGCCTCATTAAACAAACCAATAGCTTCATCCCTCTGATTGTTTTTTACTTTATGATTAGCTTGTTTATAAAGCCCCTTCCATTTAAGTGTTTTCACAAGATCAAGACGATCAACGTTCTCTTTACTCTCATCCTTTCCAGCCCGCTCTGATACACCTCCATCGTCTCTCATTTTTTTAGCTTCTCTAATGATCTTTTCGTTTGACCTATAGGCCTCTAAAAATACATCCGGTAGCTGTTCACCCTCCATCATCTGGTATTTTTGTTTATCTATACAATATACAGCAACTTTCTCATCCCAGAGCTTTACATTCAATTTTAATTCTTTCAATCTTGTTCTGATTTTTTTCAATTCTTTTTCAACATTCAAATCAAGCTGATAAAACACTTGCTCAAACCATAAATAGCGACCCAAGTCCATGCCCATAAAACTGTTCATATGAAACAAGACCATCATTTGAGAGATATGATCTATTCTTTTTTTAATAAACTTGTTTTTTTTCTGCGCTAAAAGATGCTTCATAACCAAGGCTATATCAGCCCATTTATTTTCAACAAAAATCGCCAACCTCCCTCCATCACAATGAGTTTCTCGTAACAGCCATGAAAGGAAAAACAATACTGAATAATTAACCGAATTATACAAACCGACAAGACTTGCATCATAGTGAGTACTTGCTGTGATATCTGGGTACAGTTTTGAAAAAAAATAAACCACATCTATAAGACTTTGTTTTTTATTATCTACCACATTTAGAAAAGATTTTTCTTTCTTTACATAAACCTCTATTTTTCTTAAATATTGATCAAAAACAGCCGCAATATTATCTAGCAGCTTTGAAGTACTTTTTAACTCAATTTCTCCTGCCTTCAGGCTATCTTCTTTCAATACACCTATTTCTTCACTCGTCATTATTTTTTTCTGAAAATTTGAATATTGCCGGACATTGAATGTCAACTTCCTGAAATCCTCAAGCACCTCAATAAGTTGATGACAGCTCTGCACGACAGACTCATCATCAAATTCTTTATCATGATCGATAGCTACAGCAATATTATTTACTCTGCCAGAAATATTATTAATTTTGCTTTCTAAAGCAAAAAGACTAAACAGAGGCTGCTTTGGCATCGTACCTATAAATCGATCCTGTGTTTTTGTCTTTCCGGATCTGCGTCTCATTTTTCCTTTTTTTGCTTTATGAGCTATCGATTTATTATCCTGAAGCTCTGTCATTTTTTTCCCTTTTGAACCCTCTTTTTGATGGTTAGAAGCACTTATTCGCCAGAACCAGGATTCATACTTACCGACTTGACCATTAATGTGTATTGCAGGTGGATAAAAGGCAATGATGGCACTATCTTCATTGAGAATCGGGTCATCTCTTTCACAATACGCCGGAGACTGTTCGGCCTTCTTTCTCTCCACTGCCTTCTTCTCTTCACCCTCTTGAGTTACCTTGTGAAGCTCATCATTGCGAGCCCTGTACTGGTACAAGATTTGTTGACCGTAAGTTACCCTGAGGAATTTTGTGGCCGGAATCTGAATGCGCTCAGGTTTTTCCAGATCAGTCAGATCAATCTCTATACGCAGGAGCCCCGCTTCATCGAAATATTGCACCACGCCTCGGATGCTTGATAATCGCCTGTTCAAAGCTTCAGGCATACCTGTCTCAATACTGAGCACTCTGCTTTTTTGATTGCTGACATCTTGCCGTTTTTCAAGCTCCACCTGGAGGCTTTCATAGAGAGAGGGAAAAATAAGCAGTGTATAAATTTCCTGCTCCGGCCCTGTAATGATCCCATCATTCACAAAGGGGGTATGGGCGTACCGGCTATCGATTGAGCTGTATATCCACTGTGTAATATAGTTGCTGGATGTTATAGCCCAGCCGCTCACAGGGGCTGTTGGCAAAAAAGCAGTATAAGTCGAGCCGCCCACTGTCTCATGCTTGATTTGAGTGCCAAATGGGGAAACAAGATACATCGGCGAGGTTTCATAACCTGTGTACTCAGATGCCAGCATCCACAATGCCCATTGCTTATTTTTTCGCGGGCTCTGCGCAACAGCCTCCGTGAAACAGGCCACTGCAGACAGGATAAACAGGATCACTACATATCGACGGACTGCCACCAGTTTATTGCCATTATTTTTGTCTGAGCGATTAAAATAGCACAGGAAAGCAAAACGAGAGCAAGTGCCATAATTATCATTTCATTGACATCGTGCAAGGTTTTGGACTGCTTTAGTAGAGTACATTGGAATCAGGAGCAATCAGCATCAGCCAATGATGTCAGGAAGGCCGGTGAGGAATGTTTTTTCAATAATGTGAGGAGACTGCACGATTATGCTAACAAAAAAAGAAGACCTTACTGATAGCTTTGAAACCCTTGACCATCTAATCACACCTCAACACCTTGACGATCCTGATTTTAAAAAACTGCACGACCGCTTCGAAGCCGTTAATGCAGATATTCTTAACCTTGAAGGTAATCAAGTTCCAACCACTGATGAGCATTTTGTTGAGCTGAAAACAGAACGTGTGTATCTGAAAGACAAACTCTATCAAAAATTAAAAGCCTGGGAAGCTAATGATAAATAATTTCTCTTGATAGAGAAAAAGGGAATTTCACAAAAGGGTGTTCCACAAAAAAGTGTTTCACCCGCCTTTTTCTCAAACTCCGCCGGTTGGTTTTCCCCCCCCTGAAAACGACACACCTACCTCATACTCCTGCATTATGCGCTATCTATGTACTATCCTTTGCGTCTAAACAATAAATCTAACTAACAAATCCGACCATCAAAGAAGTACAGACCAATGCCTCTTCGAGAACTGATACCAGCCTTTCTGTTGATATTTCTACTGATGATTCCAGGTCTTTCATTCGCAGAACCCTATTGCTCTCACGGCAATGTCACTTATAGTGACTGCCAGCTGAATTATCGTCATATGGATCTATGGTGCGACCAAACCAACTACACCCGCTTACCAGCCCCCGAAGATCTGAGAGGAACATTTGCGGCGCCTCAGGAAAAAGCCTCCTCTTTTAATGGCCAACATTCTTGCTTGGGCGATATCGACAATCTAAATGGTTTCTGGTGGTTACAAGACATTGATTTAAGCTACAACCGGATAAACGCACTAAAACATTGCACTTATTGTCGAGGCTGTAGTCCCGGTAATTCTGGTTACTCTCTGAGAGCAAATTTTTCTCATAACAATATCTCTTACATTGATCAGGCCGCTTTTTCGGATTGCCTGGAAGTGCTCGATCTATCTCACAACCCTATAGAAACATTGCCTGATCTCTCAACCCAGTATAAGCGACTGGCAAAGCTCTATGTCGCTGACACCAACATTCATACAATACCCATCAGCCACATTGGTATCCCGGGGCTCATCATTTATTTGAAGCCCGAAGCGGTCACATTTGTAGACGATACCAATGGTGCCACGCGAGTATTGGATGCTCTTGATTTCTGCTCTAATGTCACACCAACTCGAACGACAGTTGATAATACCAGTGACCATCCACTGATTGGCGCTAAAGAAACTGAACCAAGCTACTCAGCCTACCTCGTTATTCCAGCTCACACAGATGTCAGGCTATCACAGCAAGTCTGCGACAATGTTGTAACGGCTTCTTCAGAGGCTACTCATAGCGATCTCAGCCAAACCGTACAAGCCACTACCAAGGTTGTGTCTCACAACCGTCGCTTGTTACAAATTGACCTTCTATCCCAAATACTGTCATTACCGATTCGCTCGATCGGCTGGCTGATTGAAGAAGCTTTTGATGCGCCATCCCACTGATGACGCATTAAATCAGATCAAACCAGAGCTCTTGCCAAAACTGACAACGGGTGCAAAACAGAATAATCCGTTCCTGATTCCACCTGCATTTTGCAGGCTTCGCAATCAGTCACCACATAATCAGGATCAATACTCTTGATCTGTTCAAATACAGGTGCAGCAATGGCCTGTGAAGTGTCATAGTTCTCTTTTTTGAAACCATAGGTACCCGCCTGACCACAACAACGCTGATCGAGCATATGCAGCTCAACACCGGGAATACGACGCAAGATTTCGAGGGTAAACACGACACCGCCGACACGAATCAAATGGCATGGGCTGTGATAGGCAATTTTGATATTCACCGGCTTCATGTCCGGTACATTACCATTTTCGAATTCATTGACCAGAAATGTATTGAATAGATGAATGCGATCCACCAGGTCACGGTTATCCACTTCCAACAGACTATGATACTCATCACGAATGGTCATAACACAACTGGATGAGGTGGAAATCACACATTCAGACTCATTATTAAGAGCATCGGCAAATTGTTCTGTGTTCAGCTTCGCATTGGCCTGAGCTTTATTCATAAAGCCATTGGCGATCAATGGTACACCGCAGCATTTCTCTTTTTTCAACAGTTGCACGCCGATCTGCATGGCGTTCAGCACTTTCACCAAATCCCTCCCAACGCTGGTGTCGTTACTGTTGACGTAACATCCATGAAAATAACTAATCTGTCGTTTATATACCGATTGATCCGGGCAATCTTTGGCATACCACTGTCTGAAGGTTTTCCAGGTATATTCAGGCATAACTGGGCGTTCATCTACCTTGAGCAACTTATCCAGCACCTTGCGAACCGGTTTTACTTTGGTCACTGCATTCACTACCGGCGCAAAAGGTGTTGCAACAGCGCCCATCAGATCCGTATGACTGAGAATATAATCACGCAAAACTGGCTTATGACGACCTGAACGTATTTTTGCCTTATAAATAATTGAGCCAATTTGGACACCGGAAGGACAGGCGACTTCACAACGCTTGCAGTTGGTACAGTACTTCAGGGATTCATCGTAATAATCAGCCCCTTTCATGCGCAGGCGCTCACCGTCTGGCCCAGACTGTTTAGGGCCCGGATAGTTTGGTTGAACTTCTGCCACCGGGCATTTTGTTGTGCAAACAGTGCATTTGATGCATTGATCAAACGTAGTATCTAACAGCGCCAGATTAACGGACATAGTCGTTTACCCCCTGTTTAGCGCAGCTTTGTTCAATAATCATTTCTGCTACTGCCCAGCCTGTCGAAATAGCAATACCACCAGCACTGCCCTCTTCCACCGGTTGTGCATGACCAAGAATACTACCGGCACAATAGAGGTTATTGATGGTCTTACCGGATTGACTGGGTCGCAGTTCATCATTTGTTACTACGCCAAAGCTGGCAAAGGCATGGGGTTTACCATTTAGGAAATGATGATTTGCCCACTGGCTTCTGGGCAGTTCAGTGTTAACGTCAAGGCCGAAAACCGGTTCATAAATCTTCTGCCGGTCAGCCATCAGACCACTGCTCATAAAGCTGCCTGAAGTCAGCACCACATGGTCGGCAGCCAGTGGAATTTGTGTGTTGGCATGAGTATTCAATGACTGAACAACACTATCATTGATGACGCCTTTCTGAACCTGATCGCCCGACATTATCAATCCGCCAAGACGATGAAACCGGCGATGCAAACGATTGGAAAGGCGAATACCCGGTAAAGAAGGAGGCAGTGTTGCCAACTCACAGACGTCACAGCCCAGCAGTTCTCCGAGTTGCTGTATGCGCTCGACACCATGATCCATGCTCAGTACTGCTGGAATCAGCACCAGGTCAACACGACCAACCTCGGCCTTAATTTTATTACCTAACACCTCAATAGCCTGGTCATTATCCAACTGGCGAGATAACTCGACCGAACGCATGGTGTTTGAATCACGGTTACTCAGAATAGAAGGGCGCAGGCTGATGGTGCGACTGATTATCTCCACATCGGCAAAGTCAGGCTCCTGTTGTAAGTTCTCAGCGGCAAGATCGGGCTGAAAATCCCTGAACCCTTTTATATTGATCACAGCAACACGCTGTAAATCTCTGGCGGTCTGAGTCACTGGTAATTTCGTCATGGAAGCTGGCGCAAAATACGTTGGTCGCAATGCCCCCAAAGCGGTTAAGCGCTGATGATTTTCACCTTTCTGCAAAGGACTATAGGGTATTTCCATGGCATCTGATAACGCTTGAAACCAGCTCATAGCCGATTTGATATTACTCAGCCCCAGGCGTGCATAGGGATGCTCTGGCTGCTTGCGGATTAATTGCTCAATACCATCAAATGGATTTTCTAATGGCTTGCCATAAACATCATGCCCCAATAAATCAATAGTCCCTGACGCGAAGGCAAGGCCACTTTCCCCTTTAGAGACGATACCGGTTTTTAGTCCGGCTTCAGCGCAGCGAATACCGCAAACCAAACCTGCCAGACCACCTCCAATAATCAGGCTATCAAACTTCATAATACTGAGCCTCTTGAGCATTTTGGGTTGCGGCTGTTTCTTTGAGACTGCTGGCTCCCAGCAATCCCTGATAAGCCCAGTACGTAAAATCGGCCTCACGGAGTGCATCACCCCAGAGAATGGGCAGAACGCCTTTCCAGCGGGCTTGCAGAAATTCATCCAAATCTTCTGCTACGCTGGATACAATGGTTTTGTCCATGTCATCTATCGACAGCGATTTCTGTAGAATATCTGCTGCACGGCAGGCACAGACTTCTCCCTGACAAGGCCCCATCCCAAGACGGGTTCGACGGCGCAGATCAACCAGTGAGCGGGCATTTAAATCTGAAATGGCGTATTCCAGTTCACCACGGGTTATCATTTCACATTCACAAATGATCGCCTGCGATTCAGGACTTTCTTTCAGGAATTGCTCTGCTCTTTCACCGTGACGATAGCGTGCAGAAGCACTTACCGGAACACTAATGTTGACAGACTCGATAGGTTCTCCTTTTGATGCACCAGGAAGCGGTCTTTCAGCGGTAGAACACCGGGCTGTACTGCCAAGGTTTTTGACTACAACATCCGTCGTCATTTCCGCCATCAACCGGTACGTCATCAATTTTCCGCCACCCACGGTGACCAGGCCAGGCAGCGCATCGGTTTCCTGATGATTACGAATCACTATACCCCGGCTAATGTTCCGCCCGGACGTATCACCATCTACCGCGATGAGTGGGCGAACGCCGCAATAGGCTCGCAATACACGACTCTTACCTAATACCGGTGCCAGCTTTTCGCCCTCAGAGATCAGAATATCAATTTCATCTTCGTCAACTTTAATGTGATCAATCTCTTCATAGGGCACTTTTTTGGAGGTGGTGCCAATCAAAGAGATGGTATCACCAGGCACCAGAATGTCGGCGTCGGCTGGTTTACGACAGCGGTTCAGTACCATGGAGTTGATGCGGTAATCCATAATCAGTAACGAACCCTTAGCAGGGAACATCTTTATGGACAGGTCAGCGTACTCAGCAATCTGCTGCCCCCAGATGCCGGCAGCATTCACCACCTGAAGCGCACGAATAGCAAAAGCCTCACCGGTTTTAGTGTTCATGCAGTTCACCCCACAAACCACGCCTTGCTCGATAATCAGACCAATCACTTTGCTATAGCTACGTATCTGAGCACCGTGCTCAACAGCATCAAGAATATTAGAAGAGGTCAAACGAAAGGGGTCTAAAGTACCATCCGGCACTCTGACGGCACTGAGCATGTCAGGGTTAGCATTAGGTTCCAGTTGAAGAGCCTGATCCCGGCTTAATACTTCGGTTTCAATCCCTGCGGCAGTACAGGAATCAATAAACTTTTCCTGAAAACTTAACTCATCTTCAGGCAGTGTGAGAAACAAGCCATCCGTTTCCTCTACACAATGGCGAGCAATGTTTTTGAGGATACGATTTTCACGAATACACTCTTCCGCAGAATGACCATCAGTGACAGCGTATCGGGCGCCGGAGTGGAGCAAACCATGGTTACGACCTGTAGTGCCATTGGCAATGTCATCGCGCTCTACCAAAATGGCCTTGATACCACGCAAAGCGCAGTCTCTTAATATGCCGGCTCCGGTTGCTCCGCCGCCGATTACAACGACATCTGTTTCAAGTGTTTTCATATCGATAGGCACCCAACATCCACTGGTCAACCAAAATTTCACAAAAAAATTAATAAATGAACGCTATCGAAAGCAAATGTACACAGATTGCGCAAATCAGGCATTGATGCAAATCAATGTTCGTTTATCTTCATAAATAAACATACGAACCTGGATAAGATGATAAAATGAGGAAAAAAGAAAGCCCTACTCCTTTCAGAGCAGAGCTTTAGTCATTTATTAGAATAACCCGGTGTGTGACTTTTAACTTCAATATGGCTATCCATGCCCATGGATCCCGTACAGCCCCTGTACGGGATGACAGCAGAGTGAGCACAAACCCTCTACGAGCCGTCATTCTGTACAGGAACTGTACAGAACCCACAAGCCATGGATCGGCAACCAACAAGATAAAAGTCACACATGACGTTAGAATATTATTGAGCTTATGAATGAACGACTTCCAGCTTCTTGTCATGGCGCATAGAAATCATCAACAAGACGATTGAAGCAATACAACTCACTGTCAATAAAATAAATCCACCATCCCAACCATAGGCATCAACGGTATAACCCAGAGCGGCGTTGGCGCAAACAGCCCCACCAAGATAGCCAAACAAACCGGTTAGACCGGCTGCTGTACCTGCGGCTTTTTTCGGCACCAACTCCAGAGCATACAGGCCAATCAACATAACCGGACCATAAATCAGGAAGCCGATAGCGACTAACGCGGCCATATCGATAGCAGGGTTACCAGGAGGATTAAACCAATAAACCAGTACAGCCAGGGTTACCAGCAACATGAAGACAATACCAGCAGGTGCGCGCTTACCTTTGAACACTTTGTCGGAAATCCAACCGCAAAGTAACGTGCCGGGAATACCTGCCCACTCGTAGAGAAAGTATGCCCAGGACGATTTATCAACGGTAAAATGTTTCGCTTCAGACAGGTAGGTAGGCGCCCAGTCGAGCACGCCATAACGAATCAGATAGATAAAGGCATTGGCAAATGCGATATACCAGAGCATCTTATTATTAAAAACATACTTAAAGAAAATCTCTTTCGCACTTAATTCTTGCTCATGACTCTTGTCATAGTCTTCAGGGTAGTCATCATGATACTCCTCGACAGAAGGCAGACCGCAGGACTGCGGTGTATCTTTCATAACCAGCAAGGTAAATCCGGCTACCAATAAAGCACCTACCGCTGGCACATAAAACGCCGCATGCCAGTCGCCATTAAACAGAAACAACCCCAGCAGGAACAGTGGACCAATCAGACCGCCACCAATGTTGTGGGCAACGTTCCATACGGAAACAATCGAGCCACGTTCACTTTTCGACCACCAGTGCACCATGGTTCGACCACAGGCGGGCCACCCCATACCCTGGAACCAACCATTCAAAAACAAAAGTACGAACATAGCCGCAATACTGCCGGTCGCCCAGGGCATAAACCCAAAGGTAAACATCACCAGTGCTGAGCAAATCAAACCGGCAGCCAGAAAGTACTTTGGATTTGAGCGGTCAGAAACGCTGCCCATCAAGAACTTGGACAAACCATAAGCGATAGAAACCGCAGATAAAGCAACACCCAGGTCGCCCCGGCTATACCCCATTTCGTTAATCAAATAGGGCATTGCCAGAGAAAAGTTTTTACGTACCAGGTAATAACCTGCATACCCGAAGAAAATCCCCAGAAAGATTTGCCATCGTAGCTTTTTGTACGTTCCGTCTATTTGGTCATCAGGAAGTCTGTCCTGATGCGGGGCTGGCCTGAATATTCCTATCATCAATAACTCCTGAATATTGGTTTGATTAAAACAGGTGCAATACTATGCCTTTTTCTTTTGCAAAAATTGACACAGAACAACAAATAAGCACTTTTTCATTAATTAGCAACAATGCAAAAAAACACCCGCTCATTCCAATTAATTCACTATTAACTCAAGCCAGCAATACATAAGCTCATTCGAGACAGGTATCAATATCATCAACGTCTTATTTTCAAATAACCATTTATTGCAGGAAAGTGAGGCAATACATAGACTGAGATAAGAGTAGACGCTGCAATAAAAACAATAATTCCACCCAAAGTAATAGCGAGAGCCCACTCATCAATATCATCAGTGTCCATAGAAATATATGCCTCTGTAAACAACTCTTCTCTGGTTAGTTCTTTACCCGCTATTGTGGTATCAAAGCCCCATTCAAAATCAGGAACCTCGTAGCCCGAATCCATAGCATCATTGCGCTTGAATGTTTTTGTAAAATTACAAAGAGCATCCCAACGAACAAAATTTTCAGATACTTTCTCTGTGGTATAAATAAAAGTTGAACATTGCTTCTGATCATCCTGTGCAAATGTTCTAGCCTCTATAGCCGTGTCAAGGGAAGAAAAACGGAGTTCCGGCGCTGCCGTTGATTCCCCCTCCGGACACCGATTATCACCGCACAACAAAACCAGATGACCGCTCTCTCCCTTCAGAATGCTTACCGGGTGGGATGGAAGCATGGTTAACATACCAGGCACAGCAATATCAGATATAGACAAACTGGAAACATCCGTATTTTGAATCTGTACCAGTTTAAGCTTTGAATAACGATCTTCAGAAAACTCAGGCATGTCGCTGATTGGATTATCCGACAATATCAGCACCTGTAAACGATTCCCTTCAGGAAAAGCCTCTTCAGAGAAATCAGTCAGATTATTATCTGCAAGATTTAAAGTGATCAGTCTTTTATTGTTTACAAAAGTGCCCTCAGGAATTTGCTCAATCTGGTTATCAGCAACATTGAGAACTTTGAGGTACATATATCTTCCAACTTGCTCAGAGTTGACTTCATTAAGGCATGTACGGTTATGGAATAAACGAAACGAATACTTTGGGTGCGCCTGAGCCTTAATCAAATGCGATTCAGGTTCAGGAATTTTTGTAAAATTGGTACCGCAACACCACAAATCATGAGTCCTCCAATCATATTGACAATCTGGAAACGCATACTGATTGTCCGGTGGGCAGCTTGCTGAAGCCAGAACAGCCAGAGATTGAACGAATAACCATAAAAGCAGAATAAAACAGTGATAACAATACCGCATAAAACATCAAACCTCTTGTATTGTTTACCTTCAAAAAAAGGCGAGGAGATAGTCTTGTAAGATAGACAAGGAATTGTAGACCATAAAAACTCTCCCTCTGACTTATTCACTAAACCAGGCAAATAGTCAAAAACCAATGAGAGAGTAATGACTTAGTGGGACGATACATCGATTCTTTCTTTTTAAAGAAAAAAGGAAAGCAAACAAAGAAAATCTCAGAAAAAAACACAAAACAACATTCTTTTGACCGACATCAATATCTACGCATTGAATACTCTTGTTCGGAAATGTAAGAATGCGTTCCGTTACTTTCTCGTCATAAATACAGATAAAGAGGGTAGGAAGATGCGCCATTCATTGTTTGGAGAATGTGTTGCCGAGTTTATAGGCACTGGCTTGTTGATCTTCTTTGGTGCAGGCTGCGTTGCTGCACTGGTGGTCGCTGGTGTTGATTTTGGTCAGTGGGAAATTTCAATCACCTGGGGTTTTGGTGTTGCTCTCGCCATCTACGTTACCGGCGGTGTTTCCGGTGCTCATATCAATCCGGCTGTCACCATTGCTCTTGCCGTCTTTAAAGGATTTGAAAAGCGCAAGGTAGTCCCTTACATCATCGCCCAGATTTTAGGCGCCTTTTGTGCAGCCGGACTGGTCTATTTTCTATATTCGGAGCTATTTTTAGCCTTTGAAGCTGCAAATGGCATTACACGGGGCGCACCAGAAAGCCTGGCAACCGCCGGTATTTTTTCCACTTACCCTAACTCTCTCCTGAGTAATACCCAGGCATTTTTTGTAGAATTCGTTATCACTGCAGTTCTAATGGCAGGTATTCTTGCGATCGGAGATGAAAACAACGGCGCACCTAAAGGGGCTCTGGCTGCTATTGCCATCGGCATCCTGATTGCCGTTATCGGTGCTTCTTTTGGCCCTCTTACCGGTTTTGCCATGAATCCAGCACGTGATTTTGGACCAAAGCTCTTTGCCTTTGTTGCTGGATGGGGTGATGTTGCCCTGACCGGCGCTCGCAGCAACCCTTATTTCTGGGTTCCAATTCTTGGCCCTATCTGTGGTGCCATGTCAGGAGCCTGGATTTATTTGAATCTACTCGCCAAACAAATGGAACCATTGGTCTGTGGTACCGCCGGATGTGAACCTCGCATTGCTGAAAACCACTAATAACTAGCAGAAATCACATTAAGGAAGTTAATAATGACTACTGAAGCAAAATATATTGTCGCTCTTGATCAGGGAACCACCAGCTCCAGAGCTATTATCTTCAACAAGAGTGGTGACATCGTTGACTTTTCTCAACGTGAGTTTACCCAGCATTACCCACAACCGGGCTGGGTAGAACATGACGCCATGGAAATCTGGGCCACTCAGAGTTCAGTCCTCACCGAAGTGCTGGCAAAAACGGGTATTCACTCTGATGAAATTGCCGGTATCGGCATCACCAACCAACGGGAAACGGTCGTTGTTTGGGATAAAAACACCGGTCGCCCTATTCACAACGCTATTGTCTGGCAGTGCCGACGCACAACAGGTATCTGCGAGCAGCTAAAGCGCAACGGTATGGAAGACCACATCCGTGAAACCACCGGCCTGGTTCTGGACGCTTATTTCTCCGGCACCAAAGTCAAATGGTTGCTCGATAATGTTGAAGGTGCTCGTGAGAAAGCCGAGAAGGGTGAGTTACTGTTTGGCACCATCGATACTTGGTTGATCTGGAATATGACCGGTGGCCGTGTTCATGTTACTGATGTGACCAATGCTTCACGAACCATGCTGTTTGACATCAACCAGCTGGATTGGGATGAAACTCTGCTGAATGCGCTGCAAATTCCTCGCAGCATGTTGCCTGAAGTGAAATCCAGCTCTGAGGTGTATGGTCAAACCAATATTGGCGGCAAAGGCGGTACTCGCATTCCAATTGCAGGCATTGCCGGTGACCAGCAATCCGCCTTATTTGGACAAATGTGTCATGAAAAAGGCATGGCGAAAAACACCTATGGTACAGGTTGCTTCTTGTTAATGAACACCGGTGAAGAGCCTGTTAAATCACAGAACGGCCTGCTGACAACCATTGCGGTTGGCTACGGTGGCAAAGTCACTTATGCCCTGGAAGGTTCGGTATTTATGGGCGGCGCCTCCGTACAATGGTTGCGTGATGAGTTAGGTTTGATACGTGATGCCGCAGACAGTGAATATTTCGCCAGCAAAGTAGATGACACTGGCGGTGTATATGTAGTGCCTGCCTTCGTTGGTCTTGGCGCGCCTTACTGGGATCCCTATGCTCGTGGTTCTATCGTCGGCATGACCCGTGGCACCAACCGTAATCACATTGTTCGTGCAACCCTTGAGGCCATTGCTTATCAGAGTCGTGACCTTCTGGAAGCCATGCAACAGGATTCAGGCATCGACCTGGCTGAACTCCGGGTCGATGGTGGTGCCGTGAAGAATAACTTCCTGATGCAGTTCCAGTCTGACATTCTGGAAACCGATGTAGTACGCCCGGCAGTCATCGAGACAACCGCAGCCGGTGCGGCTTATCTGGCCGGTCTGGCCGTCGGCTTCTGGGGTAGTATTGACGAGCTGAAGGATAAGGTTTCTGTGGACAAAACCTACACTCCTGAGATGAAAGACGAGCAGCGTAAGGCGCTTTATTCTGGCTGGCAAAAAGCAGTAGAGCGTTCCCGTCACTGGGCTGAGTAATCTCAACAGATCGGAGCTCGTTTATTCGGGCTCCGATTTTAGCCAAATCACAGCGACCATCCCCATCTCACCTATCTCACCTCTACCTATAAATTTTGTTAGCTAGACAGTTAACTGGCACCAATATATTCTGCTTGCTTTACTTGGCAATGATATCGTTGTGTGTCTGCCAGGCTCGGTGTATCAGCAAATTCAGAGGTCAGCATGAAGCTTTCCGCCTTTGGCGAAAAATTTACCAGCCATTCCGGTATCCTTTCATTGATGGATGATCTGGGAAACGCACTGGCTGACGGCCATGACATGATCATGATGGGCGGTGGTAACCCGGCTCACATTCCAGAAGTTGAAGATATATTTAAACAACGCCTGCAAAAAATCCTGGATAATCAGGCCGACTTCACTCGCCTGACAGGCACTTACGATCCTCCCCAGGGCGAAAAGAGTTTTGTTCGGGAACTGGCAGGCTTCCTGAATCGCCAGTTTGGGTGGCGTCTGACCGAACGAAACATTGCCCTGAGTAACGGTAGCCAAGCGGCCTTCTTTATGCTGTTTAATATGTTTGGCGGAAGTTATAAAGACGGTTCACACAAACGCATTCAGCTACCTCTGGCACCGGAATACATTGGTTATGCCGATGCCGGGCTCAGCCATGATTTTTTTGCGGCCAATAAACCGGAGATCGAACACATCGATCAGCACCTGTTCAAATATCATGTGGATTTTGAACACCTCCACATAGACGACAGTATCGGTGCTCTCTGCGCATCTCGCCCAACAAACCCTACCGGAAATGTATTAACTGATCAGGAAGTGGATCGCCTGGATGCACTGGCAATTCAGCATGATATCCCACTCATCATTGATGGTGCTTATGGCACACCGTTCCCCAAACTGATTTACACCGAAGCAACACCTCGCTGGAATAAGAATACGATTCTCTGCCTGAGTCTTTCCAAACTCGGTCTACCGGCAACCCGAACCGGGATAGTGATCGCTGACGAACCGGTCATTCAGGCATTGTCGGGTATTAATGCCATTATGAACCTTGCACCCAACAGTACTGGCAGTCTGCTGACGTTGGATATGATTCGTGACGACAGCATAGTGCCTCTGTGTGAAAATGTAATCCGCCCTTTTTATAAAGAGAAAGCAGACTTTGCCATTGGTTGCCTTAAACGACACATGGGCGACATCCCCTGGCACGTTCATAAACCAGAAGGTGCGATGTTCCTGTGGCTCTGGTTTGAAGGCTTGCCTGTTACCAGTCTCGAACTCTATGAAAGGCTGAAGCAACGAGGTGTGCTGGTGGTGTCGGGGCATTACTTCTTCCCTGGTATCGAACCGGGCTGGCCTCACCAGCACGAATGTCTGAGAGTCACTTTCACCCGAGATAATCAAACCGTTGAGCGTGGGCTGGCGATCATTGCGGAAGAAGTAAACACACTGTATCAACAAATATCCTGACCCAGGGTCAGTCTATGGTCAGAACCACTGACTTTTTTGATCAGTTTACTAACCAAATGCGAACGCCTGTCAGCGTTTTTATGTCTTAAGGTTAAATTAACTCTGACAGGACTTTGATAATGATTGATGCAACCCCCCAGGCAAACCTTTTCGGGTCGTTAAATGGCGAATACCCGGACGGAGAGTGTTCGCTGTGTGCCAGTGATATCATGGACGCTTTTTCTTATGACGAACTGAAAAAATGCGTAACGTTTGCAGGACGAGCCGTTCAGTTGAATTGTTGCAAAAAGTTAGTGCATGCATCCTGCTTAAACAAACACTTGAATAGCGTTAACGATACTCCCGCTGACTACGGAATGGATGATCAAGGTCTGATCGATGATATTGAAAGAGCCGGAAGCAGTGTAGATGAGGTTTTTCGGGATAATGCTCAAGCCAATGCGGTTCAAAACGAATCCTGCCCGTATTGCAGGATGAAAATCGAGTCCTTTAGTATGCCTCATTATAAAGATCCAAAAAGTCTCGGAAATTTTGCAATAACACATTTAACTGAATTTACCACAGAGTTACCAGTGCCTGAAATTGCTGAGAAAAGGATGCTGAGGTCAAACCTTGAGGCTATTTTAAGTCTTTTTAATGAAGATTTTAGTGGAGCGATCTTAAGCGAAAGAGGGCTTGATCACTTTAAAAACAAGAGGTCATTCCTGGAACAAAACCCACAACCTTCCGGACAGAATATATCACCCCAACATACTGACTATATTGAAATAAACAATACGACGGACGGCTTTCATCCAGAAACTGATGAAGATGAATAAGCAGAAGACGTTGGTGGCTTAGAGGGACAATTTTTTGTCGGGCAACAGAATGAGCCTGAAAACAATGCTGACAGACCAGGTCGATGGCTTAATTGCCCTATCTTATAACTAATACTTCAGACAGTTTCAGCCAGATGCGACCATGAGAGAAAACAGCGAAAATGTGCCCCCGATGTCTTTCATTTATTTTTCGCCTTGTTTTGAAACCAATGCCCTTTTTCGTGGACTAACAATACCAGAGCACTGTTTTATTTGCTTTGACGCATTTCGTTCGTTCCGAGCAGAGCGGAGGTTGTACAGGTTGATTTCATTTACGCAACGAACAAACTTGCATATTTCAGAGCGGAACAAAATTAGGGCAGGCTATGAACACGAATGACATTATTAGGCACAATATGCTCAATTATTACTGGTATCCCCTTGATGCTTCAAAGCAACTGAAGACACCTGATGGTGATACTGTTTATATAGATAGCCAGGCAAAGGTGCGCACGGTTAAACGTTATAACAACCTACAATCTTCTCATAATGAAGAGATTAAAGCGGGAGTAGAAAAGGCATTCAAGGTTGCCACCGATATTCTGGACCGGGAAGTGAAAGCAGAAACATCGCTACCAAAAATAAATAAGACCAGTTACGCTGAGTTACTGGAGCAGCATAAAGAGCTCATTGGTTACATGGTCGATAAATCGCAATTAAACGAAAAAATAGATGAGCCAGTACTCACCGGATTAATCAAAGCAAACAATACTATCAATGAAACAAGGTTGCATTTATCTGAAGGTAGGGCAAATATCGGTATTCTCTGTCCTGATCATGTACAAAAATATATCAAAAAATTGCGTGCCTCCCTCAGCATTGCCTTAATGGCTAGATACGAAATTAATCATATATACAAGGACAAACCGAGAGACTTTACCATACCCCTGTATATTGCAACTAAGGCCATGGCTAGCTCCGGAAATTGTGATTCTTATGGAGTGATAGCTTATGCCCTTTATGCCGGAAAAAAGATGTCTGATGGTGAAAGGGTTACTGTGAAAAATGTATTGCAGGATGGACGAGTCTTCCATGCCGTTTCAACGGTACACATTCCAACCACCCAAATGAATCGAAAACCCAACAAGCCTGAAGGTGAAGCACAAGGAATGCAGGAAGTGGTGATGGATGCCTGGAAATACGGACCAGCCGTATTGTATGAGGATTCATCACTGAACAAGCCACATCATCGCTTCGGAATACGTTCTCAATGTAGTAACGCTGTAGAGGGAAAAAATCAGTACCAGGTTATCAAGGGACTTCGACGTGTAATGCAGCACCCAAACAGCAGATTTAGTTATCAGCATCGATTAGATATAGAGCAGCCTGAACGGCTGGACAGCTATCATTTCATTGCGTCGACTAAACAGTACAACATTTCTTCTATTTTTCTAAAGCGTTGCGAAGAGCAAAAAATCAATATGCTCTCTTACCGTCGCTGCATGATTAACATCATGGGTCGTTTTAAAAGAGCGGAACTGTTCAATGAGTTACGTAAAACGGTAATCATCAGAGAGCTTGTAAACATTGAACTAAAACGGCAGTCTTTACCATCACGCTGCTCTATAAAAGAAGCGATCAGTCTTTCAAAGACTCTGGGAACACAGCCAGGCTGCTGAACAATGGTCAGGCTCAAGACACTCGCTGATGTTCATGTTAATGGAGCTGTCAGGTTTTCATAAGTCAGGCTTCTTACCTGCCCCTCTGTTCAGCTGTAAGAGACAAGGGACTTCGATTTTTTACTTGTTCAAACCCGATGTGTGACTTTTATCTCGTAGGTTGCCAATCCATGGCTTATGGGTTCTGTACAGTCCCTGTACGGGATCCACGTGGCATGGATAGCCATGTTGAAATTAAAAGTCACACATCGGGTTTGTTCAATATGATCTGAAAACAGCCCTGCCTGTTGATGCTGGACAGGTTGCTGAACAACAGAGTCACTTTGAATTCTGCCGCTCTGGCTAAAGGATTCAGCTCCATCAAAAAAACCTAAACCCATATCGTCATCGGATTCGTCATAACCATCAGTCACATCAAAACCATCATAAGTCAGGTAACTGCTAACAGCCTGAAAACTTTGCTTCCTATATCCAGTCAAACAGCTTCTTAGAATTACCCATGAGCAATGAAAAAGTCATGGAGACTTATCGGCAACTCAGCAGCTATGGAGCTATCGCTGCATAAAAGTGTCCAAAGTGTTGTTATAACGCGAAATTTTTAACGGTTTTCTGACTTGCATTTCTTCCAAACAAATCTACATTTGTTCCTGTGCCTCTACAATGTCCATAGCTATGCAATGCAAAATCAGAAGACCACTGTCAACTAGGCTGGTGATGATGCTGTTCTGGATATCAGGGTTGGCCAGCGCTTCAGACGATTCATCCAACCAAACCAGCATCCTCAGAACGCCCATACCGATTGAACAGATTATCAGGCAGACCCGACAACAGCAGGGAGATATCGTCGTCCAATCGGCTCGACTCTCCAATCAGCCATCTCAGCAACCTCAACAGACTTACGTAATCAACTATCTCAATGACGACCAGCAATGGATGCGTTCTGTCTACGACGCTCTCAGCGGCAAGCTGCTTGATACCGTTCACCTTAAACATCCAATGGTCATTGAAAAAACATTGAGTAAACTGCAAAAACACTACCCTGGGATGACACTGCTGCGCACCTGGCTGGAGCGCAGTGATGGTGATATGGTCCGAATAGTCGAACTGTCCGATGTCAGAAAAAAACGCTGGGCCATTACTCTTGATGCTCACACCGGTCAGATTCTCAACACACTAAGCTATGACATCAAGCTTAACGGCAAAGAAATGACTTTGGCACAGATACTTGCCAAAGCCAGGGAGCGACACAAAGGCATGGTGGTTCTGCAAACCCGTAGTTCAGTAAAAAATAACCTTCGTGTTCGCGAAATTGTTTATCTGGATGAAAACCGGATGCGCCGCAAAATGACCGTCAACCTGGTCAACGGAGAGATTATTTCAGATCGTATAACCTCGCTGCTACCTATCTAAACCGACGTTTTTTACTCGGAAAAGGTAACCTAGATCAAAAAATAGCCCGAATTATGATGTTTTTGAGTACTAATACGTAATGCCACCCAGCATAGGGCAAGGATACCCTATGTTCCCTGTTAAGGGTTTCTATATTCTGGACAGACATAGACGCGCTGTTGCGTTTTATTGGTGAAAAAGCCGCTTATTGCTGTGTGAAGGTTATACATCTCTGTTATTGATGCGTAGAATACGCCCCGAGGAAAACACCATCTGCTGTAACATGTTATTGATGATGCTTCTGGTGTAGATGGTTTATTATTTTTCAGGTTTGATGTTTGCGAACTCTCTGAAAAACCTCGGACAAATAGGTACTTGACTAACATACCCCACAACAATGCGTCAGTTTCAGGAATCAGACCATCATGACACAAGCTTTTCAGAATCGTCATTTTCTTAAGTTGTTGGATTTTTCCACCATCGAAATTGACCACCTGTTGCAGCGAGCTGCAGAACTCAAAGCCGCTAAAAAAAGCGGTACTGAACAACAGGCACTGAAAGGTTTGAACATCGCTCTGATTTTTGAAAAGGCTTCCACCCGAACCCGCTGCGCCTTTGAAGTTGCCTGTTTTGATCAGGGTGCTCAGGTCACTTACATTGGTGGCGGTTCACAGATGGGCAGCAAGGAAACTGTTAAGGATACCGCCAGAGTGCTGGGCAGAATGTACGACGGCATTGAGTTCCGCGGGCATTTGCATCAGCACGTAGAAGAACTGGCTGAGTTTGCCGGCGTACCGGTGTGGAATGGTCTGACCGATGACTGGCACCCAACACAGGTGTTGGCAGATTTCCTGACCATGCAAGAGCATGGTCAGGGCAAGCCTCTGAATCAGATGAAACTCTGTTACCTGGGTGATGGCCGCAATAACGTCGCCAACTCACTCATGGTGGGTTCAGCCAAAATGGGTGTTGATTTTCGTATTGCAGCACCGGCTGATTACTTACCTGATCCTGAACTGGTAACCATCTGTCAGGAGATCGCCCGGGAAACCGGCGCCAGAATCACCCTGACTGAATCGGTGGATGAAGCCGTCAAAGACTGCGACTTTCTCTACACCGATGTTTGGGTCTCCATGGGTGAATCGATAGAAGCCTGGGATGAGCGGGTTAAGCTGATGAAACCCTATCAAGTTAACCCGGCAGTGATGCAGAAAACCGGAAATCCGGAGACAAAGTTCCTGCATTGTCTGCCCGCGTTTCACAATGATGAAACCACCATCGGCAAAGAAATTGCCGGAAAGTATGGTATGAATGGTCTGGAAGTGACTGACGAGGTGTTTGAATCGGATGCCTCCATCGTCTTCGATCAGGCCGAAAACCGGATGCACACCATCAAAGCGGTGATGGTAGAAACATTGGCATCCCGATAATTGATTGCTGAGTGTATCGCGTAGGTCGGTTTCCGCCCGAAGGGCAGAAGCCGACAATATGAAACAACGCCCCCCAGCATATTGAGTTTCCCGGATCAAGTCCGGTTGCTGGCTTGCAAAAAAGCAAGACAGCATAGTTTTTTGTGCTGTTTTACAGTCCCTCTCCCGGTGATGCTCTCGCACGCCTGCAACTCTGTAACAGCTCAACACCGAATTCGTTTTTTCGTTTCCATTAGCAGTATAGAGGAGCAGTAATGCCCCAGAGCCTATTGCGATACACCAACATTCTCAGCATTGTTGGTGACCTCATTCGCGTTCACGTACCCAACCTGACCGAAGGCAATGCCGCGGCCAACTACGGGGACCTTGCCCTGATCGAACAGGATGGTGAGACCTATTCCATGGCTCAGATCATCAAGATCGATCACGAAGAGGTTTCTCTGCAGGTGTTCGCAGGAACCAAGGGCCTGTCTACTGACGCCGCCGTTTGCTTCCTGGGTCAGCCAATGAAGACCACATACTCTCCAAATATTCTCGGGCGTATCTTCAACGGTGCCGGTGAACCTATCGACGGTGGTCCTGCACTTGAGCAGGATCCTAAGGTAGAGATTGATGGTCCTTCAGTAAACCCGGTTCGTCGTGTATTGGCGTCACGCATGGTACGTACCAATGTGCCTATGATTGATGTATTCAACACACTGGTTGAATCCCAGAAGATTCCTATTTTCTCCGTCGCCGGTGAACCCTACAACCGCTTCCTGGCGCGTATTGCGATTCAGGCCGAGGCAGACGTTGTAGTGTTCGGCGGTATGGGTCTGATCTTCGACGATTATCATTACTTCCGCACCGCTTTCGAAGAAGCGGGCGTATCCGCCCGTACGGTGATGTTCTCCAACCAGGCGTCTGACCCGACCGTAGAACGCCTGCTGACACCGGACATGGCGCTGGCTGTTGCCGAGCATTTTGCCGTGAACGAGTCCAAGAAAGTACTGGTTCTACTCACCGATATGACTTCCTATGCGGATGCCATGAAAGAGATCGGTGTTGCTATGGACAAAATCCCGGCGAACCGTGGTTACATGGGTGATCTCTACTCCCAGCTGGCTCGTCGTTACGAGAAAGCCTGTGATTACAAGGGTGCTGGTTCCGTGACCATTCTGGCGGTCACCACCATGCCGGGTAACGACGTCACCCACCCGGTTCCGGACAACACCGGCTACATCACCGAAGGTCAGTTCTATTTGCACGACGGTCACCTGGATCCGTTCGGTTCCCTGTCCCGTCTGAAGCAAATGGTTCAGGGTAAAGAGACCCGTGAAGATCACTCACCACTGATGAACACCATGATCCGTTTCTACTCTGATTCAGTGAATGCGGCTCAGAAACAGGCGATGGCCTTCGAACTGTCTGACTACGACCTGAAAACCATCAAGTTTGGTGAGTTCTTCAAAGAGCGCTTTATGTCTCTGGACGCAGAAATGAGTCTGGAAGCCGCTCTGGATCTGTGCTGGACGACCATGGCTGAATGTTTCTCGCCACAGGAAACCCTGTTGAAACAGAGCCTGCTTGAAAAGTACTGGCCAAATCAGGAACAGCTGGAATCTGATAATAAGGCTGATGCTGTAGCCACTGAGGCGTAATTATTATGGCCAAGGTAGCTCTCAACAAAAGTGCATTAAACAAAGAGAAGCGAAGCCTCAAGACGTTTAATCGTTATCTGCCTGCGCTGGAGCTGAAACGCCAGCAGCTGATGGTAGAGCGAAAAAAGGCTGAAGTAGCACTGGCCGAATCCCGCGAGCATCTGGCAGAGGTAGAGCGTCTGGTCAGACGACAACTGCCCATGCTGGCTCGCCATGATGTGCCGGTGGAAAATCTGGTTCGTGTAACCAATGTTGAGCTGAAAGAGGAGAACATCGTAGGTACTCCGGTTCCAGCTGTAGATAACATTGAGATTGCCCTGACACCTTACAGTGATCTGGCCAAGCCACACTGGGTCGATTTTCTGGTTGAACTCTTGCAGCAAATGGTGCGCCTGCGTATCGAACTGCAGGTTCGCGAGCTTCGCTACAAGGATCTGGATAAGGCCACACGCACCACATCTCAGCGTGTGAACTTGTTCTCGAAGGTGCTGATTCCTCAGACCAAAAAGAACATCCAGAAAATTCAGATTTACATGTCTGACCAGGATCGTGCCAGCGTTATGAACGCCAAACTTTCAAAAGAGAAAGTACTGGCACAGGAAGCCAAGGGAGGCAGCGCGTAATTCGCTGAATCAATTATGGCTATTAAACGACTTAACAAAATCACCCTGTACGGGCCGGCTCAGAATAAGGCCGAGATCCTGAAGGGTTTGCAGACTCTGGGTTGTATGCACCTGATTCCTCTGGTGGAAAAAGGTCTCGACAATGCTATGCAGATGCAACCGGCAGAAGCCAGTGAAGCAAAAGCATGGGTTGAGCGCAGCCCGAAACAGCGTCGTCAGGTTCGTGACTTCCGTGACCGGAAAGGCTCTGTTGATGTAGACGGCATTGTGCAGGAAATTCTCGACAACAAGGCGGCTTTTCGTACTCAGTCCGACTTGCGTGACAAACTGGTAGAACGTATCACCGAAATTCGCCCCTGGGGTGAATTCAGCTTTCCGGAGTTATCTGATCTGAACGACCAGCGCCTCTGGTTCTATGTTGTACCTAATAGTGAATTGTCCGCTCTGGATGAGTTGGAACTGCCCTGGGAACTGATTCACAAAGATCACAAAGACAACTACGTCATTGTCATCTCTGATCAGGAACCGGCAGACGACCTGCTACCCGTACCACGCAGCCATGTGGGCAAGTTCTCCCTGTCGACACTGGAAGAACAGCTCGAAGAAGCAGAACATCACATTGAAGATCTGCTGGCGGAGCGTGAATCCCTGACCCGCTGGAGTTATCTGCTGGAGCAGGTTCTTGCCGCCCGTAACGATCAGGCGGCTCTGAACGAAGCACTGAGCGGAACTCTGGATGAAGAAGCTTTCTTCCTTGTACAGGGCTGGGTGCCGGTCTCCGAACGTGCCAATGTAGAAGCATTCACCGCAGAGCTGGGTGTTGCGGCTATCTTTGAAGAACCGACCGAAGAAGACAACCCGCCTACCATGCTGGACAAACCGGCCAGCACCGGTGGTGGTGCCGATGCGCTTGGCTTCTTCCAGACACCCAATTACCGGGCCTGGGATCCGGGTAACGTCGTCTTCTATTCGTTCTCCCTGTTCTACGCCATGATCATGAGTGATGCCATGTACTGTCTGCTGACAGGTCTCATCGTCTTCCTGTACCGCGGCAAATTGCAGCAGAGCGAAGCGGGCAGCCGTCTGATGAAACTGGGCTACTTTATGTCTGGTCTCGGTATTGTCTGGGGTGTGCTGATCGGCAGTTACTTCGGTACAGCGCCTGACCCTGACGGGCTGCTGGGCACTATTGCGTTCATTAACCTGAATGACTACAACGCCATGATGAAGCTGTCAGTGGTCATCGGTGTCGGTCATCTGGTGATCGCCAATGTCATGACCTTTATTATCAACCGGGGTTCAACCCTCGCTCTGGCTCCCCTTGGCTGGGCGGGCATTATGGCGGGAGCTTGTTCTCTTTGGCTGGGAATGAGCGGTACGTTGCCGTCGGCATTTGAAACCGTCATCGGTCCCGGCGTGATGATTATTGGTGCTCTACTGGTATTCCTGTTCTCCAGTACCCGCAAAGTCAACAGCCCTGTTGATATGCTCTTGCGTGGTCTGGATGGCTTGAAAGCCGTCTACAACATCACTTCTGCTTTTGGTGATGTGCTTAGTTACATGCGCCTGTTTGCACTCGGCCTGTCCGGTGCATCTCTGGCCATGACTTTTAACTCGCTGGCGAACGACGTCCTGCAATCCAGCCCGGTGTCCGGTGTGCTGTTTGCCGGTCTGATTCTGCTGCTGGGTCACACTCTCAACTTTGCTCTTTGTATTATGAGCGGTGTGGTACACGGCATGCGTCTGAACGTCATTGAATTTGTTAACTGGGGTCTGTCTGACGAAGGCTACCCATTCAAAGCCTTTAGCAGGCTAACGACTTTTAGTAAACGAGAGGATTAACAATGGAAGATCTGATTATCGCACTGGGTTGGGTTGGTGTATTTGCTCCTGTAGCACTGGGTGCTATCGGTTCTGCTATCGGTTGTTCCGTCGCCGGTCAGGCTGCCTGTGGTGCGATGCTGGACGTAGAAAGCGGCTACGGTAAATTCGTAGGTCTGTCTGCGATGCCATCTTCTCAGGTTATCTACGGTATCGTCATCATGTTCACCCTGAGTGCTATTGGTGTCACTCTGGCGAGTGCGCCTGGCCTGTTCGGTATTGGTCTGCTGACCGGTTTCGCTCTGATGTACTCTGCTGTTTATCAGGGTCAGGCGGTGGCTGCTGCAATCAACGCCTCCAAGAACAAGCCTGAAGTATTCGGTCTGTCTATCGCACCTGCAGCGATTGTAGAAGGCTTCGCGGTATTCGCGTTCGTATTCGCTCTGGTGATGGGTCAGGGCATCGCTGCCTGAATAAATTGGGCTCCGCGCTTAGCTCGCTCCGGGCAGTCGCGGAGCCTGATTTATAACATGACAATCCAGACTGAAATATAGGAATTTTATTCAATGACTGTTGCAAACTCCGAAGGAAAAATTTCCGTCGGCGTACAGGAACTGATCGAGAAGCTGCGTACCCAGGGTGTGAACAGCGGTCGCGAAGAAGCGGACAAGATTGTGACTGACGCCGAAGCCAAAGCTGCCGAACTGGTGGCCGATGCTGAGCTGCGTGCCCGTAAAATTGTTAGCAAAGCCCGTGAAGAAGCTGACTTTATCACTAAAGCCGGTAAAGAAGCTCTGCAACTGGCGGAGCGCAATGCGGTTCTGGAACTGAAAGATTTTCTGCTGGGTAAATTCTCCGAGCAGATCAGTTCTGTGGTAAACACTTCTATGCAAAAAGAAGAACTGCTGGAACAGATGATTGTTGAAATCGCTGGCACCAACAAACTGCGTGGCGAGAAAAAAATAGACATCGTTCTGCCTCAGAAAGTCATCGGTGTTGACGAACTGCGTGAAAAACCCGAGCTACTGAAAGAAGGTGGTCTGCTGGAGTTCGCTCAGGTACGTGCGACCAAAATGTTGCAAAAAGGCGTCAGCTTCAGTGTTGGCTCTGCTTCTCAAACCGGTATCAACTTCCGTCTGCAAGACAAAGACATCGAAGTTGAACTGTCTCAGGAAGCCGTTGCTGAGGTTCTGCTGAAACATCTGCAACCTCGTTTCCGTGCCATGCTGGAAGGCATCGTTAAATAAGACGAGTGTCGGATATGTTGGGCTTGGTTTGGTTTTGTCCGACGTTGCCCAACATAGCTCAAAGAGGGATTATTTTTATGGCTGAAAATGCCTACTACACCCTGCTGACATCACTGCCTCACATTGACTCGCTGTTCAACAGCAAGATCACGCCTATCTCCCGCATACAGCTGGATCGTCGCCTGAGTATGCTCAGTCGTGCTGATCGCGACACCCTTATTCAGGTTGAGCAGCTGATGCACTGGAGTCATCTGGGTGATGATGTTGACGAAACGTCCCTGATCAATCTGGCTCAACGCCTGATTCAGGAACTGGACGGCACAGATCGTGGCAGCAAAGACCTGAAAGAACTGGTCAGCTGGCGTCTCGACATGCGCACCGTGATATCAGCTCTGCGCCGTAAAGCCAAAGGGGCTCAGGCACCAACCACGACTCGCTGGAGCTTTGGCAGCCGTTACGCTTACATCCGTCGTAACTGGAACAACCCAACGCTGGGTCTGCAAAACACTTTCCCATGGATTCCGACGGCGATTGACTGCCTTTCCAGAGAAGATTATCTAACGCTGGAAAAAACTCTGCTCGAAGCCGTTTGGAGCAAGCTCAATGAGCTAGGCACCCGACATCGCTTTGATTTCGAAGCCGTGGTCATTTACCTGCTGCGTTGGAATCTGGTCGCTCGCTGGGTTGAAAACGATGGCGAAAAGGCCATTGATCGCTTCAATGATCTGACTGATGCAGCCTTGGGTGAGTTTGTCAATAAACTCCCCGCCTGAATCAACCAATGATAACGTAGGTCGGTTTCCCCCCAAAGAGCAGAAGCCGACAAAAAAACAAACCGCAATAACAAAACACGAATAGTGTCGTGCGGTTTGCAAGCTTTATTGTCGGCTTGTCCCTTCGGGACAGACCGACCTACCAGATACCGTTGAGTCTAATAGGATTCAACCACTTAATCGGTTATACAGATGACTGAAAAGACAAATACAACACAGGTGCCACAGGCGACTGCTCAGGTCGTGGCTGTGATGGGTGATATCATCACCATCGAAAGCACCAACACCTCTGGCTTCTCCAAGCCTCTGGTAAAAAACGAAGTAGTTTATGTACTGCCAAGCCGCCGCTCCAACGAAGCTATTGACGAACAGCTAATGGCCGAAGTTCTGCGTGTCCGTGGTAACACCGCCGACATTCAGGTATTCGAAGAAACCCGTGGTGTTGCCGTCGGCGACAAGATCATCCAGACCGGTGAATTACTCTCTGTAGAACTGGGTCCGGGTGTACTGGCAATGATCTACGACGGTCTGCAGAATCCACTGGAAGCTCTGGCTCTGGAACACGGGAAGTTCTTGCAGCGTGGTGTTAAGGCGCCCTCTCTGGATCGTTCTAAAGAATGGGCCTTCACCGCTACCGCCAAAATCGGCGACAAGCTGCGTGCTGGTGAAACCTTTGGTACTGTGCCAGAAGGTCGTTTCACGCACCGCATCATGATTCCGTTCGACATGACCGGCGAACTGGAAATCACCTGGATTCAGGAAGGTAACTTCACCGTCGACACCGTCGTTGCCAAAGTGAAAAACGAGCGCGGTGAAGAGATCGAACTGAACATGTTCCAGAAATGGCCTGTGCGTAAATCCATCTCTGAAACTCTGCAAGTAAAGGGTAAGACTGAGCGCCTGTACCCAGACCAGCCTCTGGTAACCACAACCCGTATCGTCGATACGTTCTTCCCGATTGCCCGGGGTGGTACTGGTTGTATTCCTGGTCCATTCGGTTCTGGTAAAACTGTACTGCAGCACTCCTTCTCCCGTTACTGCGACGCTGACATCGTTATCGTAACCGCCTGTGGTGAGCGAGCCGGTGAAGTGGTAGAGACCATCGAAGAATTCCCGCACCTGCAGGATCCAAAAACCGGCGGTGCTTTGATGGATCGTACCGTTATTATCTGTAATACGTCGTCTATGCCGGTAGCGGCTCGTGAAGCTTCTATCTACACAGGTCTGACTTTGGGTGAATACTACCGTCAGATGGGTTACAACGTGCTGGCGCTGGCTGACTCCACGTCTCGCTGGGCGCAGGCGATGCGTGAAACCTCCAACCGTCTGGAAGAGATTCCGGGTGAAGAAGGCTTCCCGGCTTACATGGACTCCGCCATCAAAGGTGTCTATGAACGTTGTGGTGTGATTCGCAACGAAGACGGTGACGAAGGCTCTCTGACCATGATCGGTTCTGTATCACCCGCCGGTGGTAACTTTGAAGAACCTGTGACTCAGGCAACCTTGTCGACGGTTAAGAACTTCCTGGGTCTGTCTTACGACCGCGCTTACAAGCGTTTCTACCCGGCGATTGACCCGCTGATCTCCTGGTCACGCTACCTGGATCAGCTGGAAGGCTGGTACAGTGAAAACCTGTCGTCTGAATGGGTCAGCACCGTTAAAGAAATGCATGCTCTGCTGGTTCGTGGCGACAGCATCAACCAGATGATGCAGGTTACTGGTGAAGAAGGCGTCAGCATGGACGACTACATCACCTTCCAGAAAGCCTTCCTGCTGGATATGGTGTATCTGCAACAAGATGCCTTTGACGATGTAGACGCCAGCTGCCCTCTAAATCGTCAGAAAGAAAACTTTGAACTGGTCGTCAGTCTGATCCATCAGCAGTACAATTTTGCGGATAAAGATCAGGTGCGAGACTTCTTTATGAAGATCACCGGTCTGTTCAAGAACATGCACTACGCGCACTACCAGTCACCTGAGTACAACAACTATATGGAAAAAATTCAGGAACTACGTAGCCAGTTTGCAGCCAGTGCTGTAGCGGCCTGATCGTTGTTGTTTCCTTAAAATGAAAACTGCCGGCTCCCCGGCAGTTTTTTTACCTGAAAAAATAAAGCGCTGATTTCCTCTCAAGGCGTTGGTATACAAAGCCAGACACGCCACAACATACTCGAGTACCCAACCTGTCACTTGCAGCTGGCAATATTGGTGCTAAATCTTCTTGGTTATACGACTTTTTATAGATCTTCCGGTTTCTTACTTTGAATAATAAGAGCCTTTCGCCATTACCGAGGTTTTTGTATGTATGCACCACACAGCAAATTTATAAAAAGCGCTATCGCTGTCGCCGTAGGAACCGTTCTGTTTTCACAGGCGGCAGCAAATAAAATTATTGTGGTAAGTGAAAAAACAGGCACTCAATACGAGGCGCAGGAAATTGGTGAAGAACCTGGTGTCTATTTAACAACAGAAGACTTTCCATTTCTTCGTGAACTGAAGGAACTGGCCGGCGTAAGCATCGATCCTGGCCCCAAACAATTGGAAGATGAAGTCGTTTTCGATCTTGTCTATACGAATAACGACGACTCTAAAAAAGTGGTACTAATGTCCATCATGCGTGATGCCAATGGAAGAATCGAAATAACACAGAACAGCCACTATGCAGAAAAAATCAAGACCTACATTGAATCAGAGGATCCGGTTCAACAGCCCTTCACACGACTTTATGAGCCTGACGAACAAAAAAAGCTCATTGCATTCCTTCAACAAGCACTGCCTGATCTCACTGAAGGCGAAGATATTTCTATTTTAAAAGTACACCCAGAGGTTGAAGAATCTCCATCAGACTCTGCATTTGTATACAATAGAAAAACACTGGCGGATATCTTTTTTGAAGCCACCTGGAACTCTGAGCAGATCAGTTCTTACCTTGAAGCGAAAACCCTTCGATTAAGCACACAGGTAATACCAAAATACTCTTATGCTGAAACGCCAGAGGAAGTGCTTACAGAGCTACAAATCCCAAAAATCTATTCCAGTATCACCGATACGGCTGAGGGAACCACGACAGGATTTTATCTCCGTCAGAAAGTCCTGTCTTTTAAAGATGGGTCTGGTTTTAAGGTTTCCAGCCAACAGGCTGGAGTACTGGAAAATTACATTTCAGAGCAAATATTACAAGAACTGAAGTACTATGCAGACAAAGGCATATCGCCCCCTGAAGAGTATCTCGACCGACTCGATGCACAGCTTTTGTCCATTGAGTGGCTAAAATTTAATGCCGCCCGTAAAAATGAAAATTTGTTAATAAAAGACGACATAGAGACTTCATTTAATTTAATTCGCAGCATGCGAAAAGATTTTGTACTTTATCTCTACAAAAATGCTATAGACCCAGATAACCCTGACTCCCCACTAAAGCAAATAGGACAATATCTGGACAATCAATCTGAATCATTCCAAAGTGATCATACCCGCTATAAAATCATTGGATTACGTAAGGGAGCTTCTGATTTTGAAAACAGTATACGCATACGCTTACTGCAAACATATTATCCTTTAACCGGTGTATACAAACCTTCAGAAGAGACAGTATATCTACTGAAAACGCAATTGACTAAAAATACAAACAATCTAAATGAATTATACACGCTTATCAAAGATCGCGAGGAAACAATTGAAACACTGGAAGTAGAAAACACCATGCTTGAGAGTCAGCTTAAAGAAGATCAAAATCAAATCAATAAAAAAAACGAAGAAATCACTCTATTAATAGAAGAGGAAAAAACACTCCTGGAAGAGATACTGAAACTGTCTTTTGATGACCAGCTAAACGAAAACAGTATTTTAACAAAAGAATTACAAAAAAAATTCGGTAAGACCAAAGAGGATCTTTATAGAAAAAAAGATCAACTTTTCAAATTAAATTTAGAACTTGAGGAATTTAAAAAAACCGCCTTCAACAACGATGAATCAAAGCAAATATCAACAAAAGAATTTAACAAGCTCCACCATAAAATAATAGAATACAGGTGTGAATTCGACGACTTAATAGCAGCAATAGAAAACACTATAGACAAACTCATAGAGAATAATAAAAACACAGATAAATCCAAAAAAATAAAGATTAACACTTATAGACAGCGCCTTCTTAAAAAACACTCAACCGCTGATTTTGAAGGCAACCATCAACTTGAAGCAGAAACGGATATCGACCAAGGGGATGGGGATGGGACTGGTGCCGATAGCAGCGAGGAAAACAGTCCAGAAAAAAGAACAAAACCGTTTCAAATCAAACTTGATCAGGAAATTAAAAAGAGCCAGAGAGCACGTCTTACAGAATTATACAGACAGCAGAAGTTAAGTCACTATGCGGTAAAAAGTCAGGTAAGTCAGCTTAAGGAGTCACTGTTAAATGCTCATACGGATCATAAAGTCGCCATTGATACATTGAATGAAATAATGGCAGATGAGATAGCCGCTCAGCAACAATCCGATACGCCTGCTCAGGATGAGCAAGACGAGGTCACTACCGGTGTTGACGGTCAATCAGAAGGCGCTGCTGATGAAAAACCACAGTCCGCAATGGCCAAAGAGCCTGACAAACCAGTCGTCAAAGAAGACCTTGAAGAAGAACCGACGGTAACCGATGATCAACTTGATCGAGCCAAGCCGGCAGCTCAGCTTCAGGAAGAAGCCAATGTTGCAGACGATGATACGATGGTTCTAAAAACAAGAAGAATCAAAGCACAAACAGTTGTAGATGAATCAGAGAAAAGAATTGATCAGCTAACAGAAGAACTGAAGGAGGCTGATGAATTATTCTCTAATACAAGAGAAGCGATGAAGCAGCTCTCTGCAATCGATTACTTTTTTGATCAGGGCATTGAACATGGTGACATAGCAACCGACCCTAAGATATTAAAATTATACATAGACACCCTCAATCCTAGGTTAGTAAATCGGCTCGCCAGTATTATTGATTACTTGCCAGAAATGACTGATTTAGAAATAATTTCAGCCATAGCCGATATGAAAGAATGGTTAAATAATGAAGATGCACCACATAGTCATGATATAAAGCCAACCATTAAATGGTTTGAAGAAGAAGTAGTAAATGCACCTGAATCCATAAAGAAAATGGAAGTATTAAAAAGTTACACTTTGTATCATGATGTACGAGCTATGCCGGTAGAAATTTCGGATACCTTAACCTCTGATTTAGTTAAAGAGATTCGATCAAGTAAAACCAATTTCATAGAATCTATGGAGTTTTATCAAGATGACCCCGAAGAATACATCAGTTTATGGAATCATCACCGGCATACCTTTATATCCCTCACCGACACCACTATTCCAAAATTAGTCGTTCCCAATTACGCCAAAACCATCATTGAAAGACTGGGTTATTCGAGAATCATTAAAGATAGTGATGCAGAGAATATCATTCAGAGACTTATGATAATTAAATCAATAACAACACGGAACTCCGTAGATAGATATGCATTTATACCTTATTACACCGCTACGTATTCAGACGACCACCTGGATATAGACAATACCGCTCCCTACGCAGAGGGTGCAAAAAAACTCTTTGACATGGGTGTTAAGCCTGCGGATTTAGAAGCATTATTTGACCTGAATGAGCAAGCTCTACCTGATTTTATGAACAGTAAGGACTTGGTGATTGCATCGCTTTTTTATTATATACCATCGATGGCCAGACCTTTCTCTGCGCTTGATATTAATGACCCCAGAGTAACTTATGCTCTGCACAGTGAACTCGATGAGATTGCGCAGGATAAAGATGATCTCGACCCCATCAGCCGTCGCTTACTCGACCTTGCAATAGAATCCAAAGACAATACGGAAGTGATTAAATACCTGTCTCAGATTATCAAACTGGATAAGCTGTTGGTTTCACAACAACAACTCTGGCACCATATTGATGGTGTGAAGCGCTCCCTGGTGTTAATGCCGCTAGATGACTCGGAAGCAGTCATTGAAGATGATAATCCGCACCGTATTTTATCATTCCTGGGCAGCCGTCGTGCCATACTGAATGCTGGTTTTGCCAAAGATTACAAGGCGAGCTTGAGTGCTTTACGACAACTGCCTGACACAATAGAACACCTTGAACCTCCAATAAACGAACTTGCCCGATACCTTGGCAATCCGAAGGATGTCCCTACACTGTCAGAAACTGAAATTAACGCCTTAGCAGAGTCTGGCGAATGGCTTGCCAAACATCCACATCATCAAAAAGCGCTGTTAACTTTCTTCCCTGAAGAAGCGAGAAAGGGTCTTGAAACTGTCTTTTCAGCGATACATCCTCAACAACAACCAGGCATCATCAGTCAATTCTTCTGGGGTAAAGAAGACAGTATCGAAAAACGATTTTTTAGCTCTCTGGCTCAAGCCTATCGAACTGAAACAACCTATGATTCTGTTAGAGCGGGGCAACGTGACCTGAAACAGGTTCAGATAATTCTTGAGCAGGTGAATAAAGTTGTGGAAACCTCGGATGCTATGGCTGCTGACATAAGTACGCTCAGAGAAACTCTCGCCGCAAAAGGAGGTATCGATGACTTTTATGGTGAGATCATCAAGATACTATCGGACGAGGAAGAAATCCCAAGTATGACACCAAGCCAAACCGAGGCGATCAAGTATTTACAAGCATCCACTGGCATCTTTAGCAAACAGACAGAAGCGGTGGACTATCTGGAGAACATATCCAAACCACTGTCGAAAGACAATAAAGCCTACCTCTATTTTATGCTGCGATGGGGGCAGGATGATGAGGATATCAATGCTTTTGCAGCGGGCAACCGTGAGCTCCTGAACAATGCTTTGCAGAACCGGATACCACGCACAGGGCGTCTTACTCTGGATTCACTGCAAAAAACTGTAGATGCCAATTCAATAGCAGACCTTGCTGGCAAGTTATCCACAAAGGACAAAGCCTCTATAGAGGCGTTAGCAGAGGAAGCCCGAAAAGTACTGAACCCATTTGCTCAGGACGACGAAATTATCGGCCGTTATATAGACCGGCAATTAGGCATAAACACGTCTCAGGCCATCACCACCAAGACAGCACAATTGATGGCGCAAAATGTCAAAATACTCAATGCTTTGGAACGGCATATCATTAGCGGTGCGATCATTGAAGAAGACCTTCTGGAATTGCTGACACCACAGGGTATAGCTACTGAGCAAGCAAGATTACTGGCGGTCAGTCAGAAGGAACTGGATGAATTTAACAAGTACCTGATTGAACAGGAAGAACTGAACGGACTTATCTCTGAACTTCGCTCGGCAGCAAGAAACCCTGACAAGACGTTCAAATATGCGATTCAAGATTCTAGATGGAATCTGTTTAATGTCTGGAAATCCATGATCCTTGAGCGCATGTTGGATGCTATGACGTTCTATCCTGTCCATGAAAATATCCGGGCATTTGAAGAAATGCTCTACAACATGCCGTTGCTTGGAGACACCACGCGCTCGCTCATTGAATACACCCGGCTAAAACAGTTGTTTGATATGCTGGCTACCCATGAAGCCGATCTGATCGTTGACCCCGTGACCGGTTTACTGGGTGCTGGTTATCAGGTTTTCCGTTTTGCTACCACCACATTAGGTCAAACCCGGTTTGCAGCCAGCCAGGGCTCTGCCATCGCCACCATTTACAGTCTTGAGAATCTAATCACTGGCTTCTTCTTTGATCTGGCGGTACAAAAAGGGGTTTTGACTGCAAGAATGTATGACTTCATGCGCTATTTAGACCCGGTCACTCGTATTCAGGCAGCCCTTGAAGGTGAACTGAAAAAATTAGATGTGATCAAAGGACTTATGCTCCGGAGAGGCGGATCGGATAAAATGCTTGAGAGCAACCAGGAGGATATCAAGACACTCATTAAAAATCTGGATATCAATAACCCTGAATGGCAAAACTCCATTGATCCTGCTTATAAATTTTTGAAGGAACACAACTATCCAGACGTAGTGAGCCTGAACTGGTGGGTCAGGCTGGCGAAAAGTCCGGAAACCTACCGCGTGAAAAGAAAACTGATTCAAAAACGCATGGCAAACCTGGGTTCACATCTGGCAGCAGGCGCCATACCGGCCACTCTGGCATACCGCAAAGGTTGGGCAAACATTTTGCAATGGGCCGTCAAACCCGCTGCTCGCGCCTTACCAAATCAGAAAAACATTAAACTTCTGAAGTCAGCACATCCACGAATTTACTCATTTTTAGCTACCGCTGTTGGCGCTCCTCTGGTTTACAGCACCCCATGGAATGCTGCTCTATTCTATTCTCTGGCCTATGCGGGTTACGATATTCTTGGAAATAAAGGTCAGCACACTGCGACACTATTGAACCAGACCTATAACGGCCTTTCTACCATTGGTGAAACACTGTATTTCTACATCCCCGGTGAGATTAAAGAATTTCTGCCATCAACAGAGTATCTCAGAGCGACTGCCTATCGCTGGTTGCCAGATACAGCTTCTATCACCGAACCAGTGTATAGCTATCCATCGCCTCCGGATCAGTCTTACCGGGCTAACCACAGAAAACAAGGGTTGATCGATCTGGCGGGGTATCTCATGCGACCTGCTTATGAACAATTGTCTATTGAGCTTGGAGCCTATGACAGACATCAACAAGCTGAAGTATCATATGCACCCACTTCAGTAAGCACTGCCAAGCCTTCTATCACAGAACCACCAGTGCACCCCATTGAAACTCCTGCGATTAAACCATCAGCACACACCGTTAAAACACCGACCACTGAGCCTCCGGCAAAATCAGCTAAACCCAGGGTGGTTTCACCTGAATCTGTAAATATTCGGGCAACGGGCAATAGCCGCCGTATAGCTGCAGAGACTAAAGTGAACAGAGCCTTGGACGAACTCTGAGGAATATTGCATGTACCGATACGTCTTTATCCTGCTTACCCTTGCTGCATTCAATTTTCAAATTGCAGCTAAGGCAGATGGTTATTACGGGGATGACCCCGGAGAAGATGAGGATATTGAGCAGATTGATTTACAAAAATCGAGTATGACTGATTTTGACTCTACCTTTTCTGATTTAGATTTTGATGACGATGAAAATGAAGATGGTCAGTCAGACGATGATGACATTGATGATTCGGATGATTATTAGTACCGCTCTCTTGCAAGTCAGACTCCGCTTTGCGGAATCTGACTTGCAGGAAGCTAACAAATGCCTATTTTTTCTGACCTTTTGTATCAGAGTAGGACTGATCCAGCCCTATCGCAGGATTATCAAAACTACCCTTAATACGATAGTGAATACTCGCCAGCTTGTTGACCTGTTTCCCTACCAGTTTATCCGCAATAAAAATAATCCCCGCCACCTGAGGAGCGGAGCCAAGCAAGACGCTTAATATCGGCAAACTAGACGTCACTGGTAGAGTAATAACCAGATTAAGATCCAATAGCTGATTAACCGCATTTGCAGTGCCATCCAGCTCCAAAGATGAATTAGGCCCATCTATCAGCATCGGTTCAATAAACGACACTATTCCCTGATCGAAACGCAGGCGACCGGTTAAATCATCAAATGCAATGCCCGATGCATACAAATCAGAAAAATCAAGCTGTAGTCGGCGACGGAATGTTTCTGTATTGAGAATCCCGAACAGCTTCAATGCACCGGTACGGTTTTCCCCCTGAGTAAGACGACCATCCTTCAAATTGATATCAACCTTACCAGCGACCTCTTTGAAACGAACACCCAAAGGCGAGCCGGCCCAGTTGACGTTAATATCAACCTGACTACTTTCAGCCGAAACCACTTCAGGGGTGCCCATAAACTGTTGAAACTGGCCAATATTTTCACCTTGCAAACGCCCCTTAAACCTGGTTCTGTGTTCACCATCCACTTTCGTCCAGTCAGCAAAACCAGTCACTTTCATGCCGCCTATCCTGTACTGAAGATTGTCAGCCCTGACGCCATTCTCCTGCTGGCGGACTCTCACAGATAGACTGGTGGGAGGCTTATTACCAAGTTGAAGTGATTTAATCAGAATATCCGCTTCTGGTAACAAATCGGGTTTGATATCTGCCAGTAAATCCTGTTCACCACCTTGGTTTGAGTTGCCGACAGAATGGCTGTCAGGCAGATGCAAATGGTCTAATTCCAACCGGTAAGGTGTGTAAGGCGCCACAGGAATTCCAAGTGATCCGGATATCTCTTTTCCATGCAATAGTAAGCGGGTCATCTGCTCATCAGAGTTTATAGAGACAAGCAGATCTGCCCACTTTTGCTCTCCGTAACGCAGCTGTTTTATCCGAACATTATCTACCTGTAACCGGTTAGCTACCTTCTGTTCACTGGCATTACCGGGTTGACTTCCAAAACGCTGACTCCAGGGCTCAAGGTCTAATTCCGTAAGAGAACCTCTGATAAGGAATTTGCCGGGTTGTCGATCAGGGAGTTCATCTTCTATGCCCAGAACAATGGCCGCTGAATCCATACTGTAATCGGCTGTCAGAAAGACAGAAGCTCGACCTACATCGCCAAGAGAAGCATTGAGGAATGGTTGATTTCCAAGCTCAAAATCCAGGGTAAAGGCTAAGGTCTTGTCGGCTACTTTGCCCAGTGGTGCAGGCATTTCTATTTCCAGCCCCTGAAGATCACTGCTGACAGCAAGGTTGATTTTCTTTGACTCGAGATCAATTTTCAGATTACCCTGATATTGTGTGGCACCTTCCAGCAGGCTCAACCAGTCAACCCTGAGCCATTGCTGAAGTTGTAAAACCGAAACGCCACCGGACAGCCCAATATTAACAGACTTCGGCTGACGTTTATCCATTCCAGTATGCACTGAGAAAAGGGTAGGTTCTTCCAGAAAATGTCCTTGCAGGCTTTCCGCTTCAAACCCATTTTCTGAACTTATCTGCAAAGCACCTTGAATATGACTCACTTCAATGTTCCTGACGGCATCAGCGTAGAGAAAATCCCTGACATCGGCATTTAACTGGTAGGAGTAAGCTTCCATATCATCAAAAGGAAGATGCAACGTTAAATCCGCATTCATCTTTCCCTGCAAATTCCAGTGACGAGCCTCACCGTTCAGAGCTTCATCAATGGGTGTTTTGGTCAGGAAGTGCTTGATGATTTTTCCATCTGCAACAATTTGGCTATCTAAAGTAAGCTCAGGCTCATCATCAAGAGGGACCGTTACTCTGACGTTTTTTAACTGTCCACCTGCGGATTGTGCACTTTGTGCTTCCACCAGAACACGGTCATCATTAATAAATAACTCTCCGGATAAGGCTGTAACATCAGGCCATTCAGGTGCGTACTGCAGGTGCCCGTCTTCAAGATCGAAATAGAGTCCCCAACGAGAATCATGGGGACTGGTTGCGCCGACCAGCGCCCCGTTATAGAGAAAACCACCGGTGGTTAAATGTGCACTTTTCACAGAGGTATCAAGCCAGTCAACCAGTCCATCATCCATTGGTAACAAGGCAGGCAAGTATTTCCCGGTGAATCGTGCATCACCATCGGTTATACCAACCGTTAGCGCCATATCGAGAGTGTCGTCTTCTTCACCCTGGAGCGGGATATCCAGTCTCAACTTGGCTTTCAATGCGCCTTCAGGGCCTTTCAGGGCCAGGCTTTCTGATTTGAGAATATAAGTGTCATCTATCACATCCCAGGCAAGACGACCTTTGGCCGTATCAAAATACCAGGTTTCCCGAAATAGTTTGGTTAAGCCAAGAGCAAAGTTTTCGGTATCCAGATCAAGGTAGCCTTTTAACAGTCCCATCCGGACAGAACCATTGACATTGCCCCCGGAAGGGGCACCTTTCCAGGCATCCACGGATACATCAACAAGACGGGCACTAAGGTCAATATCGAAAGGCTGACGCTGCGGATAGAGTCGCATGGCCAGATACTTGAGGTCACCATAAGGATTCAGGGTTGTTAGTAATTCTGCCGCATTAGGCGGAACAAAGCCTGTGCCCAGTAACCAGCGCTTTAACTCATCAAGGTTCACCTGTTCATTGGCAAGGGTAATACTGTATTCACTCCCCATATTACCCGACAGATACCAGCTATTACCCCATTGCTGAGGTATCGACATGTCTTTTTTGCTGTCGGGAAATTGATAGCTGAGATTCAGCTCATTGAGCCAGATTTGCCAGCGATGATCCGGTTCGAATGTTAAAAACAGATCGGTATTTCCAGCCAGCGTTCGCCAATCGCCAAAAATACTCCGATACATCACATCGGGCGCCGACACCCGCCCATACATTTGCCAGACACCCTGCCGGTATTCCCACCCTGTATCCAGTTCAACTTTGGTGGTGATAATGTCATCCTGACAACCCGACCAGAGAGCACAAAGGTGCTCAAGATCCATCTCATTAGCAGTGAGCGTACCATTCCAGCTGCTGATCCAGAGAGAGTGTTTAATGCCCTTGCCTTTGATTTCAATATAACCCTCTCCGGCTTCTAATCGGGTAGCCACCTGTCTTTCAGCACCTTTCTGAGACAAAACAAGGTACTTACTGGCGACTCTGGTATTTTCACCATCGGGTTTTGTCAGGTTCAGTTCAATATCACGAATATTGAGATGATGTTGATAATTCACCCACTCAATAAATCGACCCTTGAAACCTGCATGAGTGTTGGCGGATGAACCGGCAATCTGATCAATCCCCAGCAAAGACCAGCGGGCACCGTCACCCTGGACCATCTCCACGGTTACATCGTTAATCTCCAACGTGTTGAACACTAGATGCCAGTGCAGCAGTGAAGCCCGCAAATTCAGCTCCATATCAAAGCGGCCCACACTAAAACCAGGTTCTTTTGCATTGCTGCCAGTCAATGTCAAACCACGAATAGACAGGCGGGGAGCTCCCCCACGCCAGTCTGAGGACATATAGTCAAAACGCAAGTCAGCGTTCAGCTCGCGACTGAGAAAATCGGTAATATCCTGCTGAACCAGAGGCAGCCCGGTAAACAGCAGACGGCTGAGAGCGATAAGCAGAACCAGCAAAAACAAGCCTGCGAAAAGAAGCCGCCAGCTCCATTTCATCAATATTTGAACGAAACGATACATCAGGAAACCGTCACCCTTTGAGCAGAGCCATGGGGATGTTTATCGGTATACAAAATAAAACCTGATATAAGGGCGGTGCTCGACAACGATTGTCTCCTGAGATGAGCCCAACGTTGTAGATGCAACGTCAGACAAAAAACCGAAAAAGTGTTAGGAATAAAACCAACAAAGGTGGTTTTATCAAGATTCACTCCCTGCGAACCCCGATAAACGGACAACAACCGCTCTGACTTACTGTATTCAAACCAGTACGACGTCAAACTGCTCCTGGGTGTAAATGGGCTCTACCTGAAAGCGGATGGTTTTCTCGATAAACTCTTCCAAATCAGCCACATTATTGGATTCTTCATCCAGCAGCCGGTCAATGACGGAATCAGAAGCCAGTACCAGATAACCATCGCCATCATAGGCTCTGACGGCCCGGAGAATTTCCCGGAAAATTTCATAGCAGATGGTTTCAGCTGTTTTAAGTGTGCCACGCCCATCACAGGTTGGACATGCTTCGCATAAAATATTTTCTAGAGATTCCCGGGTTCTTTTACGGGTCATCTCAACCAACCCCAATTCACTGACTCCCGTAAAATTGGTTTTGGCGTGATCCTTTTCCATCGACTTCTCAAAGGCTCGCTGTACCTGCCGCTGATGCTCAACTTCTTCCATATCAATAAAATCGATAATGATGATGCCACCGAGATTCCGCAAACGCAGCTGACGAGCGATGGCGACGGCAGCTTCAAGATTGGTTTTAAAGATGGTTTCTTCCAGGTTCCGATGCCCGACAAAAGCGCCAGTATTGACATCGATGGTGGTCATCGCTTCCGTCTGATCGATAATCAGATAGCCGCCCGACTTTAGCTGCACCTTGCGACTCAAAGCCTTGTTAATTTCATCTTCTACGCCAAAGAGATCAAAAATAGGGCGCTCACCGGGATAATACTCAACCCGGCCATCCATATGTGGCACCAGCTTTTTCACAAACTTTGAGACTTTCTGGAAAGTGGTGTTGGAATCAATCCGGATCTTCTCAATATTCGGATTCATCAAATCGCGCATGGTACGCAGATGCAAAGGCAGGTCTTCATAGACGTTCGCAGGTGCCTTGCTTTCTTTTATGTTCTCTTCGATGGAGTCCCACAACCGATGCAAGAACTGTATATCCGCTCTGGCTTCATCTTCACCAATACCTTCTGCGGCTGTACGGAGAATAAAACCACCTGTTTTTTTCTCTGATGCAAGACAGCTTTCCACCAACTGACGGAGGCGCTCACGTTCTTCAGAACTTTCGATACGCAAGGAAATACCGACATGATCATTCTTGGGCATGTGTACCAGATAACGTGCCGGTATGGATACATGGGTGGTCAGACGAGCGCCCTTGGTACCCAGAGGATCTTTGGTCACCTGAACGACCAGCGACTGTCCTTCATGAACCAGTTCATAGATAGGGCGCTCAGGAATATCTTCACCATTTTTATCCTGACGAGGTGCAATTTCACTGGCATGAATAAATGCCGCGCGCTCCAGACCAATATCCACAAAAGCCGCCTGCATGCCGGGCAGCACTCGGACGACCCTGCCTTTGTAGATGTTTCCGACAATCCCACGGCTGCGCGCTCGCTCTATGTAGATTTCTTGAAGTACTCCATTTTCTACCAGCGCCACACGTGATTCCATGGGCGTGATATTCATTAGAATTTCCTCACTCATTCCCATTCCTCGATTCCTTATGCATTGGCCAGTGAAGTCTGCCTCAAACGTCATTGGTCAATGCACTTTTTATATTTTTATTTTCGACCAAAAGGAATGATAACAGCATTCAGCAGGCAGTTTATGCTCTCTGACAATGTTTAATGATTTCTTACTAAAAAATTGAATTATTGCCAGACGGGTATATTGAATTGCGATAACTGATGTGCAACTTCCGCCAGAGGAAGCCCTACCACCGATGAGTAACTGCCATTTATGGCCGCTACCAGGACAGCACCTTTGCCTTGAATACCATAGGCTCCCGCTTTATCCCGGGGTTCCCCGGTGGCGATATAATCCGTTATCTGTTGTTCAGTCAGGTCATTGAAGCAAACCTCTGTGCTGACCAACTGTGTCCGGGTGATATTTCCATCAGTCAAGGCGATCGCTGTCATCACCTGGTGGGATTGTCCTGATAGGTGCGTCAACATTGTATGAGCTTCTGCATCGCTCCCGGGCTTTCCTAAAATCTGACCGTCGCATACAACCGTGGTGTCTGATGCAAGCAATGGCATTGATGCCAGCTGCTGGCGTTTAACCATCTGCAAACCTGCAACCGCCTTCTGTTCTGCCATTCGCTGGACGTAAATTTCAGGCTTCTCTCCAACAAGCGGCGTTTCGTCAATATCACAAACTATCTGTGTAAAAGGAACGCCAATCTGTCGCAACAGTTCGGCTCTTCTTGGGGATTGGGAGGCCAGATAAATCATAATCCAGTATCAAATAACCCGGAAATAACGACGCAGGAAATTCAGCATCATCACCAGCCAGGGCCAAACCAGCGCACTGGTCACCGAGGGCAGAAGATACCAGAGCGAGGGCGATGAACGACCAATGGCGCTGCGCACCCAGAGCATCAATAACTGGTAACAGCCAATAATGATAAACACCATAAACGCCTGCTGCCACATAGGAAACATCCGCAACCGACGATGCAATCCGGCAATGATGAAAGCGACCAGCAACAAACCCATGGTGCTCAAACCAAACTCAGTGCCCAAAAACACATCCAGAAGAAAACCGACGATAAAGGCAAAAAACAAACCGAAGCGCTCAGGCAATGCCTGAATCCAGAACATCATAACCATCGCCACAAACGCCGGTCTCCCGACAGATAACCACTCAGGGATTGGTACAATACTCAACAACGCGGCGACCAGCAAAGAAATCCATATGACCCAGTGGGCATTGGCTTTTTGCAGACTCATTCTGAGCCTCCTTCACTGACGGTTTCCGGAGCACCTTCTTCAACATTCTCAGAATTACCCTGCAAGTGGCCTTCTGCGGCTTCCTGAGCCGAACGGAAAACCAGCAACACTAATCGACTGCGATTGGTTTCAGCCATTGGACTGAGGGTAATGGTGGCGAATGAACTGCCGGGGTTGTGGATAACTTCAGTGATCTTACCCAATGGAAAACCTTCAGGATAGACACCGCCCAGACCGGAAGTTGTCATCAAATCCCCTACTTTAAAATCAGCGGTATCGGGAATATGAAGTAGCTCCATAGCACCCGATTTGCCTAGCCCAGCGGCAATGCCACGGTATTTGGTTCGGTTATTTTGCACCGGAACCCGAGCGGAAGTGTCGGTAATCATCATCACCCGACTACTGATCGGACTGACTTCTATTACCTGCCCCATAACGCCATGAGCATCCAGAAGCGCCTGACCTTCATAGACATTATCCAGAGACCCCTTGTTGATGATTACACGGTATTTGAAAGGATCGGGGTCAATACCAACCACCTCAGCGACCAGCACTTGCTCATCCACCAGTTCCGATGAATTTAACAACTCTCGAAGGCGGATGTTCTGGGCAGTCAGAGAAGCCAGTTTTTGAACTTTTTGTTCCAAAAGCAGATTGCGCGCCTTGAGGCGTGCGTTTTCTTCAAGAAGGTCTGTGTGTGAAATCACCACCTCACTGGCCACCCCCAAAACACGCGCAGGCAAGTCTGCCAGATAAAAGACAGGTGTCGCAGCAACAGTCAGCCACTGGCGAACGTGAGATAGCGCTTTATAGCTAAGATCAACGTACAACAACACCAGTGACAACATCATCAACAGGATAAACCGGGTCACCAGAGATTGGCGCTGGCTGAATATAGGTTTGATAACCTTTGCTCCTTCTTATATTCAGATGGCCAGATATTAAAAACACAAACGCCCGAAGAGCGATACTCTCCGGGCTTTGTGGGACCTCAATAAGTCTGATTAATCGGTGGACAGCAGATCCATGCGATGCTTGTCCATCATCTCAATAGCACGACCACCACCGCGAGCGACACAGGTCAGTGGATCTTCAGCGACCAGCACCGGCAGGCCGGTTTCTTCACCGATTAACTTATCCAGATCACGCAACAGAGCACCACCACCGGTCAGCACCAGGCCTCGCTCGGCAATATCAGAAGCCAACTCCGGGGGAGATTGTTCCAGCGCACTCTTAACCGCCTGAACAATCGCCGTCAGGGATTCCTGCAAAGCATCCAGAATTTCACCACTGTTCAGGGTGAAGCTGCGTGGAATACCCTCTGCCAGATTACGACCGCGAACATCAATCTCAAGGAGTTCATCACTTGGGTAAGCAATGGCAATTTCTTGCTTGATGCGCTCTGCCGTGGCATCACCAATCAGGCTACCGTAGTTACGGCGTACGTAGGTGACAATAGCATCATCAAACTTATCCCCACCGACACGAACTGACTCAGAATAAACGACACCACTCAGGGAGATAATGGCAATTTCGGTAGTACCACCACCGATATCCACCACCATCGACCCACTGGCTTCTTCAACCGGCAGACCGGCGCCAATTGCAGCAGCCATAGGTTCTTCGATCAGATACACTTCCCGCGCACCGGCTCCCAGTACCGATTCACGGATAGCCCGTTTTTCTACCTTGGTAGATTTACAGGGAACACAGACCAGAACCCGGGGGCTGGGCTGAATAAAACTATTCTCATGCACTTTATTAATAAAGTGCTGAAGCATACGTTCACAAACGTCAAAGTCAGCAATAACGCCGTCCTTCATAGGACGGATTGCTGTAATATTGCCGGGAGTCCGGCCGAGCATCCTTTTGGCGTCAGCACCCACCGCTACGACACTTTTCTGGCTTCCCAGATTGCGGATGGCGACCACCGAGGGCTCATTCAATACTATGCCCTTTTCACGGACATAAACCAGTGTGTTGGCGGTTCCAAGATCGATCGACAGATCGCTGGAAAACAGACCACGTAACCTTTTCAGCATTTTGTTGCTTACCTTGACTCAAGGCTTTCTGTAATTGTTCAAAACTCTAACAATGCAGCCCACGTAGGGCAAGCAGCAATTGCTCCGGCAATGCTGTTTGTGTTACCAAAACATTCACAATCAGACATAGACACAGCTTGCAAAGTTGTCAGCCACAATATGTAGAAGAAAACCGTCCTGTGAGAAAAATTAAATCGCTATCCAACACTTCTGTCCAACAAAACGAAGACGATGCATGCTTTGGAGAAACAGGTGCGTATTAAGAAATCTGTAAAATTATACAACTTAAAAATAATAATGGCGCTATGACAGCCTCTTATTTGTTGTGCTTTTTTACAGATTACCTGTTTTCCCCCTTGCGATCTCCGTTCTGTGCCCATACATTAGCCGTTATTTTATTAAACTATGCTGCTTCGGATCATAAAACCAGTCATTTATGTAGAATCGACTGATAGTTTGTACCGAGCCAGCGTTTTTTCATTCTTTTCCGGAGAGCCAAATGAGCATAGATGCCTCTGAAGTTCAAAAGGTGGCTAAACTGGCCCGCCTGGCGATCGATGACAACTCCGTCGAAGCCACTGCTGGCACTATTAGTAAAATACTCGATCTGGTTGGTAAAATGGAAGCGGTTGATACCAGCCATGTTGTCCCCCTCGCCAATCCTCTGGATGCCACTCAGCGACTACGTGCCGATGAAGTGACTGAATCCAATCAGCGTGAGCAGCTGCAAAGCTGTGCTCCGGCGGTCGAAAAAGGCCTGTTTCTGGTTCCACGGGTTATCGAATAAATCTCTCCTCAGATCGACAATATCTTATGTACAACAAAACTATTGCAGAGCAAAGCCGCGCCTTGGCCGACGGCAAAATATCCAGCGTCGAACTGACTCAGAGTTATCTCGACCGCATCAACACACTGGATGATAAGTTAAACAGCTTTATTACCGTGACGGATGAGCTGGCACTGGCACAGGCAAAAGCCGCCGATGAACGACGCGCAAACGGTGACGCCACTACCCTGACCGGCATTCCTCTGGCATACAAAGATCTATTTTGTACCGAAGGGGTTAAAACATCTTGCGGCTCAAAAATTCTGGATAACTTTATAGCGCCTTACGAATCCACGGTCACTGCAAAATTTAAAGCCGCCGGCTCGGTCATGCTGGGCAAAACCAACATGGACGAGTTTGCCATGGGTTCTACTAATGAAAACAGTTACTACGGTCCGGTCAAAAACCCCTGGGACACCAACGCTATTCCCGGCGGTTCTTCCGGTGGTTCTGCGGCTGCTGTAGCAGCACAATTAGTAGCTGGCGCTACCGGCACTGATACCGGTGGTTCTATTCGCCAGCCTGCTTCTCATTGTGGCATTACGGGTCTGAAACCCACCTATGGTCGCGTATCCCGTTACGGCATGGTCGCTTACGCTTCCAGTCTCGATCAGGCTGGCCCTATGACTCGCAGTGCTGAAGATGCGGCCATTATGCTCAATGCCATGGCAGGCTTTGATCATCGCGACTCCACCTGTCTTGATCGTGAAGTACCCGACTACACCGCTACGCTGAATAATTCTTTGGAAGGTCTGACCATTGGTCTGCCAAAAGAGTATTTTGCCGAAGGTTTGGACTCTGAAGTAGAGCAGCGTGTTCGTGATGCCGTTGCTGAAATCGAAAAGCAAGGCGCTAAGGTCAAAGAGATCAGCTTGCCAAATGCCGAGCTGTGTATTCCTTCTTACTATGTCATTGCTCCAGCAGAAGCATCCACCAATCTATCCCGCTTTGACGGTGTGCGTTTTGGTCACCGCTGTAAAGACCCGCAAGATCTGGAAGACCTCTATATTCGCAGTCGCTCCGAAGGCTTTGGCGATGAAGTCCAGCGTCGTATTATTGTAGGTACCTATGCATTGTCGTCTGGTTATTACGATGCTTACTACCGCAAAGCACAACAGATTCGTCGTATGATTCGTGATGATTTCCTGAACGCCTTTAAGGAGTGCGATGTCATTATGGGTCCTAACACACCAACATCGGCTTTAAATCTCGGTGAGATGAGCAACGACCCTGTCGCCATGTACCTTTCTGATATTTATACACTGTCTGTAAACCTGGCTGGACTGCCCGGCATGTCAGTTCCGGCTGGTATGGCGAACGGACGCCCGGTGGGCTTGCAGATGATCGGCAAGCATTTTGATGAAGCCCGTCTTCTCAATATTGGTCATCGTTTTCAGCAGGCCACTGACTGGCACCAACCATCTCCAACCCTTTCCTGAGGAACGAATTATGCAATGGGAAACTGTTATCGGGTTGGAAATCCATGTCCAGCTCGCCACTAAAACCAAAATTTTCTCGGGTGCTTCCACAGCCTTTGGTGCCGAGCCAAACACTCAGGCTTGCGCCGTAGACCTCGGCCTACCCGGCATCCTGCCAGTGGTGAACGAAGAAGCCATCAATATGGCGATCAAATTTGGCCTGGGTATTGATGCAGAGATCAATAAAGTCAACGTATTTGAACGCAAAAACTATTTCTACCCTGACCTGCCTAAAGGCTATCAGACCACACAGCTCGAAAAGCCGATTGTAGGCGCTGGCCATGTAGACATTACTCTGGCCAATGGTTCTACCAAATCCATCCGCATTCACCATGCACACCTTGAAGAAGATGCCGGCAAAAGCCTGCATGAAGACTTTCATGGAATGAGTGGCATCGACCTGAACCGGGCCGGCACACCGCTAATTGAGATTGTCACCGAGCCTGATATCAGCAACGCCGAAGAAGCCGTTGCCTTTGCCAAAAAGCTGCACTCCATTGTGACCACCTTAGGCATCTGCGATGGCAATATGTCGCAGGGTTCCATGCGTTTCGACGTTAACGTGTCTGTTCGCCCAAGAGGCGAAGAGAAGCTCGGCACGCGTACCGAGACCAAAAACCTGAACTCATTCAAGTTTATGGAAGCCGCCATTCTAAAAGAAGTCGAACGCCAGATTGACTTGATCGAAGATGGCGGCACTGTTATTCAGGAAACTCGCCTGTACAACGGCGATACCGGTGAAGCTCGCTCCATGCGCAGTAAAGAAGAAGCCATGGATTATCGCTACTTCCCCTGCCCTGACCTGTTACCCGTGGTTATAGAAGACAGTCGTCTGGAAAAACTCCGTGGCGAAATGCCAGAAATGCCAGATGCTAAAAAAGCCCGCTTTATCAGCGAATACGCGCTAAGCGATATCGATGCGGAAAACCTCTCTGGTGATCAAGCAATAGCAGCCTTCTTCGAAACAGCCGTGAAAGTCAGTGGCGATGCCAAACTGACGGCTAACTGGATGCTGGGCGAAGTGTCCAAAACACTGAACCAGAATGATCTTCTGATCACTGACAGCCCGGTATCCGCCGATGCTTTGGGTGGTTTAATTATCCGCATCAAAGACAACACCATTTCCGGCAAAATCGCCAAACAGGTGTTTGAAGCTCTTTGGAATGGCGAAGGCAGCAGTGCCGATGAGGTCATCGAAAAGAAAGGTCTGAAACAGGTCACCGATACCGGTGCCATTGAAGCCATGATCGATGAAGTGCTGGCAAATAATGCCCAACAGGTAGACAACTATCGCAACGCCCCGGTAGAGAAACGCGGCAAGATGATTGGTTTCTTTGTTGGACAGGCCATGAAAGCATCAAAAGGAAAAGCCAACCCGGGTATGGTGAACCAGATTCTGAAGCAGAAGCTGGATAACGCCTGATTTAAGGGTAGCGGCAAAGATAAATAATCCATTTTTGAACCAAAATTCAGCAGTTGGATGTGGATTTTCTGGAAAGTGTCAGCGCTCTCAGCAAAGCGCGTCATGCAGCCAATGGCCGTAGCCCTTGACAAATGGCGCAATGCAACGGAGGGCTCTGAAATTTTTCAGAAAACCACAGAGACACCGAGAACACAAAGAAAAGCTTTTCATTTAAAGCCTCTGCACTCTCAGTATCCCTGTGGTAAAAAAACCAATTCCGGCTGGCTACGATTCCAGAAAACTATTTCAGTTTCTGACGATAGTTATGCATATCCGCCAGTTTTTTGTCCAGCTTGGTTTTCAGGGCAAAATTATCTTCTGCCATTTTCTGGGCGTATTGCAGATGCTTGATCGCATCATCAATATTTCCGGTAAGAAAATAGTATTCAGCACGAGATTGATGAAGACCAAGAATATCATCGACCTGCCCCTGAACTTCGGATAGGTCAAACCAGATATCCGGGTCTTCAGAGCGCATCCGGCTGAGTTGTATCAGTACATCTCTGGCTTTCAGATACTCTTGTTTTTTTATCAACAAATTGGCACGCGTTGCCAACAGCGGGAAATTACCCGGATTGGTTGCCAGAGCGTTATCTATCAGTTTCAGTGCCTTGTCAGACACATCGGTAGCACCGTATATCTCAGCTTCCAGCATGGAGATGTACAAATTATCAGGCAGTGATCTTTTTAATACCGCTATCTCCTTTTCTGCCTGCTTAAAGTCTCGGGTTTTAAGATAGCCCATAATCAGACCATATCGGGTAATGTCAGCAGAACCTGTCAGGCCAGTATCCAGCTCTTTTTTCAGCTGTTTCGTTAGCTCATTAATATTGTTACGGGTTAAAACAATCGCCCGCATGCGCATCAACTGATAATCAAACGCACTCTTATTACGGTTGTTACGATTTTTACTACCATTTCGTTTTTGTGGCGAAATCTGATCAGCCCTGGCTCTGGAATCAGCAACCCGGTTTTGGGTGACAGGGTGGGTCAGCAGAAATTCAGGTGGGCGGCTGCCATAACGGCTGGATTTGTTCATCTGTTCAAACACATCCGCCATCGCCTGTGGATCAAAACCTGCCCGGGATAATGTCTGAATACCAAGATTGTCCGCTTCTCGTTCAAATTGACGACTGAATCGCAATCGGGAGCTTTGCACACCAGCGACGGTGGAAGTCAGAGCAGCGGCACCGGCATCACCTCCTGCAGTTGCCATCAGGATGATTGACCCGAGTATCGCGGCAGCAGTTGGAATGGCTTTATTGCGGGCATCTTCAACGTTTCGGGCATAATGGCGCTGACTAAGGTGAGCCAGTTCGTGCGCCAGAACCGCCGCAAACTGAGCTTCAGTTTCAGCGTGCAGGAAGAGCCCGGTATTAACCCCGACAATGCCGCCCGGTGCGGCAAACGCATTCAGTAACGGACTGTCGATCACCAGTGGTGCCAGCCGGTGATCTTTTAATTCACTGGCTGCGGCCAGTCGGTAAAGCAATCGCTCCAGATAATCCTTTAGTAGAGGATCATCAACCATTGAAGTCTGGCTGCGTAATACTTTTAACCAGGTGCGACCCAACTCAAACTCCTGCTGCTGGGAGATAATGCCGGAGGTACTGTCTCCCAGGCTAGGAAGATCAGTAGGTGCTGCCAGACTGCTTGCTGAAAAACAGTTTAAGACAGACGCCAGAATCGTTACCGACAAAAAAACCGGTCGCTTCATAGAATATCCATAATCGTATAATCTGCGGTACACTGTACTCGCTAAGTCTTGAGGGCTCAATTGCCGCTTTATCTTTTACTATACACAGACTTTTGCTGAATAACCTGATGCAAATAGGCTGCTGGTAAATTGTCCTGTGGCTGTATGCTAAAACCGTTGTATTATACCTTCCATGTACCACTATTATTGCGTTGATCATTCAGCCCGACAAACTGATAACGGGTTTGAGCATTTGACGGTTACTTTCCCCGCCAGAGCCATATGCATATATGAGCCATATACATATAAGTAGCGAACCCTATGATTGAAGTAGATCAGGAGCTTGACCTGAAAGGAATGAGCTGTCCATTACCCTTGCTGAAAGCAAAGCAGACGCTCAATAAAATGTTAACAGGGCAGATACTGCGAGTGCTGGCAACAGATCCGGGTTCAGTCAGGGATTTTGCCAGCTTTGCCAGGATCAGTGGGCATAACTTAATGGGCACTGAAGAACGTGATGGTGTTTTTATTCATACCCTGAAACACCGCTAAGGAGAGATAAATGCTAAAAATCTTCAGGGGCTGGCTGCACCGTTACCTGTCCGACTATGAAGCCGTGGTGATGCTGGTAATCCTGATTGTCGGCTTTGCAGTAGTGATCACGATGGGAAATATGCTGGCACCGGCTTTTGCGGCTCTGGTACTGGCATTTCTTATGCAGGGAGCAGTTAACTGGCTTGCCAAAAAGGATGTATCTCATCTGATGTCAGTCAATCTGGTGTTTGCCATTTTTATTGCTCTGCTACTGGTTTTCGTTTTGATCATCATTCCGTTGATCTGGAACCAGATAAGTCATCTTCTTAACGCTCTGCCTGGCATGATCGTCGAAGGGCAGGCATTAATCAGTAGTTTGCCAGAGCTTTATCCGGGGTTTGTTTCCGGTGAACACGTCGCCTTGCTGGCGGATTCGATCAGCACGCATCTGAGTGGTTTTGGACAATGGGTATTTTCTTTCTCATTATCAAAATTACCCAATGCCATGGCGTTGCTGGTGTATCTTATTCTGGTACCTATTCTTGTTTTCTTCTTTCTTAAAGATAAAGCATTGTTGCTGGGCTGGTTTACTGGCTTATTACCAAAACAACGTCGTCTGATTAATCAGGTGGCGGATGAAATGAATGATCAAATCGCCAATTATGTTCGTGGTAAGGCCATTGAAATTATTATTGTTGGCGGTGTAAGTTTTGTAGCTTTTGCCATACTCGGCCTTAATTACGCGGCATTGTTGGCTTGCATGGTTGGTTTATCGGTTCTTGTGCCTTATATCGGTGCTACCGTCGTAACGGTACCCATTGCGATTATTGCGTTTTTCCAGTGGGGGCTTTCAGATCAGTTTGCCATTCTGCTAGTCGTTTACGCCATCATTCAGGCTCTTGATGGGAACGTTCTGGTTCCGTTACTGTTTTCAGAAGCGGTGAATTTGCATCCGGTAGCCATTATTATTGCGGTACTGGTATTTGGTGGGATCTGGGGTTTCTGGGGAGTGTTTTTTGCGATTCCTCTAGCAACTTTGTTAAAAGCGGTAATGACGGCCTGGCCTACTGTAACCGATGTGGAGGGCTAGCAGTTGCCAGCCCGACAATCAATTGAAAATCCATAAAGCAGTTAAGCTGGATCATTAGCCACCCGATATTGATGAATTCATTGTCAATATCGGGCAGTTAAGCCGTTAAAAATAGCCTGGGTTGCTCGCCCATTTTCCTACCTTATTCTCTCACTTCATTTACTCAGCGCATTTTCAAAAAAATGGCTGATCAGATCGGCTGATTTTGTTTTATCCGCCTGCCAGGCGCGAGTATGTTCACCACCCGGAATCTCCCAATACTGTTTTGGCTCCTGCGCTGCGGCATAGAGAGCTCGACCATGCTCCACCGATACCGTTTTATCTGCAGTACCATGCACAATCATGATGGGTCTGGGGGAGATGGAGGCAATGACATTCTCCGGCGTGCGTGAATCATCAAATCCTCCACGTATTCGGTAAATGAATCGAACCACTTTTGAGAATTGCTCAACCAACGGAATAGCGTAATCTTCTCGCCCTCGCTCCACAATAATGCCATCCAGTGATTTGAAGCCTGAATCAAACCAGCCTGCATCAATATCCGAATTATCTGCCATGGCAAGAATACTGGTTGTAGCGCCCATGGAATAACCCACGACACCGATTTTCTCCATACCCATTTCTTTCAACCTGGCTACCGCAGCATGAACGTCCAGTTGTTCAAGATACCCCATGGTATTATAAGACGACTGACTGGTACCGGAGTTACGAAGGTCAATGAGCAGCATCGGAAAACCGGCTTGGTGCAATGCGATAGCATCACGCAGGCCTGAATGACGGGTTGCTCCTCGCCCATGAATCAGAACAATACCTGCCTTTGGATTTTGACCGGGGAGAAACCAACCGTCCAGATCAAAACCATCTTTGGTATTTAACGTCACATCCTCATATTCAAGATCAATCTGTGCCGGAGATTCACAGAATACATAGTGCTCTTCGTCACAAGGGTACAGCTCCGGATAGAGTAACAGTGAAGAAAAATACCATGCTGCAGAGAAGACCACGACCGGAAAAGCGACAAGCAGCGTGATGGCTGCCCGTTTTAATTTTTTTATCATAATGGGTTCACTGAAGTTATAGATGAAACACCATATGTTAGCCCAGATGACTTATAAATGAAGACAAAACCATTTTATATGATTGCATTTGATTGGATCGACTGAGAAAGCCGCTGAGAAAATAAAGATGATTTTGATGCCGCCCCTTGTACCCTTCAGAAAACGAGCAAAGAGTACAAGAGGTAATGTAAGGAGTAAGGACTGCTCAGCTTTCGGAATCGTCCTTATCTTCAGCCTCATCTTCAGTGGCCTGAGCATCCACCATCTGCGCAGCCTGCAGAACATCTTCTACATGATTTTTGATGCGCACCTTACGCCATTCGTGTTGCAAAACGCCGTTACTGTCTATCAGAAAAGTGCTTCGCTCAATGCCCATGTATTCCTTGCCATACATTTGCTTAAGCTTGATAACATCAAACAGTTTGCACAGTTCTTCATCGGGATCGGAAATTAATTCAAAGGGAAATTCGTGTTTGGCTTTGAAGTTTTCATGGGATTTCATGGATTCTCTGGAAACACCAAAAACCAGAGTATCCGCTTCAGTAAAAGCAGCATAGCTATCGCGGAATGCCTGCCCCTCACTGGTGCAGCCCGGCGTATTGTCTTTAGGGTAAAAAAACAGAACGATCTTACGGCCTTTCAATGCAGACAGTGAAACAATTGTATCACTGGTAGCTTTCGCGGTGAAGTCAGGAACAGTATTGCCCAGAGAAACGCTCATTGTGGATCCTTTAATTTAATTCTTACCATTTGCCAATCATGATTGGCTGCAGCGGTATTGTGATTTTATCGGCTATGTTAGCAAATACTGGATTGAAGGGTTAAGAATTAAGCGCTTGCTACCCAAGAAAATAACGCATTAAAGTACCACTTACTGATCGACTGGTGAGATAATGAAACGCTTTACGACGACATACCACCGGATGCTTGTGAATCAAGGGGCGCGTTAGTAACATTACGCAAGATTCGGCCTAAGGAGTGCTTAAATGATAACCGGTAGCCTGGTGGCTATAGTCACCCCCATGCATGACAATGGTGTGTTGGATAACGAGGCCATGCAGCGCCTTGTTGAACACCATATTAACCAGGGAACAGATGGCATTGTAGTCGCAGGCACTACAGGAGAGTCCGCCACCCTGAGTGTTCAGGAGCATTGCGAAGTCATCAAACGTATGGTGATTCAGGTTAACGGCCGGATTCCTGTGATTGCCGGCACAGGGGCAAACTCAACTGCGGAAGCCATTCACCTGACAGAAGAAGCCAAAATACTGGGTGTTGACGCCTGCCTTCTGGTCACACCCTATTACAACAGGCCGACTCAGGAAGGTTTATACCAGCACTATAAGGCGGTGGCTGAAGCCGTTAATATCCCTCAGATTCTCTATAATGTACCCAGCCGCACTGCGGTGGATATGTTACCAGACACCATTGCTCGCCTGAGTAAGCTGGATAACATTGTTGGCGTGAAAGAAGCCACAGGTATTGTTGAACGTGGCGCACAAATCCGCGAACTATGCGGTAAAGACTTCGCCATATACTCCGGTGACGACGCTACTGGTGCTGAACTCATGTTACAGGGCGCCAATGGTGTTATCTCCGTGACCAATAATGTCGCCCCAAAGCAAATGCATGATTTATGTGTAGCGGCATTATCTGGCGACCGGGCCAAAACTGAAGCCATCGACAGTAAGTTACAAGTGCTTCATGACAAACTGTTCATCGAAGCGAATCCGATTCCGGTTAAATGGGCTTTAAAAGAAATGGGCATGATGGCAGAAGGCATACGACTACCGCTAACACAACTGTCTGAGCCACTTCGTCCTGTCATTCGTGAAGCTCTGAAACAGGCTGAACTAATTTAAACCCAAGGGCACGAAGTCATTCTTCGGGCACAATATTTGGGATCATAACTGCAGCAAAACAGATTATGACTCCCTGAAAATGAAAGCTAACAGGAGGTTAGCTTTCAATGAATAAGGAGCAAAGAAAGTATGAGGCGTACTCTGTTAAGCCTGTCGGTTCTGACCTGTGCCATCACTCTGGCGGGTTGTTCCAACCCCTTTGGGCAGCAGGGCTACCTTCGGGACAAGGCTGGTGATTATACCGCCGCAAAAGCCGCCGGCCCCGTCAAACTTCCTGAAGGAAGTAATGCCAAAGATTTCGGAGATATTCTGGTCATACCAGAAACCGGGCAAGCTTTACAGCAACTGCCAAGAGAGTTTGAAGTTCCTCGTCCGGTACAACGATTGAGCCTGAACGGTGGCGAGAATTATTCTCTTGAACGTAATGGTGCCAACCTATGGTTGCTGGCTGGTAAAAGCCCGGCAGAAATCTGGCCGGGAATACTCGGTTTTCTGACGAAAAACAACGTACCGGTCAGCAGCAAAAACCCAAGCTCTGGCATGATTGAAACCGCCTGGTCCGATTTTGCTGACGACGAAGAACAGGGTGTTATCTATCATGCGTTTGCTGCGTTGGTAGGCATCGACAACCTTGGCCCCATGGAAGACCGTTTCCGGTTTGAGATTCGCAATGGCGTAAAGGAAAATACGTCTGAAATCTATCTGGCTCATCAGGGGCGACCGCTCACCAAAGAAGGCAAAAAACCGGCTCCGGTGCCAGAGCAATGGGACAACCTTGACAAACGCAGTAAAAACCTTGATGAAAGTGTTCTGGGTGAGCTGATGGTTTATCTGGCGGATAATGCGATGGACACCTCGGTTTCCAAACTGGCGCAAAATCTCAATGTTGGCTCACTCACTGATATGGCGAAAGACGGCAATGGCAATCCGGTATTAACCATACGAGAGCTGTCTTATGCCAGAGCCTGGGCCTCAGTGTCTGATGCGTTGGACAGCGCGGGTTTAACCGTTATTGATCGCAACCGTTCGGCAGGCGTATTCTACCTCGCTGAAAACCCTGAAGAGATTGATAAACCGGTGCAAGAAAAAGGCTTCTGGTCAGAACTGTTTGGCAGCGATGACAAGAAAACCAACACAATAAATCCTGATGATCAGGAAAGCCTGACTGTGCGAGTGAGTAATTTCCCGGATGTCGTTCAGGTGTCAGTAGAAAAAAGTGTAAACACATCAGCATCGATAGAAATCAGTGAAAAACTATTGAAACTGATTCAAGAAAACCTGAAATAGCCTGAATCAGGTTTTAAGAATCCAGCTATTTCATAATGGCTGGATTTTAAAATCCTCCACTCTGACCTGATTTTTGAAAAGTCTTATCTATACTGACCACTCTACTTAATTGATAAGGGAGTCAGGTGTTGCGTCCGTACTGGTTACTATTTTTCTGGTCTTTATTATCTTCTCAGTCGTGGAGCTTTACTGATCTTAATTTTCAGCACGTAGAACTGATGCCATCGTTATTCAATCTGGCATCAAAATATTATACCTACTCTAATAACTATCCCGGTTTAGTTGACTTCAATAACACATCTCGGGAGATGATAAATGGTGTTTATCATACCTCTGGTTATGCACAGACAGTTTTTCCGGAACAACCACATTGCACCAGGCAATGTCCGCACACGAATGACAACAACAGTCAGGCTGATAGCAGTGCGATTAAATCATTTTTCGAACATTCAGTCGCTAATATAAAACAGCGTTTTTCTAGCTTAACCCTGAGAAAATCAGAGGATAAAGACGATGATGGTTCACCGGGAGGAAAGTCCCCAACTCTCTTATGCAAAGTTTGTGGAAAACAATATGTTCAGAAACCCGGCGAAGTCTGTGAGTATTGCCGTGATACCCAGCCAGGGACATCGAAGTTAGCAGAAGCGCAGATTTGCTGCCTGTGTTATCAGCCAGCAACACACAAGATTGATTCTGTCTGGTTTTGCAACACTTGCGCAATAGATCCACAAAATAATTTTAATAATGATTCAAACAGGCAGCAATGTGCGGTTTGCTGGGAAAACTGCGAAGATCTCTGTCTGGTTCAATGCACACACAAAATCAAAGTCTGCATAGATTGCGCTTCAAAAAGTCAGGGGCAATATCACTGTCTTGTGTGTGGCTCCCAAAGAATACTCTCTCCTGAAGAACCGGGTCTTTTTGAAAAAAATAATGAACCAATAGCAACGAATCAAATCGTCTTAGAGGATCGCATTATAGGAGTAAATGACTTAATCAATGCGATTAATTCAAATGATCTTACCGGACTGGACTCTCTCACTGGACTTGTTAAGAGTAATAATTGGTGGTTCATGAACGCTAACCTCAATACCTGGTTAGTCAATGATGAAGTGACAGGCTACGAATTTATACGAACTGCTAGTCCATGGATTGTCGATAAATTTTTATCCAGAGGTGTTTATATTTTGTCAAAGACAGCGAATATTCATTATACAAAAGATGATATAAGGGACTATATAATTGAGAACAATTTTATTTCTCTCCGATGGATATTGATCAATGCTATCGTGGATCACATCAAAGCAATGCCGCGAAACACTCATTAGGGGTGAATAACCATGAGAGAAAACAGCGATAATAGAGAAGCCTCCCCCCCTATGCTCGCTGTCAGACATTATTTATCCGACTATGTCTACTGTTTCAAGGAAGCGTTCGTATTCGCTGCCCTTACTGCGGGTTTATCGATTATTCAGCGGACAAGTCCGTACTGATCTTTCAGAACCTGAATAATTTCCGCCTTCGGATTATCCCTGAGCACAAGTTTTTCTCCGGTAATTTTTTCAGCAATGTCCTGATAGATTCTGGACGTTTGCATCATCACAGATTCAGGCAGCGCATTATCCACTGCAAGTGCCTGCCGTTCTGGCATTCTGTCTTTATTCAACAGAATGTCTGGCTCAGGAAAATAGTTCAGCAGCAACTGTCGGAATTCTTCTTTTGAATTTTCAATGATGCTGCCATTTCTATAAGCCGCTCCGTCCCAGATACGAGAGGAGTCTGGCGTGCCCACTTCATCCATGTAGATCAACTTTTCCTGGCCACCAGCATCAGTAACGTAACCAAATTCAAACTTAGTATCCACAAAGACCTGATCTATTGCTTCAAGGTGTTGACTGATGAGACTGAAACCTTCTTTGAGTAAGGTTTCGTACTGCGCAATATCTTCTCTTTTTCGAAAGTTAAACGCTGCAAAGTTGTCTTCTATAATGCCTCGGGAGATATTCACATCATCCGCTTCGGGCACGCCGGGGATACCTTTGAGAATACCTTTAGTGGATGGTGTGATCAGCAGCTCTGCCAATTTCTGGTTATTTTCCAGACCTTCTGGCAACTGGATACCACAGAAATATCTTTCCCCTTTACTGTAGCCACGCCACATGGAGCCGGTAATATACTGACGACAGATCGCTTCTATCATCACGGGGCGGGCTTTCTGAACAATCCAGACAAACGGGTGAGGAATATCCAGAATATGGCTGTCAGCCAGCCCTTGCTCTTTAAAGAGTCTGAACCAGTGATTAGAAATGGCATTCAATGCGGCACCTTTACCGGGAACGCCTCTCATCCCGCCTTCGCCATGCCAGATACAGTCAAAGGCGCTGATACGATCAGAAATGACCATAATCGCCAGCGGTGCATCGTCTGCAACATCATATTCTTTTTCTTTAATAAGGCGCTTGCTGTCAGCCTCTGTCAGCCAATACACAGAGCGTACTTTGCCCGAGTGTACGGGGCGTTCTGTACGGATCGGAAGATTATTGTTAACAGCCAGAACCTTATCTGCAAGACTCATTGCGTTATCCTGTGGCGATGAATGGATGATCTGGAAGGCGCCGTCTTTAACCGCTAAACCATAGCGCGGTGAAAGAATAAGGTTGGCGGTGAACCACTTCCTGAGCCGGAGATGATAGCAAATGCCGCTGCAGCCCTACAGCCATAAAGATCAGATTTTTGAAACCCCACAACCTTGGGTTTGAGTCTCTGAGGCTAATAACAAAAAGTTATTAAGGAAATAGCGTAAAAAGACCCTGAAGGTGGCTGATTGATACCCTGAGATACTGATAACAGGGATATAAAAATTGTCTTATGCACAAATATCAAGTGATTAATGTCTATTTTTAGCAAAAAACATAAGTGCTTGATTTTACACAACAGCTTTATAACTATATGAAAAATAAAGAAAATCGATTGATCAAAAAACAACCAGTTTGTACAGGTCTCAGGTTTTACAAGTGATTGTGAATGTTTTAACAGGTTCATCCACAAAGTTGTCCACAGTTTTTGTGAGTAACCTGAAAATTATTGAGCGTTTATCGAGCAATTGCTAAATCAGGTGCCACTAATTCCAACTTTGTATTAAAGTTTCCACAACAATAGACGACCCGACATAATTTTAACCAGGTAGTGAATATGGATATGAATCAACAGACTCAATCTGTGGCAGTAACCGCAGAAAATGTAAATACGGTGTTACAGCAATCCACAGAGAACCCTGTGCTTCTTTTTATTGGCATGCCCAGTGACCCGACTTGCAGCAGTCAGCTTGCCGAACTGGAATCTCTATCCACTTCTTATTACCAGGGAAAGTTTATTCTGGCTAATCTGGACGCTGAAGCTGAACAGATGCTGGCACGGCAACTGCTTGGTCAGCTTCAGGTAAACGCATTACCGGCACAGGTTCTGTTCCATGAAGGGCGTCCGATAGAAGTGCTTTCTGGTCCACAAACCGAAGCACAAATGCGGGCTGTACTTGACCCGGTTACTCTGAGTCCTGCGGATCGCATTCGTCAGCAGGTGGATGCCTTGATAGCAGAAGGTGAAACGGAACAGGCACTGACACTGTTACAGAGCATCCTGCAGGAAGAACCTGATAATCATGGGCTGCAAGTTCTGCAGGTAAATCTTTTGCTGGAACTGGGGCGAATAGATGATGCACGCCAGTTGATGACTGCTCTGCCACATGATGCTGAAGGTATTGCACAACCGAAGGCTAAACTGACTTTCTATGAAATGGTGGCTGATTCACCTGCACGCCGGGTACTGGAAGCGAATCTGGCAGAAGATGACAACGACCATGAGTCTCGCTACCAGCTCGCCATTCGACTGGTGACAGCGGATGAAACGGAGCAGGCACTGGATCACCTTCTGGTGATTGTTCGCCGGGACCGCCAGTTCAGAGAAGATGGCGCCCGGTTATTAATGCTGAAAGTGTTTGAACAACTGGGTGCCGGACATTCTGTGACTAAACGCTATCGAGGCAAACTGTTTGGCTTAATGCATTAACCTAAATTCAGCAGTTGGGTGTGGATTTTCTGGAAAATTTCAGCGTTCTCAGCAAGGCGCGTCATGCAGCCAATGGCCGTAGCCCTTGGCAAATCCTTAATTTCTGCAGTCAATAGAGAAACACAAGCGTCCAGCTGCTGAATTTGGGGTTAACACAGCCCGATGCAATTCAACCCAACACAATAATCTTATCGGCGTCGGCATTCCCGGAAGGGAGAAACATAGTGTTATCCGGCGATTCTATTGTTAGCTTCTGCCTTTCGGGTGGAAGCTAACCTGCGATGGCGGGTTTCCGATCTTTTTTATTGTTGCAAAGTCTCTTTATAATAAAGTTTTTCATAAGAATACTTTCATATGCCTTTTTCCCACCCGGATCCGATCTGGATAACCAGTAATCAACAACTGGAAGATTACTGCCAGCGGTGGTTAATGCTTGATGCCGTAGCACTGGACACCGAATTCATTCGTACCGATACGTTCTACCCCAAACCCGGTCTTATCCAACTGGGAACGGACAAGGATGTCTTTCTGATCGATCCACTAGTGATTGATCAATGGCAGCCTTTTGCCCAACTGCTTGAAACTAAGGATGTCACCAAGGTCGTACATGCCTGCAGTGAAGATCTGGAAGTATTAAAGCATCTCACAGGAAGCGTACCTTCAGCCTTGTTTGATACCCAGCTGGCTGCCGCTTACGCCAACCTGGGTTTTTCGCTCGGCTACCAGGCACTGCTCAAACAGCTGATGGATATTGATGTACCAAAGGATGAGACTCGTTCCGACTGGCGGCAGCGACCATTGACTGAATCCCAGGTACGTTATGCCAGTCTGGATGTCGTGCATCTGTTACACGTTTACGAGATACTTAACAGTCAATTGTCTGATAAACCACATCTCAACTGGCTTCTGGAAGATTGCCGAGATATGACTCAGGGGGTATTGTCGAGCGACCCCGACAATGCCTGGAAAGATGTCAAACGCGCCTGGCAACTTCGTCCACAACAACTCGCTGTTTTAAAAGCCCTGTGTATATATCGCGAGCAGGAGTCCAGACGCATAGATGTTCCACGCAACCGGGTGATTCCAAAAGGCAGCCTCTGGCCTCTGGCTCGTTTCCAACCAAATAATAAACGCTCACTGTCGGGTATGAAGGATATGCAACATCAGGTGTTGCGGAGTCATGGCGAGGCTATTTTATCGATCATCAAATCGGCTTCTGGCTCTGATAAAGAGTCCTGGCCAGATACCTTGCCACCGCCTCTGCCTAAATCGATCAAAAACTACGGCAAGCAAATTAAAGCGATCATGGCAGAGCAGGCAAAAAAACTGCAACTGCCTGTCGAGATACTGATGTCAGGCAAAGCCACCACACCAATACTCCGTACCTGGGTCGATGACGGTCAGTTCTCACTCCCCGGCACGATTAACGGCTGGCGCCGTGAAGTGATTGCAAAACCATTAGTCGAACAATTAAATACAACAGCGAGTGAAGGATGAAGTATCTAGTGTCTGTCTATAAAAGCCCGAAACGGGATGAGATGTATCTTTACCTGAATAAGGCGGACAAGCTTCAGGCTGTGCCCAAAGCTTTGAAGACGGTATTTGGTGAACCGGTTCATGTGTTGGATATGTTACTGACACCGGAAAAAAAACTTGCCAGAGCCGATACCAAAAAAGTTCTGGCAGAACTGGAAGAAAACGGCTTTTACCTGCAAATGCCTCCGCAACAGGATGAGTATATTCAACATCTTCCAGACGAACTGCTGACAATGAATGACCCTCTATGACCCACAGCAACATTACCCCCCCTTTCTGGCAACAGAAAACCCTGCAGCAAATGACTTTTGAGGAGTGGGAAAGTCTTTGTGACGGTTGTGGCCGCTGCTGTTTGCACAAGCTGGAAGACGAAGAGACCGACGACGTGTATTACACGTCAGTTGTCTGTCAGTTACTGGATACACACAGCTGCCAGTGTAAGGATTACCCAAACCGGAAACAGCTGGTGCCTGAATGTACCAAACTCACCATTGCCGATTTGGCGCATTTTCACTGGCTACCTAACACCTGTGCTTATCGACTGATCTCTGAAGGAAAACCCTTACCGGAATGGCATCCACTAGTATCAGGGGTTGCTGAATCTGTCCATTCAGCCGGAATATCTGTGCGCCGCTATGCTCAGTCAGAACTGGCTATTCCCGAAGAAGATTGGGAAGACCACATTATTCCTCTGACCGAAATCCATTGAGTACTCACCCCATCCACTCGGTGACAAATTCCGATACCGGTAATGGCTCTGCTTTTTTCACAGGGCCTGCCGGAGTCCCCAGGTAAATAAAGCCAAGTAACTGCTCACCCTCCTGCAAACCCAGTTTTTCTGCCAGCAGTGGGTGATAGCAAAGGGAGCCAGTCCGCCAGATCGCTCCTACTCCCTGAGCATGAGCTGCCAACAATAAACTTTGTACAGCCGCCGCCGTTGATAACTGCTGCTCAAGAACCGGCACCTTGGCATGCGCTCTGGTTCTGCAAATGGCCAGTACCAACGTCGGAGCCCTTAATGGTAATCCTCGGGTACGATTGATGGCCTCTTTCGACAAATCCGATTGTTCTTTCAAAGCAACACTGGCAAGCACTTCACCCAAAGCCTGGCGGGATTCTCCGGAAACCGTCATAAAACGCCAGGGACGCAACCGAGCGTGGTCGGGCGCTCTCAGAGCCGCCCTGAACATCATGTCCAGCTGTTCATCAGTTGGGCCGGGTTCAGCCAAAACCGGGCGGGAAACACGTTCTAGTAACCATTCAAGACCTTTCATTTATTGACTTCCTGCTGGACATTTTTATTTGTTGAATCTTAGGGTTTATCACTACACAGAAACAAGCGTAATCGGTTGCAGAGCATAAACGACAGAGTTAAAATTTCTTTCGATTTGGTCACTCTTTTAATACCACAAGATAATAAGTCAAAAAACCATCAAACAGGGCATACCGAGAACCACCAAACATTATTTAATTTCATTTATTGTAGTCTGTCGTATATGAGTTACGAAAAAAAACGGGTATTCGGATTTACGTTAGTTGAACTAATTATTGTGCTGGCGATTATCGGCATCCTGTCTGCAATTGCTTATCCATCAATGACAAGTAATCTTGCCAGTAATCGTGTTCGCTCTCAGGGTGAAACACTCCTCAGCGTTTTAATGTTTGCACGATCTGAAGCTATTTCCAGAGGCACAACGGTGACTATTCAACCCTCGGATAGCTGGCAGGATCCCATTGTCGTTTCCATCCCCGGCACTACCGCTGAAACCATCAAAAAACTGAAAGAAATACCAGGTTTTTCCGGAAATACCACCATCAGTCCGGCCACGAATATCACGGTGAATAACAGAGGTTCATTTTCAGGCGTCAATTTAACCGTCTGTCATGGTGATACCGATCTGCAGGCGCTTATTCAGATCAATCAGGGAGCCCTGTCACTGACCACTCAACATAAGACCGATACCTGCCCCTCTTCATAAGCATCTCAGCAGTTATCAAAGCTATGAATTTCAGGCAAGACAATCAGATCAGGCAATACGCAAGGAAGTGTTATGGAAAGATCAATTGGTAACCGATACCGCAGAGGTTTCACCCTCATCGAATTACTAGTGGCAATGCTTATTATTTCTGTCGGTCTGATCGGCATGGCGGGGCTGACCATTGAATCTCAAAAGCAAGCTCAACAACTGACAGAGCGCACGCTTGCTCTGCAGCTGGCCAATGATTTGCTCGCACGCATGTCTGCCAATGCCAGCGCACTTGATCAATACAGCGTCGCTATCCCTGATACCCTTGCCACAGACTGCACCGAAACCCGCTGCACCCCTGAAGAAATGGCAGCTTACGATCTCTGGGTCTGGAACAAACAACTTCAGGGCGCCAACATTACCAAAGCGGGTGATAAGAGGCTGAATATGGGAGGCTTATCACACCCAACGGCTTGCCGGGACATCACCGATAACGGCGTCACTCTCACACTGGTCTGGAGAGGTAAGCAGCCAAGACCAGATCAGCACACTCATAAACAGTGTGGAAAAGGTAACGCTCTCTACCAACAGTCGGCGGCGAATGATTTGAGACGCATTCTGCTGATTGAAACAAAGATCACTTCTTAAGGAAAAACCTGAAAGTAAGTACTCATTCTCAGTACACTAACCGTGCAAAAGTTGATGTATACAATGACCCGACAAAAGCGACACACGATTCGCAACCACCGGAAGAGCAATGGTTTAACACTGATCGAACTCATGATCGCCATGCTGCTGTCTATGATATTGCTGGCGGTCATCTCTTTGTTTTTTCTAAACTCTATGAAAAGTCAGAAAGCCATCAGTATTCATTCAGAGCTCAACCAGAATAATCGTCTGGCATTAAATCTTATGACACGAGCATTGTCGTCTGCTGGTTACAGCAACGGAGTACCTCTAAGCAATATTTCCGGCATAAATCTAACGATTAGTGGTAACAATTGTGAAGACCTTGCTGCTGCAAACAGTATGCAAGCGGTTATCATGGCAGGACGAAGTACATCCAACAACATACTTGGCTGTATTACTGACGCATTACCAGGCAACTATTCCCGTGAGGACGGTAGCCCTTCTGACTGGTTACTGTTCAAGGCGGCGGCTGGCCCGGTTATACCGGTAGGTGATCTTGAAGACGACACCAGTTATATGATTTCCACCGCCATTGAAGGCGCTTTGTTTTCAGGAAAAAATCCTCCCGGCACTATCATTGAGGGCATTATCCATGAATATCGCTTTGGGCTGTTCTACCTAAATACTCAGAGTCAGCTGGTTATGCTCGAACTGAATGGGAATACGCTGACTCCAAGAGTCATCGCATCGGGGATAAGCCAGATGAAATTAAGGCTTGGTCTTGCGACCAGTGCTAATGAACGCAGTATCAGTGAATGGGTGGGTGCACCGCTTCCGACAGACCCCAAGAACATAGAATACTGGAGTCGTGTAAGAGCCGTTGAAATCAACCTACTGGCTCGGGGAAGGGAGGACGCTCAATTCAAAGACACCAAAGATTACCATCTCGGACATATTACCGTTAAAGGGAAGGACAATAAGTCCCGTGGCAGTTTGATGACTGAAACCGTCTATTTATACAACCAGAGTTTTCGGCAAACACTATGATTCAGACCCGACAGCAGCAACAGGGTGTCATCTTGCTGGTTGCACTCCTGATGCTCTTAATGATGACGACAGTCGTTGGTTCAACCACCTATCTGGTAACTCTGGGCCCTCGAACCCAGGCTAACGCTGAGCTAAAAAGTCTGGCATTCCACAACGCGCAACAGGCCTTGAATGAGGTGGCTGCGAAAGAACTACACGCCAATGCCTGCGCCAAACTCCATGGTTATGACCCTCTGGCGGAGGCTCCTGATGTTTGCCCCAGCCACCCTATTGCCGCAGGAGAGACAAGAGTTAAACTGATCGCCAAAAATGCACCGGTACACAGAACCGGAAGTTCAGGCGGTGCCAATACCACCACCAACGATTACTTCACGGTAGATGTCATCCGAGAGGAGAACGGCATTCGCTCCAGGTTAAGACAGACCCATTATAAAACGCTGTGGTTGGGCGGAGATGGCGGCAATGGCAATAGCAATAACGCGATGGTCGAGGTCGGTATAAAGGGTTCCTGAGGATTAGGATTTAACAGTTAAGGAAGTATCCATGCAACGAATAACACAACAACTTTATAATTTACTGAGTCTGGTGACTCTGTTTTTTGGCCTCTTTTCAGGCAGTATTACTGCACTTGCGGATGACTCCGAAATTTTCCTTGGTGACAGTAGTATCAGCGCCTCCCGACCACAGGTGATGATCGTTCTTGATATTTCGACCAGTATGGGAGCTACCATAGGCACATGGGTTGAGAAGAAGAACGGCATTGCTAAGTACAACGACTCAAAAATCTATACGGGTTACTATACTATCACTGCTGACACAAAAACTAAGGACAGCACTTATCAGAATTTTGAAAAAAACCCATCAGGTATTGTGAGTAAAGGCGGTAAAGAATATTACTTCCCTAAACTGACACAAACTGAGAAAGACAGTGAATTCTGTTTCCTAGGCTACAGTAGCCACTATGGCATGTCGGTGTGGAGATGCCAGATCAACTGGATGAACTGGAAGACCTCACTTTATGAAAAGAATTCAGTGCCTAAAATTGAAGTTGCCAAAAAAACCATTTTGGATGTAGTTAAAGATAATCCGGGAATGGATTTTGGCCTGGCGCAGTTTGGTACATCAGGTACGGTGATCAAGGCTCATCTCGAGCGCAATAGCAGAGATAAAATCCTTAAACATGTTAAGCTCATCACACAGGGTGACCTGGTAACCAGTACACCTCTTTGCCATACATATTATGAGCTATTCAATTATTTCTCTGGAAAGGAATTCACTAAAAACAACAAGGAAGAACTGTTAATACCTTCAGACGAAGCGGCATATAAAGGTTCAAAATATGTAAGCCCTGCAAAAAGATGCCAGAACATATACGTGATATTCATGACCGATGGTGAGCCTTATAAAGGAGATCCAGACAATATACACTCCGTCCCTCACCCTACTGAGTATTACAAAAAATTCGTTAATGATCATTTTAAAAACAATCGTTTACCTGATGACCATCCCGCTAAAAACATTGCAAACTGCATGATCATAACTCTTGGTGGCGAGTCCGATGAACACTGCTTACCCGGCCTTGCCAAATACCTTGCCAACCCCCCTGAAAATGGCATTGACAATAACCCACTAACCGGCAAGGGATATCCGAAAGCCATCACATTTACCATTGGCTTTGAAACAGACCAAAAACTCCTGAGCGATACCGCTATTGCCGGAGGTGGAGAGTGTTATACCACTAAAAAAGATGGCAAGGGTGGCAACTGCACACCAGTTTACGACCTGGCCTCAGCTTTCCAGAAAGCCATTCTAACGATTCGGGATGGCAGTGCTAACTTTGTGACACCGACCACCAGTGTTAATAACTCAAGTCGGTCAGACTCTCTCGATTCAGCTTATCTGGCAATCTTTGAGCCTTCTCAGAAACCCATGTGGCGAGGCAATATTAAAAAGTTCAAAATCCATAAAACTGATAAAGACAGTTGTAAGCCAGAACTTGGCACTCTGTTGGGAAGATCCTGCAAACCCGCTTTTGCCAATGGTTCTACTGAGATTGATAAGGAAGTCACTTCCTACTGGTCGAAAGCCACTGCGGATGGTTCTGAAGTCACCAAAGGTGGTCTCGACAGTGTTCTTGTGGCACAAGGGGAGCGGACCATCTACACCAATGCCAAAACAGATTCGGGAGAAAAAATCACTTCAATCACCTCTGACGCCAATCCGATCAATCTACCCCCTGCTCAGAAAAACTGGGTACTCGGCAAAAAGACCAACGGGAAAGCCAAGGAGTGGATTCTGGGCGATATACAACATTCCCAACCTGTGACACTTGATTATGGTGCTATTAACGGTCATAGCCCGGATGACCCGGATATACGACTGGTGTTTGGTACTAATCACGGTTTTCTTCATATGATTGAAGAGAGAGGTGACACAGCAGACCCTGTGGAAAACTGGGCATTCTTTGCCGCAGAAACCAAAAAGAACCTGGACACACTGATCACTCAACCGGCTTCAGCTTCACACCCTTACGGACTTGACGGTGAGATTACCGTTATTCGGATTGATACCAATAAGGACGGTTCTATTAAAAAAGAAGACGGTGATCGGATGATCATCATTTTTGGTATGCGTCGTGGTGGTACCAGTTATTACGCCCTTGATGTTACCAAACCGAACGATCCCTCCCTTCTTTGGCGAATTGATCATCAGACACCCGGATTTGAGGAACTGGGACAGAGCTGGGCAAAACCAATCCCGATTATCATTCCCGGTCACAGAAAATCGATGACCAATGCCAGCAATACGACAACCAACCGCTATCATTACGCACTGGCGATCAGTGGTGGCTATGATGGCGCGGATGATGCGTCAGACAATCAAGGCAAGGATGATGTCACAGGAAGTACGTCACGCGAACATTCTACCAGAGGTCGGGGAATTTACATTGTTGATGCAGGTACAGGTGAGCTAATCAAAGCCTTTGTCGCTTCCGGAACCAAACCATTAGCTGAAGATTTATCTTCTGAGCAAAAGATGGTTTATAAAAACGTCGAAAAAACGGATCTTCTCAAGTGGAGTATCCCTGCACCTGCAACCGCCATACATACCAACAATGATGGATTGCATGATCTGCTCTATCTGGCCGACTCAGGAGGTAATGTTTTCCGTATTGATATCCTTCGCAAATTACTCGATAACGGTGGAGAAGAAGCGGAATGGTCGCTTATTAAACTGGCGAGTCTGGGAATTGATGAAAAATCAGGCTCTAAACTGGCAGGCCCTGATGAAGGCGGCGACCGTCGTTTTTTCTATCAGCCAAGCGTGTCACTGACCAAAGCGTATAACATTCGCTATAACGCCGTTGCCATTGGTAGTGGCAATCGTGCCAACCCGGTTCCAGACCCCACCAGTGGCGACGTGAAATCCGTGGTGGATCGTTATTATATGATCAGAGACACCCATATTAATCCCACTGTTTTCAGAGCGGATTGTGCAACGGGTGATACCCGCTGCGCTGTGCCACCGGCGGTCATTAAGAATACTGATCTTTATGACACAACACTGAACCATGTTCAGCAAAGCACTGGCAACCAAAAGGAAGTAGCTGAAAACAGGTTCCGGGATGCAAACACAAAAGGCTGGTATATCAATTTTCTGCGGATAAATTCTCAGGGCAACGACCTTACAGGCGTTAATGATAATGAGATGACCATATCACCCACCAATATTTTACCCGGAGCACAGCTCACTTTCGCCACCTATTCACCCGCTGCCTCTGAATCTCAAACGAGTCAGGTTTGTGTTGCCGGGGCAGGAACAGGTCGAAAGTATGTCATCAACCTCCATAATGCCAGTGCCGTTGTATATAAAGGTGATAACCCCAATATGAACTCAAGAGTACCGGCAAAATTCAGCGGTTTGTACACTGGCGGCAGCTATATTCCTCTGGCGGATCAAAACGGCAATACTATCATCAAGGATATTACTACCGGCGAAACGGTGGATGCCGGGTTGGGTATGCATCGTAGCGGTTGGTTACAGGTGGAATAGATAGCTCTTTTATTGTCGTATAAATCTTACCGGATCAGGCAGGCGGGCTTCAGTACTGCGAACAGGATTGATGTCCAGCCCGCCACGCCGGAGGTATTGAGCATAAACAGTCAATAGGCTCAGAGAGAATCGCTGTTGCAAGTCAACAAAGATTCGTTCAACACATTGTTCATGAAATTCCTGATGCTGTCGGAAGGAACAGATATACCGGAGCAGTGAAGCCCGATCGATGGCTTCACCTTCATAATGGATTACCAGACTTCCCCAGTCAGGCTGCCCCGTGACCAGACAATTGGATTTCAGCAGGTGGCTACACAGCGTTTCAGACACCTGGCCCCCAGCAGAAGCTAATAATTCTGGATTGTACTGATAAGTGGTTATCTCAATGTCCAGATCATCAATACAAACGCCTGGTGCCGTTTGAATGCCAAATTGTTCGAACGCTCCTACAGTAAAGAGGGTCACCAACACCGGTTTTTGAACAGCCGCTGAAAGGTCTTTTTCGAGGTAACTTCTGACGGTGTCTGCAGAGTCAAACCGGCTCTGATTGAAACTGTTCAGATAAAGTTTGAAGGACTTGGATTCGATCAGATACTTTGAATCGCTGGGAATATCAAAACGAACCACTCTTACCTCTGGTTTCCCCTTAAGAGACAACCAGGATAGTTCATATCCGTACCAGCAATCACGCCCGTAAAAAGGAAGCTGACTTTCTTCAATACCCAATTCATCCCGCTTCTCCTGTCGAAGCAGGGGGAACAATAACTCAGGATCATAATCCACTTTATAGTGGCTGAACTTGCCCAACGGAGAATCTACTACATCATTCATATCAACTTCTCAAACCTTTGCCTGTATTGAGCAACCTAAGGCTGTAAATACCCAACACCAGAATAGCACCGCCCATAACGGCGAATGCCAGACCCACATCAATGCCTCCTGAGGTACCAAGAATGCCAAAACGAAAAGCATTCACCTGATACAAAATAGGATTGAGCATAGACACTTTTTGCCAGAATACCGGCAAGACTTCGATGGAATAGAAGACACCGCCCAAATACGTCATCGGTGTTAATACGAAGGTGGGAATAATCGAGATATCATCAAACTTGCGGGCCAGCACGCCATTAACGAATCCACCCAGAGCGAACAACATGGCCGTCATCACCACCGCCAGCAAAGTAATCAGGATATTGTGAATATGCAGATCAATAAAAAACAGACCCAGCAACATGACAATTGACCCGGTAATCACACCACGGGCAACACCACCAAAAACGTATCCCGCCAGAATACTCCAGTCAGGCACTGGCGATACCAATAACTCTTCAATACTGTGCTGAAATTTGTTACTGAAAAAGCTGGATGCCACATTGCTGAAACTGTTGGTAATCACCGACATCATCACCAACCCCGGCAACACATAGGTCATATAATTAAATCCACTCATTTCGCCAATGCGGGAGCCAATCACTGCCCCGAAAATAACAAAATAGAGAATCATGGTGATCGCCGGAGGCAATAATGTTTGTGGCCAGATGCGTAAAAAACGGCGCATCTCTTTGATAAAAATTGTGTTGAATGCCACCCACTGATATTTCCGTAAAGTGTTTTTCTCACCACCCATTATTCCTTATCTCCACGGGTCATGTTGACAAATAACTCTTCAAGCCGATTGGCTTTGTTTCTCATGCTGGCAACTTCAATGTTGTAGTCATTCAGTTGGCGGAACAGCTCATTTATGCCTTTCTGTTTGCTGATTTCTACTTCAAGGCTCTGTGCATCGACCCTGCGCACATTGTATCCGGCAAACACCGGCAACTGCTCGACTGGCTCTCGCAGATCCAGTACAAAACTTTCTTGCTGAAGTTTGCCCAGCAAGGATTTCATGGTGGTGTTTTCAACAATGTCACCCTGGTCGATGATGGCAATATTGCGGCACAGCTGCTCCGCTTCTTCCAGATAATGCGTGGTAAGAATAATCGTGGTTCCCTGGTCGTTAATATCCTGAATAAATTCCCAAAGGCTACGACGCAGTTCGATATCGACACCGGCAGTGGGTTCATCAAGAATGAGCATATCCGGCTCATGCACCAGGGCACGAGCAATCATCAGACGACGCTTCATACCACCGGATAGCATACGAGACTGCGTGTGTCGTTTATCCCAAAGACCCAGTGTTTGTAGATAATGGCGAATACGTGGCATGGCTTTTGAAGCAGAAATCCCGTAATAACCCGCCTGAGTCACCAGAATATCTTCCACCTTTTCGAACTGATTAAAATTGAATTCCTGGGGGACAATGCCCAGCCGTCGCTTAGCCGCAGCCAGCTCATGATCAATATCATGTCCATACACCGATACCCTGCCAGACGTTTTACGAACCAGTGAAGAGACAACACCAATAGTGGTCGATTTCCCGGCACCATTTGGGCCTAACAGAGCAAAAAAATCCCCTTCAGATACGGACAAATCAATACCTTTAAGAGCTTCAAGCCCACCACTGTATACTTTTTTAAGATTGGAAATAGAAAGCGCCTGAGTCATCGTCCTTAAACCCGGATTTAACCATTTGATCAAATGAAAATACCTCTCAGAAAGAGAGAGCCATTTCCATTGTTTCAACTACCTGGCAATTATTTTTGTAAAAGAAAGCTGTAAAAAACAGCGGACTATTTTATGCGATTGCTCAATGAAAAGAATCTACTTCAGCAAATGCTTTAATGCTTTATCAATGCCCGGATAACGAAATGCAAAGCCCAAATCCATCAGATGAACCGGTCTGACGTCCTGCCCCTGCAGCAACAAGCTGGATGACTCTCCCAACATCAGTTTCATCATAAGTGAAGGTACAGGCAATAAAGCAGGGCGTGTCAGTGCTTTGCCCAGAGCGCGGGCAAAGGCTTTGTTGGACACAGGCTCTGGCGCGGTAGCATTAAACTGCCCTTCCGCTTCCGGTGTATTAATCAGAAACACCAATAACTCAATCATATCGTCCATATGAATCCAGGACATCATTTGTTTGCCATCGCCGATGGGGCCACCAAGAGCAAGGCGGAAAGGCAGCAACATCTTTTGCAACGCACCACCATCGGGATGCAACACTATGCCCGTTCTGACAATACTGGTTGGAATTCCCATGGCGCTGATTCGGCCGGCGGCCTGTTCCCAGCGGACACACAGTGAGGCGGCAAAATCAGTACCCGCCGGACTGCTTTCATCCTGCCGATCTTCTGGCTCATGAGCACCGTAGTATCCAATGGCAGAACTGCTGATAAAACGCCCCGGCTTTCTGTCCATTCGCTCAATCAGATCAGCAAGTTCCAGAGTGATGCCTACACGGCTATCGAGCAGCATTCGTTTGCGTGCTGGTGTCCAGCGGGCATCCATAATGCCTTCACCCGCCAGATTGATGATAGCATCGTAATAAACAGAAGGATTAACAGCGGTCGCAGAACGTACTGGCTTCACTTCCGACGACAACAGCTGTCTAACGTCCTTGGCGTGTCGTCTGCTGATAACGGTGATCTGATGTCCGCCCTCAAGCAACCGCTGAACCAGCCTTCGCCCGATAAAACCTGTACCACCCGTTATCAAAAATTGCATCTTGCACCTGTTAGATTATCTGCCCACACTCCATTCTAAGATTTATCGACGTTGCAATGCGAGTCTGAATTGATTGACGTGAAAGACGTTGACGAGTTCCAAAAAAGCAAAAAAAACCCGGGTCCCCTCAAACCCGGGTTTCACTGGCTGCACTACACATGGTTCCCACTTCTTTATTATTTTTTCCCTGTCAGTACAACCTGAGAGTCCTTCTCAGTAACGCCATATGCACTATAAGTATTTCCACGTAGACATTCTTTGACCTGTATCAATAAAATCTCTGCCAGGTTTTTGACTGTTAGCATAAATAACAGCTTTGTTATGATCACTATTGGTTTTTTTGTTGTCTATGATACTAAGTGAATAAAAATGAGTGGTAGTAATGATAGGTTCAACACAACATCTCAGACACATCTTGCCAAAGAAAGATGCGGTTAGTTCTGACCAACAACCCGCTTGCAGTCATTCTGCTTCGCTTCAATGTTTAGAGAAAGTTGGTAAAGTTCGAAAAAAAACAGAGTTGTCCAACGCAATAATAACAGTTCCTACAGTAGAAAAAAGAATATCTGAAAAAAGTATTAGAAATAGAGTAGCGGCGAAAAATTATCGAGATGGACAAAAACAACTCATAAAAGATTTAAAAATCGGATTTAAAGAGTTAGAGGAAGTAATTCTTCAGAAAAACAATGAGATTGCAAGCATAAAAACTAAAGAATCCGAAAGAATAACACAGTTATCGGAAAGCCAAAAAATTTCTGAAATTGAAGAGAGATATGGAATTTCCATAATCAGTTACTCTGTAAAGCATAGAGTAACTGAGAACAAGTTCGATTCCATATGACTGGGTAGTTATCAGAATTTTTTAGTACTTCTAGTCTGACAATTACTCACGTTCACGAAGGGATTGAATTATGGAAGGTATTAACAACCCCTATAGTTACTCGGCACCGCCATCAACAGTGGCTCAGGGTACAGATGCTTTCCTTTCGCGGGGAGCCCCCCAACAACACAAGCTCTACACTGGTCGGGCACTCACTAAGGTAGTGGATAGCAGGGCGACTTCAAGCATTCGCCGGCAAGTCGAGAGTGATTCAACAGCACAAAGCTCATATCAGTACTCCGCAGTTCCTATAACTGAAGCCAGGCCCTCTTCAAAGCTTCCATACCCTGTTCAGGTTGTATCAGCACCAACATCTGATGAAACAGATTCATCAGGCTCTGATGATGAAGCAGCTGTGCCTCTGGTGACCAAGAAAATCACCATTGCCACACAACCCACACAGATCAATCCAGGCAACAGTAGAGCTCTTGCAAAAGAGCCCGATCCTATTGTGAATATGGCGATGAGAAGTGCTAATTACTCACCAATAAGTACAAGACAGCTTAATATTTACGGTAAAATTCAACCAACCCCTTTATTACAACAAAGGCAGGTTGTCAGAGCAAAAAGCCATAATATAATTCTTATCACAGCTAACTTCGATGCTGCCATGAGAAATGAAGTGTCTGAATTTCCAAATATGAGTATAAAAGAGCGCATCTCATTACTCGATAATAAAACAGATATTATTGCAAACCTTATTGAACAGGAGAAAAAAAAATTCAGCCCTCAGACTCCAATCACAATCTGCGTTTCTTCTGAAGGAAGGACATGTTTAGACATTGGCAGGCAACTTAATGACATCATCTACAAATTAACAGGCGCTAAATTTATTCGCTTTATCCCATACAATGAAAGTAAAAAATCTTTATCTGCAGCTATTACTTTTTTGCCTGAAGACGCAAAAAAAGAGGACTCACTCTACTGCCACCTTGGAAGTAACGCAGAATCCTTCAATAATTTGGAAAAGCCTCCTTTAGTATCTCTGGTAGAAAGCTCAGAATTTAAAACCTACTTCAAACAGGATGAAAATTTCTCAGGCAGATACATGCCTTACAAAGTTTTAAAAACTAATGACGGTTTTCTTGGAATCATTCGATACCACATTCATCCAAATTACTCACGGCGCTGTGAAGCAATAATTCTCCTTGAAGAAAAAACTAAAGATCTTAAACAAAAATTTAAGCCACTAACCTGCTTAATTATTGGCGAAATCAATTTGAGAAAAAAACGATTTACTCCTGATGTTTTTAATAAAGAAATTGAAGCGAAGGCATTAAAAGCTTCTGACAGGCTTTTAGAAGAATTCAGTGGTATTTCAAAAAAATCAGAAAAATTAATGATTTTAGGGAAGGCCATTCAAACACTTAACTTCGACACAGAACGGCCCACTATCTGCTCAACATTCGATATTGTGCCTGGTTTGTGTAACTTAAAAGGGGCAGAGGATTTTGAAATCGAACTTACTCAGAATGACATAATGAAAATATATGAATTCAAAAATCTTTTTAAGGATCTACAGAAAAAAAACACCAAGCTCCATTGTTATGATGACTTAAGTGACGCTGAAATATCTGAATTAGTAGGACAGCTTTCCAGCAAAACTAAATTCCTTATCTATAGAGCATTAGCCGCTTGCGACATTCTTTCATTCCCATATCTTGGCCATAGATCTGCTGTATATAGTAATGGAGAAGCTGTAGTTGATGTCAAAGGAGTACTTGTTACACACCCCACACTGAAAGATATGGATATTTCAACGTGCAAAAAGAAGACGGACTTTATCCGTGTGACAAAAAGATACGTTACAGAAGCCTGCTATGGAGAAGAACGCGTCCCTCCTTTCCTGACCGATCATCCGATAACGATAATGTCTTTTCTTAAGGGAATAGGAAGAACATAATTTACCAGGCTCACCAGATGATGTTGAATTATCCGTCGATTCTGATGTAGCTAATGGTAATTTTTCCACTGCTGCTACCATAAGTACACATTAACGCATGCGAAAGATGATTGAATAGTTTGCTTTACATTTAAAATGGCATTTAATTATAAACAATTTATCGCTTAGCTATTAAATACCATAAACAGAAATGATTTTATTGTTTCTCGTAAAAGAACTGCTATCACTCATTAGTAAGTCTATTCTTACAACGCTTGGTATGTTTAGATAATTCCTGCCTCACTCATCAGATTGTTGTGTATCAACAGAGCTCGTTGGCGAACACCATCATCAATCTTGCTTGAGCTCTTTTTCGGAGTCATTCACATGATTAAAGGCGCATTCAGTACACTACAGAAGATAGGCCGGGCACTTATGTTGCCTGTGGCTGTATTGCCCGTTGCAGGAATACTACTGGGTATAGGCAGTGCTGGTTTTTCTTTTATTCCTGACTTACTTTCCAGCATTATGGCTCAGGCCGGTGGCTCAGTTTTCGGTAACCTTCCGATTATTTTCGCCATTGGTACAGCCATAGGCTTAACGGACAATGATGGCGTTTCTTCCGTTGCTGCGGTGGTTGGTTATTTCGTCATGCTCGGCACTATGGGTGTGATGGCAACCGTCCTTGGCGTTGAACCTTCCACCATTATGGGCATTGATTCCATTGATACCGGTGTGTTCGGCGGCATCATTGCCGGTGTACTGGCGGCGACCATGTTTAACCGGTACTACAAAATTAAATTACCGGAATACCTCGGCTTCTTTGCCGGTAAACGCTTTGTGCCCATTGCCACTGGGATTTTGGCGATTGCTCTGGGTGTGCTGTTAAGCTTTACATGGCCTCCTGTCCAGGAGGCTATTGATGCCTTCTCCCAATGGTCTGTCACTGAAAATCCGGTTATGGCGGGATTTATTTACGGCTTGGTTGAACGGGGTCTTATTCCTTTTGGTCTGCATCATATATGGAATGTGCCCTTTCATATGGAGATGGGGCACTTTGTTGATGCAGCAGGTGATGTCTATACCGGCGATATCCCACGGTTCTTCGCCGGCGATCCTACGGCCGGATTCCTTGCCGGTGGTTATCTGTTTAAAATGTTTGGTTTACCTGCCGCAGCTATTGCCATATGGCATTCTGCAACCCCAAAGAATCAAGGGCGCACTGCCGGAATAATGATTTCCGCAGCACTGACTTCAGTACTAACCGGAATCACAGAACCTATTGAATTTTCATTCCTGTTTGTTGCTCCGGTTCTTTATGTCATACACGCCATTCTTGCAGGACTGGCTTTTGCCATTACCAATTATCTGGGCATAAAAATGGCCATGTCTTTCTCGAACGGAATGATTGATTACGTGCTTTACTACAGCATTGCCATCAAGCCTATCTGGATTATTTTTCTCGGTTTACTATATGCCATGCTGTATTACACTATCTTCCGAGTTGTTATTCTCACTTTGGCATTAAAAACACCTGGTCGGGAAGATGATTCTGAAGTAAAACAAAAAGTGACTGTTTCGACACAGCTTGCTAAAAATCTGGTGTCTGCATTTGGTGGTAAAGAGAATATTAAAAATCTCGATGCTTGTATTACTCGCCTCAGGGTTACCGTTAACCAACCAGACAACGTTGACCAGGAAAGAATCAAACAGCTAGGGGCTACTGCTATTGTTGTGGTTGGGCAAAACATGCAGGCTATATTTGGACCTCAATCCGATAACATTCGGACTGAAATGCAAGAAGCTATGCAATCCATGTAAATCATTACCATTAAAAAGCCGTTTCAATATGATGGGGTGAAACGGCTTATCCAAAGGCACAATGCTTTATTTCATGGTCACTGTCATTAGCGTATCGATGCCCGCTTGCACCGGGCCGCTGTTTTTCTCAATGCGTTCAATATCATCCATGTTCGAAATAACGATGGGTGTGATTACACTTTTCGCCTGTTCTCGCAACTGTTCAAGATTGACTTCAATCACCGGATCCCCCGCCTTAACCTGTTGACCTTCACTACCAATGCGGGTAAATCCAGCCCCTTTCAATTCGACAGTATCAATTCCAAAATGGACAAAGAGTTCAACCCCTGAAGGCGTTTCCATACTGAATGCATGATTGGTTTCAAAGATCTTGCCGATGACACCGTCGCAAGGAGCAACCATGACACAGCCCGTTGGGTCAATCGCAAGACCATCGCCTACCACTTTGTCAGAAAATACCGGGTCGGGTACATCTTCTATGGCAACGATTGTGCCTGCCAATGGTGCTTTTAAGACAGTGCCTTCGCTGCCTCCGCCGCCAAAACTCTTTTTAAGGGCGTCTAGAATACCCATAAGCCTCACCTGATACTTGCTTGGGAAGTCTCAACAGAGCATAGCAGCAATATCCACAACCACTGGTAATTTATGAAACCAAAAAACCCTGCGAACAAGCAGGGTTTTCTTACTCATAAATTGTTAAAAAGACAATTTATACGGAAACAATCTCAGCCACTTTCACCAGGTTGTTGTCGATCTGGTTCTGCTTGCTGATGGCACGCTCCAGAGGTGTTTTAACCACTTGCTGGTCACGAACACCCACCATGATACCGCTTTCTCCCTTTCTCAGTGCTTCAACAGCAGCCACACCCAAACGACTGGCCAAAACACGGTCGAAACACGATGGCGTACCACCACGCTGGATATGACCCAACACAGTGACCTTCACTTCATATTCCGGGAACTGTTCTTCAACCTGACGGGACAGTTCAAAGACACCACCACTCCTGTCACCTTCAGACACAACAATGATGCTGGACGTCTTACCACCGCGACCACTGTCGCGCAGGGATTCCATAAACTTTTCAACAGGGGTTTCCTGCTCAGGGATCAGAATATCTTCTGCACCAGCAGCGATACCTGTATTCAGTGCAATAAAGCCAGCATCACGCCCCATGACTTCGATAAAGAACAGGCGGTTATGGGATGTGGCGGTATCACGAATCTTGTCGATAGCATCAACCACCGTGTTCAGAGCAGTATCGTAACCTATGGTGTAGTCCGTACCGTAAATGTCATTATCGATAGTACCGGGTACACCAATACACGGCAGGCCATGCTCTTCTTCCAGCAACATTGCACCGGTGAAAGAACCATCACCACCAATGACCACTAAGGCATCCAGCTCAGCCTTACGGGCATTTTCATAAGCTTTGGTACGGCCTTCCTTGGTGCGGAATTCCTGACAACGAGCTGATTTCAGGAAAGTACCACCCTGATTAATAATATTGGCGACGGTACGAGCAGAGGCGGTTTCCATCTGATCGTCAATCAAACCTTTGTAACCTTCATGGATAACGACCGGTTCAACACCGTAGTAAATGCACGCACGTACAGTGGCACGAATGGCTGCATTCATACCAGGCGCATCGCCACCAGAGGTCAGAACACCTACTCTCTTCAATTCGGTCATGTTTAGCTATCTCCTTACTCGTCAGGAATCAATACGCATCAATGTATACGCAAAATTTGCATGGTGTTGGTACCACCTTCAATTTCCTGACTTTCACCTTTGGTCAAAATTATCTTGTCACCGGACTGCAAAATGCCACGCTCTTTAAGCTCAGCAATTGCCCGGTCATTCACTTCGGGACCATAATGGCTGCCACTGTCAAAAGCGACAGATTCTACACCACGATAAAGCGCAACTCTGCGCTCTGTGGCCGGGTACCGGGTCAAGGCAATAATGGGCAGCCGGGTATTAACCCGGGACATCCATAACGGGGTTGCACCACTCATGGTGAGACAAACAATCGCCTTAATATCATTTTGATGATTGGCTGCAAACATCGTCGCCTGAGCAATAGCTTCATCAATATACTCAAACCGCCCCATATCAGGCTGAGCCATATGTTCAATCGTCTGTTTTTCAGCCCCCAGACAAATCCGCCCCATAGCTTTTACCACTTCATGAGGCTGATTACCTGTGGCTGTTTCACCGGACAGCATCACCGCATCCGTTCCATCGAGCACCGCATTGGCAACATCAAAGACTTCTGCCCGGGTAGGCTGAGTATTATGGATCATGGACTCCATCATCTGGGTTGCTGTGATCACCGGCTTATTCAGACGACGCGCTTCGTTTATCATGCGCTTCTGAACACCGATCAGTTCCGGGTCACCAATCTCCACACCAAGATCACCACGAGCGACCATCACAGCATCGGATGCAGTGATCACATCCGTTAGCAATTGTGGGTCATTCACCACTTCTGCCCGTTCAATCTTGGACAGAATGGCGGCTGTGCCACCAGCTGCACGCAATAAGGAGCGAGCTTCTTCCACATCCGCAGCACTGCGAACAAAAGAGACAGCCAGATAATCGACTTTCAGAGCGGCTGCCAGCTGAATATCCGCTTTGTCTTTTTCCGTCAGAGCCGCAGCGGACAAGCCACCACCTTGTAGGTTAATGCCTTTGTTATCGGACAGTTCACCACCAAAAATGGCTTTAGTGGTAATCCGGGAACCTTCAATGGCTTTTACTTCAAGACTGATTCGCCCATCATCCAGCAGTAATATATCGCCCACCTGACAATCGTCAGGAAGCCCTTTGTACGCCAACCCCACCTGAGATTCATCCCCCTGATCAATGGGCAAACTGGCATCCAGCGCAAAGCGAGCACCATCTGGCAAATGAATTCGGGAATTAATGAATCGACCTATGCGTATCTTAGGGCCTTGCAAATCACCAAGAATGGCAACACTGCGATTCAAACGGGCAGCAATAGCACGAACCCGCTCAGCTCTGAGCTGGTGCGTAGCCGAATCACCGTGGGAAAAGTTCAGCCGGACAACATTGACTCCGGCTTCAATCAGTTGTTCTAGCTGTGTTTCAGATTGAGTAGCAGGACCAAGTGTTGCCACTATTTTGGTTCGTCTCAGCATGTCATCCTCTCAATGAGAATTTGTCCTGTTCTTTTTATCGACCCTGCCAATGGATGTTTACATCAGGCCGCTGGATGAAAAACAGACAGCTGTAGCTACTCATCACTGCCCATAAAAGAAGAAAGTAGACATAATCCAGAGGATTCAGCGGTCGGATAAAATTGGACTACCTTCTTCTCTTTATGCACAAATCATAAAAACAATAAAACCACAGCAGACTCAAACGAGCCTGTGTGGTTTCAGGGTCAATGCCTTAGGCGCTCATCAGAGCAGTGGCAGTGTCCAGCATACGGTTGGAGAAGCCCCACTCGTTGTCGTACCAGGACATCACCTTAACCAGGTTGCCTTGTACGCGAGTCTGAGTCGCATCAAAGTTAGAAGAGAATGGGCTGTGATTGAAGTCCATAGAAACCAGTGGCTCACGGTTTACATGCAGCACTTTGCCGATCGCCGGGTTAGCAGCAGCTGCTTTGGCGATGATTTCGTTAACTTCTTCAACAGTGGTGTCACGGCCAGCAACAAAGCTCAGATCAACCAGAGATACGTTGATGGTAGGAACACGAACAGCCATACCGTCGAACTTGCCTTTCAGAGCAGGAACAACCAGACCTACAGCGGCAGCAGCACCGGTAGCGGTTGGAATCATGTTCTGAGCAGCAGCACGAGCACGGTACAGGTCAGAGTGATATACATCGCTCAGACGCTGGTCGTTAGTGTAAGCGTGAACGGTTGTCATCAGACCCTTTTCGATACCCAGAGCATCATTCAGAGGCTTGGCGATAGGAGCCAGACAGTTAGTAGTGCAAGACGCGTTAGAGATAACGGTCATGTCGGAAGTCAGGGTGTCGTGGTTAACACCGTAAACGATGGTAGCGTCAACATCTTTACCTGGAGCAGAGATGATAACTTTTTTGGCACCAGCATCCAGGTGAGGCTGACAAGCATCTTTAGAGCGGAAAATACCAGTACATTCAAATACTACGTCAACACCCAGCTCAGCCCATGGCAGTTTTGCAGGATCACGCTCAGAGAAGGTTTTGATTTCGTCACCATTGACGAACATAGCACCTTCACCTTCTTCAACCTGAGCGTTAAAGCGACCGTGTACGGTGTCGTACTTGGTCAGGTGAGTGTTGATCTTGGTGTCGCCCAGGTCATTAATGGCAACAATTTTCAGTTCATCAGTACGGCCAGCTTCGTACAGTGCACGCAGTACGTTGCGACCGATACGGCCGTAGCCATTAATAGCGATTTTGATCATGACGTCTCCAATACCTTGGTCGTAAGCGGATAACCCGCCCTTATGTCTAGTTAAAAGGATTTCAGTTACGAATACATCTCAGTAAAAACACGTATTTTATCTTTTATAACAGCCAGCTACAGCAGCCCACCATAATCTCACAACAAGGGCACAAAGCTGATCAAAGATAAGAACTGAAAACCTTGCCACAGTCCCCTTATCAAAATGTTTCGCAGAAAAGGGGTCTGTAAACTCAGACGAAGGGTTGACACAACAGTGGGACGGAGTTACAAATACGCGTAATAAAACAAAGAATCGCACACTCTTTCACACTGCTTCACATTCAATCAACCCATTTCCTGAAGCAACCGGTTCAACCGGTGTGAGAAGTTGCCAAAACAGGCAGCTATTCGGTTTGGTAGGACATACCGGATAGTTGATTTGTTTTACCCGCAGAGAACATAAAAACGAATCACTTTAATGTGGTGATAAATTCTGCCAGATGCTCTACTGCTTTATCAGCCCCTTCACCCTCACCGATAATGCTGACACTGGCTCCCTGAGTCAAGCCCAGTGTTTGCAACTTAAACAGGCTGCGAGCACTGGCTTGTTTACCGTCAACCTCCAGACGAATATCACAATCGAACATTTTAGCTTCTTTGACAAACTGAGCCGCAGGACGGGTATGCAGCCCATTCTCAGCGGTAATAACAACATCTTTCTTAAACATCAACACATTCACCCGTTAAAAAACCTGCTACAACCTGCCTGGGGACTGGATTGCAGGCAAATTCTCTCATCAGTCTCAGAGCTCAGGTCACCAAGACCTTGCATAAGGATAGACACTACCTGCCAACAAGCCACCTCACATAAAAAAACACCATTAAAAATCCTTTTGCATAACCAACCGGATCTCATCAGCCAGCATTTCAGCCTGAGGGCCAATGATTACCTGCGTATTTTTTTCATCCAGTTTTACAACCCCTTTTGCCCCAGCTTGCTTCAGACCGGTTTCATCGATAGAGGTATTGTCTTTCAATACCATACGTAAACGAGTGACACAGGCATCGACGGATTCAATATTTTGCACACCACCTAACAAGCCGATATAACGCCGAGCCTGATCATTATGTGAAACCAAAGATTCACATTCATTTTCAAGATCTTCATCTTCTCGACCGGGAGTTTTCAGGTTAAATACCCTTATAGCGGTATAAAAAACCATGAAATAAATGACCGAAAACATGACCCCGGTCAATATTAATACCCATGGTCGGGTTGCTAACCCCCAGTTAAGAATGCAATCAATAGCGCCTGCCGAGAATCCGAAACCGTGTGAAACCCCCAGATAGTTCACAAGCACAATAGATAGCCCGGTCAGCAAAGCGTGGACAAAGTACAAAACAGGCGCCAGAAAGATAAATAAAAATTCCAGCGGTTCAGTGACCCCAGTCAGAAAAGAGGTAAAAGCCACTGAGAACAGCATACCAGTCACTGCGGTTCTTCTGTTTTGCGGCGCCGCCAGGTACATAGCCAGAGCTGCGGCAGGCAAACCAAACATCATAATGGGATAAAAGCCTGCCATATAAACCCCGGCTGAAGGATCTCCGGCAAAGAATCTCGGTAGATCGCCCGTGACCAGCTCACCGGCTTCATTAGTAAATGAACCCAGACTAAACCAGAACAGGCTGTTTAAGACATGATGTAATCCTAGCGGCACCAGAGCCCGGTTAAGAAAGCCGTAAATAAACTCGCCCCATGCGCCAGATTCCGAGACAACTGTGGCAAAGCGGTTGATGCCATCCTGAACAACAGGCCACACCTGCCCCAGAATAAATGCTGCAACCAGAGCAAATAGCCCGGTCATAATGGGTGTCAGACGCTTTCCGCCAAAGAAAGACAACCATTCGGGCAATTGCACCCGACTGAACCGGTTGTAGCTGTGTCCGGCAATAATCCCTGCAATCACACCGCCAAAGAAAGACATGTCGATACTGTCGTTAATTGCCCCAGTGGCCGCAGTCAGAACAAAATAACCAATCGCTCCGGCAATCACTGAAGCACCATGATTATCCTCCGACAATCCCACCGCAATCCCCATAGCAAATAACAATGGAAGATTGGAGAACAAAGCACCGCCAGCACTGGCAATAAAGGAAATATCAAGGAGATCCTGCTGCCCTAACCTGAGCAGCAGTGCCGCCACCGGAAGAACGGCGATGGGGAGCATCAAAGCTCGACCCAGCCTCTGTAAGTAACCGAGCATGATCAATGCCTAAACGTTATTTTAGGGATTAAGCGTAGTTCACAAACATGACTCTGGTAATACTTCCGCTTACACTATCCGTTTAACGTCGATTTCAAAACCGCCCGAACGGATTATCAATAATGCCGCTGACTGAACTTCTGCAAAGTTCCTTTATTACTTTTGTTATTTTCCTCACTTTTATTGGCCTGATCGTAGGCAGTTTTCTGAATGTTGTTATCCATCGTTTACCTGTCATGATGGAACGGCAATGGAAGCAAGACAGTGAAACCCTGTTATACCCTGATAAAGAACCAGAAACGGTAGACACCTATAACCTGGTGATTCCGGCCTCGGCCTGCCCTGAATGCGGGCACAAAATACGACCATGGGAGAATATCCCGCTACTCAGCTATTTATTACTGAAAGGTCGCTGTGCATCTTGTCAGACGTGCATTTCTCCCCGTTACCCGATCATTGAACTGATTTGTTCAGCACTGACCGTTTTCATCGGTATTCAATTTGGCGTTACCTGGCAAGCAGTTATGTTTTGCCTGCTCGGCTGGAGCTTGCTGACGCTGACCATGATCGATCTGGACACTCAGCTACTGCCCGACTCCATCACCTTACCTCTGGTTTGGCTGGGTCTTATTGCTAACAGTTTTGGCTTACTGGTATCTCTTGAGGATGCGCTCTGGGGTGCCGTCGCCGGTTATCTTTCACTCTGGTCTGTTTACTGGGTCTTCAAATTGCTGACGGGTAAAGAAGGTATGGGTCACGGCGATTTCAAGCTGCTCGCTGCTCTCGGTGCCTGGCTTGGCTGGATGAAACTTCCGCTGATTATTCTGCTCTCATCACTAGTGGGTACAATCGTCGCCATATTGTTGATTGTTTTAAAACGACAGGAACGCTCCAGCCCCATTCCTTTCGGACCATTCCTGGCCATAGCGGGCCTTATTGCATTACTTTGGGGCAATCAGTTAATCCAAACCTATCTGCAACTGGCCGGACTGAATTAATTATGAGCAAACAACCTGCGGTTATTGGTGTCACGGGCGGTATTGGTTCTGGCAAAACCGCTGTGACCGATTTTTTTGCGTCTAAAGGTATCGTTATTGTTGATGCTGACCTGGCTGCCCGAGTGGTAGTAGAACCCGGAAAGTCAGCTCTTGAGCAAATAGCTGAGCGTTTTGGTGAGGGTATTCTGCGGCCCGATGGCAGCCTGAACAGAAAGCAACTCAGACAAATAATCTTTGACGATAACCGCGAGAAAGTCTGGCTTGAGCAACTGCTTCACCCGTTAATCAGAGAGCAGATCCTGTTTGAATTAAGTCAGGCATCATCAGATTATGCGATTCTGGTTTCACCACTACTCATTGAAACAGACCAGAGGCAGTTGATTGATCGGCTATTAGTCGTGGATGTTCCGGTAGCGGTTCAGGTTGAGCGCACCATGCAAAGAGATAATATGACGGAGGATCAAACCAGAGCCATTATACGCCAACAGTCGTCCAGAGAAGAAAAATTAACATTAGCTCAGGATGTTGTGGACAATAGTGGGACCCGTGAGTCTCTGCTCCAGCAACTGGAGCAGCTTCACCGATTGTATCTTGCAGGGTTTCGAAGTGCTTAGATTCTTCCAGCTTTGATTGCTGATAACTCATTCATCGCTTTATCTTCAGGCTGGAAGCTATAACTAACGACCCACTGGGTCGTTAGTATCTGCGAATATAGTCAGTAATCGTTTTTCAGCCAAAATACTGCCCGGATTGTCGCCACAAACCTCTGCCTTTTGCCCTTGATGCATTAACTCTTTTTGATTGGAAAAGAAGAATCCAGAATTTTTTTCGTAAGTATGTTTTTCGATAGTGCCTTGCAAAATGGGAACAACCCTCTCTGAATAATAATCCGTCACCTTCACTCGCTCGACGGGAAGGCTAGTATTTTCTCTTGCTGTATTCAGACCACCGCCACTATAACCAACGCCACCTTTAAGAGGATCATTCATCAGCACAACCAGACTAAAGTTGTGTCTGTCTCTGTGCCAGGGTAGCGCATCTTGATTATTCTTAACGGTGATCGGGTATCTGATAATATTGATGCCAATAAAACGGACGACTCTATTTCTCCACTGAGCCATTTCTACCATAGCCCCAATGCCATCACTGACAAGCTGTTGTAGTGGTTCTGGGGTATCAAGATTTATCTTATCAAAGAAACTTTGCACCACTTTTTTACATTCCGATGCACTAATAGAGGCTCTTGGAAGAGTTAAACTCAAAATGGGGCGACCTTGACTATAGCTGATTGGGTTATATTGGTAATTAATTGAGTTCCCGTTTTGGGTCACTTGTGCATATTTTGAAACTTTGCTTTTCCTATCAAGGGAAACAGATCTTTCAAAATCGTAGCTGTCTTTGTCGGGCCAGCCAAAAAACTCATCATCAGTATCAATCAGCTCATTAGCCCTTCGTAATATGTCGGGGTCAATGACTTTTTCTACTTTACGGAAAGTATCTCCAAATTTTACCGATGAAGATGAGCTTTCATCTGACACTACCGTTTGATCAGAAGGTTGCCAGGCATGCGTATTGAGATGCTGACTACAAGTACTATGCAGAGAGTTCATCGTTGTTCCTTTTCGCTTATTTAGTGGAAGTTGTGAGCCTCAATTTATAAAAGCAAACAAGGATATGATCTCTAACATGATGGATAGTGAGACTAACTGGTTATTTCAATGCTCTTGCACAGAAAGGGATTGGCTCCGGTGGAATCCGGAGCCTGTTTTGCAGTTATACCCCCGGACGCCAGCCATTGGTAATGGGATACCGGCGGTCGCGCCCAAATCCTCTTGGTGTAATACGAACCCCAACAGGCGCCTGACGACGCTTATATTCGTTGATATCCACCAGCCTCAGCACCCGATAAACGGTATCGCGATCATAACCTGCGGCGACAATGGCTTCGGCACTTTGATCTTGCTCAATATACATTTCCAGTATGGTATCAAGATCGTCGTAAGGTGGCAGGCTGTCTTCATCCACCTGATCCGGTGCCAGCTCTGCTGAAGGCGGGCGATCAATCACTCGCTGAGGTATCACATAACCCCGGGTATTACGATACTCAGATAACTTGAAGACCAGCGTTTTTGGCACATCCTTCAGTACGTCAAAACCACCGGCCATATCGCCATACAGTGTCGCATAACCCACCGCCATTTCACTCTTGTTGCCGGTGGTCAGTACCAGGTAGCCTTTCTTGTTGGAGATAGCCATCAGCATCACACCACGACAGCGGGACTGCAGGTTTTCTTCTGTGGTGTCTCGTCCATGACCTTCAAACTCATTGCTGAGTGTATCCATAAAGGCATCGAACATCGGTTCAATAGGCAATACCTTATATTCAACACCGAGAATATCCGCTTCTTCCTGAGCGTCTTCAAGACTCATATCTGAGGTGTAACGATAGGGCATCATGACTGCCTGAACCCGGTCTTTGCCGAGCGCATCGGTAGCAACTGCCAAGGTCAGTGCAGAATCAATCCCTCCCGATAGACCCAGAACAATACCTTTAAAACCGTTTTTGTTGACATAATCGCGAACGCCGGTCACCAGAGCGTCATAGACCCGGGAATATAATTCGGGTATTTCTGCCAGATCATTTTTTATAAACGACAACGTGCTTTTATCAAAAATAACAGGCATCAGGTGTTCATTAAAGAACTGAGCACCTGCCATAAGTTGACCATCGCCGTTCATTGCAAAGGAGCCACCATCAAACACCAGCTCATCCTGTCCGCCGTATTGGTTAACATAAAGTACAGGCAGTCCGGTTTCAGCACAGCGTTCACGAATAATCTCCTGACGTAGCACCGGCTTATCTTTATGGAAAGGGGAAGCATTGAGGCTGATAATCAACTCAGCACCAGCTTCTTTGGCACGGCGGGCCGGGCCTTTGTACCAGAGGTCTTCACAGACGGTCAGGGCAATCTTTACGCCCTCACACTCGTAGATACAGGTTTCCCGTCCTGAGACGAAATAGCGTTTTTCATCAAAGACCTGATAATTCGGCAAATGTTGTTTGGCATAGCGGGCGACGACATTGCCATCCCGAAGCACCAGCGCCTGATTCTCAAGACCGTGCTCTCCACTTAATGGGGCACCGATCACCAGATCAATACCTTTTATGGTCTGCAAACGGCTCATCGCCTGTTCAAGACGCAACACCAGGCTGGGGCGCAACAGAAGGTCTTCCGGTGGATAGCCGGATAATGTCAGTTCAGGAAACACAATAATATCAGCATTCAGTTGATCTCGTGCTGTCTCAGCCGCTTCAATCGCCCGAGTGGTGTTTCCATCAATATCACCCACCACAAGGTTGAGCTGGGCCATGACCATATTAAGTGTTGCGGACATCGAATTACCTGATTTCCTGTAGTCGGAAGTAGAAAGGAGGGCTATTGTCGGTCAACTGAATCGTTCTGTAAATTCAGGATTGTGAAACGGTTAAATGTCGGAACCAAAATCAAACGTCATTTCTTTTGTCGGTGTTTGCAGGAAAGGCCCCTGTATATAATCCACACCGCTTTGCCACAATGGCGCCATTTCTGCCGCACTGGCAACCTGTGGCACAATCACTTTGCATTGTTTTCCGGCCAGCTGAGTAATCATATGTTCCAGTTCTTTGCCTTTATCCGGGCTGGTAATGTCTTTGGTAAAGGACTGATCGACCTTTACCAGGTCAACATCGAGGGATTCCAGTGCATCTACTGGTTTTAAACTACAACCAAAGTGACTGACACCGGTCTGGTAACCCATGTTTTTGAGCGACTGAAAAAAGGCAGGAACTTCTTTTTGGAATCGCGTCAGATTCGGCTCTCTGATTTCAAAGACCACTGCTTTAGGCGGAATACCTGCTGCTTTCAATGCTACGCCAACCCAGGGCACAAAGCTGCTATCGATAATTTCACAGGCTCCCAGCTGGAAAATAAGCCGTGTGTCATGTCCATTTCGTCGTTTGGTAATGAGATCCTTACTGGCCTGAATTAATTGCCAGCGATCCAGTTTTCCCCAGAGAGAATTTCTTTCCAGTCGGGCCTGAAAAGCGCTGGTATCGTGCTCGCGCCCCCTGATATCAGTGATACGCAGAGACACTTCGTAATATTCTTCCGGAGAGCCTTTCAGGCTGACTACTGGCTGATAGAACAACCTAATGTTGTCATTTTTGAGTGCCTGACTCACCATGCCTGCAAGATGTTTTTCAACGGAGCTGGCAGCATTTATTTTGCGCTGCTGGCAAAAAACCAGTTTGCCGCCACCTTCTTTAAGCGATTGAGTGGCTGCATGCCGGGCTCGCACCAGCAGGGTTTTGACATCATTACTGGTATCACTCAACAGAACGCCGCCAAGACTCAACCTCACAGGCAGATGGTTATTACCTACCTGAATATTATTGCCAACTGTTTTGATGATGCCGTCAGCAATGTCCTGAACCTTTTTCTTTTCTCCGCTATTTAACAGCACCATGAAAATACCATTCCCCCAGTTGGCAGCATAATGACCTTCCGCCAACTGTCCGGATAGTATTTGTGACAGGTTCTGTAACATAGGCAGGCTAATCTTGTGACCGCCTTTTTTATGAATCGCCTTGAAGGTATCCAAAGTCAGGCACAACAAAGCCGCTTTACCTTTGTCGGCAACCACTCTCTGCAGCGCAACATCCAGTTGTTTCTGGAACTGGGATTTGTCGAATAAGCCGGTATCACTGATGGGGGCCATAACCGATGCTTTGTCGACTGAGGCTTCGGGTACTTTTTCCTGCTCCGTTTTTTCAGCACGAACCAATAAGCTCAGAGTGTAACCGCCTTCGAACGAGGTGGGCGAGACAATGATACGCACCTGAAATTCTTTGTTATTTCCTGCTGACAGATGGCACTGAATCGCAGCTATCGCCTGGCCTGTATTTTCAACACTCACCAGAAACTCATGCACCTGTTCCGACTCATTGTCGATGACAAGCTCTTTGAAGGGTTTACCGATTAGCTCGTCTTTACTTTTGATGCCCAGCATATTCATAAATGCCGGGTTCGCATAACTGACAAACCCTTCAGTGATATAAAGAAGCGCATCGATCTGATCATCCAACAGCATTCGGCGCTGTTTTTCAGATTCATTCAGCACCACGCTCATTCGGCGGTAATGACGACGGATTCTCAGTTCATCCACTTCTTTATTGGCCGCCAATAGCAAGTGTTCGTCGTTATCACGGGGAACGACAGCACTGACACCAAGTTTGATATATTCCAGGGTTTCACTTGCATCGGCATAATCAGCCAGAACAATGATAGGAATATCCTGCCCTTGCAGAGCCATCATATCCCCCAGAGCAGCCATAGTCAGGCCATCCGGTAATTCGGAAACCAGTATCAGATCCCACTTTCGTCGCTCAGACAGTGCCTTTTCCAGGGAGCTGGCCGAGATAATATGCTCCCCACGGGTAGCATTCCCAGCATCACGAAAAACATTCAGGATCGCTTCGGCTTCCGCTGCCTCAGAGTCAACAATCAATAGCCGAATAGTGTTTCTGGTATTCTGATCCATCTATTGAAAAAACCTGCTATGACGCCATTTTTCTGGTGGCATTGGTATTTCTGTTGATCGCAGTCAAATATATGACTAGTTCATTACCAATACGAAATTTATTTTTTATTCCAACTCTTATAACGACTTATCCCCTGAAAACCTGAAAAAAAATCTAAGCTTGTTTTAATAAAAACTCTCCAGACACTGATTTATGAAGCGCGCCTCGATGACAGGATTTACTCTGATTGAGATTATTATCACTGTGCTCATTGCTGCTATTTTGCTTGCCGTAGCCATTCCTTCATTCAGAATCCTTTCTGATGAGATCACGTTCAATTCCATCCAACAAAAATTGATTCTTGATATTTCCTTCAGCAGAAATGAAGCCATCAATCAGGGCGGAAATATTGTTATGTGTGCCTCTTCTGACTTCAACCGTTGTTCGGCCAATGCTTCAAACTGGAGCTCAGGCTGGATTATTTTTGTAGATGATAATAACAATGCTTCATTTAATACCGGTACCGATGAATTAATTCGGATTAGTGAGCAAGATAGTCTCGCCAATATTCTCTGGAGCAATAACAACCCAATTATCTTCAATGGTGATGGCACTGTTACTAGCAGCAGTGTGGGGAGTTTCAGTATTTGTCCATTGCTTGCAGGCTCGACCAATGTAAAAGGCATAGCTCTGAGCCGGAGTGGTCGCGCGCGCTCAAGTAACTCGGTGGTTTGTCCATGACGAATAAAGCAACGCAAAATCCATTAGTAAAACAACAGCTATTCATAAAACAAAAAGGAGTATCACTGATAGAAGTGATGATCGCTGTTTTTATTCTGGCATCGGGCTTATTAGGTATGGCGGCATTACAAACCCGCAGCCTTGATTACAATAACATAGCCCACCTCAACAACAGGGCGAATATGATCGCCTACGACATTCTCGACAGAATCAAAGCCAATTCCAGCCACTCCATTAATGGTCCCGGTTACAGGGTCAGCCTGGGCAATATTCCATCACAATACAGAACCACCTGTGAAACCCGTGATTGTGATCCGGCTGAACTCGCTGCATACGATATTGACCAATGGAAATTCATTATCGACCGGCAGTTACCCGATGGTGATGGCTCTATCATCATTAGTGACAATGCAGATGGACGAACTTACACCATCACTATTTTCTTTGATGACAGCAAAGGGCAGGAATCCAGAAAACAGATCGTTCTGAGGAGTTTAATGTGATGATGAGGCAACAACACGGATTCACCTTGATTGAATTGATGATTTCCACCGCGATCGGTCTGTCAATTATGGTCGTGGTCTCTCAGATATTTCTCTCCTCAAACCAGTCAGACCGGCTTAACCAGCAATTAGGCATGATGCAAGAATCAGCCCGCACAGCCATGAAGCTGATGTCAATGGATGTCCGCATGGCGGGCTTTACCGGCTGCGACAGTGCTACGCCTTTAGGGAATGCTCTGAGCACGCAAAACGCTGCCAATAACTGGGCAACATCCGAACAACGGGTTCAGGGCCTGAATCAGAATAATTCAACCACACTTATCGACGCTCAGGCCACCTCGGAAAGCCTGCTAATATTCAAACTCGACCCGGAAAATACCTTTACCATCATCGGTCATAATGCCAACTCTGCCACGTTAACTCTGGATCAGAACACCAGAGGTCTTTTGTCTGCGGGCGATGCCGCAGGCATCAGTCGGCAGGACTGCTCACAGGTAGCACTGGTCGCACTGACTTCTGTCAGCGGCAGCAGTCTTATGCATGGCACATCAGGCACCAGTAAATTTCGTAACTGCTATACCCAGCTTAGAGGCACCTTCCGTTGTTATGATGGCACTTCACCTGCCAGAGACATTAACTTTAATCCTGGAGTCCTGAGACCGCTTAAATCCGTCGCTTATTTCATCAAACCAGATAATGGCATTCCGACCCTGTTCCGCAAAATGGCAGGTAATCCAACCCCGGAACCCATTGTCGATGGTATTGAGCAGCTGCGTATTTATTACGGCATTGACTCAGACGATAACGGCTCAGCCGACCGCTATATCCGCGCCGGCGCCAGGCATTTTCAACACGCCGACTGGCGCAATACTTCGTCGATAAGAATCCACCTGATCACCCGCAGTGAAATAGAAGTGACACCAACACCGAGAAACTACTTCTTTGATGGCGCCGAAGTCACACCTACTGATCGCTATTTACGCAAGGAGTACGTTTTAACACTGGCACTGCGAAATTAGGAGTAACCGTATGTTCTCAACACAAGCATCAACACAAAAAGGCACTGCATTAATATTTACCATGGTTTTTCTGGGCATCATGGTGGCAGCCGGGCTGGTCGCTATACAAATTGCCGGTTTACAGCAAAAGATGGCAGCCAGCTATCGCAACCATCAGAGTGCCTTTATTGCCGCCGAGTCCGGTCTGAAAGAAGCTGAGAAGTGCATAAAAGAAAAATCCGAGTGTACCAACATGACTGGATTTACCCAAGACTGTTCAGGTGGTCTCTGCTTTGCCGGTACCGATATTGGCAGTATTTCCGCTTGTCGCACCAGCAGCTACCGCCCCTGGCAAGATATCAATATATGGAATGATAGGCAGAAGACCCGGGAAGTGACTTCACTGGCATCATCTGGTGTCAGTGCACGCTATATGATTGAGTTTATGTGTTACGTACCCAATGTTCTGTTTGGTGTCCAGCCCAGCACGTCAAACCCGGCAGACTGGGCCAATCTCTACAGAGTCACAGTGCTGGCTTCTGTGAATAATCAAAATAGCCGGGTGATGCTGCAATCTACCTATAAACGATAAGTATCCGCTGTCCGATAACGTTAATAACCCGAATTATTAAGGATCGCACCGTGGCAGCTTCGCGTCTTAAATATCTGATATTCTTCAGCGCTTTTCTCATTTCCATACCACTATGGGCAAGCGTGGTTAACTACGCTGCCAGCCCAAGCCAGGGAACAACCACCTCGCCAGCACAAGTGATGCTGGTGATGTCGGTAGATCAACAACTTTTCCAAAGAGCCTATTCGGATTACACCGATCTTGAAGGTGATGGAACATTAGACACCAATTATAAAAACAGTTTTGACTATGTTGGTTATTTCGACAGCAACTGGTGTTACAAATACGACACTGTCAACAGATACTATTCACCGGTATCCAGAGCCGGTGGTATTTATGAACATACTTGTACTGATAACAGCTCTGCCCCCTGGAGTGGTAACTTTTTAAACTGGGTATCGATGTCCAGAATGGATATTGTCCGCATGATTTTGTTTGGTGGTCATCGTGATATAGATACAGACGCCCAGACTATTCTTGAAAGAGTCTCTCTTAGTGAAAACCTAAGTGGAGCATGGGTAAAGGTTTACGATGGCTCCGATATTGACAATTATACCCCTTACAATAATGCCACATCCTTTTGCAATTCTGGACTGGGAGCAAACAGCAGCAGCCCAACTATTCTCAGAATTTCGCAAGGATCTTACAAACGTTGGGCAACAACAGAGGTTCACCAATGTCGCTGGGGCATAACCGAGAGTCCTGCACAAAGCGAAGAAAGGGCTACACATCATCTAAGGGTTGAAGTTTGCAGTTCAGGCAAAGATGCCAGCAATGAAGAACGTTGCAAACAATACCCTAATGGTAATTTCAAACCGATAGGGGTTTTACAACGCTATGGGGAAGATGGGCAGATTCATTTTGGCTTAATCAGTGGCAGTTATGCCAAAAACAGCAGCGGCGGTGTACTTCGAAGCAATACTAAAATGCTGGCTGGTAACGCCGCCGCATCTGACGATGAAATCAATTTAAACAGCGGTATTTTTAACAGCTCCGTCAATGGCATTATCAATCACATTAGTTCATTCACACTGACTGCCTGGCGGAATCCTGTCGCTGAAATGTACCTGGAAGCCTTACGTTATTTTTCAGGAAGTACCTCTCCGACACCTGCATTTGATACTAGCGACAGTAATCGGGGGCATGTTTCCGAGCAGTGGGTTACGCCACTAGATAGCACTAACCCCTGTGCCAGCTGCGCCATTATTCTGATTTCCAGTGGTACCAATAGTTTCGATACGGATAACCTTGATTCCTCTACTGATGTAACGGGTCTCTCTGACCCGCAAAACCGTTTACAAAAAATGAATGAACTATCCCGCTTTGAATCTTCTGATGGCTTCGTGGGAAATTATTACTATGGAGGGTCAACAAATAGCTGTACTCTCAAACCTTTAAATGGCCTGGCGCAAGCCATAGGTATCTGCCCGGATGCTGCCAATATAGGAGGTGGTTACGGGGTTGCTGGCTTTAGTTTTCACGCCCGGACTACCGACTTGCACCCAACTTTGCCTGGTGTTCAGGATATAAAAACCTATGTTATTCAATTAGCCGAACTTATCCCTTCTCTCGAAGTGAATGTGGATGGCAAGTTAGTCTCCTTTCAGCCTCTTGCCCAAGGTCAGTTCTTTAAAGGCATAACGGTGGAAAGCCAAAGTGATAATTCAGGAGAGTATGTTTTCATTTGGGATGACAGACCTGAAGGTGGAGATAACGACTACGATGGTAGCTCTCGTATTAAATACTGTGTTGGTTCTACTTGCTCTGACACGAATGTTAGTAACGATCAAATAAAACTTCAGTATCGATTTGATGGAAAAAACACTTCGGGAAACCCTTCCTTTTCTTATTCCATATTTGGCACAGACAGAGATGGTATTAACTCTCATTTTCTCGGGCCTGGCAGAAATAATCAACAACAACAAGGAGCCGGCCCATTCAGATCAGAAATATACACAGCTAAAGGCACTACATCAGGTGTTCTTCCCACCCCATTGCAACTAGCTGCAAAATACGGCGGTTTTGTTGATCTGGACAACAGCGGATCACCCCAACACGATGCCAACGGTGATGGCACTCCTGATGATGACTCCAGAGAGTGGGATTTTAGAAACAATTCCACCAGCTCTCTGGGGGCTGACGGGATACCGGATAATTTTTTCTTCGCCCGAAACCCTTCGCTTCTGAGAGCGCAACTGGATTTAATTCTGCAAGACATTTCTACCCGAATTTCCTCCGGTACCAGTGCTGCTCTGGTTTCCAACAGCTCCAGCGGTATAGGCACAGTGGTTCAGGCACTTTTTCGTCCCAAAGTCAGCGTCAAGGATATTGAAATAAGCTGGGTTGGGCTGATGCACAGCTTGTTTGTCGATAGTAATGGTCATCTGCGGGAAGACACCAATGGCAATGATACCCTCGACAGCTATGCCACTGATAAAGTCGTTGTATTGTTCTTTGATGCTTCAATTAACCAGACCGTTGTTCAACGCTATAACACGTCAGATAATGGCGTAACGCTGACTCCCGATGGTCCTACTGCCAATTTAGACACTCTCAGGCCTATCTGGAGTGCTAGTGAACAACTGATGTCAGTAAATAATGTAACCACTCAGCGACCGTACAACAGCCCAGCTAATACCGGGCGTCATATTCTCACCTGGATCGATAGTGATAGAGATAACCAAGTGAATTCATCTGAGGTAAGACCTTTTGACGTCAATACCTTTGGTCGAGCTAATCAGGGCTATTTTGGCGATGTACCCAATATCAATAACAGCCTGCGGGAACAGTTGGTGAACTATATCCGGGGTGAAGATCAGCCGGGGTTTCGTTCCCGTTCAGTCGATATTGATAACGACGGTAATCTTGAGGTATGGCGACTGGGCGATATTATTCACTCAAGCCCTGCTTCCGTGGGTCCTCCCAGCGGTTTTTATACGGAAAACAGGCCCTTCAACAGCAACGACGCCACATTTATCAATTTTCAGAATCAGTATAAAGATCGCCGTCAGATGGTTTATGTCGGCAGTAATGACGGCAAAATCCATGCGTTCAATGGTGGTTTCTGGGATAGCGATAATGATCGCTTTCTGCTAACGAACGGTTCAGAAACCCGCCATCCGCTGGGCAGTGAAATCTGGGCTTATACGCCCATGAACTTGCTTCCACATCTGCAGTGGCTGATTCAACCGGATTACCCTCATGTCTATTATATGGATGGTGAGCCGCTGATATTTGATGCCAATATCTTTTCACCCAGTTCAACCTATCCCGATGGCTGGGGTACAGTGTTAGTAATGGGCATGCGCCTTGGCGGTGGCCCTATTGATGCCAATATTGGTGGAACGACCAGAACCATGCGTTCTGCTTATGTGGTGTTAGATATCACCGACCCTGAGCAACCTCCCAGGCTTCTGGCGGAAATCACGCACCCTGAGCTGGGTTTTACCACTAATCGCCCGGTAGTGATTCAGCACAGACTGCCCGATTCATCTGGTGATTATTCTTCACCTTCTGAAAACAACTGGTATCTTGCCTTTGGCTCTGGTCCTATTGGCACAGGCACCACCGGAACCCGGGATGCTCTCGATAACGCCACCAGCAACCAGAACATGAAAGTCTTTATTTATGACCTGCAAAGCAACAATTTCGTCAATGGCTTTGCTCCCAGAGACAGCGGTATTCCAGCATCTTATGCTGGCAATATGAAGGTGGCCGACTGGGATAACAACTTCTTTGATGACGCTGTTTATTTTGGCAATGTGCAAACTTCGGGGGCTCTTTCAGGTCAGTTAATGAGAATCAACCTTGGAGATTCACAGTCATCAAACTGGTCGTTAAGTTCCATGGTGGATGTGGGCCGCCCAATTACAGCAAGCCCTCAGGTCGTCACCAACTCTGATAATGAACGCTGGGTGTTTGCTGGCACTGGGCGGGAGTTAACTCAGGATGACAGCCGCAGTACCGCTCAGGAATATTTCTTTGGTGTAAAAGAACCCATCTCCAACGGAACCTTTACTTACAACAGCGTGCCTTTTAATCGCCTTATTGATACTACTGACGTTCAGGTCAGAGCAGATGGCAACTTGAGCAGTGCTTTTACTGTGCGCTCTGGCTCAACCGTTGGAACGTTTGAAAATCTCCTGAACGCCATTAAATCACAACCCGGCTGGGTAAACCGGCTGGAACACACCGGTAACGAACCCAGTGGCAAAAGCCTTTCTACCGCCACTAATATCTTTGCTTTATTGCTGATGACAGAGTATGTACCACCGGCAGATCAGTGTCTGATTGATGGGTTTAGTTTTCTACGGGCTTTTCATTACCAGACTGGCACCGCTATCCCCGCTAATGTTCAGGCAGTTCTGACCACCGGCACCATTACCGATGCAACAATTTCAGCAAAACGGATCAGTATTGGTGCCGGACAGGCACCTGCTCCTGTGATTCACCAGAATAAAGATGGCAAAACCAGCGTGTTGATTCAGGGAGGTGCCGGTAATATATCCAGCACTGATCTGGAATATAAATTATCCGATGAAGGCAGGCAGAGCTGGCGACAAATATTTGAACTTCCCCGATAAAGGACGAAAAAATGGGCATACAAAAAAACCAGGGATTCACTTTAGTAGAGTTGATGATTGTGGTGGCGATCATTGGCATTCTGGCAGCGGTGGGCATACCTTCTTATCAATCATATGTTATGGAAAGTCGCCGTGCTGACGCCTACACAGCTCTCTCACTGGCTGCTGCTGAACAGGAACGGTTTTACACCTACGATAATCGATATGCTTCTAACATTGATGAGATAGGAGGTAGCACATCACCCGATGGCTATTATACCCTTTCACTGACGGCGACAGATTCAAGCTTTACTCTGACTGCGACACCCGCTAATGGAAGCAGCCAGGATAATGACAGCGAATGCGCAAGCTTCAGTATTAATCATCTTGGTCTCAAAACAGCCAGCAGGCAGGATGGTTCTCCGACTAATGAATGCTGGTAAATTACCAGCATTCAACCGGAGTTTGGGCCCCTGTTTCAGAGAGCGTCAAAACCGTACAACCCGTATCGCTCGCCTGAACGCTCGAACTTCTGGCTGTAGCGGTGATAGTGAACGCCGTATCATTGGCCACCAGACTGATATCATAAAACCCCTCTGAAGATCGATCTCCTCCCAGCCTGTTCAAATCATCGGTATAAGAAAAATTCACCGCATACCAGCGTTGTTGCCCGGCAGCAACCGAGTTCAGTGCTATCCAGGCATCACTGCGACGGGTTTCCAGCATATGCTGAACATAGGCAGGATAGGCAACACCCGACAAAATACCAATAATGCCCATGACAATGATCAGTTCTACAAGGTTAAATCCTTTTTGCCTGTTCATAACTGCTCCATTTTATGGCTACTCTTTATAAAACGATTCAGGGAATCTCAAATATCTGCCACCAGCTTTGCCGGCCTTCAGAAGATGCTTCATAGTTCAGCTCATCACTGGTAATACTACCGCCAGCCCCTTGTGTGACCGCAGTAAGACGACCTGCTTCCCCCTGATGAACCACTGGTGACGACGCAAAACCTGCACCTAAACTCACCCGATCCAGAGATTGCTCTGTATTCGTCACATCAGCCACCGGCACACGACCCAATAACTCTTCAGCGGTAGCTGTGCCAGTTTGATAGTGAACTCCATAGAGATAACTACTGCCATCAATAAAGCAACTATCTTCAGGAGGTTCGTATTCCGTAAAAAGAATCAGAGAAAAAAGACGAGTAGTACGGTTCACACTGCGACCTGAAGGATTATTACCGCCATAACGCAACGATCGTATCCAACCCGATTTGCTTTTTATTAATGTTTTCAATGCGGAAAAATGGTTAACTGAGTCATTCCCCACCCTGAAATCGTCATAGCCACTATTAACCGGCACCCGCACTGTACCATTGGTTAAAACCTGCACGGCACTGGTATCGATTAAAGACGACAGATTAACAGTGTCATAAGTCATTGACCCCGAACTATCCAGAGGCTCCTGAACGCCAACGAAATATTGTGCTGACGTATCCCTGTTATCACTGTACGTCATCAGGCGGCCCGTGCCTGCATAAATCCAGCGACTGGTTTTATCCTGAACAGTGAGCGGGCTTGCCATCACAGGCCTGCTGGCATCCAATAAAACACTGAGGATTGAGGATGTCAGTTGATTGCCTAACTGCAATCGAAGCAGCTTTCCGGAGAGAGGATTCGCACTGGTTTCTACCGACCCAAAATAAGCGACATCATCTACATAATCGCGATTCCAGTCGGACACGGTCATATCACCGGCAAAGCTGTTGCTGTAACCGGTAACCATAGGGTCCAGCCCTGAAACAAAGGATTTGCTATTCAGATCATAAGCAAAAACACTCAGATTCTGGTCTGACTTACCGTCCGCAAGCGCCCCTCTCAGAGCATTAGAGTCAACGCCAGCCGGACCAGAGCCAAACACTAAATACCAGTCATTTCTAGCTGGATTCAACCAGTCGACACGGCCATCAGCAGCGACTCCTGGCTGTCTTTTTTTCACCAGTGCAGGCCTCGAAGAGGTGAATCCAAGATCAGGGTGAGTAATTTCTGCCAATAATACCGGTGGGTCTTCCGGATCAGTAATATCCAGTACGACATAGGCTGACCGCATGGTACGTGTTATGCCGTTTACACTCACATCATACTGACCACCACCCAGTCGCATGCCAATCACCAGTACCGTTCCCCAACCACCGGGATGTTTGGTGTCATCGGGAAAGATATTGGCATCAAAAACAAGGGGTTCTCCATCCATGTAATACACATGAGGATAATCCACTTCCCGCAACCATTGCAGGTGCGGCAGAAGATTCATGGGCGCATAAGCCCAAAGTTCAGAACCCAGAGGATGAGCTACTTCGCCATTGTTGCCTGTTCTCTCATAGGCATAATCTGCCTGATTCCAGAAACCACTGTTAAAGGCGTGAATCATTCCATCGTTGGCACCAACATATAACACGTGACGTCTATTTAAATACTGATTCCGAAATATACGATAACTATCGTCTTTATAAAGTGCGTCATAACGACTGTCTGGTGCTGAAACCAGTCTGGGTGTAGAGTGAACAATATCTCCCAGCCGCCAGATATCATCCAGTCCATCAGCATCAAAATCAATGGTGCGATTTCGGCTTCCCGGTTGCTCCTGACCCCGAACATAATTAATAACCGGACTAACACCATCGGCTGAAACACCAAGATAACCTTCTACCCCGGTAAATGTGGCTGGCAACAGTGGTTGAACTTCACCGGCACTCACCTGCTGATCATTATCCTGATCGAGCCAAGTCAGAATATAACGACCTCCGGAAGCCTGAGAATCATAATTACGTTGACTGGTAACATTGTTAATCAGGGAGAGTTGTTTTCTGGCATCCCAGATGGTTTTCAGTGTGCTCAGCGATTGAAGAGTACCCTCTGCTGTTTTGGTTTCCCCATTATTGGTACTGGCAAACCGCTGAACCATAGTTTGTCCGGCATTAGGATCAAAAAACAGCTCGACAATTTTATCAGTGTCGTAACCATCCAGTCGGTCATTACCATTGCTGTCTTCCCGGAGGTGTCCTTTGGAATCCACAAAGATGGCATGAAGCATTCCTCCCCAACGCACCATTTTACCATTGACTTCTAACTCTGGCTGAAACAAAGCCTGATAAAGGGCGCCAATGCCTGTGCTGCTATTGGCAAATAGAGCTGCATTGGTAGCAGAGGACACCCGGTTAGAAATATCCGATAGTACCTGATTCAACTGAACTTCCAGCAGTGAAGGGTTACGAGCGAAGTAATAATTGTCCGGTAAACCATCGGCACCTAATGATCCTGTCAGATTATCCCGATTATCCCATTCCCGCGTATCATCAATATCTGGTGTACCGTTGCCATCACCATCATGTCCCGGTGTGCCATCACCATCCAAATCGAGATAACCACCGTATTTGGCGGCCAGAAACATCGGTTTGGGCAAAATACCCGCAGCCACCCCGGAAGCCTGAAAATTTTTTACCTTAAATGGCCCGAGGTTAGTCCCTTTGTAAACAAAACTGCTGGATTGCAAACCATCATCACCGGCATTCGAGCCAGTGAGCGTATACGAAAAACGCATATTCAAACCGGCATAAACGCCAACAACCTGAATGGCAATCCGCACTTCATCTTCAGAAAAATTAAAGGCTCTCAAAGGCGCATCGGAAATTTGGTTACAACGGCTTCCAACACAAAACTTTATTCTGGATGATGCATCGAAATCATAGTCATTTCCCCAAAGAGAATCTTCCCAGACAAACAACAGTGAACCCTCAACTACACGACCACTATCGTCTTTAATCAATGACTCCACCACTACATCAATCAATGAACAGTCATTCCCACTACCAGAAAAATTATTCTCACCCTCACCGAAATTATCACTTGCCTGACAAACTGGCTGAAAAGTGAAAGGTTTATCATTCACATCAAGGGTGAAATTTGGCATGGATTCCGCCAGTTCGATAGCATAAGTGCGCACACTTTGCCTTCCGGGCAATCCTGTTCTTAAGTCAGATGTATTGGCATACCAGGATAACCCGGCAATTTGATAACCGCCTTCCAACTGTGGTATTTCCGGGCAAATACCAACGGCCTGAGATAAACCAGAAAGATATTTACTGCTACATTGTCGTTCGCTTCCGGTGCCACCTACCAGATAATTGCCAGCAAAAGCACCGTTATACTCCATGTTACCAACGGCATCCGTTTTAATACTGAGCGATTCAACACCACTAAGGCCGGGAAGATCGGCACTGGAAGCCAGCTGATCGGTATCAAAAGAGTTTAGTCCGGTAGAGAGAAGAATAATTGAGCAGTTGGCACAGGCATTATCGGCATTTTGGGGGTTATTCCAGTTGACTCTGGTGATACCCGGAATAAAGCGTGTATCGTTGGTGGTATCAAAACTATAAGTAGCACTGCTTTTCCCGGCGAAATAACGCAGGGCTTCCAGATAAATTTCAGCAAGAGGATTACCCCAGTTACTGCATCGTCGGGTTGAACTGGTGCCGCGATTTTGTTTGAAACTACTGATAGATATTGCAAATGTATTGCAGTCTGTGTACTTATTCTGGGAATAACTGTAATTGGTTATTCTGAACTGATTGATGTTGTGGATAATGCCCTGAGTGGCAGTAAACTGCCCGGTGGTCAGATTCACTTCATCATCAGAACTATTGTCATTACCCGCAATTTTGCCAATATTTCTCCGCAATAATCCACCGGAGATATTTTTATCGTAAGTTCCGGTCATCAGGCCAAAACGAACAGCACCGGTTTCTCCATATTTCTGTAACAGACCCACCGGCTTTTTATTGCCTCCTGAATAGGCCTGACAACGAGACGCCGTTTCCGCATCCTTACCAGAAATACAGGCTTCAACGTAAGCACGATGGGTATGCAGTTTATCACCGCTGGCAGGGCTATCACCGCGCGCCCATTGACATTGTACAAGTCCGGTAGATGCCCACCGAGGCCAGGCTCCTCGGGCAATTCGGATGAGTGGAATACCATTTTCAGAGGCAGCCACACTGCAGAGACTAATAGACGATTGTTGATATGGCGTATAATACTGAGTCCCGATGCCTGAGTTGCTACTGTCGTATACTTTCACGAAAGCGTGAACGTCTCTTGGTAGATAAGCCCTTTCCAGAACAGTCTGATTGATAGAATCAGTAGAACGTTTGCCGCCGTATAGTACTCTTCTTAGAATATCCATCCGAGACATACTGGCCCAGTTCAGAAAGTTACCACTCCAGGGGGCCGAAGACGTTGTGCAATAATGTCCGTTCTCCCCTGTAGCCCGGGCAACAGGGGAGTATTTATTTAACGAATATTGATAACACCAGTTGCTATCAAAATAGCCAAGGTAATCAAACGCATCGTTATAACTGGTATCCAAACGACCATCAGCGTCCAGGTCGGTGTAATCACTGTATGCTTTTTTAAATAACTCATGATCCACCGACATCACCAGCATGACCAGTGGCGAGGTGGTTTTACTGAGCAGAGGTGGCATCGCCGCATAATCGGACGAAACGGGTGCAGCAAAAGCACTGCCGACAGGCAAGAGCAAGCCAACCATAATCAGCTTGAGAACAACCAGTCTGAGCAATCTTCCCATGATAACCTCAACTGTTTTTCTTATAAGTGGTTTGCAACATAACTCTGGCATCATCAGTACCACCGGAAGCCATGGCGGTTACTCTGAAGAACAGAGCCCAGTCACCCGGATTCGTGACATCCGGCAAAGGGCCATCCGCTTCTCTGGCAATATAACAACGAAACTCAATGATGTATTTCGCACGGGTCGAAATCCCATCCACTACAATGGTCGTGCTCTGATGTTTACTGCTGGTTTGCCAAAGTACCTCATCGAGCCAGGGGGTCGCACTGCCCGGTGCACAGCTGCTAATATCCGGCGCATCGTTACCAGCAAAACATAAACCCTGATGACACTCTGTAGAAAATGTCGTTAGGTCAAAGTGAGTGGAAGCAATACGGTTTTCCGCTTCAAGCAAAGCGGTTTCAGCCGCCTGAAAAGCCATCTGCTGATCCAGAAAGTTACCGCTGATTTTCTGTTCGAGGTTGGAGACTCGCATGGCCGTTAGTCCGGCTACCGTCATAATTAACAGCAATACAAGACTGACCAGTAATACGCTTCCCTGCGACTTGTTCATGACACAGCTCCTACTGCAATAATTGCCTCAATTTCGATTTCTCAGCTGGATGGTGGTGACATAATTTCGCCGGATAAACAAATCATCAGGAACCACCTTCTGTCCGGCAAAAAAATAGGGTTGAGCTTCAGGGGCTACTTCCAGAAAACTACGGGCAAGTAATTCCAGCTTGACACTGACCACACGATGCCAGTCATCAGACAACAACCCCAGAACCCCGGTAGTTTGATACTGATTGGCAATACCATCACCGTCAGAATCGAGCCCATAAAGGATGTGGATATTTTCGATACCTTCCACCAGTGCCTCAGCATTCTGTGTTCTGCCACTGGCATATTCTCCAGCCGGTTTTCGATACAACGTAGGAACGCCATTACTGGTTCTGAGGTAAAATGCCTGTGAATCAAGGGGTGCAAGTTCTGACTCGGTATGAGCCATTGTTCCGGCACTGGCAGTGCTTCCGTGACAATTAAAATGACCTTTAAGCTCATCTGTGCAGTTGAATAAATTACCACCCACTGCTGATGGATGAGTGATACGGTCACCTTCTGAATCAAGCCCCGCACGAAACAGCGAAATCTGCTGGCAATCCCTTGAAATCAACGCCAACAAATCACCACTATGATAGTCATGACTATCCAGCAATACGACAGTTGCCGTACTAACATCGTGATTGATGACAGGTACTGCATTACTCCTATCAATGCTGTGTACAATAATGGCATCGGATATGGCGCTGCTATCTACATGAGTTTTAACGGACTCTGCAGAAAACCCCAGAATGCCTTTATCAAAGTGCGCCATCCACTGACGATTGTCAGTGCCGGTATGAATGATATTGGCGAGATCAGCCTGAGGAGGGCAGCCTGTATAAGCGGCTGTACGGATGCTGTTGCCAAGGAGTTCCATAGCTAATCGGGCATTCTCCTGAATCCTTGCCAGCTCATCCTGCAAAGTCCAGGTTTTATTAGTTGCCAGAAACAGATTTCCTGCTCCGGTCAATAACAACAATCCCAGAACCATTGCAATCATCAGCTCGACCAGTGAGAATCCATTCTCCTGCCTGTTCATAAAGCCCCCCTTAACAGCAGGTCATCTGCAGGCTGCCCCCGGCCATCAGGAAAGTTTAACCGAATGGTATAAATCCGTTCCCCATCAACCTCAACAAAACTGATCGCACCCTGTGTTCCTGGTAACTCACAGTTCAGATGAAACTTCCATTGTTGTATATCGTATGACGCCAGTTGCTCTGGCGAGCAACTGCCCGTTTCACACTGATCGGGATAATCATTGCTTTCACAGCGGTTATAGACTTCATCTGTTAATCCAACCTGATAGTCACTGCTGGATTTTGCCAGAGCATTATTTGCCCGGATTCTGTCCAGCATGTCGCCAGCCAGTACAGTTGCTCGTGAATGAATATACGCAGCCTGATTGTGCTGTAGACTACTGCTGTGCAAACCACCCATTCCAAGGGCTCCAACCGCCAAAATCACCAGCGCCATCAAGACCTCAATAAGACCAACGCCTTTTTGGCTCAAAGGCCGTACTATCAACCGCATGACGAACGCTCCTCGACCCGTGCTCTGCCAGTCAGACTGATGACAATCGCTCTGACGTTTGATTCTTCACAAATTTCAAATGAACCTGCTGATAATGTCTGTCCTCTGCTATTGAATCTGAGAGAGTTCCCTCTGTTCCAATCTATTGCTATAGATGCTGGTTGCCGTGGAGTGACTTTCAGCATGTGATCCTGATGATCAAAAGCACCATCACCATTATGATCATGAAACACCAACCAACCATTTTCCCAACCAGCATTGCTTTCATCACAATCAATGCCATTCACAGTGCTGCAAATAGACACAGTACTGCGTCTTTTTACCGCTTCGGAGCGTGCCAAAATCAGGCTGACATACATTTCTGAGGTAATAGAAGCAACACGACGGTCAGCCACAAGTTCCCTCATGGAAGGGCCAACCATAGAAAGCAGGATTGAGATAATGGTGAGAGAAAACAACATCTCAGGTAGGGTAAAACCCAACCGGGGTAAGCGGATGCCGGAAACATAATTCATAGCCCGTTCCTTGGCTTTGACAGCAATACAGTAATAACTCTGTATTTTAGCTTTCCGGGCAATGTATCGAATAAATGCAGGGGTCAGTGGCTGCTGTCAGAGGACAGGTGGCGTTATATCGGCTCAATGCCTGAGAGCGTATCAAAGCAAGTATCAACCGCTGCAGTGATGAATTCAGTGATGTACGCCTGTTGCCGCAATTCTGTGCGCACAGCGGCATACAGTGTTGACCAGATACCCTCAGCCCCAAGAGGTATGGCAACCACCTGATCTTTGATCAGAAATTCCGATAACGCCCAGTTGGGCAAAGCAGAAACCCCTCGCTGGCTGACCACCAGCTGAAGCATCATCAGAGTCAGTTCAGCGGTGCGTACTGAGGCCGGCTCTATGGATGCAGGGTCAAGAAAGTCGCGAAAAATGGCCAGCCTGCCCTGCTCTACCGGATAAATAATCAGGGTTTCATTCTGCAAATCTTCAGGCTCAACAAACGCCTTATTTCTTAATGGATGCTGATTAGCCACTGCCAGCAACATTTCGTAACGAAACAACGGAATGTACTCAATCCCGGGCAACGCCACCGGATCTGAAGTCACTACCAGATCCAGTTGTCCACGAGCCAGAGCCGGTAAAGGTGCAAAGTTAAATCCGGTGGAAAAGTCCATTTCTACTTCAGACCAATGCTGCCTGTATTGATCAATGGTCGGCATAAGCCATTGATAGCAGCTGTGACACTCAATGGCGATATTCAAACGGCCAGAACGCCCCCCCGCCAGCTTTACCAAATCCAGTTCGGTGGTTTTCATTCTTGGCAGCACTTCTTCTGCCAGTTCCAGTAATTTCAACCCTGCGCTGGTGAATTGCAACGGTCGTGACTTGCGAATGAACAAAGGCATCCCCAGCCGTTGCTCCAAATCTTTAATCAAATGAGATAGAGCCGACTGAGTAAGATGTAAACGACGAGAGGCTTCTACCAGGCTGCCAGATAGCCGTATCGCTTCCAGAGCCTTCAGGTGTCTTATTTCAAGATTTAAGCGCTGAGCCATAAGAATCACAACTGTGGTTGTTTTTGTATCGGAATAATCACATGAATAGTTTTCAAGTTAAACTCAAATTTTATGAGATTGATTCAATATGATTAATATATGAGACTCTCACTGTGCTTGTTAGTCAATCAGGATAAAAATAAAGGAGTCACTCATGACGCTATCCCACAATTTAGGCTTTCCCCGAATCGGAGCTGAAAGAGAGCTAAAAAAGGCGCTGGAGAAATACTGGCGCAACGACATCGATCAACAGGAGCTTCTGGAAACAGGCAAAACGCTCAGACAAAGGCATTGGAAAATCCAGGCTGAGTCGGGGCTGGATTTAATCCCGACGGGCGATTTTGCCTGGTATGACCAAATGTTGAATCATTCGGTGATGTTAGGTGCAGTACCAGAGCGGTTTGGTTTTTCCGGGGATCAGATTGATCTGGATACCATGTTCCGCATGGCCAGAGGCAGAGCGCCCAGCGGCCAGCCAGCCGCTGCCTGTGAAATGACCAAATGGTTTGATACCAACTATCACTACATTGTGCCAGAGTTGAATAAGGGACAGACCTTTAAACTATCCAGCACCTCCTTACTGGATGAAACCCGTGAAGCCATTGATCTCGGCATCAAGGCCAAACCGGTTCTGATTGGGCCTCTCACCTGGCTTTGGCTGGGTAAAGTAAAAGGTGAAGACTTTAACCGTTTAGCGTTACTGGACAACCTGGTTGAAGTTTATGGCGAGATCCTTCATCAGCTGTCTCAGTTGAATATTGAGTGGGTACAAATTGATGAGCCGATTCTGGCTCTGGATTTACCTGAAGAGTGGAAACAGGCTTTTGAATCTGTTTATAACCGTCTGCAAACCAAAAAACTAAAAATCCTGCTGGCAACTTACTTTGGTGGACTGAATGGAACAACGACAACCGTCGTTAATTTGCCAGTAGAAGGTCTGCATGTTGATCTGGTCAGAGATTCTGACCAACTGGTCCACCTGATAGATCGCCTGCCAGCTTATAAAGTACTTTCGGCTGGTGTCGTCAATGGGCGAAATATCTGGCGTTCTGATCTTGGTAAAACTCTAAACTCTCTCAGTGATGCCAAACAAAGGCTTGGAGAACGTCTCTGGGTTGCCCCCAGCTGCTCTCTATTGCATACACCTGTCGATCTCGAACAGGAAACCACACTGGATTCAGAAGTTCGTTCCTGGTTGGCTTTTGCCGTACAAAAATGCAGTGAAGTCGCGACGCTTGGCAAAATTCTCTCTGGTGAACAATCCGAATCATTGCAAGCATTGGTTGCAGAGTCTGATCGGGTTGCCAAACAGAGAAGTCTTTCTGAGCGGATACATAATCCGACAGTACAAAAACGAGTAGAGAGAGCCCTTTCAACACCGGGTATTGATCAACGACATTCTCCTTATCCGGTACGAGCTTCCGCCCAACAACAGAAACTCAACCTGCCTCTGTTTCCAACCACAACGATTGGTTCGTTTCCGCAGACGAAAGAAATACGCCAACAACGTCTTCTATTTCGAAAAGGGCAGTTAGCAGAAACAGATTATGTTGAAGCCATGAAGAAAGAGATCACCCTTGCCATCAGAAACCAAGAAGAGCTTGGGCTTGATGTACTGGTTCACGGTGAGCCTGAACGCAACGACATGGTGGAATATTTTGGCGAACAACTGGATGGCTTCGCTTTCACTCGCAATGGCTGGGTGCAGAGTTATGGCAGTCGCTGTGTCAAGCCCCCCATTATTATTGGCGATATATCCCGCCCACAAGCAATGACGGTAAACTGGACTGAGTTTGCACGACAGCAAACCAGCAAACCGGTTAAAGGCATGTTAACCGGCCCAATTACCATTCTCTGCTGGTCATTCCCGAGAGAAGATGTTGAACGACAAACTTCCTGTATTCAACTGGCGCTGGCATTGCGGGATGAAGTGAATGATCTGGAAGCCAGTGGCACCAGAGTCATTCAGATTGATGAACCCGCTATTCGTGAAGGGCTTCCCCTGCGCAAAGGTGACTGGCCTGCTTATCTTGACTGGGCGGTAAAAAGTTTTCGCATTGCCGCCAGCGGTGTAGAAGATGAGACTCAAATTCATACCCATATGTGTTACAGCGAATTCAACGATATTATTGAATATATTGCAGCGATGGATGCCGATGTAATCACCATAGAAACATCCCGTTCGGATATGGACTTGCTGGATGTGTTTGAACAGTTTGAATATCCGAACCAGATCGGTCCGGGCGTTTATGACATCCACTCGCCTAATGTGCCTGATATTGACTGGATGTGTTCACTGATCAATAAAGCTGCCACCAAAATTCCGGCAGAGCGACTCTGGGTAAACCCGGACTGTGGCCTGAAGACACGAGACTGGCCAGAAGTAAAAGCAGCGCTGGCGAATATGGTGGAAGCAACGGAAAAGCTGAGGCAGGCTCATCAATAAATTGAAATAATCTTAAGCTCGGTGTGCTCATTTCATCTTGCAAGACAGGATGAAATGAGTATTTTCACTGATTCAATTTATAACCTGCCAAGACACCAGGGCTTACGCATGAGAATAAGCATTCTCATTTAGATGCTCACACCAGTGCCAAAAGACTGTAGAATACTTCGACTTTACGCCCAATACCTGTTGCTCCAGCCCCATTAATTATGTTTCTAAACGAATTAACTGATCCACGTCAACGTGCCTTTTCCTGTTTGCATTGGATGTTGGAAGTCGCCTTCAATGAAGATGTAACTGATAGCAAGGTACAGAATGTTGATCTTGAACTTGCCAAACATCCAGCTGGTTCTATCCATACTGAGCATCCATGCGCCTTCCGGGGAGAATAGGCGAGCAATAAGTTATGCGATTATTATTTCATCAAGTGGTACATCCTTGAAGAAACGCTGAATTCTGCGATAACACGACGACGTTTGAGCCGTACAGGGAAACGTAGCTGCCAGCTCTGTCCAATTGACAGTACGTCGCTTGATGATTGCTACGATGAGGATGGAAAGTGCATCAAGGTGAGACTTATTCCATTGAAGATAGGGCTTAAAATGTTCGGTGAGTGAGCTGATGGGATTCATAACTGCTTGAAACGTTAGTTTTGCTACTAAGTTTCATCGCTGAAATTTTGTCAGCTCACTTTTTTGTCGTGCGCAAAGGCAAGCGTTTTATAAACAACTGCAGACGTTTATCCTAATTGCTCCATCACTTCAGCGGAGATATCCGCATTAGTGTAAACATTCTGAACGTCATCCAAATCTTCCAGGCGATCAATCAGCTTCATGATCTTCTCAGCACCAGCAACATCCAGCTCTGTCTGGGTAGACGCAATCATAGCGACTTCACCGCCAGCCGGAGTCATACCAGCGGCTTCGAGCGCTTCTTTCACCGCCATGAACTCGGTCCATTCGGTAGTCACTTCTGAAGACCCGTCGTCGTTGGTAATAACGTCTTCAGCACCCGCTTCCAGTGCCGCTTCCATCAGTTCATCTTCATCAACACCCGCTTCAAAGAAGATCTGACCTTTGCGTTCAAACAGGTAAGCAACGGAACCATCAGTACCGAGATTACCACCGTGCTTGTTAAACGCATGACGCACTTCCGCAACCGTACGGTTACGGTTATCGGTCAGACATTCCACTAACACGGCAATGCCGCCAGCACCATAACCTTCGTAGGTGACTTCTTCCATGTTGGAATCTTCATCACCACCGGCACCACGGGCAATGGCACGATTGATGGTGTCACGAGTCATGTTAGCGCCCAGCGCTTTATCAACCACTGCTCGCAGCTTGGGGTTGTCTTCAACATTACCGCCACCCTGCTTGGCAGCCACCACCAGCTCACGAATGATTTTGGTGAAAATCTTGCCACGCTTGGCGTCCTGAGCCGCCTTACGGTGTTTGATATTTGCCCATTTACTATGGCCTGCCATAGAAAACCTCTGTCTTGTAAATTTTTGCAGATTGGATCGGACAAATGCCAATCCAACCTATCTAATGAATCAGTGACTGGTTGCCGATGCCGGATCGCGACGAATCTTCAGGTTCAGCTCGCGCAGCTGTGGACCTTCTACTTCGCCCGGAGCCTGAGTCAGCAGACAGGATGCTGACTGAGTTTTAGGGAAAGCAATCACGTCACGGATGTTGGTCGTACCACAGAGCAGCATCACCAGACGATCCAGACCGAAAGCCAGACCACCATGAGGTGGTGTTCCGTACTGCAGGGAGTCCAGCAGGAAACCAAACTTCTCACGCTGCTCTTCTTCCTGAATATCCAGCACACGGAAAACGGCTTCCTGCATGTCTGGGCGATGGATACGCACAGAACCACCACCGACTTCATAGCCGTTGATCACCATATCATAAGCACGGGACAGAGCATCCGCTGGATTGGCTTCCAACTCTTCCGGTGTACAGGTTGGCGCGGTGAATGGGTGATGCAGTGCCGTCAGACCTCCGTTGTCGGTCTCTTCGAACATCGGGAAGTCAACCACCCATAGCGGTGCCCATTCACAGGTGAAAAGATTCAGATCTTCACCCACTTTGCAGCGCAGCGCGCCCAAAGCTTCGTTGACGATTTTCTCTTTATCCGCACCAAAGAAGACAATATCACCATTCTGCGCACCCAGACGCTCCATGATCTTCATAGTCACTTCGTCGCCAAGGAATTTAATAATTGGAGACTGCAGACCTTCCACGCCATTCTCAATAGCGTTGACCTTGATCCATGCCAGACCTCTTGCGCCATAAATAGAAACAAACTTGGTATAGTCATCAATCTGTTTACGACTCAGTTCAGCACCGCCAGTGACTTTCAGGGCAGCAACACGACCTTTCGGATCTTCAGCCGGGCCTTTGAACACTTTAAACTCAACACCGCCCATCAGATCAGCCACATCGACCAGTTCCAGCGGAATGCGCAGGTCTGGTTTATCGGAACCGTAACGATTCATGGCTTCAGCGTAGGTCATGCGTGGGAACTGCTCACCAAGATCAATATCTTTTACGTCTTTGAAGAGTTTTTTCGCCAGTGCTTCGGTGGTGTTGATAATTTTCTCTTCATCCATAAAGGATGTTTCGATATCGATCTGAGTAAATTCTGGCTGACGGTCAGCACGCAAGTCTTCGTCGCGGAAACACTTAACGATCTGATAATAACGATCAAAACCGGACATCATCAGCATTTGTTTGAACAGCTGCGGAGACTGAGGCAGCGCATAGAAGTGCCCCGGATGCACACGGCTTGGCACCAGGTAATCGCGAGCCCCTTCTGGTGTGGCACGGGTCAGCATTGGGGTTTCAATATCCAGAAAACCATTGTCGTCCAGAAAACGACGTACAACACTGGTCGCCTTTGCACGGGTAATCATATTGTCCTGCATTTCAGGGCGACGAAGGTCGATTACACGGCTACGCAGACGAACATCTTCACCGACTTCGGTGTAACCTTCGATCTGGAATGGCGGAGTCTGGGCTTCGCTCAGGATTTCTACCTGCTTACCCAGCATTTCAATTTCACCGGTAGACATATTGGCGTTCACAGTGCCTTGCGGACGTGGACGGACAATACCGGTGATTTTCAGGACATACTCACTGCGAGCTTTGTCTGCCAGAGCAAACGCTTCTTCAGTGTCCGGGTCAACTACCACCTGAGTGATGCCTTCACGGTCACGCAGGTCCAGGAAAATCACGCCACCGTGGTCACGACGGCGATGTACCCAACCGCACAGGGTGACTTCCTGTCCATCGTGGGAAAGGTTTAGTTCGCCGCAATAATGGCTGCGCATAATATACCTCAAATCGGGGAGTCCAATATTGATCAGTTACTTGTAGCAGAACATCCGCCGCAGGCAGATTTGCTGTCTTTGCTTGGGCAGTGGTTATCACTGGAGGCGACATTTTTTGTCTTGCCACCTTTAAAGTCGGTTTCATACCAGCCACCACCTTTTAACCGAAAAGAGGGGGCGCTTAACAATTTTTTCAATGCCGGTGCATTGCAGGATGGACAATCCGTCAGTGGTGCATCGCTAAACTTCTGCATCACCTCGGTTACCTCAGAGCATTGCTCACACTGATACTCATAAATCGGCATTGACCCGCTTTATCCTCTGTTTCTGCTACAAATAAAAGCGGCATTATACCGCAATGCGATATTTAGTCAGCCCGAACGGGCATAAAAAAGCCATACCGGGAGGAGGTATGGCTTTTGGTTAGGGAAGTTTACCAATCACGCGCGGGTTTCTGATTAAACAGGTCTTCTGCGAATAACGGCATCGGCCTTTTCAGCTTCTTCGAGTGCATCGGTGACCATCGCATCAACTTGCTGCTGTTCTTCTATCAAATCAGCAATCTTCTGGCTTTCTAAATTCTCTGCAGATTGAAGACCTGTTGTTTCCGTAATATTCTCACGAAGTTCGATCCTGTTTTTCTCCAGCAGTAACAGACTGAATGCCTGTGGATTATTCGCACCTTCGAGAGTACGGCTGTCACCAAGATAAGCCTGGTCAACTGGTTGTTCTTCCGAAGCCGTCACTGCTTCTTCACTTTGTGGAGGCTCTGCCTGAATAGCCAGTGCTAGCCCCTGGGTTAACCGGGCGACTTCTTCTCTAGTAGGCGGTTCACTGCCCGCCTGAACGGTTTGAGGATTGATAGAAACTGGAGTTAACAGAGACAAGGTTCTCAATTCAGCCGGACTCAGAGGCGTTCCCTGCAACAATGGATTACCAATATTCTCTACCAGGGCTTGCTGCTCTTCTTCAACCACCTCATTGACTCTTTCCCGGGTATTCAGCTTGTTATCGTCAAGGCGCATGCCGTCACGTTCCAGCCAATTCTCAACCTCCTGATTGTTCCGCTTGGCTTCCTGAACCGCTTCTTCACCGGTTTCCAGGGCACTGGGGTCATAATTCACCCGGATCGAACTTAAAGTTGCTTTTATTTGAGGTATATCATTTGTAGAAAAATCGAGCAAATCCTGAGCAAGAGACAAGCTGACCTGCTTTGCAGCCTGCTGCCCCTCTAATGCAGTACGGAGATCACTAATAACGGCTGAATCTACCTCAAGTGCAGTTATCAACGCTTCCAGTAAGCTCAATTCAGCCTGCACCGCTGCAATTTGGTCAGTATCACCGGAACTCTGGGCACTCTGCAAACGCGCCATTTTTACTTCCCTGAGAGCGGTGCTCTCACTCTGCTGGGCGATAAGACTACCGCTCTCCTCAGCGAGATCACTCAACTCTTGCTGCTTTGTCAGAATCTCTCCGCCGAGCCTTATCTGATCTTGAGCCGCACCTTCTCTCAAAGCCTGCAACGTCAAGCGACTGGTCGCATTCTGACCCAGGTTATTGGCTTGAGCCAATATCTGTGTATCATTAACCACCCCCTTTATGAGCAGTAACAACGATTGAGTGTCAGAAACATCCACATAACCACTATTAAAGCGGGCATTAAATTCTGACAACCCTGTTCTGAAGCTGTCCAGTCTGGCATTGAAGGACTGCTGGAGATATTCACGGCTATCTATGAATGAACCTTCCGGTATATCCAGATCGACAGAACTGTCAAAGGCACCGCCTTCCTGATCTGACTCACTGTATGACACCGAATTGTCATTGCTATACCCTAAACCAGCAGCACCTACTGACTCATCTGTTAATACCGATGACGTACCTGATACCACAGGCACCGACGAAAGATTTCTGTTATTACCAATAGAATCCACCATGATCAGCGCCTCCCTGCAACCGAAAACTTCAACAACTGCTCGGCTTTGGTTTGTTCCGGCTTCCACCGGCTGGATTGTCGAGCTCTCTTTATTGCCGTAACCAGCGCCAGCTGAGCTAACGACAGGTTCCTCATTTCGACAAAACAGCCTGCCATGGCTAGTGATGCCCTGGGATCTTTATCACTCAAACTTTCAGCATAACTCAGAGTCGCCGCTGCCTGAGCAAACTGCTCCAGAGCCACCTGAGTGACCCCAAGCCCCAGAAAGTAACGGTACTCTGAGTGTTCCAGAAGGCACAAATGTCGAAATATTAATAACGCATCTTTGTATTGCCCGGAATCATATCGTCCATAAGCGATTCGATACATGGCATCGAGCTGCCTCTGGCCCATGCCCCGCAACTCTTTCATAGAGCCACCTTTCGCCAAACAAGCCAACCAGAGATCTTCTGACGACGGGTGTGCAGTCTTGCTTTCCATAGAGCTTGAACCTCATCCTTGAATAAGTAAGCATCTTATCTATTATAACGCCTAATCTTTTACTATGAGCCAGCCATAAGTATCAGAGATCATCTTCAGGATATTTATCCAACACATTTGCATTATTTGAAATCCCTGCTTTATTTCATATTCGTTGTACACAACAACAAAACGAAGCTGAGCCCTCAAAATCATTTAAATAAAAGCTCAAAAACAAACAAAGGAGTAAATCTGATGTATCGTGCTAATGTGCGAAAGCCATTGCTTGCGAACTTTGCGAGCAAATCTCCCGCCACGCTTCTGCTATCAAGTCTAATTGCCAGCGCTTGTTTTGCAGGAGGCGCTGAGAACAAGAATTCTCTCGACCTGCAATTGAGTAACTACTATCAGGATCGCCGTCCATCCGACGCCACCGCCACCTACACCGAAAAACAGACCAAAGGGTCTGACAGAACCATCAAGACGGAGAAAAAACAAAAAGCATGGGGGCAGGGTCTGGAAATCAATTTTGATTCAGCCACTTACGGTTCCGAAACATCAGGTATTGGCCTCAACTTCTCTCTTTACGGTGGGCTCAAACTGTTAGGGGATAACGATCTTTACGGAACTTCTGTATTAAAAGAAGATACAGCTCACTTTGACGCTAAAGCAGGTCGTTACCTCAGTGAACAAGGTAGTTACGCCAAACTTGGGCAACTGTATATCAAAGGTTTTTCCGGTCAGGGTAAGGAACGACTGTCAGGCAAACTGGGTTGGCATCAAATAGATCGTACACTCGCCAGAACCGACGAGCGCCTGACGCCAACCACCTTCCAGGGCGTCTCACTGGATGCAGAAGTGGGTAGAACAACCCTTTACGGCTCATGGTACAACAAAGTTTCCCGTCACAACCATGACAAGATGGAAAACCTGACCAGCAGCAAACCGGGCAAAGAAGGTCGGCTGAGTAAAAACACCAGAATTGATTATGTTTATACCGTTGGTGGCAACTATCAGCATGAATCTGGAATGGGAACAGAGCTCGCTTACGCCGAAAGTGAGTCTTATCTGAAACTGTATCATGCCAACCTGCATTACACCTTTGATCTTGGCAATGACTCATCTTTGTTCGTAGAAGGCCAGTATTACAAAGGAAAAGGCAACGGTGATAAGTGGCAAGACAACAAAACCACTTACGGTGGTTTTGATTCAGAAGCGAACCTTTACAATCTGAATGCCACATTATCGGTTGATATGCTGGATCTGAAAGCATCATACAGTCAGGTTGATGCCAAGAAGAAAAATGGTCTTGGAATCTTTGATTACCATCTAGCCTATGAAGCCGGTACTGATTATGATCTACCGGGTTTTGCCACAAGCCGCCTTATCAGCGACTTCAATCATAACGGTGAAAAAGTATGGCAGGCTGGAGCCAGCTATGCCTTTGACCGGGTTGGAGTTCCTGGTTTGACACTGGGTTATACCTTTACTTCTGGTACTGACATCAAGGCAGATTCAAAAACTTATACCGGAAAATATAAAGAATCAGAACACAATGTAGAAATAGGTTACGCCTTCCAACAGCCGCAGCTGAAAGGCTTAAAAGTCACCGTTCAATACGCCAAACATAATGCTGACAGAGAAATCAGCAGGATCAAAAACGAGAACTCTGGAAGAACAGCCTACAGCGATAGAGGTATGACTGACTTCAGGCTCTTTGTCGATTACACTGTCAGCGTCTTCTAACCATAAACGCTCGGCAGGGATGCCAGAGCACATACCCCTCTCTTTTCTCTCAAAAATTCTTCACTAGCTAACAGTGACTGTTGATTTTTCAGACAACTATCTGTTACAAAATAGATGTCCCAGGGGAGGCCTGCAACTACAGCAATGGATAAGGACTTACCATTAGTCTGCTGAAAGCCGGGACAAACAATCACAACGCAAGGAGCTAAAAATGAAATTCGCCCAACTGAGCGCGCTTTCTGCTGCGCTAATGTTAATTTCTGCCGCACAAGCCAATGAACTCATCGATGATGGGGCTTTGGATATACGCCTGCAAAACTACTATCTTGACGCAGAAACCAAAGAAAACGGTGTTAAAACATCTGGCACACAATGGTCTCAGGCGTTCAGTGCCGATTTTTCGTCCGGCTTTTTTGCCAACATCATTGGTTTTGATCTCGGAGCACATTACGCATTAAAACTGCGCGGAGATCTTGATGATGATTATGATGGCAATCCGGGGCTTTTGTTGAAAAATAACGAAGGCAAATCCAAAAGCTACGGCAAAACATCCTACGCCATAAAAGTCAATCTGGCTGATATGGGCGAAGCCAAGTATGGACGTATGTTTCTGGAAACCCCATTACTGAACAACAACTACTCCCGAAGCCTGCCAGGATTAACTGAAGCTTTTTATGCGGAAGGTGACTTTGAAGGTGTTAATCTCTATGGCATCTGGGCCTCTGAAACCAATATGCGTGCGCAGTCCGGCTTTATGGACTTGATGGTCAACGGCAAGAAAGAACCAGTTAAAATTATTGGCGGCGGCTACGACATGGGCAATGGCTTTGCAGCCAACCTGGCAATGGGTCAGCAAAACAACTATCAAAAACGTTATTATGCTGATGTCGGCTATGCCATGGAAATGCAGGGTTTAAGCCTGGATAGTACGTTGATTTACGGTCATAACAATATGATCGGTTATACAAAGGAAAGTGCAACCGACAAGGATCACTCACAAAACCTCTGGGGTTTGAAAGTCAGTGCAGGAATGCATCAGGCAACTCTCGGTTTGAGCTATCAGAACGTTGAGAAAACCGGTAACGACTTTAAAAACACCTGGAGCGGTAAAGGCGACATGGTCGATCCTGCTGACTCGTTTGGTCCTAACTCTATGTTGATTAGCGACTTCAATGGCGACGGCCAAAAGTCCTGGGCAGTTCACGCCGGTTATGACTTTACCGGTATGGTTGACGGGTTGAGTGTTGACTTTGTCTATGCCACCGGTGGTAAAAATCCTAAAGGTAACGACGAAGATGAAAAAGAGAAAGAGTACAACCTGATCGCATCTTACGATCTGCCTCAGGTTGAAAATTTAAGCCTGGCTGCTAAGTACGGCAAAAATATCGTTAAAGGCAAAGACTCTGGAGAAAAAGAGACCACACAACAGTTCCGCATGATCATCCGGTACGACATGGCTGTATTCTAATCTCCCCTTCCAAAAAAAACGGAAGAGAGCGCCCGCTCTCTTCCTTCATTTTATTGACCCAAAACACCCCTTTCCCAATCATCATGTTATAAAATGGCGCGCTTAAACTCATTGAATTTGGTAATGCCAATCAACGCGCTATTGGTATTACATCTTGATCAAAAGGAACTGCCTGCATGACAGTACCACAGTCAGGTATTACCCCTGAAGCTAACAGCGATGCACTGTTTGTCACTCTGACCATTAAACAAAATGTTGAAAGCTATTCTGCTATTCGCCAGGTTTGCGCCAATATTCCTGAACTGACTCAGGCTCTATCTGAACAATATGCTGATGCTCGTCTTAGCTCAACCATCAGCATAGGTAGCGACGCCTGGAATAAACTCTACCCCAGCAAAAGACCAGCAGAACTCAGACCATTTACCGAGTTTGAACATGGTGATCGCAAAGCGCCAGCCACAGCGGGCGACTTGCTTCTACATATTCGCTCCAACCGCAGAGACATCAGCTTTTTACTGCTGAAGCAGACCATGAAACAGTTTGGCAACCTGGTCACTGTTGAAGAAGAAGTCAGTGGCTTCCGTTACCTGGACAGTCGAGACCTCACAGGCTTTGTTGATGGCACTGAAAACCCTACAGGTGATAACCGTGCAGCAGTAGCACTGGTTGGTGATCAGGACCCTGATTTTGCCGGTGGCAGCTACATCCACTGTCAGCGTTACATTCATCATCTGCGCGAATGGGATAGACAATCCGTTCGCCAGCAAGAAAAGGTGATTGGTCGCACCAAAGAAGACAACATCGAATTCAGCGCTGAACAGAAAGCACCTACTGCTCATATCAAACGGGTTAACCTGAAAGATAAACACGGCAAGAGTATGGAAATTCTTCGCCATAGCATGCCTTACGGTGGTGCGAAAGATTCCGGTCTATTTTTCATTGCCTACGGTAAAACACCCAACCACTTTGAACGCATGCTCGAAGCAATGATCAAGCCCAGTGCCGAAGGGCATTACGATCACATTATGCGCTTCTCCAGCCCGGTCACCGGTTGCGCTTTCTTTGCCCCCTCCATTAATTTCCTGACCAGTCACGCCTGACCATTCTTTTCACGCCCGATATCGATATGATAACGGGCGCATCTTCTTCTCAAAGCATAACCTTATAAAAAATACGGATAAACCCGTAGTATATAGGCATAGTCTCAGGTATGATGTGCGCAAAATCGGCAGAATACTGACAACAGCTTTACAATAGTCAGCCATGGATGTCTTTAGTCTGCCTCAGGAAGGATGAATACCAAACGAGGTTCAGCGGTATTGCCTGACCATAATAACAATAACAGTCTATGCAAGCTCTGACTCTTTTTGAAAAGACTCTATCCGGGTTCAATTCAGCCTTCAAACAATAACCAACGCCAATAAATAAAATCCGAAGGTAGCCTGGAGCATGAGTACAGCAGCGATTCAGCCGACTTATGACTACAAGGTAGTCCGGCAATTTGCCATCATGGCCGTCGTATGGGGTGTCGTAGGCATGGCCGTAGGCCTGTTAATTGCCACACAGATGGTCTTTCCTGATCTTACCCAGGGCATTCCCTGGCTTAGTTTTGGTCGCCTGCGACCACTACACACCAACGCGGTTATTTTTGCCTTTGGTGGCTGTGTTCTATTTGCCACATCCTACTATGTTGTGCAGCGAACCAGTCAGGCCAAGCTGGCTTTACCTTGGCTAGCGTCGTTTACTTTCTGGGGCTGGCAACTGGTGATCCTATCCGCAGCCATTACTCTGCCGCTGGGTATTACCTCTTCCAAAGAATATGCTGAGCTGGAATGGCCTATTGATCTACTAATTACTGTAGTCTGGGTCGCTTATGCGCTGGTCTTTTTTGGCACCATCATTAAACGTAAAGTAAAACACATTTACGTTGCTAACTGGTTCTATGGCTCATTCATTATCACAGTGGCTATTTTGCACATTGTGAATAACATGGCGTTGCCAGTTTCCCTGACTAAATCTTATTCTGCATACTCTGGCGCAATCGATGCCATGATTCAGTGGTGGTACGGGCATAATGCGGTTGGCTTCTTTCTGACTGCTGGCTTCCTCGGCATGATGTATTACTTTGTACCTAAACAGGCCGAACGTCCGGTTTATTCTTATCGCCTGTCCATTGTTCACTTCTGGGCACTGGTCGCCATTTATATCTGGGCAGGCCCTCACCACCTCCATTACACAGCACTGCCTGACTGGGCTCAGACACTGGGTATGCTGATGTCTCTGATTCTGTTAGCACCTTCCTGGGGTGGCATGATTAACGGTGTTATGACTTTATCCGGTGCCTGGCACAAGCTGCGTACTGATCCGATTCTACGTTTCATGGTGGTTTCCCTGTCATTCTACGGGATGTCCACCTTTGAAGGCCCAATGATGGCCATCAAAACGGTGAATGCTCTGTCTCATTACACCGACTGGACCATCGGCCATGTACATTCCGGCGCATTGGGTTGGGTCGCCATGATCTCCTTTGGCTGCCTGTACCATTTAATCCCACGCCTGCATGGTCGCACCAGCATGTACAGCACTCAGTTGATTAATGCTCACTTCTGGCTGGCAACCATCGGCACCGTGCTCTACATCGTTGCTATGTGGGTCAACGGTATTATCCAGGGCATGATGTGGCGCGCTACTAACCAGGACGGCACCCTGACTTACAGCTTTGTCGAGTCCGTAACTGCCAGTGGTTTTGGCTATATTGTTCGAGCCTGTGGCGGTGCCTTCTTTGTACTGGGTATGCTGCTGATGGCATACAACGTCTATCGTACAGTGCGTATGGCTAAAGACCAGAATGCAGCTGACGCTCCATCCACCAGCACTCAGTCAGCCTGATAAGGAGCGGGGATAATAATAATGGCTAGTAAACATGACATCCTTGAAAAGAACATCGGCCTGATGGTTGTGTTGATGGTGATTGCCATCAGCTTCGGAACCCTGGTCGAAATCGTTCCACTATTTTTCAGTAAATCCACTACTGAGCCTGTTGAAGGTTTGAAACCATACACTGCACTGCAACTTGAAGGTCGTGATATTTATATTCGTGAAGGCTGCGTAGGTTGTCATTCACAGATGATTCGTCCGCTTCGTGCCGAAGTCGAACGCTATGGACATTACTCCGTTGCTGGTGAGTCCGTTTATAACCACCCTTTCCTCTGGGGTTCCAAGCGAACAGGACCTGACCTTGCCCGTGTTGGTGGACGTTATTCCGATGACTGGCAACGCGCTCACCTGATGAATCCGCGTGACGTAGTGCCTGAATCCATCATGCCAGCCTACCCCTATCTGGCTGAAGATGTGCTGACGGGCGAACTCACTGCCAAGAAGATGGAGACCCTTCGCACACTCGGCGTTCCCTACACCGATGAAGATATTGCTGCTGCAGCAGAGCAGGTGAAAGGCGTCACTGAACTGGATGCCCTGGTCGCCTATCTGCAATCCCTGGGCACTGTTTTGAAGAGTAAGCGCTGATGGATATCAATACGATACGTGGTCTGGGCACCCTCTTCGCCTTAATTGCTTTTGTTGGACTGTTCTTCTGGGCTTACAGCAGCAAACGCAAAAAGTCATTTGATGAAGCCGCCTCATTACCTTTTGCTGATGAGGCCGCCGACACTGAATCACCAAGCTCCCACAACAGAGGAGTAAACGAATAATGCTAAGTAATTTCTGGAACTGGTGGGTCATTCTGCTGTTTCTGGCCTGCAATATCTTCATCATTGCATTGCTGTTTGGTACCCGCAAAGCACAGCGCGGCTCTACCACTGAAGAAACGACAGGTCACGTGTATGACGGGATTGAAGAGTACGACAACCCACTGCCACACTGGTGGTTCCTGCTATTTGTTGCCACCATTGTATTCAGCGCCGGTTATCTGGTGTTCTATCCGGGCCTGGGTAACTACCCTGGTCTATTTGGCTGGACATCCGTCGGTGAGCTGAAAGAAGATCAGAAAGCTCACAGCTTCAAATATGCGCCTGAATTTGAACGCTTTGCATCCATTCCAGTTGAACAACTCATCAATGACGAGAAAGCTCTACGCATGGGGCAGCGCATTTTTTTGAACAACTGCGCACTCTGCCACGGCAGTGACGCGGCTGGTTCTTTTGGTTTCCCCAACCTGACAGATCATGAATGGCTTTATGGCGGCTCTGGTGCCGCTATCAAAACCTCAATACTTGCTGGTCGCCAAGGGCAAATGCCGGCCTGGGGTGCTGTGATCGGTGATAGGGGCGTACAACAGGTCACCAGTTACATTCGTACCCAAGCTGGTCTGGAAACCAACGTCAACCCTGGTGATCTTGCGGCTGGTAAAAAAATCTACGACACAACCTGTGCCGTTTGTCACGCTACTGATGGAACCGGCAATCAGGCTCTGGGCGCCCCCAATCTTGTTGACGATGTATGGCTTTATGGCTCATCGAGAACACAAATTGAATACACTATTCGCAACGGTCGTAACGGTGTAATGCCTGCCTGGAAAGATATTCTTGGCTCTGAGAAAAGCCACCTGGTATCGGCTTATGTTTACAGCTTGAGCAATAAGCAGTAGATAATGCAATAACTTCGGATTCCCGCCACCTGCCGGGAATCCGAATCAACAGGACTGATTCCAATGACAAAAGGCTCTGAACAAGCCCGTCAGCCTGAACCTGAACTCATCGACCTTTATCAGAAGCCCGATAAAATCTACACTCGAAGTTTTACCGGACTCTATCGTAATCTGCGTGTTGCCGGTGGAGCGTTTTTATTTCTCCTCTATTTTGGCACTTGCTGGATTAACCTGAACGGTCAACAGGCAGTGCTCTTTGATCTCCCGGCCCGACAGTTTCATATTTTTGGTACCACCTACTGGCCACAGGATTTTCTATTACTCTCCTGGCTGCTAATCATCTGTGCTTTTGGACTCTTCGCCATCACGGTATTTGCCGGTCGTGTCTGGTGTGGTTACACCTGCCCGCAAAGTGTCTTCACCTGGGTATTCATGTGGGCAGAGAGAATCACCGAAGGCGAACGCAACCGCAGAATGAAACTTGATAAGGAACCAATGTCGCTTAACAAGTTCCTGCGTAAAACAGCCAAGCAACTGATTTGGATTTCCGTTGCACTGGCAACCGCTATTACCTTTGTCGGCTATTTCACACCTATCCGTGAGCTGATCGTCAGTATTGCTAATTTTGATGTCAGCCCCTGGGCTATTTTCTGGCTGGGATTTTTTACGCTGGCAACTTATGGTAACGCTGGCTATCTCCGGGAACAGGTCTGCCTGTATATGTGCCCCTATGCCCGTTTCCAAAGCGTCATGTTCGATAACAATACATTAGTCGTCGCCTACGATGAAAATCGCGGCGAAAGCCGGGGCGCCAGAAAAAAGAGCGCGGATCCAAAAGCACTTGGATTGGGTGATTGCGTGGATTGCAGTGTCTGTGTGCAAGTTTGCCCAACCGGTATAGATATTCGGGATGGACTGCAATATCAGTGTATTGGCTGTGCCGCCTGTGTTGATGCCTGCGATACGATTATGGGAAAAATGGGTTATGACAAGGGGCTGATTCGTTATACTACCGAAAACGAATTATCCGGGGGTAAAACCAACCTGCTTCGTCCCCGTTTTATTGCTTACACAACCGCATTACTCACGATCATCAGTCTGTTTATCTGGACATTAGGTAATCGTATTCCTCTGGAACTTGAAGTACTGCGTGATCGAAACGTACTCTTCCGGGCTGTTGATAACGACCGAATTGAGAACATTTATACTCTGAAAGTCGCTAATAAAGATCAATACCCTCACAAGGTGACCTTATCAGTCAGCGGTATTGAAAACCTGCAAATTAAAGGTCAGGTATCGTTTGAAGTAGCTGCAGGAGAAGTAGGTCAGCAAGTCATCAGGGTCACTGCGCCTGCCATTCCGGGTAACAGAACCACCCGTCCGATTCTGTTTAGTATTATTTCTAAGACTCCGGGTATTCCATCCATTGATACGGAAAGTCGGTTTATGGTGCCCCGCCAGTAGAGGTTATTTAACTATGAGTCATCATAGCAATCAGGAGCCATTCACGCCCTGGCACAAAGAGCCCTGGGCCTGGTATATCGTCAGCATACTGCTGGTGACGTTTTGCTGGGGCGCTGTTCAGGTTTACACTGCTTTCACCTATCAGGACAGCGTTGTGATTGATGACTATTACAAAGCCGGAAAAGCCATCAACATTGATATGACCCGGCTGAATGAAGCCAAACGGCTTGGTATCACTACCGAGCTGACCATTGATGAGTTGATTGGTGAAGTACGGGTAAATGTTAAAGGTGATCTTGTACAGTGGCCTGAGCAGCTCAAACTCAGCTTTCTTTCTCCGGTCTTTGCCGACAAGGATAAAACCATCGACCTTCGTCGTTCAGTCAGTGGAATTTATGTCGGACAGGTCAGTGAAGCCATAGCAGGCCGCTATTACCTGCAACTGGAAACGCTTGATGAGTATGTGCCTGAACAGGGCTACCACTCAGGCTGGAAAATCACTAACGAAGCCATTGTTGAACCCGGTAAGACACTTAACCTTGATGCAGATGAGGCTACATGAGCAAAGCCTGTTTTCACTGTTCCCTGCCTATTGATGAACCGGTGGTATTTTTCGCCACCGTCCATTCTGTCAAACAGCCGATGTGCTGCCCCGGTTGCAAAGCCGTTACCGAAGCCATCATTGCCGGTGGTCTGGACAATTATTATCGCCATCGCACTGCGCCCGGTCATCAGGCGACATCCGTCAGTCAACGCCTACAGGAAGAACTGGCGGTTTATGATCGTGATGATATTCAAAGCGATTTTGTTCAACCCGCTGATAACCAGGCTCGCCAGGCTTCTCTGCTGATTGATGGTATTACGTGCGCTGCCTGTGTCTGGTTGCTGGAGAAACATATTGGCTCAATGGCGGGGGTTGAACATGTCACTGTGAATCTGAGTACCCATGAAGCTCAGATAATCTGGCATCCTGAGCAGACGCCACTGAGCGGGCTACTGCTAGAAATTCATTCTATCGGGTACAAGGCGTTCCCCTGGCGGGCCGATCAGCAAGAAGCATTACTGAAAAAAGAGAACCGACAATTTATACGACGACTGGCAGTTGCTGGCATTGGTGCTATGCAGGTAATGATGTATGCCATTGCTTTGTATTCAGGGGCCATCAGCGATGATATGGCGAACATTTATCGTGATCTGATTCGTGTCATGAGTGCTGTAGTAGCAACACCTATCATCTTTTATGCAGCAGCTCCCTTTTTTAAAGCCGCTTACCGGGACATCAAAATCCGCCATCCGGGCATGGATGTCCCGGTGTCTATTGCTATTGGTGGTGCCTATATAGCCAGCCTCTGGGCAACCTGGAATGGTGCAGGAGAAGTGTATTTTGACTCCGTTGCCATGTTCACTTTCTTTTTGTTAACCGGTCGTTATCTGGAAATGAGAGCCCGCCATGCGACAGCTCGCTCTGCCATGACCATTAATAACCTGTTACCAGTCAGCTGTCTGAAAAAAGTCAAACAGCAATACATCCGAATACCTGTCAGCGACCTGCAGCCCCATGATCAGGTTCGGGTCATGCCCGGCGACAGTATTCCTGCCGATGGTATTTTACTGAAAGGCAACACCAGCATTAACGAATCCATGCTCACCGGCGAATACATGCCCGTTGAGAAAGGCCCCGGCGATCCATTATTGTGCGGCAGCATTAACACCGATAATGCCGTTGAGATGACCATTACCCACGTAGGGCAGGAAACCCGAATGGCAGGCATTATCAGCCTGTTGCAACGAGCACGACAGGATAAACCCGCTATTGCCAAAACAGCCGATAAAGTCGCTGGCTGGTTTGTGGCAGCGGTTCTTCTCTCTGCCATCGTCGTTTACTATATATGGTTCTCTATTGCACCTGAGGATGCTTTCTGGATAACCCTTTCGGTGCTGGTCGTTACCTGCCCCTGCGCCCTGTCACTGGCAACACCTGCCGCATTAACCGCAGCGACTGGCTATTTGCACAAACTGGGCGTGCTGGTTACTCGTGGCCATGTTCTGGAAGGGCTGAACAAAATTGATCACATTGTTTTTGATAAAACCGGCACTCTGACAAAAGGGGAATTATCGCTGGCGGACGTTATTCCTCTTCCCGGAACTCAACAATCAGCAGATAATCTGTTAGCCATTGCTCAGGCGCTTGAAGCCCACTCAGAACACCCTATTGCCCGAGCCTTCTCGACCACCAGTCCTGACGAAGCGGAGCATGTCATCAGTCATACCGGTAAAGGGCTGGAAGGCATCGTCAATGGCGTATTTTATCGCATCGGCAGACCTGACTTTGCCTGCGAAAATCCTTTGGACGTGCCGGAAAAATCAGGGCAGTGGCTGCTTCTTGCCAATAAAACAAAAGGTTTATGCTGGTTCCGGATCAGTGACAGTCTGCGCCCGGAAGCCAAAGCCACCATTAATCGGCTGCAAGCAATGGGTAAAAAAATCTCCTTGCTCAGCGGTGATAGTGCGCCAGTGGTCAAAGCTACCGCTGAATCCACTGGCATTCAACATTGGTATGCAGCCGCCAGCCCGGACGACAAACTGGCGTTTATTCATCAATGTCAGGTACAGGGTGACCGGGTGATGATGCTGGGCGATGGCATTAACGATGTGCCGGTACTGGCAGGTTCTGATATTTCCGTTGCCATGGGCAGTGCATCTGACCTGGCACGCACCAGTGCTGACGCCGTTTTAATTTCATCGCACCTGGGTATCCTGCCAGACACTTTCAAGCTGGCGGCCAAAACAAGATCTATTATCTATCAGAACCTCTTCTGGGCACTAGCATACAATATAATTGCTCTGCCGCTGGCAGCAATGGGTATGGTCGCCCCCTGGATGGCAGCCATTGGTATGGCACTGAGTTCACTGGTCGTAGTAGGTAACGCCCTCCGGTTGAATATGAAAAACCAGCACAAACGACAACCCACTGAGTCTGTTAACTCAATAACAGGAGATGAAATCCCATCATGGAAAGTCTGATTCTGTTAATCCCGCTGGCTTTGCTGCTGATCGGGATAGCGATAAAAATATTTTTCTGGGCTGTGGATGACGGCCAGTTTGATGACCTTGAAGGACCAGCTCACAGCATTCTTTTTGATGAAGAGTCTGAGCACAGAAAATCCTGATAATTTAAATAAGAGATACACCATGGAACTTACAGTTTTAATTTCTGCTTTCACCATCGGCCTGATGGGCAGTGGTCATTGCATCGGTATGTGTGGTGGTATCACCTCTGCTTTGAGCCTCTCCTTAAAAGGTCGCAGCCAGATACATAATATGCTCCTGATGCTGGGTTATCATTCCGGGCGTATCTTTAGTTATGCCTTGGCAGGGGCAATTCTGGCGACCATCGGCTGGTATCTGGGCGACCTGTCTGCGGCAACAAAAGTGGGGCTACGAATTACTGCCGGTGCCATGCTCATCGCTATGGGTTTGTATCTAACGGGCTGGTGGCGAGGCCTGGTGATTCTGGAAAGAGCCGGGCAGGTGTTGTGGAAACGTATTCAGCCACTGTCTAAAAAATTTCTGCCTGTGACTTCTCCGGCCAGTGCTATTTTGCTGGGTATGCTTTGGGGGTGGCTACCCTGCGGATTGGTATACAGTAATCTAGCACTGGCGGCCAGCCAGGAGTCTGTTATGACTGGCGCTCTGGTGATGGTGTCCTTTGGGTTGGGTACTTTGCCCGCTGTTTTTCTGACCGGTCTTTTCTCCAGACAATTGGTTGATGTGATCCAGGCAAAAATCACCCGAAGCATTGCCGGTGTTATGGTGATGCTATTTGGTATCTGGGCAATTCCGGGGATGCATCAGATGTGGATTATGTCTCTGTTTGAAATGGGGCACATGCATCATTAATAAAATCCGCTAACACTGTTCAATCATGTACTCACCTCTCAGAAAAAGTACTATTCCTACTCGCCTGCAACAGTAGGAATAGCCTACTATTCTCTCTTTTATTAAACAGCTGATCATTTATTCATCAAACATCATTCCGGTCTGTTTTAAATCATCCGTATTGATACGTATCAAAAAACAGTTTCGCGAAGCTCGTTAACATTAGCTCCAAGAAAAAATATTAATGTGCTTGAAGATGCGCTCCGGGAATGTCAGAGACCAATTATGAACAATGCGCCAGTTTGGGACTTGAACCTGATTAAACGATACAACCAGTCCGGTCCGAGATATACCTCATACCCAACCGCTGTCCAGTTTGATGGACAGTTTGATTTGGATAAATACTATTCCAGTGCCTGGCATAGCTCTGCTACCGTCAAACCGCTATCACTTTACTTTCATATCCCATTTTGCTCACACGTCTGCTATTACTGCGCCTGCAATAAAATTGTGACCAAGCACCACAGCCGATCTGAGGAATATCTGGAGTACCTGTTTCGGGAAATTGAAATGCAGGCCGAGCTCTACTCCAGCAACCAATCTGTAGAACAATTGCATTTTGGTGGCGGCACGCCTACGTTCCTGAGTGCTGAACAGCTGCAGGCTCTGATGGCGAAAATCCGCGACCATTTTAACCTTCAGGATGACGACAATACCGATTATTCCATTGAGCTTGACCCTCGCGAAGTGGACTGGCCGATGATGGGCGTTCTGCGCGATCTTGGTTTTAACCGGATCAGTATCGGTGTGCAGGATCTGGATGAGCGAGTTCAGATCGCCATCAACCGGGTTCAGCCGGAATCTATGGTTCGTTCAGTTCTTGATGCGGCGCGAGCCATGGCTTTTAAGTCAGTTCATATGGATCTGATCTACGGCTTGCCATTACAAGCAGTAGACTCTTTTATGGATACCGTTGATCGGGTGATCGACATGGCACCGGATCGACTATCACTGTTTAACTATGCTCATCTGCCCCACCGCTTCAAGCCTCAGCGCAGAATTAAAGACGAAGACCTGCCCGCCCCGGAAGTAAAACTGGAGATATTACAAAAAGCCACGGAACGACTGATTGAGCGTGGTTATGTGTATATCGGCATGGATCACTTTGCTCTGCCTGATGATGAACTGGCAGTCGCTCAGGAAGAAGGTACACTGCACCGGAATTTTCAGGGGTACACCACACACAGTCATTGTGATCTGGTCAGCATGGGCGTTTCTTCGATCAGCCAGGTAGGAGATGTGTATGTGCAGAACACCACCGATGAGCCTACTTATCGAAAGATGATTGATGAAGGTCAGTTACCGGTAGTCCGTGGCTTGCGTATGAATACAGACGACAGAATTCGCCAGGCAGTCATTACTCAGCTGATCTGCCAATTTGAGCTGAACCCTTCTGAGATCGAAGCAAAATTCGACATCAACTTTGCAGAATACTTTGCTGAAGAGCTGGAAAGCCTGTCTACAATGATTGAAGATGAGCTACTCCGTATAGACGACAAACTCTGCATAAAAGTGCTGCCAAAAGGTGAATTTTTGATTCGCAATATCTGTATGAAGTTTGACGCCTACCTGAAGAAGCCAGGCGACATTCCGCTTTACTCCAAAGTGATCTGATAAAAAACCGGCCTAAGCCGGTTTTTTTAGAATCGGCTTTCGTAAGTCAGCTGCAAACCGTGGCTTAGGCCGTTAGACGACCGGGTTCCATTATAGTTAAGGCTGATATGGCTATCGTCTGCAATCTTTCTCTGAATACCCAGCCCGATGAAAGTTGAGTTTTCAGCGAATGCCGGCACCATCACGACGCCATCAAACTCTCTCTGGCGATAACCGGCATTATGCCCGGTAAGATGCTGATGTTGCATGCCCAGCCTGGCTTTGATCTCAGTTGGATGTTCAGGATCAGGCAATAGATAGCGAGTTTCAAAACCTATTCTGGAAATCAACTGATTACCCGATATGCTCTTTACCTCCATACCCTGGCCATCAATTCCCTGTTCTGAATAACCGCCATGTCCGGCATTAACATACAGAAGCTCAGTCATTGGTGTGAGAGTTAATCCCTGTCGCCCACTACCAAGATGCAAATCGTAGCCCATCCCAACATAAGCCGATAGTTCTGTTCCACTGGCTTTAGACTTAAGCCGATTTCCTGAAGCATTATGACGTTTCTGGTTGTAGTTATTATTGCCCAGCATAAGGGCTGCATCCCAATGCAGATCATCACGATTCCACGACATAAACGGCCCTGCACGTACACTCTCGACGACACCTGATCCCAGTCCATCATTGTAGGTCAATGAATTTTTAGTTATCGATAACATGAAGCCGGTGACTAACTCACTGTTCTGTTGATAAAACGTACCGGCATTAATACCCTGGCCTGACAGAGAGTTACCGGGCAAACCATTAATCGACTGTCGTTTACCATTCATACCGAACACCTGAACAAAGCTGTGCCTGCTTCCGACATCTCGATTAACTCCTGACATATTCTGCTGCCTTTTATCGGGATGTAACTGATCTAATTTTACATCGTCCAGACTGGCAGAACCCAGCCCAAAACCTTGACCTGTGCGATAAAGACTCAGCGTATCGCGCAGCCCCCCCATAGACTCCATCAACATCACGCCTGAGCTTTGGCTGAGCGCCTGATAGCCATAAAGATTCGCTCTGGCTTCGGCGGTTAACTCATGAACCTTTTGCACGTCCGAAAAATCTGGCTCAGACACGACACCCGGCACTTCATCATTCACTGGCTGCTTGATTTTAGTTGTGCCTTCCAGATTTTTCTTGCGTTGCTGAATCGCCTTCAATTCATTGGCAAAGCCCTGTTTAAGTTCCCACTTGTGCCTGGCTTTCTCTTCTTCTGCGACTCTGATAATGGATTCCGCTAATGCCAAATCTGGCTGCGCAGCAGGGCTTTGTTTGTGATCGCTGGCAGAAACGACTATGAGACCTGTTTCCTTGTTATAGCCAGGTGCTGCACAAGTATTAGTTTGCATTCCACAGGTACTTTTTGACGAAACATTTGCAACGCTCGTCAGACGGGTTTCCGCTGTTTTTTCAATAGGAGTAGTACCTTCTAAAGCGCGTTTATGAGCCTGAATGGTGTTCATTTCAAGAATAAAGCGCTGCTTGTCTTTCCACTTTCTTTCGGCTTTATCTTCAGCCTCTTTTTTAACAATCGACTCTGCCATAGCCAAACCTGGTGGTTGTATCCGGGTTGGTGACTGGTCACTATCTGCAAGAACGGCAAGCCCTGTTTCACCTTTATAATCCGGCGCAGCACAGGTTTTCTCTTGCAATGAGCAAGTACCCTTTGCCTGAACATCTTCAACCTTGATCAAACCAGTGACTGCCGTTTCTTTCGCTTTGCTAGAGGCGTATGTTCTTACAACGTCTTCAGCGGAAATTTGATCTTTCTCTGATACCGGCGTTTGTGACTGGTCACTGGCTGTAAGAACGGCAAGCCCTGTTTCACCTTTATAATCTGGAGCGGCACAGGTTTTCTCTTGCAATGAGCAAGTACCCTTTGCCTGAACATCTTCGATCTTGATCAAACCAGTGACTGCCGTTTCTTTCGCTTTGCTAGAGGCGTATGTTCTTACAACGTCTTCAGCGGAAATTTGATCTTTCTCTGATACCGGCGTTTGTGACTGGTCACTGGCTGTAAGAACGGCAAGCCCTGTTTCACCTTTATAATCTGGAGCGGCACAGGTTTTCTCTTGCAATGAGCAAGTACCCTTTGCCTGAACATCTTCGATCTTGATCAAATCAGTGACTGCCGTTTCTTTCGCTTTGCTAGAGGCGTATGTTCTTACAACGTCTTCAGCGGAAATTTGATCTTTCTCTGATACCGGCGTTTGTGACTGGTCACTGGCTGTAAGAACGGCAAGCCCTGTTTCACCTTTATAATCTGGAGCGGCACAGGTTTTCTCTTGCAATGAGCAAGTACCCTTTGCCTGAACATCTTCGATCTTGATCAAATCAGTGACTGCCGTTTCTTTCGCTTTGCTAGAGGCGTATGTTCTTACAACGTCTTCAGCGGAAATTTGATCTTTCTCTGATACCGGCGTTTGTGACTGGTCACTGGCTGTAAGAACGGCAAGCCCTGTTTCACCTTTATAATCTGGAGCGGCACAGGTTTTCTCTTGCAATGAGCAAGTACCCTTTGCCTGAACATCTTCGATCTTTGACAGGCTTATCTCCGGCATCTGATCAATAAGAGTAGTACCGTCTAAAGTTCGCTTATAAGTGAAAATCGATTTCACCTGTTGCACAAAACTCTGTTTGTCTTGCCATCTTTTCTCAGCTTTATCTTCAACTTCTTTTTCTACAATGGCTTCGGCTACCAACAAGTCTGATTGCAACACGATGGTTTGTGACTGATCAATAGCAGGGAGTGTCGCTAGCCCTGTTTCACCGTTATATTCCGGCGCTTTGCAGGTATTATCTTGTAACGAGCAAATAGCCTTTGGATAAATATCTACGACTTTCTCCAGCGCCGTAACCGAAGGCTGTTTAACATTTTCTCTAGCCTTCTGCCTCACAATCGCTTCTGCTACCAACTCATCTGATTCAAGCGCAGGACTCCTCTCCTGATCAACCGCAGAAAGCACCATGAGAGCTTTCTCATTCGATGATTCTATACCTGCAATGTCTATATCATTTCTGACTGGCTCAACTTTTTTAGTACCTTCCAGAGTAGCGCCTTCCAGGCTTTTTTTACGAGAAAGAATATTGCTTAAATATTCTTTAAAATGCTGCCCTGACTGTTTTTGACGTGATGCTCTATCAACAATGTCATCACTTACACCATCACCTGCATCCACTTTGATCAAAGCAACAGACTCTTCAGCGGCAGGTTTGATTAACTCAGGTTCTGCTAAAGCTTTGTTGGAATCTTTCTGTGCAAGTTGATCATTACTACCTGAATCGATGCTTTCATCAAGGGTTTGAGGTTGTTTTTCTTCACTGAAAAAAGTATCCCGATACCAGTCCCAGTGTTCATAAAAGTGTCCACCTGTGCCAAAAATCGTTGCTCCTAATGAGCCAGCAAGAACCATCCCTAAGCCGGGATCGAATGCAAAAGAGGGTGTGTAGACTAATGAAAAGCTGAGCATCAAAATGCCCAACACTTTTTTAACCACATTTTTTATAACTGCTTTCATTCCCGGACTCCCTACATTAAAACAAGATGCGATGTATCAACCAGGCACACGACGACAAAAAAGAAGCCACTGGTTAACAGCAGGGAGAATGGCAAAGGTGTATCCAAAATGGTCTGACAAGGATGTCAGCATTAGTAACAGCTCTGATTTTTCAAGAGGTTATAGGGAGAGCATTGCCAGGTGAAGCCCTGGCAATTCGGTTCATCAGGAGGCTGGTTTTATTTTCAACTGATTTTGCTGGCTGATACGACCAGCTTCTTTCTGCAGTTCCTCTTTTATTTTATCCGCTTCGTGGTTGTATTTTTTCAGCAGGTAGCTCTCCAGTTCGCCCAAAGAGCGTACATAACCACGCTCATCGGGAACACAGAACGCCATCGCTCTGTTCCAATGCTCTCTGGTTGTTTTGGCTTCGCTGGCAGCCTGACATAATTTCTTTAAATCCCCAAGGCTGTAATGCGTACCTGCCGAATCCTGATAACCATAATGCTCAGAAGTATTCAGTTTGTTGACTGGCTCATATTTAGTCACTTCAACCATCTGAGTCTTACGGGGTTGTCTTGCTTGTGTTGGAGAGGACGATTTAGTCCGCACTTTTTTTGTTAAAACTTCAATCTGCAACTTGTTCAGTGGCACAGTAGAATCACTACTGTTTCTCAATGATCCATTCTTAACCGTTTTTGCTTTATTTCCCGAAGATGACAATACTTTAGCGGCCATTGCTTTCAACTTGGCCAGGTTGTGCTGAACACCGCTAATTTTAATTTTTTTCCGATGACCTCTTGCAGCAAACATCTCGTTAACCTGGCGAGCTATCAGCTCTCTATTCTGATCACCTCCGTGGCCGATAGCCACGACAACAAAATTTATTCTCTCTGATAAGTCGGTACAGAAATCATCCAAAAACTGACTCACACTGAGAGATTCATCAATGCTGTCTTCCCCAACAGCCTTGATTTTGCCATCAAGACGTTTAAGCAGTGGATTTAAAATATTCCAGTTATGTTCATGCCCGCTCCCTGCCAGCTTGGTCCAGACGCCATACTTAGCCTTTCCTCGCCGATCCATATCCTTACTGGAAACAGCATTGGCGGCGTCCATAATTTTTTCCAGGTGCTCTCTGGTATGCTGCAGCATATCCAGACTTCTGCTTTTCAACTCCGGAAGCAATAATCCCAGCGGATCATTACTGTCTGGCGTGATGCCTTCTGCTTTCAGCTTCTGGAAAATACGCAGAATGTCTTCTATCCGCTCTTCTTTGTGAAAATAACTACTCAGATCCTGGTAACTGACATTCTCAGGAATGGTCTGCCTTATGAGTCCAGCTACCTGTTCCGACACTGTTGAAGTGATAATTTCTTCAACATGTTTAACTACCTCTTCATTGGATAGCGCACTTTTTGAATAATCATCCATTCGATAACCAGCCAATGAGGTTTCTGGTTTATCGCTTCTCCCCCCTACTCCTTTCAACCAGATATCTTCTTTTGCAAATGCTCTGGCAAGCGCACTGTCAACCGCCGCATGCTCAAGCGTAGTTTCATATTTTCTGACTCTGACTGAGGTATCACGCCGGGCAAACTCGTTCCCCAGCAGCTCAACAAAACTAACTTTGGTTTGCCATTGCTGACGTTTAAGGTTGATGAGTGTTTCCAGTGTTTCATGATCCAATTTGAGCTGTGCGTATTCATTCTCTTCCAGAATTTTCAGAGCCCTTTCAAGATTTTCACTGACATTATCTTCAACACCCTGAAGATCATCATGGCGCGCTTTTTCTACTTTTAATGGCGAGTTTATCGCTTTCATGACAGCTGCCGGAATCTGCTGTAAGTCAAAGCAGTTAGCCAATTTGGCTTCCTGTTTTTTTAATACTTCATAATTCTGAAGATAATGATCTTTTGCTGGAGAACCTGGCAAAGCAGTGGCCGCTCGTTTATCAGCCACAATAAACAGTTGTTGGGGTTTATGCATGCTTCGCATGGCTCTGGTGACCCGCCCTACCTGCTGAGTAAAGAGATCAAGCCGCCCTTCCTCTTTTTGCTCCAAACCACCAATGACCACACCTACGGTATCCATCCCCTGAGGGGCGTCAGTACCGACAGATTCATTCAGACTCAAACACCCATCACGTCCACGAGAAGTGCGGGCAAATGCCTCATCTTCAGGTAACATGGCAATATTTTCGCCTTGTACTGCATCATAAACCGGACTGCCGGGAAGCAGCTGACAGAGAGTTTTATGGTTGTCGTAATACATCATTTCCTGAGACTGTGTCGTCAGAGGCTTATTGCTCTTGATAGCATACTGTCGACGAGCGTCGTTCAATAATTTTCGGTTCCTGATCGCCTGTTTGAAGTTATCTTGCCCAGACGCATCGCTATTAAAAAGAAGTACCGGGCGCTCATCTCCCACCTGATTAACTACCTGTTGATAAACCTGCCTGCACAGATCTTCATTGTTAACGGAATCAACAAACACCGGCTCAGCCAGTTCCATCAAATGCCAGAGTCGAGGTGCCGTCGTATAAGGATCCGTATTACATTTTCTGTTGACTTCACGGGCATTAACGGCGCCAGAAGCAATAGCTGCAGCGTAGGAAGTGCCCGTGGTCGCTGAAAGAAGATGCTTACGTTTGCAGCCGAAAATAAATGCACCATGATCACGAATAATCGACTCCGCACTGGCCTGCCCTCCGGGAAACCCAGCCATCGCTCGATTAATATTCTCTATCATTTCATTGAGTTGGCTATTTAATGGAGGAATCAGAGTACTGTCCCACTCATCAGCAAACACCATGGATTCATGCAATAAATCCGATATGGTGTTCAGCTGCTGAATTGCTTTATGGTCAGCTGTCGTTTTGTCTTCTTTTGCTAGCAAACCTTTGCGCAAATGCATCAGAATCTGCACATCCTGTATCGAAGCCACCACCGGGCCTCTAAGCCCAACAACCGCAGCGTCTCTCTGATCGAGACGTGTATTGCGAGGAAGGCCAAGCAGCACATTATGAATCTGGTGCAATGTTTCACCATGCCACCAGGCACGACCGTTATTTTGAGGCTGGTTCACATAGTCAGCCATCACATCAAGAGAGCCGGTACTCATCTGCTTCTGATCAAAATAACGGCCTAACGTATGATCCAGATCCTGCTTATTGCGAGTGGGTACAATGACCAATACTGACCGATTATCTTTGCCGGCATTCAATGCGCAGGCGTAATCACTCCACAGCTGCAGCATGGTGCTTTTACCCCAGCCGGTACCCAACTGAGACACCCTTGCCATAGGTAAATCGTCCACCATAGTGTCATGAATTTCATCAAGCACCTGATACACCTCTTGGATCTGATTACTGCCCTGCACGGAACGAAGTACCGTCTCGGCCCTTCTCTCGAAAGACATAATTGCCCGGGTTGCCGGATCGGTATTGATCTCATGGTCGCCGATACGATCAAGACGCTGCTGCATTGCCTGCATGTCAGTTGCTGCCAACGCCATATCAAGATTCCACTGCTGGCAACGCTCCGTATACTGTCTGAAGTTGTTCGTCGATAGCAGCGATGCATCCATCTTCAACCGCTCAAGAGCTGAACCCAGTTTCTGCAATTGATCAAGCTTTCTGCTGTTTTGTTTCAGATCGTTCTCTGCCAGCATCCAGGTCACAAAATCATCAATATCTTTCGGGGAGTCAATACCACAAGGCATGGCGCCGCTTTCAAACAAAACCACCGCCTGATCGAGTATCTGTTGATCGGTGTAGCCTGCTGAAGGACTCACTGCTGATCGATTTTGTTCAGAGTCCTTTATTTGTGCATACAGCTGACCATCACGAATTTGCTCAACCATCTTATAGCGCAACGCTTGAACTTGCTGTGCCATTCGCATGCAGTGGTCACGGGAATTTTTTACCACTTTGCCGAATGTTTTTTGCACCTGCTCAGGCGTGCCTATTTGAGGATGACCTTCAGCATCGAGTTGATGAACCGACTCATCCGGTGTTAATTCACAACCTGAGAAGACGGTTAAATCACGAAATACATAATCCCGGTATTCATCACGCTGCCGTTTTTGTTGTTCAATGATGGCAGTGTCTGTACCGGCTATCTTCCGGCACTCGGCATAAAACCGATCACTGACCTTATCGAAACAGGCATAAACCGAGAAAGGCGCAAACTGCTGTCGGGAAGTATCAAAAGTCGCGAGTTTTGCCCCCATTCTTTCTGAGACTTCTCGTTTCTGGCGGGCAATATACCTCAATGCATTGGACTGAATTCTGGAGTGACTGAGAAGCGACTCTACATTCCTTGATAGTAGTGTAGGAACTGGCTTCCGCTCCTTTTCAAGTAATTCAATATCTCTGTATTTTTCTTCCAGAATGTTCTGATTGGTGACAAGAATCCAATGACGTTTTGATTGTTTGATCTGAACCGTCGATACACTGGTTTCCTGCAAACGATCATTTTGCTCAGTAAGACTGAGAGGCAAGCTCTCGAGATTTTCATCATCCAGCTTAGGCCTTGCAGCCCAATAGAGATGTGTGCCTTCAATGCGTTCTTCCAGATAATCCCCTTTGCTGATTGGGAGAACCTGGAGAGAGTCATTCTCACCTTTTTCATACAGAAAATAACGGTCTTTACTGCCTTTTCTAAGCACCAGAATCGCGGCATTATCATTAATATCCTTTACCGGAATCCAGTCTCTCTGTTTGGCACTGCCTGATTCTTGCTTATTTTCAAAAGGGATATCCACATCCGGGTTCTGAATCAGAAATGAAGGGTCAACCCGCCAGCTACGACCTGACATATTAACCTGCCAGTGATCATCCTCTTTGGTAAATATCAGTTGCGGCTCTGCATTTCCACCTTTAATGGTAATTTTCTCTGACTGGGTTCGGTTATTTTTTCTGAGAAATGCATCACCGGTACAGCCTGAGAAAAAGGCATTAAGTAACCCGTTATGATTGTCTGGTAGTGGATAGGAAACCACATCCGAATGATAGGAAACCTGTTCACGACTTGAGTCATGAATCAACAGAGTTTGACCATTCGCTTTTGCAAAGCAGTCCAGAACATCTTTGCAGGTATGTGGCGTTAACTCAGAATAATTAGCGCAAGTATCTTCATTATAAGCATCTTCAATAGCCATAAATGCACGACAACGCACCTGTAATTTTTCACGGCGGTATTGCCCATTTCTGGTTTTCAGTTCACCGTTATGCTGATTAACACTCTCGGTGGTCAGTTTGGAATCAATCTGCTGCAGATCATGCTCAGCCGCGATCAGCAATTCACGCATACTGGGCATATACACCAGAGCGTGATGCTTTCTTATTGCTTCCAAACCTGCTTTTGATGCTTGCTCATAGGAAAAATGATCTTTTTGCAAGCCTTCATGGGAAGCCTGCAGACTGCTCAACAATGAATGCACATCAGCGCAGATGTTTGGATTAGCCAGCATTTGCTGAGCCAGAACAACGCCAGGTACATTTCTTGTGGTATCGGTGTCGTCAAATGCTAGCGTTTCGGGTTTTGTCTGATGTTCAAGTTTGGATGCAGTTTCTCTAACCAGATGATCGAGATAAGCTACACCACGAGACGATAATGACTGCTTCATTGTCAGAGGAAGGTTATCAGGTTTCAGTCGCTTAACGACCTGTCTTTTTTCTTCAAGAAGCAACCTCTGTTGTTCCAAAAAGTCCATATTGGCCGAATCGATGACAATATCCTGATCCCCGACAACCTGATCAGTAACTATCTTTGCAATCGCCCCCGCCCCGAAGTCACGCACCTCTTCAACTTCATTTTGCAGGATCGCTTTCAACGAATTGATAGCGAAGCTTGCAACATGACAGAGCTGCTCATTTTGACAGTTTTGTCTTAGCTGTGATGTGAAATTCTCAATATGTTTCGATTGATTATTGAAGGTATCTCCTTCTTTTTGTCGGGCATTGATTTCCTCGGTAGCGCATTGCAAACAAAGTTGGAGTTTATCATTTTTATTGAGAAAGCCACGACTCGTGCCACCACTGCTTAAAAACTGTTGTTGGTATACGCTGACTTGCTGTCTGAATTCAGTAAGTGCTTTAATCATCAAACTACGCTGTTGTGCAAGGCTGGGAAGCACATCGATGTCAGGGTGATACTCAACCCTTGCCGCTTCCATAGCTACAGAAAGTCGACTGGCAGCATTCTGTAATTGCTGATCCAGATCTTCTGCCGCTTTTCCGCCTTTCAGGTCACCCTCATCCACTTTACTCAGGCGGACGGCCTCGATAAACGCTTGCAGCCTGCCAATATCGTATCTGGTACTCCACACGGAGAGTTCATCCGGTTTGATATGAAAACGATGGTGAGCGCCTGAAACCGGAGTAAATTCTTTAAGCCGGTCCTTCAAGTAGTCATTTAATTGCTTATCAAGATTATTTTGAGCGTCTTGCAGTCTGGTCAACGCTTTCAACAAATATTGCTCTCTCTTTTCTAATTCCTGAACCCGAAGGTCAAGCTCAGTTGTTTGGTTTGTCTGTGTTGATCTGTCTCGCAAACGCTTTGGTAAATCAGCTTTTTCATGACGCAGCGTCACCAGCTCTTGTCGGATGTCATCAGACATATTTTCTGAACGACGTAAAGCTGCTTCGAGTTCTGCCTGTTTTTCTAAAGCGTCTTTTTGATGCATTTGATGAGAGCGTGTTAATTCAGAAATCGTCTTGAGGGTTTCCTGCAATCGCTTTTCTATTGCACGCCGCGCTGATTCTGATGTTGTTGCCTGAGAGCCGAGCATCTTCTGCTTCTGTTCTGCGGCCTCAAGAGCTTTTTTAGTTTGTTCCAGTTCCAGATACTTTGTCTGCAATGAAGCTTCTAACGTATCAATTTTTTTCTTCAATATTTCCTGATTAGCTGCAAAGTCTTTCTCTGCTTTGTCGTGGTTAGCCCGTACGGTATTTAGCTTGTCAGTGTCGTTTTGTTGCAGATTGGCATAAGCCTGCCTCAGACTCTCATGCGCTTGCTGCATATCGTTAAGATTACCAGTGATCAAGACCACATCATTCTGCAGTGCTTCAATCGCTTTGTTTTTGCTAGAAAGGTCTTCCTGGAGGGTTATAATCTGTGAGCCAAGTGTTTCGTTAGAATCTAAGGCTTGAAAATAGTCAGTTTTCAGCGCATCACACTCTGCTATTAAATTCTGTAGCTCTATCTGTTTTTCCGGGCTTAGATAGTGATTATCTTTCAGCGCCTTCATGGTTTCTATCTTTCTATCCCTGAGCTCACGGAACGTCTCTTCGGCCTCATTTCTATTCTTACGTTTATACAATAGATAAGCAGCATACCCCATACCACCGAAAAGCAAACCTCCTGTCGCTGCTGCTGCGACGGTTCCACCCACCCAAACAGGAACAGTTCCGCCAAAAAAAGCGCCAACCAGTGTCGATTTTACTACTTCCTTAAATCCTGCGTGACGCTTTGTAGATGGGTCTGCCTTAGCAAGCTGGCCATCAAGCGCCTGAAGCTCCTGCTCCAATTTTTGGGCTTCTGGATCGACCGACTTATGGGCAGACGACTGAGATTTTATAGGGGTATTATCAGATCCGGGTATCACAGTTGACCTCCCTGCCAAGCTCTGTATAGAAATTATTTTCAATTGATTAGATTCTGAAAAAAGTGCAGAATCTGGCTACCTAATCAGCATAGCTGAACAGAATTTGACACGTTTTTCTGCGCTTTTTCTGTGATGCCTTTTTTTTGACACTACTCGACATCGTGCAATTTCCGGGGGGGGAGAAGAGTTGAGCAGTCGTTTTTCAATTGCTGAAAACAGTCTGCACTTTCTGTTTGCCGCTATGATATTGCGGAGATAACAGGCTTACGCTCTGGTTACGATTTCAATATAATAGTGTCGATTTTGCCCATACGACTTTGAGGCCGCTCAATGACGTCCAAGCCCAACGTCCGACAGCCGAGTCATGTTGCCTGCAGGGATTGCAGTCTAAGTTCCCTGTGTTTGCCGCTGGCTCTGAGTATTAAAGATATTGACCTTCTGGATCACATTATCAAGCGTGGTCGCCCTTTGAAGAAAGGTGAGCACCTATTTCTTGAAGGTGATCCATTTACCAGTGTATTCGCTGTGCGCTCTGGTGCCATCAAGACCTACACTGCGACCAACGAAGGTGAAGAGCAGATTACTGCCTTCTACTTACCCAGTGAGATATTGGGTTTGAGCGGCATGGATACCGATGTTTATCCGGTATCAGCACAGGCAATGGAAACCACGATGGTGTGTGAAATTCCATTTGAACAACTCGAAGAACTCTCTGACCAGTTCCCTGAACTTCGTCGTCATCTAATGCGTCTGATGAGTAAGAAGATTCGGGAAGATCAACAGATGATGATGCTGCTCTCCAAAAAAAATGCGGATGAGCGAATTGCTACTTTCCTGATCAATCTGGCCAGTCGTTTCCGCCGCCGTGGCTTCTCCTCACAGTCATTCCGTTTATCAATGTCCAGAAATGAGATGGGTAACTATCTGGGTCTGGCCGTCGAAACGGTGAGCAGAGTCTTTACCCGATTCCAGAAAAACGGTTTGATTTCTGCCGTTGGTAAAGAAATTGAAATCCGCAAACCGGTTGAACTATGCACCCTGGCCGGTGGCAAAACCATTGACCCAAGCCAGTTCATGGCCAGTTCATAAAACTCGTTTTCTGGATGATAACAGGCTACCTTAAGCGGTGGCCTTTCTTTTTTTCAAGACTATTTTTCAGGCATGAGCATCGAAAACAGCTTTATTGGTAAATCCTTCCTGCAATCGCAAATCCGTACGGTTGCAGACTGGCCCAAGCCCGGCATCATGTTTCGTGATGTAACCACACTTTTTGAAAACCCAAAAGCCTGGCGCATCACTGTCGACGCCTTAGTACAGCGCTATATGGATCAGGGTATTGATCGTATTGGCGCTCTGGATGCTCGCGGCTTCCTGATAGGATCTGCACTATCCTACGCCATGAACAAGCCTCTGGTTCTATTCCGGAAAAAAGGCAAGCTGCCTTACAAAACCTTGTCTCAGGAGTACGACCTTGAGTACGGTTCCGCTACTCTCGAAGTGCATGCCGACACCATGAATAAAGGGGACCGTATTTTGCTGGTTGATGACCTGATCGCCACCGGCGGCACTTTGCTCGCAGCCGATCAGTTGATTCGCCAGGCGGGTGCTGTAACCGTAGAAGCCGCCGCCATTATTGATCTACCAGACCTGAAAGGTTCAGAAATACTGAACAAAGCCGGCATTCCTACTTACACACTGTGCGAATTTGATGGCGATTAACACCTACAGTTTGTCAGGGAAGATACGATAATTTGTAACAGGCTGTTTGGAAACGAACAGCCTTTTTTTATTCAGAAGGAACTGAGCAACATGGGCATCTGCGCCGGAGAATTACGTCACTATGTCGTTCGCCCAACACTCAAACATATGGGCATGTGGAGTTTGTCAGCAGAGAACCTGTTGCTCGGTACTGCCGCCAGAGAGTCCGGACTGGGCTTCCACCTTAAACCTGCCAATACCAAGGCACTAGGGATTTATCAGATATCACCACGAATGCACCGGAATATCTGGGATCACTTTCTGGCACCAAAATTTGAACTCTCCAGTGTGGTAAGGGGGCTTGCCAGTCAGCGGGAATTTCTATCTCACCCCCATCATGAGCTGGCGACCAATCTAGCTTACTCCACCGCCATTGCCTGGCTGATTTATTACCGAACCGGCATCAATATAAAACAGGTTAATCCTCAGGACACCATGGCTCTGGCTAAAATCTGGCAGAAGCACTTCCACAGTCGCTGCCCAGGCAGCCTTGAAAGCTTTGTAGACAGTTATCAGCAGTTGCTGATTGATACTGCACCATCAGAAACCCAAATCAATAAAACATCAACCGCTGCCAAATCCATGTAATTAGTCACCCTGAGCTTCGGCACAGCGAACACACATATCAGCGTAAGGCATGATTTCAAGACGACCTTCCGGAATATCAGCACCACAGCTCTGACAAACGCCGTATTCTCCCTCTTTCATTCGATCGAGAGCACGATTAACTTTATTAAGCTCAATCGTGGCTTCATTGCCTAGCGCATCAATAACTTCATCATTTTCTCGCTCCTGCGCCTGCTCAGACCAGTCTGCACTATTCTTGCGCGTCACATCACGCTTGATATTACCAAGGCGTTCGTTCAACTCATCCCGACGAGTCAGTAGCCAGGATTGCATCTTTTCATGATCAGCCATTTGATATTCCCTCGAGCTAACGGTGTTATTACTATTGTTCTTCTTGAAGATGGTTGATATGCAGTATCAGGGCAGCAACATCCTTTATTTGCCTTTTTTATTGTCACACATTTTTTCATTTGAGAAAAAAAGCTAACTTCATATTAGGATTAGAATCACGGTCTTGCCAATGATCTCGGTCAATGTCTGCAACTCCAAAAACTATAGTCATAAGCACTGAGTTGGTGGATTGATAACCTGCAGATATAATTCCCCCCTTTCCACTTACAATCAGCACTATCAACTATGACTCTGGATACCCTGACTGGCTCTGAAAAGTACAGTTTTAACAAGCTGCAGAAAAAGCTGCGTCGTTTTACCGGTCGCGCTATTGAAGATTTCAATATGATTGAAGATGGCGACAAAGTCATGGTGTGCCTATCCGGAGGTAAAGACAGTTATGCCATGCTGCATATTCTGATGAGCCTACAGAAAAGCGCACCTATTCAGTTTGAGCTGGTCGCTGTGAATCTGGATCAGAAACAACCGGGATTTCCGGAGCATATCTTGCCGGAATATCTGGATAAGGTAGGTGTGCCCTACCACATCATTAATCGTGATACTTATTCAGTGGTCAAAGAAAAAATCCCCGAAGGCAAAACCACCTGTGGCTTATGTTCGCGTCTGCGCCGGGGCACTTTGTACGCTTTTGCTGAAGATATTGGTGCCACCAAAATCGCTCTGGGTCATCACAAAGATGACATTGTAGAAACGATGTTCCTCAACATGTTCTACGGTTCCCGTCTGTCATCAATGCCACCCAAGCTGCGCTCTGACGACGGTCGAAATATAGTGATTCGACCTCTGGCTTATTGTCGGGAGAAAGATATTGCACGCTTTGCGAAGATTCTAGAATTCCCGATTATTCCCTGCAACCTCTGCGGTTCTCAGGAGAATCTACAACGTCAGAACATTAAGTCCATGCTGGCAGAATGGGAGAAAAAACATCCAAGCCGTATTGAATCTATTTTCACAGCTATGCAGAATATTGCACCTTCGCAAATGGCTGATACATCGCTGTTTGATTTTACCAGCCTGACCATTGATCGCTCTGGCGAGCGCTCGCCTTATGAGCATGAAGCGAGTCAGACCGTTGATTCCGGAAACCTTGGCAAGATAGTCAACAGCATTGATGACGGCGTAGTTCAGGTAATTAACTTCACTCCCTGAACTCATTCAGTTCCCGGTTATAATGATAACTGATACGCCCCCGATAGGACTTAATACGCTCCTTCAGGGGCGTATCAACATGTTCCAGTAACTCAATCTGAAACCCTTCTCTCCACCAAAGCCATCTTCATACCATCGAAAAATTTTTGAAAGTACCAGGCGGCCAGCAATAAAATTAATGCCTTTACCCGATGTGTGACTTTTATCTCGTAGGTTGCCAATCCATGGCTTATGGGTTCTGTACACTCCCTGTACAGAATGACAGCTAGTAAAAGTTTTGTGCACTCTGCTGTCATCCCGTACAGGGACTGTACGGGATCCACGTGGCATAGATAGCCATGTTGAAATTAAAAGTCACACATCGGGTTGCCTTTGTTATCTGTATTGGCTCTGGCTTTTGGCTAGAGCTACAAGACCGGTGAATATGTCAATGAAGAACATCCCATCAAGATTAAAAACCATGGAAGAAAAGCGCAGACTCTGCTTCGGGCGGGTTTGGATCACCTACAGCGAATCCTTGATCATTTTGACACATGGATCAATGAGTTTATCAAGATAATATCGCTCTTCTTTGAGGCTAGGCTGAGTAAAGCTTTATGAAAATTGTCGTGTACAGAGATCCGAAGGATAACGATAGCGTTAGCTGGGTCAGAGGTTGATAAGAAGAGCAATGACAAACAGGACGATAATGGCTCCGGTAATGGTTAACAGGGTTTTAAATTGATCGCTCATAAGCATGTCAGTATCCGTAGAATTTATAGCCTGTCTATCAGGAGTCATTAGTTATAGAGAGGATATGCATTGAGGAGATTATCTCGTAGCGGATTTTGGTAAACCCCTGTGCGTGATTTGTAAACCAATGAAACAGTAGGAATAAATCCGGTAGAACAGTTCTGGAATATTGTATGGGCATACAGTATTCTGAAGATTCTATGGAAGAGTGAGACAGTCAGAGAATGGCTATTCTGCTGGGTATCGACCCCGGTTCACGGATCACCGGTTACGGTATTATTGAAGAAATTGGCAACAAAACCAATTATGTTGCTTCCGGTTGTATCCGAATCAAGGATGGAACTTTGCCTGAGCGTTTGCAGCAAGTATTCGATGGAATCAATCAAGTGATTGAGCTTTACATGCCTCAGAGTGTGGGCATTGAGCAGGTGTTTATGTCCCGAAATGCCGACTCCGCTCTGAAGCTGGGTCAGGCGCGTGGTGCCGCTATTGTTGCGGCAATGAATCAGGGGCTGGAGGTATCTGAATATTCAGCCCGACAGGTAAAGCAGGCCGTGGTTGGCAAAGGTTCTGCGGAAAAATCACAGGTTCAGCATATGGTGCAATCTATCCTGAAGCTGGACAGCACGCCTCAGGCAGATGCTGCCGATGCGCTTGCTGTGGCGTTATGTCACTCCCATACCAGGGCGAGCCTGATTCGCATGGCGGGTGTAACCGGGAAACGCAACCGTCGCCTGTTAACGCGCTAAATGCAAAGATGGAAAGAGGCAGAACACAGGATCAAGTCTAAAATCTGACTCACTGTGTATTTTTTTATCAGGATACGCCACAGCTTGGCACTGATGGCCTGATGTTTAAAAATATCATCAACAGTACAGATCAATGTGTGATCCCAGCGACTCCAGCCCGGTGCTAAGCGACCGCTGGATATCAACTGAATATCGCTGGCTAGCACGCCGTGGTCCAGCGCCATTGCGGCAACCTGTGGCATGAGATGCCGGGTTTTGCAAAGGTGAGCACTGCGCAGGCAGACCAGCGCCCGATCACGAACGGGTATTGAACTGTGTTGCCTGAGATATACGGCAAAGCTTAATTTTGGGGGCTCCAGAGCGTGCTTATCCCTGTTTTTTACTGACATAGATTGAATGATGGTTTTCTGAGCCTGGATGAACGGAACTGGAATAACACCACCTTCAGTACAGGGATGGTATTCATTGGCAAGACCTGCTAATGGCAGATAGCGCCAAATATCCCCGAACAGGGTTCTTAACTGTAGCATGAATGCTTACGTCTCCAGATGCTTCTGAAAAAATACCTAGGTTAGAGCGAGTAACCAATGCCAGGTTCAGTTTTTAGTCACACTCTGTTAGCAGAGCTAACAAATTGGTTAGTAAAGGTGTCATTGCACAATGATTGGAAGAATTCGCGGTACGCTGGTCGAAAAACAGCCGCCTCATCTGTTGATAGAGGCAGGTGGCCTTGGGTATGAAATTGAGGCGCCCATGTCAGTTTTCTACAAATTGCCTGAAGCCGGAACAGAGGTAATCCTTTATACCCATTTTGTGGTGCGGGAAGATGCTCAACTGCTTTATGGATTTAGTGATGCCCGAGAGCGCCAGCTGTTTCGCACGCTGATTAAAATCAATGGGGTAGGGCCAAAGTTAGGTTTGACCATTTTGTCTGGCATTGAGGCCAATGATTTTGTTCGCTGTGTGCATGATGGCGACAGTTCTACACTGGTCAAACTGCCCGGCGTTGGAAAAAAAACCGCTGAGCGTCTGATTATTGAACTCAAAGACAAGTTATCTCAGTGGGAAACAGCCACAGTTAATGACGGTCTGGCGGGCACGCCGCTGGGACAACTGGCTGCACAGCAAAACAAAGATATTGAGCAGGAAGCCGTTGGTGCATTAGTAGCGCTGGGATACAAGCCTCAGGATGCCAGCAAAATTATCAGCAAAATCTATAGCGATGGCATGAGCAGCGAAGAGCTGATTCGTCTGGCATTAAAAAGTATGCTTTGAGGTTTGTCAATTTCGGTCTTGAGTTGCGTCGATATGCCCGAAGGACATGCTGACAATGCGTTTTCAGAAAGTTGAATGTGTACCACAGCCTCCACAGATGCACGGTAATGAGAGTCCATGATAGTCTGTAGGAGTCACTAAACAGGCTTTGTCATGTTAGAAGCAGATCGTTTGATTTCGGCCCAGGAACGGCCAGTGGAAGAAGTTCAGGACCGGGCCATTCGCCCGGTTCGTCTGGAAGATTATGTCGGGCAGCCCAGGGTCAGGGAGCAAATGGCGATTTTTATCCAGGCGGCCCGAATGCGTGGCGATGCGCTGGACCATACGCTCATCTTCGGACCTCCGGGTCTGGGTAAAACCACGCTGTCGCATATTCTCGCCAATGAAATGAATAGCAATATCCGCACAACATCAGGACCGGTACTCGAAAAAGCAGGCGATCTTGCGGCACTGCTCACCAATCTTGAGCCTAATGATGTGTTGTTTATTGATGAAATCCATCGCCTTAGCCCTGCCGTCGAAGAAGTTCTTTATCCGGCAATGGAAGATTACCAATTGGATATCATGATTGGTGAAGGCCCTGCTGCCCGTTCCATCAAACTGGATTTGCCGCCTTTTACGCTGGTGGGTGCAACCACCCGGGCCGGCTTGCTAACATCACCTCTACGAGATCGATTTGGCATTGTCCAGCGTCTTGAGTTCTACAATATTCAGGATTTGAGTTCTATTGTTCTGCGCTCTGCCGGTATTCTCGGCGTAACAATGGATGAGCACGGCGCTCACGAAATCGCCAGGCGCTCAAGGGGTACACCCCGGATTGCTAACCGGCTGCTGCGTCGGGTTCGGGATTACGCTGAAGTGAAAAACAACGGCATCGTCTCCCGTGACATTGCAGATGCAGCATTAAATATGCTTGATGTCGATGCCAGTGGTTTCGATCATATGGACCGACGCCTGTTGCTGGCCATGATTGAAAAGTTTGACGGAGGTCCGGTGGGCGTAGAGAGCCTTGCTGCGGCCATCAGTGAAGAGCGGGATACCATTGAAGATGTGCTGGAGCCTTACCTGATTCAACAGGGCTTCATCATGCGCACGCCCAGAGGACGTATGTTAACTAAAATGGCTTACTTACACTTTGGGCTGGATCATTCAGCGGAATGATGTTGAATACCCGCATTTCATAATTCTTTAACGTATTTATAGGAACATGGGCTGTCTTGTGTCAGAACAAAAGACCAGTGTCTTCAAATTTCCCGTACGCATTTACTATGAGGATACCGATGCCGGCGGCATTGTTTACTATGTAAATTATTTGAAATTTATGGAGCGTGCCCGTACCGAATATCTTCGGCACTTCGGTTTTGAGCAGCAGGTGTTAATGGAACAGGGGCGCATGTTTGTTGTGACTGATTGTTCGATGGAATATCGCCGTCCTGCCAAACTGGATGATCTACTGCAAGTGACCGTTGAAACGGAGCTTAAAAGCAAAGTAAGGCTGCAGTTTAATCAACAGATTTATCGGGATGATGAGTTACTTTGTGAGGGGCGTTTTATGATTGCCTGTGTTCATCCTGAGACACTGCGACCTGTAAAAATACCCGACGATCTCTGTTTAAGTACTGGTAAGGCTTAAAAAGAGACTCGTAAAATAGTCTGGATTTGGTGTTATCATCGATTCATTTCCTGTTCATCCTGAGATAAGAGAGGTTTCAGTGACTGATAGCATGTCCATATGGTCGCTGATTGGCAATGCCAGCTGGATTGTCCTGCTGGTGTTGTTTATGTTGGTGGCGGTTTCTATTGTATCCTGGGTAATGATTATCCAGAGAGGGTTATTGCTGCGTAATACACGGCAAGCCATGCTCGAGTTTGAAGACCGTTTCTGGTCTGGAATGGACCTGACTCAACTTTACAAAGAAGTGCAGGTTAATGAAAATCCGGACTCCGGACTGGAGCAGATATTCAAATCAGGATTTCGGGAATTTACCCGCCTGCGTAACCAGGGCACAGCTGATCCTGATGCGGTGATGGAAGGTACGCAGCGCGCTATGCGTGTCGCCATTTCCAGAGAACAGGAGAAGCTGGAAACCCACCTTCCTTTTCTGGCCAGCGTTGGTTCTACCTGCCCTTATATAGGACTGTTCGGAACCGTTGTTGGTATTATGAACTCCTTCCGTGGTCTGGCTGTTATTCAGCAGCCGACACTGGCAACGGTGGCGCCGGGTATTGCCGAAGCATTGATGACCACCGCTGTAGGTCTTGTTGCAGCTATTCCTGCGGTGGTTGCCTTTAACCGTTATAATTCCCGGCTGGATGCGTTGATGTCCAACTATGAAACCTTTGCGGATGAGTTTTCCAGCATCCTTCATCGCAAGGTTCACAGTCGAACCTGACAGGGCACAGAGGATTTATGGCTCGTATAAAATCACGTCGCAAGCCTATGTCAGACATCAACATGGTGCCGTTTATCGACATCATGATGGTGTTACTGGTGGCGTTTATGATCAGTGCCCCTATGTTGACTCAGGGTATCAATGTAGACTTGCCAAAGACGACCAGTGACGCCATTCCCATGCCAGAAGATCAGGAAATACTGATTATTTCCGTGAAACAGAGCGGTGACTATTTTATTGATCTGGGTTCAGACCGGGAGAAAGCCATAGAGTTGTCTTCTATCACTGAGAAAGTGAACAAAGTCATCGCCGCCAAGCCTGGCACCAAAGTATTGATCAAAGGTGACACTAATGTGGCTTATGGCTCTGTTATTCAACTGATGGCGGGTATTCAGGGAGTCGGAGTGACTAATGTCGGACTGATTACTGATCCGGCGGCTCTGGAAGGGAAGTAAATGAAGCAACAGTTGCAGAAAATTCGTTCTGCCCTGATTCACGGATATAGCTTCCCTGTCGTATTGTCTCTGGTTTTGCACGGTATTCTGTTTGCCGTATTGGTGATTGGCTGGGATAAACATAAAACTCTGAAAATTGCCCCACCAGTGCACATCAATGCGGCATTGGTGGAGTTGCCAAAAACCAAACCTGCACCTAAACCATCAGTAGATCGCCAGGTGCAGAGAAAACGGGCAGCAGAACAGAAACGCAAGCAAGAAGAAGCCGGTAAAAAAGCAGCGGCAAGAAAGAGAGAACAGAAACGTCAGCAGGAATTGGCACTGAAACGTAAAAAAGAAGCGGAAGAAAAGGCGCGTAAAAAAGAAGAGGCTCGTCGTCTGGCTGAGCGTAAGCAAAAACAGGAAGATCAGCGTCGTAAACAGGAAGAAGCTCGTCGGAAAAAGCAGGAAATGCTCGACAGACTAGCAAGAGAGCAACAACAGCAAGAGATGCAAGCGGCTGCAGAAGCTGAGTTTGAGCAACAGCAGGTGGCTCAATACAGTGCATTAATTAAGAGTCTATCATCGCAGTACTGGAATCGTCCGCCCAGTGCGCGTAACAATATGGTGGCGGAAGTAAGGATCGGTTTGTCTCCTTTTGGAGACTTGCTGGACATTACCCTTGTGCAGGGTAGTGGCAATGATGAGTTTGATCGCTCGGTGATGCAAGCTGTTAAAAATGCAGCGCCTTTTCCTGAGTTCAAACAACTTGATCGACGCATTTTTGATAAATTCTTCCGGCGAATTACTATTCGGTTCAGGCCAGAGGATCTGGTGAGATGAAGCAACTACTGAAACTTATTTCTTTGTTCTACCTGATGCTGATGGCTCAGCTGGTGCAGGCAGAATTAACGATAGAGGTTACCCAGGGAAACGACAAAGCGGTTTCCATCGGGATCTCTCCCTTTAGCTGGAATGGCGAGAAAATTCTGCCGGAAGATCTTGCGGCAATAGTGGATAACGACCTGTTACTGAGTGGCTACTTCCAGCCTATGGCAAGAAAGAACATGCTTGGTTTTCCTTCTCAGGAAACGGAAGTTGTGTTTCGCGACTGGAAAGTACTGGGTACTTCCTATCTGGTCACAGGTCAGGTTTCCAAAAAGGGGCAGGTTTATACTCTTAATTATCAGTTATACGACATTATTCGTCAGACACGTATCGCCACCGGTGGGTTTACCGGTATGGAGAATCAGCTACGCAGTATGGCTCATAAAATCAGCGATGCGGTATACCACAAGATCACCGGCCTTAAAGGCGATTTCTCAACACGCATTCTTTACGTCACTGCACAACGCTACAACACCAGCCGTACTGATTATCAGCTGAACTATGCCGATGCGGATGGCAAACGAGCACGTAAAGTATTCAGTTCTCAAGAGCCTATCCTGTCACCTAGCTGGTCACCCGATGGTAAAAGAGTGGCTTACGTTTCTTTTGAAACTGGCCGACCGGCTATTTATTTGCAGGAACTGGCAACGGGTAAACGACGCAAACTGACCAACTTTAAAGGGCTTAATAATTCACCGGCCTGGTCTCCAGATGGGAAATCGCTGGCATTAGTATTGTCAAAAGACGGCAACCCCGATGTGTTTGTGCTGGATCTGGCCACCAGTAAACTCAGCAAGATTACCACTCATTATGCCATTGATACCGAGCCGGACTGGATGCCTGACGGTAAAAGTATCGTGTACACCTCTTCCCGGGGTGGCAGTGCACAGATTTATCAGCAAAATGTACAAAGAACCAGTGACGGCAAAACCGTTGCCGTTGGTAAGCCTCGCCGCCTGACATTCCAGGGGCGTTTTAATGCTCGCGCTAAAGTATTCCCGGATGGTAAGTCGCTGGCGGTTGTGCATAAAGGTGATGGTGCGACGGATTTTAATATTGCTGTTCTTGATCTGGATACAGGTCGTCTGCGTATGCTGACTTCTGCCAAGTTGGAAGATTCACCTAGTATTGCTCCGGGTGGTCGCCGGTTGATTTATGCAGTCCAGGGCGGCAAAAATGGTGAGCTAGGTATTGTTTCAGCAGATGGTCGGGTAAAATACCGGTTGCCTTCAACTACTGGCGATGTTCGTGAGCCCGTTTGGGGGCCTGCTGTTGACTTGAGATAGACATCTTTTGACGAATAGCAGAGAACTGAGAGCTAATAGTTTGGTTTGACCATTTCGTTGAAATATGCTGAAACCCTTGACATGCAGGGTAGTCGAGTCATCTCAGTTCTGTTAGTGTACTGCAAAAAGAAATGAACCCTTATAGAACAATTGGAGTCTGAAATGCAATTTGCCAACGTAGTAAAGGCTGCCGCTCTGGCTGCTTCCGCCCTCTGGCTGGCGGGCTGTGCTTCCACCGGTGGTGAGAGCACTTCATCTGTTAACACCTCTGAAGAGGTGTTAACTCCGGTTATTCAGGAAGAAGTCTTTGTTGAAGTGCAACCCATTCTGGATCCTGCGGTACAGGCCGTTCTGGATAATGGTGTTGATGCTACGGCTGAGCAGGTAGAGATGCTGTTGGATAAGAAGACTTATCACTTCCCATTTGACAGCTCCAAGCTACATGAAGGTGATTACAAGGCGCTGGACGTACATGCGGCTTACCTGAACTCCAGCGAAGGTAACAACAGGTCAATTGTGATTCAGGGTAATACCGATGAGCGCGGTACCCGCACATACAACCTGGCACTGGGTGAGCGTCGTGCTAATGCCGTGAAAAACTACCTGGTTGCCAAGGGCGTTTCTGCTGGCCGTATTGAAGTGATCAGCTTTGGCTTTGAAAAACCACTGGATCCGGCTCACACTGAGGCAGCCTGGGCAATGAACCGCCGTGCTGTTATCGTAATGAACTGATAAATTATTGTGATATCGGTGGCTGAAGCCGGTAATAATAGCTTATCAAATCAAAATGCAGTGTTTATTCTTGTTATTATTAATGAGCACTGCATTTTTTGTTTTCAGGGAATCTGATGGAATGAGGATGAAGGGTTCAGCGTTGACCAAATTTACCCGCCACTACCTTGGCCATTCATTACTGTCTGGCATGATGATCGCCTTACCGGTTTCGGCTGCTTCTGTGCCTGTTGTGGACTCACAGCCTATTGATCGTTATGTTTCATCATCCGTCGAGGCATCTCACGTTTTGGAGCAATCAGCGGTATCTTCTTCCAATAATACCGAGGCAACAGGAACCGCTTACCTTCTGAATACTATGGAGCAGTTGCGCCAGGAAATTATGGAGCTTCGTGGCCAGTTTGAAGAGCAACAGTTCCAGATTAACCAACTGCGTCAGGAAGGTCGAGATCGTTATCTGGATCTTGATGAACGACTCACCCAACGCAGTAACACCCGTAATGTGCAGCCAGTGGTAGCACCACGGACAACAACTATCTCAGAACCAGATTCTACGGTGATATCGACTTCAACGGCGAATGAGCAACATGCTATTAATAAAGCCATTGATAAAACCACCGATAAAGCCGCGTTGGAAGCAGAAGAAAAAAACTACCAGGCCGCCTTCCAGCTGATCAGAGATAAGCAGTTTGATGAAGCCAGTAAAGCCCTGAAACAACAGCTTGAGCAATACCCGAAAGGTGATTTTGCTGACAATGCGCACTATTGGCTGGGTGAAGTCCAAATGGCTCAGGGGCAATATGCAGGAGCCAAAATATCTTTTCAGCAGGTTCTGGCCGATTTCCCGAAAAGCTCAAAAGTACCGGACGCAACCTACAAGCTGGGTAGGGTTTATGACCTGTTAGGTGATAAGGCCAAAGCCAAAGAAACGCTTCAATCAGTGATAAACCAGTATCCGGGCACCGCTGCCGGCAGGCTTTCTGATAGCTACCTTCGCAGTCTTCAACGTAATTGACCCGATATTATCTGTCCGATTTTGGACTACACTCTGAGCTGCCATCAAGGTCAGAGTGTTCGCTTGTGTTCGATAATTTAAGAGTTACTGAAATCTTTTATTCCCTACAGGGGGAAACCCGAACGAGTGGGCTACCCACTGTATTCATCCGCCTTACCGGGTGCCCACTGCGCTGTCGTTGGTGTGATACCGAATACGCCTTCCAAGGAGGAAAAACTCTATCCATAAAAGAGATTCTCAACCAGGTGGATAGTTATCACCCTCAATACGTGACGGTCTCTGGCGGTGAACCACTGGCGCAACCGGGCTGTTTGCGACTATTGTCAGAACTGGCGGATTGTGGCTACGAGGTGTCTCTGGAAACCAGTGGTGCACTCGATATTTCGGGCGTTGATCAACGGATTGTTAAGGTTGTTGATTTTAAACCGCCTGCTTCAGAAGAGGTTGAGAAAAACCGTTTCAGTAACGTCCAATATCTTAACGAGCATGATCAGGTAAAGTTTGTTCTGGCTGATCGCAATGATTATGATTGGTCGGTGTCCAAATTGATTCAATTCAATCTGTCTGTGCGAGTATCGGATGTCTTGTTCTCGCCAGTCTTCGGTGAGTTAGAGCCAGAGAAATTGGCGAACTGGATTCTTGAAGATAATTTGTCTGTGCGGTTTCAGATGCAACTGCACAAGTTTATATGGGGCGATAAACCCGGTGTTTAAAATATGAATAAAAAAGCCGTCATACTTTTATCGGGTGGTCTCGATTCCGCAACGGTATTGGCTATTGCACAATCAAACGGTTTCGAATGCCACACTATGAGTTTTGACTATGGTCAAAGACATCGCTCTGAGCTAGAGGCATCAAAAGAGCTCTCTGCGTTAATGGAAGCTAAAAGCCATAAAATTATTCAGCTCGATTTACAAACTATTGGCGGGTCTGCATTAACGGATAATACGATCGATGTTCCGGATTATGGTGCTAGCGGTATTCCCCAAACCTACGTGCCCGCCAGAAATACTCTGTTTCTTTCACTGGCCTTAGGCTGGGCTGAAGTGCTTGGAGCGAGGGATATATTTATCGGTGCCAATAACATTGATTATTCAGGCTACCCTGATTGTCGTCCTGAATATATTCAGGCTTTTGAGGCAATGGCTAATCTGGCAACAAAAGCTGGTGTTGAAGGTGACTGCTTTCGTATTCAGGCACCTCTGCTGGACATGTCAAAAGCCGAGGTAATCAAAGAAGGAAGCCGGTTAGGGGTTGAGTATGGTATCACTATTTCCTGTTATCAGGCTGATGAACAAGGCCGGGCCTGTGGTCATTGCGACAGTTGCCATTACCGGATGAAAGGTTTTCAGGAAGCCGGCTTATCAGACCCTACCCGATATCAAAGTGACCTTGATCACTGATGAGATTGCTTACTCGACGGGGCTTGTAATGCCTTTATTCAGGCGTATAATTTTTGCTCGTCGGGTCGTTAGCTCAGTTGGTAGAGCAGTTGGCTTTTAACCAATTGGTCGAAGGTTCGAATCCTTCACGACCCACCATCTCTCTCTTCTTTTTTGCCGGTTCTCTGCGTTTCTCGCGCTTTTTACTTTCTGTGGTACACTGTTCAGCCAAATTTCATGATCCGGATAATGAAGAATACCGTATCTGTCGTTTTGATATGTGTTATTCCACAGAGCTTTTGCTATGACTGCTGTTATGGAAAATCAAGATAAATACAGTCACCTTCGCAGTTCAACTGAGGTGGTTATTGAGTCCGGAAGGATTGAAGAACAGAAAGCCAGGATACGGCAACTGCTTAAAGAGACTAACAGCGTTCTGATTGCACATTATTATACAGAAGCTGTCGTGCAAGAGCTGGCTGAAGAAACCCATGGTTTTGTTGGTGACTCACTGGAAATGGCGCGCTTTGGTACTCGTCATGAAGCCGAACAGCTGGTCGTTGCCGGTGTGCGTTTTATGGGAGAAAGTGCAAAAATACTCAGCCCCGATAAACAGGTCGTTATGCCAACACTGGAGGCAGAGTGCTCTCTGGATCTGGGTTGTCCTGTTGATGAGTTTACGGCTTTCTGTCGTCAGCACCCGGATCGTGAGATTGTCGTCTATGCTAATACGTCTGCAGCCGTTAAGGCGATGGCAGACTGGGTGGTCACTTCAAGCTGTGCGCTGGAAATCGTTGATCATCTTGACTCTCAGGGCAAGAAAATCATCTGGGGGCCTGATCGCTTTTTGGGCGGTTATATTCAGAAACAGACTGGCGCCGATATGCTGCTCTGGCAGGGTAGTTGTATTGTCCATGAAGAATTCAAGGCCAAAGGCATTGAGGATTTAAAAGCAGTATATCCGGATGCTGTTGTTTTGGTGCACCCCGAATCACCCGACTCAGTAGTGCAAATGGCCGATGTAGTTGGTTCAACCAGCCAGTTGCTGAACGCCTCCAAAGAAATGCCTCAGCAACAATTTATTGTTGCTACTGATCGAGGTATTTTCTACAAAATGCAACAGGCATCGCCCGATAAGACGTTTATTGAAGCACCGACGGCCGGAAAGGGGGCTACCTGTAAGAGTTGTGCGCATTGCCCATGGATGGCTATGAATACACTGGATGCCCTGGAAGAGTGTCTGACGGCTTCAAATGCAGGCAATAGAATTGAGGTTTCCGAAGCGGTGCGTGAACAGGCGCTTAAGCCACTCGATAGAATGCTGTCATTTACTGCGGCTCATCGGTGAATACCGAACTCAGAATATGATTTCGATCAATTATTGAGTGCCAATTCAGATGGTATAAGGCAACACTGTTCCCTCATTAGTGCTGTTTCATAATATGTTTTCCATTGAACGAATGTTGATCATTGCTTTTGTTATTGCTGCGGTGCTGGCGTGGATTACACTGTTGTGATTGTCAGTCTGTCAGCCAGAGTCCACCTGCAATAGCTTGAAGAATCCAGTTCTTGGCTCTGTCTGGCCAGTTTTTTCAACCTAAATTCAGCAGTTAGATGTAGATTTTCTGGAAAATTTCAGCATTTTCAGCAAGACGCGTCATGCAGCCAATAGCCGCAGCCCTTGGCAAATGGAGCAACACAACGGAGGGCTCTGACATTTTTCAGGAAACCACAGAGCGTTCTACCAACTCACCCAAAAGGTGATTCGAGAACGCCTGGCAAAGCCTTAATTTCTGTAGTCAATAGAGAAATTCAAGCGTCCAGCTGCTGAATTTAGATTTAAACGCCTTGATCCAGTTCGGGCCAACTGACAGACTGAAGTTCAAGTGTATCCCTGCGTCCTGCTCTGAATTGAGTAGTATCACTGTTCCAGCGGACATATCCATCTTTATCCAGCAGAACGGTATGCTGATAACTGAAAGGAAAGTCGCCCTGTGGGCCATATTGCTCGATTAAACCTTTAATCATCAGAGTGTGTTGCATGCAATCTATGGCTGATTTGGTTTTATCAACGGCCTTATCCACCATTTGGCTTTGCCTTTCCATCTGGCTGGTTGGGTTTGCTGCATAGATATTATTAATACTCATTCTAAAAGCCTGATAATACTTATCCATATTCTCAAGCACTATCAGACATCTTTCTAACGGTTTAGTGTAGGTGGTGGTGATCTCTTTGGTACCTTTCAGTAATTTAAAATTGTGATTGGCAGCAGCGTCCTCTAAAAGATTCGTTTTAGTGGGGGTCGCATCTTTACTTGGTGTTTGCAGTATATTCAACATATCAAGAAAGTTAGTGTTGAGATGCCTTTGCTGCAAAGCAGGTAAAATATCCTTCAATGCTGTTTTTTGTTTGAAACCAAAGACCTCAAGCAATTCCTGTCCTTCACCTTCCACCAGGTAATGCCTGCAGGCATCAAACCATTTTATGGCATCATCGATATCGGTCAGCGGTTGTGTTGCGATGCATTGTGCCAGGATTTCAGGAGGACGAAGCATTAATTTCAGTGATTCAAAATGTGCTGTCTGAAATAGACTGGCTGTTTCAAAGGTTTGCCCGATAGCCTGATCAACTCGTCGTAAATAATTATCCTTTGGTTCGTTATTCATTCGGCCAATACCAAAGGTATAAAGATTGCTTCTCAATATTTCCAGGTTCTCCGGGTTTACTTTGAAGCCTATATAATTATTTTTCAGTTGATCAATAAGTGACAAACCCGACACAAAAACACGCTGTCCATCGACATGTTCGTAGTTTTCTGCAGGCATAACCCGCTCAAAATGGTTCTCCTGGAAGGGCAAGGTTTCATCCGAAGTATCATAACCGCTATCAAGAGAGTTGGTGGACGCTGTTGCCGAAAGGGCATTTTCAGGCAGTGATAGAGGTTGCTCTGGCTTAACCGGCTTAACCGATCTGTCTGAGAGCTTGTCGCCAGGTGCTGATTCAACGCGATCAACCTGCAGAAAACGATTGTCTGGTTCATAGGGAGTGACAGTGCTGCTGAAACCGCGAAAGAATGTTTTGATGATACCAGGAGTGGGTATCACCTCCGGATTAGAAGGTGGGAAAAAGCGGTCAGTGATGCTCTCTGGTTTCATCGCAGTCTCTCTTGAATAATTGGTCAGTATTCAAGAGAGTATATCGTTTAGTGTTCGATTTTATTGATTAAGCCGTACCGCCCACCGTAATCTGATCAATTTTGAGGGTTGGCTGACCTACGCCAACAGGCACTGACTGACCATCCTTGCCGCAAACACCAATACCCGGATCCAGCTCAAGATCAGAACCCACCATGGACACCTGATTCATGACGTCAGGACCATTACCAATCAGCGTTGCACCTTTGACAGGATGAGTTTTCTTACCGTTTTCAATCAAGTAGGCCTCGCTGGTTGAAAACACAAATTTTCCAGACGTGATATCGACTTGACCTCCTCCCATATTGGCGACATAGATACCTTTATCCACACTGGCAATAATTTCTTCAGGGTCATGAGCGCCAGGTAGCATGTAGGTATTGGTCATTCTCGGCATAGGTAGGTGAGCGTAAGATTCCCGCCGCCCGTTACCCGTTGAGCTAACACCCATCAAGCGAGCATTCATTTTATCCTGCATGTAGCCCTTCAGTATCCCGTTTTCAATCAGAACGGTGCTTTCAGTAGCAACGCCTTCATCGTCCATATTAAGAGAACCGCGGCGACCGGACAAAGTGCCGTCATCCACCACTGTACACAGGGAAGAAGCTACTTGCTCGCCGATACGCCCGGCAAAGGCAGAAGAACCTTTGCGGTTGAAGTCACCTTCCAGTCCATGTCCTACCGCCTCGTGCAACAATACACCAGACCAGCCTGCACTTAAGACGACCGGCATCACACCCGCAGGTGCTGCCACTGCTTCAAGATTGATCATCGCCTGCTTTGCCGCTTTGCGGGCGTATTGCAAACCAGTATCTTCTAAAACAAACTGCTGATAGTCTCCACGCCCCCCGCCACCAGCAGAACCCCGCTCTATACGGCCATCTCGTTCAGCAATAACACTGACATTCAAACGTACCAGTGGGCGGATGTCAGCGGCCAGAGTGCCATCAGAAGCCGCCACCATCACCACTTCGTGAACGCCTGAAAGACTGACGGTGACTTTCTTGATGCAGGGGTCTGCTTTGCGTGCTTCCTGATCAATCGCTTTTAATAGGCTGACTTTATCTTCTTTCGACAGTGAATCCAGTGGGCTTTGAGTGCCATAAAGCGCCAGTGGCTGACTATGCTGCCAAGCCTGAACCTGATGTTGTTGCCCGGCTCTGGCAATACTGCGGGCGGCACCGGCAGCGTGCTCAAGAGCCGGAAGAATAATTTCATTGGAATAGGCGAAGCCAGTTTTCTCTCCACTAATAGCCCGAACGCCCACGCCCCGGTCTACGTTAAAACTGCCTTCCTTGACCATGCTGTCTTCCAGTACCCATGACTCATGTCGTTGAGACTGAAAATAAAGATCGGCGGCATCAATATTGTGGCCAAGAATAGTATCCAGTACCCGGTTCAGCTCGTTATCACCAATATTGCCGGGGGCCAGTAAGTAGTCACGAGCACTTGTAATAATATCTGTCATAATGCTGCTTCACTTTTGCGATTCATAACACAAAGCCTACTCTGCCCGAATGGATAAACTCAAGGGCGAACTGCCTGCTATTTTTTTCTGTCAAGAAATTTCATGGATACGGAGTTGATGCAGTATCTTAACCCCGTCGGTTCAGGTCCATCGGGAAAAACATGCCCGAGATGGGCTTCGCAACCAGAACACATCACTTCGATTCTTTCCATACCAAGGCTCAGGTCTTTGCATAACAGAACGTTCTGCGAATCCTGTACATCATAAAAACTCGGCCAACCGCAGCCTGCGTCAAATTTTACCGAAGAATCAAACAGCGACTGCCCACAGCAAATACAATGAAAGGTGCCGTCTTTTTCAAAAAAGTTATACTCACCAGTGAATGGGCGCTCGGTCCCCTTTTTTCGGCAAACACGATATTGTTCATCGGATAGCTGGTCTCGCCACTGAGTATCAGATTTCTGAATTTTCATGATTTTCAATCAACATCCGCATTTCACGATGAACTCAATAAAAGCACTATTCTTCTGATTCTGGAACTGTTTTGTCTTTTTTTTGTCGCTGACTCAGGGTATTCCTCTAACAGAGGATGCATCTCCCATCGCTTGCCTTCATAATGCAGGCGAGCAGATATGACTGGATAATCTCCCATGAAGGAAATTGATAAATCGTACAAGCTGGAAAACGTTTGCTATGACATACGAGGCCCTGTATTGCAGGAAGCGAGACGCCTGGAAGAAGATGGCCAACGGGTTATTAAGCTGAACACCGGTAATCCGGCGGCCTTTGGTTTTGAAGCCCCTGAAGAAATCATTCAGGACATGATTCGTAACCTGCCATTGTCACAAGGTTACTGCGAGTCCAAGGGGCTTTTTTCTGCCCGCAAGGCGATCATGCAATATTGCCAGCAGAAGCAATTTCCGGATATTTCCATTGAAGATATCATTATCGGCAATGGCGTCAGCGAGCTGGTGGTGATGGCGATGCAGGCGTTGTTGAATAATGGCGATGAAATGCTAATTCCGGCACCGGATTACCCACTCTGGACCGCAGCGGTCAATCTCTCTGGAGGTCGTGCGGTTCATTATCGCAAAGATCAGCAATCGGACTGGAATCCGGATATTGAAGATATCCGCAGTAAAATTACATCCAAAACCCGTGGCATTGTCGTCATCAACCCCAATAACCCAACAGGTGCCGTCTATTCCGATGACATACTGAAAGACATTATTCAGTTGGCACGGGAACACAATCTGATTATTTTTGCGGATGAAATATACGACAAAATTTTGTACGACGGAGCCGAGCACACCGCCCTGGCATCTCTGGCGGATGATGTGGTCGTCATTAGCTTTAACGGATTATCAAAATCTTATCGTGTAGCTGGTTTCCGTGCCGGGTGGATGGTCACTTCCGGTCCCCTGCATCTCGCGAAAGGCTATCTTGAAGGTCTGGAAATGCTCGCCTCCATGCGACTGTGTGCCAATGTACCTTCACAACATGCAATTCAGACGGCATTAGGTGGTTATCAGAGTATTAATGACCTGCTTCTTCCCGGTGGTCGCCTGCTGGAACAGCGTAACAAAGCTTGCGATATGCTGGATCAGATTCACGGAATCAGTTGTGTCCGTCCGAAAGGTGCGCTTTACGTATTTCCGAAACTGGATCCCAAAATATACCCCATTCATGACGATGAAAAGTTGGTACATGATCTGGTCGTACAGGAGAAAATATTGCTGGTACAAGGTACCGCCTTTAACTGGCCTGAGCCGGATCATCTACGCATTGTTACTCTGCCAAGAGTGGAGGATATTGAAATAGTAATCAGTCGTCTGGAACGCTTCCTGAGTCGCTATAAACAATAAGCCTCATTCAGGGTCCGGATGTTCCGGACTTTCCAACCTCCCTCTATTGCCGATAACTGACCTGAATCATTCATCCGACGGAATTCTGATATCGTGGCTGATATACATATTGACGAGTTTTATCATGATTGTGGCAAAGCGCTGTCACTGCTTTATAACGTTTTTCCTCGGCTGACCACTCTGTATGTGGATGATATCACCAGTGATTCAGGGGTCGATGAATATGGTATTCCTGTTCGTCGGCATCAGGCCTGTTTTGACACCCTACTCTGGCTTGCGGAAGAAGGGTATCTTCGTTATCAGGATCGGGTGCATCAGAACGCATTGGATCAGGCAGTTCTGACAGAAAAGAGTTTTCTGCGTCTCAGTCAGTCTGGGCTACTATCAGAAAAAGATCCGGCAACACCCGACACTCTGACGGAAAAACGGGCAACTCTGGCGTGGCAACTGCGCAAGGCGGTTAACAATGGCAGCACCAGTACGATCAATCAGAGTGTAAGAACATTTTTTGGTTCTTAGCAGCCTGCCAAAAGGTGAACTTGTTGATGTGCCTGCGCAGCATCCGTCGATAAACACAGGGTACATAGTGCTTTCTTGCCGGCATCTTTCATATTGCTTATCAATGTAAATATTTGTTCAATGTGGTTGAAAGTTGCACTTTTCGGCAGCATATAAACGGTTATCTGATATCACAATAATGAGGCATACCACCAATATGAAGAGAATCTTCCTGTTCCTGGCCACCAACCTGGCAGTTATTGCACTGGCCAGCATTACACTGAATATTCTCGGGGTCGGCAGCTATCTTGACGGCTCCGGATTGAATCTCGGGTCGCTGTTGGTATTCTGTGCCGTATTCGGTTTTGCTGGCTCCTTTGTTTCTCTGCTCCTGTCCAAAACAATGGCAAAGATGGGCACAGGTACACAGATTATTAAACAACCAGCCAACCGTCGTGAACAATGGCTGGTCGATACGGTTCGTGAGCTATCGGAAAAAGCCGGTATTGGCATGCCTGACGTGGGGCTTTTTCCTTCTCCTGAAGCTAATGCGTTTGCGACCGGCTGGAACAAAAATTCGTCTCTGGTGGCGGTCAGTGAAGGCTTGCTGGATCGCTTCAGCCCTAATGAAGCCCGTGCGGTTATTGGGCACGAAATTGGTCATGTAGCTAATGGCGATATGGTTACACTGTCGTTGATTCAGGGGGTAGTGAATACATTTGTCATGTTCTTTGCCCGAATTATTGGCTATGCCGTGGACAGTTTTCTGCGCCGTGACGATGACGAAGGAGGTGTTGGTATTGGTTTTTACATCACTTCATTTATTGCCGAAATTATTCTTGGTTTTCTCGCCAGCGCCATTGTTATGTGGTTCTCTCGCCAGCGTGAATTTCGTGCTGATCAGGCCGGTGCGAAGCTGGCAAGCCGTAACGATATGATCTCTGCCTTGGAGCGCTTGCGCGCTGAATATGAAGCTCCCAGCGCCATGCCAGCCACCATGACGGCATTTGGTATTCGCAGTGGTGTCCGTAGTGGACTGGCGGCCATGTTTACCAGCCACCCACCACTGGATAAGCGTATTGAAGCGCTGCGAGCTCTCTAATTTTCAGGGAAGCCGGTTTGATGGCTACCTCTTTTGCTCTATGGGTATCTGCCCTTAGGGCGAAAGCTAACCTATGCAGTCTCAGCGTTTAACCCGCCCAGTGCATCAATCAATTCTTTGATAAATTGCTGCTGTGTGGCAGTCATCACCGCAAAGTCGGCATCAAACTGCTCAGCGGCTGAGTCTGCGTCTACCTCATCCAGTTTGTCCTGAATCACATCAGTGAACTTCAGTTTACGAATGACCAGATCATCACCAAGTACAAACGTCAGTGCGTCATCCCAGGTTAACGCTAACTTACTCACCTGTTTGCCCGCTTCAAGATGCACATCCGTTTCTTCTGATATCAACTCCTGCTTGCTGACTTTTACCTGACCACCATCGTCTCCAGGTTCACGTAGCTCGCATTCTTCGCCAAATGCCAGTCCTGTCGGTAAAGGTTGCTTTTGGGCGAGCCAGTCGGTCATATAGAAAGAAGGCATATTTTTCAGGGGTGGGTTAATGATCGGCAGGCTACCAAGGCATTCACGTAAGCAACTGGTCAGCTCTTCTGCTTTCTTAAAAGAAGATGCATCGACCACCATCCAGCCGTCGGTGGGATCAATATAAGCAAACACATTATGGCTGCGGGTAAATGCTTTAGGCAGCAGCTCCATCATAATGTCATCTTTCAGGGCTTTTTTCTCTTTACTGAAAACCTGACGATCCTGTTCCTGTTCAATCAGCTCTATCTTTTCTTCCAGAGCATCACGAATAACACTGGCGGGCAGAATTTTTTCTTCTTTACGCGCCGTCACCATAATAAATCCGTTGGCGCTATGGGTAAGGCTGTCGCTGTGTTTGCCCAACGGCGGAACCCAGCCGTAGGTGCTGATATCCTGGCTGCCGCAACTCTTAAAGCGTTTTTGCTTCAGTTTGTCTTCCAGCTCCTCAACAGAAAGCTGAAAAGACTGGGTAAAACGATAAAGAATCAGATTCTTAAACCACATGGCATTTCCCAGATGCATAATAAAGCGGAGATATTAACAGAGTTGGTTTGCAGCGTATCTTTGTAAAAAACTATTGCATAAAAGGAAATTCTGTTCTTATAAAAAAAATATCTAAAGGTGGTTGCGTATCAAGCGGTTAGCTGCTTATAATTCGCGGCGTTGTTTGAGAGGCGAATGCTTCTTTTACCGCTAAGGGTGATTAGCTCAGCTGGGAGAGCATCTGCCTTACAAGCAGAGGGTCGGCGGTTCGATCCCGTCATCACCCACCAATTTCCTGTTGGAAAATGCGTGACTTCATATCAACTGATATGAAACATCAGCGGACCGGTAGTTCAGTTGGTTAGAATGCCGGCCTGTCACGCCGGAGGTCGCGGGTTCGAGTCCCGTCCGGTCCGCCATTTTTTCTCATAAAGAGAAGAATGACATTGAGTTATCGGTGTTTTCCGTAACTTGAACTGAGTAAAGCTTCTGTTAAAGTTTGCTCTCGCTGGCATTGTTGATGCCGACAGAAAAGTACTGCTGATGTTCGGCATGCTTAACTACAAAGACATTTGCGGACCGGTAGTTCAGTTGGTTAGAATGCCGGCCTGTCACGCCGGAGGTCGCGGGTTCGAGTCCCGTCCGGTCCGCCATTTATCTTTGGCTTCAAGGTAGTATTTCCTTAAAAAATATTCAGGGTGATTAGCTCAGCTGGGAGAGCATCTGCCTTACAAGCAGAGGGTCGGCGGTTCGATCCCGTCATCACCCACCAATTTCCTTGTTGGAAAATGCGTGACTTCATATCAACTGATATGAAACAGCAGCGGACCGGTAGTTCAGTTGGTTAGAATGCCGGCCTGTCACGCCGGAGGTCGCGGGTTCGAGTCCCGTCCGGTCCGCCATTCTTTTTGCTTTTAAAGCAGATAAAAGAAAAAACCAAGGTTATATTTCCTTAAAAAATGAATCAGGGTGATTAGGCTCAGCTGGAGAGAGCAATCTGCCTTACAAGCAGAGGGTCGGCTGGTTCGATCCCGTCATCACCCACCAATTTCCTGTTGGAAAATGCGTGACTTCATATCAACCGATATGAAAAACAGCAGCGGGACCGGTAGTTCAGTTGGTTAGAATGCCGGCCCTGTTCACGCCGGAAGGTCGCGGGTTCGAGTCCCGTCCGGTCCGCCATTCTTTTACGCCTTAACAGAGTAAAAGAGAAAGCAAAGGTTATATTTTCCTAAAAAAATAAATCAGGGTGATTAGCTCAGCTGGGCGAGAGCATCTGCCTTACAAGCAGAGGGTCGGCGGTT
>CBDAQW010000032.1:10000-169426 GCA_965199185.1 Endozoicomonas sp. | reverse complement strand
CTGAGCGGTAGAGGAGCGTTCTGTAAGCGGTAGAAGGTGTGCCGGGAGGCATGCTGGACGTATCAGAAGTGCGAATGCTGACATGAGTAACGATAAAGGGAGTGAGATCCTCCCTCGCCGGAAGACCAAGGTTTCCTGCGCAACGCTAATCGGCGCAGGGTGAGTCGGCCCCTAAGGTGAGGTCGAAAGACGTAATCGATGGGAAACAGGTTAATATTCCTGTACCCCCTTTGACTGCGATGGAGTGACGGAGAAGGCTAGGTCAGCGCGGCGATGGTTGTCCGCGTTTAAGATAGTAGGCTGGGGATTCAGGCAAATCCGGATCCTCAAAGCCGAGAATTGATGACGATGTTCCAAGGAACAGAAGTGATTGATGCCATGCTTCCAGGAAAAACTTCTAAGCATCAGGTCAAAAGGGACCGTACCCCAAACCGACACAGGTGGTCAGGTAGAGAATACCAAGGCGCTTGAGAGAACCTGGGTGAAGGAACTAGGCAAAATGGCACCGTAACTTCGGGAGAAGGTGCGCCGGTTCTGGTGATGGAACTTGCTTCCTAAGCTGGGACTGGTCGAAGATACCAGGTGGCTGCGACTGTTTATTAAAAACACAGCACTATGCAAACACGAAAGTGGACGTATATGGTGTGACGCCTGCCCGGTGCTCGAAGGTTAATTGATGGGGTTATCTTCGGAGAAGCTCTTGATCGAAGCCCGAGTAAACGGCGGCCGTAACTATAACGGTCCTAAGGTAGCGAAATTCCTTGTCGGGTAAGTTCCGACCTGCACGAATGGCGTAACGATGGCCACGCTGTCTCCACCCAGGACTCAGTGAAATTGAAATCGCTGTTAAGATGCAGTGTATCCGCGGCTAGACGGAAAGACCCCGTGAACCTTTACTACAGCTTCACAGTGGATCTTGATGTTGCTTGTGTAGGATAGGTGGGAGGCTTTGAAGCGTGTACGCCAGTATGCGTGGAGCCAATCTTGAAATACCACCCTGGCAGTATTGAGGTTCTAACTCAGGTCCCTGATCGGGATCGAGGACATTGTGTGGTGGGTAGTTTGACTGGGGCGGTCTCCTCCCAAAGAGTAACGGAGGAGCACGAAGGTTGGCTAAGCACGGTCGGACATCGTGCGGTTAGTGTAAAGGCACAAGCCAGCTTGACTGCGAGACGTACATGTCGAGCAGGTACGAAAGTAGGTCTTAGTGATCCGGTGGTTCTGAATGGAAGGGCCATCGCTCAACGGATAAAAGGTACTCCGGGGATAACAGGCTGATACCGCCCAAGAGTTCACATCGACGGCGGTGTTTGGCACCTCGATGTCGGCTCATCACATCCTGGGGCTGAAGCCGGTCCCAAGGGTATGGCTGTTCGCCATTTAAAGTGGTACGCGAGCTGGGTTTAGAACGTCGTGAGACAGTTCGGTCCCTATCTGCCGTGGACGTTGGAAGTTTGAGAAGAGCTGCTCCTAGTACGAGAGGACCGGAGTGGACGGACCACTGGTGTTCGGGTTGTGTCGCCAGACGCATTGCCTGGTAGCTATGTTCGGACGGGATAACCGCTGAAAGCATCTAAGCGGGAAGCCCCCTTCAAGATGAGACTTCCCTGAGACTTAAAGTCTCCTAAAGAGCCGTTAAAGACTATGACGTTGATAGGCGGGGTGTGTAAGTGTTGTGAGGCATTGAGCTAACCCGTACTAATGACTCGAGAGGCTTGACCATATAACGCCAAAATGATTTACGTGAAATCGTTCCATACGATTTTCAGTACTTCCTCCATCCCTGGAGGTCGTAGCCATACGCTAGTAGAGTGTGTAGCAAGAATTAAAGCTTAAATCGCAGGTCGGCAATCGTAGATTGCTGACATTAAAGCGAGTATTGGATTCCATACCCAATTAGCTTGACGACCATAGAGTGTTAGAACCACCTGATTCCATCCCGAACTCAGCAGTGAAATGACACATCGCCGATGGTAGTGTGGGGTTTCCTCATGTGAGAGTAGGTCATCGTCAAGCATTAAATACAAAACCCTGATCGTTTATGCGGTCAGGGTTTTTTATGTAGAGCCAACAAAAGCCCGATAGAGAAATCTGTCGGGCTTTTTGCTATCTGTTAGTTTCACTGACACCCCTGTCATACAAACTCTTCAAATTGTTTTCTACTATCGCTTCAACAGTGGTTAAAACAGGGATGCAGCCATGATTAGTAGCATCAGAACAACAAACGACTCAGAGCTGACAACACAGCCTACTCTTGGACAAAAACGACTTCACCAGGACAATAGCCGTGATACCGGTACTATTGACTGGTTACCGGTGAGGTTTATCACTTATGCCTACCAGAACTTTTGCTACATAGCCGGGGAAGTCTCTGAGTACCTTTCCAGGGGTCCAAAGCCAATTGGACAACGACATATAAAAACGGTCTTTGTTGGAGCTGGCCCCGTTGGGCTATGGGGGGCGATACAGCACAAGCTGAACAACCCTGAGGCCGATATCGAGATGTTTGATAAATACTCTGAATATAAGCGCACGCATACTGTCCGTCTGGATATTGGTAGCTTCAGTGGTGCGAAAATGACGCCCGGGCTGGTTGCACTTAAGAAAAAAATAAAGGAAAACCGTGGACGTATAGCTTGCCATGAGCTGGAGAACAGCCTGCTGAAAGTTGCAGAAAACCTTAACATTTCAGTGAATAATTATGGTGCAGAAGTAGTTAAGGTCGGGAGTAGTAGTATCAAGCTGAAAAATGGGGAAACAGTACATTTTGATCAGCTGGTTGGCGCTGATGGAGCGCATTCTAAAATGCGTAAGGCCATTCTTGGATCAAATGAGGATGTTAATTTAAGTGAATTGTCTGACACTGATCAGAATAATGAATTTTCTTTGCGGCGGGAAATGCAGCATCGTGTTCGTGTACGTTATAAAGTCAATGGTTCTTCCTGCCCTTTAGGTAAAAGCTGGAGGAACTGGTTCAGAGCTGCTTATCCAGCGGCCAAGGTTATCGGGTCGCAGGTTGATGAACATATCAGTAAACCAGACGAGCAAGGGAATTGCATGGTAACCATGGACTTCTTTATCAACAAGAAAGAATATGAACAACTGTTTGATGCTGGTTTCAGGCTCAAAAATGCGGCTAAACTGCCTATGGTTAAAAAGTCATTGCAAAATAAAATTTGCTTGCTTCAGGATCTGAAAGCATCAATGGGAGAAAGCAGGGTTATAGGTAGCGAAGAAATCACGCCCTATGCATTGTCCTACTTTCAGGCTCGGAAAGTGGCTCATACCACCCGCGACAACAAAGCTATTTTTCTCGCTGGGGACAGCGCAACAGCATTACCGTACTTCCGTTCACTGAATAATGGATTAATCTGCGCCACTAAGTTGGGGGTGACTCTGGCGCGAAATGATAAGCGGCCAGACCACATGTCCAGCCATCAGTCTAACTATGAAAACTATGTTCATCTGAGAGCCAGGAGAGAATTTGCAGTGGCAAGAATAAAAGACAGAGCAATAAACCTGCTGAATTGGGGGCTAAGGTTTGTTAATCGCTTGCCGTTCCAGATTATCAGCCTTCATCCAGAGCAGATTAAAAAATACATATAAGTGGCTAACCATATGATAGCGGTTGTTATAGGTGCAACAGGATTAGTGGGTTTCACCTTATCACCCGCAATTTTGCAGAGTTTTGTAATCCCGTTGATGGTTGAGCCTTCTTCAGTTCTGTACCCTTTAGAGCTTTGATTCTTAACTCATAATACAGAATATAAGCGGCGCAGGCTTCGGTATTAACATGATCGCCGCTGTTAGTGGTGAAAGGCACATGCGTACAGACGATTACTGGTCGCTTCAATGCCGATGTTTTCATAAAGTTTCTGAAGCAAATAGTCGCATCCCACGATCGCCTTGTAAGAATCGTAACCGATGGTCATTCCGCGCACAGTGCCAAGAAAGCCATGAAGTATCTCAAGAAAGAAGAGCGGCTTCTTGATATAACTGCTGCCGCGCTACTCAGCAGAACTGAACCCTGTTGAACTGGTGTGGAGTATTCTCAAATCAGGCCATATTGGCCGTATGGCATTGAAAACCCAAAAGGCATTTCTCCTTGCGGTGAGTTCTGGACTGAAATCACTGCCTATGCTTGTCTTGATGAGATTGTTGCATAGTGAAGGCGTATATCAATAGTAGAAATCTCTGTTGTTGCTGCTGAAAAAATATAATCCTCTTAGAGCAATGTGTTGCCCATTGGCTCACTCAGAAAAAAAGGTGAGTCATAAGGGCAATAATTGGCAGAGTAATCAGTGTTCTCTGAATAAATACACAAAACAACTCTAATAAAGTTACAGGAATTTTGCTGCTTAGTAGCAATGCTCCAACCTCAGATAAGTAAATAAGTTGGGTTAGTGATAGAGCTGCGATAACAAACCGTGTCATTTCACTTTCTATTGATGCCGCTAAAATAGAAGGGATAAACATGTCTGCAAATCCAATGACCACTGCTCTAGAAGCCGCTTCTGCTTCAGGAATTTGAAGCAGTTCAAGCAAGGGGGTAAATGGCATTCCGAAATAATCAAATACTGGCGTGTATTCAGAGATCATCAAAGCTAGTGAGCCAATGCACATTATGGCCGGTAGTACACCAAAAACCATGTCAATGGCATTCTTCAGACCATCGACCAAAATAATTGAAGGCTTTTGAACCATAGATGCTTTTTTTATGGCCATATTTAATCCCCAGGAGAAGCTACTGTGTGGTTCTGGGTGTTTATCTTTATGGTTGTTACGGGATTTGCCATCAATGAGCAGGTCTTTTTTGTTGGATAGTGGTGGTAATTTCGGAACAATCATGGCTGCAACGATGCCTGCCACACATACAGTCATGTAAAAAGGAGCAAACATGTGTTCCAGTCCCACTTGAGCAATAACAACCAGAGCAAACGTTATAGAAACGGCTGAGAAATTGGTTCCGATTATTGCTGCTTCTCTGTGTGTGTAATGCCCGGTTTGATATTGCCTGCTTGTCATTAAAATGCCTACGCTGCCGTCACCTAGCCAGGATGCTATGCAATTAACCGCAGAACGCCCGGGCAGATTGAACAGAGGGCGCATCACTTTAGTCATCATTGCACCGATCAACTCGAGAAGCCCGAAGTCCATTAACAGTGGCAGTAAGATGCCGGCAAAAATAAATACGGTAAACAAGGTTGGCAGTAAATCATTAAGAACCATTCCGCCCGTGGCTTCAGACCATATCGCTTCAGGCCCTACCTTAAAAAAACTAATAAGAACAAAGGTCATTCCAAGAAAACGAATGATGATCCACAATGGATTGGGTTTAAATAAGCCCAGTAGGAATGGATGACGCTCTATAGAATCTGGCTCAAATAATTTGACTACCAGAGTCATAAAGCCTGTAAAAGTAATGATGCCAGTAATAATGCCAGTAATATTAGTCCCTATTGCCTCTTTCAGGATTTTAGCAAGAACCGCGACCGGAATCGTAACATCGCCTTCATAACGAATCGGGGTTACAAATAACAGAATACCGAGCAGGGACGGGATAAGAAATGTCAGAATATCGCACAGCCTGAAGTTAAAGGCTTCTTGATCTTTCATGGTAAGCCTATTCAATAGAGATACAACTATGTGAAGATGGAAAATTTGCAACCTGATGGAACGTAGAGCTAATAAGCTGTACTTATAGAGGATAGTTGAAAATCTAATAACCAAAACACTGTCTGCAGGCCTCAGTCTTCAGGGTATCTGAAAATAGATATAACTTTGTGTGCTTTTTTTGATCGAGGACAGTTCTTTCTGTAATAAATTGAGCATATACTGCACAAACTCAAACAGATGTACAAAAAGAACCTACCTATGCGCTTTCCTCGATCAATACTTTCTGCGGCTATTATGGCCAGTCTCGTTTCTATCAGTGGCACAGCTTTTTCGGCCACGATTGATCTTCGTATCCTCGAAACTACCGACATTCACACCAATGTCATGGACTATGACTATTACAAGGATAAGCCGACGGCGAAGTTTGGTCTGGCGCGTGCTGCCACACTGGTAAAACAGGCGCGAGCGGAAGTAGAAAACAGTGTTCTTGTCGATAACGGTGACCTTCTTCAAGGTTCGCCAATGGGCGACTATATGGCAGCCAGAGGTTTAAAAGCGGGTGATGTACATCCTGCCTATAAAGCCATGAATCAGCTGGACTACGATGTCGGTAACATTGGTAACCACGAGTTCAACTATGGTCTCGACTTCCTGAAAGAAGCCACCAATGATGCACAATTCCCTTATGTAAATGCCAACGTTATTGATACCAAAACAGGCAAAAATCTCTATAAACCATTCATTATTAAAGACCAGCAGTTTAAAGACTCTGATGGCCTGATGCAGACCGTAAAAGTCGGCTACATCGGCTTTGTGCCACCACAGATCATGCAATGGGATCGCAAAAACCTTGAAGGTAAGGTGATCGCTGGTGATATTGTGGAAGCTGCTAAGAAATTTGTTCCAGAGATGAAAGCTCAGGGCGCAGACATTGTTATCGCTATTCCCCACTCAGGTCTGAGTACTGAGCCTTACAAAGCGATGGCTGAAAACTCTGTTTATTACCTTTCTGAAGTGAAAGGTATCGATGCGATCATGTTTGGCCACTCTCATGCGGTATTCCCGGCTAAAGCGTTTGCCGGTATTCCTGGAATTGATATTGAAAAAGGCACCATTAATGGCGTGCCTGCGGTTATGCCGGGTCGCTGGGGTAGCCACGTGGGTATGGTTGATCTGACGCTGGATAACAGCGAAGGTTCGTGGGAAGTGGTCTCTGCTCAGTCTAGTACTCGTGCTGTGTTTGATCGTGCATCCGGCAAATCATTGGCAGAAGCGGATTTGGAAATTGTTGACAGTATTAAAGCTGAACACAAAGGCACCCGTGATTTTGTCAATCAGCCAATCGGTGAATCCTCCGATGTGATGTACAGCTTCCTGGCATTGGTTCAGGATGATCCTACCGTACAGATCGTTAACAACGCTCAGAAAGATTATGTAGAGCGCTTCATCCAGGGTGATCCTGATCTGGCTGATCTTCCTGTGCTGTCCGTTGCTGCGCCATTCAAAGCCGGTGGTCGTAAGAATGATCCTGCTAACTATACCGAAGTTGAAGCAGGTACACTGACTTTCCGTAATGCTGCCGATCTGTACCTCTATCCAAACACTCTGGTCGCTCTGAAAGTGACCGGCAAAGAAGTTCGGGAATGGCTGGAGCGGTCTGCGGGTCAGTTCAAACAAATTGATGTGAATAGCACTGAGCAGCAGCCTTTACTCGATTGGGATAATTTCCGTACTTACAACTTTGATGTAATGGATGGCGTTAATTATCAGATCGATGTCACCAAGCCTGCCCGTTATAACGATAAAGGTCAGGTTGTTAACGATGTTCATCGTGTCGTGAATCTGACTTATCAGGGCAAGCCTATTCAGGATAACCAGGCTTTCATTATTGCCACAAACAACTACCGTGCCTACGGTGGTGGAAAGTTTGCCGGTACCGGCGATGAGTTTGTTGCCTTTGCATCTCCAGACGAGAACCGAACTATCTTGTCGAACTACATTGCTGCTCAAACCAAAGAGCATGGTAAGGTTGTTCCAAGTGCAGATAACAACTGGCGTTTGGCTCCAATCCAGTCAGATAAGAAGCTGAACATCACCTTTGAAACGGCATCTTCTGAAAAGGCTGAGCAGTTCATAGCTAATAATTCCGCTTACGCTGTTCAGAAAGTGGGTGTTGATGAAGCTGGATTTGCCGTTTATCAGATTGATCTGAATAACTGATCTCGCCTCTTGATGAGAAAACCACCAGTCTCTAATGGTTGGTGGTTTTTTTTTCTTTTTCATGCAATGGCTTTGAAAAACTGAGTTTGAAACGATCATCCTCAACAACGGTTGATTGTGTCAGGCATTCAAACTCTTTGTAATCCAGACCAAACGACGCTTTCGCCAGTCTGGCAATAGCCTTCATAGTATTGAGCTGCCGTTCAGCGTTTTTGTCATTTTGTTGATCGAGTAGATAGAATATCTCCCTGGCGTCAAGAAAGTGTTTCTTATACAAGCGGTACACATCTTTAACCGTATGGAAGCGATTTTCCTGTCGTTGTATTTTGTCGCCCTGATATCGTCGAACAACCGTGAATGGTGTGGCGATTGCTGAAGCAGAATAGATTGCCATATTTCGGTGCGTGCAGTCTTTTTTAACGATATATGGCGATGTTTCAGATCTGAAACACAGTGAAGGTTTTTCTGGTAAATAAAGGTTGATCTCCATGGTGCTGCAATGATTTTGAGAGGTATTTAATAATTCAATAGCCTGATGAATGGCATTCTGTTTCTTTATTTCTAAATAAAGCCTTTGCGCCTGGTTAAGTAATTTGTCTTGTTTGTTTCTAATATTTTGAATGCTATTGATGTTTACTGTTGCATCGTCCACTAAAGCCCGATGCTTATTAAAGTAATGCCTCTTGAGTTCGTCGTTAATAAGAGCAGCACTTCTTTCATGCAAAGCAATGCTGGAGCTCTGATCAGGTGTTAACTGTTCAAGATGAGGATCAGGTTGCTTTCCGGATATTGTGACTCCCTTCATGACGGGTTGTTTTTTGAGGCGCTCGTAAAGGTTTATCAGCAGAACCCGTTTGCAGGTTTACTGGTCTTCCTTGTCCGGGTCTGTTTACCTCACTCATTTTCCTTTCCGGTATTGAGATATCAACAAAATAATCGGTTATTGTGCTAAAAACTCTAATCATCTCATGATGCTGAAGCATTTTTACAAACTTGGTGCTTGAAATATTTCATTGCACCTATATATTACATGTAAGCTTATTACATGTAAGATTTTGGCGATTGCTTTCGCCAGAAAAACAGAGAGAAGAAACATGGCTCCTCCAAAGAACGCAGCCCACTACCAACGCCAGTTTCGCGCCAGAATGCGTGAGCAGGGGCTGGTAAAGAAGGAAGTCTGGATACTCCCAGAGCATGCCGGGCAACTGCGGGACGTAGAGCGAGAGTTGAGATTAACAAACACTGAGCCAGTCTCAGGGAGCAAAACCATGACTCAAGCGCAAGATATCTGGACCATTCAGACGTTGCATAATGCACTGGTCAATGATCCTCTGTTCACCAGTGGCTGTGCCAGAATTGAGCTGGTGGATGGCACAGAACCCTGTCTTGAAATTGTAATGGGTGAGTTTGGTGATCTACCCATTTACATGACGGTATCCGGCGAGCAGATTATTGCAGATGCTGTGCTCTGGCCGCTATCCATGGTCAAAGACGGTAATGCCCTGAATGACGAAGTGTTAAGAACGCACAAACTTTTCCCTCTGTCTACGATCAGTCTGGATCGCTTTCCTGATGGCACTGATTACTACACCATATTTGGTGCACTCAGTTCTGCTTCTCTGTTGCAGAATATTGTTCAGGAAATTGAAACATTGGCTGCCAACGCCATTAAGGCCACCGAAGCCTATGGTGAGCACCTGCAGACAGAATCTGTCGCTTAATAAAACTCAATAAATAAACGGATTAAAGGAAACAAGATATGAGTATCTGGAGCAAAGTGATGACCGCCCTGAAAGGTGCCACCAATGAAGTTGGTGAAGCCATTGCCGATAGCAATGCGCTGCGCATCCTGGATCAGGAAATCCGTGAAGCCAGTAGTCAGTTGCAGCAATCCAAAACGCAACTGGCTAATATCATGGCGAAGCAAAAGTTGGCTTCCCAGAAGTGTGCCGAGTTAAAAGAAAAAATTGCTGAGTACGAAGGTTATGCGATCAAAGCTCTTGAACAGGGTGATGAAGCACTGGCTACCGACGTGGCCACCAAAATTGCAGACTATGAGGCTCAATTGACTGCCGAGCAGGAAATGGAAAGCAGCTTTTCGGCCAGCGTAACCAGCCTGAAAAAAGCAATCACTGACGCAGAAGCCAACCTACGTCGTTTAAAACAACAGGTCGATACGGTTAAGGCGACAGAGTCCGTACAAAAAGCTCAGGCGGCAACGGCTGCTCGTCACAGTGGTGCTAACTCTAAAATGGCGACGGCTACTGAATCTCTGGAGCGGATAAAACAACGTCAGGCTGAGCGTGCTGCACAGATGGAAGCAGCCAGTGAAATGTCCGGCGATGTCGCAGAGAATGATCTGCAAAGCAAGCTTAAGGCTGCCGGTATTACCAGTGGTGATGCCAGCGCCAACAGTGTTCTCGAACGTCTGAAAGCTAAACAGAAGTAATGTATCCCGGGTCGGCTTTTGTTCCCTTTAGGTATCTCCCGAGGGGAGAAGCTGATCCTTTTCTTGTCCACACCAGGGACACCCTCATGATTTTCGATTTTTTCAAAAAGAAAAAAGAAGAATACGCTTTACCTGCTCCACTGAATTTGCGTCTTGGTGGTGCCGTTTTGCTTGATCTCCTACCATTTCAGCTCATTAAAGATAATTTGCACTTCAATCTTCCCGAAGGTGCACAAACCATTGAAGCGGTCGGTTTTATTGATTTGGGTGGTGGCGCAGCGATCAGCCGTTTTTATACGGCAGATGACGGGTTTATCCAAATCTCCAGCACCGGCGGCTATGAAACTCAGAATATTGATGACATCAAACTGTTTATGTTTGAGCAGACTCATAATATTACCAGCCAGAGAGGCGTTGATTTATGGGTCAGTGACAGTGGCACTATCGGGCGACCGGAGTTTATTCTTGAAAATACCCTTTATAAGCGTGTCTGGGATAAAGAGGTCTCCGGCAGAATAGAACCCGTCAAGCTGACAGAGGTGGTACATACCAAAGAAGAAGGCAGTTATGAAGTGGATCATCTGGCCATGCTGTACCAGCAGGTCATTGCCGGAAGTGAGCGTTATGAATATCTGCTTTCATCACTGGAATTTACCAGTGAAGATGAGGCCACAGCTGTAGTTAGTCTCGGCATTGATCTTGATCTGACATCAATGGATATAATGTAAATGCAACCGAGCACCGTCAAGAGTATGCTTAACGGTTAAAAAAAACAGGAGTTCAATAATGATTGCCATCACTGAGTATCTAGCCGGTGTGCCGTTGTTTCTTGCCTATTTTGCTACAGGTCTGGCGCTGACTGGTATCTATACGTTTGTTTATACCCGCCTGACCCCGCACGATGAAATGGCATTGATCAAGGAAAACAAGCCTGCGGCTTCAGTGGCTTTTGCTGGTAGTCTTATTGGATTTGTATTGCCTTTAGCTAGTGTGATTGAAAACTCCATTAACCTGCTCGATATGGCACTTTGGGGGCTGGTGGCTCTGATCGTACAAGCGTTGACGTTCTTCGCTGTACGCATCGCTATGCCAAAAATATCTGAGCGCATTGCTGATAATGAAATGGCGGCAGGCATTATTCTGGGTGCTGTTTCGATTGCTACCGGTTTGCTTAATGCCGCCTGTTTGACGTATTAAGCCGGAGTCAGTAATGAAACGATCCAAAAAATTAAAACTGGCGTTGATGGGTGTTACCCCATTTTTATTGGCTGGCTGTGGCAGTTCATCCAATAAAACCACGCTTATTTATAAAGATGTTGAGAGTTGCGTTAATGACGGAGTTTTGGAAAAAGACGCCTGCAACTATTACTACAACCGCTCATGGTCAGAGCATCTGGCTCAGGCTCCCAGATATAAAAACGAGAAAGACTGCGAGACTGATTTTAAAAATCAGTGCCAGCAAATATCCACCAATGAGTACATCCCGACGCTGGAAGGCTTTATGGTGCAGCAGTCCAGAGCCAGCTCTGGTTCATCGTCGTTTATGGTGTTGCCTTTGTATTTAGGTTCCGGCGGCTATTATCGGACACCCAGCTACGAGCGTATGGGGAAAGGTTATAAACAGGGCAGGGTGTTTGCTGATAAAGAGAAGTCTGTTAAACCTTCTCTGAAAAGTACGACTATGAAGCGTGGCGGGTTTGGCTCAAAATCAGCCGCTCGTGGCTCCTGGGGTGGATAAATGTTTCGGGTAGAATCGGCACCTCGAAAAAACTGGCAGCGCCAGGCAGAGTCTCTTGGTTTCAGATTCCACACTCTCTATGGTGATACCTACTGGGATGAATCTGCCTACTATCGCTTTACTCTAAAGCAGATAGAAAATGATCTGGAAGACCCGACGGCGGAAATTCATCAAATGTGTTTGCAGCTGGTGGATAAAGCCGTTCACTCTGAAGAAATGATGCAGCGTTTGCGGATTCCGGAACCCTATTGGGATTACATCAGGCACTCCTGGTTAAATGCTGATCCTCACCTTTATGGTCGAATGGACTTTTCTTACGACGGAAAGTCATCTGCCAAATTCTATGAGTACAACGCCGACACTCCGACCTCGCTTTACGAGTCCGCCTTTTTCCAGTGGCTCTGGCTGGAACAGATGATTGATGAGAAACGCCTGCCTCTGGAGACTGACCAGTTCAACATTATTCAGGAAATGTTGATTGAGGCGCTGGTGGTGTTAAAAAAGCAGCGGGTAGGCAACCAGCCTCTCTACTTTGCTTGCTGCAAGGATACGGAAGAAGATTTTGGTACCGTCGAGTATTTTCGTGATTGTGCTCAACAGGCGGGCCTGCAAAATCGCTTTATTTATATAGAAGACATTGGTCTGAGTCCGGAAGGTAAATTCACCGATCTGAAGGATATGACCATTCCCGCCCTGTTCAAACTCTACCCCTGGGAGTTCATGTTTGAAGAAGAGTTTGGGCAACATATACCTAGCAGCGAAACCCTGTTTATAGAACCTGCCTGGAAATCCATTCTGTCTAATAAAGCCATGCTACCTCTACTCTGGAAAGAGTTCAGAGGGCACCCGAACCTTCTGCCTTGCTACTTTGAGGATGAATCTCCGGGTGATGATCTGGGCAGCCATATTGTCAAAAAACCGGTCTTTTCTCGGGAAGGTTCAAACATCAGCATTCTACAAAATGGCAAGCAAACCGAGTTTGTCGATGGTCCTTATGACGACAGTGGTTATATATTACAAAAGTATCACCCATTGCCGCAGTTTGCTGGTAACCACACGTTGATTGGTAGCTGGATTGTCGGTGATCGAGCAGCGGGTATTGGTATTCGGGAAGATAACTCGGCGATCACAAAAGACAGCTCTCGTTTTTTGCCGCATATTATTGTTGATTAAAAAATATCAACAGGGTTTTGAGTTACGTTATTTTCAGGGAAAGTGTTTGATGGTTATCCGGCCCAGAACAAACTGCTTCAGACGCAAAGCCGTTAAGAAGTTTAGGAAATAGCTTCAAAATCATCCTCCCGTAACTTTGCCGAGCCGTCAGGCTGAAGAACCCAAAGCTCTTTAAGAATAACACCGCCAGCCTTATTCATTGTCCAATCAGATGTGAGAATGGCAGAGCTGTCATCCACAACGCTGATGAATGGATCAATGTATTCGATATCGGTAAAGCCATCATTCATCAGCTGTTGCCAGAACGTCTGAATGTCAGCGGTTCCGATGAACGTGCCAAAAGGGCGAGCATGCATAACAGCAGTTACTTCGTACTGAGCGGCACAGGCAGCAGCATTGCCAGAGTTAAACGCATCTTGCCAGCGCGCGCTGGCCTCTTGTACTGCCTTTAGTAAAAGATCGTGACTCATCATTAAAACTCCTGTTGATCGCGCCTGATAATCATAGGAGAAAACTGAGTGGCTGCTGGAAAAAGAAAACCCTCCGGAAGGAGGGTCTTGGAGAAAACTTACTTAAGCAGAAGTTCAGCCGCTTTTACAACAATGCCCACAGCAGTTGCTTCGCTACCGGCAATTTTGGATTCATCAGGAATTTCATCGCGGGTTCTGTTAACAATAGCCGCAGCAACACAACCAGCGCGTAAGCCAAGAGCTGCACACATAGTCAGCAGAGTTGCAGATTCCATTTCATAGTTGAGCACGCCCAGATGTTGCCACTCTTCCATAGAGCCACGGAACTTTCTGTTCACATAGCCAGTGCGGGTATCGTAACGCTCTTGACCCGGATAGAAAGTGTCGGAAGATGCGGTAATGCCAACATGGTAATCGGCTTCAGAAGACTGAGCAGCCTGAACCAGTGCCTGAGTACAGTCAAAGTGAGCAACCGCTGGGAATTCCATTGGCGCAAAGTGGGTGCTGGCACCATCCAGTCGAACAGAACCATTTGTCACGATGATGTTGCCTGGCTCGATAGAAGGCTGAATGGCTCCGGTGGTGCCAACGCGTAGGAAGGTTCTGATACCCAGCTGAGACAGTTCTTCAACAGCAATGGATGTAGAAGGGCCACCGATACCAGTGGAGCATACGATAACTGACGTATTGTTGATTTCTGCACGCCAGCTGGTGTATTCCCGAACACTGTTCAGGTGTACCGGGTTGTCCATTAATTTAGCAATACGCTCAACACGAGCCGGGTCGCCGGGAACAATCGCCAGAGTGGCACCCTGAAGGTCGCTTTCGGTAATGCCCAGATGAAATACCTGATGTGAAGACATATTCTTCTTCCTTACTGCTTTCGCGAAAGAACATGAGTGTAATTGCTCTGTTCTGAAAGTGAAATACGCAGTTTTGCGCTTTTTTAAAAATCCTGTTCACTTTTTTTGCCAATCTATTTTCTGAGCTTGATAAATGACTTTTTAGTGCTACGTTATTTCAATTGTGTTATGTGAGATTCTAAGACGAGAGAGACGTTTTTGGAAAATATTATTCTTATGCACAATATTTTAAATAGCTTGATCTTGTTATTTTTAAGCTTGTTACTGTCAATATCTGCTTTTTCTAATGCAGGATTATCGGGAGGCAAAGATAAAATATTAATTGGCGAGTATGGCAACGAAATTAATGTAATAAATAAAGAAATACCTTCAAGATACGCTTATTATTATCTTGTGTCTTATGCATCTTTTGTCGTAGGGGGTGTTCTCTTGATCCGAAGCCTTTCAAATGAATATGGAATTAATCTTGCATCTTATATTGCATCAGAAGTGATCTTGTTGTATCTGACTCTATGCACTTATTGCGTCTACCATGTCTATCTGAGATAGATAAAGGGGTTGATTTTCTAATGCGTGTTATTTGATGTGCTTATCTGCTTCTTTGAAGAAGATTGCCATATTGTCCCACTCTTTAGGCTTTCTTAGAATGCGCTGGCAGTTAACAATAGTTTCAAAGTTTTTGGTGTGTTTTTTCAGTTCCACCCAACTGCTGATTGAATTGCTCTTCATGATTATGTCCAATGATTTTATTCAGGGAATTGGCATATAAGCTCTACGGTTTGATTATAAATACTTAAAATACTTGTAGATAATCAATAAAACTTGGCGTGGTTATCAAATAAGTTTATAAGTGTTGCGTTAACATGTTCAGATGCATAACCTATTTGCGTATCTGAACGAACAACCGATTATTTTTTACTGCTATTGGGAAGGGAAAGGCCTTTCAAATAACAGGGCTGGAAGTACATCAGATGCGCATCACGTTAAGACAACTGCAAATTTTCAGAGAAGTGGCTCAGTGTGGCAGAGTAACCGGGGCGGCAGAAACGCTGCATATCTCTCAGCCAGCTGCCAGTATGGCGTTATCAGAACTGGAAAAACATTTAGGACCCTTGTTTGATCGGCATCAGGGAGCTGGTCTTAGTCTTAACGACGCCGGTCGTGCACTAATGCACAAAGCCTGCGAGGTTATTGATCGGGCGCAGGAAATAGAAAGACAGTTTGCACTGGATAAGAGTTATGAGGAAGGCGCTTTACTGATTAATGCCAGTTCAACGGTAGGGAACAATATTCTGCCAGGATTGCTGGCTCAGTTTCAGAAGGAAAATCTAGGCATTCGTGCAGAGCTGGTGATAGAAAACACCAGAAACATTGAGCGACGCATTCTGGATTTTGAAATCGACATGGCCGTGATAGAAGGCACCTGTCTTCATCCTGATATCGAATCAACGACCTGGTGTGAAGATGAGCTGGTCATTATCTGCCAACCTTCGCATCCTTTAGCAAACCGGCAAAACGTATCAATAAAAGACCTGTCAGACGAAAAGTGGGTGTTGCGAGAATCGGGTTCTGGTACCAGAGAGCTCTTTGATGAAGTGATCGCCAGTCGTATTGGTGTCCCATCGGTAGCCATGACTTTGAACAGGGCTGAAGCGGTAAAGCAAGCAGTGAGTGATGGACTGGGTATTGGTTGCATGTCACGAGTGGCTGCCAGAAGGGCGATAAAGCAAGGTGGATTGAGTACCATTGATATCGCCGGGCTCAACATGAAGCGGTATTTTTACCTGCTAATGCATCGAAAAAAATACCAAAGCCCTGTGATAAAAAACCTCTGTCGTTTTATTTTAAACTGGCATGAGCCTTACAGACGCTAACTAAGCCTTGTTATCAAGTTGCTGCTTTGATGATCAGGCTTAATATGCTCTTGAATGTAGGTAGTATTACCCATATACTGCCCTCGCCGAGGTGACGGAAATCACTAAAAGTTAACAGCGGTTAGCAACGAATAACAGAGTGGTTTTGGCGAACGGGCCAGCACTTAATCTCGGCTGTAATGTACGCATTGCCCAGAGGTATTAAACCGAAAAGAGCTCTCGGGCAAACCAAGCCTGCAAATGAAATACAGGTGACGGATTTATGTTAAAAGAGAAGCCCGGAAGCAATAAGTCATGATCAGGGGATACGAAAAAACAGTCCAAACTGGTTTTACGCATCTCCGGCAGCCACGTATTTATCGCGTACCGGTTGCTCAGTTGTTAATCAGTCTGCTGTTTTTTATCGTTCTGCAACCATTGGGCAGTGTCGTTGGTTATTCTGCTCTGCTAGGCGGGTTGTGTTACGCCGTACCCAATACCTATTTTGTCTGGCGAGCATTTCAGCACCGTGGTGCCCGGTCAGCCAGACTGATCACAAACTCATTTTACAAAGGTGAAGCTGGCAAGCTGTTGCTGACGGCAGCAGCCTTCACCCTGGTTTTTGCCAACGTAGAACCACTGGAACCTCTGGCTCTGTTTGGAGGTTTTACCGGAGTTCTGGTGTCAAACTGGTTTACGCCTTTGCTGATTAAGTAACCGGCAAGGCAGAAATAATAACGGATGGTGTACAGGAAGAGCCATGGCGACTACTGCTACTCAATATATACAGCACCACCTGCAAAACCTGACCTTTGGTCAGTTACCGGCAGGTTACGAGCGCGTGGACTTTCATGGGGACCCGATCGGGGTTCTGAGTGAACCCACATGGACTATTGCCCAAACCGCCGCAGAAGCAAAAGCCATGGGGTTTTGGGCTGTGAATCTGGACAGTATGTTCTGGTCTGTTGCTCTGGGTCTGGTGTTTGTCATTCTGTTCCGCAGCGTTGCCAAAAATATGACCTCAGGTGTACCGGGCAAACTGCAAAATGCCGTTGAAACGGTTGTAGAAATGGTAGACGGCAGTGTTAAGGACACCTTCCACGGCAAGAGCCCACTCATAGCACCACTGGCATTAACTATTTTTGTCTGGGTCTTTCTAATGAACCTGATGGATTTGGTACCGGTTGATTGGATCCCCGGTCTCTCGACCATGCTTGGTTTACCTTTCATGAAGGTCGTTCCCTCTACCGATCCGAACATTACTTTGGCAATGTCGTTTAGTGTCTTCCTCCTTATCCTGTTCTATTCCGTGAAAATGAAAGGTTTTGGTGGGTTTATCGGTGAGCTGACACTGCACCCCTTCAACAGTTCAAACAAAGTCGTCCAGGCGATTTTGATTCCTTTCAACTTTCTGCTGGAATTCGTCACCCTGATTGCCAAGCCAATCTCACTGGGTCTGCGACTGTTCGGCAACATGTATGCAGGTGAGTTGCTGTTTATTCTGATCGCTCTGATCGGGTATCTGCAGCTACCACTGCACTTTGGATGGGCGGTGTTCCATATTCTGGTCATTACCCTGCAGGCTTACATCTTCATGACCCTGACCATTGTTTATATGAGCATGGCGCACGAAGATCACTGATCCTGTAAATAATTTTAAAACTGGTTTATCTCACACCATCACACGACATAAAAGAGTCGGGAGGAAATATGGAACTGGTAGTTGGTCTGACTGTAATCGGCGTAGCAGTAATGCTGGGTCTGGCAGCACTGGCAACAGCGATTGGCTTTGGTCTGCTCGGCGGTAAATTTCTGGAAGGCGTTGCCCGTCAGCCAGAAACCGCCCCAATGCTGCAAACTAAAATGTTCATCGTTGCAGGTCTGCTGGATGCGGTACCCATGATTGCAGTAGGTATTGCGTTGTTCTTCACCTTCGCTAACCCATTCATTGGTCTGGTGAACTAAGGCAGAGGTTAATGCCCGGCTGAGTGTTTTGTTGAGATCTGCGGACATCATGTTCTAACGAGCAGTCCGCAGTAAAAAAGCAAATGAACACCGCCAAGGCTCTGTAACCGGAGCAAACGACATTAACTGAAGCAAGAGGTGTTGGCGTGAATATCAATGCTACTGTGATCGGACAGACAATAGCCTTCGCCGTCTTTGTGTGGTTCTGCATGAAATATGTATGGCCGCCGATGATGCAGGCTCTGAACGATCGTCAGAAAAAAATCGCTGATGGCTTGGCTGCCGCTGATCGTGCTTCTTCTGACCTTGAGCAGGCGCAAATGCGTGTGACTCAGGAATTGAACGAAGCTAAAGAACAATCTCAAGAGATTATCGAGCAGGCAAACCGTCGCGCAAATCAGATTATCGAAGAAGCCAAAGATCAGGCTCGTGCTGAAGGTGAGCGCCTGAAAGCCGCTGCCCAGGCAGAAATCGAGCAGGAAACGAACCGTGCCCGCGAAGCACTTCGTTCTCAGGTGGCCGCCCTTGCAGTGGCCGGTGCTGAGAAAATTCTGGGTGAAAACCTGGATGAAGCAGCCAACAGCCGGCTGGTCGATAATCTGGCCGCAGAGCTATAAGGGGGAACTGCAGTGGAGCTAACCACATGTGCTCGTCCCTATGCCAGGGCAGCGTTTGAATATGCTCGTCAGGCATCAGCCCTGAATGACTGGGCCAGAATGCTTTCTCTCTGCGCCAGTGTTTCTCAGGATGGCAAAGTTCAGCAGATGCTGAACAACCCCGGTTTATCCGGTGCTCAACAGGCAAAGGTTTTTCTAAGCCTGTGTGACGGAGAGCTGGATAGCCACGCAGAGAATTTTGTACGGACACTGTCTGATAACAGACGTTTGTCTTTATTGGCTGACATCGAACTGCTGTTTGCACAACTGAAGGCGGAAGAAGAAAAAACTCAGGAAGTGGACGTCACTTCTGCATTCCCGCTAACAGAAGCACAGCAGAGCAGTCTGGCAGAGAAAATGAAAGCACGTCTGGGTTGTTCAGTAAGACTGAATACTCAGGTGGACAGCGATTTAATAGGCGGCGTCATTGTCAAAGCAGGCGATCTGGTTATAGATGGCAGCCTGAGAGCCCGGCTGACAAAGCTGGCTGACACGATGATGTCCTGAGAATAAACAGCCTTGAGCTAGTAAACAGCCTTGAGCTATTAAAAGCATTAGCCATGAAAATACAGTTTCCAGCCTGATGAAACATCTTTCAGACGATACTGGCAAACTGTATTTTTTCGGCAAATTTGGGCAGGTAAGCTATGCAGCAACTGAATCCTTCCGAGATCAGTGACATCATCAAGACAAGAATTGAACAGCTTGATGTGTCCAGTGAAGCCCAGAACGAGGGCACCATCGTCAGTGTCACTGACGGTATCGTTCGTATTCACGGCCTTGCCGATGTGATGTACGGGGAGATGATCAAATTCCCCGGTGGCGTCTATGGTATGGCACTTAACCTGGAGCGTGACTCCGTAGGTGCAGTAGTTCTGGGTGATTATGGTCAGCTGGCGGAAGGTCAGACTGTTCATTGCACCGGACGTATTCTTGAAGTACCGGTCGGCAATGGTTTGCTGGGCCGTGTGGTTGATGCGCTGGGTAATCCGATTGACGGTAAAGGGGCCGTTGATTTCACAGAAACATCGCCTATCGAAAAAGTTGCACCTGGCGTTATCGCCCGTCAGTCGGTTGATGAGCCAGTTCAGACTGGCTACAAAGCCGTAGATGCCATGGTGCCCATCGGTCGGGGTCAACGTGAGTTGATCATCGGTGACCGTCAGACCGGTAAGTCTGCACTGGCCATTGATGCCATCATCAATCAGAAAGGCACTGGCGTTAAATGTATTTATGTAGCCGTTGGTCAAAAGCAGTCAACTATTGCTAACGTGGTGCGTAAGCTCGAAGAGCACGGTGCGATGGAGCACACTATTGTAGTGGCAGCCGGTGCGGCTGATCCTGCTGCAATGCAGTTCCTTGCTCCTTTCGGTGGTTGCACCATGGGTGAATATTTCCGTGACCGTGGTGAAGACGCTCTGATTGTTTATGATGATTTGACTAAACAAGCCTGGGCTTATCGTCAGATTTCCCTGTTGCTGCGTCGTCCACCGGGTCGTGAAGCTTATCCTGGTGACGTCTTCTATCTCCACTCCCGACTGCTGGAGCGTGCTGCACGAGTTAATGCAGACTACGTTGAACAGTTTACTGGCGGTGAAGTGAAAGGTCAGACCGGCTCTCTTACTGCTTTGCCAATCATCGAAACTCAGGCAGGTGACGTATCGGCATTCGTACCGACTAACGTAATCTCCATTACCGATGGTCAGATATTCCTGGAAACCGACCTGTTTAATGCGGGTATTCGTCCTGCAATGAACGCCGGTGTATCGGTATCTCGTGTAGGTGGTTCTGCGCAAACCAAGATCATCAAAAAACTGGGTGGTGGTATTCGTCTGGCGCTGGCTCAGTATCGTGAACTGCAGGCGTTTGCTCAGTTTGCCTCCGACCTTGATGAAGCAACCCGGAATCAGCTGGAACACGGTCAGCGTGTGACTGAACTGATGAAGCAAAACCAGTTTGCCTGTATGTCGGTTGCAGAAATGGCGCTGTCTATCTTCGCTGCAGAAAAAGGTCACCTGTCTGATGTTGATCTGAAGAAGATCGGTGCTTTTGAAGCGGCACTGGTGAGCTTTGCCAATTCTGAATACAGCGACCTGATGGCGAAAATCAATGAAACCGGCGCTTACGACGGTGACATTGAAGCCAGCCTCAAGGCCGTTATTGAGAAGTTCAAAGCTACACAAACCTGGTAAGCAAGCTGTGTTTGGTGGTGTTTTGGTTTTGGTGAAGTTTGGTAGGTCGGTTTCTGTGAAGCCGACGAGCAGCCGAACAGGCTGCCACACAGACGACCAAAGCCTCTAAACTTGATCGTTTTATGCGTCTGACGCATCGTCGGCTTCTCCCTTCGGGGGAAGCGGACCTACCACAAAAAAGGTTTTTAAAACCGGAAAACGCCGCCAACAGCGTGCAGGCCAACGTGGAGGTGAGAACTTAAAATGGCAGGCGCAAAAGAGATCAGGACCCAGATAGGGTCTATTAAAAGTACACAAAAAATCACCAGCGCCATGGAAATGGTGGCGGCGAGTAAAATGCGTAAGGCTCAGGAGCGAATGGAAACCAGCCGCCCCTACGCCGAGCGTATTCGTCAGGTGGTAGGGCATGTTGCCCACGCAAACGCTGAGTACAAACACAGCTTTATGACTGAGCGTGACGTCAAGCGGGTGGGTTATATTGTTGTATCCACAGACCGGGGCCTGTGTGGCGGTCTGAACATCAACCTGTTCAAGCAAACCGTTCAGAGCATGTCTGAGTGGAAAGATCAGAATGTTGAGATCGATCTTTGCCTGATTGGCAGCAAAGCCGTCTCCTTCTTCCGGAACTACGGCGGTAATGTAGTGGCAGCACTCACTCATATTGGTGATGCACCCAACATTGCAGATTTGATCGGCGGCGTAAAAGTGATGTTGGACAGTTACGATGAAGGTCGTATCGACCGGTTGTTCGTGGTTAACAATGAATTCGTCAATACCATGACCCAGACGCCTGAAGTTCGGCAACTGTTACCCTTGGTTCCGGACGATGATGAATCACTGAACCGCCCTTGGGATTACCTGTACGAGCCGGATGCCAAACAGTTGCTTGATGGGCTATTGGTACGCTATATCGAATCTCAGGTGTTTCAGGCGGTGGTAGAAAATAACGCCTGTGAACAGGCAGCCCGTATGGTTGCCATGAAGAGTGCAACCGACAATGCCGGTAACCTGATTGACGATCTGCAATTGGTTTACAACAAGGCGCGTCAGGCTGCCATTACTCAGGAACTGTCTGAAATCGTCAGTGGCGCAGCGGCTGTATAAAGAATAGGAAGGTGAGGAAAGGCTATGAGTAGCGGTCGTATCGTACAAATTATCGGCGCCGTCATCGACGTCGAATTCCCACGGGACAATGTGCCCAAGGTTTATGATGCCCTGAATGTCGAGGGCAAAGAGCTGGTGCTGGAAGTTCAGCAGCAGTTAGGGGACGGAGTTGTGCGTTCCATTGCCATGGGTTCCACTGAAGGTGTGGCTCGTGGTTTACCAGTAGACAACACCGGTGCGCCTATTCAAGTGCCAGTGGGTACTAAAACCCTCGGCCGGATTATGGATGTACTGGGTAACCCTATTGATGAAAAAGGTCCAATCGGTGAAGAAGAGCGTGCTTCCATCCACCGTAAACCACCAACGTATGCTGAACAATCCAACAGTAACGAACTGTTGGAAACCGGCGTAAAAGTGATCGACCTGGTCGCGCCTTTTGCTAAAGGTGGTAAGGTGGGTTTGTTCGGTGGTGCCGGTGTTGGTAAGACCGTTAACATGATGGAGCTGATCCGTAACATTGCGATTGAGCACTCAGGTTTCTCGGTATTTGCCGGTGTTGGTGAGCGTACCCGTGAAGGTAACGATTTCTACCACGAGATGACTGACTCGAATGTAATTGACAAAGTATCTCTGGTTTACGGTCAGATGAACGAGCCACCTGGAAACCGTCTGCGTGTTGCTCTTACCGGTCTGACTATGGCTGAGAAATTCCGTGACGAAGGTCGCGACGTACTCTTCTTTGTGGATAACATCTATCGTTACACTCTGGCGGGTACCGAAGTATCTGCGTTGTTGGGTCGTATGCCTTCAGCGGTAGGTTATCAGCCAACTCTGGCAGAAGAGATGGGTGTGCTGCAGGAGCGTATTACGTCTACCAAAACCGGTTCCATCACCTCCATTCAGGCGGTGTATGTACCAGCGGATGACCTGACTGACCCATCCCCTGCGACCACATTCTCGCACCTTGATGCCACCGTGGTATTGAGTCGTGATATCGCTTCTAAAGGGATTTACCCTGCGATTGACCCTCTGGATTCCTCTTCCCGTCAGCTCGATCCGCTGGTGATCGGTCAGGAACATTATGAAGTGGCTCGTGGTGTACAAACCGTTCTGCAACGCTATAAAGAACTGAAAGACATTATCGCCATTCTGGGTATGGATGAACTGTCTGAAGATGACAAGCTGGTGGTATCCCGCGCTCGTAAAATTGAGCGTTTCCTGTCTCAGCCATTCTTCGTAGCGGAAGTATTTAACAGTACTCCCGGTCGTTACGTGTCTTTGAAAGATACTATTCGCAGCTTCAAGGGTATTCTTGCCGGTGATTATGACTCACTGCCAGAGCAGGCCTTCTACATGGTTGGTGCCATCGAAGAAGCGGTAGAGAAAGCCAAGACACTGTAAGTCCGGCAGGCGTTTGTTACTTTCAAATAAAGCAACAAGCGCCGCCTTTCAAGGAGATCACAAGTATGGCAACGACCGTACACTGCGACATCGTAAGTGCTGAGCAGGAGATCTTTTCCGGACTGGTGGAAATGATCGTTGCGACAGGTACTGCCGGTGATCTGGGTATCACTCCGGGGCACGCTGCATTATTAACTGAACTGAAACCGGGTCCGATTCGTCTGGTGACTCAGGACGGTGAAGAAGAGGTGTTTTATGTATCCGGCGGCTTTCTGGAAGTTCAGCCAAAGCAGGTAAAAGTGCTGGCTGATACGGCACTGCGTGCTGATGATGTAGATGAAGCCGCAGCGGCAGAAGCTCAACGTCAGGCTCAGATTGCACTGGAAAACCAGAGTGGCGATTTCGACTACTCCCGCGCTGCTACTCAGCTTGCAGAAGCGGCGGCACAGCTCAGAACCTTGCAGGCGATTCGCAAGAAGCTTGGCAAATAAAAAAAACCCTGCGTCGCAGGGTTTTTATTCTACAAAGCGTATTTTTTCATCGCAGGATCGTGATCAACTCGAATCTCACCCGTTACTTCATCTTTGCGAAGATATAATTTACCAGTACCAGTTAAGTATCGAATAATTTCATCGATCTTACTGTCTTTTGTTTTTCCTTCTAATAGGCTAGATTTCATTTCTCCATGGTATTTATAGTTAACGAACAGTCTTGTTTGATCAAAAGCTCTAGATAGCTTGCAACCTTTTTCTTTTACAACACTTCGGACACTTTCATGCAGCGATAGCTCCATAGCTACTGAGTTGTCGGTAAGTGTCCATGACTTTTTCATTGCTCATGGGTAAATCTAACTTCTCAAAAACTCTACACATCAAGTGCTGATTGAACTTTCGGCGTTTCCAGGTGGCGATAGAAATCACGGTTTCTTCATCGGTATTTTTTTCTTCCAGGTCTTCCAGCTTGAGTGCATTCAGGGCTGTAAACGAAGCATTGATTTGTGTGTGGATACACTCTTTCCGGCAAGATTGGCAGTCCATCAACCCTGTGTACTGCTTGGCATCCCGGAAAATAAATTCGATCTGAAACCTGGCTTTGTAATATTTGATGATTGTCATCGCGTCCAGATCTGTATCGGTTGAGTAGAGCAGCGATACACCCATTTTGGTGCCTCGCTGAGTCCGCAACATAACAACACGTATACGACGTTTCAGACATTTGGAATGTACAACTGCGGTATAGATATTTTCTCCGCTTTCCAGCTGGCCTACGTGCTCAAAGCGGTGTAGATCTTTGTCAGGGTTGACCTTACCATCATAAATTCTTGGGCGTCCACTGCCAGAATATGAACCGGTGTAGAGCCACAGCAGGTCGGCATCATTTCTTAACTTGCCAACGATCTGGAGGCCAGTAGCAACCACAGCGGATACAAATTTTTCCTTGAAGTAATAGGCGTCTACAGACAGATAGCTGATACCAAGATTCAGAATTTTTTCTGCAAGACGAATAACCTGCTCTGCATAGAGGTCGACGCGAGTTTTACCGTCTTCATCAAGGGTCTGCTCAGCATCCAGTGCATACGCTGTATTGGATTGAAGGTCTATAACACTGAGAAGGGATAGCTCAAGTCCTCGCTCAGAGCGACTTGTGCAGCCACGCCAAAACATTCCGAGCCCATCCGTCTTCTTGCCACTTTTGGTCATAAAGCTGGCATCGAGAGCAGCTATTAACTCCTGAGCTTTCTCAACTACATCAGAGAGCATCAGGCAGTTGAAACTGGAAAAGTCGAAGGAACGGCGATACCAGCGACTAAAGCGTTTCTCACTCATCGGGGAATATCGACTCATATTCCGAAAGTTGGCTTTGCCCTGAACCACTATGAGAGCAGAGAGAAGCAGCGCGATGAAGGTTTTCTGGGGCTTTTTAACACTGGACATGCCGTCCAGAGCAGCCTTTACTATGTTTTCCATGAGAGAAAAGTATCAGCGAATGGAGGGGGTGAGCTTCTCCATTTTCGCTGTTTTCTCTCATGGCCGCATCTGGCGGAAACTGTCCGAAGTATTGTTTTAGAGTCTTTAAAATAAGTGCTCTTTTAACAGTCCTCCCGGAGTAATGATCTATGAAATTTATGGGCATTTTTACAATGCCTGTTATTAGACCCTTCACTCCTCCAAAAGCGATCGATACCGGAGATAAAACAACAGAGGCCATCACTCCAAATACCTTGCCAGCCGTATGCCATTTTTTAGCTTTGCGTCTAAGAATATGATTTTTATTATTGGCTTCAGCAACAGCGTCATGATCACTTAATCTATTTACTACAACTCGTGGATGGACTTTACGACCAAGAAAAGCGCCAAATTTATTCAGCGTGTTGTAAGGGGTTTTGACCCAATGGCACTGACTTAAGCCGCTTTCCCTTGGTACTGCTTCAGTCTGCGTGCCTCAGCTCTCGGGTGTTGTAGCCTTTTATGCGGCTTTGGTCGTCTCTTTACAGCTCTTGGTTCTGACCTTCCCGGACGATTACCAACAACATGTCGGCCTATTATTTCCAGCATGTTGGCGATCTTCTCTTCCAGCCAGTCGCCGCGCGCTCCCAGTAATGTCTGGTGGAAGGATACCAGCGTTTCCTGTGCCGCTTTAAAGCTGATCTCTCTGGGCATTTTCCTGATGCGCACTGCTGCCTTACCCATAAGGGCGCGTATCACGTTGTAAACCAACAGGTTCACTGAAATTTCTTTTCTCACCATTTCCGGACTTTTGCACCGGAGCATTTCCATTTGCATAGTGGTTTTGATCACATCAAAATCGGTTTCAACGTGCCAGCGCTTCAGATACAGGCCGATGATCTCGGTACGAGAATACTCTTCAGCATCCAGTAACGTGGTGGCGATTATACGGGTCTTATTTTTGACGGCACGAATAACCAGCGCCTCAGGCATCTGATCGTATAATTCCCGGTTCATCCATTCCGGTCTTGCAGGGCGTGTTAACCTGAACAGCCCGTCTTTGTTACCCAACCGTTGGTAGCACTTTCTGAAGTCAATAAGTCGTGCACCGTTCTTCTCAAACACCACATCTGCCCCGGCATGCAGCACAAGAGCCAGCAGGAAATAATTTTCAAAATTCGCATCACCCAGCAAAATGTCGCCAGCACGCAGATGAAACAGGAGTCTTCTGAGCAGGGCTTGCTCACCCGTCTCTTTGCCCTGGTAAGGAGCTACGTAAGCGGTCGGGCAACCCCATCTACCCCTATTCCCACCAATTCGCTATTTTTAAATCGTCTGGCGTGAGATTCATAGGCAACAGGTGTTCAACACACGATTCTTTGGGCAGTTGAGGAACTCTGGACAGCACGTAACGTAGCCAGGCGTATGGCTCCAGACCATTCGCCTTGGCGGTTTCGATCAGACTGTAAAGTGTAGCGCTGGCATTTGCGCCGTTTACGCTTTTAGCAAAAAGCCAGTTCTTGCGGCCAATAACGAACGGTTTGACGGCTCTCTCTGCCGCATTGTTGTCAATATCCAGTAACCCGCTATCAAGGTAACGTATCAGATAAGGCCACTGGTTTTGCGCATAGGTGATGGCTTTGCCAAGCTTGTTTTTCGGAGGAATTTTGGGTTGCTGTCGATCCAGCCACTCTTTCAGCTTGTCCAGGGTCGGGCGGCTTTCCAGCTGTCTTGCCTGGAAACGCTCTTCTACTGTTTTATCTTTAATCCTTCTCTCTATAGTGTAGAGCGTCTGGATCATGGTCAGCACCTGGGCGGGCTTGGTGATTTTGGTTTGTGGCTGGCCTTTTTTCTTCGGGATAGCGTCCAGTGCTTCTTTGAATTTTCTCCGGACGTGCGCCAAACAGCCAACCAATTCTATTCCCGGTTGCTTCTTACTCAGCGCCTTGTAAGCAGACAGTCCGTCGCATTGCAGATAGCCCCTGAACCCGGACAGGAATGCCTGTGGACGACTATGGTCACGACCTGACTGGTAATCGTAGAGGATGACCGGTGTCCCCAGTTGCTCGGTGGTGCGGTATACCCACATATAGGATTTATCCTGTGGCGACCGTTCGGGCTCATCCAATACCTGTAGCGGCGTTTCGTCAGCCTGAATGCTGGTTTGCCTGACCAGCATCTTCTGTAATACGTCGTATATTGACTTGAGTAACACGGACACCCTGATCATCCATTCAGCCATGGACGCACGACTGATCTCGATATTCATACGCTTCAGGATAAACTCCTGACGATATAAAGGCAGGGCGTCGCAGTATTTGCTGGTGATGATCCAGGCCAGTAATCCGGGAGTGGCAATGCTTTTCGGAATGGGCAGTTTTGGCATGGGTGCCGTTTTGACACCGGATTCACACTCACAGGAGTACTTCAGGCGCTGGAACTCAACAACTTTCACCTGTGCCGGAACGATGTCCAGCTTACAACTGCTCTCATGGCCGAATGCCTTGAGGGCCTTACCACAGCAGTCGCACTGTTTTTCTTCTTCGGTGATATCCAGCTGAACGACATCCCGGGGCAAGTGGTCAGGCAGTGTTTTCCTGATCGGCTTTTTGCGCTGATGCGCTTCTACCGTCTGGGTTTCAGGTTGCTCAGCAGACTCTTCGGCCAATAATTCAGGTTCATTGAACAGTGACTCCTGGCCCTCGAAACGTTCACTGGAAGCGGCAAATTTCTGATGTTGATGCAGGCGGAACTGTTCCTCGTACCACGCCAGTTTCGCCTTCAGCTGAACGTTCTCAAGCTGAAGGGATTCTATGGTCGTTTTGTCTGGGGTGGTCATCGTATTCATGTCGCCTATTATCCAACATAACCGCCGTCGTTTGCATTGTGGCAGGTCATGGACATTCAGGCGGCAGGCTGATAGCACAATGTCGGGTGCGCTTTTTTCTGGTCGAGAGGCAAGCCGTCCAGAAGCCAGTTCAGCTCACGGCGGGTCAGCGTGATGGCCTGATTCGGACTTTCATAATCAGGCCAATTGAAACGGCCTTTCTCAAGGCGACGATAGTAAAGCCAGAAGCCGTTAGTCTGCCAGTGCAGTATTTTAAGTTTGTTGCGTTCCCGGTTGCAGAATACGAACAGGCTTTCGGAGAACGGGTCCAGGTTCAGTACTTCGCTGGCGATCAGGGAGAGACCATCGATAGACTTGCGCATGTCGGTGACACCGGGAGCCAGGTAGACCTTGAGGGAAGTCGCATCACCTATCATGCTGCAACCTCCAGGGTTTGCAGTACGGTTCGCAAGGTCTGGGGGTCGAATCCCGGTGCCAGTTCGATACGAAACCCGGAGGGGCTGGTCAGGGTGATGCCGGTCGTTCCTGGTTGAGCAGGGGGCGAATTGGTCTCGATATTGGCTACAGTGACTGGTAATAGAGGGGTCGGCTTTTTATCAGGGGCCGATTGTTGCCTGTAGCGACGACGGTAATAGCCGAAAGATTTGATGGACAGTTTCTGCTGACGAGCGTATTCCGCCTGAGAAAGTCCGCTTTGCTGCCATTGTTCGATGTGCTGAAACCAGAATTGTTGTTTTTCGGACATGTTGCCTCCTGAAAGCTGGAAGCATCAGTATCCGGATTGGCGGTAAGGCTGGGTAGATGGGTTTTGGCTGACGCTTACGGAGCTACTGCATAATCGAGTAACGCACCACTGCCAAGGCATATCAAAACAAGAATTCTAAGAATAGGGAAACCAAGCCCTTTTTTTGGGTGTCAGGCTGCGGGTATTCATGTTGGTTTTTCTCGGTGTCCGGCATTAAGAGTGTTGAGCCGTCAGTGATCAGAACTCGGCGTTGATGCCAGAGGCAGGATTCTGGTGAGGCGCTGTCGAGGTTATTGCCTGAGGTGCGCAGCAGTATGTTAATTGATTCCTCTGTTAACCGCTGCCGTGCTTTGGTATACGCACCGGTTCCGGTATTGGAAGGCTTGTTACCATTGACGGCCTGATCTCTTGCCTCATCAATAAGGGCATGTCGGCATGACTTGGTGTCGCTGGCAACCTGCTTCATGAACAGGGTTAAGGTTTTAGTGGGAGGAAAGTCCCTGGCTCTGAAGCCAGGATAACTGGCCTGAAAAGCGTTGAGGTCATCAGGGGTGAGAATCGCTGACAGTGCATCGTTGCCAGTTTGGGCAAATTGACGAAGGCAATCATTAGCGAGGGACAGAAATTCAGGGCTAAACTTGGTCATGGCTTGCTCGGGGAGATGAAATTGTTCAAAGACTGTTATAATCGTTTTTCTTCTCGGGCAAGCCTTGGTGTTTCAGAGAATGAGCCTTAAGTCAGTGCCATTAGGTTTTGACCGCGTTTAAAGCTTCCTTAACAGGGGATGCAACAAGATCAACAGTGGTCATGAAGCCTGAAGATAATAAACCAGGGGTTGAGATAGAATTATTCATATTAAGCTCCTTTTTTATATGTCGTTTTAGATAAGTAAATTATCAGAGAAACAAGAAAAATGATCACTAACATACTTGTTACTTTGTCAGACAAATACATGTTTCAAATAAGCTCTATAAGCTGAAACCAGGCCCGATTCGTCTGGAGACTTAGGACGATGAAGAAGAAGTGTTGTACGTATTTGGCGGCTTTTTGGAGATCCAGGCAAAGCCGGTAAATTACAAGCGATTGGTAAGAAGCTTGGCAAATAAAAAAAACCTGCATAGCAGGGTTTTTATTCTACAAAGCGTATTTTTTCATCGCAGGATCGCTATCAACTCGAATCTCACCCGTTACTTCATTTTTGCGAAGATATAATTTACCAGTACCAGTTAAGTATCGAATAATTTCATCGATCTTACTGTCTTCTGTTTTTCCTTTTAATAGGCTAGATTTCATTTCTCCATGGTATTTATAGTTAACGTACAGTCTTGTTTGATCAAGATCTCTAAATAGCTTGCAACTTTTTTCTTTTAGAGTCTTTGAAATAAGTGCTCTTTTAACAGCCCTCCCGGAGTAATGATCTATGAAATTTATGGGCATTTTTACAATACCTGTTATTAGACCCTTCACTCCTCCAAAAGTGATCGATACCGGAGATAAAACAACAGAGCTCATCACTCCTAAGACCTTACCAGCTGTATGCCATTTTTCAGCTTTCCGCTTAATAAGTGAATTGGCGTAATCGAGGTTATAAGGATCAATATGCTCTCCAATATTGTCGACTGGAATTTCTGGATGGATTTTACGACCAAGAAAATAGCCAAGTTTACTCAGTGTGTTGTAAGGATTTTTGACCGAATTGACAACTCCCTTAACAGGGGATGCAATAAAATCAACAGAGCTCATTAATCCTGAATTTAATAAACCGGGGGTTGGAATCGAATTATTCATATTAAACTCCTTTTTATGCTTATTTATTTTTGTGCCTATTTAGATAGTTAAATTATCAGAGAAAAACGAAAAATAATCACTAACATAGTGGTTACTTTGTCAGACAAATATATGTTTCAAATAGGCTCTATAGTCAAATTGATGGTTTTTAGTAGTTGATTATTTCAACGCTTGTGTCCTGCTTATCCTTACTGAGGGTCGTGGTCGATTCCCACCTTTAAGCTTGTCGCAAAAGACGCTTCGAGCAAAAAAAGTAAGTAGGTAACCCGAAGGGTTGCCGACGAGCCGGGGCTAATGGCTCTAATTACCGGCAATTCTTTCAGAATTACTGACCTCCTGATTTGGTGACAGCCTCCTTCGTCGGTATAACGTGAGTGATAAATTCTGAATTACCACTTTCCTATGATGTACAAATAGCCGTTGTGATTATCGTTTATAGCTTGAAGTACTTGTCAGATGATTTATTTGAGATATCAATCTTATCTTCTTTTTTGATAAGAAATAATCTTTCTTTTTTAATTAAATGATCAATTATCTGAGTGAGCTCATCTTTAAACAAATCTCTCCTTAATTCTTTTGACGCTACTGTTCCCCATTCATCATGGTTTGAATAATCCTTGCGAGTGCATAGTTTTTTAAGATAACCCGCTTTGAGCAGAAAACACTTTTTTTCCTTTAAAAGAATATGGATTTTATTCCTTTTTGCCGTTGCGCCAGAGTAATGGTTAATAAAATTCCCTGGTGTTTTAACGACGCCTGTTATCAGTCCTTTTGCGCCACCGACAGCCAAAGTAATTGGAAATAGTGTAACAGAAGCCAGAGTTCCGAAAAATTTACCTGTAGAGTGCCAGATATTAGCTCTCCTTCTGGGAGTAGCAGTGGCTTCAAAATGAGCTCGCATTTTTTCAGCAGGCAGACGGTTATTTGCTGGAATGACTCTGTGGATTTTACGCCCAAGAAAATAACCGAAATCGCTAAGGGTGGTGTAAGGCGTTACCACTGCATTACACGCTGCCTCGACGGGTGATTCAACCAGATTACCCACTGTTAGTACAGCCGATTTGAGAATTCCTGGTGTTGGGAGTGTCTGTATACTGCTCATAACTCATTCCTTTTAACGGTTTGTCCTTCCTGCTTTTAGTATATTTAGACGAAATTGAATAATAGCCACTAACACCTCTGCCAGATTGTCAGGGCTTACGCATGAAGATAATCATTCTCATTTAGGTTTCAACAATGAATGACTTCAGTAGCTGAGCAAGATATTTGCTGCTCCATCCAGCTTTTTTACGCTTAGTCTTGATGCTTTTCTTGCTGGTGATGTCAGCCTTCAGAATATTCAGGGCAATGCGCCGTAATGTAGATAGATTTTCAGCAGCATGTTCTTCTTTGGTCTGGCACGCGTCTTCATTAAAGGCAATATCCAACATCCAATGCAGGTTATTTTCAACTTCCCAATGCTGGCGCGTTGCGTTAAGCATCTCTCTGGCTGTAAAAGCTTTACTGGAAATGTAGAAGCGCAGGGCTGTCGTAGCTTTACCATCAATGGTTCGGTCTGACTGAACAACACCGAACTGTTTGATACCTGCCCACTCTTCTGATGTTGAGAGAGCTGTCAGTTCATCAAAAACCCAGCAACAGCGGTACTCCTGTCGACCATGCCCTTCATTTTCATGTTCAAAAAAGGTAGCAGAGATAGCTTCCTTTGGATGGCTGCGCCAATGCTCTTCAGCTGCCACCTGAATATCATGATGTAGTGTTTTCTGATTGCCTTTGACTGCAAGAAGGTAATCCGCTTCCTGGCTCACGCAAGTTTCAGCAATGCTCTTTTGGCAGCTGATTGCATCAGCTGTGATCACAGAGCCTTTCAGGTCAATGGCTTCAAGAAGCTCAGGTATGGCTGTTATCTCATTAGACTTCTTATCAACTTTCTTCTGCCCGAGAACAAGGCTCAGTTTAGTACTCCAGGCACTGACAATGTGAACCGCTTTTTTGCCCTTGCCTTTCCCTCTGGAGCCTTTAATAGCTTTGCCGTCGATAGGAATAATTTCAGCATCACTGTCAGGTATATCAAGGGCTTCAGGGTAAGCAGACTGCACCCAGCGAGTGAAGCATTCCTGAAATTTATCAGGGTCTAGCAGACAAAAAACACGATAGAAGGTGTCGTGTGATGGAATACCAAAAGGGAGTTCAAGAAATGAACGAAACCAGTCTTCTTTTTCTTCACCGAATTCCTGCATCTCTTCCCATGTATCGGCTCCACTGATAATGGCACAGATGGCAATCACAAGAATATCGGTAAAATTGTGGTCACAAGAGGAGGCACGCTTGCGTGGATCAGATAATTCGCTGAGAAACATGATTAACGGGGCTGGAACAACAGTCATCGGGCGTAAAATATGGCCATTCTACAGTCTTTTGGTACGGATACGAGCACTCTAAATGAGAATGATTATTCTCATGCGTAAGCCCTGGCCAGATTGTCTGATAGACACCATAAAGTTAATCTTATAATGAGTTGGTTTGAGTTAATCCGTTTTATGCTTTGTGATGACAACCGGGTTTCCAAATTTATCTTCTTTAATGGTCAGTTTACCTTCATTGAATAGGATATTAATCATGCTTTCTATTCTCTGGCCGTTAGTATTTCCACGTAACTTTTTTGAATCCACTGTGCCGTAATTTTTTTTATCAGCTGCAACCAAAGAGATTAAGTTCTTACAGGGTTTAAAATACAATGTTTTCGAAATTTCAATTCTTCATAAATTATCTCTTTTTCCATATGTCTGCCAGAGTAATGATTCATAAATTGTACTGGTGTTTTAATAATTCCCTTTATTAATCCTTTCACACCGCCATAAATAAGAGATGCCGGAGCTAGGGCAATAGCTGCTACAGTGCCGATAAATTTACCTTTAGTCTCCCATCGTCTGACATTGCGCTTTCGAATCGCATTAGCTTTGGATGCTGGTGAGTGAGGCATGGAGTGATATGGTACTTTTGTTTTTATTTTTTTATTCAACCCACGTCCAATGCGTCGGCTGATGCCTACACAGACCTCTTGAGGCGCAAGAAGCGTGTCACAAGCACCTTCAAATGGAGACGCAATAAGATCCATGGTGGTTCTGACGCTGGATGCTAATATGCCCGGGGAGGTATGAATCGTCATGGTAAATTTCCTTTTTCATGTTTTTTGATTAAGGGTAGTGACAGTTTAGAAATTACCACCGTTCGCACTGAGCCTGACGAAGTGCTTGTGCAGCAGGCTCAGGATGAACGGAGTTTTTTTATCTGCCACTCCCCTAACCTAAATTCAAATAAGGTGATTAATTGCTTTTTCAAGCTTACTGCCGAAAGAGCCATTTCCTAATGTTTTTGATGGGATATCTCCCAACGGTTTGTTATTGAATATCAGAGTGGTCTTGTTGCCAGTGACCATTAATCCAAATCGTTGTGATGCAAGGGCTTTTTTAATGGTATGTCTCCTCAGTGGTTTAAGAATTTTTTTTCTTTTTATTGAAGCTGCTTTGTGCTTCAACGTACCTATATGAAATGGAGCGTCCGGATACTCATAGCTATAAAGCTCAAGGCAGTTATTATCATTAGGAACCAGCCTTAAAATATTCCGGTCAACTAAATCACTAACGATCATTTTAAAACGATGTGTCTCCTCGCCTTCGTACAGCTGATCCACATGCAGCCTGCCAATAGTATGACCAAGCATATCCAGTTCGCAAAAAGGGTCTTTAACTTTGAGGGTGTATCCGGAGTGTTCAGCATGATCCCGCATCAGGCTGTAGATTTTTTCAAAACCTGGTTTTTCAGAATATAGTGATGGTTTCACTTCTTTTGGCATTGTTTCAGGCTGTTTCGTTTTGGAATAGTGCTTATGGATGTAACCAGGAGCGCCGGCAAGACTTTTAGCTAATCCTCTGATTCCGCCAACTACCAAAGCAACAGGCGTTAAGGGAAGGCTTATCACCAGGCCAATAGTACCCAGGATAGTACCTGCTGTTGTCCATAATTCAATTTTTCTTTGCCGAACTTCTTTATCTTCACGCGTTTCATTGGGGTGTAAAATCATCGATAGACTTTGATTTTGTACCTCATAAGGCTTTCTTCTGTATACACTACGCCCAATAAATGACCCAAACTTTGCACCGAGCTCGAATGGTGCTTTTAAGGTAATAGAAGCGCTTTTTGCCGCTTCAGTGAAGGGAAGAGGGGCTACCTTAAAGGTGGTTAAAATGCTTGATACCAGTGCTTCAGCCATAATGTATTCCTTTTCAAATGCGTCCGATAAGCAGAGTTTAGGTAAGGCGCTTTAATAAATGACTGACAGCTCCGTCAGAAAGACTGACAAAATAGGCAAGAGCGTATTGGCAGTTAAATAGAGGTTGGTTATAGTTCGCGCAATTTTCACATCAGGATTTTCTAATCCAATGCCCTTAAACCAGCCCTTACTCGCTTCCCTTCAATACGATGTTGTCATCATTGGTGCTGGTGCATCGGGCTTGATGTGCGCTCTCACCGCCGGAGAGTGTGGCCGTAAAGTGTTGGTTATCGATCATGCGAACAAGATTGGCAAAAAAATTCTGATCTCCGGTGGTGGACGCTGCAACTACACCAATATGTATGCAGAGCCTGCAAACTATATTTCTTCCAACCCTCACTTTTGCAAGTCAGCTCTGGCCAGATTCACCCAGTGGGATTTTCAGGCGCTGGTCGATAAGCACAATATTCCCTGGCATGAAAAAACGCTGGGGCAACTGTTTTGTGATGAGCGATCCAGCGATATTGTTAACTTACTGATTGAAGAATATCGTCAGGCAGGGGTTGCAATCCGTTTGAATACGGCGCTGAATCACTTGAAACCGCTTGATCGGGGTTTCGTTCTGGACACATCGCTTGGACATGTCAAAACAGAATCGGTAGTGGTCGCTACTGGCGGATTATCATTTCCCACTATGGGGGCTACAGGTATTGGCTATGAGCTGGCGGAACAGTTTGATCATGCTCTGGTACCTCGTAAACCGGCACTGGTGCCATTCACCATGCCTAAGCCCTGGCTTCAGCATTTTGTTGAGTTGTCCGGTGTCAGTGCCGAGGTAATTGCCAGCTGTAACGGGCAGAGTTTCAGAGAAAACCTGTTATTCACGCACCGCGGTGTTAGTGGCCCGGCTATTTTACAAATCTCCTCCTATTGGAAACAAAATGACAGTGTTCTTATAAATTGGTTGCCGGGGCTGTCTGCTGCTGACTGGTTGCAGGAAGCGGTTGCGGCAAGACCGAAAGCTGAATTTAAAAACATACTTTCAGAGTGTCTGACCAAAAGACTGTCGCAAGCCTTGTGTGAGTTTGCTGGCCTGAAACAGCTAACAGACAATGGTCGTAAGGCCATGAATGCCTTTAATCCCAGGGAACTGCAGCAAATTGCCGGGCAGCTTGAAAACTGGGAACTGAAACCATCGGGCACTGAAGGTTATAAAAAAGCCGAAGTGACCCTTGGCGGCGTTGCTACTGATCATATCTCATCCAAAACCTTTGAAAGCCAGAATCAGCCCGGATTGTATTTTGTCGGCGAGGTACTTGATGTAACAGGGCACCTTGGAGGCTACAATTTCCAGTGGGCCTGGGCGTCGGGGTATTGTGCCGGGCTTTATGTCTGAGAATGCAATCTGGCCACAGGTTGTGTTTCATGCGGGCTTATCTTTTCCAGTATTACAGGATAACCATAATGAAATTCATTAATCGCTGTGTCATCACCCTAAAACCAAAACAAGCCCTGATTGATTGGGTGAAGACCCTGGAAGAAGTTGAAATTCCTGACGTCTGGAGTTTTGAAGGTGGCTCGTACCTTCTGGATGAACACGAAGATGAAGACGCTCTGCTAGCCGATATTCAGAGCAAAGCAACAGATATTCTCGAAAACGAACTCTCTGTATGGACAGAAGAGGAAAGTCTGTGGCCAGCGAAGCGTGATTTCTCATTAATGGAACAAATGTTTGATATTCATATTGCCGTTGCCGGTTTTGATATGGGTAAGGATGATTTGCTCAGAGCGGATGTTGCTGATCTAATCTGAACTGAACTTATATTCGTGCCGGTCTACACTCAGTGTTTGTTTGAATCGAACCGGAGTTGTATATGAGGTTGCTATGTTGGGGCAGGAGTCTGATGCTGGGCCTGCTGGTTTCTTTATCAGTGGCTGCAGAACCTGTTTCCGATGCAAAGCAGCACGCTCAAATTATTCAGGATCGACTTCTCGAACAGTTGTATACATTTCCTTTAGAGCAACAGGGAGAATGGGCTCTGATGCTCTGGCGAACGACGGGTAACAACGTGTTCCTTAACACCGCCCGGGTTTCTCTTTTACTGTCTGCTGAGCGATTGCAGGGACTGGCTGCCAGTATGAAGCAGGCGTCTGAGCGTCGTGATATGTTGGTAAAAGAAGGGTTTTCAACCAGCCCTGCATTGTTTGAAAAGTTCACCGACTATTTCTTTTATGGTTTTCTGGTTTTACCCGAATTACTGAAGATTGATCAGTTTTCCATGGCGCTGAAAGGGGGAATTGGCGCTAAAACTAACCGTAATATGAGTGCCCTTGACTTTAAACCAGCGCTGACCAATATTGATATGATTCACCGTCATGGCCCAGAACTGGCAACACAGGTCTATGCACTGTTGAATTTTGATTATGGCGATTTCCGAAAGTCGTTTATTGACGCTTTTCATGCGGTGTATCCGGAGAAAAAAGATAAAAAGCTGAGCCCCGAACAAAGGGTTCAAAAATGGTTAACCATGTCGAATCTGGTGTTGGCAGCCAGTCATCAGCTTCAGGAGCCAGTGACCGACGCATTACTGGCCTGGATTCCAGAGTATTTTATTCGTCACCAGACAAAGATTCTCAAAGAGGGAGATGATGTTCTTCTGGCTAAAATAGGCCTGGTGCTTTTGCTGACCGGGAATGATCAGGGCTCTTTGCTAGCTGATCTCAGAGATCGGGCCTTTAAGCGCCCATTGCCTGAAACTATAGGTGAGACCGATGTCTGGAATATGTTATTGTTGGGCTGGATTGAGAATTACTACCCTGATCCGGCACTTTACCGAATGACGCGTTTCAATCAAAAATTGCCTTACATTCTCAAGCCCCGGGATGAAGATATCTTAGCGCCATAGGTCTGAAGCTATAGAGCATGAGCATCGACAATGCGCTCAATGAGCGCATAAAGTTATCCAACCAACGGTAATTTCAATCGGGCGCCCATCTCTCTGAACCCTTCACGAATATAGAAGTCATGTGTCTGCTGCCATTTGGGTTGCTCAGGTGTGCCTGTTTCCAGATAAGACCAGCCTTTCTCACTGGCAAACTGTTTGGCGGCGAGAATCAACTGCCGACCAATACCTTCACTGCGCAGTGAAGGTAGAATGTAGATTTCCATGATTTCACCAAACTGACCGGCAGAATGAATAGCGGCACATTCATTCAGGGTGAGCACACCAACGACTTCCTGGTTCTCTGTTTCAGCTACCATTGCCCAGAATTGCGATGTGTCAGATTTCAGAAGACTTTGCGCACCCTTTATAAAAGCGGACTCATCAATATTCTTTGTCGGGCATAGCTCTCTTTCCATCGCAACGACCAGACGAGCTATGGTTTCGGCTTCATGAGCCTGAGCAAAGCGGATGTTAATGGTTATCATGACTGAAGCCTCTCGGAAAGCAGAAAGAAAGCAAAAACCTGATTTTAGTCCTGCTCCTGCCGGGTTACCTTGCTGGAAATCAACGCCTAATCTGATTATTCTGCAGCCCCAAGACTCTGGTACTCAGAATGACCGTTGAATTACCCGAACCCGAGATAAAAGAAACATTGGACATCCTCTATAAAGATGATGCGCTGGTGGTTGTCAACAAGCCTTCAGGCCTCCTGGTTCATCGTTCTATGATAGATCGTCATGAAACCCGCTTTGCCATGCAGATGGTTCGGGATCAGGTCGGGCAGCATGTGTTTCCTTTGCATCGTCTGGACAAGCCAACCTCTGGGGTGTTGATATTTGCTTTGTCTTCCGGGCTGGCTAAATCGGCTGGTATTCAGTTTCAACAGGGTGAAATCTACAAGCGGTATCGTGCTGTGGTGCGTGGCTATGCCCCCGAACAGGGAATTATTGATCATCCTCTGAAAGAAGAGCTGGATAAAATTGCGGATAAACAAGCGGCTCAGAATAAACCGGCTCAGGAAGCGGTCTCAGAGTTTACGCGGCTGGCCACCGTTCAATTGCCGGTTTTGATAGACCGTTATCCACAGAGTCGTTATTCGTTGCTGGAAGTGATTCCGAAAACAGGTCGAAAGCATCAGATCAGGCGTCACATGAAGCACATTTCCCATCCGGTGATTGGGGATGCGAAGCATGGGAAAGGGGTTCATAATCGCTATTTTTCGAAACATTTTAATGCAGGCAGGCTTTTGCTGCACTGTTCTGATATGCGTATGCGTCATCCGGTGTCTGAAGAACTTATCAGCTTTCATGCACCGATGGACAATATATTCAAAGGTCTCCTGGAGCGTTTTGGTTGGAGTGGTTATATCGACTGACACATTACATGCCCGTTTTAATGTCCGGGCTTGTAATGATTCTGGATTAAAGAATAACGCCACCTGCTGAGGGCACTGTGACATTGTCTTTTTTTTGTGAGGGTATTGTTACACTGTCGTTTTTTGGTAGAAGTATTGTTGGCTCTTTATCATCAGGCGTGATATCAGGGCTTAATCGGGCGATAAACCCGGGCTTGATGTCCTTAAGGCGACCTGTGATCGTTTTGGTGTAGGTTAGTTTCGCACCTACCCGAACCACTTGTACCGTGGCAATTTTGGTTTCAGATTGCCCCAAAGCTTCGTTGGTGTAGGGGTCGTAAATAATGTCACCAAGGGAATAAATGTCGAAATAGCTGCCATTTTGAATGGTTTTGCCACCCTGATTAAGAAGAACCTGATTATCACTCAGCTGCACCACTCGTATAGGGTAGATGTTACTCAATAATCGGGTAGAGATTTTCTGACCAGCAAGAGCAGCGGCTTGTTCCAGGCTGCTGATATTATCCAGCGCAACGGAAACAGTATCCGACCATTTAATCTGCCGGGTAGCAATGGCAATGATTTGATAACGCACCGTAACATAAGTGCGAACATGACTCTGGTTCTCACCCGTTAATGACGTGCCGGTGTTCCATCGTCGTATACCTGCTTTTTCAATACGGCCTGTCAGGATATAGTCGAGCCCCAGAACTTGACCCATACGTGCTCTTTCGGCAATGGAGACATCACCGCTTTGCCAGAGTTTTTTTTCAGCGTCGTATTCTTTTTTATGTTCACGATCCAGCACCGCAAAACGACGGCTTTGTATCAATTGCTCCTGCACTTCATGAGTGACCATGCTTCGGATCGCTGTTTCACCGGTGAAGGGTAGGACGGCAATCTTACGACGATTGTCGTTCGGTAGACCGGGTGCCTGATATTTATGCACCTGAACATTGAGCTGAACGGTGCAACTGTCTTCAGAGCAATCGCTGTCCAGCACGTTGTAGCTGGCTATTTGGCCTTTTGCGGATATCTGGGAGTTTCTGTTTACACTGATTTCAGTATTGCTTTTGCCATCTTCTTTTATTTGTAGTTGGCTGCTTTGCTGAATACTCTGAATATCAATGCCATGAACCTGCCGAAGCGCCTGAAGCAACCCTGATTCTATGGCAGACTCCTGATTAAGCCCTGTACCTGTGACTTGCACCTCAACGACTCCGGCGAATGCCAGAGCCGGTATAAAGGCAAGCATAAACAGGCTACGCATTAATTGTCTCATGTCTATGCCCTCTGAAATCAGAAATCGCTGGCGTTAAATGTATCCATACCGGAGCCCTGATTACCCTGAATCGGCGCTGTTCGGCCTGACCGCTGTTGCTTCGGCTGAGCTTTAGGCTTGTTGGCCTTGTATGCACGAATAGACTGCTCATTCATGGGGTGCCATGCCAGAACAATACCGTTAATCTCCTTGTTGGTGACAGGGTGGTTTTCTGTCCAGCGCATCACTTCTTTAATGCCGACCAGATTTTTGATACTGGCTGTCTGACGAGACATTTGTTGAGTTTCTTTCAGTATTTGAGTAACGGTGCTTTCAACGATATCCTGGCCGTCTTCCGTTTTGGTCAGAGTGGCATCTTTTATCTTTTCCTCGCCTTTGCTGGTATCCGTTTGAATGTTACCGGTGAGTTGATAGGCTTCAGCAAAGTGTGAAAAAGCATCGTTTTCTGCCTCAATAAATGCGAAGTCACGGTTATCGACGCATTCTTCGTAATTAACCGGGTTACACTCATTGCCCGCTTGAGCGTAAGAGATGAGTACCGGATAGCCCATCTCATCGTAGATCAGGCTCATACCGTACTGGTACATGAGGTTGCTTTGATTCTGACTCAGATAATCTTCAATACTTATCCTGGCTTTGGAGGGGTCAGGGGCAATGGAACCTTTGCTTAGTCTCAGGTTTTCAAGCGTGTTTTTCATTTTATTAGAGGTCGTTAAAACCACAGAAACGGCTGTGTTGCCGTTCACATCGGTAGTTTCAAAGGTACGGGTCACAATAGTGCCGCTTATCTCGCCTCGGGATGAAGTGCTGGTTTTCTTGCTAAAAGCTTTCTTCATCATGATCTTTCGTTTAGTTGAATCGGCGACAGCATAAGCTTTGCTATCAATCCCCATGGCTTCAACCCGACCTTCAAGCGCGGTATCAGCGACCGCGACAATCATATCCAGAGCCGCTTCCATACCTGCTTGAGACTTCAGTTCAGTGTCCGTGAATTCAGGTAATTGATTGGTTCGGAAGCTCTCTCGCACCATTTCCGATGAGACTTCGCTGTATAGCTGTTTCAGTAATTTTTCCCGTGCCTGCATGACCGCACGCTGATAAGCGATAACACGAGCATCACCCCATTTGCCTTCGGCGGGCCTGGCGTTGACGAGTGCAGAACCGTACATGATACGAATATCTCTGCGCCCCAGTCGTTTCATTGCAGCTGTTTGCTCCTCCACAACCTGATTGGCTTTTTCGTCTACATCTCTCATTGCATCCCGGACACCAGCCTGAGCCGCCTGAATCACTTCCTGAGTCGTTTGTGCTGGTTGGGTCACATCAGTTACATCAGGCTGTGATGGTTGATAAACTGCTGCTTGTGAATGGACTTCGCTGGTGGCAGTTGGTGCTGTCTGAGCTATTGATTTTGATGCCATTGACGCAATGACAAGAGCAATACTTATGACAAGATTTTTTTTGTAACGTTGCATGCATTTCTTCCCCCAAAGAATAAGAAAAACAGGGCAGAATGTCTGCCCTGAAGGTGTATGAAAGAAGGCGTTTACCAGCTTACGGAGCGACCATCACCTTGTTTAGCGATAGGGACTTCATCTTCCCAATAAGCCAGACCATTATCGAGGTTAGTCAGCGTCAGCTGCAGGTAGTAGTTAATCTCTTGTTCTTTTTTAGAGAGCGTGAAATTACGCTGAATGATTTTTCCGCTCAGACTGAAATCAGGAGCGATCACCCTATTATTTTCCTTCACTGTTTTCTGATTCACCAGCGCTGAGTTTTTGAGTGCCCGGACCTTCTGTGTCATCTCATCTTCTGCACCATTCAGACCTATGGCTGTTGTCGTCAGAAAACGACCGGAATTCAGAAGGTCAACACGGATTTTCTTGGTGAGCTGATCTGTGTCGATGCGCTGGGTGGTATCGTTAATAATGCTGGAAATCGCCATAACATATACAGCGCCCTTATCTGCATCCGGGTGTTTTAGTCTTGGGTTATCCAGAATGCTTTGTACCATCTGGTCAGCTGCCTGGCTGAAATCACGGTAATTGAGTCCTGCAACGGTTTCCTGCTTGGTTTTTGTACCCGTTGCCTGATCAATGTAATACGTTTTTGAAGCGCAACCGGCTATCATCAGAGTGCTGAGAATAACCCCTGCAATGGCTGTTTTTTTCATGAACATCTAAATCCCTGTTAAATATTGATCACATCAACAACTGGAGTTGAAAGTGGGCTGACAGCTCGGATATAAACAATGCTGAACTGGGCGTCATTATCCAGTTGTACCTGTAAAGGAGCAGTCATTCCGGTGGCAGAAATGGCAATAATACCATTTTCCGGTTTATTAATTCGAGTCAGCTGGAAGTCCTTTGGCAAGCTGTTCCACATACGTAAATCAGCACTGGTTGTTGCTATTTGCGCAGCTGAAGCCAGCAGTCCCATCATCGGGCTCTGGTCATTTAATTGTTTCTGAGCAATCGTTTTCCATACGGCACGGGTGACTTCGCGAGTGAGAATATATGGGAATTCAGCCTTGAATTCAGCCTGTACAACACGATCCATATTGGCTAAAACTTTTGTGGACTGCCCTTCCACATTCAGAGAGGTATAAGCCTGTTGTCGTTCAACAAGTTTTGGTAATGCCAGACCAGTGTAGTTTATATTATTGCTGGCCAGGAAAATCGGCAGGTCGATTCGGATTTCATCCTTCTTGGGCCCAAGACCATTCTCAAAAACAACCCAGACCGCTGGCTTGATATCTTTAACCGATGTCTTGCCTTTACGTAATGCATCTGCAAGCGTCATATCGGCTTTTGCTGTGCTATTGTCGGTCATGGAGGCTGCACGCTTGAGGCTGCTATAGGCCTTGTCGTAATCACTGCTGCCCCGAGCATTAATCATAAAGTACAGGCCATGCATATAGGTGCTAAAAGGGTTTACATAATCCTTGTAAGCATTCCACTGTGAGAGATCAATGCCTTGAGCGAGTAACAGTTGCTCTGCTTCACTCAGGCTTTGTTCTGTTGTTTCAGCAGCAGTCTGGTTATTGGCGGTCTCTTTTTCTTTTTGCCTGGCAGCTTCTTTTTCTTGCTCTTCTTTTAATTTGGCAATTTTTTCAGCAAATTGTTCAGCCGATCGACGTTGACGCTCATCAACACGATTCCATTCAATTCTGGCATTGGCGTTATCACCTTCAAACATGAAATTCATGGCTTTGTAGGTGTTAGCCATAATTCCATCATAATGAGCTTGTTTGTAGTCAGTCATGGCGTCGTTAATCAGAATACTGCCAGCTCCGTTAACGGCACTCTCTAAAACATTTTCAGTGTCTTCTGATTTCATTAACGCTTCTGCGTTATCAAAAAATACGGTGCTTTCACGATAATTGTTTTGCATACGAAGCAGGGCTGCTGATTCGAGAGACCAGAGAAGGTCTTGAGATTGGCCTGTTTCCTGATTCACATTAGCTTTTTTTACGGCCAGCTCAACAGCTGCTTCAAGTTGCCCACTGGCGATCTTGCTTTCATAATCACCATAGGTTTGTTTTTGTATAATTGACGTACAACCGGTCAATAAAGTTATTGCCATTGACAGGGCAAAAATATTTTTCATCTATTTTGCTCTATATTTTGGGTTGAAAATTGTAACTGGATTCCGCTGCATTATTGTTCTGGTACTGCAGCGGATTTATTTGAAAAGAGCACTTCATTTTTTCAGGCTAAAAATTCAGCCAAAAAATAGTATCACTGAATCTGATACATTTTGAACTGATTGAATATTAAACTCTGAATGAGTTCTTTCCATGACGAACCATGGGTGAATTTACACAAAAATAGCTTAACTTTCATCTTCTGAATTCAAGTCATAAGTGCATAACCCATGACTTTTCTTACATCTATCCCTGTTGACTCTTTAAATGCCTCATAAGGTGTTTTGTAGCCCAGGCATTTTCTGGGTCTGCTGTTCAGCTTATCAACCGCCATGACAACTTCTTTTTCTGTGACCTTATCAAGTTCCATCGACTTGGGAAAATACTGCCTGAGCAAGCCATTAGCGTTCTCATTCTGACCTCTTTCCCACGAATGATAGGGTGCAGCAAAGTAGCTATCACACGCCAAGGCTTTGGAAACCTCTTCATGCTGAACAAACTCTTTACCATTGTCGTAAGTTATGGTCTTTACAAATTTTTTCAGAGGCTTGAGTACATCAATCATCCCCTGTTTAACCGCTTTTGCTTTCTTGCCGGGCAGTGCAACAGCAAGGCGGAGCTTGGTTTTCCGTTCATCCAGCGTAGCGATGGCTCCCTTGTGGTTTTTGCCAATTATTGTGTCAGCCTCCCAGTCACCTACGCGCTCTCTGTTGTTGACCACTTCTGGACGCTCTTCAATACCCACCCGATTAGGTATACCAGTTCGGTTATGGGCTGAGCCGTAGCGTTTACGGTAGGTCTTGTCTTGATGTCGCAAATGCTTGTAGAGTGTGCCACCTGCCTTTTTGTCATCCAGTATGAACTGATAAACAGTCTCGTGATGAAGCTTAATGACTCCTTGTTGATCAAGCCTCCCAGCAACTTGCTCTGGACTCCAGTCGTTTCTTATTTCATGTGCAATCCGTCGCTTAATATCGTCAGTAAGTTTAACCGGCTTAGCCTTCTCTTTATGACGTTCTTGCGCCATCCTGTGGGCTTGCTTGTGTCTATAACCCCGTTGACCGGTATTGCGTCCCAGTTCACGTGAGAGCGTGCTTTGTGCGCGACCGAGGGCTTTAGCTATTTTATTCATTGATACCCCCTCTTTGCTCTGAACTTCGATATAATGTCTTTCTTCGAGGCTCAGGTGTGTATAGGCCATCCTTGGCTTCCTCTGTCTGGTTTAGTCGCTAACAGAGTACCCCTGAGCCTTGATTCATTTCAAAGGTGTGTAGCGATCAGTTGGTTACAGAGGTTATGCACTTATGATACGAATTCAGGTCTTTTAAATATTTACAGCATACGATTTATCTTTTTTGTTGTTTTGCTCTGTACGTTAAAAAATACCTGTTCTCGATCTCACTGCGACTTTAGATATCATCTTGTCAGATTTACATAACACTATGATATATATGACGATAAGTCTGACACCTTTGATTATTGATAAACAGGTGTTAGAGTGAAGCGCTTATTATATCCAAAAATTACCCAATATTGATTAATGATGTTATTCGTATGAATACCTTACACAACCTGCCAAATTATCGCTTCAGTGTTTATCAGCTAAGTCAGTTCAGACGGGCAGGGGAGTTTAAAGGCAGGCAGGAGTTAATGATTCGGCAACAGCCGGAAGTGCTCGATACTCTGCGGCAGATTGCCATGCTGGAATCCGTCGAATACAGCAACCACCTTGATCACATCATGGTGTCCAGAGACACTGCGCGGAAGCTGGCGCAATATCAATATAAACCCTCAACGCCAATGGATCGCCAGGTTGCAGGTTATCGGGATGCTCTGAATATGGTGCTTGAGCCCGGAGAGCACCTGACGCTTTCCGTGAGTTTTATTCGTCAGCTTCATACCATGCTTTATGCTCATATGCCCCACGAAGGTGGGCGCTGGCGGGCTACCAACAAAGATATTGTCGAGCGAGATGAATCTGGCAAACGGGTTGGCGTGCTTTATCGTACAGTGCCAGCTTCCGGTATTGACAGAGCGATGAATGCGATGGTGTCGCGATATTTTCAGGAGCTGAAAAAGGGTACCGAACCCCTGTTATTGATTGCAACCACAGTGCTCGATTTTCTATGCATTCATCCTTTCAGTGATGGCAATGGTCGTATCAGCAGGCTTTTGATGCTATTACTGCTGGCTCATAGTGGTTACCCCGTCGGGCAACTCATCAGTATTGAGCGGATATTGGCCAGCGATGAAAAGGCTTACATTAATGCTTTGCAGATAAGTGTGAAAGGGTGGCACGAAGCGAAGCATGACCCCATGCCCTGGCTGGATTATTTTCTTAACGTGTTAATCACCGCTTATCAGGAAATGGAGAAGAAAGTCAGTGATCTCCAATGGCAAGGCATTCGTGCGCCCAAGTCGCAACTGATTAAAACGGCCATTGACCGGGCTAATTCAGCCTTCTCTATTGCGGATATCTGCGTTCAGATTCCTACGGTGAGCCGGGAATTGGTGAAAAAGGTAGTACAGCAGTTACGTACGGAAGGCAGTCTTGAACCTGTTGGCAAAGGGCGGGGAGCACAGTGGAGAAAAACGGGCTCTTGAAGTAATCTGAGCCATAAAAAATAACAGGAGTTTTTGTGTTTAAGGCACTTCGCATTTCATTGTTGTTGGTCATTCTGATTATTGTGGGTGCCAATACGTGGTTGACTCAGTATCGCAGTACTGAATGGAAAGCGCCGCTGCTTGTTGCTATTCATCCAATCAATGGTGATAACAGTGAAAAAGCAGAGCGCTTTATCCAGCGGTTGCAACCGGATAGTTTTGAGTCTGTTGAGCAGTTCTTCAGACTCCAGGCTGACCGCCATGGAGTGACGGTCAGTGTGCCAGTAAAAGTCCTTCTTGATCAGACGCTCGATGACCATCCACCAGTCCTGCCTGAAAACAAAAGCATGTTATCTGCATTGTTCTGGTCTTTAAGGTTTCGCCTCTGGAGTTGGCAGGTTAAGAGAAACAGCCAGTATCGAGGCGCCGATGTGCACTTGTATGTTGTCTATCACGACCCGAAGACAACACCTGTTTTGCAACATTCTGTCGGGCTTCAAAAAGGCATGGCCGGGATTGTAAATGCCTTTGGTGATCATCGCCATGCAGGCAGTAACAAAGTAGTTATGGCTCACGAGCTACTGCATACCCTGGGCGCTACAGACAAGTATGATCTTGCCACGGGTTTGCCGATTTTCCCTGCAGGGTATGCTGAACCTTACAAAAATCCTGTTTATCCACAACGCAGAGCGGAAATTATGGGTGGGTATATAGCGTTGTCGCAAACAGTTTCCAGAATGCCGGAAAGCCTTACTGACGTAATGGTTGGGCCACAAACAGCCAGAGAGATTAACTGGCCGCTTGCGCCGTAATTGGCTTTACATCATGCGCTTTAGAACATCGTTCTTGTCATCATCCATAATGCGGTGTTTTAACGCACCCAGAATGTGCAGAACGATAATGCCGAGCAGTATATAGGGTGCATACCCATGGACGTTATACATGAAACTCGCCAGTGCCTGATTATCAGGCAGATCAGGCATTTTTAGTTGAAACATGAACACATCACGGCCACCGGTAGCAGACATAAGATAACCACTGGTTGGTACCACAAACATCATGAGGTACAGCAAAAAATGGGTTAAACCAGCCAGCTTTTTCTCATAAGCGGGCATGGTGGCAGGCAGCTCCGGAATAAGACTGACCAGACGAACAATAGTCCGAATGACAATAGTGATTAACATCAGAACACCAAAGGATTTGTGCCAAGGATAAAGATCATATTTATTGCTGGCCTCGGCATCCAGCCCTGCCATATACCAACCGGTGCCAATCATGCCCAGTATGCAGATAGCCATAAACCAGTGAATCAGGCGCATCAGCACGGGGTATTTTTTAGAATCACTCATTTCTTCACCTTTGCTTCAGGTAACTGCTTGCAGTGTAGCTTGATCTGGTTATCGAGCTTACTCTGCGTGGTTTCTGTAAAGAACATTTTTTGATCAGTATCTTCTGTATCGATCAGTATTAATTGCCTGTCCTGCTGGGTCATCAGGAACGTATTGCTGTAATCAAAGGTGTTTTTTAGCTCCCAGCTGTTTGTGGTTTTCTGCTTGATAGTGCCTTCTACAGTATGGAGCTGGCAATTATCGTCGTATATTAATAATTTGAAGAGATTGGCATGGTTAAGCCTGAGCCCACCAAAAGGTACCTCAGTACCTGTATTCTCGAGAATCCAGAATCCTTCAGGATGTCCGGCTGGAATAGCAATCACAGCTGTAGTGATCAGAAAACCGGAAAAAAGCAGATAAGCCCTTCGACAGGCTGATAGCATAAAATACCCTCAACAGCATAAATGTGGTTGAAGGCAAGTATAGACAGTCGCATAAAAAGGCAAGTTCAAGTTCGGCTTCCCTCAAGAGAGAAACCAGCCAGTTGGAGTGATGTGTTTCATCGCCTTATTCAGCGTTAGTGTGTAGCTTATGTGCAATATCCTCAATGGCCTTTGGGTATCGTTTTTCGATATCTGCGTTGGAGGAAACACAGAGCCCCAGGTCTCTTAACAGTCCATCTTTAAGACCATAGACCCAGCTATGCACACTTAAATCCTGCCCTCTGTCCCAGGCATCCTGCACGACAGTGGTTTGGCAAACATTCAGAACCTGTTCAAGTACATTCAGCTCACACATGCGAGAGAGCAGTAGATCCTTATCAGTAACTTGACTCAATAATTCTTTATGTTTGTGTTGAACATCCTGAATATGGCGCAGCCAGTTATCGATAAGACCCAGCTTGCTATTTTTGATGGCCTCCTGAACACCACCACAGCCGTAATGACCAGTGACGATGATATGTTCTACTTTCAGGTAGTCCACAGCGTACTGGATGACAGAAAGGCAGTTCAGGTCAGTGTGGACCACTACATTCGCCACATTGCGATGAACAAACAGCTCTCCAGGCATCAAGCCAACAATTTCATTGGCAGGAACACGACTATCGGAACATCCGATCCACAAATATTTTGGAGTCTGCTGTTTAGATAGCTTCTCAAAAAAATCAGCGTCCTTTTTGATGATATCTGAAGACCATTCTTTATTATTAGTAAACAGGTCATTTAAACGTAGCATTATCAACCAACCCCTGATTAGTGGACTAGCTGCATCTTAGCAGACTCTGGAAAGCGGTTTGTAATGGAGAGTTGTAACAGATTTGTAAATGAATTCTTTAAATAAATCTTGTCAACGCACTGGCTTGTTTTGATATGTGTTGAGTTGCTGCTGCAGTGCGTTTGAATGGGGTTTACACAAGAGAAAACTACCGGTATTGGTTCACCTCGTCTCTTAGTTGTATAGCGGCCTGGCGAGCGGCATCGGCAAAATCGTTGTTATTGCTGGCGTAAATAATGCCTCGGGAAGAGTTAACAATAATACCTTTGCCCTGGCTGTTAAGACCATTCTTTACAGTGGCTTCTATATCGCCTCCCTGAGCACCAAGGCCAGGAACCAGAAACGTCATATCGCCTGTGAGTTTACGAATACGACCGAGCTCTTCAGGATTGGTAGCGCCGACGACCAACAGGATATTGTTATGGGTATTCCATTGGTTCTGGCACAGTTTTGCCATCACTTCGTAGAGGTATTCATCTCCCACTTTCAGATTTTGCACGGTTGCTGCACCGGGGTTGGAGGTTCGGCATAACACCACAACACCTTTCTCGTTGTAGCGGGTAAAAGGCTCGACGGTATCAATGCCCATGTAAGGGTTAATAGTGACGGCATCCGCTTGATAACGATCAAAAGCTTCAATGGCATACTGGCTGGCCGTACTGCCAATGTCGCCGCGTTTGGAGTCGAGAATGACGGGAATATCGGGATAATTTGTGCGAATGTACTTGATTGTCAGGGCGAGCTGATCTTCAGCACCCTGAGCATGATAATAAGCAGCCTGAGGTTTATAAGAGCAGACCAGGTCGGCAGTAGCGTCGATGATTGTCTTGTTAAACTCAAAGATCGCCTGATCTTTATTTCTGATCAGGCCAGGAAAGCGGTCGGGTGCAGGGTCCAGGCCTACGCACAACAGAGAATTATTGTTCTCCATGGCTTGCTCAACCCGTTCAAGAAAACGCATAACTCCCCCCTGCTTATTTATTTTTTCTGGGAGTGAAGTGTAAACGCTCTTCTTTCATTACGCCATGGCTGCCGCGGAAACATCGCTCATTTTGACATGCTTTGGGTGGCTTCTTACCCGCTTAATCCATGCCATGATGGCAGGATAATCGGACAAACCAATACTTCCTTCGTGAGCAACGTGGGTATAAGCGTAAAGACTGAAATCGGCAATAGTCAAAGCATCTCCGACCAGCCATTCATGGTGCTCAAGTCTCTGCTCCATTAACTGTAATGCTTTGTGCGCTCCGGCTTTTTTGGACAGAAGAATTTGTTCGTGTTTTTTGGGGCGACCCAGATACTTAACAATAAACCGGGACGTAGCAATAAACGGCTCATGGCTGTACTGCTCAAAAAACTGCCACTGTAACACTTGAGCTTTCAGTAGGCGGTCGGTAGGAATATATTCCGTTCCATCGGCAAGATAGTTCAGTATGGCGTTGGACTCCGACAAATAAGTGCCATCAGGAAGCTGCAAAACCGGAATCTTGCCGTTTGGGTTGATGGCTAGAAACTCACTGGTATGGGTTCCGTTACCGAGAATATTCACATGCCGCCATTCAAACGCCATATCCAGATGGTGCATGAGTAGTTGAATTTTATAGCAGTTCCCTGACAAAGAATCTCCGTAGAGTGTATACACAGGTTTTCTCCTGAATCTGACCAATGGTATTGGTACGCCTGAAGTCAGTTTAAAGCAAGTTTTTTGATAAATAAGTCATTTGCCGTTTATTCTGAGAGTCTTTATCAACCCGATGTGTGACTTTTAATTTCAACATGGCTATCCATGCCACGTGGATCCCGTACAGTCCCTGTACGGGATGACAGCAGAGTGCATAAACCTCTACTAGCTGTCATTCTGTACAGGGAGTGTACAGAACCCATAAGCCATGGATTGGCAACTTACGAGATAAAAGTCACACATCGGGTTCTATCACATATCCTGAAAGGTGGTCATTTATGGCGATTATTAAACGTCGAAGCATTCTGTCAATGCGTAAGTCCTATAGTTTTACAGAACATAATGGCCACATTAGTAAGACTGACCATTCATTTTCTTCTCAAGCTTTCTGGCCAGATAGGAAAAGAGTAGGACGAGAAGCAGGTATTCCAAAACCAGGAATGAGTATATTTCCATGGCTCGGTATTCACTGATCTGCAATTCGTTAGCACGTCTTGTTAGTTCCTGAACACCAACAACAGAAGCCAGTGAGGACATCTTCAGCATATAAACAAACTGGTTTGCCAGTGGAGCTAGCATGTTTCTGATTGCCTGCGGCAGAATCACCAGACGCATTTTCTGAATATAAGAGAGACCAAGGGTATCAGCCGCTTCAAACTGCCCTTTACTGACTGCCTGAATACCACCTCTGAATATCTCAGCATGGAATGCACTTTCGCAGAGCGCCAAGGCAACTATAGCCGCTGTGAATGCAGTGAGTTCGATACCCAGGATCAGAGGCAGGCCATAATAGATCCATAAAATCATAACCAGAACAGGGACAGAGCGAAAACTCTCCACATAGATCCGGTTAAACAGCTTAAGCCCTTTTCGTTTTGCCATTCCGGGTAGCGCAACAAAAAGCCCCGTCAGCATAGCCAGAAAAAAAGCACTCAGGCTGATCGCCAGAGTGTAAATAAAACCCTGTAGAAGAAAGTTCAGATTGACTCTGCCGCCCTCGGTGAAAGGAGAGAGAATATACCACCCCCATTCATAGTTACCGCTGCAACCCGTCAGCAGTAATGATGCACTTGCCAGCAATAAAAACTTTCTGAAATGTAATCGCATTTTCAGAATAACCCTATCCTCGTTTTTCGTCGCCAATCTAACATACTTTGTTGTTTCATGTGGGTGATCTACGGTAGGGTGCTGTTTAAACCTAACAATACGTAGAAATAAGTATGAAGATTAAAATGAAACTGGGCGTAGTTGTAGCGAGCTTGCTGATGATGGCTCACGCCTCTCTGTCTCTGGCCGTGGAATCTCGTCTGCATAGCATTTTGAAAGCTGGTGAGTTGCGAGTAGGCACCACTGGTGACTGGGATCCAATGACATTGAAAAATCCGGTGAATAACCAATATCAGGGTTTCGATATTGACCTGGCGAAAGAGCTTGCCAAAGATATGGGGGTAGAGCTGAAGCTGGTGCCTGCGGATTGGAAGACACTGGTCAATGGTGTTGTTGCAGAAAAATACGATATGTCTACCAGTGCATCTATCAATATGAGTCGTGCGAAAGTAGCGGGCTATTCACAATCTTATTTTTCAGTAGGAACGGTTCCTCTTATCAATAAGAAAGATATAGAGAAATTCAAAAGTTGGTCAGATATCAATAATGCCGATACGAAAGTTGCCGTAACTCTGGGAACTGTGTTTGAACAGGAAGCTAAAGAGCTTTTGCCAAAAGCAAAACTTCGTTCGGTGGAGGCGCCAGCAAGAGATTTTCAGGAATTATTGTCCGGTCGGGCGCAGGTGGCCCTAACGTCGAACTTGGAAGCATCAAAGCTGCTGAAAAAATATTCCAATCTTACCGTTCTGCCTGTTGAGCCCAGAAAAGCAAAACCTCTTGCTATTCTATTGCCGCAGGAAGATATCGTCTGGATTAACTACGTGAATCACTGGATTGAGATCAAAAAGGCTCAGGGCTTCTTTAGTAAGCTGGAGCAACGCTGGATGCCAAAGTCAAAATAAAAGCCAAAACAATAGTTGACCATTAGCGTCTGTACGGGTCTGCATCGTATCTTATCAGTAATTGAATCAGCTCAGGAGATGCGTTTAGTCGCTGGGCTGTGTTCAGCGGCCGGTCACCAGGATGATCATAGTGTAGGTAAAGAGGGATGCGATGGTTGACGGTGTAATTGCTTAGCATCAGTACGGTTTGTACTGTTCTATAGTCAAGGCTCATAATAGCGGTCTGCAATACGTCATACCCTCGCATATCACGGTTGATAATTCTATTTAGTGCTTGTTCTTTCGACAGGTCATAATGCAGGCGATATCTGAGGCTTTCTGAAAAGCCATTAATCGCCAGGAAATGCTCGAACCGCCTGCCGTGTATTTCAAATGCATTCATCTCTTCCGCTGATATGACGGTATTTTTCATGTAATAACGAATATACCGATCCATCGTCTGCTTCATATTAGTGGGTGATGAGTAAGACCATCTCAATGGTGCTTGCCCGGCACCATGCTGTAGAGAGAAGCGCACCATGTAATTCAATTTATGATCTATTGCAGTAGACAACATTGACCGGCTATTTGAATCCTGACGATAAATATCAGCTCCGTTCATTAATCCCCATACAGCAAGACGACGAAAGCCGTTCATTGCCGAAAAGGTGAGCAGGTTTTGACCTCTTTCAGATGCATGACCATTAAGATCTGAATTAAGGAGCTTCCAACCATCCTGAGTTACTTTGTGAGCCATGAAAGCTTGTCGGTAAGCTTGAATAATAATGTCTTCTAACTTGCAGTGTGCTTGCTCTGAGATCGTCACAGGTGTTTTGGTCAGGATTTTATTCGGAGGTAGGCACAGGTCGAGATAAGAAATGCCAGAAGGGGTAACAGGGGTTTTATCGGCTGCGATAGCATGATGACTAATCAGGCTGGCTGATAAAAAGAAAAGCCATAAACGGCAATAAATGCTGGACTTCAAAATATTCACATCCTTTCCCAACGACTGCTTATTCAATAAAAAGCTTAGAAGAGTCGTTTAATGGACTTTAACAAACTGGATTTTTACCTGAAGAGTGGTTGCTTGTTGGGGGTGGGCGGTGGTGATGTTATAAGCTGACAATCGGCTGTCTGACGAGACGCTTATTAATCGTTATGTTGGAAATTCGCCAACATTCGGGCAGTTCAGAAAAATAGGTTCCTGATTATTGATAGGTCGGAGTCCGCGAAGCAGACTCCGACAAGGGAGAAACCCCAAAAAAGCGCACCGAATGTCAGTTAAAGTCCATATCCCCATTATGATTACGGACATAAACAACATAAGATGTGTAAAAGAAGCTGGCTAATCCGGTCAAAATTACAGGTATGATTAATGCCTGGTAACTCATCATTTTAAATACCAGTGTCCCCGCAATACCGCCCACGGAAAAACCCGCCAATAGCAAGATGTTGAGCAGAAATCGACGTTTATCCATACCAATGCCCATCAGCCAGTGTCCCATCTGAGTGCCCAGATCGGTGATTGTCCCTGTCATATGAGTGGTTCTGATAATGGCTCCACTAAACGTCGTCAGCATGCCATTTTGCAAACCGCAGGCAAGTGAGGCCAATAATTGACCTGACATCATATTATGTTGAAATCGCAGCATGGACGCAGCGAGTAAGATGCACTCAAGTGCCAGAGCAAAACCATATCGACGACCCAGTTGCAAGCGGCTTCCCCGGGTGATAATGCCGCTGATTACTGCACCGGAAAAAAAGCACAGTATCATAGCCGACAGATGTAGCGTCATTTCAAGGTCGCCGCTTGCTATGGCGCTGGAGGCTCGGGTGATGGATCCGGTGACATGCGTAGCCGCTTCGTTAATGAAGCTGAGCAGTGCGACGGCATTAATTAATCCGGCAGCAAAAGTAAGAATAATGCCGCCAAACCAGACCCAGGCAGGTAGTTTTCGAATCATCTTTCAGGGTACGTGATAGCCCGCAGGCTTTTCCTTGTCATATTGTAACCAAACTTTATTCAGCCAGGCTTCTGATCCCAGCCAGTCCAGAATCCACTTAAGACCGGAGCCCATGTTTTCCTGATTCCAGGCCAGAAGACAGGTGTCGTTGTAAGTAAAATCGACAACGTCTTTTTTGATTAGTAATTCTTGCTCAATATAAGGGTGAACAAAGTGGCTTGGTAAAATAGCAACACCCTGTCCTCTGAGAAGGCTCTCGATAGTAGCTCTGAAGCTCGGCACAAGCAACAATTGCTGATCTTCCAGCAAGAAGTTATACCCCTGACGAAAGAAACGGGATGTATCCTGAACACAGATGGAAGGGTAAGGCTTCAAATCCTCAGATGGTAAAGGGCTTTCGATCTTTGCCAGTGGATGGTTAGGGGCAACCACAAAATCCCAGGACATTTCACCCATAGAGCGCCAGGCGTAACGGTCGGAACCCTTGATGTTTTCAGGAATTTCTCTGGGGGCACCAATAACCACCTGACAACGTCCATGATAAAGGGCATCCCAGGAACCGTTGAAGACTTCCGTGTTAATGACCAGTCCTGCCTCTGGTCGAACTTCCTGTAAGTCATGGATAAGGTCGTAAATCTTGCCCTGATTGACCACGTTATCCATGGCAATACGAATTTCCTGTTCCCATCCTGACGCCATTTGTCGTGTAGTGTTTTCAAGTTCTTCCAGCGAAGCCAGCAGTTTGTCGGTGTGCTTCATAAAGTGCTCACCGGCTGGCGTCAGCTCAACCCTTTTGCTGTCGCGAAGAAATAACTGTACACCCAATCTATCTTCCAGTTTGCGCACCGTGTAGCTGATGGCAGAGGGCACTTTGTGCAAGTGCTTGGCCGCAGCGGTGAAATTTCGGAAATGGGCCACTGCCCGAACTATCTGGAGTGTTTCCGTTGGGATCATGGTGATTAAACCGTCGTTCTGATTTTTGAGGCGGTAGGATATATGATTTGTCTGGTGAACAGATAGTAGTCAACACTTAATGCTCTACAAATTTTTTTCAGAATTATTGTGAGTACAACAAATTTGCGTGTAGCGGGCATGCATGAATCGTCAGCACGACTAACTCGGTTGTTAGTGATCGTTCTTCGCACGTTTTATACGTTTTGAGTTCATTGTTTTTACAGGAACATTCAAAATGAACTCCATGACTCCTTAAGTCATAATTTCCCTTCCCACAACTTCCGATCTTTATTGGATCGATCCCAATGATGCTCAAAACAGACCTAAATATTTATTTGAAAAATCAAAATCACATGACCATTCTCATATTCCCAAATCGCCTGATTTTTACGGAATATTTTTGGATAAACAGAATAAAATTGCAGAGGAAGGGCTCGGACCGTCAGAGAAATTTTTAAGGCAGCTCAATACGCACTGACTTCGTGGAACCCCTCTATTGCCGTCGGGCAACCCCATCTACGCTCCCTACTCAACCAGAAATTCCGGCATTCGAACTAGGCAACAGGTGATTCAATTTGGGCACCGTACTGCAGGAACGGAGGCACTGAATGCCTCCCATGATGATTATTTTAAGATTACAAAAAAAGCATCAGTGGGGCTTACTCTTCAGAACCTGCCAATTTCCTGGAAAACCCCTTTATACAGGAACATCTGCACGAAGAGTTGCCAAGGGTTCGTTATAAAGTTGATCCGGTTACTTTTAAACGCCTACAAATCGCCGAAAAGGTTATCTGGGCTGTTAAGCAAGCGATGCCCAGAGGTGCGGCAAATCAGGCATTAGACAATATCAACAGTGAAGGTACTAATCTCTATGCCAGTCGTCAAAGTAAACAATATTCGTACAATTTCTCTCCTTGCAAATCGGCTACTATGAAGGCTGGTGTCTGTTGTGACTATGCTCAACTGTCAATACGTTTTCGCCAAACAAATTATAAAAGAGGAAGGGCTTAATGAGTCAGTGACTATTTTTAAGCATGCTGGTCAATTTCCACACCACTTCGTGGTTATTGGTAATGATTGCGATACGATGGTTGTTGCTGACCCCTGGCCAGATTTGCCTGCTCCTTACCTTTATCAGCACATTGCCCGAAGGTACCAAGTAGACTATGACCCTACTGGAGCAAAGCAGCTAAAATGGTTCATGAAACCTTCTGAAGAGCCTGAAACTTCTGGCCATATCTCCAAAATCCCTCAGGCTGAAATAAGGCGAGACATCACTACTCCTGGAGTGACCTAGGGTCTTGTTGCTGATGAGTCAGATTACCCCAATTTATTAGCACAAAAATGCTACTTTAAATCCAATATGTACTGGAAGCTGCGCCCAGTCATTACTTCAATCGCTAATCCCGCAACCACTTATGTTAATTCAACCACCAGAGAGGAGGTGTCTACTGATAGAGTGCCAAAGCGATATCTCGATCGTTCTGTAGAAGCGATGAAAGGATGGAAGTCTGCAGTCGAGTCATTGATTTTGATAAAGGGTAGCGGGGAAAAAATACCTGAAAAATTCAGTCTCAGAATTAGTGATTTAAAATGAGGTCATCGAAAAGAAGATGAGTACTTACGGGGTGTCTGGTTGTTTCCTGATCGATCTCAGTTGATGGATTTCCGGGTTCATTCAAAATCATTGAACGTGCATCCTGCTATTGTTGTTTTACTTGTGTTTCTGGTTGTAGATAACATTCGATCCTCGCTTTTTGACAGTGCTGGCGGGAACCGGTGCTGTCACTTCATCAGGTTAAACAACGAACTGTTACTGTTGCCTGTTCCAACAGTTCAGCTGTTCTGATGAAAGGGCGAAAGAGGTTGCAGCCTGGCTGCAGACTCTGGTGGATGATCAGCAAAAACCCCTGTTTCACACAGGGGTTTTTTGTTTTCGGAGCATGAAATACCCAACGTTGTTGATGCTTTGCATTGGATGCGGGATGACACATTAAGCGGTTTTCGGCAAGGCGAACTGGTTCAGTATGTATTAATCTACAATACGTCAGTCTGCTTACTCTCCAGACATCATGCGCATTAGTATATCTTGAGCAGGTTCCGCTGATACGGCATATTTCCAGGGTTATCTGACCCATAGTCTTATATCCTTGCTTCCGCTTATGCCGACCGGCATCGACAAACTTCTTCAAAAGGGTTACATCATGACCGACCTGAACGCCTACAGCCGCCAGGCTTTACAGTTGATGGATCTTACCTCTCTGAATGAGGATGATACTCCGGAAGTCATTATCAAGCTGTGTAAGCAGGCTCGCACCGAAGCGGGCAACACTGCAGCTATCTGCATCTACCCACGCTTTATTCCTATTGCCAGAAAGACCCTGAAAGAAGAGGGTCTGGAATCGGTTACTATTGCTACTGTGACTAACTTCCCTCACGGTGGTGACGACATTGAAATTGCTGTCGCAGAAACCAAAGCGGCTGTTGCTTATGGTGCCGACGAAGTCGATGTTGTATTCCCTTACCGTGCTCTGATGGCGGGTGACGAAACCGTAGGTGCCGAGCTGGTTCGCAAGTGTAAGGCTGCCTGTGGTGACAGTGCTATTCTGAAAGTCATCATTGAAACCGGTGAGCTGAAAGACGAAGCTCTGATTCGCAAAGCCAGTGATATCTGCATCGCTGCCGGTGCTGACTTCATCAAAACATCCACCGGTAAAGTGCCTGTGAATGCCACCCCTGAATCTGCCCGTATCATGCTGGAAGCCATTCGTGACAGTGGTAAAACCGATGTTGGCTTCAAACCTGCTGGTGGCATTCGTACCGCAGAAGATGCACAAATGCACCTGAAACTGGCCGAAGAAATCATGGGCGAAGGCTGGGCTGATCGTCATCACTATCGCTTTGGTGCCAGCAGCCTGCTGGGCAATCTATTGATTGCACTTGGTCTTGATAAAGGCGACGCCAGCACAGAGGGCTACTGATATGTTTCTGCCTCAGGAAGTAATTCGTCGCAAGCGTGAAGGTGAAATACTGGCGGCGGAAGAAATTCGTGAATTTATTCTTGGTGTCACTGACGACACCGTATCTGAAGGTCAGGTAGCGGCTTTTGCTATGGCTACTTACTTTCAGGGCATGAACATCGACGAGCGTGTGGCCATGACTTGTGCTATGCGTGATTCCGGCGATGTGATGAGCTGGGCGTCAGAAAATCTGGGCGGCCCGGTGCTGGACAAACACTCCACCGGTGGCGTGGGTGATGTGGTCAGCCTGATGCTTGGTCCAATGATTGCCGCTTGCGGTGGTTATGTGCCAATGATCTCCGGTCGTGGTCTGGGTCATACCGGCGGTACTCTGGATAAACTGGATGCCATTCCCGGTTATACCACCAGTGCCTCTGAAGAGCTGTTCCGCATGGTCGTGAAAAATGCCGGTGTTGCCATTGTTGGTCAGACAGGCGAACTGGCACCTGCCGACAAGCGCATCTACGGTATTCGTGATGTGACCGCTACTGTTGAATCCATTGATATGATCACTGCCTCCATTCTGGCTAAAAAACTGGCAGAAGGTCTGGATGCTTTGGTGATGGACGTCAAAGTGGGCAGTGGTGCGTTCATGCCGTCATTTGAAAAATCCGTTGAACTGGCTGAAAGCATTGTTCGTGTTGCCAATGGTGCGGGTGTTAAAACTTCTGCGCTGCTCACGGATATGAACCAGTGTCTGGCATCTTCTGCCGGTAATGCCGTAGAAGTGCATGAAGCGGTTCAGTTCCTGACTGGTGAATACCGTAACCCACGCCTGTTAGAAATCACCATGGCACAATCTGCAGAACTTCTGGTTTTGGGTGGTCTGGCTAAAGATGAAGCCGATGCCAGAAATCAGTTGCAAACAGTCCTGGATAACGGCAAAGCAGCAGAAGTCTTTGGTCGTATGGTTCACGGGCTGGGTGGTCCGGTTGATTTCATGGAGAAATACGACAGCTACCTGCCTAAGGCGAAAATTATTAAGCCAGTCTATCTGGAAGGTGAAGGTTATATCTCTGCCATGAATACCCGCGAAGTGGGTCTTTCTGTAGTGATGCTGGGTGGTGGTCGCAAAGTACCTACCGACAGCATTGACTATGCGGTAGGTCTGACTGGCATCGGTGCTCTGGGTGATCAGATATCTCCTGACCGTCCGGTTGCTATGCTGCACGCTAATGATGAAGCTTCCTGGAATCAAGCTGACGCCATGTTGCGCAGTGCGATTCAGGTGAGTGATCAGAAACCCGAAGAAAACCTCTGCGTTTATCGTCGGATTGTCTAATGAAAAAAGGGCTGCGGTTGCAGCCCTTCTTATGGTTTAGTCTCTTTTTATTGTCTTGATTTGTGCCTGTTATTGAAGGCGATGGCTACGGTCATTCTGTTGGTTTTTTTGTTGTGCAATGCCTCTTTTTGAAAGCTTTGCAAAGCTATTCTGTCGTTTCACCTAAAAGTAGTGAATATTTTTGTTGCTATCTGTTTGTTAGCGGTAAGGTCTTATTTTTTACGGCTAACTAGGAATATTTACAGGTGATTATGATAATAATACTAACGTTCAATCAGAAAATATCAGACATTATCTGATCCTCATAGCTGGTTATCTGAGCGATAATAGGGAGACTATGAAATCAATTTGGCAGGAGTAGCTAATGAAGCGCACTGTTATCTTAGTGATGGATTCCTTCGGCATTGGCGCTACCGCAGATGCTGATAAATTTGGAGATGTTGGCTCCAACACCATTGGCAGCATCGCCAAAGCCTGTGCTGAAGGCCGGGCTGATATTGGTCGTAAGGGAACACTGAAATTGCCGACATTGTCGTCTCTGGGGCTAGTGCATGCGGCACAAGAGTCCTGCGGAGAGTTCCCGGCGGGCATGGCAACCGACATCGAAATAAAAGGTGCTTACGGTTACGCCAAAGAGCTTTCCAGTGGTAAGGATACTCCAAGTGGTCATTGGGAAATGGCGGGTGTGCCTGTACTGTTTGACTGGGGCTATTTTACCGATCATGACAATAGCTTCCCACAGGAACTGCTGGATGAGCTGGTAGAAAAAGGCAACCTGCCTGGTGTGATTGGTAACTGCCACGCATCAGGCACTGCTATTCTGGAGCAGCTTGGCGAAGAACATATGAACACCGGTAAGCCGATTGTTTATACCTCTGCCGATAGTGTATTCCAGATAGCCTGTCATGAAGAGACCTACGGTCTCGACAAACTCTACGAACTTTGCGAACTTGCTCGTGAAATTCTTGAACCATACAACATTGGTCGTGTTATTGCGCGCCCATTTGTAGGTGATGATGCCGGTGATTTTCAGCGTACCGGTAACCGTCGTGATTACTCTGTTGAGCCACCAGCCAAAACGGTGCTGGATAAAATGGCAGCCAGTGGCGGTGAAGTAGTCAGCATCGGTAAGATCGCAGACATCTTTGCACACTGCGGAATCACCAAAAAGGTTAAGGCAACCGGTATTCCTGCTTTGTTCGATGCGACTATGCGGGCGCTGGAAACCAGTGAAGACCGCTCGATCATTTTCACCAACTTTGTCGATTTTGATTCATCTTTTGGTCATCGTCGTGACATTGCCGGTTATGCCAATGCTCTGGAACAGTTGGATGGCATGTTGCCTGAGATGCTGGACAAGCTTGAAGATGATGACCTGCTGATTATTACTGCCGACCACGGTTGTGATCCAAGCTGGCATGGTACTGACCACACCCGTGAACATATTCCGGTTCTGGTGTACGGCAAAAACGTCAAGCCTGGTTTTCTGGGTGGTCGTGAAACTTTCGCTGATATTGGCCAGACTGTGGCCAGTTATTTTGATTTGGAACCAATGGAATATGGCAAATCTTTTCTGCCATCAATTCTGTAAGAGGTAAGCAAAATGAGTACTCCACATATTAATGCGAAACCAGGCGCTTTTGCTGATGCAGTTCTGCTGCCGGGTGATCCGCTGCGTGCCAAGCACATTGCTGAAACCTTCCTGGAAGGTGCTGAGCTGGTAACTGATGTACGTAACATGTTCGGTTACACCGGTACTTACAAAGGTCGTAAAGTTTCTGTTATGGGTTCCGGTATGGGCATTCCTTCTGCCTCTATCTACTATAAAGAACTGATCACAGAATACGGCGTTAAGAAGCTGATCCGTGTTGGTTCTGCCGGAGCTATCTCCAAAGACGTTAAACTGCGTGATGTAGTGATTGGTATGGGTGCCTGCACCGATTCCAAAGTAAACCGTATGCGTTTCCGTGATCACGACTTCGCTGCAATCGCTGATTACGAACTGCTGGAAAATTCCGTTAAGGCTGCTCGTGAAATGGGCGTTAACGTGAAGGTAGGTAACCTGTTCTCTGCAGACCTGTTCTACAACCCGGATGCTTCCATGTTCGACGTGATGGAAAAGCACAACATTCTGGGCGTAGAAATGGAAGCCGCTGGCTTGTTCGGTGTTTGTGCTGAGTTTGGCGCTCAGGGCTTGGCTATCTGCACAGTGAGTGACCACATCCGTACAGGTGACGCACTGCCTGCTGAAGATCGTCAGCTGACCTTCAACGAAATGGTTGAAGTTGCACTGAACTCTCTGGTTTAAGTGTGATTACCGGCATGTTCGCAGAACATGCCGGTCTACCTTCTTTGTACTCCTCTGAATAAAAGACAGATGACCGCCATTGTGGCGACAATCACGGCACCTCCCGGCAAATCCAGTTCGTGAGAGACTAGTAAGCCCACTCCATAGCCTGCAATCCCCAGTAATCCAGCAACAAACAGCGCTATTTTTCCGGTCAATCGATGGGTAGCTAATGAAGGCATTATTAGTGTGCTAAACACCAGATAAACCCCGACAAGATCAACCGATATAGTAATCAGCACCGCAAACAGAGGGTAAAACACCCATCCTTCAAGCAGGTGAGGAGCCAGATAAATAACAAATAAAAAAGTCAGGCTGATTAAAAGAGGTACAAGAAGATCAAAACCCGTTATCCAGAAAATTCGCCCCGCCAGTGAACGCTCCATATATTCAGCGCCGTGGGGATTGTTTGCCAGAACAATCAAAACCGTGGCGGCCGCTACGACATAAAAGCATCCAATAATAGCTTCGAGTTCTTGTTTGTGGTGGTGTGACAGCCAGGCAATAAGCAGAGAGGCAGACAATGATAATACGACAGGTAACATCTGATACAAGAAAGTGAATTCAGGGGGAGTATCAATGAGATGACTGATAACCACTCCAAGAGAAGCCACCTGCGCAATGGCAAGATCAATGAAAACAATGCCTCGTTGCAATACCTGTTGACCAAGAATCAGATGAGTGCTGAGTACAACAAGTCCGGCACAAAAGGCCGGGAGTAAAATGCTCAGAGTGTCGACATTCATTAGGAACGTTTTTTAACATTAAGCAAAGAGTTGATCTGGGCATCAAACAGTGATTCAAGCGTATCATGTTCCTCTACTGAGAAAGGCAGCTGAATGACGGGTATATTGGCTTTTTCGCCGAGCCATTGTGCGCCTCTTGCATCCTGGTAAGAGGCATAAATAATGGCATCGACGTTTGTTTTTCTGGTCAACTCCAGCAACGATGCCAGATGTTTACTGGAAGGTGGAAGCCCGGGTTTTGGCTCCAGATCACCCACCATATCAATTCCTAACCATTTGAACAGGTAGTTAAAGCTTGAGTGATAGGCAATAACCTTCATGCTCTGTAATGCGTTTGCCTGATGTTCCCAGCGCTGAATGTTTCTTTCCCATTGATGGGCAAAATGATCAAAATTTGCGGTGTACGCTTCACTGTTATTCGCATCAATATTGATCATCCGCTTGCTGAGTTGACTGGCGATATCCAACACTCGGTAAGGATCGAGATGCAAATGAGGATTACCTTCGGGATGCACATCGCCCATAGTTGGGTCTATGTGATCATGTTTACCAATGGTTTCCACCTGCTGCGCAGCAAAGAACATACCGGGCTCATTGTTTTTGAGTCGCGGATTAGATGCTTTCAGTTGTAGTGCTGGAAGCCAGCCTACTTCCAGACTGGCACCAGAACATACCGCAAGATTTGCTTTGCTAAATTTGCTGATCAGGCTGGGGCGAGCCTGAATCTGGTGTGGATCCTGTTTAGCCGTTGTTGCACTGAAAATTGATGCACCGGGTGCTAGTTCTTTTGCAAGCGAACCCCATTCAGGCTCACAGGCAAAAATGGATAAATCAGCTCTGGCTATGGGCACTGATGTAAACACAGTGAAGCCAATAATCGTCAACCATTCAGAATTGATGCGCATCGTGAGCTCCCAGAGACATGATGTATTGCAAGGTAATGGCGTTGTCGTTTATATGTTTAAAACCACTGCCTGCCTGGTGAGTGTATTGCAGTCGAACAGTAGAGAAATGAGAATGGCTCCATGAAATCATCGCCTCCATTTCTTTGAGCTCTTTATCATGAGTTTTGCCATGACTTTGTTTGATGCCATTAAACGCGCCATAGCGGATACCTGTCGTCCATTGTGGAAGGAACTGGTAAACACTGCTGAGATACCAGCCATCGTGATAATTCTTGTTGGGTTTCTGATGCTCACTGACGCCTTTTTTTGCCCTCAGATATTCACCGGATACTGACAGATTCTGATATTTGTAATTTCCTTCTGGTGCCCACTTCCATACAAAATCGGCACCGTATACATGCTTGCCAGTAAACTGTGCATTATGGCTATGATCATGGTGATGATGGCCATTATTATGGTGATGATGTTCCGTGTTTGCCTGAGCCGTGCCATTTTTATTGTGAAGGTAACTTAATCCAAGCTGCCAGCTTTGCGACTCACCAATATCACCGCCGATTTTTGTATATCCGGTATAGATGCCAACGGATTCTGGATTTTTAACATCATGAGCCTGCATCTTTTTACCGCTGAGTATTTCAGCACCAAGAGTCCAGTAAACATCCGTAGGCATCAAAATTTCCAACCTGATACCATCATCAAAATAATGCGAGCCAAGCATAGCTCGGTATGCAGCAGGTCGCTCAGTAAAGGCGTCGGTGTGAGTGTGTTGGCTATTCAGATAACCGATATTGGATAGAAAACGTCCGGCTCTGATGGAAATCCCCCAAGGCATCGAGAGCGTATGAATGAACGCTTCTTCAAGCTCGGTTTCGGTTGAATCGCCGTGCTGATGGAAAACCCCGGTCAGTTTGCCAAAGAAGATATCATCCACAGCTGAGCTAGCCGACAATTCAGTATGACCAAGGCCAAACCCCTTATCATTTTCACTAAGTGCACTCTTTGAGGATTTGTAATGACCGTCAAGAATGAGACTAAAGTCGGGTTTAAAGGATTCGGTTGCAGAAGCTAGTTCAGAAACGAGCAGAGTGCTCATACCGATTAAGAGAAGTGTTTTCGATTTATTATTCACAGTACTTCGCCGTTAAAGTGATTACTGTGTAATTGGTATATTATAACATTTCCAATTTGGCAAATTTTGACCAGAAAATTTTCCAAATTGTGGTTACAATGATGTCTGCGACTTCTGTTGGCTCGGCATTAACGATTTTTTCCATTATCTCATCTGAGTTTGTACTGATCATTGATGTGATGAAAGACGCTTCATCTGAGGTCAAACCTGAAATACTATGAATATTAGAGATGAGAAATGCCAAAAACTATTTTAATCACAGGGTCTAATGGCAGAATTGGTTCTGCACTGGTAAAACATATCGATGCTTTTTTCCCTGATTATAAGTTGATCCTTGCCGATCTGAACATGACTGAACAGCGAGGGATAAAGCTGGATGTGAGTGATCTGGCCGCTACTCGTGCCGTATTTCAAGAAAACAAGATTGATGTTGTCGTTCATTTAGCGGGGCTTGCCTCTCCTGATACACCTTTTGAAAGTTTACTGCCTGTTAATATGGTGGGTTCTTACAACATATTTCAAAGCGCTTATGAAAGTGGCACTCAGCGAGTGGTGTATGCCAGTAGTGCTCAAACGATAGAAGGCTATCCGCTGGATATTCAGGTAAAAGAGAGCATGCCTACACGTCCCAAGAATCTTTATGGTGTCAGTAAAGTCTTTGGTGAAGCGCTTGGAGCTTACTACGCCTATCAAAAAAATACTGAAGTGGTGGTCGTTCGGATTGGTGCATTTGAATATCCGCACGAATGGAACCAAATGAGCGCGCGTGATTTGAGTGCATGGAGCGAACCGCAAGATCTTTGCTCATTGCTTATTAATAGTATTGAGTCTGAGCTTAATGATGAACCTTTCGTCATCGCTCATGGTATATCCAACAACCGATTCAAGCGGCTGGATCTGACTGAAACCAGAAGAACATTGGGTTATGATCCTAAATCCGATGCATTTGATGCCTGGAATAAAACCTTTGCCGCAGAAAGTGAACCTAATAATGCCGGGTAAGTGCCAGGTCAGATCGTGACTACTACAGATAAGCTACAGTTTCGACTTATGCATATTAGGCAAAAGTGAATTGACTGTTTTGTGGTTTTCCCCAAACTCTTTGTTCACTAATATCTCACTGTCACTTGGTTGAAGTGAGTGGATTACCGGCAACTCAGTAGCTATGGAGCTATCACTGTATGAAAGTGTCCGCAGTGTTGCAGAATAAAGCCGTTAGAAAACCCCATTGTCATTATTAATATCTCCACCACTAATAAGGGCATAGAATCTCATAAATCCATCCAGTGCTTGAATAGAACCCCAGTGTTCCTTGTCGGAGACCACAAAGCGGAATCCGACAAGGGCGAGCGTTTAACACAAATAACGTTAATCAGTTTTTCTCTTTATCGACCAGTTTGTTGGCAGAAATCCACGGCATCATTTCACGCAGTTTAGCGCCTGTCTGCTCGATTGGGTGCGCTGCATTATTACGGCGATAGGCAGTCATGGACGGGTAGTTAAGCGCACCTTCTGAGATAAATTTCTTGGCGTATTCACCATTCTGAATATCTTTCAGCGCTTCACGCATGGCTTTGCGGGATTCGTCGTTAATAACGCGTGGCCCCGTCACATACTCACCGTACTCCGCATTATTGGAGATAGAGTAGTTCATGTTGGCAATGCCACCTTCGTACATCAGGTCAACAATCAGCTTGAGTTCGTGCAGACATTCAAAGTAGGCCATTTCAGGGGCGTAGCCTGCTTCTGTCAGTGTTTCAAAACCGGCTTTTACCAGCTCAACAGCACCACCGCAGAGAACTGCCTGCTCACCAAACAGGTCGGTTTCGGTTTCATCTTTGAAGGTCGTTTCGATAATACCGGTGCGACCACCACCAACACCAGAAGCGTAAGACAGCGCTACATTCTTAGCCTGACCGGAAGCATCCTGATAAATAGCTACCAGATCAGGAATACCACCGCCTTTAGCAAACTCAGAACGAACAGTGTGACCCGGTGCTTTTGGAGCAATCATAATCACATCGAGATCAGCCCGTGGAACAATCTGGTTGTAATGAATAGCAAAACCGTGAGCGAAAGCCAGAGTCGCACCCTGACGCAGATTCGGTTCAATCACTTCTTTGTATAGCTGAGACTGGAATTCATCCGGCGTCAGAATCATCACCAAATCAGCCTGCTCAACCGCTTCAGGTACCTGAGCCACTTTCAAACCGGAAGCCTCAGCCTTAGCCCAGGAAGCCGAACCCTTACGCAAGCCAACCGTCACGTCTACGCCGGAATCCTTAAGATTGTTAGCATGAGCGTGCCCCTGAGAGCCGTAACCAATGATGGATACTTTCTTGCCCTGAATGATGGAAAGGTCGCAGTCTTTATCGTAATACACTTGCATGGTTAACTCCTGAAACACTGAGTTCCTGTTTTGAACCCTGTTTTTGTTTGTTCTTCCGTTTGACGCAGACAAAGATAGCCTATGCTTATTCTTTCGTATACTGATATATTTGCAACTTAATATCCTATTTTATAAAACATACAAGCTATGGATTTCAGACCACTGAAACAGTTTTTGGCTCTCGCCGACAGCCTCCACTTTGGCAAGGCCAGTGATTTGAGCCATGTCAGCCCATCGACACTTAGTCGGAGTATTAAGCAGCTTGAAAATCAGCTGGGTGTGGCTCTTTTTGAGCGGGATAACCGCAGCGTGGTACTCACTCGGGAAGGCATTAAATTTCAGAGTTATGCCCGTGAAGCCTTGATGCACTGGGATTCATTGAAAAACAACCTGATGGCAGATGCTAAAGAATTGCACGGTGAACTCAGTGTTTATTGTTCGGTGACTGCTAGTTACAGTTTTCTGTACGATATTCTTCAGGACTTTCGTCCTCGCCATCCAAAGATTGAAATCAAATTACATACCGGCGATCCGGAATTGGCTATCCAGCATGTTCTGACTGAAAAGGAGGATTTCTGCATTGCCGCTCGGCCTGATGTTATTCCTAACGGTCTTTGCTTTAAATCGATCACTCAGTCCTCTCTGGTATTTATTACGCCGGTTGAAACTCAATCAATGCCGCCGGTAACACCCGATGAATGGGCGGCAACCCCGATGATTTTGCAGGAGCAGGGTGTCGCCCGAAAGCGGCTGAATGCACGCTTCGCAGATATGGGCATTAAGCCCAAAATATATGCGCAGGCGGCGGGTAACGAAGCCATTGTCAGCATGGTTGCTCTGGGATTTGGTATTGGTGTTGTGCCGTCTATTGTTCTAGACAACAGTCCATTGGCTGACAGAGTCAAAGTACTGGATGTGAAACCAGCACTTAAAGCTTATGATGTGGGTTTGTGTGTTTTGGAAAAAAAGCTCAGAAATCCACTGGCAAAGGCTTTCTGGCTTCATCTTTCCGGTATGATTGATCAATAAAGAAACCAGTAAGAAAGTGCATAACTAAAATGGCTCTTAGGGAAGTGGCAGATACAAAACTACCAAAAAATCCGTTCATTCTGAGCCTGTCGAAGTATGCTGCACAAGTACTTCGACTGGCTCAGTGCGAACGGTGGTAATTTCTCAACTGCCACTACCCTTATCAAACTTTATTGTGAATGATCAAACTTTAATGTTTACCGACAACAATGTGAAATGAAAATAAAGTTCTAAAATGACCTCTGCGAAAAATGCGGCCTGTAGACAACCTGAAAACAAAAGTAAAAATAAAGTTCTAAAATAAAAGTCATCTATCGTGTGAAATTTACCAAATGCTTGTCAAAATAAAGTTCTAAAATGAGTATTAAAACCCAAGCAACTGGTTCATATTCAAAATCAGCAACAATATCGCCAACACAATCAACATAACAATCCCGCCCATAATAACCAGCATCAATGGCTCAAATAGCCCCAGCATTAAGGCAACCTTACTTTCCAGTTCTTGCTGCTGACTGTTGGAGATGCGTTCCAGCATCTGATCAAGCTCCCCGGTAGCTTCACCGTAAGCGGTCGGGCAACCCCATCTACCCCTATTCCCACCAATTCGCTATTTTTAAATCGTCTGGCGTGAGATTCATAGGCAACAGGTGTTCAACACACGCTTCTTTGGGCAGTTGAGGAACCCTGGACAGCACGTAACGTAGCCAGGCGTACGGCTCCAGATCATTCGCCCTGGCGGTTTCGATCAAACTATAAAGTGTTGCGCTGGCATTTGCTCCGTTTACGCTTTTAGCAAAAAGCCAGTTCTTTCGGCCAATTACGAACGGTTTGACGGCTCTCTCTGCCGCATTATTGTCAATATCCAGCAGCCCGCTATCAAGGTAACGTATCAGATAAGGCCACTGGTTTTGCGCATAGGTGATGGCTTTGCCAAGCTTGTTTTTGGGAGGGATTTTGGGCTGTTGCCGATCCAGCCACTCTTTCAGCTTGTCCAGGATCGGGCGGCTTTCCCGTTGTCTTATCTGGAATCGTTCTTCTACCGCTTTATCTTTGACCCTTCTCTCTATAGCGTAGAGCGTCTGGATCATCGTCAGCACCTGGGCGGGCTTGGTGATTTTGGCTTGTGGCTGGCCTTTTTTCTTTGGGATAGCGTCCAGCGCTTCTTTGAATTTTCTCCGGACGTGCGCAAGACAGCCAACCAGTTCTATTTCCGGTTGCTTCTTACTCAGCGCTTTATAAGCAGACAGTCCGTCGCATTGCAGATAGCCGCTGAACCCGGACAGGAATGCCTGTGGACGACTATGGTCACGACCTGACTGATAGTCATAGAGGATGACTGGTGTCCCCAGCTGCCCGGTAGTGCGATACACCCACATATAGGATTTATCCTGTGGCGACCGTTCGGGCTCATCCAGTACCTGCAGCGGTGTTTCGTCAGCCTGAATACTGCTTCGTCTGACCAGCATTTTCTGTAGCTCGTCGTATATTGGTTTGAGTAATACGGACACCCTGATCATCCATTCAGCCATGGAGGCACGACTGATCTCGATGTTCATGCGCTTCAGGATAAACTCCTGTCGATACAGGGGCAGAGCATCACAATATTTGCTGGTGATGATCCAGGCCAGCAATCCGGGAGTGGCAATGCTTTTCGGGATGGGCATTTTCGGCATCGGTGCCGTTTTGACGCCGGACTCGCACTCGCAGGCATATTTCAGGCGCTGGAATTCAACGACTTTCACCTGCGCCGGAACGATGTCCAGCTTACAACTGCTCTCATGGCCGAATGCCTTGAGGGTTTTACCACAGCAGTCGCACTGTTTTTCTTCTTCGGCGATATCCAACTGAACCACGTCCCGGGGCAAATGGTCAGGCAGTGTTTTCCTGACCGGCTTTTTGCGCTGGTGAGCTTCTACGGTCTGGGTTTCAGATTGTTCAGCAGACTCTTCGTCCAATAATTCAGGTTCATTGAACAGTGACTCCTGGCCCTCGAAACGTTCACTGGAAGCGGCAAATTTCTGATGTTGATGCAGGCGGAACTGTTCCTCATACCAAGCGAGTTTCGCCTTCAGCTGAACGTTCTCAAACTGAAGAGATTCAATGGTCGGTTTGTCTGGCGTGGTCATCGTATTCATATCGCCTATTATCTAACAGAACCGCCGTCGTTTTCATTGTTGTAGTTCATGGACATTCAGGCGGCAGGCTGATAGCACAATGTCGGATGTGCTTTTTTCTGATCGACTGGCAAGCCGTCCAGAAGCCAGTTCAGCTCACGACGGGTCAGAGTGATTGCCTGATTCGTCTTTTCATGATCAGGCCAATTGAAACGGCCTTTCTCGAGGCGACGGTAGTAAAGCCAGAACCCGTTAGTCTGCCAGTGCAGTATTTTGAGTTTGTTGCGTCCCCGGTTGCAGAATACGAACAGGCTTTCGGAGAACGGGTCAAGGTTCAGTACTTCGCTGGCGATCAGGGAGAGACCATCGATAGACTTGCGCATGTCGGTGACACCGGGAGCTAGATAGACCTTGAGGGAAGTCGCATCACCAATCATGCTGCAGCCTCCAGGGTTTGCAGTACGGTTCGCAAGGTCTGCGGATCGAATCCCGGTGCCAGTTCGATACGAAACCCGGAGGGGCTGGTCAGGGTGATGCCGGTACTTCCTGGTTGAGCAGGGAGCGAATTGGTTTCGATATGAGCTACAGTGACTGGTAATAGAGGGGTTGGACTTTTATCAGGGGTCGACTGTTGCCTGTAGCGACGACGGTAATAACCGAAAGATTTGATGGACAGTTTCTGCTGACGAGCGTATTCCGCCTGAGAAAGTCCGCTTTGCTGCCATTGTTCGATATGCTTAAACCAGAATTGTTGTTTTTCGGACATGTTACCTCCTGAAAGCTGGAAGCATCAGTATCCGGACTGGTGGTCAGGCTGGGTAGATGGTTTTTGGCTGACGCTTACGTTTATCCAGCCATTCACTCTTCCAATAGCCCTGTACTTTTTCCCCAATCTTTTCATGATTAATTCTGGCTCCTTCCATGCACTCAGCCGTTCTCGCTAATCGCTGATAAAAAGTGCTCCACTGTTGTGTGGTTACAGAAGGCTGCGGGTGATCCAGCAGCTGTCTGACAATTGAAGATAACAACCGTAACTTACCTTCAGCCTTTACATCTTTCACTGAGGGTTCAGTAACCCCATCTGCGCCTGAGAACTGGTGTCTACGACCTGAACTCATGGGCTGCCCAGTGTTATCCAATACACCGCCATGTTCTGGGCATGTTTCCACTCCAGGGCACTGAAATAAGCGCTGCCAATAGTTGTATCCATGCCTGAGTAACTGTAGCTGCCAACACCTTGAACAGATGCGGTATTCATCTGGCCATTTCAAAATGGAGGCATTCATACCTGTTCTTAATGACCCGGTATTCAGTGCTTTCTCTATCAGGTTATTTTGCAGATCGCTATATCGCTCAGCAGGGACAAATGGCTTAAACAAGGGAAGTAAAGTATGGCGTTCAATTATTTCAGCAGGCCGAATCTCCCATAAATGGCCTACATTGGCATGTAACTCACCAATGTGGCCTTGAAGCAAAGGAGAAGGAACGACTTTCCTATTTTTAAAAAGAATATCGAGGGCAACTTTATCATCACGTATTCCCTGACGTTTGATAAATCTGGCCAGAATACTTCCAAGAAGTTCATCATGCTGAGGTTGGGGAAACTGTGCGATCAAACCTTGGCACCAGTACAACTAAAGGTACCTAAATATAGTTAAAGAACCGCTACTTTACAGGTATGCGGTTATATTCAGCACAATACCTTCCTTTTTCAGGTTCACGTACGTTGAATGTGGCTCGACTCCCTGCATCAGCCTTATATCATTCTCGATATAGCGAGGCTTCAAAGGAGTACGCTTAGTCTTTTTCGGTTTTCTCTTGGGTTTATCACTCAAACTTTTTATATGAGCAACGAGGCCAAGCAGGTCTTCTTCAGGCTTTTCGGCCAGAGCTTGTGAAGCGGCAATTGGGGCAATATCTTTGCCTATGCCCATTTTTACCAGCATCTCTGTAAGCTCCGCTAAACGATCCTTTGATGAGCTTTTCTCCTCCTCTATAAGAACCTCTTCCTCTTGTCGGCTAAATATCCGGATCTTGTCCGTGGGAATATCCAAGTCTGCAAACTTGCGGATCTCGCTATCTCGACCGCTTTGAAGAGCTTTGATCATTGGGTGAATCATGGATAGCTCTTGCTCATACACTTTCAGAACAAGCTCCTGATCAATGATTTCTCGCCCAGCCATCACTGCCCGAGCTTGGCAGAGGTAGAAGAGCGTGACAGCTATATGCGCTATTCCCTGCGTCAGTTCCCAGAACAATTCTTCAATCATGCTCGTAAGTGGGGTGGCATTCTCAAACCACTGCAGTTTCCACATTCTTGCCATGAAACGATCCCACTCAGAATTAGCTCCAGATTGCTCCAGACGTTCAAACCTGTTCCAGGGCAAACTCCCAAACTGAGCAGCTCTCCTTGCCGAACGCATGGTTGGGGAAAATAGCTCCAATGCCTTTGGTGTCCCCACAAAAAGCACAGGAACTTTGATCACATTGGTCAGGGTCACGAAAAAATTCAAAAGGCGTTTACTGCCTCCTGACCTTGCTGCCTGAAGGTGCTGGATCTCATCAATGACCAAAATTCCTATCGAGTGAAGAGCTGCAATACGTGCAATATCACCAAGCATTGATTCTGCTGATGAGCGAGCCTTCACGTATAAGCTTTCATAATCAGTCTGAAGGGCATCGTCCACAGCTCGAAAAAAATGGATGCAAAGACTTTTAGCCGATCCGTCATGGGGGCAGTCGAGCTTCAACCAGACAATTTGTGTATGTTGAAAGTCTGGGTGGTATATAGCCTGATGCGCGTACCCGGAAAGAATACCTTCAACAGCTGTTGTTTTTCCGGTTCCAGAACACCCTATAACAGAGCTGGCCAATGCTGAGTTTCCTGCATTTCTGGCGATAGCATCAAAATCCAGATGATCTACAGAGTTCAGGTTTTTCTGGTAGTCACTGGTCGCAATATTTCGTCCTAGATAGCCACGGCGTATCATGCCTGAAACCATCTGCTCAAGCTGAACATGAGTCTTTGTAGGATAAAGAAACTCATCCAGAATTCTCATCATCGCGTGACGCCGGATATAACCGGGTAGAGTCTTTTCGCTGCTCCTAACCTTCGGGTAACGGTTTAACAGTTTTGCCGTATCCTGTGGAGAATTCAGCAACGGCAATGCATTAATAAGAGGGTGGCCACGATAATCTTCAACCTCTGGCTCATGGTATTCTGCCTGGTGAATATTAATCATCCTCATCCTCCAGGAAATCGTCCAACGATGGGTAATCAATAGATGCCCTAGAAACTGCTGGTTTCAAAGCTACAACCTTAGCAGTTTGCTTACGTGGTGTTTTCGGCTTGAGATTTACAGCCTGCCTGCTTCTTTCCATCTCTCGCTCATCAACTTTATTTTTCCCTATATCAGAAAGGCGTTCAGACTTCTTGCGGGTAGGTTTTTTGGGTTTCTTACTTCGTTCTCTGGCGGCTATTGCCTCAATTCGTTCCTGTAAATCAGGAGCCTGAAAGTCCTCTTCCTGTTTGGCAGTTGCTCCTGCCTGTTTTGCCTGTTTAAGCATCCCAGCAGCAGTAACAAAGCTAATGCCTTGATAACGGCGGCTTCTGTCTGACAGCTCACATATCCAATAGCTGTCGTAGGAATCATCTGGACGAAGATAGACAACATCTGTTCTTCGAGGGTCAAAAGCGATCTCTACCGATCTGGGACGGTTTTGCTTAAAACGATCAAACCACCCCTCTGAAAGAGCCTCACTGCATGTATAGTTAAGGCCCTTAAACCCAATACCTTCCTCAGAAACAGTGCCCTTCTCGGAAGGAAGCAGGTTCAGTTTTACAAAATCATTATTACAGGGTTTTAGTCTTCCGGTTCTGTTTTTTATACCCCAGTTCCACAACTCTACAGGTATAGCTGGGAGATCTTCGGGCATGTCTTCAGCGAAGTCGTACCCTTTCACCACATGTTGGTTGTTGTGGTTAATGACTATATGAATAATCATTTCGGTAAATGCTTTCAGAGTAAGTTCTGCATCTAGTTCATAGCGTCGGCCCAACCGTTTTTTCCCATTAACTGGTTCAACGATACCACCAACATAAGGCTTAAATTCAGCTTGAAGGGTATTGAAATGCCGTTCAACAATGCCCTTATCATCTCCTCGATAAGAGCGTGAATTGCTTAACTGTATGTCGAAAACATTAACTAGAACATCTGCCTGACGGCGCAGTAGCTCACCTTTATCTGCGAAAATAGATGCTGGTATTCCAACACTGGGCCACTGAGAGGAATCTATCTCTATGCCATATTCTCGACAAAACTCCACTTTATCCAAAAAGGCATTTGTCATGGCCATCATTGCAGAAACCCATGAGGGAGTCTCAAGCCCAACATATAAACCAACAACCATCCTGCTGAACACATCTTTCACTACGTATACTACAGGGCGGCCTATTATTTTTTCCGGGTCTTTTTCTGAGACCAAGTACAAATCTGCAATGGTAGCATCGATCTCATAGCGACCTCCCGGCCCTATATTCATGTATGCCGCAGTGCTGGTTAAAGCCCGTATATCTTTATCGTAGACTTTGGCAGGAGTTCGCTGCCTGATCACTTCATGCTTGCGATAATTAGTATCATAGAAGTATCTGAATTGTCGCATTGTTGGAATACTTGTTTTATCTGCCTGAGGATATCGAGATCTATAAAGCCCTACAGCTTTGGTTTTGGCAGCTTTCAGTGACAAGCCTTGGTTCTGGATAAAAAAACCTTTGATCGCAAGATCAAATATTTCAGCGATGTCTTCAGTAACAATAACCCCTTCCCCAGAACTTACAGTGCGCTTAGCACCTGGTTTTTTATCTATATTTCTTCGGGGCTTGCCTCCTGCCCCGGAAAGGTAGTAATCAGGAACCAAGGAGTTAGGGCTCATTCCTCTTTGCCAATACCTTCGTAATTGTCGAACAATATAGCGCCGCTGTTGTTTACTGTTTTTTGCTGCTTGACTTATAACAATATTTCGCTCTTTCTTATGCAGAAGTCTGCCAGGCTCCTTCAAGACAGGCTCTAGTTCACTATATGCTTGGTCTCGTTTTTTCTCCTGAATACTTCCCTTGGGAACGGCTATGGCCTTGAAAGGCTCGTCAATCTCGAGATAAATATCATTCTTAATAAATTCATCAAACTCATCCTGCATAGTCATGATAGGCCATGCATCTTCATCACTAATATCAATTAGCCAGATATGATCTATAGCCTCAAAAATCACTCTAAAACGATATTCAGACCCTTTTCTGTGAAAAACTTTATTAAGAAGCATACCCAGCCTGTTCTTTAAATATTGTGTTCGACCTATCCCTTAACTCAGCACACTTCCATTTTGTGAACTGCTTGCCAATTGGAACTTCAAGGTACCCACGAGCAACAGAAAACCTTAAAAATTCAGCATGAGATCCTGGTTCTAATTGATATTCATCATCAAGAGCGCCACAAAGCCTCATAGCCTGATTATTTGGATACTGTTGAATCCTGTTAATCAAAGAAATCACATCATTATCAGATATGTCGTATGCATTCTGAGTATCGACATTCAAGAATGGTTTTAACCATTTCAAATTAGTCTTCAGGGCTTCAGATATATCCCTCTCTGTGAACACAAACCAGCTAGTACCAGATGCTTCCCAGTACGCCTTCTCCACCTGAAGCTTTTCCAAAATCCTTTTATCATCAAGATCCCCTGACTTTTTGACAGCAATAGCGATTTGTTTTCCTCCTCTAATATCTATAAGCAAGTCAGTACTAACAATGCTTAGCTCACCTCCCACTTGCGGGTGACGAATGCCCAGCTTGCGGCATATATTCAGTGTGTCCTGTAGAGGCAACGGATACTGCTCACGAATGTCGACAGTGTCTTTATGCCTGTCAAATACAAGGAATGGGGCTAACTCTAGCCCTGAATGGAAGTGGTGAATACGGCCTATTGTAATGCTCTTGACACGGATACTCTCACCAGAACTACTGAACTCTCCCACGAGAATGAAAGGCAGATAATCCACTCCTCCACCGGAGCCTCTCCCGTCTTCCAAGCGCTTCTGGTCTTTCTTATTTAGAGATTTTTCTGCATCAGACATAAAAAGAGCCTTCTGTTATCCACCCAAGTTAGCAGAAGACTCAGTTTTTACCAAACTATAATGTGATTCACCAAACTATAATGTCACTTACCAAACTTTAATGTCCACCGACAAACAATACTATTGTGTTTTTAGGCATCATTCTACAGTGACTGATTTAGCCAGGTTACGAGGCTGATCCACATCCGTGCCTTTGATGATCGCCACATAATAAGACAGCAGCTGTAATGGCACAGTGTAAAGAATCGGAGCGACAATTTCGGGGACTTCGTCTACTGCCAGCACTTTCACGCCTTCACCCTCATTGAGTTTTGCACTGCGATCGGCAAAGACGTAGAGCTGACCACCACGAGCCCGGACTTCTTCCATGTTGGATTTCAGTTTTTCCAGCAAGTCGTTATTCGGCGCTACAACAATAACTGGCATATCGTCGTCTATCAGCGCCAGAGGACCATGTTTGAGCTCGCCGGCTGCATAAGCTTCTGCATGGATGTAGGAGATTTCCTTGAGTTTGAGCGCCCCTTCCATGGCAATGGGGTATTGTGTCCCACGCCCCAGGAAAAGAGTGTGATGTTTATGGGCAAAGTCTTCTGCCAAAGCTTCAATAGCACTACTCAGACTTAACGTATCATTAATAACCTGAGGCAATTTGCGCAGAGCATCAACAATGTCGGCTTCCTGCTCCTCAGTCATACCCGTTTGACGACCGATAGCGGTTACCAGCATTAATAATACAACCAACTGAGTGGTGAAGGCTTTGGTAGAGGCAACGCCTATTTCAGCACCAGCGCGAGTCATCAAAGAAAGGTCAGATTCACGCACCATGGATGAGCCCGGCACATTACAGATACTCAGGGTCGCCATATAACCCTGCTCTTTCGCCAATTGCAATGCAGCCAGTGTATCAGCGGTTTCACCAGACTGAGATAGTGTTACAAACAGGCAGTTTTTAGGCACAAAGGATTTTCGATAACGGAACTCTGACGCAATCTCTACACGACAGGGAATACCTACCAGCTCTTCGAACCAGTAACGGGCGACCATGGCAGAATTATAGCTGGTACCACAGGCAACAATTTGTACGGCTTCTGTCTTATTAAGAATTGCCAGACCATCTTTGCCCAGAACATCCAGATTCAGTGCTTTCTCACCCAGGCGACCTTCCAGAGTATTAGCAATGGCATCCGGTTGCTCATGGATTTCTTTGAGCATGAAGTGGCGATATTGACCTTTATCACCCACATCATTCTCTGCATCGCTTTCTACCGCTTCACGTTCGACAGCTGCACCGGCTGCATCATAGATCGATACATCGGTTCGGGTTACTTCTGCCACATCGCCTTCTTCAAGATAGATGAAACGATGAGTGACCGGATAGAGTGCCATCTGATCGGAAGCGATAAAGTTCTCACCCAAACCAAGCCCGATAACCAGAGGGCTACCAGAACGGGCAACAATCAGATGTTCTGGCTGATTGCGATCCATCACCACCATACCGTAAGCACCTTCGAGTTGTTTTACTGAATTCTGAACAGCGCTCAGAAGGCTGTCTGTTTTTTGCAACTCAGACTGCACCAGGTGGGCAATAACTTCAGTGTCAGTTTCTGAAGAGAACGTAAAACCGTCTTTTTGCAGAGCTTCACGAAGCACTTCATGGTTTTCGATGATACCGTTATGGACGACAGCAATATCATCTTTGGAAAAATGCGGATGTGCATTTCGCTCACTGGGTTCGCCATGCGTTGCCCAACGAGTGTGACCAATACCGGTGCCTCCCGGCAGAAAGGTTTCTTCCAACGCTTCTGCCAGTTGAGCCACCTTCCCTATACGACGGGTGCGCAGCATTTCGCCTTCATGATTGATGACGGCGACACCGGCTGAATCATAACCCCGGTATTCCAGACGACGCAGACCTTCCAAAAGGATAGGTGCTGCATCACGCTGAGCGACCGATCCGACAATTCCACACATAATGATTTACCTTAATCTGTTCAGCAGAAAAGATACCGACAGCATCCTTTCTATTTTTTAAATCGTTAAAATTCTACTTCTTTACCGGACGCTGCCAGCCATCAATATTGCGCTGACGAGCACGAGCAACCCCGAGCTGTTCATCAGGAATATCTTTATGAATGGTTGAGCCTGCACCCGTTGTTGCACCTGCACCAATCGAAACAGGAGCCACCAGCGCACTGTTAGTGCCAATAAAGGCATCGTTACCAATGTGCGTTTTGAATTTATTCACACCATCATAATTGCAGGTGATAGTACCGGCACCTATATTGACATTGTCGCCCATTTCGCAGTCGCCAATGTAGCTCAGGTGATTGACCTTACTGCCTTTGCCGATGGTGGATTTCTTGATTTCTACGAAATTACCAACACGGGCTTTTTCTGCCAGTTCAGCACCGGGGCGCAGACGAGCATAAGGTCCGACTTCACAGTTCCTGGAAACCACTGCATTTTCTAAAACTGAATTGGCTTTGATAATGGCACCAGAAGCGATTTTGGAGTTACGAATTATGCAGCCAGGCTCAATGATCACGCCTTCACTCAACTCTACATCGCCTTCCAGTACAACGTTGATATCCAGAGTAACGTCCTGTGCGACCTTTACATTACCCCGGATATCCAGACGAGCTGGATCCATTACGGTAACACCACCAATCATCAATTCCGTCACTTGCTGCTTCTGATAAGCGCGCTCCAGTTCAGCCAGTTGAATACGACTATTGACGCCTTCTACTTCCATAGAATCGTTTGGTTGTACGTTCACGACAGGGATATTTTCTGCCACTGATCTGGAGACAATATCAGTCAGGTAAAATTCTTTCTGGGCATTATTGTTATCCAGACTCATCAACCAGCTTTCCAGCTTATTGCCGGGAATTGCCATAATACCGGTGTTAATCTCGGTAATAGCCAGTTGCTCCGGTGTGGCGTCTTTATGTTCAACAATGGCCTGAATATGGTCAGCATCATTGCGAACAATACGTCCATAACCCGTAGGGTTAACCAAATCAATAGTTAACAGGCCAAGACACTCATTTTGGCTAGCCTTCATAAGTGATTGCAATGTGGATGACTGAATCAGTGGCACATCGCCATATAACACCAGAACCACATCGGCGCCTTTGCATCCCGGGATAGCCTGTTGCACAGCATGCCCTGTGCCAAGCTGCTCGGTCTGCTCGACCCAATTCAGATCATAATGCCCAAGGGTTTCTTTTACCTTGTCAGCACCATGGCCAATCACTACATGGATGTTTCCGTTACCCATCACCTTCTGGGTTTGTTGTGCACTGAGGATGACGTGTTCCAGCATGGATTTGCCTGCAATGGGGTGCAGCACTTTTGGCAAACTGGATTTCATACGACTGCCTTGACCAGCAGCAAGAATGACAATATCCGCTCTCATTTTAAGACCCGGCTTTTACAAATTGGCTTACATTAATAGGTCATCTGGCTGATGGAAACAGAGAAACAAAAAAACAGCGTATTTGAATCTTTTCTGCAGGGAAGGAACCAGAATGACAACGTTTGAGTGCTGGGCGAATTAGAAATACCAGCGTTACATTAATTAGGTTATCCTAGTCTGATGAAAACACAACGGCTTTTGTCATAAGAAAATTGACAAACTTATGAATCTGGAAATTCTTGAAGAGCTTGGACTTAATCAGAGAGAAGTCAAAATATACCTGTCGCTGCTAAAGCTCGGTAGCGCCTCTATTCGCGATATTGCTGATCAATCGGGGATCAACCGTGGCACAACCTATGAAACCCTCAAAGAGATGGCTACTAAAGGTATTGTCAGTTACTCCCCAAAAGGCAAGCGTCGTATTTTCTCGGCAGAACGGCCTGAACGCCTGCTGGATATGGCAGAAGAAAAACGTCAGGCGCTGGATGCCAGTATTGAAGAGATGAAACTCAGACTGATTCCTCAGCTGAATCATCTCAAGCCCGATTTCAGTGCCGGCAATGTACGGTTTTATGAAGGCGATGCCGGTATAGAACTGGTGCTAAAAGATATCCTGAAAACCGTGGCCCGGCAGCCGGAGAAATCTTACAGCGTGTTTTCTTCCAAACTAATTCGTCAGCACCTCTATCGTCCATTCCCTAATTACACGCAGCAACGTATTCGCAACAGTATTAATGTGCGGGTGATCGCCATTGGTGAAGGTGGTGAAGACGCCGAACTCTCTGAACGGAAATGGATTGATGCCAAAGGTAAGATTGATGCCAGCTATATTGCCATCTATCCGCCAAGAGTGGCGATGATCTCTCTCGCCTCCCGGGAGTATCCTGTAGCGGTGGTGATTGACTCGCCGGAAATTGCTGCCGCACAGCAGATCATTTTTGATACTTTGTGGAGCACACTTTAACAGAATTTCTCCCTTTTTAGGTTGTATGTTTTGTAGTCAATCTTCTAAAAACGCTATCTAAAAAAAATAAAACGCTTAAAAATGACGATAAAATAGTAATAAAACACAAAAAAGAGCATTAATTTTTCGTCTTATCCTTATGCAACATCTGTAATAAAACCTATACATTTCCGAACATATTTTATACCAACACACACCAACACACTTGGAGTTCTTCTGTATGAAGAAGTTACAGAAAACCTTTGCCGTTGCAGCACTTGCAGCTACTGCCAGTATGGCCACTACAGCTCAGGCTGATTACCAGTATGGTTTTGCCAATGTTTATGCTGATTACCTGAACTGGGAACACGGTTTTGAGAATCTTCGCAAGCATTACGATGATAAGAATGGTAACCGTGGCGATCACTTTACTATCGGTATTGAAGGTGGTGCAGGTTTTGACTGGGGTGAACTGTATGGCTTCTATGAGTACGAAAAGATTAACTGGGCTTCAAAAAATCGTAACCAGGCTATGAAAGTATCGGGTCACTATCGTCTTGCTGGTAGTGATTTCACGCTGTACGGTCAGGTTTACGATATTAATGATCAGAAATTTAATAATGCAGAGCAGAACCGTGTTGTCGGTATCGGTTACCTGGGTCTGCAAGGTGAAGGCTGGTGGTTCAAACCTTGGCTGGGTTATCACGATCTGTCTGTTGATAATGGTTACCAGGTTGATAACGAAAAAATTCAAGGCAACAACGGTGGCATGCTGGGCTGGAGTGCTGGTTACAGCTTTTCTGTTGCCGGTCAACCACTAATGATGACGAACTGGAATGAAATTGAGTTCAACCGTAACAGTGAATACACCAAACTGCATGGTGGCAAGTCTGGTCTGAACGGTGCCGTTGGCCTTTGGTATGACATCAACGAAAAATTCTACACCGGTGTTCAGTATCGTTACTTTAAGAACAAACTGGGCTGGAGCGAGTACGGCGACGCTATGATCTACCGTATCGGTATGCATCTGTAGTATCCTGGCAGATAGCGCAAACCCGTATTCCGTGAGGAATACGGGTTTTTATTTATTTAAAGCAGCCTCTTCCTCATCTCCTATACTTCTCGTCTAAACATTCATTTCATCCACAGTAGCAGGTCTGGATTATGCCAGCGTATAAACGATCATTGTTGTATTGTGCTATTGCTGCAAGCACTAGCGTAACACACCTAATGGCTAACTCTGCTTTTGACGCTTTCGTTGATGATACGACTGTGAATGGACGGCTGCGAACGGTTTATTACAATATTGATAATAGAGAACGCCACCAGGAAGCAGGAGCCTGGAGCGGCGCTTTATGGCTCAACCTAGAGTCCGGTTATCTAGCCGATATATTTGCTATCGGTGGTACTTTTTACGGCGTCACCAAGTTTTATATGGATGATAAAAATAGCGGGTCTTATCAACTGCTCATTGATAAGACCCGCTATAACGACAAAGGTGATAGCGTCGGCAAGGATGGTCAGGGCTATGGCAAGCTTGGACAGGCTTGGGTTGATCTGAAAATACCCGACGCAGTTGAACCTGTTTCAGGTAACTTCCGGGCTGGACGACAACTTGTATATACCGGGCTGATCTCAAGCTCTGGTTCACGCTCTGCACAAAGCACCTGGCAAGGTTATAAATTGGCTGGTGATATTTACGGTGTAGATTTTGGTCTGGCCTATGTTGATCAGATGTCTTTGAGAAACCAATCCGGTTTCCATGACCTGACCAACTTCAGTGGTAAAAAGATTGATCATATTGTCGGAGGGGAATTGAGTTACACCATACCGCTGGCTGACGATCGCTCGTTGAAGCTTAAATACCGTAATGCATTCGCTAAAGACTACCTTCAGGCACATAACGGCGAGATCAGATTTAATACTCCATTGTCGTATGATATGAATCTGACAGTAGGCGGAAAGTACTACAGAACCAAAAAAGATGGCGACCTGTGGGAAGGCTCTGCCTGGTATAGCCGAGCATTCGATAATAAAGCAACTGCAGTAAACCTGTTTGCGTCTTTGGAAGTCAATTCATGGACAATCAGTGCCGGATTCTCCCATATCAAAGCCGAGACTTCGAAAATCAACGATAAGGCCCAATATCAAAAACCCGGACGATATTATTACGACTTCGGCAAAAACACCCATGGTATCTGGGATTTAAATACCAGTGGATTTGCAGAAGACATGATATACGACGGTGAGAATGTTTGGATGATCGGGGTTTCAAAAGATTTTTCTGACGTCGGTATAGAAGGGCTGGAACTGGGTTATGCCTTCCATTACGGCTCAGGTATGGAAATTCTCAATACCAAGACCAAGCAAAAGAAAGACACCAGTGAATATGAAAATGACTTTTACGCCATCTATAAATTCCCACAACCTATGCTGAAAGGTATGAAGCTCAAGATGGAATATGGCATTTATCGTAATGATGACGAACTGAGAAAGGCCATCAACAAACAGGAAAACGATCTGCGGGTTTGGTTGGATTATAACTTTACTTTATTCTAACCTCTGGCAGCCTGTTTGAATTAGACGATCGTTGTGATAAAAAAATCTGATTCGAGTCAGTGTTTATAGCTTAGGTAGTGCCTGTCAGAAAACCACTGAAAACACACAGTTAATATTGGCAGGTACTCATTCATTTCGGTTTGATTCCAGGATCTCGGCAAATGTTCCTGCGTTGCTCTACCTCCTGCATCCATCCAATCGTGCGTAGTTACAACTCTGATCACATAGCTTGCTATCCTCCCGTCGTTGCGCCTTGCATAGCACCAGATCAATAAAGCAGAAATATTCGATTCCACATAACCGGGTACTTAGCACGATTAAACGCAAACACACTGTTTAAGGCTGGAAAGGCTGCTGGCGATCTCTGGTCAAAATAATTTTGCTCAATCGTTTCAGGTTTACAGCAATAACCAAAAATTTCCCCAGATAATTTACACTATAAAAAAAGTTGCTCTATTCTTAGATCGTTTTCTGAATAAGAGAGGAGTCGTAAGTGCCGAAAAAAAATGAGCAACGGATATTGATAATGTGGTTTGTTTTTGCGGCCATAATTATGGCATTTCACTCACATGCTTATTCTTCACAGATGGCCCTTCATCATTTTTATGTCTCGCAGGTTACTGGTTCGCCTGTTTATCTGTCGGCGACTATTCCTGAGCAGAGTGAACTATTTGAAGAGCAATCACCATCATTAAAACGACAACGTGAAAAGCTGGACCCCGGTGAGCGTTTATTGCTGGTCAAAAAAAAGGATATTAAAGCCCAGCGTCGTTTTTCTCAGCCTGCCGGGCTTAAACTTTATTTGAAAAATTTTTTACCGAACGCATATTCATGCACCTTTGCTGATCTGTTTTCAAATGTGTTTCCATCCGTTGATATTAATCTTTCAGAAGACTCTGAACAAATTCATCGAATTAAAGGAGAGATTAACCCGGAATGCAGTCAGATAAAAACCACTGGCGGCGAGATGATTCCCTTTGCTTCTATCAGTGACTCATCAGCGTATCCTGATGATTTAATATTGATTGAAATCCCTCCGCTGCCTCCGCAAAAAAAACCGGCAACAACCACAAAGATTTCGGAGTGCCTGAAACATCAGACACAGGTGGCCTGTTAAAACCCGATAGTAGAATCGGGGGTGGTTTTTATCCAGGGTTTCATTTCAGACCAGGAGGAGGCGGTGGCTCAAATCTGATAGATATCCATCTGGCACTCACACTCTTGCCTTTTTCCGGAGTCAGGTATGAGGGGGAGCGACCGACCCTGGTGCTCAGACAACAAGAAGGAATATTAATCGATGTTATGGACATATCCGGGCGTCAGTGGCAGAACAGCTACACAATGGTTGAAGCCCTGCAGCTGCTGACCGGAGTTGACGAAGCAGAAGAGCTGCTAACCCGGTTGCAGGGAGGCCGCTTTCTGCTCAAGTCAGAAAATATAGATGACACTTATGGCATCCATCGAGAAGCTGTAGAAACCGTCACACAGTCGATATCAGGCCTATTGAATTATGGCAACGGCGCGAAGCAAACTGGCAATACCAGTTCATCTTCGAGTTCATCAGGTTCTGAGAGTAACAGGCCTGAAACGAGCAAGAGTAGCAGTAGCAGTAGCAGTAGCAGTAGCAGTAGCAGTAGCAGAGCAATTACCACAAGTCGGCAAACCTGCTCTGCAGGTAGTGGTGGAGATGATGAAGATGGGGAAGCACCACGCCAAAAATTAAAAACACAATGTGAAACTGCAGAGGATGTATTGCAGGAAGAGTCCGATGAAGTGCTCGTATACTATCACAAGTTTTTGGATATATCGGGCAACATTCAATTAGCCAAGGTACTTTTAAATACTCAATCGCAACAACACTTTGTATGCAATATTTGCTTTGAGAGCATCATTGACGTCAGCACTTTATGCGGCTTGCATCCTTTCTGTGCAGGTTGCTTAAATAGATTAGGTGGTGATCCTTTTTTAGGTCTTCTATGTCCTATGTGTCGAGCGCCAGGGGAAATCACCCCCTATATTGGCTTCACTGAGGAGACTGGTTCAGTGCTTGCTTTTTGCCCCAACAGAGAAAAGGGTTGTGATGAACAATGGCCTATTTCAGATATCGCCACTCATTTTGAAAACTGTGGTTATAATCCTGCTGATTGCCCAAATGATTTTTGTAAATTTAGCGGACTTAGTAAAGACCTTCCGGGACATCTGGAAACATGCCCTGAAACGATGATCCCCTGTGATAATGTTGAATGCTCAGCAGTAAGAAAGCGCTCGCACATGACTTATCATCTGTACGTTTGTGATTTCACACGAGTAGCGTGTTCGAATAAGGGATGCCTCGCAACCTTTTTTAGGCTTGAGCAACAGACTCATGAAGAACACTGTGCTTTCAGGTTAATAACCTGCCCTAATGCAGGATGTGACGAACAATACGCTGAGAAATATATAGCAACGCATCAGTCTAGAGACTGCAAGTATCAGATGGAGCTCTGTAAGGATTGTGATAAATATTATCTGCGTCTGAATAGGATGGCTCATAAGCAAGTTTGTCAAATAGGTACCGAACAGAATGTTAACGGTGAATGTAGCCACTGCCCACAATACAAAAGAGCCTTAAATATTGTTTTTAAAAATTTGCATCAGCAGATAGTTACCACGCAGGAAATGAAAATAAAAATAAGAGAACTGGAGTCCAATGATGGCTCTAGGATCATAGCAAGTAGTTGTGCACCATTTAGCACACCCATAACACCATTAGCTTTTAGTTTGGGAGAAGCTGATTTTCACTATGTTTTGGGCAAGAGCAATGTTTTCAAAATATACGAAAAGAAGGTATCACCAAATGGAAATTGTTTTTTATTGACCAGTGAGAATATAGAAGAAATATTAAATGATACAAAAAATGAAAAGACGATCAATTTCACTACTTATATTAACGGCTATAACATGCGATTTACTGTTTCAAAAGAGGAGAATCATATAGGATATTGCGTAAAGATAATCCATGGAATCTATGACAATGAATTATCCTGGCCTTTTAAACATAAATTTACTTTAGGCTTAATTGGTAAATATGGCGGTGTTGATTTATATGTTAAAACGGAATTTTCTGACTCTTTGAAAACAAGGAGCAGCATGGATAACAACAATTCATGGGGAGCTACAAATATGCTGAATTTGCTTCGAGTTCCTGATTTCATCGTCAAGCTTCCTGACCCCTGTTTATTATTTTACGCACATGTCGAACCAGGAGCAGATTAAAACTAACACTAAGGATTTATCTAAAAACCCGATGTGTGACTTTTAATTTCAACATAGCTATCCATGCCACGTGGATCCCGTACAGTCCCTGTACGGGATGACAGCAGAGTGCACAGAACCCATAAGCCATGGATTGGCAACCTACGAGATAAAAGTCACACATCGGGTCTAAAAATAAGTACCCGAACAATGAATCAGAAAATATGATTTCATATGACTGGGTACTTAGAGGCCGTCTGAAAAGTCACGTGACTACTGCGGCCTTGGCGTAGGGGGAAAATGGCTACAGTCTGGCATGAAAGGCTTATATAATGGCCGGATGGTTTATAAACTCCGCCCTTATCAAAAAGACGCTGTTAACAGCGTGATCCAGCATTTTCGTAAAACCGACGACCCGGCGCTTCTGGTGCTGCCAACCGGTGCCGGAAAAAGTTTAGTGATTTCTGAACTTGGGCGCATTGCCCGTGGCCGTGTGCTGGTGCTGGCTCATGTTAAAGAACTGGTAGAGCAAAACCATGCGAAATACGAAAGTTACGATCTTAACGCCTCCATTTTTAGTGCGGGCCTTGGGCAGAAAGACGCTTCTGAACAGGTTGTTTTTGGTAGCGTTCAATCTGTTGTCAGAAATCTTGCGTGTTTTGATGATGAGAACTACACGCTACTGGTGATTGATGAATGCCACCGGGTTTCTCTGGAAAAAAATTCCAGCTATCAGAAAGTCATCAAACATCTTCGTCACCTTAATCCACGTCTGAAAATACTGGGGCTGACGGCAACGCCTTATCGCCTGGGTATGGGCTGGATTTATCAATATCACAGTAAAGGTGTCGTTCGTACCGAAGATCCTCGCTGTTTCAAAGACTGCATTTTTGAACTACCGCTGTCTTATATGATCGACAACGGCTTTCTGACACCAGCAGAAATGATTGATGCTCCCATTGTATTTTACGACTTCGGTCAGTTAACCACAGACAGCTTTGGACGCTACAGTGAAAGTGACCTGAATAAACTACTCAAAGAAAAAACGAGAGCCACTGCACAAATCATCCAACATGTGATTAAAGAAGCCAATGATCGTAAAGGCGTCATGATTTTTGCCTCTACTGTCGATCATGCCAAAGAGATTATGGGTTATCTGCCTGAAGATCAGGCGTCTCTTGTGATTGGTGATACTCCCGGTAAAAAGCGTGATGGTCTGATTGAAGCATTTAAACAACAGCAGATTAAATATCTGGTGAATGTCTCAGTACTAACCACCGGGTTTGATGCACCTCATGTAGATTTGATTGCTATTCTTCGCCCAACAGAATCCGTCAGTTTGTATCAACAAATGGTAGGTAGAGGATTGAGACTGTCCCCCGGTAAAGAAAGCTGCCTGGTCATGGATTTTGCCGGCAATCGTTACAACCTTTTCAGCCCTGAAATTGGCGGCCCAAAACCCGACTCAAAAGCAGTGCCGGTAACGGTTCCTTGCCCCGCTTGTGGTCACAACAACAACTTCTGGGGCATTGTCGATAATGATGGTGATCTGGTTGAACACTACGGTCGTCGCTGCCAGAGTTTTGAGGAATATGAAGGAGAACGAGTGCAGTGTGATTTTCGTTATCGCTTCAAGGAGTGCGATCAATGCGGCGCAGAAAATGATATTGCTGCCCGAAAATGTCATCAGTGCCAAAAGTCTATGATTGATCCAGACCAAAAATTGCGTGATGCTCTGAATCTGAAAAACTGCATGGTGATTCGCTGCTCCGGCATGCAGATGGAGGCAGATTCAGATCGCCAGAATAATGCTCGCATCAAAATCACTTACCATGACGAAGAAGGCGCAGAAATTACTGAATACTTTCGTCTGGATACTGCCGCACAGCAAGGCGCTTTTTATCATCATTTCGGCAAACATGCCCTGATTAATCGGGCAGAATCGTTCAGAGCATCTTCTGTAAAGAATGTTATTCAGCAGCAGAAAAAATTTCGAAAACCAGATTTTGTCATCGCCCAAAAACAAAAACATTACTGGCAGGTGTTGGATAAACTGTTCGATTATCAGGGGCGCTACCGAAAAGCAGAATCTCTATAAATTTTACCGGATGCTGTAACTGAATGCAGATTACTTATCACATCAGCGGCGAAGCGCAAAACCGCATCAACCAACTGATGATTCGTCATAGCCCAACGTACTCACTGATCATCTGGTGCGCGTCTTTATCGTGCCTCATTGTACCCATGATGGTTTTTGGCAGGAGTTTGAGCAACATCACACTGTCTGGACTGTTTGGTTCAGCGTTTATTACTTTTTGTATTCTCAAACTGGCACTGCGTTATGCGACCCATAAACGTTATAGCCTTCAATACCAGCCTGATTTGCAACTGGAAACTCGTACACTCAATTTAGAAGATGATCATTTTACGATTTCGTCGTCACTTGTAGGCCCAACCAGTCGAAGCTATCGACAGATTAAAGACATCAAAGTAGAAGACAATATTATTGTCATTCTGGGAAAGTACTGGTGGTTTGAACTGATTCCCAGAGACTGTGTATCAGAAGGCAGCTGTGGTTTATTATTGGCAGAACTCAGTGAGAAAACAGGCATCAACATCAAATAAGCTCTCCACTAAGAAACTTTGCCACCAGTGCGCGCATCAGCATGCGGTCATCAGGGTTTCCTAATTCTGCCAGAGCTGCATCAATACGCTCATCTCCGGCTTTCTCACGGATTCTTGGGCAGATGGCCGAAAACAAGTCATCTGAAAATTCCGGATGCGCCTGTATCGTTAATATATTCTGCCCTTTTCGAGTAATGGCGTTAGAGCAGAAATCACAAGAGCCAACCGTCAGAAAATCATCCGCAACATTGAGAACCTGATCCTGATGCATAGCCAGTATTTTGACTGAACTCCCAGCTTCCAGAATACCCAGGTCATCGTTCAGTATTACCGGATAAGGCCCAAGCCCCCAACCGTCATAATATTTCTCGACCTGACCACCCAGAGCACTGTGAATCAACTGATGACCGAAGCAGATCCCAAGCACTTGTGCTTCTGCCTGATCCAGTTGCCGGACAAATTGTTTCAGAGATTCAATCCAAGTGTCTTTGTCATAGGCTGCGGCTCGGCTACCGCTGATAATCCAGGCATCACAATCATCAGCAAAAACAGGTAATTCATGTTTTGCACAGTGCCAGACTTTGTATTCCCATTCTCCAGGAGCAACACCTTCGAGCATATCTCTGAAGTCTTGCTCATAAGTGCCAAACCTTTCAACAAAAGCAGGATCATGTTCGTCACAAATCAGCAGCCCAAGGCGTTTCATTATAAGGTTCTCTATGTTTTTCTTTGGACAGATTAACTCTCAAATGGAAAAGAATAAAGGCCGTTGTTTCTCAGGCAGGTCAGGATTACTGTTCTGCACTTTTGGATGTGCATGGTTGGTCATTACTGGCAGAATTTTGCTGATACAGCTCAATGGTGATGTCCTGCTGTTTGTGATCGAGAAGAGCAATATACATATTCAGAACTGCGAAGTATGTATTTTCTACATCAAATATCGATGCTTTTTCACCCATATTGAAACATACGTGAGTGTGGCCATATTTCATTAAGAATCCAATTGCTTCTATTTCTTCACTGTTTTTCATAATAAAAACGTGAATGATTCCACCATTTTTCAATATCTCTTCTACTCTCGATTCATTTTCTACACTTAGCATATTCATAGTTTCTGATGAAAACGGTATTTGATCAACAGCTTGCGTTCGTACTAGTAAAAATGGCATATCTTCTGTGGATAATTGCGAAACATGATGTAAGTTTCTTAAATTAAAACTGGATAGCTGTAGCAAAACCTGATCCGGAAAAGTACCTGAGTGCTGCGCATTTGCTGAGCGTGAAAACTTTGCCAATTGATTATGAAGGATATTTGCCAATTCATTCTGATTCTTCCGGAATAGGCTCAGGCTTTGATTTATACTGTCACCCAAGCATTTTAATTCTTTCGCAAAACTGGATATCTGTTCATCTGGTATGACTTGTTTCCTCTCTTGCTCCAAGCGATAACTTTCAGAGTATCGGTAAAGATTTGCTCTAACCTCCAGAGATTTTGCACCCATAGCAATGGCATTCTGAGCTGCCCAATAGATGCTATGAGGAACTCGGGGTTGTAATTGTTGAAGCTCTGGCGAACTTTCCTGGGAATAATCATTAGAACAACTAAAGGGAAGCAACGTCGCATCCATAACATCAATTTCACTTCTATTCCTGTTACAAGTACCGCAATAGTATTTATTATCTTTTATTTTAAGCACTAAATTTCCACAATCAATGCATCGACAATCATATCCATAAACGTAGAAAGAAAATAAACCAAAAATAAAAAAAAACGAGATGCATTTTGCATTCAGCATTCGAACGCCTTAATTATTCAAACTAATATATTAAGTACCCAGTCATTTAAGATTCTAATCTTAGACTGACTCTTATTTTTTGCTTATTCTTTGATCTATCCATTCAGAATAACATTTGCCTTATTTATGCTTGTTATGTCATACAAACCTGTTCACTATACATCACTTATAATCACAACGAGCATTAGAGGCTCAATCTCATGGAACTACAAAAATATGAGATGGCACTGCTGGATGGAAAACAGCAGTCACTGGCTGAATATCAGGGCAAGGTGGTACTGATTGTGAATACTGCCAGCAAGTGCGGTTTTACACCTCAGTATCAGGGGCTTGAAACGATCTATAAAAAATTCAAAGACCAGGGATTAGTGGTTCTGGGCTTTCCCTGCAATCAGTTTGGCAAGCAGGAACCCGGTGAGAGTTCAGAGATCGGTGCTTTTTGTGAGAAGAATTATGGTGTGACCTTCCCGGTTTTCGAGAAAATTGATGTTAATGGTGATAATGCTGCCGAGCTTTATGTAGATCTTAAAAAAGAAGCGCCGGGTCTTTTAGGTACTCAGAAAATAAAATGGAATTTTACTAAATTTCTGATAGGTCGTGATGGAGACATCATTGATCGTTACGCTCCCACGACCAAACCAGAAGATATCGAAGAGGATATCGGCAAAGCGTTGCAGGCATAAGTCGGTTTATGCTCGAAAGACAGAAGCCGACAATCAGCTGTTAGCTTTTTGCGCTCTTTGAGCGCATTGTCGGCTTCACGGAAGCAGACCTACGAATAACGTATTGGTTCCGGTTTTCGCAGGCAAATCAGCAAGGCTATTACCCCCATTCCCGCCATGCCATAAAATACATTTGCTTGCATTTCATCAAAATAAAACCCGGTAACAGCGGTCATCACTGCAACCGCAGCGCTTACTGGTACAGCGTTGTATATCGACTGTAATGGCACCGCCATTTGCTGAGGCTTACTTTGAATGAATTGGGTAACCGCCACATGACAGACACCGAAAGTCATGGCATGCAAGGCCTGAGAAATCATCAGAAGTTCAAATTGAGCCACACTCCCTAAAATACTCCAACGAAACACGACGCCCGTCGCAGCAATGATAAACAAGGCTCTGACCGAAAATTGTTTCACCAGCCACCAGGAATAATTAAATAGAATAATTTCTGCTAATACGCCAAAAGCCCAGAGATAACCGATTAAATGTGTTTCAACCCCCTGTTGCTGCCAAAACAGCACACTAAAACCATAATAAGCGGAGTGACTTCCATGAATGATGGATGTCACCAGTAATAACCAGAGAACCTCCCGGTCGGATAACACTTTCATCATGGGCCATTGCATGACAGAAGCACCCGTTTCCTGAATATTTATTCTGGGGGTTGGGGTTTTCAGAGAATATAAAAACGTGCAGGTAAGACCTGCAATCACCATCCAGAGAATGGCATCTGGTCCGGCACTGTCAATTACATACCCCGAAACAGCTGTCCCTATCAGAAAACCAATTGAACCCCATAACCGGCTTTTGCCATAGTCCAGCTGCCTGTCGCTAGCATATCGAATAGCGAGCACATCGGATAAAGGCATAGCCGGAGCCATAAAAACGCTGAATATCATCGTCATCAATGCCAATAGCCAGACGGTTGAGCCGCAGAAAAGCAGAATAATGCTGCTTATCAGCATTCCCACCAACAGCCCACGCAAAACCAACACCAGGTGTTTAAGGTTTTTCAACCGGGTAGCCACCAGCAAATTCGTCAGGCAGCGGACTCCAAGACTACCACCCAGTATCAGACCAATCTGTTCACTGTTAACACCACGACTGTCCAGCCAGGGGCTCCAAAATGGCAGAAAGTAACTGTAAATAAAAAAGAAACCAAAGAAATACACCGACACCCAGCTAAAGGGCGATGCTTTTCTCAATGTGGATTGCGACAAGGTTGTTATCCTGAAATTGTTTGTTATTTGTATGCTGTGCCACTACCTGAACATGCTATCACTATAAGTTGTATTTACGATCAGAATTTTTCCTTCTCGCCGACAACATTTTTTAACGCCCTGATCAAATGGAATGACTTGTGGATATTCATAAAGCCCTGCAACTGCTGGCGGATAAAAATGGCTCTGAGCTGTTTGTGACAGTGGGTTATCCTCCCTGCCTGAAAGTAAATAATCAATTAATGCAGGCGACAACCACTCAGCTCACTCCTGAGCATGTGCATAGAGGATTGCAGGCAGTGATGGGTGAACATCGGTATCGTGCTTTCTGCGATAGCATGGAATCAAACTACGCTTTTGAACTGGATAATATTGGGCGATTCCGTGTCAGTGCTTTTTTTCAAAAAGGTGAACCGGGCATGGTCATTCGCCGGATTCATTCAGAAGTGCCCACTTTGGAACAGCTCAGTCTCCCAAAAATTCTGGGAGAAAAAATACTGGAACGAAAAGGGTTGATTCTACTGACTGGTGCTGCCGGGTCTGGTAAAAGTACGTCTATGGCGGCTCTGGTGGATCACCGAAACAGACTGGGTAAAGGTCATATTATCACCATCGAAGATCCCATCGAATTCATTCATAGTCATAATGGCTGCATCGTCACCCAACGAGAAGTCGGGCTGGATACCGCCAGTTATGAAGAGGGCTTGAGCAATGCATTAAGACAAGCGCCTAATCTGGTGGTCATTGGTGAGATTCGTACGCCACAGGTGATGAAGCACACGCTGGAATTTGTCGAAACCGGTCATCTCTGTATTGCTACCATGCATTCCAACAATGCTTATCAGGCCTTTGAACGCATCATCAACTTCTTCCCACAAGAACAACACGCTGAGATTTTGCTGGATTTATCCCAAAGCGTCCGGGCAATCGTCGGGCAACAGCTGGTGCCATCCAACGATGGTGAAAGTGTTCATGGTGTTCATGAAGTGCTGCTGAACAGTCCGCGTATGGCGGATCTCATTAAAGAAGGCAAGTTTGATGCAATGAGTGAGCTGATTGAACGTTCCATCGACGAAGGTATGCAGACTGCTGATCACTCTCTTTATAAGCTCTATCAACAAGGTATTATTTCGTACGACCAAGCGATGCATCATGCAGATTCAGCCAACAATCTGCGGCTGATGATTAAAATGCAGGAACAGCAAAAAGGTGGCACTCCTTCCAAAAAACCGGATAAAGGGTTTGATATAGATGGTCTGACGATTTCGGAAGATTAGACAATACCAATCAAGGTTATTAACTTCGTCACGAGCATCGCTTTTCAGTTGATTGAACAAGGCAGCGTGAGAAGTCATAGCCGTAGCTATGGCGGCAATCGCTAAAACAGGATAACCGCCCGGAAAGCCCGCGCAGTTAATAACTGCGATTGATATAATGCATCACACCCGCAAACACGGTGTGGTATTTATTGCTACTACTGCAATTTTTTCCCGATTTGTTCAATAATTTGTGGCGCTTTCTTCACTGCATCAGCGACAGCAACCCGAATGATTTTCTTGCCAGAAAACCGTTCTTCTTCTTTGATGGCAATGTCTTTGGTGAGCAGGACAAAATCAGCATCACGCACATCATCAAGCTCAATACGGTTCTCAATACCGTAAGAACCCTGAGTTTCAATCTTGACTGTCCAGCCTTTCTCTTTTGCTGCATTTTCAAGAGCTTCAGCTGCCATGTATGTGTGGGCAACACCAGAAGGACAGGAGGTCACAGCCAGCATTTTCATAATGTTTTCTCCAATGATTAGTTGTCTGTTGTAGAGTGCCGAAAGCCCGCCGGAAGGCGGGCAAGACGATTAATCAAAATCAATCAGCAACTCTTCACTTTCAGCGGTGCTTTCCTGTTTTTCTTCTACCCGGTCTTCAATCGGCTTTTTCAGAGCATTAACAATCAGTGCGGTGGTTAATGCGCCAGCGATAGTGGCAATGATGTATCCCATTCGCCCTTCAACAACGGGCAAAACAATCCAGCCACCCCAGGGGGCATGATTTAAAACACCCATCTGAAAGGCAATCACGTTGCCAACAATACCGCCCGCTACGATGGAAGGAATAACGCGCAGTGGGTCATTGGCGGCAAAAGGAATGGCACCTTCAGTAATACCGATCATGCCCATCAAGCCAGCGGCACGACCTGCTTCTCTTTCTTCATCGCTGTAACGCTTTTTAGAAAGCAGAGTAGCAAGGAACATTCCCAGTGGAGGAACACAGATGGCAACACCAACACCACCCATCAGTTCCGGATGTTCGAATACCTGTGTCTGAGCAAAGAGTGTGGCCACTTTGTTAATAGGTCCGCCCATATCAAAGGCAGTCATGCCGCCCAAAATAGTACCCAACAGTGTTTTGGAAGCACCACCCATTCCAGACAGCCATGTATTCAGGCTATCCATTAGAGCAGCAATAGGTTGACCAATACCCCAGATGACAATGGCAGAAACAATAAACGTACCGCCGATTGGCAAAATGAAATAGGTGGAGAGCGCTTTTAATTTATTGGACAGTGGTATTCTTTTTAGCTGATTAACAATATAACCCGCCATAAAGCCAACAATGATAGCGCCTAAAAAACCAGTGCCATTACTATTAGCCAAGTACGCACCAATCATACCGGGAGCAAGAGCGGGTCGATCAGCAATGGAATACGCAATATAGCCACCCAATACAGGAACAAACAGAGTGAAACCTACAATCCCCATATCCCAGATACCGGTCAGGAAAATACCTTCAGGTGCAGCGCCTTTACCATTGAGCATAACCGACAGCGCCAGCAAAACACCGCCCGCAACAATAAAAGGCAACATATGACTGGTGCCGGTTAATAGATGCCGTTTCATCAAGGCGAGATCGTTTTTCATGTTGTTCTCCTTCCCCCAAACCTGTCTGCTAATAGCGTTAAATGTGTTCATTGCATTGGTCTGAAAAAATAGTAATGGAAAGAAAAATCACTGAATATCTGACATATGATTCGTGCATAGTATTTTTGTAGCAATGTTGTTGGATGTTGATATGCGTCAAATAAAGTTACTTTTTTTCCTGTAGTACGGGACTGAACCAATATATCGTTCTGAAGAGCAATGATTGCTCGTTATAATCGATTTTCGGGATAAATGACTTATGGAGTACGTCATCAGCGATGCAAGAAAAAAAGACAATATTCAGGGAGGTTGATTCATTTTTATCTCGGGAAAGAATCAATAAAGTCTGGTTTGCCTGCCATACTCAGGAGTTCCCGCCCAATGCTTTTCTGGTGAAATTTTCCCGATTGATTGTTGTTCTTGAAGGTACCTATAAAACGAACCTTGGGATCAATGGAAAATCTACGACCATTACTATAAATCCCGGTGAAGTGATTTATATTCCACCGCAAACCTGGGATCTTCCTGATTGGAACACGCAGGCTAAAGCCATTACCTTCCTGTTTGGGCATTATCAAATTGGTATGAGTCTGACCAGCAGTAACTGTCTCGAAAAACCGTCCTCTGTCGTTAAATTAAGTACTCCTGAGCCCATTCAACAAGAAGCTATCTACCTTGAAAAAGCACTCCATGAACTGGCACACACTTCGGCAGTTAGTGATGCGGCACCTTGCATTGCGGAAGGTTTACTACGCTATTGCAACGCAAAAATAGAACAGCAGAAAGAGAATATACACAGTCACGCCAGTGATCGGTGGCGCGCTATCTGTATGTATCTTCAAAAAAACTTTGGTATAGAAATCACCAGAGAATCGGTCGCCATGGAATACGGGCTTTCTCCCAATCACTTGTCGCGACTGTTCCGTGAAGAAGGCAGCATAGGATTCAATGAATACCTGACACTGGTCAGAATAGACAGAGCAAAAATGTTACTGACACAATACCAGATGAACATGTCTGAGATTGCCGACCGAACAGGGTTTAAAGATAGCAGTTATCTTGGCAGAGTATTTCGCAAACATACCGGTATGACTCCGGGGGGGTATCGGGCAAGGTATGCGGTCTGAGTTATAGATATTGACCTCTGTCAATTATTGAAATCATTGTTTCTATTTTAAAACTAAAGCCTTTTTTTTCAGGTTCATTTTCAACTACAACCTTCTTATGATGTGGTTGTAATCATTGCCGGGGTCATCATGAATATCGTTGCCGTTACAGCCTGTGCAACAGGTATTGCGGAAACCTATATGGCTGCAGAAGTGCTGGAGCACTGTGCGAAGAATCAGGGTCATTCTATCAAAGTAGAAACCCAGGGAGCACTTGGTGTTATTAATGCACTTAGCCAGCAGGATATTCATAAGGCAGATGCCGTACTTTTAACCAACGATATAGAGATCAGCGGAAGTGAGCGTTTTGAGGGCAAGCAGCCTGCTCAGGTTTCCATCAAAGACATTCTCGATAATCCGCTAGCCATTTTAAATTCAATTATTCCGACATAATGCATCAGGAATAACAGGCGTCAGTAAATAATGAATACAACCGTCAGCTTTAATTATATTTTTCCGCTGGAAAATGGATTACATGCAAGACCAGCCAGTTTTATAGAAACTAAAGTAAAAAATTATAAAGATTGTATCACCATTACCAATCTTAAAAATAATAAAGTGGCTGATACTCGTTCTGTTTTATCCATGATTGCCTCTGATATTGCATTAAATGATGAATTGGTATTTGAAGTCTGTGGAGATAACGCAGATTCAACGTCAGAGCATTTTCGGCATTTTCTGGATACAGAATTTATCCACTGCGATCAGGCTATCGAGGCGGTTGGGCAACATCAGAAAAAACCGCTACCTTATATGCTTCAGAACGTTGAGCTGAATTCCCTCAATGGCCTGCCAGTCAGTGCCGGGACTGCTGAAGGCAAAGCGATGATTCTTGGTAAAGCCCGATTAACGCTCGACCCTGTAACCGTTGAGAAAGGTAATACTCAGGAAGAAAGAAGGCGCTTCAATCAAGCCAGAGAAAACGCCATTATTAAAATGGAGCAGCAGGTTACTAGTGCTAAACATGAAGAAGGGGAGATCATTCAATCTCATTTATCATTACTGAACGATGAGAAACTCATCCACAGTATTTTAAATAAAATTGAGGCCGGCGACTCTATTCTTTCGGCTATTTTAGAATCTCAAAATCACTATGAAGAAGTCCTGAACAATACCAGTAGTGAATACCTTCGTGAACGTGTTCTGGATATTCAGGATGTTTGCACAAAACTGATAGAAGCCGTATACGGCGAAAATAGTTTTGAAAAAAATGACCACCAATTGAATGACCAGGCCATTTGTATTGCTGAAACTCTAACACCCAGCCAGTTTCTGGCAATGGATCGCCGCCTACTGAAAGGACTGGTGCTGGAAGCAGGAGGTACAACCTCTCATACCGTCATTCTGGCTCGCTCTTATGGTATTCCTGTTATTGTCGGTGCTGAACACGCCTGCGATTTTGTAAATGCTGATGAATCGGTCATTCTTGATGCTAACCTGGGCATGTTGATCAAACAGCCTTCAAAGACAGTTTGTCGATACTATGAACTGGAGCAGGTCAGACAAGCACGACTACTTAAACGCAGAGAAAAATATATCCACAAAAAATCAACGACATTGGACGGTCATCATCTTGAAGTAGCAGCCAACATTGCCAGTGCTGAGGAGGCAGAAGCGGCGTTCTCTCAAGGCGCAGAAAGTATCGGCCTGTTTCGTACCGAAATGCTTTATATGGATCGCAGTGAGCCACCCTGTGAAGAAGAGCAGTTTGAAATTTATAAAAAGGCACTGGTTGCTGCCAACAATAAACCTGTCATCATTCGCACCATGGATATAGGGGGTGACAAGCCCGTTGATTATTTCAATATAGGAAAAGAGGACAACCCCTTCCTGGGTTATCGGGCCATTCGCCTTTATTCTGATTATCTGCCTCTGTTTGAAACCCAGTTACGAGCTATGCTCAGAGCCAGCATTTACGGACGCTGTAAAATCATGGTACCCATGGTGGCAACACTGTCTGAGGCTCGCTGGTTGCGGGAAACATTTAACCATGTGGTTAGCACCTTATCCGCTGAAGGTGTCGCCATTAATGCAAACGTAGAGCTTGGCATTATGATGGAAGTCCCTTCAAGTGCTTTCATTATTGATCAGCTGGTTAAATACGTAGACTTCTTCAGCATCGGCAGTAATGATCTGACTCAATATCTGCTGGCAGCCGACCGGGGTAATCGTAAAGTCGAGTATTTGTATGACTCCCTTAACCCCGCTTTTTTACGCCTGTTAAAACATATTGTGGATGCAGCCCATCAATCGGGTGTCTGGGTTGGCATGTGCGGTGAGTTTGCCGGAAAGCCTGAACACTTACCTTTGCTTCTGGGGTTAGGTCTGGATGAAATCAGCCTGAGCGCACCAAATATTCTCGAAGTGAAAGAAACGATCAGCCTGCTGACTGCTGAAAACAGTAAAGAAATACTTACGCAGGCACTCAATAAAGAGACTTCGGAAGACGTTGCCACTTTATTACAACAATCGTTACAGGAGCGAAAATCAATGGCTGTGCTTGCTGAACACTCGATTATTGTTGATGCAGATTGTCACACCAAAGCAGAAGTCATCAAAACACTGGTAGACAACTTACACGTCAATGGCAGAGTGTCTGACCTTGACGCCACCGAAGCCGCCATCTGGAATCGGGAAGCTATTTCTCCCACCATGCTGGGTTTTGGCATAGCCATTCCACACTGTAAATCCGACGCTGTGGCGGCCAGCAGCATTAGCATAATGAAACTTGCTCAACCCATTTTATGGAATGAGGGTGATACTGTTAAAACCGATACCGTATTTATGCTAACGGTACGGGAAAATGAAGCAGGCAACACCCACATGAAAATTTTTGCTCAACTTGCCCGTCGAATTATGCGTGAAACTTTCCGAAACTCTCTCGCTGCCTGTCGCGACAAACAAGAGCTTCTGACATTCATCAGCAATGAGCTAGATCTTTAAGCTCCCAAAACGCATCTTAAGTACCCGATCCTACGACTGGGTACTTATACCAGCTGCAGTTATTGCCATATTCTATGGCGTTGGCTTTTGGGTGATTCTCCTACGTTGACAGCATTGCATCAATCGAAGTGCGAACGTGTACCTCTGTGGGCAGTAACGCTTATTCCATTTAATGGTTTGAATGGTGACTTGATAGAGAATTCTGTCGTGTATGAAGGTAACAATAGAATATAATCGATTCAGTCTTGCTGTGTTTCCGCACACTGAGTCGTTAAAGACGGTTTGGGGAAACTGGTTACTTTATTAATAGTAGTGGGCTTGCCACTAATCTCTGTATCCATGTTTCGCTGCCCTTATTGTCGTTGTTAACGTGGACAAACCCGGGTAGTTAACTATCCACGCCTCTGGTTAGTTTGTCTAACCAGCTGGTTATTCTTAAAACTTCTGAGAACACCATGGCAGATCAATTTATCAAATCCAAAGCGGCTATTGCCTGGGGAGCAAATCAACCACTCAAAATTGAAGAAGTGGATGTGATGTTGCCCCGTAAAGGTGAAGTGCTTGTACGCATTGTGGCAACAGGTGTGTGCCATACCGATGCCTTCACACTATCTGGTGAAGATCCTGAAGGTATCTTCCCAACCATTCTGGGTCACGAAGGTGGCGGTATTGTTGAGCAAGTGGGTGAAGGAGTGACGGGTCTTGAAGTAGGCGACCATGTTATTCCACTGTATACCGCAGAATGTGGCGAATGTAAGTTCTGCACATCAGGTAAAACCAACTTGTGCCAGGCGGTGCGTGAAACACAGGGTAAAGGCCTGATGCCAGACGGCACCACACGCTTTTATAAAGATGGTCAGCCTATCTATCACTACATGGGATGTTCGACCTTCTCTGAGTACACGGTTTTACCTGAGATATCCTTAGCCAAAGTGAATAAAGAAGCACCGCTTAACGAAGTCTGCCTGCTTGGTTGTGGTGTGACTACCGGCATGGGAGCCGTTCTGAATACGGCAAAAGTCCAGAAAGGCGACACGGTGGCGATTTTTGGTTTGGGAGGTATTGGCTTGTCGGCAATCATTGGTGCCACCATGGCTGGTGCCAGTCGCATTATTGGCATTGATATTAATGAGACTAAGTTTGATCTGGCAAAAAAGCTGGGTGCTACCGATTGCATTAATCCAAAGCAATTCGATAAACCCATTCAGGACGTTATTGTTGAAATGACTGATGGCGGTGTGGATTTCTCATTTGAGTGTATTGGTAACGTGGATGTCATGCGTTCTGCCCTTGAGTGTTGCCATAAAGGTTGGGGGGAGTCCGTCATCATTGGTGTTGCAGGTGCAGGTCAGGAAATTTCAACGCGGCCATTCCAACTGGTAACTGGGCGTGTATGGCGAGGTAGTGCCTTTGGTGGTGTCAAAGGTCGTTCAGAATTGCCGGAAATCGTTGAACGATACCTGGCAGGAGAGTTTGGTTTGCAGGACTTCATTACTCACACGATGGAGCTTGAAGATATTAATGAAGCATTTGATTTGATGCACGAAGGCAAGAGTATTCGCTCTGTGATTCATTATCAGTAATCAACTCTAACCGTATGGGCCTGGCGATGAACCTGGAAAATATCAGTAACAGCAAAAGTTTTGGCGGCTGGCACAAGCAATATACTCATCAGTCAATAACCGTGAATTGCCTCATGCGCTTTGCGATTTTTTTACCGCCGCAAGCCAATGAGGGTCATAAAGTGCCTGTGCTTTATTGGTTGTCGGGCTTAACCTGCACCGATGAAAATTTTATGCAAAAAGCAGGCGCACAGCGCATTGCAGCGGAATTAGGGTTGGCCATTGTAGCGCCAGATACCAGCCCCCGTGGTAATGATGTGGCTAACGATGAAGGTTATGATCTGGGGCAGGGAGCAGGCTTTTACGTTAATGCGACAGAAGGACCCTGGATGAAGCATTACCAGATGTACGATTATGTCGTGAGCGAATTGCCCGATCTGATTGAAGCGAACTTTCCGGTCACCTCTCAGCGTGCCATTAGTGGTCACTCTATGGGGGGGCATGGTGCCTTGATGATAGGTCTTAAAAACCCGTCTCGTTTCCGTTCGATATCGGCATTTAGCCCAATCGCTAATCCAACCCAATGTCCCTGGGGGCAAAAAGCATTTACAGCTTATCTTGGGGAAGATAAAAACACTTGGCTGGAATACGACAGTGTTGAGTTATTAAAAGCGAGTAAATCTCAGCCACCTATTTTAGTGGATCAGGGCACTGAAGATGCTTTTTTGACAGAGCAGCTAAAGCCGGAAAACCTGATCGCCTCGGCAAAGTCGGCGGGTGTCGATTGTCAGTTACGAATGCAATCAGGCTATGATCACAGTTACTACTTTATTGCCAGCTTTATTGAAGACCACCTGCGCTTTCATTCTCAGTATTTGAACGTCAGCTAATATTTGAAAGATATTCTCGCAGAGATATAACATCTATCGCAGTTATTAAGTACCCAGTCATATGAAATCATATTTTCTGAACAATAAACCAGAAATATTCGATTCCATATGACCGGGTACTTAAATGCTTATTGTTTTGGTGTTGCTGCATTAGTAATAACTTTTTTCTTAAGGTTATAGGCTATTAATCGTAATTTCATTTCTGCATCATCCAATGACATTCTTTTGTCTGGATCAAGCCGGGTTAAACCGGTAATAACATCAAACATTTCCGGGCATCTTTGGTAAGCCTCAGGTGCCGCTCTATTAAATTTTCTTCTCTTACCCTGATCACTTAACTGAGCGAATTTTAAAATCTGATTTAATTGACGAGGAGGCGGTAAGTCAGCATCTACAGTCATTATTAAAGTGGAGGCAGCAAGCAATAACATTCCCAGTGAAAAATTATCTACGCTATCCTGATAGCCAGATCGTTTCTGAAGATTCACAGCGAATATTTCCGGTGCAATGTAATTGGGTGTACCGCAGTCACCTTTCGCCCGATCACGGAGATTCAGCATTTGAGCGAATCCAAAGTCACAGAGATAAATTTTTTCTTCTTTGGTATCTATTAGTATATTCTCAGGCTTCAAGTCGCAGTGCACGATACCAAAGCTGTGAATATCACTTAAAATGGAGCACAGTGTTGCACCTAGGTTAGCGGTTAACAGTAATCGTTGTTGCAAATGGGAAGGTTCGCTTAATGCATTCAAGTGATCAATTAAATCCGGTCCATCAATCAATTGGTTGACTATGGCTTTGACTCTGAAATTTTCTGAGCTTTCTAAAGGCCATTGATCTCTTGAGCGAATAAGACAGCATTCACTTGTTAAACAATTTTGTAGCAGTATTGCATAAGTTTTAACAACGCCATCAATGCCTGATAAGAGCTGGCTTAGCACTTCTCCTTTTTCAAAACGATTGAAGCCTTGTGAGTCATCATTTTTGATAAATTTTACGGCATACTGGTTTTTTTTCGAGTCTTGCCACCGCTCTACGTATCCTGCAGCGCCACTGCCTAATTGACAGTCTACTCTGGAGGGCTCGATATTCAGTTTATCCATCAATATCAGGTCATGGTAGTTGGGCGGTATTAACTTTCCCCAGTCTTTGTAACTGCTGAAAGGCGCATTCACTGCAACAGCCATTTGCCTTAATTTTGTAGCAGGCGGTCTTACAGCGTATTCCCTGCTGGGATAAAACACCGATTCCAGAGACTGGGTGCGATTTAATTTTGTTCTTTTCCCACAAAACGGATTGGTTGAAGAAAAATTGGGTGGACTTTGTACTGTATTAAAAGCAGGGCAGGTGAAACTGGCTTCTATTGTCATAACTTGCGTTCTCTATTGTCATTATTGGCTTTGACAATCTTTCTGAATGCTCTGTTCATTACTGTAGGTTAGTCTGCCTAACCAGACAGTTATGTGCTTATTGTTGAATGAGATCACCTGACATTAACTTTCAGTTTTACTTTTATGAATTGGATTCCGCAAAGCAGAATCCGATAGCGATAAATGATATTAACGCCCCCTAACCTTTACTATCAAAAAGCTCATCCTGCATTCGCTTTACTCCGATATGACGAACATCGGTTCCTTTCACCAGATAGATCACATATTCAGCAATATTACGGGCATGATCGCCGATACGCTCCAATGAACGTAGCACCCACATGATATTCAGTACCCGGGTAATTGAGCGTGGGTCTTCCATCATATACGTTACCAGCTCCCTGGTTGCACTCTTGTATTCACGGTCTACCGATTTGTCTTCTTTAACGACAGCTAACGCCTGATCGGCATCAAAACGCGCAAAGGCATCCAGACTATCACGAATCATCTGGCGAACATGATTACCAATATGTCGTGTCTCAATATAACCTCGTGGCGCTTCACCCTGTTCTGATAATTTGATGGCAAAACGAGCAATTTTAGCCGCTTCATCCCCCATTCTTTCCAGATCAGTCGCTGCCTTTGTGCATGCCATCACCAGACGTAAGTCACTGGCAGCTGGTTGTCGGCGAGCAAGAATACGAGAGCATTCCTGATCGATGGACACTTCCATAAAGTTCACATCAGCATCCCTCTCGCTAACAAAGGAAGCGTTGTCGCTGTCGGCATCAATCAGAGCATCAATGGCTTCCGACACCTGTTGTTCAACCAGTCCGCCCATCGCCAGAAGACTGTTCCTCAAATCTTCCAGCTCGGCATTGAATTGCTGGGAAATGTGATCGTTTAATAAGTCGTTTTTAATATCCATTATCCGTATCGACCTGTAATGTAGTCTTCTGTCTGTTTGGTGGCAGGGTTGGTAAACAGCGTATCAGTATCGCCAAACTCAATCAGCTTGCCCATGTATAAAAAGGCGGTGTAATCAGAAACCCTTGCCGCCTGTTGCATGTTATGGGTAACGATAACAATGGTAAATTTTGATTTGAGCTCGTTAATCAGTTCCTCAATTTTCAGCGTTGAGATTGGGTCAAGTGCTGAAGCCGGCTCATCGAGCAAAAGTACTTCTGGTTCAACGGCAATGGTGCGCGCAATGACCAGACGTTGCTGTTGACCACCAGAAAGCCCCAGTGCACTCTCATGCAAACGGTCTTTAACTTCATCCCAGAGCGCCGCTCCTTTCAGCGCCCACTCTACGACTTCATCGAGCACTCGTCGTTTATTAATGCCTTGAATACGCAAGCCATAAGCCACATTTTCATAAATGGATTTGGGGAATGGATTGGGTTTCTGGAATACCATACCTACCCGGCGTCGTAAGTCGGCAACATTGACGCCTTTTTCATAGATGTTATGACCATCCAGATTAATCCGGCCATCTACCTGGCAACCTTCTACCAGATCATTCATCCGGTTCATGCTACGCAGTAGTGTTGATTTACCGCAACCAGAAGGTCCGATAAAGGCCGTTACCCTTCGTTTGGGGATTTTCAGCGAGATATCAAACAGCGCCTGTTTTTGACCGTAATGCAGATTGAGCTTATTAACACTCATGCAAGTCTGCTCTTCTTCCAGAACCAGTTTGCGGCGGGTTCTGCCCAGTGTCTCCAGGTTGAACGCCGGAGTCTGAATGTCCGTATTACTGGTGGCTTCAGGCTGCTTTGTGGGTGTGGACACTTCCATTGCCTCTTTCAGCATAGGATCACCTATCGTTATTGGAGCGCTCATTAGACTTCCAGGCTCTTGAATTTTTCTCGGAGATGGTTACGAATCGCCACGGCTGACAGGTTCAGCATGGCAATAACAATCACCAGTAATAAAGCGGTTGCATACACCAGTGGTCTGGCTGCTTCAACATTCGGGCTCTGGAATCCGACATCATAAATGTGGAAACCCAGGTGCATAAATTTCTGATCAAGATGCAGGAACGGGTAGTTGCCATCCAGCGGCAGGCTCGGTGCGAGCTTTACTACACCCACCAGCATTAGCGGTGCTACCTCACCCGCCGCGCGGGCAACGGCCAAAATCAAACCGGTCATCATCGCAGGGCTGGCCATGGGCAGAACCACCCGCCAGAGTGTTTCTGCTTTGGTGGCGCCAAGTGCCAGGCTGCCTTCCCGCACGGATGATGGAATTCTTGAAAGTCCTTCTTCAGTTGCCACAATCACCACAGGCAGAGTGAGCAGCGCCAGAGTAATGGATGCCCAAAGCAACCCCGGTGTACCAAAGGTCGGTGATGGCAGTGCTTCTGGGAAAAACAGCTGATCAATTTGCCCCCCCGCAAAATAAATAAAGAAACCCAAACCAAACACACCGTAAACAATAGAGGGAACACCGGCCAGATTGTTGACCGCCACCCGAATGGCTCGGGTAAGCCAGCCCTGACTGGCATATTCCCGCAAATAAACCGCTGCAATAACGCCAAAGGGTGTAACGATGATCGACATCAGGATAACCATCATCACGGTACCGAAAATAGCCGGGAAGACACCGCCTTCGGTATTCGCTTCTCTGGGATCATCAAGAATAAATTCACCCAATTTGTCGATATAAAAACCGATCTTGTCACCTGTGCCCATGGCATTGGGCTGATAAGCCCTGACGACTTTACTGACTGGCAAATTGACCTTCTCACCGCTAATGGTAACTGCCACAAAGCTGTCACGATTGAATGACCGGTACAACTCACCGAGCTGACTTTCCAGCTGTTGGTATTCTTTATTGAGTATCTGTCGTTCAGCTTCAATGTCAGATTGATGCACCGGATCAATATGACCTGACAGTTCCATTTTACGTTCTTTTAATCGAAGGCGTTCCAGTCCGGCATTGACTGAACCAATGTCGTGTTTCTCGATATTGTAAATGTCTTCATAGATTTTATGGGTTCTGGCTAATCGTTTGTTGAACTCATCCCAGGCGTTGTCTCCCGCTGCAACAAGGTTGCCGGACTCTTTAACTTCCTCAAGATAGCCGTAAAAATTCCCCCATTCGCGACGTTCCAGAGCAATCATGTTGGTCGGATAACGACGATCTTTGAGCCATCTGTCGACAACCCAGACAAAATCAGTGCCAGTAACGTCGCGGTTACCTACTTTCATCAGGTGGCGGGTGTAGAACTCACTGTCATCGTTGATGGGAATGCCGGCAGCAGACAACCGGGTTGCCGATACCTCTTCGGTATCGACGATTTCCCCAGCGATGATTTGTGTGGTTTGTCCGGGAATCTGATATTCAGCAACGACAATCGCGTCAGGCCAGAAATGCCCCAGTCCTCTGACGGCAATTAATGTCAGAAGTCCCAGCACCAGCACCAGGCTGATAGATACTGAACCTGCATTCAACCAGACCCAGGGAGAGCCACTGCTAAACCACTTCTTTATTGATATCTTCATGGTCTCATTCTTGTATTGAAAGCTTATAGTGAGCTGTATTTTTTGCGCAGGCGGTGACGAACCAGCTCGGCGGCGGTATTAACAACAAAGGTAAACATAAACAACACCAGAGCAGCCAGAAACAGTACCCGGTAGTGGCTGCTGCCCACTTCTGATTCCGGCATTTCAACGGCGATGTTGGCTGCCAGTGTTCTCATGCCTTCAAAAATATTGGCGTCCATTATGGGAGTATTACCGGTCGCCATCAGAACAATCATGGTTTCACCCACTGCCCGACCCATGCCAATCATTACGGCAGAAAAAATACCGGGGCTGGCGGTTAACAAAACGACTTTGGTCAATGTTTGCCAGGGTGTTGCACCAAGAGCCAGAGAACCATAACTGAGGTGTTTGGGAACACTGAAGATAGCGTCTTCGGCAATGGAAAAGATGGTAGGAATGACTGCAAATCCCATTGCCAGACCAACAATCAATGCGTTGCGCTGGTCAAAAGGAATACCCAGCTCACTGGTTAGCCAGACTCGCATATCGCCATTAAACAGCCATTGTTCAATAGAACCACTGAGTGTCATGGCAAGCCAACCACTGAATATCACCACAGGTATCAGCAAAGCAGCCTGCCAGCCTTCAGGAATAATCAGGCGAATTTTTGTGGGCAGGTTATCCCAGAACAGAGCAAACGATAATATGCCAGCCGGGACAAACAACATTAGAGCGAAAATCCCGGCAAGATTACTTTCTACCAAGGGCGCCAACCAGAGTCCGGCAAGAAAGCCCAGTATCACAGTAGGCAGCGCTTCCATCAGCTCGATCACCGGTTTAACCTTGCGGCGCATCACAGGAGCCATAAAGTATGCGGTATAAATCGCACCGCAGATCGCCAGAGGTGTTGCCAGAAGCATGGCGTAAAACGCGGCTTTTAATGTACCAAATGCCAGCGGTGTAAGGCTGAGTTTGGCTTCAAAATCATTATTGGCAGCGGATGATTGCCAGATGAATTCAGGCTGATCATAGGATTCGTACCAGACTTTTTCCCACAGAGCTGACCATGAGATTTCAGGGTGTTCATTTTCTACATTCAGGAAACTTACACTGTCCTTGCCGTCTATCATCAGGTAATTACCTCGTGGGGCAATAGCAATCTGATTAATATTGACAACATTGGTTGGTTGTTTGAGAAGCGTGCGGTGTGCCGTGGTGTAAAACAAACCAAGCTCCCCGGCAGAATCGACAGCCACAAAACCTTTACGACGATGTTCAGGAATTATTTTAGCGATGGGTTGATCGCTCAGTGTGAAAGAGCGAATTTTCTGGAGGTTTTGACCGTCGCCATCTCTGACCAGAAACCACTGACTAATATGACCCGCTGCATCACCGGCCAGCAGCGAGACACCCCCCAGCAGAAACTGAATGTCTGTGACAGGCGTATTGTCATCGGTCAGCTTAACTTCGGAATGGAAATAGGTGCTATCGATATTGGCAATATTCACCAGCTCAAGTCGATTCTCTCCGGCTGCGATATAAAGAAAGTCATGATCGGGTGAAATGAGCACTTTGGTTAACCGGTCTGCGGTTAACGGCAAAACCACATTGCGCTGCTCAAGTGAGATCGTTTCAGTGAGAAAATCTTCTTTTTTTGTGAAGGCGGTCATTTGCACCTGATTGTCGATAATGGCGGCAATGAGTAGCTGGTCTTCTGAATCGGAAATGCTCAGTTGCTTAACAGGCCCGGCCTCAGAAAATACAGAAAGTGGTTCACTGCCATAGGGAAAACTGATTTCAGGTGTTATGAGTCGCTGATCATTTGGCCATGTGATTCGGTAATCCTGTTTGAAGACAATCACCTGACCATTGGAAAGACCAGCAGCCATTAAGTTTGAGCCAGAGACATCCGGTTCAACACTAAGAACCGCAGCATCAGAAGGAACTGGTAAACGGATTTCATCAATACGAGCACCGGAATCGGCAGAAGTGAACAGCAGGCTGCCATCGTCATAAGCTCTGACGGCGATCTCCGCCTGCTCTTCCATGGACAGATACAAGGGCGCCCTGGCCGATGTGTTGTATCTGGACACTTCGTTGACTTCAGCACTTTTAAATAGAGGTACTACTTCATAAAGCAGGTAGAAGAAGATCAATAGGATGGCGAGAATAACACCAAGGCCGCCGGCCGCAATTCCCCATCGGGCAAGATGATCTTTTAGAAAACGCAGTGAACGGTATTTCTTCAAAGCCGGGGTATTAAAGTCGATACCCGGGCTGAACTCAGTCGATTTTGAATACATAGCATTGGTTGGCGCTTGTTATAGCTGTTGAGCGTACAGTATTACCTGAAGATGACAGTAATATGACAAAACACTGTTTTCGCAGTTTCTAGCAGAAAAAACTAATTGCGAAGGTGAAAAAATCATTGTAACTTACCAATGTCTCAATTCAGTTATAAATGATTTGATATAACTTAAGTTGGTGATAAGTAAGCAGTTAACAGGTTTTTATCATGTTACGATCAATAAATAATACATTATCTGATAGACAGAGTTTTGTCTCTGCCACTTCTGTTATGCCTGCCATTTCCTCTTTGCATCTGCATCACCTTCATCAGCATTAATTCTGTCTCACAGATTTCGCTTTTCATCTTAGGGTTTCGCCCGACTATAACTATTAATTGTCTTCTGATAAAACCTGAGGCAATACAACAAAAACTGGACTATCAATGAATGCTGTAATTCTGGCTGTTGCCATCATGCTGGCCTTAAGTGTCATGCGTGTAAATGTCGTACTTGCCCTGTTCGTGGGCGCTATCACTGGTGGTGTTGCCGGAGGGCTGGATTTTTCCACGACACTGGATACATACACCAAAGGTTTGGGAGGTGGTGCAAGCATTGCTATCAGTTATGGCATGTTGGGTGCTTTTGCCATGGCGATCTCTGCTTCCGGTATTCCGGTATGGCTTGCCGGTAAAATCATCAAGCGAGTCAATACGGCGAAAAATGTCCAGAACATCCGACTGTCTTTACTGGGAAGTATCCTGCTAATGGCATTTGCTTCGCAGAATCTGGTTCCTGTGCACATTGCGTTTATCCCTATTCTGATTCCACCGCTCCTGGGTGTGTTTAACTCATTGAATATTGATCGTCGTGCTGTTGCCAGCATTATCACTTTTGGCCTGACGGCGACTTACATGCTGGTGCCTATTGGCTTTGGTAATATTTATCTGACACAAATTCTTGCCGGTAACCTGAAAAGTAATGGCCTGGATATTGACCCGTCTATGATGCCTGTGGCCATGGCTCTGCCGGTTGGAGGTATGTTTCTGGGTCTGCTGGTGGCAATATTCTGGACTTACCGAAAGCCTCGTACCTACCGCGCGGACACCGCTGAGGTTGAATCAACCGACGTTGAGTTAAGTCGAAAATCAGTCATATCTTCCCTGGTGGCGATAGTTCTGGCGCTGGGTATTCAGTTGCAAACCGGGTCTATGGCGCTGGGTGCTGCGGCAGGCTTTTTGGCAATGATTCTTGGCGGTGTGGTTAACTGGCGTGAAGCCGATGATGTGTTTGCCAAAGGCATGAGAATGATGGCGCTGTGCGGCTTTATTATGATCTCTGCGGCTGGTTTTGCCGAAGTTCTGAGAGCGACCGGTGATATTCCTGCACTGGTTAATATGGTTGAAAATATTGTGATGGGCAGTCAGGGGTTGGCAGCATTTTTGATGTTGCTGGTGGGGCTGTTTATCACTATGGGCATTGGTTCTTCATTTTCAACCATTCCAATTATTGCCACCTTGTATGTGCCATTGGCATTGTCTCTCGGCTTCTCTCCTATGGCGACGGCAGCGCTGGTTGGTGCAGCCGGCGCATTGGGAGATGCAGGCTCTCCGGCTTCTGATTCTACTATCGGCCCCAGTGCCGGTCTGGGTGTTGATGGGCAGCACGACCACATTCGTGATTCTGTTATTCCGACCTTTTTGCACTACAACCTGCCGATGATTGCTTTCGGTTGGATAGCGGCGATGGTGTTGTAAATAGAGTACCTGTCAGGCATTGTCAGCTTGCTTTTCAAGCGAGCTGACAATATCGAATATGCAACTATTTAAAGCAGTACGGGTTAAGGCAGTATGGGTGCTGAAGACACAGCATCGACCTTCTCTTTTTTAAATCTGGAAAGCATTTTTTCAACCATTTGAGCTGCATTTAAATCATTCACCACATTCAACATAGTGGCTGGAGCATCGGTTAATGTTCCAATGATGATGAAGACCGGGATCACTTCAGACGGCAGCCCAAGTACAGAAACAATAAAGGCACTACCAACAAATGTTCCACTGGGAATCCCACTGATAACAATGCTGGAAAGCATGGATACCAGGATGGTGGTAACAAAGATCGCCGGGGTAAAATCCCAACCCAACAATGCATAAATGAATACAATCTTCAGGGCAGTGGTCATTGCTGCACCGCCTTTGTTGAAATTAACCAGCAATGGTACGCAGATATCTGCCGTTTCTTCTTTGATGCCCATTTTTTTCGCAGCGCGCATAGTGACGGGCATTGTCCCAAGTGATGAACAGGTGCCTAAGGCTGTTAAGGTTGGTTCGAGTACATTGCCCCAAAACTGTTTTACAGCCTGCCTACCACCGGCAAGCCAGGAGTAAAGCGAAGACACAAAAACGAAATAGACAATAGAGACGATAAAGTAAAGACCTACACTGCGTGCATAACTGCTCAGAACTTCAATATCCTGACTCGCCATTGTGGCGGCAAAATAAGCGCCCAAACCCAATGGCGCAAAGAGCATAATAATATTCAGCACGTTCAGGATAACCTGATTGAGGTTTTCTATTACCTCTCTCAGTGTTTTGCCGCTCTCTCCTGTTTGTCCAATAGCAATACCAACGACGACTGCGACAATAATAAGGGCAAGAATGTTGTCTCTGGAAAACAAATCAACAAAATCATTTACAGTGAGCATGCTAACAACATCAACACTCACATTGTTAATATCCACAGCCTGATTTAATTCAATGCCGGTTCCGTGAGCGGGATTAAAGAGTAGAGCTGCTATCGCTATAATGACTGCTGACACTGCAGCCATCAACATGGATACAGCCAGCACGGAGGTTAACATACTGCCGAGTGTTTTCAGGTTAGTCATTTTCATGATAGCGGATATGACACTGACACCTACTAGCGGCACAATGATCATAAAGAGTAAGTTCAGAAAAATCTGACCAACCGGCTTTAGCAATAATGCCGTATCAGGTGCGTAGACGCCTAAAATACCTCCCGTGACCATTGCCAAAATTAACGCAAAGGAGGATTTATTAGCATAAATATTATTCCACATATCAAGTACCACCATATTCTTGTACCCGACAGCTTATTTATTGAACAGGATGCTTTCAATTGAGATAACTTCTTATTGAATTATCAAATGTTATGGTTAATATCCGACCAGGGTAATTTACATTATTTTTGTTGCCCTTAATGATGGGCAATGCAACAGTAAAAATAATATAACTAAATTAACTATATAAATAATTAAAAATTATATTCCTGTGTGCGGAATAACAACCCCGTGAGTTTTTCCATCTTATCCAGGTCAGTCATGTGAGCAGATTCCAGATTAAAAGTGGCAGACAACATTCTGATTGAGTTTTATAGAACGAAACAGTTTTTTTGCTGGAACCTCCAGGCCATGACGGACAGGTTATTTCGTATGCGCAGCCTGCATAGAAGGTGGTGGTCTTTTAGCCATTGAAACCAGCCTGACCAATAGATTCTCTGTCAGCCAACAGCTCATCGATCTTGTCCGTTGGGATCAGCTTTAGCACTTGTTGCACCAGCTCTATTCGCTCTACAGTGCTGAAGTTTCCACCGTTTTTATCGATACACCTTGCCATGCAATGGACACTGCAAGATAGTTGATATTTTTGGTTCCGTGGACTCAATGTTTCCAACAGCCAGATTGATTTTCCAAGGTCCTCGCTACGCACAGACTTTTCAGATGGCCTCTTAGAGCTGGGCTGCACTAGACGTCCAGCTTTTTAACCTTCGCCAATTTATTGAGAGCCATAATAATGGGGCGGTTAAAACCTTGCCCCAAATGCACCTGCTGCATGGTGTAATGGTTATGAGTAGGTGATTTTTCATCCAACGTCTGGTTAATATAATGAATAAACTCGCTAGTTTCAGGATTAGAGGCACTAAGAAGCGCTTCTTTTTCCAAGTCTCCAATACTGCCATTGATCGCTTTTGATAGCAGGCTACGAAAGTTAATTTCTTTCAGAAACTTTGTTTGTCCTGTATCCGTTTTTTTTATTAAAAACCGCATATCATTTAGTTGATATATTTTTTTTTCTATGTACTCTTCAGCGTCTGCATACTCTCCACCTTCAATAAACTCATGAATAAAGTAAAGACGCCAATAGTCAGCTTGCGTCATGGCCAGCTTATAAGACATGGCTTCTGCTTTCAGCGCTTCAAGCGGGTAGCCCATATCCTGCGGAACAGCGGTCTCACCACTTGGCAAAAGGGAAAGATAAGCATGCCCTTTTTTGAGCAGATGCTCAGTGATATTTGCACCTTCAACCAGGGCCGGTATATCCGATGAGTCAAGTAATTGAAGGAAGACAGGTTTGGGCAGGGCTTACGCATGAAGATAATCATTCTCATTTAGGTTTCAACAATGAATGACTTCAGTAGCTGAGCAAGATATTTGCTGCTCCATCCAGCTTTTTTACGCTTAGTCTTGATGCTTTTCTTGCTGGTGATGTCAGCCTTCAGAATATTCAGGGCAATGCGCCGTAATGTAGATAGATTTTCAGCAGCATGTTCTTCTTTGGTCTGGCACGCGTCTTCATTAAAGGCAATATCCAACATCCAATGCAGGTTATTTTCAACTTCCCAATGCTGGCGCGTTGCGTTAAGCATCTCTCTGGCTGTAAAAGCTTTACTGGAAATGTAGAAGCGCAGGGCTGTCGTAGCTTTACCATCAATGGTTCGGTCTGACTGAACAACACCGAACTGTTTGATACCTGCCCACTCTTCTGATGTTGAGAGAGCTGTCAGTTCATCAAAAACCCAGCAACAGCGGTACTCCTGTCGACCATGCCCTTCATTTTCATGTTCAAAAAAGGTAGCAGAGATAGCTTCCTTTGGATGGCTGCGCCAATGCTCTTCAGCTGCCACCTGAATATCATGATGTAGTGTTTTCTGATTGCCTTTGACTGCAAGAAGGTAATCCGCTTCCTGGCTCACGCAAGTTTCAGCAATGCTCTTTTGGCAGCTGATTGCATCAGCTGTGATCACAGAGCCTTTCAGGTCAATGGCTTCAAGAAGCTCAGGTATGGCTGTTATCTCATTAGACTTCTTATCAACTTTCTTCTGCCCGAGAACAAGGCTCAGTTTAGTACTCCAGGCACTGACAATGTGAACCGCTTTTTTGCCCTTGCCTTTCCCTCTGGAGCCTTTAATAGCTTTGCCGTCGATAGGAATAATTTCAGCATCACTGTCAGGTATATCAAGGGCTTCAGGGTAAGCAGACTGCACCCAGCGAGTGAAGCATTCCTGAAATTTATCAGGGTCTAGCAGACAAAAAACACGATAGAAGGTGTCGTGTGATGGAATACCAAAAGGGAGTTCAAGAAATGAACGAAACCAGTCTTCTTTTTCTTCACCGAATTCCTGCATCTCTTCCCATGTATCGGCTCCACTGATAATGGCACAGATGGCAATCACAAGAATATCGGTAAAATTGTGGTCACAAGAGGAGGCACGCTTGCGTGGATCAGATAATTCGCTGAGAAACATGATTAACGGGGCTGGAACAACAGTCATCGGGCGTAAAATATGGCCATTCTACAGTCTTTTGGTACGGATACGAGCACTCTAAATGAGAATGATTATTCTCATGCGTAAGCCCTGGGTTTGGGAAGATGAGGAAGAAGGAATACAGCAACACCACCATTCTCTTTCAGTTTGTGCAGTGCATCAATTGATTGGTCACTGGTTGCATCAATAACGGTTAAATGGCTGATATCATCAGGCAGGTTTTGTCGGTTCATGTAAATAATAACCGGTTTACCTGTATTCTTATTGGAAGCTCTTTCTTCTAATGCATTAATCCAGCAATTGGCAATACGTTTTTTAGCGGATAAAAGCGCCTTATGATGCAAACCATAGACGACACTGCTTGATATTTCTCCACTCTGGGTAAGCGCATAAGCTTCGGCAATATTATCAGCTACCATAGAATCCAGGCTGTAATGTTTCATCAATGCCTCTTTAAATGGCAATGACTCTGAAAAAGGCCGTCCGGCATTTGTTACCATCGTTTCGTTAAATTCAGGCAATGAACTATTGGCTGGCAGTTCAAGAGGAATCCTGGCGGCCTTTTTCCCATCCGTATTCGTATAAATAGCTTGTGAATGACTCCTGTATCTATAGGGAAAGATATGCACATAGTTTTCCGGAAAAAAACCTGTGTCAAAATATCGCGCATTGGGTTCAGAAAAACCGAACTCAACGGGGGAGAGTGTATCCTTGTCATCAAATGCAATAAATCTGACTTTACAGCCATTCATAGTGACTGTTTGTGGAACCCCCTGCTCAGGATCAAATTCTCTTAGCAGCATCGAGATTTTCTTATAAGTCACTTTCTCTTTTCGTTTTTGCTCTTGTTCGTATGCTTTTCTGGTATCAGAATCCATTGCTTCGATTTGGTCTTTCCGGTTATGGAGTGTCTCTCGGCTTGTTACATAGTCGACTGGTGGGGTCATCCTGCAGACAATCTCACTCACTCCCAGTTGAGTCAGACTTTGAATCAGTTGAATAGTGGTATTCTCGTCACCTAGTGAAAATATAGAATCCATCGTCTCACCTTGATAACAGCTAAATCTGCCATAGACCCCTATGCTCTCAAGCCCACTGATAATCCGCTTGGCTTTTGTTGTTAATTTTTCAGTATGTGAGCTGTCAAAGGTATTTAAGTTGAGTGCTTCAATCGAAGGGTTACTTTTATTTATTTCTTTTTGATGAAAGTTCCGGGAGGCAAGATCAAGCTCAGAATGACGCTCAGCGTCAGTGCCTGTATTGATTAAACTGCCATCATCCTTATCATTCATTTTTTCTTTACAGAATGGAATAACTTTAAATGCCGGAGCATAACGATCTCTGATTTTTGTGATTTTTTCGTCTATCTCAGGATCACCCGGAACAGTTGTGTAAAGATAAAAGTCCACTCTGGACAATTTTTCTGCAATAGCATCCAGCTCTAGTACTGATAAAATAAGCGCTTTGAATTCAGATGCCCATTGTTGTCTTGATGGATCTTTATGGAAAGTAATGAAGTGCCAAATGAGAAGTTCAAAAGCAGTGACGTTATGTTCGTTGCGTATGTTAAGGGTTTCCGGGACGAGATCAATGATACTTTTGCTCTTTTCCAGACTCCCTTCGTTAAACTGCATAGAGTAGTAGAGCGGAGTACAACCAAAGTCATCCCGCTCAGATAAAGCCGCTAACCCCATCTTATTTTCAAGTATGTAGCCTAGACATTTATGGGAAACACAGGCCGCCATGTGTAACGGAGTAATTCCTGACTCACATTTTCTTAATAGTTCTTTTTGACCTTTTTCGGTGGATAACAGCACCTTTAAATCATCCAGATTACCCGATTTGCAGGCTTCATATACAGGCATCTCATACTGAATCAGCTCAGGCTTCCGAAGCCTGGCCTTAATCTTTATATACTCATCGGTATCTGAGCTGTCTGGCTGGCTATTCTCCTCAATGTTGGCAATGGTTCTTTCGCTAACAAACTCCCCACTGATTGTTGATTTTGAGTGTTCTCCCGTATTTTCAGTTTGATTGAATACAGGCAACGGATCATCTGCCAGATCATTTGTAGTTACAGACCGACCATCAAATTGGGCATCTTCGTCAGCAACAGAATCTGCTTTAATATTCGGCAATCCTGTGTTCTGACTGCCAGGGCCTACGCTTGGTGTTTTCATGCTGATTTCTAATTCTATGTGATATTAATTTTCCATTTCGGCAATCAAAAAGATATATAAATGTTTTTCGGATGCTTTTAGGGCTTTAATTTGTCACTGAGTCCCTCAAAAATCATCTGGGGAAGGTAGCGGTGGTCGTGGTATTTGGCATTAAAGGGAGTGGCAGCTTAGACATTACCACCGTTCGCACTGAGCCTGTCGAAGTGCTTGTGCAGCATCCTTCGACAGGCTCAGGATGAGCGAAGTTTTTGTTAGTTTTGTATCTGTCGCTTCCCTTATTCGGGTTAGGACGTGATCGAAATAAACCCCGGCTGACTGAAAGTCAACCGGGGCAAATTAGTAAACTTCTTTATTTACTGGCAATGGTTGAATTCAGACCCAGTCGAGCCAGATATTTATCAGCCACAGTACTTGGCAGAGGAATGTAGCCATCCTTAACCACCACTTCTTGTCCTTGCTTTGAAAGCACCATCTTCAGGAATTCACGCTCCAGAGGTGCAAGCGGTTGGTTTGGCTGCTTGTTGATGTAAACATACAGAAAGCGAGACAGTGGGTAACTGCCGTTTACCGCATTTTCAGAAGATGCTTCAACAAAACTCTGACCTTCTTTCTTAGCCAGAGCAACGGTACGCACGCTGGACGTCTTGTAGCCGATACCGGAATATCCGATTCCATTCAGAGAAGTGGATACTGATTGAACCACAGAAGCAGAGCCGGGCTGTTCGTTCACACTGTTCTTAAAGTCACCCTTACACAGAGCTTTCTTTTTGAAATAGCCGTATGTGCCGGAAACAGAATTGCGTCCATACAGTTGTACGGAGCGGTTTTTCCAGACACCATCCAGACCGGCATCACCCCAGGTCGAAATATTTTTGTTGGCACCACATTTGCGGTTAGATGAGAAGATGGCATCCACCTGAGCCATGGTCAGGCCTTCAATGGGGTTGTCCTTGTTGACGAATACTGCCAGTGCATCAATCGCTACAGGGATAGCCATTGGCTTGTAGCCATATTTCTTTTCAAAAGAAGCCAGCTCTTTATCTTTCATCTGGCGACTCATTGGCCCCATGTTAGAAGTGCCTTCAGTCAGTGCAGGAGGCGCAGTGGAAGAACCAGCTGCCTGAATCTGTACATTGACGTTAGGGTAGAAGCGTTTGAAATCTTCTGCCCATAGAGTCATCAGGTTAGCCAGAGTATCTGAACCCACACTAGACAGATTACCAGAAACCCCCTTGGACTTTTCATATTCATATAACCCGGCATCAATGTTAGAAGCGTTTGCCAGGTTGCATGAAAGCGCCAGTGTGGTAGCGGCTGAAAATGCAGCCAGTTGTTTTGTTATTTTCATTATCATCTCTCCTGAATAATTTGACCTCTGGAGACAATATAGGTTGGGATTGTGACAGTTCTGTGAATGCTTTGCGTCAGTTTGATGAAACCCATTTAATTGATCCATTGCGTGCAGCATGCCTATAATGCGCCGTGTATGTATTTGCTCTCGCAGAGGATAATACAGGACACAATAAAGAAAATAAGAAAGAGAATAATAAAAGCTGTCGGGGGATACCTTCATGAGTTCCGTCTGGAAAGCCGTCCAGTCGAGTGTCGCCATCCTGGATCATGTCACCGAAACCACAGGCCGGATGATTAGCTGGCTGAATCTGTTTCTGGTCATTGTCGTTTGTTTAGTGGTTGTACTTCGCTACTTGTTGAATGTGGGTTCTATCGCTATGCAAGAATCGGCGATGTATCTGCATGCCACTATTTTTCTTGGAGCCAGCGCCTATACCCTTAAGCACGACGGCCATGTGCGTGTTGATGTGTTTTACCGAAAAATGTCGAACCGCCAAAAAGCACTGGTGAATAGTGTGGGCACTTTATTGCTGATGGTTCCAGTTTGCCTGTTTATCGGTTTTATGAGCTGGGAATATATTTCTGATGCTTGGAGAGTACGCGAAATGTCTCAAGACCCAGGCGGTATTCCTTTTGTTTATCTTCTGAAAAGTTTAATTTTGGTACTTGTTGCAACGCTTTTATTACAGGGTATTGCTGAATTATTACGATCTTTGCTGGTTTTGTTTTCTACGTCTGAAGGAGTAGAAGACCATGGCTGATTATATTCCTCTGATTATGTTTTTAGTGGTCTGTCTGGTGTTGATGGCAGGCTATCCGGTGGCTTTTTCTTTAGCGGGTACATCACTGTTATTTGCTGCCGGAGGTATGCTGACTGGCTGGTTTGATATGAACCTGATGAACGCATTGCCCAGTCGTCTATTTGGTATCGTCACTAACCAAACGCTGATTGCTGTACCTTTGTTTGTGTTTATGGGTGTCATGCTGGAGAAATCCAAAGTGGCAGAAAGTTTACTGGAGGGCATGGCTCGACTGTTTGGCAAAATGCGTGGCGGGTTGGGGATTTCAGTCACCATTGTTGGCATGTTGCTTGCGGCTAGTACAGGTATCGTGGGTGCTACGGTAGTGACTATGGGCTTACTTTCGTTGCCGACCATGTTGCGCCGGGGTTATTCACCGCAGTTGGCAACCGGTACTATTTGTGCCACAGGCAGTCTTGGGCAGATTATTCCGCCGTCTATTGCTCTGGTATTACTGGGTGATGTGTTGTCGTCAGCCTATCAGCAAGCCCAAATGAAAATGGGGATATTCTCTCCCGATACTGTTTCGGTGGGTGATTTATTTGTGGGGGCTGTGATTCCGGGATTGATTCTGGTTGCTGGCTATGCACTTTATATTTTGTTTATTTCCCGCATGAAACCCGATATTGCTCCGGCACTCACCGATGAAGATATTGCTGAATTTGCTGAAAAAGAACCACTCTGGCTCAGTTTGCTACCACCACTGGTATTAATTGTCACCGTACTGGGTTCCATTCTCGCCGGGGCTGCAACACCAACAGAAGCGGCTGGTGTTGGTGCCACAGGTGCAACTATTCTTGCCTTACTAAGACGGCAACTGTCGTTTAGTGGAACGATCGATGTTGTGCGCTCAACCACTCGAGTAACCTGTATGGTGTTTCTCATACTTATTGGTGCGTCGATATTTTCGTTGATATTTCGTGGATTTAATGGCGACGAAATGATTCATGAAGTATTTGCCAATCTGCCTGGTGGTGTATTTACCGCTGTGCTAGTGGTTATGCTGGTGATGTTCCTCCTTGGCTTTATTCTCGATTTTATTGAAATTACTTTCGTGATCGTGCCCATTGTTGGCCCGGTACTTCTGGCGATGGGGTTGGATCCGGTCTGGCTTGGGATTATGATTGCCGTGAATTTGCAAACATCATTCCTGACGCCACCATTTGGTTTTGCGCTGTTTTATTTGCGAGGCGTTGCACCTCAGGAAGTGGCGACTGTGGATATCTATCGTGGAGTGATTCCATTTATCGTTATCCAGCTTTTAGTACTCTGCGCTCTGGCATTTTGGCCAGAACTGGCTACTTGGTTGCCTGAGCAAGTGTACGGCTAATTCATGAAAACAAAATAATAAAAACAAAAGGAGTAGTATCATGGACATTAATGAGGACAGCAGGCCAGCCCCTCAGGGAGAATTGACTTTGAAGGTGTTGGCAGATCATCGCTCAATTAATTCAATGGGCGATGTATTTGCCGGGTGGGTGGCTTTGCATCTTGATCAGGCAGGTGAAGTTCGTGCACGTAAGGAGTCTGGAGGCGCTCGTGTAGTGACAGTGGGGATTGGTGCTATGAGCTTTCTCAGACCATTGCAACAGGGTGATCTTATCGGTTTGTTTACCCGTGTTGCTGAAAAAGGAAGAACGTCAATTAAAGTGGTGGTAGAAGCCTGGATTGAAACAGGCGATGAATGGGTGAAGCTCACCGACACCAGCATGGTCTTTGTTGCGCTGGATGATGGAGGGAAAACCATAAAGGTTAGAAATATATGATTTCATAAGGTTAGCTACTGACCGTCGTCATCCAAGCATAAGAGGCTGTCGCAAAACGCTTTGCCGGTGATTCTAAAAGAGTTTGCAGCAAAGAGTAGAGCCGGAAGCCTCATTCATCGGCAATCTTTCGGATTATCAACGTCTTTCTGTTTAAGTCCACCTTTTGCGACAATCTCATGGGCAGGGATCCAAGCTTAAACATGTTAATGAAGCCGCATATTTAATAATTGCACTGACGGTATCGCAATAGAGTGGATAAGATATTCTATCGGATTGAAGCCTTCAACTACATCAGGTAAATAACGCATTGTATGATGGGCGTATCTTAATATAAAAATAGACATAAAGGTGATAAAAGATAACGGGTTCGGAATTCCTGCAATAGGAAATACAGAGTTAAATAAAGTAGCTCCATAAATAGCAACAACATGGTGGTGTAGAAATGGTTGATCATTCTGTGTTCCATATAATGCAGCAAAAGCGGATAGTAAATAGTGCTGAAATCCAAAGCCAGTAAATATGAGAAGTTGTTCGCTTGTTGCAATGTTATTAATGTAATTAACTATCACAGAACTAGAAATGGTAAGGCTAAGTAATAATCTCGCTGTATCAGTGTTGTAAGCATAACTGATATATCCAGAATCGTATAAAGAAACTGCATATTGAATAGCACCTGTAAAATGGATGGATGAATACACCATATAGGAAGGTCTACTAAGCCTCAACAATATATCGTATTGATTAGTCGCCAGGAAAATGACTTTTAAGAGCTGAATTGACATGAAAATGGTTGGTGAGAATTCCAGCCAGGCTGTCATAGCACTCATGCTGGCTATACCAGCTCCAACTAGCCAAGGTGATGGTCTGTTTATTCCTCTATGCCTGTAGATTATGTAATTAATTGCAAGATTGGTTATTGTTAACACACTTGTTACGAGGGCATTGGTGTAAGCTGAATAAGAACAGTTTTTCAATCTATGATGAAAAAAGCAATTTAATAATGTACCATTTTCTGACTCTTGGCTTTTTAGTGAGAAAGTAGTGTTGTAAGTTCCATTATTAACCTGGCTAATTTTTTCTTTTGCAAAATTAGCAAGTTGGAATACAGCGCTATAGTCGCTATAAATTGAGAAGCCGTAATTTAATAGCCATAACGCATAATTGAATGCCTGTGCCGGAATTTTTGCCACTGTTGTGACAGGCTGGTTAAGAAAGTCAATTAAATAATAAGAGCTTTCTTCAATATCATCCTTGGTTGTTAGAGGATGAGTATAATCATCATCTGACATTAATTCTTTGTTAAATAATGTATTTGTACTGTGTGATGGCTTTAGATGTATTTCATTTTCAAATGTAGCGAGAATAGATTCATCTATATTTTCCATTGCTGCACAGTGCACGGAAAATATTAATATTAAAAAGTAAACTAATCGCTGCATAATATTCCCAGTTAATTTATTAACCCGATGTGTGACTTTTAATTTCAACATGGCTATCCATGCCACGTGGATCCCGTACAGGGACTGTACAGAACCCATAAGCCATGGATTGGCAACCTACGAGATAAAAGTCACACATCGGGTTTTATTACCAAATACTGAAAGTAATCTCATCTCTGCAGAAAGGGCATTTTATGGAAGATGATAATATGTTGGATATTAATGCTTGGTCTTTCGTGCGATCAATCTGTTTGGTTTTAATTAACATGCTGAGGCAGCTTTCGCAAATTGGGTGTTTACCGGTACAGGGAAGGCCATTAATATTATCTTTTGTATAACAAACACCACATTTAGGATCGGTATCTTTTGGCGTGGTAAACCCTTTATGTATAATATACTGCCCTGAGAGTAGTTTTTCACCCAGATACTGGGTTAGTCTGGTACCGTATATATACAGCAGTCCAGTGGAAAAATTGATCACTGTTTTACTGATGGACTCTGGTATTTTGTACGTATTAGCGATGCATCCATTTTCATCTTCGCAAACTGAGTGGAAAGACAGTGAATGATCGTGATTATTCCATATGAAATACGGTGCAGTATCATCATCACCAAGCGTAATAGATAATGACCCAAGTGTTGAATTATCAATAGTTGCTACATTTTCTGGTATGTCATTGCTCAAGGTGGTATTTATTATACTTATTGTATTATTCCCGAATGTGGTTTTTATATTGTTTGAAATAGCATTAATGATGTCAGGCTCTAAAATACTTCTGACAGAATTAGTAAGAGTATGCTGATTGGAAAATAATGTTAGCAATAAATTTGAATTGCTCAAACCAGGGCTTTTTATTGTGGCTTTCAAAAAGTGTGGTAGTTTTTTGTCGTTTGAATTTTTTGTGAACTTTAAATAAATAAATATGTTAACGCTATCATTTGTTATTTCAATGTTATTGTTGTGAGAAAAGTAGATAGGTTGAGGGGTGAGCTGTAAATACTTGATGTCGTGTTCATCCATGACTAAAGCAAGTGAGCGATATGCATTTTGATTGTTTGATTGATCGTCTGACCAATCGTCTGATTGGTTATCGTATGACGGATAGGTATCAGTTTGTGTTTGATTTATGATGAGTCTGTTAATGATATAACTAGAGTAGTTTCTTTTGTTTTGAATGCTAATTTCAAAATTATTAGCTATATCACCTGATAAGCCCAATTTTTGGTTGGAATTATAGTTTGTGCTTGATGAAAAGCTATTCCATGCTTTCAAAGCCAGATGAGCGACAGGTATTAATATCAAACTGTATGGTGTAATTATCTTGCTCAGCATACTATTAGGATTAAATGATCTTGGTTGGTTAATACCTGCTTGATGAAAACTAATAACGGAGGCGAAAAATATAAGATAGGTAGTTGTTGAGTCAATTGTTAAACAATTAAATGCTAATTTAATGTCGTAATACAGCTTTGATAAAAAGGCATCGCAATATATGAATGCACTTAAAAAGAAGAGCGACTTTATTAAAAAGCTATTTGAAGGATTTTTATTAAGTGATACTCCTGCTTTGTAAGAAATAAATGAAAGTGCAGAGCTAAATGCTATACCATAGGCAAGCCCCTTTAGAGGGGAATATATATCAGAAAGAGACAGGTTTTCGAATAAAAAGCAATTTTCATTTATCTTGACGGCTGTTCCTGATTCATAACCAAGCTGATAATTATCAATGTGAATAGAAGGTGAGGCATTTGTTTCTGTACAAAAGTTAAGTGTGAACACATACAGGGTAAACAAAAAGATCGATGCACTTCTTCTGATGAAAATTATACTGCCCGACATAAATTTATACTTCGCCATCTAAATTCACAGCTTAAAAGTAAAGTGGTATTAATATGGAAGTAGTTAGATAGTTGTTATAAACGACAACTATCAGTTGATCAGCCATTAGCTCGAAATAATAGGTGCTATCCCATAAATGCGCAAAATAAAATTTTTATTAAATTTTCTGATGCATATAGTTCAGATAAGGAGCTAATGCTTTGATTTGATCGGTAGCGTTAAAGGCGGCATATGACGTACGTCGTACGTCGTGTTTAATATTGAATTGATGAATTGGTCAATAGGATTTAATTTGATGCCAGAGTTCTGGCAATCAACCTTCTGAGAAAAGAGAGGGAGTTCAATCACCTCTTCAGCTTACCTAGCCTTTTAGCCCATTGTTCCAGCAGCGCAGCCATGCGATTCATGTCAATAGGCTTATCGATGTAGTCATCCATACCAGCATCGATGCAGTCTTGCTGATCGGAGCTGAAAGCATTGGCAGTAACGGCGATGATGGGGAGCTGAGTATTACCGGATGCCCGGATCTGGCGAGTGGCTTCCAGTCCGTCCATATTGGGCATCACACAGTCCATCAGCACCAGGTCAAAGTCGCCAGTTGCCAGCATATCCAGACATTTCTGACCGTCTTCGGCAATAGCACAGGTGTGGCCAAGTTTTTCCAGAAGCTTATTGGTTACCATCTGATTAACTTTATTATCTTCAGCTACCAGAATATGTAGACCTGTTGATGTTTTACCCTGTTGTTTTGTCATGGAGTAACCCGGAATACAGTTTTTATATAAACAATATCTGGGCTAAGTTGCCGGGACTTTAGCGACAACGGGTTTTTATAGTGAAAAGATTATTCAGTTCGAGTCGGATGTTATCGCCTGGTTTAAGCGGTGCTACCCCTTCAGGAGTGCCAGTCAGGACAATATCACCGGGCATCAGGGTGAAAAAGCGGCTGGCATAACTCAGTAATTTTGGAATGGATGTCATCATCTGAGAAGAATGCCCCTGTTGCCTTAGTTCATCATTCACAGAAAGGCTAAAAGTGATGCTATTGAACGGCCCAATATGTTCTCTGGCGACAAATCCGGAAATCGGGCTGCTGTTATCAAAGGCCTTGGCAATCTCCCAGGGCAGCCCCTTATTTTTCTGTTGAGCCTGCAGATCTCTCAGTGTCAGATCAAGCCCCAGTCCGACCGCCAAGACAGCATCCGAACAGGTTTCTTCTGTAGCATTTTTAAGAGGCATTTTGATGAGTAATGCAATTTCAACTTCGTGATGAACCTCACCAAGGCCACGAGGTAGAGGGATTGCCTGCTCCATTGGCATTAAAGCAGTAACGGGCTTGATAAACAAAACCGGTGCTTCAGGCGTAGCATTCCCAAGTTCTGAAATATGTGCTGCATAATTTCGACCTACGCACACCACTTTCCCCACAGGGAGGTCGATCTCGTCGCTACTGATCCAACGGTGTTTGTACTTCATAGGAAGCCCTTATAATTAATCCTTATCATTGGGGGGAGACAATACTATCATAAAAGACAGGCTTTCCATGTAAGGAGCATATCATGTCAGAAGAACTCCATCTCAACATACAAAGTCTTCACGACCTGTTGGAGGGTGCGCCCGTTGACGAGTGTACTGCTGGCAGTATCCGGCAAATCACCGATGAAATCCAGCTAGCCGTTGCTCAGGCTGAAGGTGAAATTCCATTTCAGGGTTATAACGAACAACTGGAAAAAGAAGCGATTCGTTTCAGTGAAGAACATCCTGCTTTGACTCATGCTATACGACAAGTGATTAATACGTTGTCGAATATCGGTATTTAATATCGTCTTGTTATTATTGCGACAGGCTCAGTTATACAGGCTGTCCCCAAAAGCCAGCCAGAGTGTTTACTGACTTGCTTATTAAAGATCATATTTCCAAAATACTCGTACAGACTGGTAACCTATTTATCAGGATATCCTGACACAGTGGGCAGTCGGGTAATTCCTCTGTAAAGAGTATATAGAACGAAGGTGCTTTTTTAACCAGGCCTGGTTGCTGGGTTCGATCGCTCCGCTGTGTGCTGAGAATCTATGGCACACTTTTTTTGAGATAAATATTTGGGATAACCAGAAAGAGTCTATGATAGAATGCGAGACCGCTTCCTGACCTTGCTCCGAGCGACTGGCTCTGTAAGGCAGTAGAAAGCCTGAAAATATAAAGGTGTAACCTGCTTGGTAAACCGAAGCTGTGATGCCATAAAAACAAATCAGAGTCTGATATGCCTCAAATATCCCTGGATAAGAGTAAAATTCGTTTTCTTCTTCTCGAAGGAGTTCACTCATCTGCTGTTGATATCCTGAAAGCTAAGGGCTACGTCAACATTGACTATGTGACCACTGCGCTATCGGCAGAGGATTTAAAAGAGCGTATCGCTAATGCTCATTTTGTGGGTATTCGTTCGAGAACTCAGCTGACCGAAGAAATTTTTGAAGCAGCTAAGAAGCTCTGCGCTGTTGGGTGTTTTTGTATTGGCACTAATCAGGTCGATTTGCAGGCGGCTACCCGTCGGGGCATTCCTGTTTTCAATGCGCCTTACTCGAATACCCGCTCAGTTGCCGAACTTGTGCTTGCTGAAGCTATTCTTTTGTTAAGAGGTATTCCTGAGAAAAACGCCGTTGCGCATCGCGGTGGCTGGCTGAAATCGGCGAAAGACTCCTATGAAATCCGTAACAAAAAACTCGGTATTGTTGGTTATGGAAGTATTGGTAGTCAGCTGAGCATTTTGGCCGAATCTCTGGGCATGGACGTCTATTTCTACGACGTAGTAACCAAACTGCCAATGGGTAATGCCACTCAGGTAAGTGAGCTTAACACACTGCTCGAAATGTCTGACATTGTCACGCTTCATGTACCTGAAACATCGGCAACGCAATGGATGATCGGTGAAGAACAGTTAGCCAGTATGAAAGACGGCAGTATACTGATTAATGCTGCCCGCGGCACAGTGGTGGATATTCAGGCACTGGCTGCTGCTCTTGATAGTGGCAAGTTGCTGGGTGCTGCTATTGACGTTTTCCCGGAAGAACCAAAGGGTAATGATGATGAATTTATCAGCCCTCTTCGGGGTATCGATAATGTACTACTGACGCCGCATATTGGCGGCAGCACTCAAGAAGCACAGCAGAATATTGGCCGTGAAGTCGCAGAAAAGTTTGTGATGTACAGTGATAATGGTACGACGCTGTCGTCTGTTAACTTCCCTGAAGTGGCATTACCGGCTCACCCCGGCAAACACCGCCTGTTGCATATCCATGAAAATATTCCGGGTGTTCTGGGTAAAATTAACCAGATTTTCTCTGAGAATCAGATCAACATCAGTGGCCAGTATCTGCAAACCAATGAGTTGGTAGGTTATGTTGTGATTGATGTTGAAGCGGATTATAGTGAACGAGCCCTGGAAAAGCTGAAAGGTGTAGAGGGTACTATTCGCTGCCGGATTCTTTATTAAATGCTTAGGAGAGTGGTATACAAAACTGACCACCGTTCGCACTGAGCCTGACGAAGTGCTTGCACAGCATCCTTCGACAAGCCTCAGGATGAACGGAGTTTTCGGTGGGTTTACGTTGCAGCTCCCCTTAATAGGTTAAACGTCATTGTTTATCTTCCTGCCTCTGGTTAAAGTGACTCTTTGTTTACTGTCCTAGAGGTCAGGATGCCTGAGGTGGTCAGCCGATTTTTTGCACGGCTTAATAATAAATACAGTGCAGACTCTAATAAAAAAATAATAGCGATAACCGGGCTTATTATTGCAACGCTTTGCTGGGGGGGTAATAACGTTGCTGGTAGAATGAGTGTTGGTGACATTCCACCTATAGCGATGTCTTTCTGGCGATGGACTTTTTCACTGGGCATTTTATTGTTGGTTTGTGGTGGGCGAGTTTGGAAAGAACGTCGTACTATCTGGTCGTTTAAATGGCGTTTATTGTTCCTGTCTCTGTTAAGTATCACCGTATACAATACGTTCCTTTATCTCGCGGCTCAAAGCACTCAGGCGGTTAATCTGGCGCTGATTCAGACTGCTCTCCCTGTCATCAGTATGTTGCTGAGTATTCCTTTACTACGCATCTTTCCTCCGAAAACCCAGATCATCGGCGGGCTGCTGGCGGTTCCCGGCCTTTTGCTGATTTTCAGTCAGGGCGATATGGAAAACCTTCGTAGTTTGTCTTTTGGCAAAGGCGATTTGTTGATGTTGTTTGCGACCTTTTGCTGGGCGATTTATACGCTTTTACTAAAGCGCTTTTATTTGCCGGTAGAAGGCGTAACGCTGCTGACAGTCCAGGTTTTCATGGGCGTGATTATGCTAACGCCGTTTTATCTCTGGGAGTTCACTGTGCAGGGTGGCTTTGATGTTAACCCGGATACTTTGGGACTAATCACCTATGTTGTACTTTTTCCTTCGCTGGTTGCCTATCTTGCCTGGAATCACGGTGTGAAGGTGCTTGGGGCGAACCAGGCGGCGGTGTTTACTTTTTTGATTCCGGTATTTGCAGCCATGTTGGCAATACCCATGTTGGGTGAGCCGCTTGAAGGACATCATATTCTGGCAGCGATATGCATCTTTGGCGGATTATGGCTTACGACCAGAACCTCTTAATGCCGTTTCGGCATAAATAGGTTATTAATAGCATTTCAAAAGCATAAGTTTATCAACAATCATACCCATATAGCCTTTAATGGAGTCGGGGATATGTTGGGTGTACTGGGTGGGATGGGGCCGCTGGCAACTGTGGATTTCATGCAGAAAATAATCGCTATGAGTCAGGCTCGCAGTGACCAGGAGCATATCCCGATGCTGGTGCGCAATGTGCCGCAGATTCCTGATCGTTCTGCTTCCATTCTCTCTCAGGGAGAAGATCCTTTTCCCGCTTTGCTTGATGGTTTGCGACAGCTTGAGCAAAGTGGTGCTAGTTGTATCGTTATTCCCTGTAATACGGCACACTGCTGGTTTAACAGGCTGAATCAACAAGCCAGAGTGCCTATGATCTCTATCCTCGATTGTGTATCTGATGCCATTCGTACCAGAAAAATAAGCAGAGTCGGTCTGATGGCTACCAGCGCAACAGTTGCCACTGGCATTTACAAGCAGCGTATCGAAGCCGATGGCGGCGAATACCTTATTCCTGGTGACAAAGGTCAGGAGACGGTTATGCAAGCTATTTATGATATCAAATCAGGCCGTATTGCTGATGGTCGAAAGCGAATGGAAGAGGCATTTAACCAGTTGATACAGCAGGGTGCAGAGGCGGTTGTTCTTGGGTGTACTGAAATTCCGGTCGGGCTTTCTGAAGTAGCAAAGCAACAGCCAGACCAATGTCTGGATGCAACTGCTCTGTTGGCAAAAGCCTGTATAAACTGGTACTACCTTAATCAGGCAAAGGCTGCATAACAAGAATCAGCTTGCTGATTCCTTTTTTAAAGTACGCCGGCCAAAAATAGTAAAAAGCACACTCTCAACTGGCGTATTTTTATGGGGAAGTTTTGAATAATATCGAAACCAAATGGCTTGAAGATTTCCTGGCTTTGGCGGAGCTGCGTAATTTCTCTCGGGCAGCTCAATCCCGAAATGTCACTCAACCTGCATTCAGTCGCCGTATCAAGGCTCTGGAACGAACTCTCCAGGTCGAACTAATTGATCGAAGTACAACGCCACTAACACTAACACCCGCCGGTCGTTTGTTCAGAACTACCGCCAGAAATCTGCTCCAGCAAGTATCAGAAGGGCTTAATCTGTTACAGGGTGAAACCTGGCTCGGCTCGCAGCCCTTGCAGTTTGCTGCTGCGCATTCATTGTCCGTAACGCTGTTACCTGACCTGCTTCGTGCGATGGGAAAGGATGGTTCTGTCCTGAACAGCAAAGTTGAAAGTATTGATGTTGATCTTGCGGTTGAAGCCCTTCAGGAAGGTCGATGCGACTTTCTGCTGGTATTTGATATCGAAGCCCTGATGCAGCCCCCTTTTTTATGTCAGTCTCTGGGTAAAACTCGATTAAGACCGGTTTGTGCTCCGGACCAATGCGGAAATCCTCTTTTTACTATTGATCAGGAATTGCCGGTTCCGGTATTAAGATACAGTCGAGATTCTTACATGGGGCGGCGGGTAAACAGCCTTTTGCGCTGCATCAGGCAACCTGTTCATTTTGTTCCGGTTATGGAGTCTTCATTAACCAATCTGTTAAAAGAGATGGCGCTGCGGGGTGATGGTGTTGCCTGGTTACCGGACTATGTTATTGAGCAGGAATTGGCTCAGGGGTCATTGGTTAACTTTGTTGAGCATTCTGCTTATGGTGAATATTGGGGCGAAATTGAAGTACTTTTATACCGGAATGATGTCAGGCTTAATCAGGGTGCCGAACAGTTCTGGAAACAGCTCAAACAGCGCTGTACGCAAGGTTGGATGCTTGCAAGCATCCGTTAAATACTTCTTCAAGCACCCGTCTGTATCAGTGTTTGTACCAGTGCTTTCATGATAAAATGATCGATCAGTTTGTAAAATGATGAGTCGATCTCCAATGACTGATAAATTGGAAAAAACGGAGAATGATAAAGAGCCCGTCGACGGCTTTTTCCCCGTTGATGAGCATGAAGAAGAAATTATGGAAGGCGGTCAGAAAATCCGGCGCAAAGGGATTTACGTGCTGCCCAATCTGTTTACCACAGGCAATCTGTTTTGTGGTTTCTATGCCATCATCAGTGCACAGGCCGGCTTCTTTTCTCAGGCCTGCATTGCTGTCTTTGTCGCTATGATTCTGGATGGACTGGATGGTCGTGTTGCCCGCATGACTAACACTATGAGCAAGTTTGGCGAGCAATATGACAGCCTTGCCGATATGGTGACATTCGGTGTAGCCCCGGCAATGGTGGCTTACAGCTGGGCATTGAATGACCTTGGCAAGCTGGGCTGGATGGTTGCCTTTATCTATGCTGCTTGCGGAGCACTGCGTCTTGCTCGCTTTAATGCTCAGATAGAAGTCACTGACAGCCGCTTCTTTATCGGTTTGGCCAGTCCTGCCGCTGCTGCTCTGGTAATTGGTATGGTCTGGGCGCTGAGTGATTTTGGTTATGATGGTGATACGGTTGTTATCGCTCTGTTGGGTGCTATTATCACCGGGCTGTCCGGTGTGTTAATGGTCAGTAATATCCGTTATCACAGCTTTAAAAAAATCGACCTTAAAGGTCGTGTGCATTTCGTTTTTCTGCTGGCTATGGTGCTGGCATTTGCTGTGATCTTCAGTGATCCACCCAGGGTGCTTATGCTGATCTTCCTGATCTATGCTTGTTCTGGCCCAGTGATGGCGGTCTGGCGTATAAAAGACAATCATGCAAAAGGTGTTCAAGGATAAAACCAGACCTTTATTTGATGGAAAACCCGATACTGCGCTTGCACTATCGGGTTTTTATTATCTATTTCAAGAAATAAACAGGTTGTTTTCATGGACTGTTTGATGAAAGCCTGGAGTGAGAACGAACGTTTTCTCAAACACTGGCTACAAAATAAAACCGGAAACCTGAGTCTCGCCGAAGATCTCTTACAGGAAGTTTTCCTGAAAGCCCTGAAGAATAAAGAGCGCTTTTGTTCCTTAACACATGCTCGCAGCTGGCTGGTGACCATGACCAGAAATACGGCGATTGACCACTATCGAACACAGTCCCATGAAACAGAACTGCTTTCAGACCCTGAACAACCCGAAGCACCTGACCAGCCTATTATTTTTGAACTCAAACAATGTATGAACCGGGTTATGTCTGAACTGAATGAAAAAGATAGAGAAGCTATTCAGTTTTGTGATATTGATTCCGGTAGTCAAAAAGCGTACGCCGAAAAGGTAGGGCTCACCTTGGTTGCTGCTAAGTCCAGATTGCAACGGGCAAGAAAAAAGCTTCGCTCAGAAATGGTGGTTAAATGCCATATAGAGTTTGATGAAACTGGTGTGTCGAACTTTACCCCGAGAAAATAATTTTAAAAATACTGCATCTTTTTGCTCGCTGCTGCGTGATAGAGGTATAAGCAACGGGCAGGAGATAAAATATGTTGCACTGGTTTACGCTATTAGCCGACTGGCTAACCTATGGAATACTTAGTCTTGAACCTAACTCCCGATTAGCAAATGGAGTTCACTTTTTTATAGAAGACACCAGTAAGATATTGGTGCTTCTGACGCTACTGATTTATTTCATTGCTATTGTCAGGGCGACACTGAATCCGGAAAAGGTGCGATATTATCTGCAGGGGCGAGGCCAGTTTTCCGGTTATGTGCTTGGTGCAGTGTTTGGCGCGGTGACGCCTTTCTGTTCATGCAGTTCTATTCCATTATTTATGGGTTTTGTTTCTGCCCGGATTCCGCTGGGTGTGACCATGGCATTCCTGCTCACGTCGCCACTGATCAATGAAGTGGCTGTTGTATTGTTAAGTTCAATTCTTGGTATCAAGTTCACCGTTCTTTATGTCGTCATTGGTTTGATGCTGGGTATGGTTGGTGGTTTGTTGATTGATTGGTTTCGGGCAGAGCGCTGGCTGGTGCCATTCCTGGCGAAGCAATATAGCAACGACAGCCCGGTTGCCAATGTGGAATACCAAGCACAAACGATGACCATGAAAGATCGCCATGAGTTTGCCAGAGAAGAAACTAAAACCGTACTCACCAGAATCTGGAAATGGGTTTTTATCGGTGTTGGTATTGGTGCATTCATTCATGGATTTATTCCTGAAGCCTGGTTTCAGCAGCATCTTGGAGATGGGCAATGGTGGTCAGTGCCAGTTGCGTCGTTGGTGGCTATTCCTATGTATGTGAATGCCACTTCCATCGTCCCGATCATGAATAGCCTGTTGATGAAAAGCGTCCCATTGGGAACAACACTGGCTTTTTGTATGAGTGCTGTTGCCGTGAGTTTGCCTGAATTCATGATGTTGAAACAGGTGATGCAAGTTCCGTTGCTGGGTTTTATCGCAGGTTATCTGTTACTGGCTTTTTGTCTGGTGGGCTGGTTCTTTAATGCTGTGAATTTAATTTAATTCAAGAAGAGGAAATTGTAATGAAAGAAGTAAATGTATATGGCTCCGGCTGTAAAAACTGCGCAGTGACTGCTGAACGCATTGCAGAGATCGGAAGGGCGTTAAATCTGGATATCAAAGTAACCAAGGTAACTGATCTGGAAAAAATCATGATAGCCGGTGTTGTCAGTACCCCTGCGGTTGGTATTGATGGACAGCTGGTGCACTCTGGTTCTGTTCCATCAGAAGATCAGGTTAGGGCGATGCTGGGTTAATTGCGACAATGTGCTCACAGAGCACAAACATTCAGACACAAAAAAGCCCCGCGTAAGCGAGGCTCTGATGTTAAGTATGGTGCCTAGGGGCGGAATCGAACCACCGACACGCGGATTTTCAATCCGCTGCTCTACCAACTGAGCTACCCAGGCTAAACGTATTAAAAGAAAGTAATGGTGCCTAGGGGCGGAATCGAACCACCGACACGCGGATTTTCAATCCGCTGCTCTACCAACTGAGCTACCCAGGCGCTTTCTTCAAAACGTTGTGCGAGGCGTATTAAACGGATTTAGCCCGTCAGAGTCAATAGCTGGAGGGAAAATTTATTGTTTTGACAAGTACCTGCACAGTTTTTAGGGAACTGTAAATACACGACGACGGTTTATCTTTTTTCCTGAATTATAGGTCGGGTCTCTACGTCGAGCGCTCCGGTTTTCATGTTCACGGTCATGAAGTACCTGAACTCAGGATCACCATAGTGCAAAAACGAGAATGTATAGAGATGTACAGATTGCCATATAGGAACATCGCTAACCATTTCAAGCTGATAGCCATCCTGACTGAATAGTTCAGTTTCTCTTATTCGTTGTTCTGCCTTACTCGCTTCGGAGCTGCGGTCAAACTTTGGTTCCAGAGAAGGGTTAGGTGGATACTGTTTGCCATCAAATGCCATTAGACGAAGTGCACCATTACTCCAGACATAAAAATCTTTCCATCCATAGGAAGCTGTATCTGATAGTAGGATAGGCTCATCCGTAACGGTAAATCGACCGAGCGATTGGCCTGTATCGCTGCAAATAAAAGCGGTACATCCACCTGAGCCGCAATAGTATGCGTCTGTCATTAAGACGAATGTCTCCAGACGACCATCGGCATTTAAATCGGTACTAGTATACTTAATGTGATCAAGAGAGGGGGGTGGCTCATCTGTCGAACTCTGAACACACTTTTCGTACGTATGTTTAGAAAAAGAGTAAGGAACTTGAGTGTCAGTATTAGCCACCTGTTTTGTATGACAGGCGACTAACGTGAGTGAGCTGGCAATGGCTAAAAGTTGCTTCATAGCCTGAGTATATTAGCTTTCTGGCACAAAGCCATCGGCAGCATCGACATCTTCACCGGCAAAATATTTGTCCATTTGTTCGGTGAGGTATTTACGGGTTTCAGGGTCAAGCAAAGTCAAATGCTTTTCATTGATTAGGCGGGTTTGGTGATCTTGCCAGGCAGCCCAGGCTTCCTGTGAGACATTGTCAAAAATCCACTGGCCTTTAGCACCAGGCAATGGTGGCACAAGCAGACCTTCGGCTTCTTTTTTGAGTTTTACGCAGTTGACGGTGCGAGTCATGGCTGGAGAGATTCCTGCTGAATATTGAGATTGGTGAAGCAGTTTAACAAATCAGGACGAACAGCTCACTTCCAGCTTTTTGCCCCATTCGGGCGCCGCTTTGGCGTACTCTTCGTGCTCAGATTGCTCATCATAAGGCGAAGTAAGAATGTGCATTAGTTTATCTATTTCGCTGTAGTCACCCTTTTCTGCTTTATCGATGGCCTGCTGAGCCAGATAATTTCTGAGAATGAATTTAGGGTTTACCTGTTTCATTTGTGTGTGCCGCTTGCGCTCGGAAATGAGATTACGATTTAATCGAGCGGAGTAGCGAGTTAACCATTCCGATAATTCTGGCTTATTTACCAGCTTTTGCAATTCAGCGTCGTTATTTCCTGTTTTGAAGTCAGACAAGGTACGAAAGAACAGCGTGTAATCACACCGGCTGTTGTGCATCAGTTGCAGCAGAGATTGCAGCAGAGCTTCATCTTCTTCTTCCAGAACTGTTAAACCAAGCTTTTGGTTCATCAGTTTTTTGTAAGTGTCAGAATAAGCCTGTGGATAGTTATCCAGCACATCCTGTAACGGTTCTGCACTATCAAACAAAGGTGTCAGCGCCTGAGCCAGTCGGCCACAATTCCAGTAACCTATTTCGGGCTGCTGGCTGAAAGCATAGCGACCCTGGTGGTCGGAATGATTGCAGATATAGTGCCAGTTAAAATCATCTATAAACCCGTAGGGTCCATAATCAATGGTGTCGCCAATAATGCTCATGTTGTCGGTATTCATCACGCCGTGAGCAAAACCAACGGCCTGCCATTGGGCAATCAGTTTGGCGGTAGATTCGACCACCTGTTGAAAAAGCAGGTGATATTTATTTTCCATATTCTTTAGCTGTGGATAACTCTGTTCGATTACGTAATCTGCCAGTGTTTTCAGATCATCATGCTGCTGTGTGTAATAAAAATACTCAAAGTGCCCAAAACGAACATGGCTTTTCGCCAATCGTAGCAGTGTTGAACCTGCTTCCGTTTTTTCACGATAGACAGGCGTGTCGCTGGTGGTTATGCACAGTGCCCGCGTGGTCGGAATGCCAAGATGAAACAGAGCTTCGGACGCCAGATACTCTCTGATGCAGGAGCGCAAAACCGCACGACCATCACCAAAACGAGAGTATGGCGTTTGCCCTCCGCCTTTTAAATGAAGATCCCATTTTTGCCCGTGATGGTTGCGAACTTCACCCAGAAGTAAGCTTCTGCCATCGCCGAGTTGCGGAACGTAAGCTCCGAACTGATGACCGGAGTAGACGGTGGCGATAGGTTCTGAACCCGGCAGAGAAGTATTACCGGAACACAGTTGAGTGAGTTGCTGCCTGAGAATCTGGGAATCTTCCAGGTCAAGTAGTTTTCCGGCAAAAGGGCTAAATGCGACAAATGTCGGGTTGGATAAAGGCGTAGCTGCCTGAATCGAATAAAAATTTTCAGGCAGCCGGGCGTAGGTGTTATCGAAACTTAGATCGCACAGGCTTTTCATCGGAGTTGTTGTACCAGGTTGTTTTTTGTTCAAGTCGGTCGGTATGTCTAAAGGGCATGCCGAGAGTGCGCTCGAAGAGCGCAAAGCTCAACATTTTTCAGCATTTCATGCTGATTGTCGGCTCTTGTGCCCTATGGGTATCTGCTCTTCGGGTGGAAACCGACCTATAGACTGTTTTTGAGTTTGTTTATCAGTTTTGTGACTGGTGCAGCAAGGCCGAGCTCTGTCGGTTTGTCTGGTTGAAACCAGTGCCAGTGCTCGCCATCTTGTATTTGATGAGGGTGGCTGCTGGTAAAAGTTTTAACCGGGGTAATATCCAGATGGTAATGGCTGAAGGTGTGTCGAAAGACTTGCCATTCTTCAAACTGCTCCAGATCAAAGCCGGTTTTAGCCTGAGTGGTTTCGCTCAGGTTATCTTCCATACCTATTTCCGGAAAGCTCCAGAGACCACCCCAGATACCCGTCGGTGGACGTTTTTCCAGCAAGACTTCACCAAATTGATTAACAATCATCAACATTCTTACTGATCGCTCGGGTTTGTCTTTTTTGGGTTTGGATTCAGGAAAGCGACTTTCTTCACCGGCAGCATGGGCAAGGCAGCTGGTGTTGAGAGGGCAAAGCGAACAGGAGGGTTTTGATCGGGTGCAGATCATTGCACCAAGATCCATCATTACCTGCGTGTAATCAGCAACCCGCTCTTCAGGGGTGTATTGTTCGGCAATCTCCCAGAGCTGATTAGCGACTGCTGTCTGACCAGGCCATCCCGTAATGGCACGATAACGAGTCAGTACCCGTTTGACATTGCCATCTAGAATCGGGGCGCGAATGCCCATGCTGATTGATGCAATGGCTCCGGCGGTTGAGCGACCAATGCCGGGTAGCTCCATTAATCCCCGGACGGATTTTGGAAACTCGCCAGCAAAGGTTGTGCATACCATGTTCGCAGCTTTATGAAGATTTCTGGCACGACTGTAATAGCCTAGCCCGCTCCAGTGGTGCAGTACTTCATCTTCACTGGCAGCAGCCAGAGACTGAACATCAGGAAAGTTTTCCATAAATCGTTCAAAGTAGGGAATAACGGTGGTGACTTGCGTCTGTTGCAGCATGATTTCGCTGATCCAGACTTTGTAGGGCGTAATGTTTTGCTGCCAGGGCAGATGCTTACGGCCATGCTGGTCAAACCAGTTCAGAACTTGTTGGGAAAAAGGAATAGTGGTTACTGTCATAAATACCAGATGTGAAGTGGTCGTCTATGCATACTGCTATGAGCAGATTGTCGGCTCACCGGTGGATGAACCGACAACAAACGGTCACTTGAACAAGCCTTTCAGTAAATTTTTTACAGGACCTTTTACTTTATCTTCAATGTGCTTGCGAGCTTCATTGCGCAAAATATCTGCTGCTGTATTGCCCAGGCGATCAGAGTCGATTCCACATGTTTGTGTACCTATGTTTCCGGCGCAGCGGACTGGCCAGGTGACATTGACATAATCTTCATTGATTTTGCAGGCAGGGTCACTGTCAGGTGATTCTGTACCTCTGATATTCAGCCCTATATGATAGTCGATGAATTGCCTGGTTAGATCTATTTTGCCATCACCTTTCAGATTGAGGTTCGATAACGACGCGATCAGATTATCGTTACTGGCAATGCCATTATTGACAACAAAAGTACCGCTTAGGTCTCTGAACCGTGTACTTTCATTCCAATCATCTTTCTCAAGCTGTTTCTTACGAATGGTAGCAATGCCTTTGCAGACCATCTTGTCGAAATTAGCGCTGGTGAAAATCCCTTCATCAATAGCAAACTGCACCTTGCCGTTAAGATTTCTGGTCAGCGTGCTTTGCAGTTGCCCCTGTGTCGTCATGTTGGCATTCGCATTAATCAGACCATGAACCGATTTCAGTGCAGGTACAGTCGCAGACATGGCTTCCAGACTGATGTCTTTCAGTGCCGCTGCCGTGTTGATTTTTGGAGTGCCTTGCTGGCGAACATCTATCGACGTATTGAGGTCGATATTGCCTTCATAAAAAACAGAGCCAATGCTGATATTCTGTTTGCCGTTGGCGGCTTTTAGTGTGACCGAAGGTTGATCGAAGCGAAACCTGGCAACCGTCAGTGATGCCAGTTTCATGGAGCCATCAATAGTCAGCCCACGGAGTATATCTTCAGGAATTAGCGGCTGTTCTTTGTTGACAGATGTTTTGCTGGTAGATGTTTGTTCTGTTTTTTCAGTGCTGGGAGCCTGTTTCTCTGACTCAACGGTAGCGGGAGGAAGATAGTTATCCAGATTAAGATCATTACCCGTAAAACGGAATGTCATGGCCTGAGTGTTGAGGTCGGTGATGGCAAGCTGTCCATCAATTTCAAAATCATCCAGTTTCAGTGCCAGTTCGCTGGCTTTGAAGCTTTTGCCATCGGTTGTAAACTGGCTATCGAATGACAGACTGCTCATTGCTGTTTGGCTTGCCATGGATGGCATTGGGATATTGAGTTGACGTAGCAGGTTTGCAGGATTAAATCGGGTAACACCCAGCTCACCGGACGCTTTTAAAGGACTTTGCTGAATATCAATATTGCCTGTGAGACTGAGTGTTTCTGCATTCTTGATATTCGGACTGGCGCTGATGTTGAGCTGATCGAGGCTATACACACCATCCTGCAAGTTGAATGCGAATAAACCGCTGATAGAAGCTTTTAAATGGTAATCCGGCAGAGTAATCAGAGATTGCAGTTTGAAATCCACCGGCACCTGATTGTTAATGGAGCCGGTTACCAAACTGGCCTGATCGATTTGATATTTGGTATTGGTCTGTTGATCAATGTAACTGACTGCCAGATTCGTTACTTCAACGCTGGCTATGCTCAGTTGTAAGGATGGATTGCTGGATTCGTTCTGTTCTTGAGTGCTCTGTGGTTCAGTCTGACTGACTGTTTTGACAGGTACATCGACTTCCCAGTTACCTTTGCCATTTTTGTCTTTAATCAGGGAGAGTTCAAAGCCATCCAGTTTAATGGTTTGCATTTCTACTTGCTGGCTCAGCAAGGGCAGGAGTTTAACGCTCACTTCTGCGTGACCAAGATGACCCAGTGCCGAATTATGTGTGCCGGTAACTGTAATATCTTCCAGAGAGAGTCCGAACCAGGGAAACACTGACCAGCCAATGGAGCCATTAATGCGCAGAGTCAGCCCCGATTTCTCTTGAACCAATTTGGAAATTTCGTCCCGATAATCATTCGGATTAATTAATTTCGGCAAAACAGCGGCAGCAGCGACAACAAGCAACACAACGACGATCAGCGCGGTCGTGATGAACTTGAACAAACGGTTCATGGTTAGCCTCAAAGACATTATTATTAGGAAGTAGTAGAAAGTATGCCAGATTGCGCAGGGTAAGCCATCTATTAGCGCATTCTATTGAGTGGTTTTGACATAAGTACCCAGTCATATGATTCCATATGACTGGGTACTTACCAGGTGAGAAGTTATTGAGAACGCATCGAAACAATCTGCAGTTTTTTCAGAGAGTCTACCGGGCGTGTCCATGGGTGCAGAACCAGCATTGCCTGTTTTAATGCTGGGTCTTTTATAGCTTTAATGGCTTCGTGACTGCTTTTGTAATCACCCTGAAGCAGAACAAACCAGTCTTTCTGATTACGGCGGAAGTGAACGGTTCTGGCATTGGCCAGCTCAGGGAACCGGCGCTTCATTTTTTCAACCGACTCATTGTTGTTTGCCGCAAACCACTGGATGGTGTAATTGTTAGCAAGAATGTTGTACGCAGGTTTTTCAACCGGGCTAGATGCTCTGGCGTATCGGACAGCAGGCTCTTTTATTGGTCTGTTTTGAACAGGTTCAGATCGTCTAACCGGTTGTTGATACCTAGGGGTTTTACGTTGGTAACGTACTGGTTCGGTTTTAACTGTCTGACGGTAATGAGTAGGCACCTGTTCAACCAGTTTTTGCAGATCGCCAATCTGTCTGATGATTGGACTCAGACGGGCAGACACTCTTGATAAATCCGGTCTTGATAACGCGCCCACTGCATCGCGGCGGCTGTAAAATACCTTGCTGACCAGAACATACCGGTCACGATTGTATTTCTGATAGTGAATGATCTGTGCATCTTTGAACTCTTCATAACGATGCTGGGCTCGTTCCAGAGAACTTCTTCTGCCTGAAGACATCCATTCGATGGTGTAATTGCGCGATGGAGCACGCAGAATATCTTCCTGCGGAATGAAGCTTTTTTGAATAGGCTCAATATCTGAATATCGGTTGAAATCTTGCTGGTAACCGGTAGATTTTTCAGGTTGGTAGTGGTTGTAATCCACCTCACCTGAAGCGATTACAGAAGATCTTTTACGATATGCCGGTACTATGCTGGCGTACATTTCATCGGCAATTGGCTCTTCAATGGCAGTAGGGAACCCACGATCAGATGCATAGCGTTGATACCCGGGGCTGTTATATCCGGGAGTATCAAACTCTTGGCCATAAACCACCGTTTGTTGTGTGGGGGTCGAGCTTTGAACAGGCGGCAGATATTCCCCGAGTGGCTGAATGGGGGCCGTTGGATAGACTGTGTTGGCGATAGAGGGCTGAGCTGCCGGAATCTCAAAAACTGATTCGGCAGGATACTCCTGTTGTAAATTGTCAACCAGTATCTCGTTGCCTTGGTTTGGTCTGACAATATCCAGTTTCTGAATACTGGCAATAGAGCGAGTCCAGGGATAAAGCTCACGAGACATCTGGGCTCTGGGGGAGCTTTCTAAAGCAGCTATGGCTGCAGTCCGGCTCGGGAAAGGCCCTTCAAGCAGCACAAACCAGTCTTTACCCGCACGCTGATATTGAACGACAGCGGCATCTCTGAGTATCGGATAACGTCTTTTTAATTGTTCCAGAGAATTCCGGTCATTCGCTGCCAGCCACTGGAGAGTGTAATGATTGCCCGGTGATCTTAGTAAACCTGAAATCACTCCGTCTTCAGGGCTATTGGCTATAGGCATTCCGGCAGGCACCTCGCGCTCAGGGATAGGTGGTTCAGGCCTGAATGCAGGTAACGCTAGTTGTTTTGATGTATCAGGTTCACGTCGGGGTGTGGGCGCAGGAGGCTCGATAGGATAAGCGACATTTTGCGCTATTTTTTCAGCACACAAGCGATGGTTACTATCCGACTGACAATCCCAGAAAGAACTGGATGAAAGCGGATTTGGAGGCAACAACAAGGCGTCCGCAGCGTCAGGCGCTCCGGAAACAAACACAGCCACAACACAAAGCCTGAGTTGTTTTTCCTTAAACAACATTCGACCGAGCATGAGGTTGATCCTTCATGAGTTACTTATACATTACCTTGCTCGTATAACAAGTCAATACTTTCTTGAACATAACTTGATCATAAGTCGGGCACGGGTTGGGTGTAAAATAATCAGAGTAAATCAATTATGCTCAGGCATCAGAATCTCTGAGTGGCGACTATTATGGAGAAGGCAAACTGAGGAGAAAAACATGTTGAACGTATCTTCATTCTTACAGCGCTCATTTTTCGTAGCCCTATTAACTCCGACCGTTACACTGGCAAGTCAATGTTATCCAACACCAGACAGTAACAGACCACAATATCTTGTTGGCTATGGCAGTCTGTTATACGAAGAGGCGCGCGCGGCAAAAACGGAAAAGGGCAAAGTTGTGTTGCCTGTCTGGGTTGATAACCACAAACGGGGATGGTTTGTGCGATCCAAGCCTGGCTCTTTGCAACACACCCGTTTAGGTGTTGCTCCGTCAGATGGAGAAAGATTCAATGGAATATTGATTTCTTTGCCTCCTGGAAAATTGAAATATCTTGATCGGCAGGCGTATCAGGAGTGTCGTATGAAGATTGACAGAGCGATGCTGTCATCCATGAATGATAAAAACATTCCCGAAAATGGTGACATCTGGGTTTATCAGGTGCAGAAGAAATATCAGGCTGGCCCTGTTGGTGAATATCAGATTTTGCAATCCAATGTTGATGTTTTCCTGACAGGCTGTATAGAGCAGGCTGACCGCTTCAGTATCAAAAATTTTGCAGATTTGTGCATGACATCGACCAACGACTGGTCGACGCAATGGGCTAATGATCGCAGAAGACCTTTTGACAAGAAGATCGTGAAGACAAAAAACAGGCAGGTCAATCAATTGCTGGAAAAACATCTGGGTAGTATCTACGACACTGTGAAAGCATATTAATCGGCTCAAAAGGCTCAAAGTCAGGTTTTTATATTGGAAATTCGGGCGTATATGCCATATATGGCGTAAAAAAATACAAAACCATCATACAACTCCATATAATGACAGCCCCGGCAACTATAAACAGATTGAATGATCCCGGAGTTTTGCATGGCTGAGCGTAAGGCCAGTATTAAAAGAGACACCCTTGAAACTCAGATTCAGGTCTCCATCAATCTAGATGGCTCTGGACGGTCAGAGTTCCAGACGGGTGTACCGTTTCTTGACCATATGATGGATCAGATTGCCCGTCACGGACTGATTGATCTTCACATTCATGCCAACGGCGATAATGAAATTGATGATCACCATACGGTAGAAGACATTGGTATAACCCTAGGCCAGGCATTTGCTGAAGCTATTGGTGATAAAAAAGGCATCTACCGCTATGGTCATGCCTATGTGCCGCTGGATGAAGCCCTGTCCCGTGTGGTGATCGATTTTTCCGGTCGACCGGGGCTGGAGTTTAATGTCGATTACACTCGCGCCATGATCGGACGGTTTGATGTGGATTTGTTCTACGAATTCTTTCAGGGGTTTGTGAATCATGCCGGTGTTACTTTGCATATTGATAATCTGCGTGGCCGCAATGCCCATCATCAGATAGAAACCGTCTTCAAAGCTTTTGGCCGCGCTTTGCGAATGGCGGTTGAGCGAGATTCAAGGATGACGGGTCAAATGCCTTCTACCAAAGGCACATTATAAGCGGTTGGAGTAAGCAGGATATGAAAACCGTTGCTGTTATAGATTACGGTATGGGGAATCTCCACTCGGCTGGCAAAGCACTGGAGCATGTTGCTGAGCCTGATGTAAAAATCATTGTGACTTCTGATCCCGCTGATATTCTGCAGGCAGACAGAGTCATGCTACCCGGTGTTGGTGCTATTCGTGACTGTATGTCAGAAATCATCCGCCAGGGGATGGATGAAGTGGTACGTGAAGTAGCCGCTACACGGCCATTACTGGGTATTTGTGTTGGCATGCAGGTTTTGCTTGATCACAGCGAAGAAAACAACGGAGTTGATTGTCTCGGTATTTTACCGGGCGACGTGAAGTTTTTTGGTAAAGGATTGATCGATGCCAGTGGAGAGCGACTGAAGGTTCCTCATATGGGCTGGAGTCAGGTTTCTCAAACACAGTTGTCACACCCTCTCTGGCAAAAGATACAAGACAACGCTCGTTTTTATTTTGTGCACAGTTATCATGCCCATATGGCCAATGAATCTATGGTCGCCGGACGTTGTGATTATAGCGTGTCATTTGATGTTGCTCTGGCGCATGACAATATATTTGCTGTGCAGTTTCATCCCGAAAAAAGTGCCGCTAATGGATTGCAGCTTCTCGAAAACTTTCTGAAGTGGAAGCCCTGAAATGATAATTATTCCAGCAATAGATTTAAAAGATGGAGCCTGTGTTCGTCTGCGGCAGGGGGAGATGGATGATGCCACGGTATTTGGTGATGACCCGGTTGCCATGGCTGGACGCTGGGTAGAAGCCGGCTGTCGTCGATTACATCTGGTTGATCTTAATGGTGCTTTTGAAGGTAAACCAGTGAATGCCAATGCAGTGCGAGGCATTGCTTCAGAATATCCTGATCTGCCTGTGCAGATAGGGGGCGGTATTCGTGATTTGCAGACCATTGAGGCCTATCTTGAGGCTGGTGTTTCATGGGTGATTATCGGCACAAAAGCGGTCACAGAACCTGAATTTGTCAAAGAAGCCTGCAAACAATTTGGTGGTCACATCATTGTGGGTATTGATGCCAAAAAAGGCATGGTGGCTACCGATGGTTGGGCAAAGGTCACCAGTGTTGAAGCCAGCGATCTGGCTCAGCAGTTTGAACAGGATGGCGTGTCTTCCATTGTTTATACGGACATTGCCAGAGATGGCATGATGCAGGGTGTTAATGTGGAATCCACTATGCAGCTGGCCAGTGGGATTTCTATTCCGGTCATTGCATCTGGTGGTATTACTAACATGGACGATATTCGAGCGCTTAAGGCAGTTGCTCATGAGGGTATTGAAGGTGCCATTACCGGTAGAGCCATTTATGAAGGATCATTGAACTTAACGGAGGCACAAACATACTGCGATGGCTGACTATCAGGATAATAGACCGGTACCTCCCGTATTTAATCGGGATGATAAAAATATGGCAGTGATGTCGCATGTGTTGCCTTTATTGGGGTTTATTTTTCCGGGCATGAGTATTGTGATGCCACTCTTGATCTGGCTTTTTAAGCGTAACAAGTCTCATTACATAGAACACCATGCCCGGGAGTCCCTGAATTTCCAGATAACCATAGTATTGTTGTTGGCAGTATGGGGTGCCCTTAAATTTATGCTGGTGGGGTTACTGTTTTTACCGCTGGTACCTGTCATCCTGATTTTGATCCTGATACTCATGATTCGGGCTGCACTGAAGGCAGGCGATGGTGAGTATTACCGCTATCCACTTAGCTTGCGACTGGTGAAGTAATGGCTCTTGCTAAAAGAATAATTCCCTGCCTTGATGTGGAAGACGGGCGTGTTGTCAAAGGTGTCCAATTTGTTGATATACAGGATGCCGGTGACCCGGTAGAAGTCGCCCGCCGTTATAATGATGAAGGTGCAGACGAGATTACCTTTCTTGATATAACCGCCAGCCATGAAGGTCGTGACACCACTGTGCATACAGTTGAACGCATGGCCAGTGAAGTGTTTATTCCATTAACCGTAGGCGGTGGCATTCGCAAGGTGGAAGATATTCGCACCATGCTGAATGCCGGGGCAGATAAAGTCGGCATTAACACGGCGGCTGTCTTTAATCCTGATTTTGTTCAGCAGGCGGCGGATAAGTTTGGTTCTCAGTGTATTGTGGTGGCCATTGATGCCAAGAAAGTCAGCCGGCCTGGTGAGTCTGACCGATGGGAAATCTTTACCCATGGGGGACGAAAACCTACCGGGCTGGATGCGGTTGAATGGGCGATCAAAATGGAAGAGTTAGGAGCCGGCGAGATTCTGCTCACCAGTATGGATCAGGATGGTGTCAAAAATGGTTATGATCTGGGGGTGACGAGAGCGATTTCAGACGCCTTGTCGATACCGGTCATTGCCTCTGGTGGTGCCGGAAATCTTGATCATCTTGTCGATGGCATTAAGGAAGGAAAGGCTGACGCGGTGCTTGCCGCCAGCATCTTCCACTTTCAAAAATATTCCATACCAGAAGCCAAGCAGTATATGGCAGAGCGCGGAATAGAAATGAGACTCTAAATATCCGCTAGCATCTCTGTGATTCGATTTTGCAGAGTGCTGGCTTGCTCTCCAGTCAATCCGTCAATCTTGACCATCTCAGGGTCATAGTCAGAAACATCGAGTTCAGGCAGGTCATTGGGTAGCCAGCTCAGGTGCGATTTGAACATATGCAGCCCATCCGGTTCAGTAATAGCGGCAAGGTGTAGTGCCTGGCTGGCAGCACTGTCTGCCATTGCCGGGTGCTGCTCTTCCGGGAACTCTGCGATGTCATCGCTAAAGCTGAGGCCGATGCCGATATGAATATTAGCGATGCTGTTCTCGCCGGTAAAATTCACCAGGTCTTCAATGGCTAATCCACAGCTTAAAGCATCAATAGCAAAGTCAGGATTATTCTTGCTTTCAAAACGAATGAAGGCATTCCCTTCAGGTGTATAAGTGATCTCGCCGTCGTATAAGTTAGTAGCCTGATTAATAATTGAGCTGTAGGTGTTCAGGAGACTTTGTAAATCCGTAGGAGCCAGAAGCTGCCTCAGGCGACCAATATTTTTTGTACGAACCGCCAATATTGCAGCGATGTCAGAGACAGGTTCAGGTTCTTCCTGCTGCACCTCGATACTTTGTTCAGTGAGCTGGCTTTCAACAAACTCTGAAATCCGTGACATCTCATTGACTGATTCGGATGCACAAGTTCCAGGGAGTATAGATGCTAATTGCCGTTCAATAAGTCCGAGCCGTCTGGCGGATGAAGCACTGTAAAAATGAATTAAAAGCAGTCCGGATAAGAGCAGTAGAAAGCCAATAGTAATAATAGTAACAAGTGCATCTTGAGGTTTTCTGGTTAATAGTTCTTCATTGAGATAAAGACTGGCATAACCAGCGATCACATCCTGATAATGAATCGGCGAAGAATAGACCTTGCTAGTGGGAGCGTTGTCGTTTGTCTGACTGCTGGCTCGCGCTATACGGCGGTTATCAATGCTGTAAATACTGGCTTCAGTGACATAAGGGTTTTGCACTAGCTGTTTCAGAAGAATATTCAGGCTCAGCCTGTCTCCGGTGACTAGCATATCGGTAGCGGCACTGGATGTTTGCTCACTAAGAAGTTGCCCGATACTATCCGCCTGATGGTGGCTGGCGGAATTAATTTCGCTGCGAACCACAGCACACATGCCCAGTGTCAGCGTTAGCATCAATACACCGAAAATAATCATCAATTGAGTTCGTATAGAAAATCGATCAAACAATCGATTCAGCATGCCTGCTGGTATACCCGGCATATTCACAGATTAGCTCCATAGTTTGTGATTGGAATTATCGTAACAGAAGCGGGATGAAAATCATGCATGCTCATTGGATTTGGAGAGGTGGATGAGTGAGCGCAGCCAACACCTCCACATCTTCAAAGGCGATGGGTATAAGTACCCAGTCATATGAAATTATATTTTCTGACTCATTGTTCAGGTACTCTCGGCAAATGCTCCTGCGTTGCTCTACCTCCTGCATCCATGCAGTCGTGCTTCGTTACAACTCTGGTCACATAGCTTGCTATGCTCTCGTCGTTGCGCCTTGCATAGCACCAGCCCAATAAATCAGAAATACTCGATACAATATGACCGGGTACTTAGCTGTCAGAGCATGGTAGACTGCGATTTAATTCTAATAATTCAGGTTCAGATATGAGTGATATCATACTGATCAACGTTACCGGGCGCGATAAACCCGGTCTTACTTCATCGATTACCTCCATTATGGCGGGTTACGGGCTGGAAATTCTTGATATTGGTCAGTCTGTCATACACGACACACTTACTTGGGGGATTGTTGTTCGTTTGCCCGATGGTAGTAGTGAAGCACCTGTGCTGAAGGACTTACTGTTCCATTTTCATGAGCGGGAATTACAGTTCAACTATCAACCAATTTCTGAAGAGGACTATGAACTCTGGGTTTCCGGGCAAGGGAAAAACCGTTACATCCTCACGCTCTTATCCAGGAATGTGACCGCTGAGCAGATTGCCATGGTGTCGGGTATCACAGCTCGATATGGGCTTAATATCGATCATATCTCGAGACTGTCCGGGCGGCGCTCTTTGCAGCATGATGATGTTACTCAGCCATCTTCCTGTCTTGAGTTTTCAGTGCGTGGCACGACACCGGACCTCAACGCTTTAAGAGCTGAATTTCTGCATCTGGCTGCAGAGCTGGATGTGGATGTTGCTTTTCAGGAAGACAGCGTGTATCGGCGTAATCGTCGACTGGTAGTGTTTGATATGGATTCCACCCTAATTGAAGCGGAAGTAATTGACTTGCTGGCAGAAGCGGCCGGTGTTGGTGATCAGGTGGCTGAAATTACCGAAAGAGCCATGCAGGGCGAGCTGGATTTTAACGACAGTTTTCGTGCAAGGCTAGCCATGCTTAAAGGACTTGATGAATCTGTCCTCGAAGGGATTGCTGAAAAACTAAAGCTCACCGAAGGTGCTGAACGATTAATCAAAACCCTTCGCTCCCTAGGTTATCGAACCGCCATTCTTTCCGGAGGGTTTACTTATTTTGCTCACTTTCTTCAGAATAAGTTGGGAATTGATTATATTTACGCCAACGAACTAGAGATAGTGGATGGTCAGGTCACTGGTCAGGTAACCGGCGAAATCGTTAACGGCCAGCGCAAAGCAGATCTTCTGAAACAGATTGCTTCTGACGAAGGAGTCACCCTGGAACAGGTAATTGCGGTTGGTGATGGTGCTAACGACCTACCCATGCTCAGTGTTGCTGGTTTAGGGGTCGCGTTCAGAGCCAAACCACTGGTGAAACAAAGCGCACGACAATCAATATCTACATTAGGTTTGGACAGCATTCTTTATCTATTAGGGTTTAGCGAAAAAGATCTCCAGACATTAAAAATATAAAGAGGAATAAGCAGAACTATGCAGTTTGAAAAATTACGTAGATGCCTGCTGCTTGGTATTGCACTGCTTTGTGCAGTAACGGTTCAGGCAGCTGATTCTGATAACTGGAAACAAGTTCAGAAAAAAGCACGGGGTCAAACGGTTTATTTTAACGCCTGGGGCGGCAGTAACCAGATTAATGATTATATTGTCTGGGCAACTGATGAAGTGAAAAAACGCTATGGTATTACTCTTAAACATATCAAGATTAATGATGCAGCCAGTGTCGTTAGTCGGGTATTGGCAGAAAAAAATGCAGGCAGAACTGAGAAAGGCACAGTGGATCTGGTCTGGATTAATGGTGAAAATTTTAAATCCATGAAACAGAACGGTCTTCTTTATGGACCTTTTGCTGAATCTCTACCCTCTTTCAAAGGTGTTGATCCTGTTGAAAAGAAAACCACGGTCGTTGATTTTGGTGAACCTACCGATGGGTATGAATCCCCCTGGGGAATGGCTCAACTGGTGTTTATTTATGACAGTGCTGAAATCAAAACACCGCCAGCCAGTGCTCAGGAGTTGCTCGCCTTTGCTGAAAAGAATAAAGGACGTGTCACTTATCCGCTGCCACCTGACTTTATCGGGACCACGTTTCTTAAACAGTTGCTCACTGAGTTGACAGAAAACCAGGAATTACTGCAAAAAGATGTCAGCACTGTTGATTTTGAAAAAGTGACCTCACCATTGTGGCAATATCTTGATCAACTGCATCCACTATTATGGCGTAAAGGCAAAGCGTTCCCGGCTAATAACCTTGCGCTCACACCACTGTTGGATGATGGTGAAATCATGCTGTCTATGACGTTTAATCCATCCTATGCAAGCTCTGCCATAGTCGCTGGCGAATTGGCCGATACTGTAAGAACTTATGTTCATAAGGGTGGAACTGTCGGTAATACCCATTTCCTCGCTATTCCCTATAACAGCAGCGCGACAGAAGCCGCCAGGGTAGTGGCTGACTTTTTGCTGTCGCCGGAAGCTCAGGCGAAGAAAGCGGACCCTGACACCTGGGGAGACCCGACCGTACTTTCTATGGCGCGTCTTAAACCATCCGATAAAGCACGATTTAAAAAGCTGTCTCTGGGTATTGCTACTCTGTCGGCAGAGCAGCTGGGTAAAACCCTGCCTGAACCTCACAGCTCCTGGACAACGGCTCTGGAGCAAGCCTGGCAGAAACGATACAGGTAAGTAGTTTGAAGTATCCTTCCGTCACCACAGTACCCGCTGTGGTGACCTTGTTATTTTTGATTCCGGTTTTAGCTGGTCTGGCTGGTGCCGTATTTCCTGCTTTTGGTTATATGCCGGTGTTAGGCTTTGAAACACCGGGTTTATTTTTCTGGCGACAACTGTTGTATACGCCAAAATTACTTGAAATGTTGAGCCTGTCGTTTACTACCGGCATCTTTTCAACATTAATCTCGCTGATATTGGCTTTCAGTGTTGTCAGTATTACTTGGGGAAGTCCCCTCTGGAAGAAAATGCAGCGCTGGTTATCGCCAGTGATGGCTGCTCCTCATGTTGCCCTGGCCTTTGGTATAGCTTTTGTTCTTATGCCCAGTGGTTTGTTAGCTCGATTTTTAGCAATACCTTTTGAGTGGAGTCATCCGCCAGACTGGCAGAGTGTTCAGGATCCTCTTGGGCTGAGCTATATGTTGCTGCTGATCATTAAGGAAACGCCCTTTCTCCTGTTTATGTTGATTGCAGCGATTAGCCAATTGCCCATCACTGAAACCATTAAAGTCGGACAAAGTCTTGGTTATCAGCGGTGGACGGTCTGGATGAAACTGATTTGGCCAAGGCTTTATCCGATGATCCGGTTGCCTGTGTATACCGTTCTGGCATTTTCGGTTTCGGTGGTAGATGTTGCTCTGATACTTGGACCAACCAATCCGCCATTATTTGCAGTGCAGATTTTTCACTGGTTGCAAGATGCAGATCTTACATTACGACTTCAGGCCGCGGCTGGCAGCTTGTTGTTACTGGCGTTGGTACTGGTCAGTATTTTGCTGTTTTATCTCGCTGAAAAAACAATCTTGCGATGTTATGGCAAATGGCTGACCAACGGCAGTAGAGGCTATTTTGGAGAATACGCAGAAGTAGTTGCTTTAATACTCTGGCGCTGTCTTTTATGTCTTTTTAGTTTGAGCACCGTTGTGTTGGTTATCTGGTCTTTTGTCTGGCGCTGGCGCTTTCCATCGCTCTCGCCGAACTGGTCGGTGAGAGCCTGGGAGCGAGCCTGGACACATTTGTCTGAGCCTATTTTGAATGCGCTGATGATTGGTATGACGGCTTCTTTTTTGGCGGTCAGTCTTGCCATCATTTTGCTGGAGTTTGGTAAAAAAGAAGCAAGCCATACCAAGGCCATTATGTACATACCGCTACTGTTGCCACAGATGACCTTTGTTTTCGGTATTCAAGTCTTTCTGCTCTGGATGAATGTTGAAGGTCATTGGTTAACGGTAGCTGCCATTCACCTGATTTTTGTACTGCCCTATTGTTATCTCAGTCTTTCTGGCCCTTGGCACAGTTATGATGTGCGGCACAGTATTCAGGGGCAGATGTTGTCTGGATCGCCAATAAAAACCTGGTGGAAGATAAAGCTGAAGATTCTTTGGCGACCAGTATTGAGCTGCTTTGCTCTTGGCTTTGCAGTGAGTATCGCACAATATTTGCCGACCCTGTTTGCCAGTGCTGGCAGAATTCCGACAGTCACCACAGAAGCGGTGAGTCTGGTATCTGGAGGTAACCGGCGCTTGATTGGCGTTTATGCATTGGTGCAGATGTTATTACCCCTGCTTTGTTATGCTGCAATTGCTGTGTTGAGCGTCTGGACATTAAGAAAAGGCAAGCTGGTAAGGAGACTGAATCAATGACCTTCATTGCTCGTAAAATTGGTATTACTAATGATGGAGAGTCGTTGTTCAGTGGTCTGGAATTCTCAGTAGACAATGGTGCTATTCTGTCGGTTATGGGTCCCAGCGGTAGCGGTAAAAGCAGCTTGTTGAATTTTATCTCAGGTACGCTGGATACCATGTTTTCAACATCGGGCGCCTTGTATCTGGATGATGTCTTGCTGAACAACTTGCCCACTCATCGTCGTAGAATCGGTCTGCAATTTCAGGATCATCTGTTATTTCCTCATATGACGGTGGGGGAAAATCTCACTTTTGGAATTCCCAAACATTACCGTCGCCCTGAGCGGCTAAAAATGGTGAGAGAGGCTCTGACCGACTGTGGTCTTGAAGGCTTTGACAACAAAACGCCTGAAAATATTTCGGGAGGGCAGCGAGCTCGTATCAGCCTGATGCGAACCTTATTATCAGAACCTCGGCTGATTTTACTCGATGAGCCTTTCTCCAAATTGGATGCGGAATTGCGTGGCCAGTTTCGTGAGTTTGTTTTTGGGCAAATAAAAAGCCGGAATATTCCGGCTTTAATGGTGACGCATGATGCTCAGGATTTACCAATCAGTGGTCAGGTAATCAATTTGCAGGACTATCACTCAAACTCATAGTTCATCGAGTGTGAAGGTTTGCCAATGTAATCACCTTTGGCAAACCCTACGCCTGCTTGCCAAAGGTGGGCAATGGCTTGAGAGTTGTTAATATCAACAGCAACACATTTGATGTTGTGATCACTCAAAACATTAAGCGTGGTGTTCAGATGCTCTGTTTCGTCTTTACCCAGTATTTTAGTGAATTGGTTGTTTAGCTGGACCATGTAAATATTCAGGTGCTGTAATAATTTCATGGCTCTGGAATCACCACTGAACTCATTGATTGCGATCTGTACACCTTTGCTTCCTATCTCTTTGTTCAGATCAACCAAACCTCTCAGGTTTAACAGAGCAGTAGACTCATCAAACAGAAGAGTAATATGCTCTGCTAGTGTAGGTGTGGCTTTGAATAAGCTGATTAAGAAAGAAGCAAATTGTGAATCCTTAATGAACCATTGACTGACAGGTATAAGCAGATGGACCAACTCGCCATTTTTATACTTTCTGGTGAGGTCGATAGCGCATTGACGCAATACCCAGCGATCAATCAAAGGCATAAGCTCGGATAATTCTGCTGACTTCATACAGTCTTTGGTATCAATGTAGTCATTGTCGCTGTCAGGTATGCGGGTTACTACTTCATAGTGGTGCTGATCTCCCACACCGGTAACGCTAATCACCGGTTGATAGTTGAGTTGCAAGGTTTCTTCAGATAATGCTTGCTCAATGCGTGCCGGAATATCGCTATCATCTGCCTCCATTCGAATATCATCTGTCTGGCAATATTGCTTAATGCGCGTATTTCCATCTTGCTCGCTGTACCCATGAGCTGTTCGTGCGAAGGAGATGAGTTTTTCTAAATTATCACTTGCCTGGGTTGTTGCATACCCGATGGTATTCATTATGTGAATGGTTTCGTTCTCTGTGCTAAACAGATGGTTGTCGATGCCTTCCTGAAGCTGTGAAAGAGTACTCTCGATATCAGAAAGCGCAGTCTCAGTATCCAGAATAAGGAACACATCTTCTCCCAAGCGGCAGGTTAATGCATTTGGCATCATCGCTTGGATAATTTCAGGGACATCTTTTTGAATGGAAAGGAAACCGCTAATGTCTATGGTCTTGCGAATGGCGTCATAATTATCAATTTGCAGCCATATCAAAGTAGCGGCATCAGAGGTTTGGATTTTGGTTTTTGCCTCTATTAATAACTGTTCTTGGGAGCAATTATAGTCTGAGCAGTTGGCCGTCTGTCTAACGACAGAAATCGGCTTAATAGTCAGTTGTATGCAGGGTTCATTATCATACTGTGCATCAGAAAATTTAATGGAGGCAGGAATCAGGTTGCCTTCATGATGCATTAGCTGGCATTTAAATTCAGGAATCAAATGTCCCTTTTGAAACTCTTTAAGATGCCGTTTTATGATGTCTCTGGAGTCACTATTGACCATGTCGATAAGTGACATACCCACCAACTCATCAGCCGTTTTATACCCGAATAAATCCAGATAAGTTTGGTTAGCTTCTACGTGCATACCGTAATGCAAGTAGGCGATGGCCTCGGAGGCATTATTTAAGAGCAGCTGACATCGCTTATTGGTATCAGTCAGCTCTCGGCGTGTGATTTTCAATTGTCGGCGTTGCTCAAGAGCATTTATCTCTCTGCAGATTGCCTGAAGAATATGTTGTTCACTGGAAGCAGGAATCGCATCTTTAGCACCTGCCTCGAGCCATCTGGTCGCTACTTCGGGATTGTATTTAGGCAGAATAATGATGACCGGAATATTTTGTTTCTTGTATTCAAGGGTTTTGAGTAATTGTTGCCCTGTGATAGACGGGGTTTCCTCAACGCTGATGACAATATCCCAGGGTTGGAGGTCAAGCGAGCTTTCAAAACTAGAGAGCGAATCGATATATTGTATTCGGTGAGTCAAGCCAGCAGAGCGAAATAATTTTACCCATCGTTCAACATCATTTGGTGAATGCTCAATAGCTAATAAACGAATAGGAAGAGTGCGAGATTCCATACGACTTCTGTACATCCATTCAGAAACTAAAAGGATTTATATACCACATTTTCAGAGTTAACACCCTCACTTACTCAAACAGATGATACTGAAATTCACTATGAGTGCTCGTACTGGATATACACTGATCAAGTTGTCCTTTTTTTATTGAGCCTTGATGCAGAAGCTTGAATTTTAAACCCGGGCTGATAGCCAATCCTGATAAGAGCAAAGAGCGGTTATGACCTTTGCCCGGTTGTGCAGGCAGTATAAAACCGCGTTGGAAAGCAGTCGTTCTCTGAGCTTTGTGTATCAGTGCGATAGCACAGGGTTCGGTACCAGAAGGCAATAGTTGTATACCAGTTCTGAGTTTGTTGTTTTCGAGAGTTTCAACGGAACCGAGAGTCTCAATCCATCTTATGACCGCTAAAGACCATTCGTTACTGTCTGCTGCACATACAGCAACAGTCGCTCCGATACTAAAATTAGGATTTGAGCTAATGTCAGTCTCGAGGCAGCAACCACTATCACTGGCATTAATGATGTTGCATTCTATCGGTTTAAATCGCTTTTCCGGTTCTACAGAATGGTTACCAAACTGAATTGAAACCAATTCAATGTCGTCTGTTTTGGATTCCTCTTTTCTGCCTTCTCTGCCACGGACATCAGACCAGACATCTCGCTCCTGATTCGACATTATATCATTGCCGTCAGAAGTATCTTCTGTGTAAGGAGCAACCATCGCATTAAAATCCTGCTCTCCTGTCAGATGATAATGGGCTGCACTCATTCCGGGCGCAATTTTGCAGGAACCTTCTGTTTTTATTCTCAAGTGCTTGCGCTTACTGATCCGAGCCCAGGCTGATGCAAGGTGATTGATGAGTTGCGGAGAAAAAGGGAGGGTGTTTCTTTTGTTGTTATTGCCGTTCGAGCTGCTTTTCAGCCTCGCAAGCTGAGCGATTAGTATCTGTACATTTAGCCCCATCACGCCCTCTATTTCGCTGTCGGGGTCGGGTAGTGCGTAATGAAGTCCTTCATCTGAAAACAGATTCACCGCCAGGAATGTGCGTAATCCGGATGTCTTGGTGAACTTGCAATGAGGCGCCCAGATGGCCAGCACCTGCCAAACACGACTAATGTCGTCATAGTTCAGGTTATTGGTCCGGCTTTGGGAGAGTAGTAGAGATCTTTTATAAAGACCGGCAATACTGAGTGCTTTATTTTTTGGGTAACAAGGGTCTGTTTGTGAAAAATCAGTTAGCTTTTCTCTGGTTGCTTGTTGATACAGTAGGTGCTGTTCACTCCATACACCTTCTGTTGCTGGTCGGTATAGCTGACTAAAAAATAACGTCGTTAACGTGCTGTGCATCATGGCACGATGCAATGCCTGAGCAAGAATGTCTGTTTTCTTGTTCTCTTTGCCGGCTTCTGCAAGCGAGCGGTACTGTAACGTGATTTTTCTGTGCAATTCAGCACAGACGACAAAATGAGTTTGTTTAGCATCATCCAGTATAAAGGGATTAGACAAATGCTTTTTAACCAGTAAATGAATGGTATTCAACAGTGCCGGGCGTACTAATTCTGTGAGTGAAAAAAGGGTTTCAACATCAGTATTAAACACCAGAATCTCATTAATGGCTCTGAGCAGTGATTGGGCGTATGCCTCGGGAGTATCGTTTTGCTGTTGATCAGTAATCCAACGGGTGACGGAAGACGTATTATCTGAGCCGTAACCGTTACAAAAAGGCAAGGATTGTTGGGAGCGCGTTGGTGTTGCTCCCGGTAATTTTTTCTTGTGCGAATCCATTGCTTTTCCTTGCACGTTGAAGTGCGACGTCCAACAAAGTTATTTTCATTTTTTATATTAAGTGGGAGGAAAGCAATAATCTATAGTTGTCAGAAACTGGTGCTGATAAAGCCACAGTTATCGGATCCAGGTTTTACCAGGTTTCCCGGGAACCTCACGAGCCAGCCTTGGTACCAGGTAGCCGGGGCATCGGCTTTTCAATTCTTCGATCAGCTCAATGGCTTTTTCTTCCGGCAAATCAAAGTGAGCAGCGCCCTGGACTTTATCCAGTACGTGTAAATAATAAGGGGTGATACCCGACTGAAACAGGGTGTGACTCAGCCTTTCCAGTGTATCCGTATTGTCATTAATGCCCTTTAAGAGAACGCTTTGATTCAATAAAGTGACTCCGGCCTGCCTGAGTTTATTGAAAGCGGCTCTAACAGAGTCATCTATTTCATCAGGGTGATTACAGTGGATAACCATAACGGGCTTCAGTCGTTGAGTCGTGAACCAGTTGAGCATCTCGGTTGTGATTCGGCTTGGAATCATAATCGGCAGCCGGGTGTGAATGCGCAGGATGTTTACATGTTCAATGTTGTTGAGTTCAGCCGCCAGAAGTGCAAGACGTCGGTCATTGCCTGCCAAAGGGTCGCCACCACTGAGAATTACTTCATGAATGGTCGGGTCAGCAGCAATATACTCAATCGCCTGTTGAAGATGTGTTCCGCTTAACTGGTTGTCCTGATAAGGAAAATGCCGCCGAAAGCAAAACCGGCAATTAACGGCGCAGGCACTACTGGTAATTAGCAGCAGCCTGCCACGGTATTTATGAATAATGCCATTGCATGGATTTTGTGACGCTTCGGCAAGCGGATCGGAGCTATAGCCTTCTATGTGTTTGCACTCGTCGCCCAAAGGAAGAACCTGCCGCAGGAGAGGGTCTTCGGGGTTGCCCTGCTCCATTCTATTCAGGAAAGCATGAGGCACGCGTAGTTCGAAACTGTTACTTGCCTTTAATGCATCAGGTAAGAGGTTGTCATCCAGCCCGAGCAGAGATAACAGTTCTTTCGGGCAGGAAATCGCATTGGCCAGTTCTTCCTGCCAGCTATTGAAATGCTCGATAGTGTGCACACTGAGCGCAGAACGGGTTATCATAAAGGTTTTGATCTCCTGGTAAGGTCCAATGGCTAGTTATAGTACCAACGAGTTTCGCTCAGGTCTTAAAGTAATGCTGGAAGGTGATCCGTGCTCGATCATCGAAAACGAATTTGTTAAACCCGGTAAAGGCCAGGCCTTTAATCGGGTGAAATTCCGTAACCTGATGAATGGTCGTGTCTGGGAACGCACCTTTAAATCCGGTGAGTCCATAGAAGCTGCCGATGTCATGGAGCTGGATATGGAATACCTGTACACCGACGGTGAGTTCTGGCACTTCATGATGACTGACGGTTCCTACGAGCAACATGGTGCTTCCCGTGATGCAGTGGGTGACACCATCAACTGGTTGAAAGAGCAGGAAATCTACGCTGTCACATTGTACAACGGTGCTCCTTTATCCGTGAGTGCACCCAACTTTGTTGAGCTGGAAGTGGTTGAAACCGATCCTGGTCTGAAAGGTGATACGGCGCAAGGTGGCTCCAAACCTGCCAAGCTGGTAACCGGTGCAACCGTGAAAGTGCCGCTGTTCATTGTAGAAGGCGAGAAATTGAAGATTGACACCCGTACTGGCGAATACGTTGGCCGAGTGAAGTAATCGTAAAAAAGGGCAGTTTATGCACACTGCCCTTGCTGCTCAACTTACTCTATGACCGGAAGCAGGGTTAAAGAGTTACTCAGATTAAATAAGTTGGTCCAAACATCAACGACACCTCTAAGCTGCGTTCCATCCCAGCGAAATATTATCGCTCCTGTAAAGGTTTCAGGAGAGCTCTCATGACTACTGCTATTCCACGTATAACTTATCTGGTCGCCTTTACAGACAAAATCTCTTTTTTGCGAATGAGGGGGGCGCTTTCCTGGTGTTTGCGGCTC
>CBDAQW010000032.1:0-5000 GCA_965199185.1 Endozoicomonas sp. | reverse complement strand
CCGACTGTCGTTGAAAAGCCAGCGGATGACTTGTGGATAGGAGTGAAAGGCTAATCAAGCCCGGAGATAGCTGGTTCTCCTCGAAAGCTATTTAGGTAGCGCCTCGTGAATCACCATTGGGGGTAGAGCACTGTTTGGGCTAGGGGGTCATCCCGACTTACCAACCCCATGCAAACTCCGAATACCGATGAGTGCAATCACGGGAGACACACGGCGGGTGCTAACGTCCGTCGTGGAAAGGGAAACAACCCAGACCGTCAGCTAAGGTCCCAAAGTAACAGTTAAGTGGGAAACGATGTGAGAAGGCCCAGACAGCCAGGAGGTTGGCTTAGAAGCAGCCACCCTTTAAAGAAAGCGTAATAGCTCACTGGTCGAGTCGGCTCGCGCGGAAGATTTAACGGGGCTCAAACTGTTCACCGAAGCTACGGGTACACACCTCTGGTGTGTGCGGTAGAGGAGCGTTCTGTAAGCGGCTGAAGGTCAACCGGGAGGTTGGCTGGACGTATCAGAAGTGCGAATGCTGACATGAGTAACGATAAAGGGAGTGAGATCCTCCCTCGCCGGAAGACCAAGGTTTCCTGCGCAACGCTAATCGGCGCAGGGTGAGTCGGCCCCTAAGGTGAGGTCGAAAGACGTAATCGATGGGAAACAGGTCAATATTCCTGTACCCCTTTTGACTGCGATGGAGTGACGGAGAAGGCTAGGTCAGCGCGGCGATGGTTGTCCGCGTTTAAGATAGTAGGCTGGGGATTCAGGCAAATCCGGATCCTCAAAGCCGAGAATTGATGACGATGTTCCAAGGAACAGAAGTGATTGATGCCATGCTTCCAGGAAAAACTTCTAAGCATCAGGTCAAAAGGGACCGTACCCCAAACCGACACAGGTGGTCAGGTAGAGAATACCAAGGCGCTTGAGAGAACCTGGGTGAAGGAACTAGGCAAAATGGCACCGTAACTTCGGGAGAAGGTGCGCCGGTTCTGGTGATGGAACTTGCTTCCTAAGCTGGGACTGGTCGAAGATACCAGGTGGCTGCGACTGTTTATTAAAAACACAGCACTATGCAAACACGAAAGTGGACGTATATGGTGTGACGCCTGCCCGGTGCTCGAAGGTTAATTGATGGGGTTATCTTCGGAGAAGCTCTTGATCGAAGCCCGAGTAAACGGCGGCCGTAACTATAACGGTCCTAAGGTAGCGAAATTCCTTGTCGGGTAAGTTCCGACCTGCACGAATGGCGTAACGATGGCCACGCTGTCTCCACCCAGGACTCAGTGAAATTGAAATCGCTGTTAAGATGCAGTGTATCCGCGGCTAGACGGAAAGACCCCGTGAACCTTTACTACAGCTTCACAGTGGATCTTGATGTTGCTTGTGTAGGATAGGTGGGAGGCTTTGAAGCGTGTACGCCAGTATGCGTGGAGCCAATCTTGAAATACCACCCTGGCAATATTGAGGTTCTAACTCAGGTCCCTGATCGGGATCGAGGACATTGTGTGGTGGGTAGTTTGACTGGGGCGGTCTCCTCCCAAAGAGTAACGGAGGAGCACGAAGGTTGGCTAAGCACGGTCGGACATCGTGCGGTTAGTGTAAAGGCACAAGCCAGCTTGACTGCGAGACGTACATGTCGAGCAGGTACGAAAGTAGGTCTTAGTGATCCGGTGGTTCTGAATGGAAGGGCCATCGCTCAACGGATAAAAGGTACTCCGGGGATAACAGGCTGATACCGCCCAAGAGTTCACATCGACGGCGGTGTTTGGCACCTCGATGTCGGCTCATCACATCCTGGGGCTGAAGCCGGTCCCAAGGGTATGGCTGTTCGCCATTTAAAGTGGTACGCGAGCTGGGTTTAGAACGTCGTGAGACAGTTCGGTCCCTATCTGCCGTGGACGTTGGAAGTTTGAGAAGAGCTGCTCCTAGTACGAGAGGACCGGAGTGGACGGACCACTGGTGTTCGGGTTGTGTCGCCAGACGCATTGCCCGGTAGCTATGTTCGGACGGGATAACCGCTGAAAGCATCTAAGCGGGAAGCCCCCTTCAAGATGAGACTTCCCTGAGATTTAAAGTCTCCTAAAGAGCCGTTAAAGACTATGACGTTGATAGGCGGGGTGTGTAAGTGTTGTGAGGCATTGAGCTAACCCGTACTAATGACTCGAGAGGCTTGACCATATAACGCCAAAATGATTTACGTGAAATCGTTCCATACGATTTTCAGTACTTCCTCCATCCCTGGAGGTCGTAGCCATACGCTAGTAGAGTGTGTAGCAAGAATTAAAGCTTAAATCGCAGGTCGGCAATCGTAGATTGCTGACATTAAAGCGAGTATTGGATTCCATACCCAATTAGCTTGACGACCATAGAGTGTTAGAACCACCTGATTCCATCCCGAACTCAGCAGTGAAATGACACATCGCCGATGGTAGTGTGGGGTTTCCCCATGTGAGAGTAGGTCATCGTCAAGCATTAAATACAAAACCCTGATCGTTTATACGGTCAGGGTTTTTTTATTGCTTAATCTTTTGCAGAGCTTCTGGAGCGAGAGGTTTGATGCAATGGCTAATGAACCTAAATTCAGCAGTTGAGCGTATCCCCACCGCACATCAAGTGTGAAGTGTCGCCTATTGAGCGGCAAGGTTTTGCTTTCGCTTAACTTGAGTTGATGAGCCGGACAGGTGTAATAACCTGACCTTTTGTTAAAAATTTTGACACCGCTCTCGTCAATATCCGGCACCAGATATCAATTGGAGTTAACTGCGTTGCAATTTCTTTGATTGCATCAAAAAAGCCACAGAGATTCTCCTGCATTGTTTGGATCTTTTTCATCAGGTTGTGCTGACTGGTAACCGTTATTTTTTTCTGACGGCCACTCTCTGTTAACTTGCCAATAGCGCTCATTAATAACGGCCTACTGGTTATTGATTCTTTATGCGAGTCAGGATTGCTCAGCCTTACAAACAAAGTCCACCAGTTATAAGCCAGTGCAACCATCCTTGACAGAAGGCCGCATCGTTTTATGTCTTTAGTTGTATAACCTCCCCAGCCCCACTGGTTCTTGATTTCATCAAAATTGTTTTCACAGTCAGCTCTGTCCCTGTAGTGATCTATGATGGACACTACATCGCTATCAAGGCTGGTCACTAATACGGAGTATTCAAAGAGCTTGATGTTCTCAGGGTCTTCAATAAAAGCGATTTCTTTTTGCTTCTTGTTATTCTCTTTTTCCAGCATCAGAGAGTCACCAGGTAACCTTCTTCGAACAATAATGATTCGCCTTGATTCTACCCAACCATCCAGTTTTAATTCTGATTCTTTGCCCTCCCAGTGCCTGTTGTAACGAACCCATCCTCCGCTGCAGTGTGCGTGGTGTATGGACTTCTTGACGTTAACTGTCTTCTTTATTTTGAATAGATAACCGCAACCCGCTTGTTCTAGTTCTGACATTACCCGATCACTTCCCCAGTCACAGTCGCCTCGAACAAACTCAGGCCAGCACTCTCGCGGAAGTCGATTTAATAAATTAATTAAACCGGGTAATGAGTGTTTGCTGTTTCCTTTATCACCAGGTTGAACTTCAACATCAAGAATCAACTTTAAATTAGCCATCATGTAAGAGTGATAAGTATGTGAAGGACGTCCTTTCTTGTGCGGGTTATATCCTTTTTCTGCTCCTTCCTGACTTCCGTAAATCGTTTTTATCGTAACATCTGCATCCAATATCCACGGTAGTTTTAATAAGGGTTCGTAGCATTCTTGCAAGTGGTGTTGCATCCATTCAACACCTTCTTCCTCATCTATTTTAAGCAAGCCCCGACGAGCAGAATCATCACTGACCACCTTTGTCATGCCCAGTAATTTCGGGTTCACTCCGTCTCCGGTTAATGTTCCGATATGTGCATAACGCTTGTGACCTGAGAGTATTGAGAGAAAAAGGGAGCCAATTACATTAACTTTCTTGGGTGTGTTGTTGCTTTTGTAAGTTAAGGGGCAGTCTTCAACCCATGGTTCAAATCGACACCCTGTTTTTAAAAACTGAATAAAAAATGGTAGCTGCCCATTGGCGTGACTGATGCGTCAGGCTCCCACTCGACATGGATTTTCCCCTCAAATGTGTCCACCTCAAGAGAGGTCGTCGAACACTTTTTGCTGAGTTCTTTGGGTTCACCTTTTGGGTGAGTGGGTTTTGGTGGAAAAATCATCTGTATCCCTCTTTGCAGAAGGAGTTACAGTTTAGTCGAGATTTTTAAGTGAGGAATTTAGGATGAACTAAAGGCTTTTTCCCCGAACTTGCTTTTGGTGATTGCCACTAGAGATGCAAAGCCAACAGCGATGCTACTAAAATGGCTGGTTTGCCCATCGGTTGACGTAACCTCAATATTGAGAGCAGTCAGTAGAGCTCTACCATGTTCCGTGTTGCCCCACTCGTCGCCACAGCATACTCTTCATAGATGAGTGGTTTAGGCCTAAAGCGTGCAGAGCTGTATTCTCAGTTATCATCAATCTAAACCATGAATTGTGCTCATAGTTCGCACGAGCAATAGGATTTACAAAATCGGGAGGGCTACCCGGTTCGACTGGAAACCGAAGTAATTCCCTTAGGAACTGTCTAAAAATAACTTCCAGACAGGCTTTGAAGTGGTTATAGTACTCCGGACACACAAGCACAGGTAATATCAAGCCCAATTAAGGCGTGTCTAAATGTCAGAAAAGAAATTGAAAACCTATACCGCTGAGTTCAAGCAATCGGCTGTCAAATTGGCTGTAGAATCTGATCAGCCAATATCCGTAACAGCTAAAGATCTGGGAGTGCATGCCATTCATCCAATGGTTATCTGGCACCGCTCAAATATGAACAAAAGCTTGTTGAGGTTGCGTAAAAAAGTGTCCGGAAAAGCCCGACAGAGAAATCCGTCGGGCTTTTTGCTGTTTAACAATTTCTCATTGAAACAATATTGATTAGAATTTATATGCTACACCAGCCATGTAAACCCATGGGTCAATCTCAA
>CBDAQW010000031.1:0-113100 GCA_965199185.1 Endozoicomonas sp. | reverse complement strand
GAAAAATACAGACAACCTACATTAAAAACCCTGCAATTTACGGTCATTCACACCAATGATAATCATGGGAAGTTCTGGAAAAACCGGAATGGTGAAATGGGGATGGCTGCCAGGAAAAAACTGATTGACCGTATACGCTCGGAGGTAGAAGCCGAAGGTGGTAAGTCATTAGTATTGTCAGCAGGTGACATTAATACCGGTGTTCCTGAGTCTGATATTCAGGAAGCAGAACCCGATTTTATCGGGATGAACCTGATTGGTTACGATGCCATGACCGTAGGTAACCATGAGTTCGATAACCCATTGCCGATTCTGCTGAAGCAGGAGAAGTGGGCTGAATTTCCTTTTCTATCGGCCAATATCCACTACAAAAAGAATAATAAGCTAGTATTCAAACCCTGGATTATGAAGAATCTGGAAGGGGTTAATGTAGCTATTCTGGGTTTGACTACAGAAGACACCGAGTCGCAGACATTGAAAGAAAATATAAAAGACATTCGGTTCGATGATGCGATAGATACTGCTCAAAAATGGGTTCCCAAATTGGTACGGGAAGAAAAGGCAGATGTGGTGATTGCTTTGACACATATGGGGCATTATCCCAATGCCAGGCACGGCCACAATGCGCCAGGAGATGTAACGCTGGCCAGAGAGGTAGATGGCGTTGATATTATTGTTGGAGGACATTCCCAAAGTAAACTGCTGCGGCCGGATATTAAAAACAGTACCTATGTGTTGCAGGCGTGGGAATGGGGTAAATATGTTGGGCGTGCTGATTTCATTTATCAGTATCTGGATGATCCCAATAGTCGCAGACACAGTCATGGACTGTTGAAAATGATCAACTATCGATTGATTCCGGTGAACCTCAAGAAAGAAAAAATCATCAATGGCAAAAAACAGATGGTCAGTATTGAAACGGAAATTCCCGAAGATCAGGTCGTAGTGAAAGCGCTGAAACCCTATCAGGATAAAGCCAGCGAACTGATGAATCGAAAAACAGGTTCACTCGATAAGTCCATGGATGGCTCCCGTGAAAAAGTTCGCTCTGGCCCTGCGGCAATGGGTAATCTCATTGCCAGAGCGCAAATGGAAAAAGTGAAAGCAGATCTTGCGGTGATTAATGGGGGGGGGATCCGCACAGGTTTGAAAGCGGGCTCTATCACCGAGAAAGATGTGCTCAAGGTGCAACCTTTCGGCAATATGGTCTGCTATCTGGAATTGAATGGTCGCCAGCTTTGGAATTATGTAGAAGACATTGCCGCTATTCAAGCAATCAGCGGCGGCATGGCGCACTTTGCTAATGTTAAGTTAACTATGGCTGGGGATAAAATGATGTCTTTTGAGGTTGGCGGCAAGCCTGTGGATAAGAAGAAAAAGTATCGACTGGCAATTAATGCTTTTTCTGCCGGTGGTGGCGATGGTTGGCCTGAACTGGATGGAAATCCAACTTTTGTAAATACCGGTTATACAGACGCTGTCGTGTTAAGAGAGTACATCAAAAAGTATTCACCACTACAGCGAAGTGAATATCTGCCAAAAATGGAGATTGTAAGAAAGTAATCAGTGTAGATGGATATGTGTCGGGTTTCAAAAGAGAGAAACCCGACTATATTACAATCACTGATTTTTGAATCCAGAAGATTAAGTTGAGATATTATTTTCAGACGGATTATAAGATCACAGATCTGGATATCTTATAGAGTAGTTTTTTTATATTTATTGCCTGCAACATAGCATGAAATCAAAATCATTGATGAGAAAAAACCACCCAGCACAATATGAGTAGATATACGACTCATTACATGATCACTTGGTATCCCTGTTTCTCTGATGGTTTTGGAAGATGTTGCACCAAGATTGGGTGATGATGCCCCAGTGACCGTTTCGGAATTTTCCTTATAAACGTCAATAGGTTCATTGTTGAAATTTTCATTGTGGTGGCTACCGATATGGATTTCAATAACAGGCGTATAAGTATCGATTTTTGGCTGATCAGCTTCAGAGAAACTACTAAATAAGTTGATTGAGCTGCTTAAAATAAAGAATGAGAATAACCAACGGTTAATGTGCTTCATAAAGACGAATACCGTAGAAACATTGCAAGAAATATATGAGTGAGGGAGTAGGGTATGATTCTTCATCAGGAAAATGGTTCTTAAATTATTCCAGCGCAAGTCTTAGTCTTCTCCAATATGAAATGAGGGTAATGCCATCAATTCGTTGATCACGGATAGTCACCGCTGATAATTTCTGTACTTGGCGTGCAGGGTAGGAAAATGGCCTTCTTTGAACCGGCAAGTTCTTTAAGGAGGCCATATGAGAGACTGACAAAGCCAAACTCACGTGAAGCATTATTGCAACTATCACATCGTTATTGTTCCGAAATATCGAAAGAAGGCGATTTATGGAACACTGAGGCGTGATATAGGCAAAAAATGACGTGAGCTCTGTCGTCAACAGGGTATTGAATTGGTTGAAGGTTACGCAATGCGTGATCACATCCATATGTTGCTGCTGATTCCACCAAAATATAGTGTTGTGAATACTGTTGGTTTTCTTAAAGGGAAGTCAGCGATCCGCATATTTCGGAAGTATCTTCAGGTAAAACGGAACTTCACAGGCAGACACTTCTGGGCTGGAGGTTATTGTGTCAGTACAATTGGCTTAGATGAGCAGATGATCCGTGAATATATACGAAACCAAGAAGCAGAAGAGAAACGTCAGGAGCAAATGCGGCTTGCTGGTGTTGGACTGTAGCCCCTCTGCTGGCTTTCATCCTACCATCTGCTCTGCAGGTGGTTCTGATTGCTAGATAACAGTCTTTGTTGTTCTTGCTTTTTTATGACTTCGGTCAATATTCAGAAGTGATTGTTTGATATGCCGTACCCTGAGAGGCCGTCTGAACGCTATCAAAGCTGTTGAGTAAAATCGCAGGATCAAGAAGCACTATAAGCTAAAAAGCCGGATCGCAGGCATTAAGCAGCTTTGCTTGTTTTATCTGATGCAATTATCCTGCATTGCGATATGCTTTAAGGGTTTAATATCGATTATTGCCCCCCATATTCGTAAAGAACTGAACATTTTTACCCTCCCTCCCCTTGAAGGAAAGAAACTGTGAAAGCGTTAACCTATAAAGCCGCTTCTGATGAGTTCCTGCTGCAGGAACTGCCAGTACCCACTCCAGAAGCAAATGATGTATTGGTTAAGGTGCATGCCTGTGGTCTGAATCCGGTCGATGCCAAAATTCATTATTGGCAGAGCGCTGCCAAAGATATGAATGACCAGTGGGTACCGGGGTTGGATGTCTCTGGTGAAATTGTTGCAGTAGGCGACAGTGTTGAAGGTTGGCAAGTGGGTGATAAAGTGCTTTATCACGGTAATATGTTTCGACCTCAGGGTGGTTTTGCAGAGTTTGCCATTCAGGATGCTAATACGCTCGTTGCTCATCCGGAGCTGCCTGCCGAACAGGCTGCTGCAACACCTTGTGCAGGCTGGACAGCCTGGCATGCACTGGTAGATAAGCTCAGAGTTCAGGAGCACGATACTATCTTTATTGCCGGTGGTGCCGGTGGAGTAGGCAGCTACGCGATTCAAATTGCCCGCCACTTTGGTGTACAGACTATCATCACAACCAGCTCAGCCAAAAATCATGAATTTTTACGCAGCCTTGGCGCTACACATCTGATTGATTATCGTGAAGAAGATGTACACAGTCGTGTAATGGAGATCACCGGTAATCAAGGCGTTGATATTGCTCTGGATGCTGTGGGTGGCGATAACGATATTCTCTGTGCCAACCTTCTTGGGTTTGAAGGTCAAATGGTGGAACTGGTGAGAACGGTTCGCCCGGAAGCCTATCAGGGCGTATTCGATAAAGCATTGAGCTTCCATCAGCTCAGTCTCGGTTCTGCTCACGGCTTTGGTGCCACCGGTCAAAAATCTCTGGCGAAAATAGGCCGTAATTTTACTGCCCTGGTGCAGTCCGGAGCCATAAAAACCCCTGTTCTGGAAACTATTGGCCTTGGGCAGGTAGGTGATACGCTGAAAGACATTCGTAACCAGCGCACCGTCGGTAAAATCGTTCTGACTTTCTAATATCAATAGCCATTATTTTCTGGTGAAAGAAAATAATGGCTTTATTCCTTGACCTTCCAGTGAGGGGAAAGCTTAGAGTTAACACAAAGCGTTTTCCGGAGTAAGGTCGTGAATCATGAAAATAGTCAGCAGTTCAGGCTGGAAGGTCTGTCCTGCGGAGGCTGTGTTGCTAAAACTGAAAAAGCATTGCTGGCTGTCGAAGGTGTTACGGCAGCGAGTGTGAATCTGGCAGAGCGAACAGCGCAAGTCGAAGGCTTTGTAAAAAATGATGATATTATTACGGCAGTCGATCGCATTGGCTTTAAAGCCACCTCGCTGAACAATCATTCAACCCTTCATTTTTCTATTCCCGGAATGTCCTGTGCTGGGTGTGTCGCTCGTATTGAAAAAGTATTAGCGGATGTTACCGGGGTATCAGATGCCCGCGTCAATCTGGCTGATAAGACTGCAGAAGTTGATGGCACTGCGGATATCGCTGATCTTTTGGTCGCGCTGGAAAGTATTGGTAAACCGGGCAATCTGATTGATAGCGAACAGGAAGATCGTGGGCAACAGGAGCAAGCCGATAGGCAACAATATCGTCATTTGATGAAACACAGTGTCATTGCGCTGGTGTTCAGTATTCCTCTGATGCTGTATATGTTGGTGGGCTCGATGTCGGTTCGCTCCGTAGCCGATCAGTGGCAGTGGGGTATTGTAGGAATGATATCTCTGGGTATTCTGCTGTTTTCTGGCGGGCATTATTTCAAAGGCATGTGGCAGAACCTGAAACATGGCGGTGCCAACATGGATACTCTGATTGCATTAGGAACCGGAACTGCCTGGCTTTATTCGATGATTGTCGTTTTGTTTCCTCAGTGGTTTCCTGTGGCTGCCCGTCATGTTTATTTTGAAGCTTCGGCAATGATTATTGGTTTGATCAATCTTGGTCATGCGATGGAGCTGCGTGCCAGAGGTAAAACCAGTGAAGCGGTTAAACGATTGCTCGGGTTACAGGTAAAAACAGCTCGTATTATTAGGGATGGGCAAGAGATAGATTTGCCAGTAGAGGCGGTACGAGTCAACTATATTGTACGAGTTCGACCCGGAGAGAAAATACCAGTCGATGGTGTTGTGCTGAAAGGTTCGAGTTTTATCGATGAGTCCATGTTGACAGGCGAACCCATGGCTGTTAACAAGCAATCGGGAGATCAGGTATCGGCCGGGACACTGAATAAAAACGGAACACTTTTATTCAAGGCCTTACAGGTGGGTAAAGATACCGCTCTGGCTCGCATCATTAGCATGGTAAAACAGGCGCAAAACTCCAAAATGCCCATCGCCAGGCTAGCGGATAAAATTGCCTCAGTGTTTGTTCCTGTGGTCATCGCTATTGCTATTTGTGCGGCGTTGGTCTGGTATTTTGTTGGCTCTGAGCCTCGCATTGTCCACATGATGGTAGTAGCCACAACGGTTCTGATTATTGCTTGTCCTTGTGCGCTCGGGTTAGCTACACCGATGTCGGTCATGGTGGGTGTGGGCAAGGCGGCTGAATTGGGTATTCTGGTTCGCAACGGTGAAGCTTTGCAGAAGACCAGCCAGCTGAACACTATTGTGCTTGATAAAACGGGCACAATCACTGAAGGTAAACCGGTAGTCACTGATATTTTGACAACAGCGAATTTGTCAGAAAGTGAGTTGTTAACCATTGCTGCATCTTTGGAAAGTGGTTCAGAGCATCCTCTGGCAGAAGCTATTGTGCAGTCAGCCAAAGATCAAAGTTTACTATTACATTCTGTAGAAGCATTTCATGGGCTAACCGGCAAAGGTGTTGAAGGCGTTATTAATGGTGACAGAGTCTTGCTGGGTAATGACAAGCTAATGCACGAAAATAATATCCATGTTGAGCCAATGATCAAACAAGCTGAGGTATTGGCGGAACAGGGAAAAACCCCCATGTTCGCTGCTATTAATAATGAACTGGCAGGCATCATTTCGGTTGCAGATCCTGTCAGAAAAGACTCTGTTACTGCTATAAAACGTCTGCATCAACAGGGAATAAAAGTGGTTATGCTAACCGGAGATCACCACAAAACTGCCAGTGCGGTTGCCAGACAAATAGGTATTGATGATTTTTATGCCGAAGTCTTGCCGGAAGATAAGGAGCAATATGTACGACAACTTCAGGATAAAGGTCAGTTGGTAGGTATGACTGGAGACGGTATCAATGATGCTCCGGCACTGGCTCGTGCGGATGTTGGATTTGCCGTTGGAAGTGGAACGGATGTGGCTATCGAGTCTGCTGAAATGACGCTTATGCGCTCATCACTGCACGGTCTTGCAGATGCTGTGGAGTTATCCAGAGCAACGATCAAAAATATCAAGCAGAATCTGTTTGGTGCTTTTATCTACAATTCGTTGGGAATACCGGTAGCGGCGGGTGTCTTATATCCGGTTCTGGGGATTTTGTTGAATCCGGTAATAGCAGGAGCCGCGATGGCGATGTCGTCCGTGACTGTTGTATCCAATGCTAATCGATTAAGGTTATTTAAACCTTCCCGTTCGCGACAGCATTGAATGAATATATCTCAGGCAGCTCAGGAAACCGGACTGACCAGTAAAACCATCCGGTATTATGAAAGTATTGACTTGGTTCATCCCGCCAGTCGAAGTGAAAATGGTTATCGGATTTACCGGAAAAAACAAATTCGCCAGCTTCGCTTTGTTCATCAGTCGCGGGAGCTTGGCTTTACCCTGGATGAATGTAGGGAGCTGCTTGAGTTATACAACGATAACACTCGAAAAAGTGCTGATGTGAAAGGTTTGACGCTGGAAAAAATTGCAGATATCGACCAGAAAATGCATCAGCTACACACCATGCGGGAAAGTCTGGCAAGGCTGGCGGAGTGTTGTTACGGAGACGATCGGCCGGATTGTCCGATTCTGGATAAACTGGCGGATCGTGATTGAGTGCTAACACTATTTTTTAACTTAATTCGCCAGCAAGTGAAATACGTTAATAATCTCTTCAAGATAATCTCGTAACTGGTTGATTGTTTCTCCGGCTTTATCAAGCAGTCCCCAGGGAATGCCTGGTTTAGAGTGTAGTTCTAACCAACTACTGGAAAGGCGGCGGGAAAGTTCAAAAATTTCTTGATTATCTTCCTTTCCGTAAGCATATACTGTCGTGACAATCTTGCCTCCAATCGCTCTCACATGACGATGCTCAATGCATCTCAATTGTCTCCAAAAAGCTTCGACTGGGAAATCAGTAGTAGGAAAATTTTCTTTCATGCAAAAATTCGGACTTGAAGGGGGGGAGAGATTGTCTTCCCTAATAGGCCCAGGATAATAGATAGGCACGAAAAAAACACCTGATGCAATAGACTGATATGCCCCTTGAAGGGGGTGACCATCAGCAATTCCTATGCTCCCTGATAAACCGGGAAACTCTGTGTTCATTGATCTTGGCTGCAGTAATTCGTGGAGTTGAAGTTCTAATCTGTTCAATAGTTCTATAGCTTTGTACGATTCCATAATAATGCCGACTATGACGTTCTGAGGAGCAGGTGCTGCCCAAGCTTGCCCGGATATAAAAATTATTAGAATAAAAACTGACTTCAGATTATTCAAAATTACACGCCTTTTTATTAGATGCGGTGAATATCATCTACAGCATAGGCGATACTTGGTTTTTTACATTACTTTGAATAACTACTCTTTTGTGTTGTTTCTGATTTTATCAGATTGCAGGTTCTGCGCCCTTTGAGTGTATGTTCTTCGGGTGGCATCTATTTATTTATGGCTTATCTATAGTTTGATCTTGTTTATTGTCTGTTGCAGTAAATGCTGTAGTTCTGGAATTAACGCAGTAGCGTTGGCAAGGTCATTGGACTTCCCCAGCGCTTCAATGTCTTCAGCTTTGCTGGCAAGCATCATCGCACCGATATTTTTGCTACTGGATTTGAGTGTATGCGCTGCCCGAACCAAAACTTTCAGGTCTGCCTCTCTGGATGAATTGTGCAGGTCGCTCATGAGTTTGGGCGCATCTTCGAGATAGCTTTCGATTAAATCCGGGAAAGCCTCTTCCATTAACGCTTTCAGATTATTGAATACTTCGATATCCAGTAAAGGCTCATGATTTTCGTCATTGTTTTCTTCCTGAAAATCTCTGGTCGTTTGATTATTTTTAATAGCCTGATTATCTTCTTCTGCAATCAGCCAGTGAGCCAGTTTTTCTTTCAGTTGCTCTATTTTTATGGGCTTGCTTAGGTAATCATTCATACCGGCGGCGATGCATTTTTCCCGATCACCCTGCATGGCATTGGCAGTCATGGCGATGATGGGGATTCTTGGTAATTGCTGGGATATTTCTCTTTTCCGAATCAGCCCGGTTGCCTCGTAGCCACTCATTTCTGGCATCTGACAATCCATCAGTATCAGATCATAGTTGTTTTTTTGACTCAAGGTGACGGCTTCTTTGCCATCTTCAGCCAACGCTATCTTTTTAAGTCCGATTTTTTTCAGCATGCTCCAGGCAACTTTCTGATTGACTATATTGTCTTCCACCAGAAGTATTTGGATGCTGTCAGAAAAAAATGTACTAGCGATGTCGTGCGAAGATTGTTTCGCCTCTGGTCTTATTGCTTTTTGAGAGTGCATCACCTGCATCGTGGTATCGAGCAGGTTTGACTGACGGAAGGGTTTGATGAGACAAGCTGAAATACCCACGGATTTTTGCTGATCTCTCGAAATAAATCCTGCTGAACTGAGCATGATTCTGCGTACATCTTTCAGGTTGTCATTATTGTCTATGGCTCTGGATAACATCAGTCCATCCATTTCTGGCATATCCATATCCAGAAAGGCCAGTTGATAGGGGTGCTTCTGTTCACAGGCATTTTGCAGTTCGATCAATGCTTCTTTTCCGCCAGAAACTTCATTGTGCTCAACTCCCCATGCGGTGAGGTAATGGCGAAGAATCTCACGGTTGGTGGCATTATCGTCAACGATCAACGCTCTTATTCCATCCAGAGCATTGCCTATATCAGTGGTATTAAGCTGCGGGGTGTCAGAAATTTCCATATTCAGTAAGAAAGAAAAGGTTGAACCTAATCCTTCTGCGCTGATGACTTTGATGGAACTGTCCATTAACTCAACCAGCTGGCGAGAAATTGTAAGACCCAGACCCGTACCGCCAAATTTTCTTGTAGTGCTGCCATCTGCCTGAGTAAATGAACTGAATAGACGGGGTATGGCCTCCTCAGCAATGCCGATGCCCGTATCTTCTACCAGAAACTCAATTTGTGCAGATTGACTGTTTTGCGAAATGGCATTAACACGGACCACTACTTCGCCGCTCTCAGTAAATTTTATGGCATTACCTACCAGATTCGTGAGCACCTGTCTTAGACGAACAGGGTCACCTTTTACAATACCGGGGAGATCAACATCCGTGAAACAATTTAATTCGAGACCTTTCTCTCTGGCTTTTCCGGCTAACAGTGCACAGACATCTTCAGTGATTTTTCCGGCATCAATATCGACAGACTCAATCTCCATTTTCCCAGCTTCGATTTTGGAAAAGTCCAGAATGTCGTTAATGACTTGAAGTAATGAATCGGCTGAGGTGTGAGCAGTTTCCAGAAAATCTTTCTGGATTCTATCTGTTTTTGTATCACGTAATAGTTCTAGCATGCCCAGAATACCATTCATTGGTGTTCTGATTTCATGGCTCATGTTGGCCAAAAAGGTGCTTTTCGCTTTGGCGGCGTCGAGCGCGGCCTCTTTGGCTTCGTGTAATTCAGAAATACTGTCTTTTAATTCCTGGTTGGCGGCATCCAGCTCTTGTGTTCGTTGTTCGACTGCGATTTCAAGGTGCTCACTGTGTTGTTGCAGACGCAAGTCGCGTTTTTTTATTTGTCGCAACATGTCATTAAAGCAATCGTAAAGCTGACCAATTTCATCGTTATCAAATTTAACCACATGGCGATCATACTGCTGGTTTTTGGTGATCTCTGAGATGGTATCCGCTAATGCAGTAATGGGGCGTGCTAAAAAACGCTGTAATCTTGCACTGAGTACACCGGCCAGGATAATAGAAATTAAAGCCGCTAACAGCGCTAGAAAAAAATACTTGGTTAATTGTAGATATAATTGAGAAAGATTCGATTGAATATAGATGGCACCAATAAATTGTCCATCCATAAAGATGGGGCGGTAAAGGTGTAATTTTGTTTTACCAAATAGCGTTAATGGTTGATCAAGCACATCGAGTGTGATTTCCCAGGGTTCTTTCAGATAGCGGCTGTAAGAAGCAATTTGCTGACCTTGATTGTTTAACAGATAAGCAGACTGAATATCTCGAACACTTTCAAAACCCTTTAACAATTTTTCTGCGGATCGAACATCTTCAAATAGTAATGCCGCTTCTGAGTTAGCTCCTACCACCTCTGTAAGTGTTTCGAGGTTGCTGATCATTGCAGAGCGAGATTTGAACAGATCACTGATGGTGAGTATGGCAATGGTTACAAATAAAACAGCATAAGCCGTTATCAGCATGGCATAACGGAGCTTGTGTTTTATAGGCAGGTTTTTAAATAATACCATACGGGTCATTCAACAATTTTGGCTAGATTCAATAATTGAGCACTAATGGATAAACCAGCACTTTTTGCTGAACCTCGATTGATAGAAAAACGGATTCGACTACCAGAGCGATACAATCCAATAATACCACCCTGTTCAGCAAATTGTTCTGCATCACTAATGGTTAGCACAGGAGAATCGGATAATTTATTCAGAGTAGATCGAATTTTTTTATTGTCGAGGTTGTGGATATAGATTAATTCACACAACTTATCTAAAGGGGCTGTGTGTGCTCTATGGGTGATAGAAATTCGCCTGCCAATACTGAATTTATGATTTAACTTGTGCAGTTCTGAATTAATAGATCCGTCACCAATAATACAGATTGTGAGTATTTTCTTTTTCTTTGGCCAAACAATGAATTTTGTGATTTTATAGACAATCGCTGCTTTTACCTTATCTTCTTTTGTCGCTTCAGCACTGGCTGGTAATGAGCTCAATAACTGACTTATAAACAGCAACATCATTAAGGTAAATCGATGTATGATCTGCATAACGCTATCTCCTCCCGATTCCTTAATGTTGCCACCTAAGTTGTAAATACCAGGCTCGCTCTACTTCTGTTGGGCTCTGGCCACTGAATATCTCATCGAACTCAAGACGACTACGATCAAAAATGTTTTGTCCGATTAATGATATTTCTAAATTGTCGCCATATTTTTTTGCAATTCGGATATCTGTGTTTGTGTAAGCTTTGGCTTTACCTTTGGATTGGAAATGTGCTTCAGTTATTTTATCGATGTAACGTATCCAGAAATCAAAATACCACTGGTTGGGAAGGTTTATACTGGATCTAAAATTAGCCGTATGGCTCGCACTAAGGTCTTCAAGCAAACCCTCATTCTCAACAAGATAATTTTCGTTGATCGGTTCTTGAGGTCTTGAAGCGTCTATACCAAAGTAGCTGTAATTAAATTGGAGCTTCCACCAATCTTTCACTTGCCAGTCAGCCGTTATTTCAAAGCCGAAAGCAGTTGCACTTAACTTGTTATCTAGTGTGGCTGAGTATTCAACGACATGAACATTTTCACCATTTATGCTTTTTTGCCCAAGCGAACAGACAGGTATTAGTTTGCCGTAAATATCTGTAACCATCACTTTTGTGGTATCATCAGGAAAACGATCACACTCTCCAGGATTTGAATTAATATAGGATAATAGATTGTCGTATTTATTCAAAAAAGTAGTGATGTCGATTCTAAAAATATCATTAAACTGTTCTCGGTAACCAAACTCTAGCGCCAAAAGTTCTTCAGATTTTAATGAAGGATTACCACTGATTGCCATTCGGCTGCGAGGATCAACGTCTTTTGAAATAGGAAAATTGACATAAATAAACTCTCGGCTGGTTACTGAAGTTTCACTGATCGAAGGTGTTTTAACCGCTCTTGAGACAGAGCTCCAGAATGTTCTGTTTTCTGTTGCTTTCCAGGTCACTCTTGCATTAGGTTGTACTTCAAAACCCGTGAAACTGTTATGTTCAAAACGAGAACTAAAGGTTAGATTCCATTCAGGATTAAAAGTAATATCACCCTGAATAAAGGCACTGTATAACCGATCTGTTCTTGATCCACCCTTTAGTTCAATCTGATTCATGTCACTTAAGTTGTATTGAGTGATTCTAAAGCTTCCGCCCCAGATAAGATCGTGTTTTTCCCACGGCTTAAAATGATGCTGGAACTCAATATCCCCCATATCCCGCTTGCTAATGGCGCGATAATCGTAATTTTCATAACGGTCGTAATAAGCTTTCAATGAAATATCACTGGAATTGTCATATTTGTATTTCCAGTTACCGATCAGATTGCCACCTTTCTGATCCCGGGATAAGTTTGGATTAATCTTTACTACTTCCTCAAGGCCGGCATACACTTTCATCGGAGGCCGTGTTGAACCGGTATAAATATCCCCCTGAACCGTAACATCGGCACCGTTAGTTGCTTTCCAGTCAGTGCGAAAACCGGCACGATGAATCTTCCAGTCATCTGCAGCATCAGAACCATCAAAGTTGAGCATTCCATCACGGTGGAAGACTTTGTAATAGGTTTTGAAATAAGCGTCTTCACCCATTTCTCCACCATAGCGATAGGTAGCAAAAGCTTTTTCTTCGGAACCAAATCCTGTGGTTAAAAGGCCACCCTGAGTATCACCGGCATGTTTGGTGATGATGTTAATAACACCGCTGACTGCATTGGCTCCCCAGAGTGCTGCACCTGGGCCTCGAATCACCTCAATTCGGGCGATGTCTTCCAGTATGGTGTCCTGAACATCCCAGTTCACTCCAGAGAACAGGGGTGAGTAAACGGTACGTCCATCAATTAACACCAACAGTTTGTTAGCAAATATGTAGTTAAAACCACGAGTACTGATAGACCAGGTGTTCCCGTTCATACGAGCTACCTGCATGCCGGGCACCATTCTTAAAGCTTCAGGGATTGAAGTGACACCGGAGCGCTGAATATCTTCTGATGTAATGACATAAACCGCGGCAGCGGAGTCCATCAGCCGTTGTTTCTTACGGGAGACCGAAGTGACATCGGGAACATCAAGGGAAATCAGCTCTTCAAGACTCAAGTTCAGTAGCTCATCATCTTCAGAGACAGGAGATTCAGCAATAGCAGGCAGACTTATGAGAGTAGCAAAGGCACTTGCCAGCAGCGTGGGTGTATGTTGTTTCAAGATTCCGCTCCATGGAATATTGAGATAGGGAATACTGCCAGCCTTCCCCCGCGAGTTCTATGTTAAACGCTAGCCAATTTTCACTGGCATTGTGTATTTTTATTATGCGCTTTTATTTACATCGGTGCGTTTTTAACAGCCTGTAAAATTGCAGCTGCATCAATGATTCCACTGCCACACTGAGTTGTTTGGCATGTGCTTCCTGCGGGAAAGGCTCTGGCATTGGCTTTTATCAGTTCTTCAATCCTTGCCGGAGAGAGGCCTGGTCGCAATGAGAGCATTAATGAAATTACGCCGCTTACATGGGGGGCCGCCATGCTGGTGCCTTGCAGGTATTTATAGGTGCTGCTGACTGGATCATCGGTGCCTGAATTCGACAGGGAAAGAACGCCGGAACTGGCAGTGGCATAAAATGACCCTCCCGGTGCTGAAATATCAACCAGTTGACCAAAGTTAGAGTAGTAACTGAGAGTTCCCTGTCGATTAGTAGCCGCAACGCTGATGACATTATTACAGTTAGCAGGTTGAGTGGATGCTGAGTTTTCAGCATTGTTGCCAGCAGCCACTACGATGGTTACACCAGCCTTGGTGATTTCATTAATGGCATCCTGATAACTGCGAGAACAGCGGTGCGAGCCACCCAGGCTGAGATTGATGACCTTTGCAGGGTTTGTATTAGCAGGCACACCATACACACGGAATCCCGCAGCCCAGCGCATGGCATCAATAATATCGGAGCTGTATCCACCGCATAACCCTAGGACGCGCAGAGGCAGAATTTTTGCGCCCCAGCTGACACCGGCAACGCCCTCATTATTATCGGTGGTGGCCGCAATCGTGCCGGCAACATGAGTCCCGTGCCAGCTGCTGTTCTCGTCTTCAGATGGAATTAGCGGCTGGCCGGGTGAGCTACAGCTTCCGGCATTAATCGCGTCGCCAGGGTCACTGGGGTCAGGATCCCGGGCGTCACCATCATGAGCTCTATTGATGTTTTTGATAAAGTCATATCCGGGAAGCAGTTTCGAAACAATATCGGGATGGCTTCTAACACCCGTATCAACCACTGCTACCACAACATCGGAACTGCCAGTAGTAATATCCCAGGCTGCTGGCAGATTGATACCACCGGTTCGCTCGAAGTAATGCCATTGCTCGTTGTAGCGGGAATCACTGGGAACTCGCATGGTTTGCATAATGTAATCCGGCTCTGCATAAGCGACCTGCGGATCATCAGCCAGCGCATCTGCAAGCATTTTGACATCGTTCAGGCTCAGAGATTCACCAATATCCAGAACATCCTTCCGCTTACCAGAAGCAACGCCAAAGCTGCCCCTGGTCATGCCCTGTTTGATAAATGCCAGTGCATTAGCTTCAGTGGGTTTCGGGTGGTAACGAACGACAATGCGGTCTGTTTGGTTGAGCATGGCTTGCCCTACAGACGCAGCCTGTAACGCAGGCATATTAAGGCTTTGGGCTATGGCGGTAAGAACGAGAACAATCCTTGTTTTCATGGTTAATAATCTGTGGTTAGTTATTCGGAATCGGGAGTCGTGAAATCCATGGGTGCAAAGAGAGTGACTGGTGTGTCTTCATCGACATACTGAACATTATTGATCTGCATGATTTGCTTCATCAGTGTTGGTAACTTGTCCGTTTTTGAGTCGGGTATTTCAATCAGAATGGCTGAATTCCCCATTGGCCGTAAAAGCCGGAGTGTTACCTGATTGTTCAACTGGGCATTGATATATTTTGTGGCTTCCGATGCACCGCCCAGTTTTAAATAGGGAATTTCTTCAAAACCAATAATCAGTCGTGTTTCAGAAGATAAGTTGCTCGCAGCAGCCCATTGGAAGATAAGAAAAAAACTGAAGGCTAACGTTCTGGCAAAAAATGTTGTAGTCATTCCAGGCACCTGTATTTCATTAATAAAACAAAGTATGGTTGCAGAAATAGACTTGCTTAAAGATCCTGCAAATATGTTTCAGATATGGATGGAATCGGCTCAGCAACCCTGGGTTTTAGCGCTGCTTATTATTCTTGGGACTTATATTCTTGAAGATGCCGCCATTGTGACCGCCGCTCTATTAAGTGCTGATGGAGTCATCGGTGCGGAGCTGGCTTTTCTGGCACTATTTTTTGGCATTTATACCGGTGATCTTGGTTTGTTTGGTTTGGGCTCTGCTCTTGAAAAGTGGTCTTTTCTGGGGAGATGGAAAAATTCTTCCCGGATTAATCAGGCGGGATTATGGCTGAAACGAAGAATGATCATGACAGTACTTATGGTGCGCCTGATTCCCGGATTGCGCCTTCCAACCTACCTGGCCTGTGGATATTTCCGCTTCTCCTTTTTAAAATTTAGTATGTTGACCGGTGCAGCCTCTTTTTTCTGGACAGGATTTATTTTCTTTGGACTTTACTGGTTTGGAACGATGTTCTGGTCAGACCTTTCTGGCTGGAAGTGGCTAATACTCCCTTTAATCATTGTCTTGATTGTGTTTGGCCACAGATGTATTGCAAACCAAGAAACAATAACTGGCAGCTGGGAAAACGATGATGGATCAGACTGTTCTTAATAAAAACGTCGGCAGTGTAAAACGGGCTAAAAAGCTTGCTGAAGATCCGGTAATGCATAGAGGCATGCCTGTATTTGAGCAGGTCAGTAAGCCAATTTCTTTTTTTGAATTCTGGCCGGGTTTTGTTTTTTATATTCCTGTTGCTTGTCAATGGCTTTGGTTATCTCTGAAATACAGAGGTTTTAGTCTGCCGCTGCTGGCCAATCCAGAAATTTCGTTGAGTGGTATGGTAGGAGAGAAAAAATCTGAAATATGCGCCAAAGCTTTTGATGAAGCGGATGAAAAGATAGCTCCCTGGCTCTTGTTGGAGTATCAAAGTCCACTGGAAAAGAAAATTAATACAGCAAAACAGTGGATGACTAATAAAAAAATAGAATTCCCTATAGTAGCAAAACCGGATATTGGCTGTCGTGGTGCTGGCGTAAAGGTTATCCATGATGTGAATCAGTTGAAAGACTACATTAATAGCTACCCTGTGGATGCTGGTATTATTCTGCAGGAAATGGTGCCTTATGAAGCAGAAGCAGGCGTATTTTATATTCGCTATCCTGGTTCAGATCAAGGCGAAATATTTTCTATCACCTTGAAATATCAGCCTTATGTGATTGGTGATGGTAAATCAACATTACAGCAACTGATTGAGGCTGATTCCAGAGCTCGGTATTTAAAACACTTGTATTTACCAAGGCACCAGCATCGTCTTCAAGAGATTCTGCCTGATGGGCAACCTTATAAACTGGCTTTTGCTGGCAGTCATTCGAGAGGGGCTATTTTTCGGGATGGTAGACAATATATTACAGAACAGTTAACAAAATCACTGGATAAGGTCAGTCAGGGCTTACCTGAATTCCATTATGGCCGATTTGATATAAAGTTCCGGGATATTGAAGCTTTAATGGATGGCAAGGCATATTATATTCTGGAGATAAATGGAGCCAGCAGCGAAGCTGCTCATATCTGGGATTGCCGGGGTTCTTTGCTGGAAGTATTCAGGGTGTTATTTTTTCAATATCGGACGCTGTTTAAACTGGGGTCAATCAACAGGCGTCGGGGATTTAAATCGCCTTCGATACTGCAATTAATAAGAAGCTGGTTGAAGGAGCGGAATCTGGTCAGGCGTTACCCGGATACGGATTAACACAAGGGGAATGAATATGTACAGGCAATGGAGTGCACTGCTACTGGTATTAATGGCAATGAGTTTTAATGCATCAGCCGAAAAGAATATCTATACCGGATGGTTCAGCAATAAGGCCGTCAGTGGCTATGATACGGTGGCTTATTTTGAGGAAGGGAAAGCCGTCAAAGGCGAACCGAGATTTAAATACGAATTTCAAGGTGTTGAATGGTATTTTTCAAACGCTGAATACCTTGAATTGTTTAAAAATAATCCTGACCAATATATGCCACAGTATGGTGGCTTTTGTGCCTGGGCTGTGGCGGTTAAAAAAAAGAGAGCTCCCGGAGATCCTAATTTCTGGAAGGTTGTCGATGGTAAGTTATATCTGAATTATGACCGCTCAGTTCAAGATGCCTGGCTTGAAGATGTTTCCGGATTTATTAAAAAGGCTGATAAAAACTGGCCTGATATGCTGTGAGCAAATGAGAGATAAAATTGACCGAATGCGGTTCAGAGACTATGTTTTTCTTGTCAGCTAATAGAGTGGCACTGTCGTAAGTTTCTTCCGTTTTTCAGGTTGTATCAATCAAGATGTAAATTTCGATTGGTATTAAATAGCCTCAGGAGGGTATGCAATGATGAGCAAGGTAGCTCGATGGGTTTTTTCAATTTATATTGCGGTTGTGTTTATTCAGTCGTTATTTTTCAAATTCACAGACTCCTATGAAACTCTGCATATATTTAGCGTACTAGGTGACTGGTCCGGTTTTCAATGGTTTGCAGATTATGGAGCCTATGGTGTGGGGATTGTTGAGCTGATTGCCTCAATCCTGTTATTTACAGCACTGCGATTATATGGCGCTATTATTGCTTTTGGTGTTATGGCAGGTGCGGTTTTCTTCCACCTGTTTACACCTCTGGGCATCACCATGCCAGAGTTTGATGACATGGGTAATATCATTGGAGATGATGCTGGATTATTGTTTTATAACGCCTGTGCAGTTTTTGCGTCTGCTTTTTTTCTGTCACTTCTGGAATTCTGGGACACTAATAATGCAATAAAACGCTGGTTCTTTATCGAGGAAGAGTATTAAAAAACTTATCCATAATTAATGATTTTGTCATTTACCCTGCATATTCTTGTTGTTGTACAGCGCTGGCTTCGACATTATAGATAGAAGTCAGTGTGAATATATAACAATAGCCAAGGTACACTATGCAGACTATGCAGACTATGCAGAGCTCGCCTTTTCGACTACCTCGCAATACGCCCTTTGGAATTCTGGAAAATATCGCTGAGTGGGGGCTGGGATTAAAGAAGCTCGATTCTCTTTATAGCAAACATGTTGATGGACGCCATACTGGCGCAGATTTTCTGCCTGTTGTGCTGGACATTTTTCAGGTTGGGTATCAGGTGACAGCCGGAGTGACTGATTCCATTCCGACATCCGGCCCTTCTGTAGTGGTTGCCAATCATCCTTTTGGTGGTATTGAAGGGGTTGCCCTTGCAGACCTGTTATTGAAACAGCGCCCGGACGTTAAACTCTTAACCAATGAAATGCTCTGCAAAATACCTGAACTGGCTGAGCTATTTATTGGCGTTGATATACTGAGCAAAAACGCCAGAGAAAAAAATCGTAAAGCCGTAGAAGAAGCCCGGCAATGGGTTGAAGACGGCCATCAGCTGTTAATATTTCCTTCCGGTGAGGTCGCAAGCTATAACCTCAAACTGAATAAGGTTGTCGATCCCAAATGGCGACATACTGCGGCTACTATTGCCAGGTCAACCAGTGCTCCGGTCACACCGGTATTTGTAGAGGGAGCTAATCCCTGGCTGTTTCAGTGCTTGGGGATGATTCATCCTTTGTTGAGAACGACACGACTGATCAGAGAGTTGATTAATAAAAAAGGTCAGACTATTGGCTTTAGAATTGGAAAAACCATTTCCAGTTCTGAGCTTTCGGTATTTCCAACTCAGGCTGCAGCGACAAGCTATCTTCGATTGAATACTTATTTATTGTCCACTCGTAATCTGGGTGAAAGCACCGAACAGGCATTCTGCTCAACAGAAAAAAGTGAGAGGGTTGATGAGGCGGTACCGAGTAAACAGTTAGCCAGCGAAATCGCTGCTCTGCCATCAGACAGTTTGTTGATTGATAAAGGTGAGATGCAGGTGTATTGCGCTGCAGCACGTCAAATGCCAGAAGTCTTGGCAGAAATTGGCCGGCTCAGGGAGATTGCTTTCCGACAGGTGGGGGAAGGTTCTGGCAAGTCCAGCGATCTGGATCAATACGATGAATATTATCATCATCTTTTTCTGTGGAATCAGAATGCCCAGGAAGTAGTTGGTGCATACCGTATAGGGCGAGTAGACGACATACTCAGAACCCATGGTGTTCATGGCATCTATACCCGCAGTTTGTTTCGTTATCACGCTAACTTTATTCACCGTTTGGGTTCCTGTCTGGAAATGGGGCGCTCGTTTGTTCGGCCTGAGTATCAAAAAAGTCTCAGTGCGCTTATGCTGCTCTGGAAAGGCATTGGTGCTTATGTTGGAGTCAATCCTCAATATAAAGTTCTCTTTGGGCCGGTGAGCATTAGTAGTGATTACAGTGAAGTGTCCAGGCAATTAATGGCAGGTTGTCTGGCGGTGAATAATTCAGATCAGGCTCTGACGGAGCTGGTTACCCCAATAACCCCCTTAAAAAACAAGGGCAAATTTTGGTTCGAGGAGGACTTGCAAGGGGTTCAGAATGTTGAGCATTTGTCGTACATGGTTCAACAGATCGAGAAAGATAACAAAGGCATTCCCATACTTCTAAAGCAATATCTGAAGCTCAGTGGAGAGCTGGCTGCTTTTAATGTTGACCCTGACTTCAATAATGCACTGGATGGATTGATTATTGTCGATCTTCTAAAGGTGAACGACAGAACACTGGAGAAGTACATGGGAGTAGAGCCAGCTCGTCAGTTCCGGGCGCATCATAAAACGGAGGCTTAACTGATTGCCTGAGATTTTCGGTAAATGCGTGTGGAGTTTGCCAACCCAAAAGTTGCTGGTGCGGATTTGCCATAACGTTGAAGAAGCATCGAAATCAATGCCATATGGTGAACACTGTGATTTTGCAGAAACAATAATTCACGGATTACGCTGGAGCTGCAACAAACAGAAGGCAGGTTTTCATCAATCTGAGCATTAAGAGCAAGATGCTCAGGGATAGCTGTGTCATTGAGTTCACCCAGTTGTCTTTGAAGATGTTCAAGTTCTTCAATAGCCACTGTTCGGCTATATTCAATCCTCAAGTCTCTCTGACGTCTGTCATAATCAATAGCGGACAAAGTAAGCCCCTGAAAAAAACACTGGTAAAACTCGATAATATGGCGACAGTGAGCGCCTATCGAGCTCACAGAGTGTTCAGTTGTTTTACGATAACTGTCGTCTTCCATTTGCCGCAGTAACTGAACTAACTCTATCAGTGAACTGATATTGCATTGTGTCGCCAGATTAATGGACATTCCTTGTAACCACCCGGTGCAAATATTCAAACAATTACTCCAGTGTTGCATATCACAAGCTTAGCTGTACAGATGCTATAAAGTTACCGACAAAGCCGTTAGAATCTTTTTTCAATTATAAAAACTCTATCAATATAGTTTGACGAGGATGTTTTGATGAGCAGTATTCCTTCTGAATTAAAATTTCTCAGCTCTCATGAATGGGTCAGAGAGGAAGAAGATGGCACAGTGACTATCGGGGTTTCTGACCATGCTCAGGAATCACTTGGGGATGTGGTGTTTGTAGAATTACCTGAAGAAGGTGCTGAGCTTTCTGCCGGTGATGAAGCGGGTGTTGTTGAATCTGTAAAAGCAGCTTCTGATATCTATGCACCGATCAGCGGAGAAGTCATTGCGGTTAATAAGGCTCTGGAAGAAGCGCCGGAAACAGTTAACTCTGCCCCTTATACTGACGGCTGGTTCTTCAAAATGAAGATTAAAGATCGAAGTGAACTGGCTAACCTGCTGGATGCTGATGCCTACACAGCGGTTGCTTCAGAGGAATGATTGGCGGATGACAATGTTAAGCGATGACCAGTTACTGCGATACAGCAGACAGATCATGCTTTCCCAGATTGATATTAACGGTCAGGAAAAGCTTCGGTCATCCAGTATACTGATTCTTGGTGTTGGTGGGCTGGGTTGTCCGGCTGCGCAGTATCTTGCGGCGGCAGGCGTCGGCGCATTGATGCTGGTTGACCCTGATACCGTGGATCAGACCAACCTGCAACGGCAGGTGCTTTTTTCTCAGGATGATCTGGGGCAGCCAAAAGTAAAAGCAGCAGAACAGCGCCTGAAGGCTATGAATCCTGACATAACCATTGAAACCCGGCAGACGATTCTGGATGATAAAGACTTAATTGACACGGTTCGCAGAGCTGATGTGGTGCTTGATTGTACCGATAACTTCAACAGCCGCTTTGCCATTAACAAAGCCTGTTTTGAAACGGAAACGCCACTGGTCAGCGGTGCAGCCATCAAAATGAACGGGCAACTGGCGGTATATGACTTCCGGCATCCAGGCACACCTTGTTACAGCTGTCTGTACGATGAACAAAGTAATGAGCAACTGAGCTGTTCAGAGTCTGGTATTCTTGGTCCGGTCGTTGGCACTATTGGCACAATGCAGGCGCTGGAAACCATCAAGCTCATTGCCGGTGCTGGTAATACGCTGAATGGGCGGCTGATGATTTTCGATGCTCTTACGATGCAATGGCAAACGATGAGATTGCAAGCTGATCCGGATTGCCAGGTATGTAGAAGCAGATGATGACTTCATTCAGGATGGACGGTAATCATTGACTTCCTGAAGAAGACGGGCTTTATGTTCTGCATTAAGCTCGTTCCAGTGTGCGCCCTCTAAAGCGCCTTCGATGGCATACAATAAAACCTTGGAGACTTTGAAGCCCCGGTCACGTACTTTGCAATAAGCAGCAACGGAGCCGGTTTCATGGAGTTGTTCAAGTGTTCTGATACCAACCGCATTCAACCACTGTACTGATGTTTTACCCAGATTTTTTAATTCAATGAGATTAGTCGCCATTTAGATTCCTTAATTTTACTCTGACGTCCTTACCAGAGACTGTTCGTTTTGTGTTGTTTTGAAAGTCAGATGTCATTGACATAAGAGTAGACCAGAATCTGCGCTTGCCCCCATTGGCTGCCGTATGGGTTCACGTATAATCAAGCTATGGTGAAAAAAACTGCTCAGAAGACAAAAAACAGGTCTGCTCAAAAGAAGTACAAACCCTCTGCACGCTGGGGTAACTTGTTTCTCAAACTTTGTTTTACCGGCTCGGTGTTATTGCTTGCGGCCATGGCGTATCTTGATGCTACTGTTACCCGACAGTTTGAGGGTAAAAAGTGGGCGATTCCGGCCAAGGTTTATGCACATCCTGTGGAATTGCATGAAGACAGACTCATCGCACCCGATGAGCTTCAGGCTCAGTTGAAACGTCAGGGGTATCAGGCTGTGCAAACCGTATCCCGCCCTGGCACCTTTTCCAGAGCCAGCAATCGTTTTGTTATTTACAGCAGGGGGTTTCACTTCCCCGATGGCACTGAAAACCCTCGCTATGCCAATGTCCATTTTTCAGGAAGCCGGGTTTCGTCATTAACTGGGCAGCAAGGTGAACGTGTTTCTCTAGTCCGGCTCGACCCTCAGCCTATCGGCGGGATTTATCCCGCTAGTTATGAAGACCGTTTGTTGATTCGGGCTTCCCAGGCTCCGAGCTACCTTATTCCCGGATTATTGGCTATCGAAGATCGCGATTTCTATAACCATTACGGTGTGTCGCTCACATCTATTGCCCGCGCCATGGTAATTAATGTCAAAGCTGGTGGAGTAGTGCAGGGAGGGAGTACGATTACTCAGCAGCTAGTGAAGAACTTCTTTCTCAGCAACGAGCGAACCATTATTCGGAAAGTGAAAGAAGCATTGATGGCGCTGTTACTGGAATTTCGTTATTCAAAAAATGACATTCTTGAAACCTATTTGAATGAAGTTTATCTAGGTCAGCAAGGGCGCAGAGCCATTCATGGTTTTGGAATGGCTAGTCAGTTTTATTTTGCTCAGCCGTTGCAGGAACTGAATCTTGCCCGTACTGCCCTGATGGTTGCCATGGTCAAAGGACCTTCGTATTACGACCCCCGTCGTCACCCGGAACGAGCAAAGGCGCGACGTAATCTGGTGCTTGATGTCCTTGCGGACCGTGGAATCGTTCCCAGAGCAGAATCAGAACGTTCCAAGAAACTGCCTCTTGGAGTGGTCTCCGGAGAGCAGATAAAAACCAACGCTTTTCCGGCGTATATTGATCTGGTTAAACGACAGCTGAGGAATGATTACAACGAGTCAGATTTAACCAGTGAAGGGCTGAGAATATTTACCAACCTGGATCCTATTATTCAGCGCAAGGCGCAGGCCAGTGTTAGCAAAATCTTAAAGCAACTCGACAGTAGTAATACTTTGCAGGGAGCGATGATTGTCACTTCTGCCCAGACCGGTAATTTACTGGCACTGGTGGGGGATAAAAATCCGGGATACGCAGGGTTTAACCGCGCAATCGAAGCGTATCGCCCGGTGGGATCACTGTTAAAGCCAGCCATCTATCTAACCGCACTGGAAAGACCCCGACAATACTCTTTGACGACCCCCGTCCACGACCTTCCGATAAAAATAAAAAGTGGTAAAGGACGTTACTGGGAGCCTGAGAATTACAACAGAAAATCCAATGGTGATGTGCCATTGTATCTGGCGCTGGCCAAATCTTACAATCAGGCAGCAGCTTATACAGGGATTGAGCTTGGCCTTCATAAGGTTCTGAAAACCATTAAACGACTGGGTGTCAGTAAAGAACTGCCATCCTATCCATCAGTATTGCTGGGAGCTGCATCTCTGGCACCGATAGAGGTTGCCGACATGTATCAGACTATTGCCAGTGGTGGTTTTCGTATGCCGATTCGGGCTATTGATGCCGTCGTAGATAACCAGGGTAAAGCACTCAAACGATACAGTCTTTCTGTTGAACGAGTGATCGAGCCTGAACCAATGGAGCTTCTGCGAACCGCTATGTCAATTGGTATGAAAGAAGGCACGGGTCGCAGGGCTTACCAGTCCATCCCATCAACAATTCGTTTGGGCGGTAAAACCGGGACGACCAATGATCAGCGTGACAGCTGGTTTGCCGGTTATTCCGGCAACCTGATGTCAGTGGTCTGGCTGGGCAATGATAACAATGCGCCGACAAAACTCACCGGCAGCACTGGCGCTCTTAGGGTGTGGAGCCGGTTCATGAGCAGTGTGCCACTGGAGTCTGTGAAGCCATTGAAGGATGCTGACCTGGAAGTGGTTTGGGTCGACCCGGCCACCAATCGTCGCAGCCATAAATATTGTGAAGGTGCACGACAATTTCCTTATATTGCTTCATCAGTGCCAACCACCTATGGTGGTTGCACCCCGGCAGACGATGCCAACATGTTAGACAAGATCAAGGCTTGGTTTTTATGAAAGAAGTCATCCTGTTGCTGGAGCAAATTGAACAGGAGCTGCGTCGTCAGAATGTCTGGATGACTATGCCGCCATCACCCGACGCTATAAATAGTACTACGCCATTCTGTATGGATACTCTGGCGTTCAGTCAGTGGTTGCAGTGGATATTTATACCTAGAATTCGGGCAATTCTCGATCAGGGCGGACGTTTGCCGAAAGGTGCCAATATGAAGCCTTACGCAGAAGAAGCGCTGAGGATAGAAAAGCTGGAAGCGCATCCGCTGTTATCGCTGATAGAAGAGTTTGACCGGATTATGAATTAGCGTGGTGGCTCCGGTTGTTCAACCTAAATTCAGCAGTTGGACGCTTGAAGTGTTCTCTTGACTATAGAAATTAAGGTTTTTTCAGGCGTTCTCCAATCACCTTCTGGGTGAACTGGTAGAACGCTGAAATTTCCCAGAAAATCCACATCCAACCACTAAATTTAGGTTCAAACAGCAGCCAGATCCCCCTGAATTTAATCAGCAAAAATCGTTTTTCAACGCTTTCAGTTGTTCTATCTCTTTTTTGCGTCCTTCATTATCCAGCACCTCATACTCGCCATTGTCTCTTTCTATTTTGACTCTGGGGGTAATCATAAGTGCCCGTATGTTGTCGTTCAGCTTGTTGCAATAGTCGATTTCTTCCTGAGTAGGTTCGCGCTCCTCAGACACAAATTCCGTATCTTTTGTGACAGAACGGCTGGCAGCTTCTGCTTTCTTTTTGGTAGTGCCGGAATTGAGCGCCGGTACGGTGGGAAGGGGCACCAGATCATGCGTCTGAGTTTCATCCACTGGTTTGGATGAAAAGTGCACTACACCATCTTCATCAGTCCATTTGTAAATCTGCTTTGCAGCGACGAGAGCAGGCGTGAGAATGAGCATAATAGTTAACCATTTTTTCATCGTTCTATCCCTGTTCGTTATTACTTTAATTCTTAAGAATATTATCGTTGTTTTTTTCGGTGTTGGGTATTTACCCTAATAAATATACAGGTTTATATTGACTGATATCGCATGAGAGTAAAGAATTAGCACTCTCATTGACCTCAAAAAGCTTGATGAGATGTATGCGACAACCTTAAGCACTCACCTGTGAATTAGGCTGATAGCATTCCTTAGTGTGCCAGTCTACGACCTTTGCCAAGGCAGTTCTGGTTGCACTGCTCCTACCCGCACAGGAATGTAGAGGTTCTGCAAGCCAGAATCGAAAGCCACATGCAGCCTGGCTGCAACCTGGATAGTGTATGTCCAAAAAATCCGGTGTGTCTTTTCGCCTGACAGGCATCGGTTGCATCGGTTTCATTCATTCCAATACTAAGAGAAAGCCGAGGGTAACGAAGTGGAGCAATTATCCGGCGCGGACATGGTAGTCCGATCACTTGCTGATGAAGGAGTAGAATATATCTACGGGTATCCTGGCGGCGCCCTGCTGCATGTTTACGATGCTATTTTTCGTCAGGATAAAATCACCCATATTCTGGTTCGCCACGAACAGGCGGCCACTCATATGGCCGATGGTTATGCAAGAGCGACCGGCAAGCCGGGTGTAGCACTGGTCACATCCGGACCGGGTGCAACCAATACCATTACGGGCATTGCCACTGCCTATATGGATTCCATTCCTATGGTGGTAATTTCGGGTCAGGTACCATCGGCATTTATCGGCAGCGATATGTTTCAGGAAGTTGATATGGTGGGAATTTCCCGACCTATCGTTAAACACAGCTTCCTGGTCAAGCGGGCTGAAGATATCCCTGGAGTCATCAAAAAAGCATTTTATCTGGCACAGACGGGACGCCCTGGCCCTGTAGTGGTTGATATTCCCAAAGATATCACTGACATCAATCAGCGGTTTGATTATCAATACCCTGAAAAAATCAAAATTCGTTCATACAACCCACCGTCCAAAGGACATAATGGTCAGATTCGCAAAGCCGTTGAGTTGCTGATGAAATCTCGCAAGCCGGTGATCTACGCCGGGGGCGGTGTCATTATGGGCGATGCGTCTGAACAGCTGACCAGACTGGTCAAAAAGCTTAATGTCCCGGTGACGAACACCCTGATGGGGTTGGGTGCATTTCCTGGTTCAGAGCCAGAGTTTATCGGTATGCTCGGCATGCACGGTAGCTTCTGTGCCAACAGTACCATGCACAATGCAGACCTGATTCTGGCGATTGGTGTCAGGTTCGATGACCGGGTAACCAATGACACCGGCAAATTCTGTCCGGATGCAAAGATCATTCATATTGATATCGATCCGGCCAGTATTTCTAAAACCGTTCAGGCTGATGTGCCCATCGTGGGGCCTGTGGATGCCGTGTTAAATACACTGTTACGTCAGCTGGATGAAACCGATGCCCAAATGGATGAACAGGCACTGATTCAATGGTGGCAACAGGTAGATGGCTGGCGTGAAGGTGGCTTATTCCCTTATGACAAGGGGGATGGCCTGATTCTGAAACCTCAGCAGGTTATCGAAACACTGTACGATGTCACTGCTGGTCAAGACACCTACATCACATCTGATGTTGGTCAGCATCAGATGTTTGCTGCGCAGTATTATCGCTTCAATAAACCCAATCGCTGGATCAACTCTGGCGGCCTTGGCACCATGGGTTTTGGTCTGCCTTCGGCGATGGGCGTCAAACTGTCTAAACCGGAAAGCACGGTTGCCTGTGTCACTGGTGAAGGCAGTATACAGATGAACATTCAGGAACTCTCTACCTGTCTGCAATACGATCTGAATGTCAAAATCATTAACCTGAACAATCAGGCGCTGGGAATGGTACGACAATGGCAAGATATGCAATACAGCAGCCGCTATTCGCATTCTTATATGGAATCTCTGCCTGACTTTGTCAAACTGGCAGAATCATACGGCCATGTTGGTATAAAAGTCACGGACCCTTCTCAATTGCGGCCAGCGATGGAAGAAGCCTTTGCCCTGAAAGACCGACTGGTCTTCATGGATATCCAGGTTGATCCAAGCGAGCATGTTTATCCGATGCAGATCAAGGAAGGCAGTATGTGTGATATGTGGCTCAGCAAGACGGAGAGAACCTGATGAAAAGGATAATCTCTGTACTGGTAGAAAACGAACCCGGCGCACTGTCCCGAATTGTCGGACTCTTCTCTCAGCGTAATTACAACATTGAAACACTCAATGTTGCACCGACAGAAGATAATTCTCTCTCTCGCCTGACACTCACGACCGAGGGCAACCCGGCGATTATTGAGCAGATTACCAAGCAATTGAACAAGTTGGTGGATGTGGTCAAACTGGTTGACCTCACTGAAGGTGCGCACATTGAACGTGAGATGATGCTGATTAAAGTGCGTGCGATTGGTCCATTGCGGGCTGAGATCAAGCGTACCGCTGACATCTTCCGTGGACAAATTGTTGACATTACTCCCACCACCTACACAGTTCAGCTGGTAGGCGATAAAAATAAACTGGATGGTTTTATCGAAGCTATTGGCCAAACTCAGGTGCTTGAAGTGGTTCGCAGTGGCCAGACTGGTATTGCCAGAGGAGAAAAAACACTGACTTTGTAATCCACCTCTACAACCACTGGCTGTTATTTTACAGTCAGTGGCTCTTTCGTCATTCTCTACTATATTAATCTGCTCTAAATATCGCATTTGAAATTATAAAAAAACGATATAACTAACCGGATGGTAGATGATATAAAATGGGACAAAAGTTGCCTTCTCTAAGAAGTCTGAAGTTTTTCTGCATGATGCTAGTAAGCTTCATCAGTCAGGAAGCTTTTACATATACGGGCGTTTTACAACAACCGCTACAGCCTCTGACAGGGCAGCTCAATGTAATATCATTGAAGCACAATGTACTCTTTGATGGGTTAGTGCTTGCCTGGTCATTATTTAAAAGGTCTCAGTGGTCGGAGTTTAATCAAAATATACCGACCGTCCATCAGCACAAGACCGTCAACCTACTACTTGAGCAGACTGAACATAGTCAGTACCGCAAAGAAATAGAACACCTGAAGAGTATAAAATTACCAAAACAAAATATTCAATTTGAGGTGCCTGCCTTTAATTTAAACAGTAAGTTTGATGATGTTTTTCATGCACCCGGAACAAGAATAGAAAAAGAATCTGTTATTTTTGATAGCGTCGATCAGTCAGTACAGGAATCTGAGTCTGATTACACAATATGGTTAGATAGAAAACATCAGTTGTTAGAAATTATTTATTTCGATGGCTATTGTCCTCTACTAATAAGAAGTGATGATTTTGAACAAAAGCTACACACAGAACTACTCTGTGATGATCATCCTGCTTTTACGATTTCACCTTATGATATGATCAAATTCAGTCGAGAGGCTTCTGGTAACATTATTGTTACTTTGAAAAAAGGCAGTACTTACTACACAATACTCTATTCTGAATTTCGCCGCCTGATGTCCATTCGCTTTGAAAGTTGGATAGATCAAATGTTTGGTATGATCGACAATATGACGCATGCTACTCATTATGATTTTTATATTAAAAAAATGTCTCCTGACATAAAAGGAAAGAAAAAAAATAATAAAATCAGGGGGGTCAAAAAAATAAAGAAAATAAAAAAAGAAGCTGTTTTTTATTCAAGAAAAAGTATGAGTGAGAATGATTTTTCTAAGTATACAACCAGAAGATCAATGAGAACGGTCAATAGTGGCGTCCCATTATTTAATCACATTCCTACGATGGCCGAAATAATGGATAAGGCAAAAGAGTATGATATTCCTTCATTTTTTATGACTGATATTTCTAATTTTAATGATGAAGTTATGGATCATGGTAGACTCCGTAATCTTGGTGATTTTGGTGTAAGTAATAAAATCTGGAATTATGAAATAGACTTGAATGATGTGTTTTTTGAGCTGGCTGATTTCGAACCCACACAAGCAGCTGTCGAAAGAGATATTTATGAAATTGATAATGGAGCCACCTATCGATACCTTCAGGAACACATCAGAAATGAAGGGAAGTGCATTATTTTTTCATTATGGCAGGACTTTCACATGGCCCAGTATTACGAGCTTGAATATCGTGATAGAAAAGTACCTTATTCGGAAAATGCATTTAACTGGCGGAAATTGAGAGATATTTCTGAACTTGAAAAAGAGTTATATATGGCAACTGATATGCATTCTGTTACGAATTCAAATTATAGAGTTCCTGTTTACCCTCCAAACAATAAAGAAATAGAAAGCAGGATTTCAGAATATGATATCTTTCGATTTGCATATGATCTTGAGCTTGATTCATCATTAAAAAAAATCATCAAGATAAAAGATTGGAATAGTATAGTTTTATTAAGTGAAATCCTTAATAAGAATAAAAATAAAGGTCATAATGATTTGGTGGGGATTTTAGAGTATGAAGGATTGCATTACTTTCTTGAAAGGTTGGCGATTCAGGAAAAAAATATCAGAATAATATCTGCTGATAGATTAACCAATCAACAAAAACGTATTTTATTACTCGCCATGTGGGCTGATATTAGTCTGAATATTACCCGTTATCAGAATCGGTATAAGAATAATGCATTCAGTCAGAGACAGAGTCAGGATGATGTTTTCAACTGGCGAATGTTATATGAATGTAATATTCATCTCTCAGATGAAGCAGGAACAGATGAAATAGAAACAGATGAAGCAGGCGTAGATGAAATAGAAACAGATGGAACAGTGGAAGAAGTAAGAAAAGTATTGCTTGGCTGTACAAACAGTACAAAATATTTTAAACCCGGTGCAAGTAGTGGTGCTGAGAATACACTACATCCCTACACATTCAATCTATTGGAAACTGCCAAACTGACCGAAAATCTTCAGGCACGCAGATATAATGCCAGACAATCAACCGCACATGATTCAGAAGCAGAACGAAAACAGAATCTTGCGAATGTTATTTCTCTGATACTAAGCAGCACTATAAAGCAGCTTGAAAGAGAGCCAAAGAGTCATTTCAGTGTTAAGGAATCTGAAATTCAAAATAAGATAACATCAGGCTGGGAGCCTTTTTCTGAACATCTTAAAGAGCGTATTAAGACTAAAAGAAAGAAAAGAAAGGTGTATATAGGCAGGGCTTACGCATGAAGATAATCATTCTCATTTAGGTTTCAACAATGAATGACTTCAGTAGCTGAGCAAGATATTTGCTGCTCCATCCAGCTTTTTTACGCTTAGTCTTGATGCTTTTCTTGCTGGTGATGTCAGCCTTCAGAATATTCAGGGCAATGCGCCGTAATGTAGATAGATTTTCAGCAGCATGTTCTTCTTTGGTCTGGCACGCGTCTTCATTAAAGGCAATATCCAACATCCAATGCAGGTTATTTTCAACTTCCCAATGCTGGCGCGTTGCGTTAAGCATCTCTCTGGCTGTAAAAGCTTTACTGGAAATGTAGAAGCGCAGGGCTGTCGTAGCTTTACCATCAATGGTTCGGTCTGACTGAACAACACCGAACTGTTTGATACCTGCCCACTCTTCTGATGTTGAGAGAGCTGTCAGTTCATCAAAAACCCAGCAACAGCGGTACTCCTGTCGACCATGCCCTTCATTTTCATGTTCAAAAAAGGTAGCAGAGATAGCTTCCTTTGGATGGCTGCGCCAATGCTCTTCAGCTGCCACCTGAATATCATGATGTAGTGTTTTCTGATTGCCTTTGACTGCAAGAAGGTAATCCGCTTCCTGGCTCACGCAAGTTTCAGCAATGCTCTTTTGGCAGCTGATTGCATCAGCTGTGATCACAGAGCCTTTCAGGTCAATGGCTTCAAGAAGCTCAGGTATGGCTGTTATCTCATTAGACTTCTTATCAACTTTCTTCTGCCCGAGAACAAGGCTCAGTTTAGTACTCCAGGCACTGACAATGTGAACCGCTTTTTTGCCCTTGCCTTTCCCTCTGGAGCCTTTAATAGCTTTGCCGTCGATAGGAATAATTTCAGCATCACTGTCAGGTATATCAAGGGCTTCAGGGTAAGCAGACTGCACCCAGCGAGTGAAGCATTCCTGAAATTTATCAGGGTCTAGCAGACAAAAAACACGATAGAAGGTGTCGTGTGATGGAATACCAAAAGGGAGTTCAAGAAATGAACGAAACCAGTCTTCTTTTTCTTCACCGAATTCCTGCATCTCTTCCCATGTATCGGCTCCACTGATAATGGCACAGATGGCAATCACAAGAATATCGGTAAAATTGTGGTCACAAGAGGAGGCACGCTTGCGTGGATCAGATAATTCGCTGAGAAACATGATTAACGGGGCTGGAACAACAGTCATCGGGCGTAAAATATGGCCATTCTACAGTCTTTTGGTACGGATACGAGCACTCTAAATGAGAATGATTATTCTCATGCGTAAGCCCTGTGTATATAGGTGCCAGCTATAATTAACTTCCCAATTTAATCTTTTTTAATGTCATCACCGCGAAGGTGGTTATCGCAAAAGGTGGTATTGAACAAAAAATCGTAGGTGGGCATGCCCGAAGAGTACAAGACAATCTCGGAATTTTGTCAGCATTGCATGCTAATTGTCCGGTTCTCCTTCAGGGAACGACGAGTTCCGAGGGCATTGTTTTCGGACAGCCCTCAAGAAGCTGTTCATAATCTTGTTGTAAGCTGCAAAAGATCATGAACAGTTTCTAAGAAAACAATGACTACACCTAAAGCAACTATTCGCTCATGGCTATCAGGCTGGCATTACCTCCTGCTGCAGTGGTATCCACACAAAGGTGTCGTTCAATAACGAAGCGTTCAGGGGAGTCTGTCTCCGTAATCAATGGCAGCAAAGTCCCTTCTCTTTCAGAAAGCGCCTGACGATATCGCTTCAGAGTAGGTTCGTCGGCGTTACTGACCACCGCATGAAAACCGTCAACCAACAAAAGAGTTTCAGGATCCAGTAGCCCATCAATACCCTGAACAGGAATACCCTCAGCCTGAAGTTGGTGGGTTATGCCATTAACGCCGGGTGCAATTAGTACTGCAGCATTACCTTGAAGCAATGAAATCAGAGCCTGTTTTTTTACCGTGTCGAGATTGGGACCCAAGCAAAGCACGATACCTCTAGCATGGTTGGTCAGAAGGTTATTCTCACCCGTTGGACCCGGCATCTCGTGAGGCTCTGTATGGCCCGTTGAGATATCTTCGAGGGTGATTTCTCCAAATACTTTACCCAAAATCTCAGTGCGATTTTCTACATCCATCCAGGTGTGGTGATCCAGGCCAGAGATGGCAGAGTACAATGTATCCGGTTTTATTGCGGGATTGGTTTGAGGGCTAACCATCTCTGCAGGTGATGTCATAAAGCGGCGGACATAGTGAGGTCCACCGGCTTTAGGGCCTGTGCCAGAAAGCCCTTCGCCCCCAAATGGCTGTGAGCCAACGATAGCCCCAATCTGATTGCGGTTGACGTAGATATTGCCCACCTTCACCCGTTCAACAATCTGCGACACCCGGCTATCAACCCGGGTGTGAACGCCAAAGGTTAAACCAAAGCCTCTGGCATTTATGCTGTCGACAACCTTGTCAATGTCGTCTGCTTCGAAGGTGGCAACATGAAGCACCGGACCAAAGATTTCAGCTTCCAGCTCTTCAATGCCGTTCAGTTTAATCACCGTCGGTGGTACAAAACGACCGCCGTCGGGTATTGGGAGTGATTTCAGAACACGCCCTTGGGCGGCAAATTGCTGACAATGTGAAACGATTCCGGCTTTTGCGGCATCATCAATCACGGGGCCTATATCGGTAGAGAGTAACCAGGGGTCACCAACGACCAGTTCATCCATTGCACCGTACAGCATCTCCAGAAGATCATCGGCAATATCTTTTTGCAGATAGAGCATCCTTAGAGCAGAGCAACGCTGACCAGCACTTTGAAAAGCGGAAGCAATCACATCACGAACGACTTGTTCTGGTAGTGCAGTGGAGTCAATAATCATAGCATTGAGGCCGCCGGTTTCTGCGACAAGCGGCGCATCCGGAGCAAGCTGTTTTGCCATGGTTTTGTTAATTCGTTGAGCAGTGGCCGTAGAGCCCGTGAAACAAATGCCATCAATGCGTGGGTCAGACGTCAGAGCAGAACCTACCAGAGCGCCGCCCGGAAGTAGTTGAATAGCTGCTTTGGGGATGCCTGCCTCGTGCATCAGATTAATAGCACGATAAGCAATCAATGCGGTTTGAGGCGCAGGCTTGGCGATGACGGCATTACCGGCGGCAAGAGAGGCAACAACCTGACCCGCAAAAATAGCCAGTGGGAAATTCCAGGGTGATATGCAGGCAATAATGCCTCGAGCCTGAGCATTGCCATTCAGGCGCAGAGCTTCTTCAGGATAATAAAGCGCAAAGTCTACAGCTTCACGAATCTCTGCCACAGCATCGAGCATGGTTTTACCCGCTTCTCTGGTGGCCAAAGCAAAAAGTTCATCGGCGTTTTTTTCCATCAGATCCGCAAAACGACGAATGCAGGCGGCACGTGCTTCAACAGAGCGATCAGACCAGTCTTTAAATCCCTTTCTGGCGTGAACGATGGCTGTTTCAATATCGGCAGGTGATGCTTCGATGACTTGTCCGACAATGTCATCAGGTTTCGCAGGATTGACGACAGTGGTTGTTTCATCAGAAGATGCAGTGCCAGCAATGACCGGACCTGCCTGCCACTGACAACTCATAAAATTTGACCGGCTTTGTTCGAGGCGTTCAACCTCAACCGGGTCAGTAATATCCCAGCCCTTGGCGTTTCTGCGTTCATTGCCATAAAGGTTGGCTGGGGTTGTTAAAATCTGGCTGGAAATGTGGTCACCAAAAGATTCCACCGTGGTAAACGGGTCTTTGGCAATATCTTCAGGATCAATACTGGTGTCAATAATCTGATTGACGAAGGAGCTGTTCGCTCCGTTTTCCAGCAAACGGCGAACAAGATACGCCAGCAGATCTTTATGTGCACCCACAGGAGCATATATACGACAGCGGGTATGTCCCTCAGAAAAAACCGCCTCATGGAGTGACTCCCCCATACCGTGCAAACGCTGAAACTCAAAGTGATCGTTGCCCTTGGCCAGGTCCAGAATCGCAGAAACAGAGTGGGCATTATGGGTGGCAAACTGAGCGTAAATCCGGTCCGACATAGACAACAGCTGTTTGGCACAGGAAATATAGGAAGCATCGGTATTCACCTTGCGGGTAAATACCGGAAAGCCATCCAGCCCCATCGTCTGGGCTCGCTTTATTTCTGCATCCCAATAAGCACCTTTGACCAGGCGCACCATAATCTGGCAATCGAGTTTTTGAGTCAGCGCATAAAGCCAGTCAAGCACATGAGAGGCTCTCGGACCGTAAGCCTGAACCACAACCCCAAAACCATTCCAGCCTGCCAATGATGGATCAGATAAAACCGCTTCAATGACATCAAGAGAAAGATCAAGCCGGTCAGCTTCTTCGGCATCAATGTTAAAGCCCATATTGGCAGCACGTGCCTGTTGGGCCAGCTCCAGAGTGCGAGGCACAAGCTCAGCCATAACTCGTTCACGCTGACCGTATTCGTAACGAGGGTGAATAGCGGAGAACTTTACCGAAATGCCGGGGTTTTCACGAATATCATCACTGTTACAAGCCATTGCCAGGGATTTAATCGCCTGAGAATAAGATGCGTGATATCTGAGTGCATCTTTATCATGCTTTGCGCCTTCACCCAGCATGTCGTAGGAATAGGTATAGCCGCGACTTTCGTAAGTTCTGGCATTTTTCAGGGCTTCTTTGATATCCCGGCCAAGCACAAACTGACGACCCAGTTCTTTCATAGCTTGTGCGACAGCAGTACGAATCACTGGCTCACCCAGCCGTCTAACCATACCACGGAGAGTTTGCACCAAACCCTCCCGGTTATCGGTCTCTACCAGTTTGCCGGTAATCAGCAGCGCCCAGGTTGACATATTCACTAAAGAGGATTTGGACTGGCCAAGGTGGTCGTCCCAATTTCCCGAAGTAATTTTGTCTTCGATCAGTGCATCAATGGTGGTGCTGTCTGGCACTCTTAACAATGCCTCAGCCATACACATTAGAGCGACACCTTCTTTGGTCGAAAGTCCATACTCGCCCAGGAATTTTTCCATCATGGTTGGTTTAGAGCTGCTGCGCACATTTTGGATGAGGGTTGCAGCATGACTGCAAATCAATTTGCGCTGTTCAACAGGGATGTCAGCTCTTGCCATCAGCTCTCTGATAACGGTAGTTTCATCTGCCAGATAATTCAGACGAACTTTCTGACGGCAGCGCTCTATAGCGGGGCTTTCGGATTGCAGTGTCATTCTGGAATAACCTGTGTTTTGGAATTGTTATACTGCCCATTATTATATCAGGGCACATATCCAGAGCCGAAAAAGAATATCGGTGGAGAGGCTCGCTTTTCCTTTTCAATGATCTGGGTAAAGGAAAAGCGAAAAGTATAGCGGAAATTAGTTCTTTAGCTTGATATCAATGTCTTTTGCATCATGACGCTCGGGTACCTGTTCGTTTTCGTCTCCCCAGGTTTTATTCACCATAGAGCCGCGAATAACCGGTACACGTTTGCCGACTTCTTCAGCCCAGCGAAGCACATTAGTGTATTCATGCACGCCGAGAAATTCGGCAGCGTCGTAAGCTTTACCAGAGACCAAAGCGCCATACCAAGGCCAGATCGCCATATCGGCAATAGTGTATTCTTCACCGCAGATGTAACGATTATCTGCCAGTTGTTTATCAAGAACATCCAACTGACGCTTTACTTCCATCGCATAGCGGTTGATCGGGTATTCATATTTTTCCGGTGCATAGTGATAAAAGTGACCAAAGCCACCACCCAGGAAAGGAGCACTGCCCATTTGCCAGAATAGCCAGGACAGGCATTTGGCACGTTCTGCGCCTTCGTCAGGAAGAAACACGGAAAATTTTTCGGCAAGATACATCAGGATTGCGCCGCTCTCAAACACTGGCGTTGGTGTGGTTGTACTGTGATCCACCAGAGCCGGAATCTTTGAGTTAGGGTTGATACCAACAAACCCCGAACTGAACTGATCGCCATCGCCAATCCTGATCAAATGGGCATCATATTCTGCCTCGCTGATACCAAGAGCAAGCAGCTCTTCCAGCATGATAGTCACTTTGATGCCATTGGGCGTTCCGAGTGAATACAGCTGAAATGGGTGTTTGCCAACCGGCAGCTCTTTTTCATGTGTTGCTCCGGAAACCGGGCGGTTGATACTGGCAAAACTACCACCATTTTCGGTATCCCAGGTCCAGACTTTGGGTGGGATGTAAACCGGATCGCTCATATTCAAACCCTTATTGTGTTAATTACTCTCAGATTGTAGCTCTCTAATAGTTTGGGTCAGTTCCTGATAAAGCAACTGCCTGAACCAGATATGCCCCGCATCTTTTTGAAAACGCTCATGCCAGATCACAGAATAATTAAAACCTTTCTGCTTAAGTGGGAATGGATGAATGCATAGATCGTAATGGCGGGCGCAGGCTCTGGCTAATCCGTAGGGGATGGTCAGTACAAGGCTGGTGTCTGCTACCAGGGCCAGAGCGGCAACAAAATGTGGAACACGCAGAGCAATTCGGCGACTGAAACCCTGCTTTTGTAACAGGTAATCCACCACAGTTTTTCGTGTGCCGCCCATAGTAATCAGTGCATGATCGCTTCGGGCATAACTTTCGAGATCAAAACCGGTCTCAGCCATTGGGTGAGAACGACCAATCACACAGACAAACCGGTCTTCTCCAATGCCTCGCCCATGAATTGACATCGGAGTGTTTGTGACGGTGCAAACTGCAACGTCGATATTCTGAAGATCGTATTCACTGACCAGGTTTTCACTCCAGGGCACTACTTCAAGATTAACACCGGGGGCATCGATATGCAGACGACGGACGACTGATGGCAGGAGCACCTGTGTCCCATAATCCGTCGTGGCCATGCGGAAGTTTCTTGCCGCAGTTTTTGGGGTAAATATATCTGGTTCAATTAAACGACTAATGTCCTGCAAAGAATTTTTTAACGTACTGGAAAGTGCTATAGCTCTTGGAGTGGGCGTCAATCCTTTTGGTGTTCGCGTGAATAGCGGGTCATTGAATAACACCCGAAGTCTGGCAAGGCTGCGGCTGATGGCGGGTTGGGTAAGATTCAGTCGTCCGGCAGCGCGGGTGACATTGTTTTCTTCCATCAGTACTTGCAGAACAGGTAAAAGGTTCAGGTCGCTGGTAGACAGCTTTTCCAAAGGCATCTGATATTACTCTTGGTTATCATGATTATGATTTGTATGTATTGGAATCATATGTGACAAACCCGTAGATTACGATCATCACATATCTGCCGGAGAGTATTGTTATGTATATCGAGAAGAGTAGAGAAGTTCACTTACGCCAGCGCCCAAAAGGCATGCCAACAACTGAAGACTTTGAGCTGGTCAGCCAGCCTGTTTCCGAAATCAAAGAAGGTGAGGTTCTGGTAAAAAATCTGTGGATGTCCGTCGACCCATACATGCGTGGTCGTATGATTGATCGTAAGAGTTATGTTGAGCCTTTTGCCATTGGAAAGGTGATGGATGCAGGCGCTGTTGGTGAAGTGGTTGAATCCAACAATCCGGCCTTCCCTGTTGGTAGCAAAGTAGCTCATATGAGTGGCTGGCGTGAATTTTTTATCAGCACAGGCGAAAGCCTGCAACTTCTCCCTGAATCACCGGTACCTGAGCAAGCATTTTTAGGTGTGCTTGGTATGCCTGGCATGACCGCTTACACCGGTCTGTTAAAAATTGGTGAACTGAAAGAAGGCGACAATGTCTTTGTTTCTGCGGCATCCGGTGCGGTGGGAGCCATTGTTTGTCAGATTGCCAAACTCAAAGGTTGCTATGTAGCAGGCAGTGTCGGCTCAGACGCGAAAGCTGATTACCTGCTGACTGAGCTGGGAGTGGATGCAGTGGTTAACTACAAAACCACTGAAAATTTACAGGCGGATATTGCTAAAGCCTGCCCGAATGGCGTTGACGTTTATTTTGAAAATGTTGGTGGTGATCATCTTGAGGCGGTTCTCAATGTAATGAATGATCATGGTCGTATAGCTGTATGCGGCATGATCGATCAGTACAATGCTACTGCACCGGTTCCCGGTCCATCCAACCTGAGCCTGGTTATTATCAAAAAGTTGAAGATTGAGGGTTTCATTGTTTTTGAACACTGGGATGGTTACCCAGCGTTTGTACAGGAAATGGGGCAATGGATTAGCGAAGGTAAAGTCACCTGGAAAGAAACCGTTTATAATGGCATTGAAGAAGCACCGGAAGCTTTCATCGGGCTATTTACAGGTAAAAACACAGGGAAAATGCTGGTTAAGCTGGCGTAACGAACGAATTATCGGGGTCGTTTTTGCCGACGCCGGTATTCTGAAATAGTGAAGTATCAGGAAATAGAATGATCAAAGTACATCATTTAAAAGAATCCCGTTCTACTCGCGTGCTCTGGTTGCTTGAAGAGCTGGGAATTGACTACCAGCGAGTCGATTATGATCGTGATCCGCAAACTCGTCTGGCACCTCCAGCTATGCGTGCTATTCACCCTTTAGGTAAGTCACCGATTGTAGAAGACGAAGGTCATGTATTGATCGAATCAGCTGCCATTCTGGAATACCTGCTGGATAAATACGGCGAGAACCAGCTGCGCCCAAAGAGAGGCTCTCCGGAATATTATGTGTATCAGCAGTGGATGCACTTTGCTGAAGGTTCTGCCATGTTGCCTGTTTTGCTTAAACTGTTTCTTGGGCATATGGAAGATCAGTCAGCACCTGTGTTCGGTTATGCTCAGAAAGAATTTGAACTGGATTTTGCCTATATTAATAGCACGCTGGAAAAGTCACCCTGGTTTGCGGGTGAACGCTTCACAGTAGCGGATATTATGATGGTCACCGTTCTGTTATTCGCTAAAAATCTGGGCATGCTGGAGGATTATCCGTATATTCAAAAATACCTGCAAATAGTCTCTGCCAGAGATGCCTTTCAAAAAGCCGCATCCTTTGGCTGATGATCTGGAATTGTTGTGGGATTGTCCTCAGTTTGTACTGTGGGCATTCAACAATACGTTGGTCATGCCTCAGAACCGTTGAAAGTGCTCTCTCTATAAATTCGCCAATAGCTCTATTCCCTGAATATTTGCTTTGCCAGCAATGTGTTTAGAATCAGGTAGAAGCCCTAACTCCCTATCTACAATCGCAGTAACGCCAAGGATTATAAGTCAGATCAACGGTTTTGAGGGGCGGCCATATCTTGCTGAAAAAAACGATGTGTGACTTTTATCTCGTAGGTTGCCAATCGATGGCTTATGGGTTCTGTACACTCCCTGTACGGGATCCACGTGGCATGGATAGCCATGTTGAAATTAAAAGTCACACATCGAGTTGAAAAAGTAATCACATATCTATCGATATGCTCAACTATATTAGAAGTCGAGTGACCACTATTTATTTTATTACTCTATTCTAAAGCAGCCAGCCAATTTCAGTTGGCTCATTAAGGAGTGTCACTAAGAGAGTTTACCTATGCTCCAGAAAGAAAAGCTTCCAGTCACCGTGCTTTCAGGGTTTCTCGGTGCAGGGAAAACCACGGTGCTCAGCCATATTCTGAATAACCGGCAGGGGAAAAAACTGGCGGTGATTGTAAATGACATGAGTGAAGTCAATATTGATTCTGAAATAGTACAACGTGAAGTTTCCCTTAATCATAGTGAAGAAAAACTCGTGGAGATGAGCAATGGCTGTATATGCTGTACTTTGCGGGAAGACCTGCTGGAAGAAGTTGGCAGGCTTGCTCACGAAGGTCGCTTTGATTATTTGCTGATTGAATCTACGGGTATTTCTGAACCCTTGCCAGTGGCTGAGACGTTCACTTTTGCTGATGACAAAGGTGTTGCCCTGTCGGATATCGCCAGACTGGATACCATGGTGACCGTCGTAGATGCCGTTAACTTCCTCAGTGATTACGATGAAGCGCAATCCTTACAGGATACAGGGCAATCACTGGGCGAGGAGGATGAACGCAGTGTCGCTGATTTACTGGTTGACCAGGTAGAGTTTGCGGATGTTATTCTTATCAGTAAAACCGATTTAGCGACTCCTGCCGATATTGATCGCCTGACGGCTATTTTGAAATCACTCAATACCTATGCGCAGATTGTTCCAATTGCTCATGGTCAGGTAGAACTTGATAGGGTGCTTTGTACAAATTTATTTGATTTCGAACGTGCCCGGCAAGCATCGGGCTGGCTTCAGGAGATGCGTGGCGAGCATGTTCCGGAAACAGAAGAGTATGGAATTGGCAGTTTCAGCTACCTGGCTCGTAAACCTTTTCATCCAGACAAGTTCTATCAATTTCTCCACAACACAGAATCCTATGGGAAGCTGATTCGCTCGAAAGGTTATTTCTGGCTTGCTTCACGACCCGAATTTGCAGGGCAATGGAGTCAGGCAGGAGGCATTGCTCGTTATGGTTTTGCCGGAATGTTCTGGAAAGCCGTTCCTAAAGATAACTGGCCTACCGACAAAGAGTCGCTGGAAACTATCGAAGAGCAATGGGTTGAGCCTTTTGGTGATATGAGGCAGGAGCTGGTGTTCATTGGTCAGGGGCTGGATAAAGAAGGCTTTATTCAAGCACTTGATGATTGTTTGTTAAGTGAAGAAGAAGTGCTGTGCGGTAAAGATTACTGGGTAACATTAAGCGATCCATTTCCTGCATGGGGGCAAAGATCCGACAGTACCGACAAACATACATAAAGACGATGATAAGGATGGTGTTTACGAAGTTCACGGGAACACCATGTAAGGCCTCTGATCGCGACGTCGTTATGGCTCAGACTTCACAGAGGAATTTCTCAGGAAAGCTTGACGTTATATCTTGGTTTTTTTGAATTCGTTCATAACGTCAGACTTCGAGCCGATAAGAGCCTCAATCCAGATAAGCTAATGAATCCACCACGCCAGAACCGCTGTGAACGCCACCTTCTGTAACGCCTGAGGGTTTGCTGCGTACAAGATAGCCCGCATAGCCTTCAGCGTCTGTCATGGGGCGACCATTAAAGTGAACGGTAAACAGTCCAATTTCGCTGATCAGGTCATCTACTATTGATGCTTGCCCTTTTCTGACCAGTAGAGCCGGATGTTGACGGTGCAGCGGTTTTAAACGACGCATTAATGTCCAGGTGTCATACTGTTCGGGGTTTTGGTGCAGTTCTTTCAGCCGGGGTGCTATGTTTTTATCAAAGACACAGTGCCCGCCTCCTTCACCTTGATTTTTTAAAACCCAATCAGACGCATCTTGTCGTTTAAACCAGTCGTAGCTGTGCTCGTCAACCGGATTCATTTCTCCCAGAAAATCTTTAACCAGTGTTGCTTCATCCAGAGTCAAGTCAAATCGGGTTAACTCTTCTGCCGACATACCGGTAATTAACATCTGAATCCGCTTGCTGGTGGCTAATTGCTGAGAAATAGTAGCATTCATAGCGACATGATGTTGTTCGATGAATGCCCGGGTTTGCCCTAATGCTTCGCAGCAATAAGACTCTTCAATATCATGGGCAATAAAGTCTTCTGCCTGATAACCTGCTCGCAGATAAACGACATCAACCGTTCCAACGCCTTTTAGCTCAAGGCGGTCACCTTCACCGGTCGATAATTCATCGTGTAACTGCCGGAATGTACGACGAACTGTCTTTATGCCCAGCGCCTGCAATGCCATTTCCAATAAAAGCTGGTCATAGACGTTATCTTCATCAGGTTGGACAATCATCATGAAAACAGGCTGCCCTTTATCGCTACGCTGTTGTCGTATGCTGATTGCTGCTTCGGCGATGCCTTTTGCCAGCTCAGTGGTGGCAACGTTAGAAATAAGTTGAGTTGCATTTTCCCCCATCCAGTGGTTAAACGCTTCTGGTTGAGTGCTTTGAAGATAGCGATGTAATTGGTGCGCTTTCTCACCAAAAGGCCCCATGCCGGCAGCTATGCCATTGAACTCAATCACTTTTGGCCCCAGACTGGCATCATCCATAAAGTCAGTACGCATAATAAGCAGAGGTTGTCGTCTGGCGGGGGTGCTTGCCTGATGAATCTGGCTATGCAGCTTTAACAGGTGATCAAAAAGAATGTCTCCGCTTGCCAGTACGTTTAGGGACTTTTCAAGAAACGCATGATCTTCAGAAATAGCATGCAGCATCTTTCCCATAAGGGCGACGGCTTTTTTTAATTCGGAAAAATGTTCCTGATGAATTCTTACGGGAGACATACTAAGGGCGCAGTGGTCAGCCGAACCATCCCCCGTTTTTAATGCCAGTCCATGCAAAAGAGACCAGTTGACCGCTGACTGCACGAATTCAGGCTTGATATTACTACTCACTTGAATAATCCCTGTTTCTACCGGGGAATTTCCCAGTGAGAATAATTTACACCCAGAAAAAATTACTGCAATAAGGGTAACTCTATCATTGATATTGGCTTGATTGTGCAAATGATAACTATTATCATTTGCATGAAGAGAACAAATGAAGGAGGAAAAGATGAAAACCCTGACTTTTGCAATCATGCATTTCAGTATTGCTTTTCTGGTAGCTTATGCCCTGACCGGCAGTTGGGCAGTTGGTGGTGCCATTGCCATTGTTGAGCCTCTGGTCAACACAGTGGGTTATACCTTCCATGAAAAAATCTGGATCAAAATCAAACAGAACCGGGCTTCTCAGCCAATGGTGGCAGGTGCCTGATCATGGATAACACAAAGATACTCTCTATGCAGGGACCGATTCTGGTGAGCTGGGTGAATATGAAGCTTCGTAATGAATTTTCATCTCTCGACAGACTCACCACTTTTTTTGAGCTGTCTGCCGAAGAGTTGAATATTAAATTGGCTGATGCCGATGTTGCTTATAACAAAGAACTCAATCAATTCAGGTAAGTGCTTTTTTAGCGCTTTATATCAGGGCTACGCCTGCAATATTAATCAGCAGGTGACTGTGAACACATTAGGTTAAATCTGTGGAAAAGACCGCCGGTTATCTTCATCCGGCAAAGGTGTAGAGATATGTGCATGTACTATCCGCCATTTTTGTTCCTGTCTTTCCAGTACCATGGAGAAGCGCAGTGGCGGCATTAATATCACGGTTTCCGGCGTTGCTATCTGTGTGTATTCCACGGCCAGATTCCAACTCAGACAAACACTGCCGTTTATCTCCAGCGCCGAGAGAGCATCTTCCCGATAAATTTTGATTGCCGACAACTCATCAAAATCCCGCTGCAGTGCGTAAATCATGGAGCCATGATTGGTGAGTACTTCATCAATCCCGGTGCCGATGCAGTGAACGGCATCCCGGGAAATAAACTGACCTAAACGGTCAGTATCCATGGCTTCATAAGCATCACAAAAATCCTGAAGAAATGCTTCAAAAGGTTGTAAGTCATCACCCAGTAATCGATTTGCCATTGATCAGCCCCTGAATCTGCTGTGACCATTACTATAGATCACCCGATGTGTGACTTTTAATTTCAACATGGCTATCCATGCCACGTGGATCCCTTACAGTCCCTGTACGGGATGACAGCAGAGTGCACAAAACCTCTACTAGCTGTCATTCTGTACAGGGAGTGTACAGAACCCATAAGCCATGGATTGGCAACCTACGAGATAAAAGTCACACATCGGGTATAGATCAGAAGCTGCCTGTTAATTTGCTACTGCGTACCGTTGGTTAAGCTTGCTGTAACCTAGCCCGGATTCCTTTGAAATCACGATCTGTGTGGTAATACGTTCTTTCATGGCTTCAACGTGGGAGATCACACCCACCATCTTGCCACTGGCGTTGAGGTTATCCAAAGCATCCAGTGCGGTGTCCAGTGTTTCCTGATCAAGCGTGCCGAAGCCCTCATCCAGGAACAACGAATCAATACTGGTTTTATGGCTGACCAGATCAGATAACGCCAGCGCCAACGCCAGGCTAACCAGAAAGCTTTCGCCGCCCGACAATGTTTTGATATCCCGCGCTGTGTCGGCTTGCCAGGTATCCAGGACTTCCAGACTGAGTTCATCACTCTGTTTTCGGTTCAGCTGGTAGCGTGCATGAAGTTTTATCAGTTGCCGGTTGGCCAGATAAATCAAGTGGTCCAGTGTCAGCCCCTGCGCATATTTACGGAATTTGTCGCCTTTGGCCGAACCAATCAGACTGCTCAGTTGTGACCAGAGATTGTACGTCTTTTGTTGTTTATCAATACCAGCCAGCAGAGATTGCTGACTGTCACGTTTATTGTGATCGTCGGTCAGAGCCTGCCGAATTTCACCCTGCCGCTGGTTGATCTGATTCAGTTGGCGTTCTGTTGCCTTGCGATCAGTCTTGATAACATCAGGCGTCTGATCGGTTAATGCCTGTTTCTGATGTTGCTGCAACCTTGTGCTGGCGGTTTCAAGCATTCCTTGATTCTGATGCAACGCCTTCTCAAGCTGGTTTTTCAGCTGAGTTAGCTCCTCTCGCAATGTCTTGGATAGCAAGGCATCAGAAAATTGCTCAACAGTAGCGAATGGACTGTCATTGAGTGCTTTTTGCCAGTGTTGTTTATTTTTTTCTATCTGCAAGAGCAAACTGTTTTGATCATCTTCAAGCTGTTTGATGGAGCCAGAGAGCGTGTTAAACGCTGTTGCTGCTTGCTGATATTGCTGGTGGAGTTTGGCTGCTTCAGATTCGGTGTTTTCCTGCAGCCGTTTCAGGCGTGAACGTTCTTCGCTGGTGGACTTGTCACCAAACCGCTTGCGGCGATCGGATTGTTTCTCATCCAGTGTGGTGAGAAAAATACGTTGCTGCTGTTGCAGCTCCTGATCTTGAGTTGTTAGCTGTTGTTCTTCCTGATGCAGTAAATCGAGCGTCGATTGACTGCCTTGTAATTTATCCTGTGCAAGCGTCTGTTGTTCAAGTGTTTGCTGCCATTGGCGACTTAAATTTTCCTGCTGTTTAAGCCAGGCTGTTTGATGTGGCACTTCTGGCAGTGGTTGCTGGATAGAATCCTGCAATTTGCCTTCCAGGCTGGATAGTTCATTTTGCAATTGTTTCAGGCTTGCACTCTGTTCTTCAGATTGTTGGTTCAATCCTTTCTGCTGTTGTTTCATCAAAGCAAGGTTGTGATCAGATTGATCGGTAATACGTTGCTGTTCTTCCAGCTTTTGTTGCTGTTGTTGCCAAAGCTGGTTCAGCTTGTCCAGTTGTTGAATGCGCTGATTGATGGCGTCGGTATGTAGCTTTGCATCACTTACCTGAAATGTTATCTGCTCAGTATCTGCGATGTTTAGCTGAAGGTTAAGCGGCTGGCGGGTTTCATCCCAATCATTTTGAATCGCCTGCAAGCGATTCGTGAGTGCTTCTATCTGCTTATGACTGGTTTCCATCAATCCACGCCAGCTGGCTACGCGCTCTTTTAACTGAGTGCCCTGTTTCTCGAGCTGTTGTCGTTCCAGCTCTTTGGCATTTCGTCGCTGTTCTGTATCTGAAATATTGATGCTCTGATAGGTCTGAACAGCAGGGTGCTCAAGAGAACCGCAGAGAGGACAAGGCCTATTTTCCTGAAGCTTCTGACGGTGTTCACTTAGCCCCATAATCAGCTGTTCCTGAACCAGTAGTCGATTCAGGTCTTCAACCTGTTGGTGGATATCCCGATATTCTGTTCGCAGTTTGATCAGTTGCGCTTCGCTTCCTTTAAGAGACACCTGCTGATCTTTAATCCGTTCCTGTTCTTTGAGCAGAGCGGTTTGGTGTTCGATGTACTGAGCCGAGAGAAATTCCAGCTGCTGATATTGGGGTAGCAGACGAATCCAGTTTTGCTGTTGTTGGCGCACCCCTTGTTCGTCTTCCTCTTCCAGTAGCGACTGTTTTTCATCGGCCAGAGATTGCTGTTGAGCAGTGAGTGCCTGTAGCTGTTGTCTGGACTTCTCCAGTTTTTTAATGCTTTTATCAATGTTTGATTTTAGAGTGTGGTTTTCGGATTGAGTCTTATTTAACTGTTGTTGCCAACGAGAGATATCCTGGTGTAATTGTTTACGCTGTTCAAAGAGTGATTGCCAGAGAGGTAGCTGCCCGGCGATCTGCTTATGGCTGGCATTCTGCTGCAGATAATCATTAGCGGATTTTAACGTCGTTTCTATCTTCTTTTGTTCAGACAGTGCTGAGTGGATCCGCTTTTCCTGGGTGCTTTTCTTCTGGCTAATTTCAGCCAGTCTGCTTTTATGTTGGCTGATGTCAGACTTGCATTGTCGTATGGATTCGTCCAGAGGAATCACGTGTTCAGCGATTAGAGTTTCAGTGTTAGTCCGTTCCTGAGTAACGAGTTTTAACTTTTCCTGTAGCTGATCTTTGTTTTCCTGAAGCTCTGCAAGGTTAGATTGTATTTGCTGTTGTTCAATGCGTTTATCATCGAGCGACTTTCTGTTCACATTGGCAGTTACGTTGAGCGTCTGCAGGCGATCATAAACTGGCAGGATCTCCTGTGCCGGAGCGCTGGCTTCCAGCTTAAGTAGCTGTGGTTGCGCCTGCTTTTGCTCATTAAGAATAGATTGTAAGGCTTGTTGGGCACTCTGTTGTTCTGATTGCAGGCGATCCAATTGTTCAAGCCATTGCTGCTGCTGACTCAGTATTTTTGACTGATTGAGTAGTTTATTTTGTTCGCTTTCTAAAACTTTTTGTTCTTCCTGAAGCTTGCTCAGTACTTCATCGGATAAAAATTCTACGCCACTGGCTTTGGCATGAAGCAGGTTCAGAGCATCTTCTTCGGCCCGCATTCGCTCATAAACGCGCCGGGAAATATCACCGTAAATATCGGTGCCAGTCAGTTCTTCAAGAAGTTCCGCCCGATCGTTGGCGTTGGCTTCCAGAAAAGCCGCAAAACCACCCTGAGCCAATAACATAGATTTAGTAAAACGACCAAAGTCCAGCCCGGTAATAGAGCTGATCATTTTAAGCTTGTCGTTTATCCGGTCAGTAATAATACTGCCATTGGCTTTTGCCAGTTCCACCTGAGGTGACTGGAGGCGACCATTGGCTTTGCCTCTGGCACGACGTTGACTCCAGAAAGCACGATAAATTTCGCCTTTTACTTCAAACTCGACTTCCGACAATGATTCAGCCGTGTGCCTTGTCATCAACTCATTATCAGAGGCTGAAATGGTATTCAGCCTCGGCGTTTGATGATAAAGCGCCAGGCAGATGGCATCAAGCAAGGTGGTTTTACCCGCCCCGGTTGGCCCGGTAATGGCAAATAGTCCGTTGTCCACAAACTCGGGTTGGGTGAAATCAATCTTCCACTCGCCCTTTAATGAGTTGATATTTTTCAAGCGGAGACTGAGGATTTTCATTATCGAATCTCCGTAGTGGTTTTAGTGTTGGCCACCGCTTCGTCTTCAATGCCTGAGCGAATTTCATTAAAGGCATTGAGTAACTGAGCAACATTGTCGTCTGACAAATCTTCATCCTGAATGCGCTGCAAAAACACATCGTCTACGCTTAGCTCGGCCAGTGTTTCACGGCTTTCTATGGTCAGTTGAGTACTGTCTTTTTGTCGTTTTCTGCGAACTCTTAAAAGCTCGACAGGCAAATCGTATACCAGCTGCTCGACTCTTGCCTGAAGATCGCTAAGATAGTCGTCGCTAGCCACTTCTACCTCCAGCCAGAGTGTTAGTTCGTTCTTTATGGATAATTCAGATAAGGCTTCTTCAATGGCAGTAAGGTTTCCTTTCAGGCTAACAAGCTGCCGGAATGAAGGCACTTCAACAGACGTAATCTCCCCCAGCGTTGACTCATTGAATTCGACAATTAATACCTGTTTAGCAGAACTGATCTCATCAAAACTCAGTGGAATAGGTGAGCCGGAGTAGCGAATATGATTATGGTCAGCTACGGTTTGCCCCCGATGCAGATGACCAAGGGCAATATAATCTGCTTTTGGGAATGCACTGGTTGGAAAAGCGGCAAGCGTGCCAATGTAAATTTCCCGGACGGACTCTGTCAGTTGTCCGCCCACTGTCGTTAAATGCCCTGTGGCGATTATGGGTAGTGTCTTTGCTGATTTTTCTTCAGCAAGCTTGAAAATGGTTTGGTAGTGAGCCGCAATCGCTTCTTGTAACGCCTGCTGTTTTTCTGCACCTGTGTCTCCGGCACGACTTTCCAACACTTCTCTTGGGCGGATAAACGGAATAGCGCAAACGATAGCGCCAGGCTTTCCATCAGCACTTCGCAGCTCAATCACCTGATCTTCAGGTTGTTCTGCAACACCACCAATGACATGAGTATTCAGGCAAGCCAGCAGCTCTCTTGATTCATTGAGCGTAGCTACGGAGTCGTGGTTACCGCCAACAATCACCAGTTGCTTACAGCAGGTATTCTGCAGTCGAACAATGAACTCGTTGTACAGTTTGCGGGCGTAGCTCGGTGGTGTACCAGTATCAAAAACATCACCGGCAATGAGCAGAGCATCGACCTTTTTTTGTTCAACAATGGTTAACAGCCAGTCAATAAATGCTCTATGTTCCTGTTCACGGCTTTTGCCCAGAAAATGTTGACCAAGGTGCCAATCAGATGTGTGTAGTATGCGCATGGAAGGTTTATGCCAGTAAGAGGGTTATCCTGTCAGTTTATAATACCAATCGCAGTTTTATTGCGCTGATTTTTCAGTGGATCACCATTGGGCTATAGTGGTGTACCTGTTTTAGTCAAAAATCAGGAGGTGGAATGCAGTCACTCTGATAGCCGGAGTTCTGAAAGCTTATTTTATCGCGCTCACCGGAGCAGCGGCTCTTGGGCTGGTTTTATATCGGCTCACGGATTACATGGAATTTGATAACCGTCCGCCATTTCCTGAAATGATTCAATTTGGTTTCGTCGTATAAAAATTGATGCTCAACTAATTTCAGAGAAGCTCATTCCAGACTGGCTAAAAATGTATTCTGGAGAATACTCTTTACATGAAATTGTATTGTATAAAATTGTATGAAGGCGTTGATTTTTCAGGTGGTTTTCCACTTAGCTTTCCACCTCGCATTATTGGTGGCGGACTGTTCTACTGTGGAATCACATACAAAAAAACAACAAAAAATGTTCTTTCAGTCAGTAAATGCTATTAAACGTGCACTGTTGTGTTTATTGATAAAAAAGTTGTTGACTGTGCAATTAGATCAATTGGAAATCATAAAAAAATCGGTTAGTCCAGCTGCTTGCTATCACCATCATAGAGATATGTAATGTTGCTGATAATCCTTGTGAATTACCACTTTCCTGTAAAATAACATACTATGTGTCGTCCTAATTTTTGATCAGGCTCAACCTCAGTGTGATCCGGTTTAGGTAAGGGATAAGCTTCTTCTGAAATCGCTGAGAATCAGCGCCTGACAACTCTGATATAAATCAAAAAACCATTGCTAGGTGAATGTTATGCGGATAGGAATACCTGGTGAAAGCCAGGCCAGTGAAAACCGTGTTGCTGCAACGCCTGATACTATCGGTAAGTTGCAAAAGCTGGGTTTTGACGTTGCCATTGAAAGCGGTGCCGGTGATCAGGCCAGCTTTGGCAATGAAGCCTATGAGCAAGCCGGGGCTTCTGTCGTAGAACACGACGATGTTTGGACATCAGACATTGTACTGAAGGTTAATGCGCCCACTGATGATGAAATTGCCAAACTGAAAGATGGTGCGACCATCGCCAGCTTTATCTGGCCAGCCCAGAATGAAGCCTTGATGGAAAAACTTAGCCAGCGCAATATCAATGTGTTGGCGCTGGACAGTGTGCCACGCATTTCCAGGGCTCAGTCTCTGGATGCGCTCAGTTCTATGGCGAATATTGCTGGCTACCGTGCGGTAGTTGAGGCGTCTCATCATTTTGGCCGTTTCTTCAATGGTCAGATTACCGCAGCCGGTAAAATTCCTCCTGCCAAAGTTCTGGTGATTGGTGCTGGTGTTGCTGGTCTGGCGGCGCTGGGTGCTGCAGGGAGTATGGGGGCTATTGTACGTGCTTTTGATACCCGTCCTGAAGTAAAGGAACAGGTAGAAAGTATGGGTGCTGAGTTCCTTGAGCTGGAATACGAAGAAGAACAGGATTCTTCCGATGGTTACGCCAAAGAAATGAGCCAGGCGTTTATTGATGCTGAAATGGCTCTGTTTATGGAGCAGGCCAAAGAAGTAGACATCATTATTACTACGGCTCTGATCCCCGGCAGGCCGGCTCCCAAACTGATTACCGAAGACATGGTGAAAGCCATGAAACCGGGCAGTGTGATTGTCGATCTGGCAGCGCAAACAGGTGGTAACTGCGCCTGCACAATCAAGGATAAAGCAAGCGTTGCTCACGGTGTGACAGTGATTGGTTATACCGATCTGCCAAGCCGTTTGCCCACTCAGTCTTCCCAGCTCTACGGCACTAATCTGGTAAACATGCTGAAGCTGATGACGCCTGAGAAAGATGGCAACATCAATATCGACTTTGATGATGAAGTCATTCGTGGTCTTACTGTTCTTAAAGAAGGCAATATCACCTGGCCGCCACCTGCTGTGAAGGTCAGTGCTGCCCCCGCAGCCAAACCCGCTGAAGCTGCGCCTGTTGATACAAAAAAAGAAGAACCTGAACCTAAGCCCTGGCTGAAGCCGGTACTGATGGCTTTGGGGGCGCTGGTTTTTGGTTATGTTGCCAATGCTGCGCCTACCAGCTTCCTTGAGCATTTCACGGTATTTGTTCTGTCGTCTATTGTCGGTTACTACGTGATCTGGAATGTAACCTCTGCACTGCATACTCCATTGATGAGTGTGACCAATGCCATTTCCGGCATTGTGGTTGTCGGTGGTCTGGTGCAGATGGGAAGTGATAGCGGCATGGTGCTGGCATTGTCCGGTATCGCCATTACGGTCGCTGTTATCAATATTGTCGGTGGTTTCGCTGTAACCCAGCGTATGCTCAAGATGTTCGTTCGGGATTAAGAGGTCGCAGAGATGTCTGAAGGATTATTGGTGGCGGCCTATCTGGCCGCAGCACTCATGTTTGTTATGAGTCTGGCAGGACTGAGTCGTCAGGATACTGCCAAAAACGGTAACATCTACGGTATCGTCGGCATGGTCGTAGCAGTGTTTGCTACACTCGCTCACGCGCATATTACCGGCTTTACGCTGGTCACCTTGTGTATGGTTATTGGTGCAGGTATTGGCTTACATCTGGCCAAAAAAGTACAAATGACTGAAATGCCACAACTGGTCGCCATTTTGAATGGTTTTGGTGGTCTGGCGGCTGTACTTATTGGTTTTGCCAGTGCCATTGAAGCAAACAGCACATTGATTTCGGATCTTGTGCTAGAAGTGTCGTCTACTGAACAACTGATTCACAGTGTTGAGATTTTCATTGGCGTTATCATTGGTGGCATTACTTTCAGTGGCTCAATTGTTGCGGCATTGAAGTTACACGGTAAAGTGAAGAGCAGCCCTTTTTCTTTCCCCGGAGGTCACTGGACCAACCTGGCTCTGTTGGTGCTGGCGGTTCTGATGGGTATTGTGTTTGTGCAACAACACAGTATTTTTGCTCTGTTTATTTGTGTGCTGCTAGCCTTTGCTTTTGGTGTCACTCTGGTGATGGGTATCGGTGGTGCCGATATGCCGGTGGTGGTCTCTATGCTGAATGCCTATTCAGGTCTGGCGGCAGCAATGACAGGCTTTATGCTGGGTAATAATCTGCTGATCATTACCGGTGCGATGGTGGGTTCTTCTGGCGCTATTCTGTCTTACCTGATGTGCGCTGCTATGAATCGCTCTTTTATCTCCGTCATTCTGGGTGGTTTTGGTACTGAAAGTGGCACAGTCGTTGCCGATGGTGAGCAGGGCGAACATACAGAAGTTAACGCAGAAGAAGTGGCAGAAATGCTGAAAAACTCTACCAGCGTTATCATCACTCCGGGGTATGGTATGGCGGTTGCTCAGGCACAGCACCCTCTGAGAGAACTGGTTAACAAGCTGCGTGCTCAGGGCATTAAAGTGCGCTTTGGTATTCACCCGGTTGCAGGTCGTCTGCCAGGCCACATGAACGTCCTGCTGGCTGAAGCCAAAGTGCCTTACGACATTGTTGAAGAGATGGATGAGCTGAACGACGACTTCACAGAGACAGATACCGTACTGGTGATCGGTGCTAACGACACAGTAAACCCTGCGGCTTCTGAAGACCCAACCAGCCCGATTGCCGGTATGCCAGTACTGCGGGTTTGGGAAGCAAGTCAGGTAGTTGTCTTTAAACGCTCAATGGCAACAGGTTATGCGGGTGTGCAGAACCCTCTGTTCTTCCGTGAAAATTCCACCATGCTGTTTGGTGATGCACACGACAGTGTGGAACACATTCTCAAGCAGTTTTAATTCCTAATACCTTCCTGAAGCGTCGGGATTTATTGTCTAAATCCCGACGCACTTTTCTTAAAAGCATCTATCTTTAATCGACGGAATGTACTTGAGAGCAAGTTTTTCAAAGCAACTTTGAGAGAAAACTGTGCCCAGATTTGTCACAATAACAATACTGATATTCAGTAGCCTGAGACCGCTTGCTTCTGCTTCAGGTTTTTTGGATCATCTTAAATCTCTACAGGTTGTGCCCATTTTTTATTCTCTTTTGTTTCATCGTGATAGTCGATTTCTGCTGCCAGATAAACTCAGATCTGAACCGTTAGCCTTGCCAATAACGACTGATTTTTCTGATTCTAATGTTAAAGGCATTATCAGTTTTCCCTCTTCAAGTAGTGGAACAAGCCGGGAGGAAAATCAACATTCAGAAAACACGGCAGAAAACAGTGAACGTAGTCATCAAGAAAATAGTGCAAGTGATAGTCTAATCCTGTTTCGCCGCTATTTTCAAAACAATGAGCCGCCTGACGATAATCGATTTCAACATCACACCCCGCATCTCAAAGCTTGTCAGCTTTGTAATGGTGATCAATGTCGATATAGGGCTGAATATTTACATGTTTGTCTGAATAAATTACTTGTACGCTCTGTTAATGAAATGAAATTATTTGAGTATATGAAGTTGGTAGCCTCTGAAGCAAATGATTATATGCTTGAAAGACAAAATAAATTCAAAAATCACGTTTTTATGTTTTTCAGGCTTGAGTACAAAAGCCCCTTACCATCCACCAGCTTTCCTATACCTGTCCCTTTATCTAGTGAATTTAAAAGTGGACTTATCATAGAATGGGGTGAGGAACAAATGGAAGCGGCTAAAAGTTTCTTCCGGCTTATGCTTGAACGTTTTAACGAAGACTTAAGGAGTGCGGGGTTTCGCCTTAGAGCTATTAGGCTTGATGCATTAAAGCAGGGTGTTTCTACATTCATTGAGTTGGCTAGAAAACTGAAAGAACCATTGGATAAAATAATGGTGGTAGGAGGTGTCCGATATAAAGATTCAATTCTTTATCCAGCAATTAAAAAAGCAAGTCCTGAATTCGATCATAAGTGCATAACCTCTGAATACAAGTGACCTGATCACATTAGATGGTTGGATACAGTATTATGCTTTTCTTGCAGGTCGGCAGTACCCTGATGGCACTTTGATCGGTATTAAGCTGATAATCTGTCGAACATACAAGCATTTGCGACATCAAGACAAGATCATTACATCAAGGGTTTCAGAACCTGAAGAAAGAGGGCTGATGGAAGCTAAAACGGAAAACCAAGCTTCTATCAGAGTTTGACGCTTGAGGTAACTTACGACAATGGTAAAGAGTTTGTTCAGCATGAAGAGGTTTCCATTGGCGTGTGATAGCTACTTTGCTGCACCCTATCATTCGTGGGAAAGAGGTCAGAATGAGAACGCTAATGGCTTGCTCAGGCAGTATTTTCCCAAGTCGATGGAACTTGATAAGGTCACAGAAAAAGAAGTTGTCATGGCGGTTGATAAGCTGAACACAGACCCAGAAAATGCCTGGGCTACAAAACACCTTATGAGGCATTTAAAGAGTCAACAGGGATAGATGTAAGAAAAGTCATGGGTTATGCACTTATGACTTGAATTCAGAAGTGATGAATACAGTGACCTGATCACATTAGATGGTTGGATACAGTATTATGCTTTTCTTGCAGGTCGGCAGTACCCTGATGGCACTTATCGGTATTATGATAATCTGTCGAACATACAAGAGGATGTTGATGGGATCATTACATCAAGGGTTTCAGAACCTGAAGAAAGAGGGCTATGGAAGCTAAAATTCTATCAGAGTTTGACGCTTGAGGTAGCGTCTTTTCATTGTCGTTTCATTCGCTTTCACCATGTATCACACGGACGTTTTCGTTATATGGAGAATGATATGGTTCTTCAGGAAAAACACCTTAAAGAAATGGATGGTGAAGAACACCAGATACTCTTTTTGATTAGGAAAATCATACTTGATCGAGATGAATCTGAATTCACCCCGGGTTTTTATTTTTTTCAATTACTCCATTTTGAATATGAAACCCTTAAGGAAAATAATAAGATCTTAAAGATTGTTGAGAGTATGCGTGGTGATTTTCAAGAGCATTTATTAGAGAGAAAAAATAATCAACAGGTAAGCCTGAAAATACTTGATGAGTTTTTGAGAGATCTTGAAGAGAGTCAATATCTAATAAAGGTTTTAAAAAAATATAAGTTAAGCTCGCAAGAAACGGTTTGTTTGATTATAAGTCTATTTAAGGAATTTGATGAGCATCTTTTTCCAGATGGTCGTTATTGTTCAGTTCTCTCTTCTTCTCGGAATAATTTTTATAGTGTCATTAATAGCATATGTGAACGCGTTTCTAACTTGAAAAAAGGAGAGGTTTTGAAAAATATTGACTCTTGTGATACCGATAGCAACACCGATAACAAAAAAGTGGAAGATTTTTTTGATCAGCTGTATTTGAATATCCTGCTAAGTATTGATGTGATACCCAGTGCTTCTTCTCGTTTTCTATGTCAGGAAGATGAAATGAAAGGTGCAGTAAGGTATTTGGATTTTCGAAAACATCGTCATATTTTAGTAAAAGCAGTTAATGAGGCAGTGCTTAATAATGATATGAAACGGCTGTGGATTTACAATGACCTAATAAAGGCTTTTTTCTGCAGGAAACATGGCTTTGATTATGATTCTGATGAATATCTTGATATGGGAAAAATCTTGACGTTAATTTTTATGAGAATGCAAAGTGTCGACGAAGACTCATCGATCGATTAAATACATTTAGAAATATACGACTTCCTATGATTGGGTGCTTATAGTTCCAATTAGGTAAAGGCTGGTCGAATCTAATGATCATGCATTCTTTAAAAAATACTCGGATGAATATGTTTTATCTGCAATAAAAGACATTTCTCTTATAAATCAGTATCATCGTCCTGATAATATTTCTAACAAGGTTGGATGATGAGTAAAGTCAAAAAATTGATAGCCGGCTCTGTTGTGGCTATTGGTGCGTTTGGAGCTGCATTTCCAGCAATAACGGGTGTGATGCTGGAAAACAGCATAAATGAACGACTGGAAGAGGTTGCCGAAAAATACAGTTTTTCAGTGTCGTCTGTCGAAATGGCACGAGGTTTTGATGCAACCACGGTTGATATTGTGTTTGAAGGTAGTGGCCTGAAAAAAATTGCCCGCGAGTCTTTAATCGTTACCGGTGTAATCAAGCACAGCACTATTTTTAACCTACCTGAGATCTACACATCCGACCTGGATTTTACCTACTCTAGCGTACATCATGGAGTAAAAATTGACTTACCGGGCACCATTCGAGGGGCTTTAAACTGGGATGGCTCAGCTCTGGCAGACTTCAGTACAGATGCTTTTGAACTACCTGTTGATTCTGCCGCCAGAGCAACTCTGTTGCAGGCACCTGTGGCTGGTAAATTGGTGGTGGATGTCAGTCAAGGTGTTGTTTTGGATACGGAGCAGCTGCGCTGGAACATCAGCGGACAGACTCAGCCTGTGATCAATGCCACATTGGATAATGTTCAGGTCAGGGTGTCACCGAATGCTGAACACTGGGCCGTGAGTGTGCCTGCTCTTTCCATGACCCTGAAAGCACCCGGTTATCAACAACGTTTAAGTATTGAAGATATCGCCATTAATGGTGAAGAGAAGGTTGAAAACAACCTGCTTAATACACGAGTTGATTTTTCTGCAGGTCAGTTTTCAATTCCGGCCCTGGCTAATATAAAGGCTGATAAGGTGATTGAAGGCTTCAGCTCTTCTTCCAGTGTTGAAAATCTCAGCCTGGAGGCGATCACTGAATTGATATCCCTGATAAGAGCAGCCGAATTACCTGATAATACTGAAGCAACAGACAGTGCAGCCAAAAAATTTATGATGGAACTGTCTAAAACCAACCCTCGATTCGCTCTGGAAGATTTCACTCTGAAAACATCTCATGGTGATATCAGTCTGTCTTCAGAAGTGGCTGGCACAGACCGTTCTCGTCAGCTGTTAAAGCAACTTACTGAATCAGATGGTTTATCTGTTGAGGTGATGGGGAAAAGAAGTACAGAGTTTCTTATGGCATTGAACAGCTCTTTGAAAGTTTCCCTCTCTGATGAGCTGCTTGACTGGAGTTGCAAACGTATTGGAGAACAAGTTGTCAGAGAACGTGGTGGCAAAGCGGCGGAAGGTAAGATGATAGGCAGTATGTGCTCTTCTATGGCAAAGAGTGGTGAGTTTTTGAGTATGTCCTGCATGACAATGCAAAATACAAAAAAACAGGCTCAGTGCATTGATACTATGAATCAAGTAAAAAACAGTTGGGTTGAAAGTAATACCCTGGAAGTGGCACTTAAAGATGGGCAACTGCTGTTGAATAATGTCGTGTTGGATATGCCGCTGACCATTTAATGATCTCTAAAATACCTTCTTAAACCCGATGTGTGACTTTTAATTTCAACATGGCTATCCATCCACGTGGATCCCGTACAGTCCCTGTACAGAACCCATAAGCCATGGATTGGCAACCTACGAGATAAAAGTCACACATCGGGTTTCTTAATTTAATCTTCTTTAATGTCATCCCCGCGAAGGCAGGGATGACCAGTTCCGAGGATATTATTGTCAGACAGCTCCTAAGCGGCCAGCATTCTTAGTGCTTCAATTTCATCTTTCCAGATTGAATCATCAATGGTTTCCAACACCATCGGGATCTGGTTAAAGCGATCATCCTGCATGATGAAGCGGAAAACATCCCAGCCTATCTCACCTTCCCCCAAACTGTGATGGCGATCTTTTCTGGAACCAAGTTCTACCTTGGAATCATTCAGATGCATGCCTTTCAGGTAGTTAAAACCAACAATGCGTTCAAACCGGGCAAAGGTTTTCTCACAGGCTTCGGTGGTGCGCAGGTCATAACCTGCCGCAAACGTATGGCAGGTATCAAGGCAGATTCCTACACGAGATTTGTCTTCTACCTGATCGATAATCTGCGCCAGTTCCTCAAATTGCCAACCGAGATTGCTGCCCTGACCTGCCGTGTTTTCAATAACCGCAATAACACCTTTGGTGCGATCCAGGGCGATATTGATGGATTCAGCGATCCGGTCTAAGCACTGATCAATATCCATTTTGCGCAAATGGCTACCCGGGTGAAAGTTCAGGCGATCCAATCCCAGTTGCATGCAGCGCTCCATTTCATCAATAAACGCATTACGGGATTTTTCCAAAGGTTCTTGCTCTGGATGACCTAAATTTATCAAGTAACTGTCGTGGGGCAGAATCTGTTCTGGTTTATAACCGTATTCATCACAGCGTTCTTTGAAGAGGCTGATGTTCTGCTCGGTCAAAGGTTTGGCATTCCACTGCCTTTGATTTTTGGTGAACAGGGCAAAAGCAGTAGCGCCCAGCTTATGAGCATTGAGAGGGGCATTTTCAACACCTCCGGCGGCGCTGACATGAGCTCCAATGTATTTCATTATCAGGAGTAGTCCTTTATGGAATTATGCTCGGAATTATAAGCAATAAATCCTAATCATTAATATTTTCGGCCAGCCAGTGAGTGTAGAAATCTCTGGTTTCTTTCAGCTCATTAGGCAGGTGGTGTCGTGCATTTTCAAGCCATAGCACATTGGGGTTATTGTAGAGCTTTTGCAGTTGGGCGATATTGTAGTTGGCATCAACCGTTGTGTCCTGAGTTCCCTGTATTATCAGCGGGGTTCGGTTGATGTTGATTGGGCTGGATTCAATTCGTCGAATCCAGCGATCAAGGGAGGCAACCCATTGAGTGGGTAGAACTCTGGCGGTTAATACATCCTCATGGGCTTTTTTGAGAAATGCTTCGTCTCTTGAGTTGTTGGTGAACTTACGTGGAACTTGTCGTAAAAAAGGGCGAACAAGATAAAACTGAAAACGACTGAGTGCCCAGAGGTAAGGTCTGATCAGCGGTGCCGACAGAACCAGCTGATCAAACAGTAAGGCTTGTTTCAGGCGTGATTTTTCAAGAAGAAAATCAGTGATAATGGCTCCACCGGTACTTTGCCCAAAAGCGTGAACCGGTGTCGTAATGAATGAACGGCAATAGTTGTATAAATCTTCCAGAATCAGGCTATAAACTGAAAAGTCCGGGATAGTGGCCGGCTGTCCACTGGATAACCCATGACCCGGAAGGTCAAAGACCAGCACATCAAACCCTTGCTCAAGAAAAAAATGGATGATGTTGGTCATCAAACCTGAATGATCATAATAACCGTGCAGAACAAACCAGGTACCCTTCGCCTCTGGCTGTTGGAAAAGATGGCCGACAATTCGGTAGTCGCAGCTGTCCACATAACCAAAGCGATGAGAGATGTTTGCAAACTGTTCTTCTGGCTGCAGACCATAGTAACGAAAATAGGCTTTTTCTGTAGTAGAATGAGGCGCTTTGCCATCAGAGAGCGGTTTTAATTCTCGTTTAAGTCTGCCAGGGTCAATCAAACTTTTTCGACCTCTTTATAAGGGATTTCCATGGTCTGTTTGGAAACGACCTGGTCTTCAACCCCATCTTTGGTTCTTATGCTTTGAATGTATTCAACTAAAAACAGCCCCCGATCCACTTTCATACCACGCATGAAGGTGAGCTTCAGATGTTTAAACAGATTACCTTTGTGAACCGCTTCTTCTCCTTCATTAAACGCCAGACTATCTGGTTTGTCTTCTTTCTTGCAACCGTTCAGACTCCAGATAATCGCTTCAATGTCAGAAATGATTTTTTCTCCCGTGGGAATTGGCTGTGGGAGCATCGCTTGCTGTCGCTGCTTACAGTGAGTGTCCCCCTGTCCGGAGCGCATACTTTTTTGATGCATTTTGTTGAAAGTGACGATACCTGATACGCCACGGGTTGAGCGAATTTTATGATAACGTTCCAGATCGCCTTTGCAGAGTCGGAGAAACAGGTAGCCAGGAAAGAGTATGACTTCTTTGCCCTTTTCCAGGTACTGCGGGCAATAGGCTTCGAACTCTTGGTTTTCAAGATGGGTAGCGGCCCTCAGTTCTTCTCTTACTTTTGTCTTAATCAGATACCAGCCAGAACGTAACGTCTCAAACTCAGACATCAGAATCCATCCTTGTTATTTTTTTTGGTAGTACACCCATGCTGTCTTTTGAACCCAGGCGGGATAAGTAAGTCTCAGGCAAAGCGCTGATTATAAGTAACTGACGTTGAAAAGCGACAGTGCCAATTGAAAAAAACAAGGGGGAGGTTTCCCTGAGCTAGAAGAAGAGAGGTCTATTCTACCAGAGTTACACAACGTAACATGAACAAGATATGAACGAAAAAGGATTGATAATTTTGAAAAAGGATTAAAAAGTTATGAAGGCAGGGAGTAGAGCTCTACCACCTGCCTTTACTTCCAGCACAGCCATGTGACCCGCTTTACCTATGGTGTAAGCCGGCCAGCATAAACGACATCAATCATAGTGGATTGGTGTCGTTTATTTAGCTGCTTCTTCCAGCATGGCAACAGCAGGCAGTTTCTTGCCTTCTACGAATTCCAGGAAAGCACCACCACCAGTAGAGATGTAAGATACCTTGTCTTTGATCTGGTATTTGTCGATAGCCGCCAGAGTGTCACCACCGCCCGCAATAGAGAAAGCAGACGATTCAGCAATCGCCAGTGACATGGAGTGAGTGCCTTCGCCGAACTGATCGAATTCAAATACGCCAACGGGACCATTCCACAGAACGGTTTTTGCTTCGGTCAATACTTTAGCAAACAGCTTCTGAGTTTCCGGACCGACGTCGAAAATCATGTCATCGTCTTGTACTTCATCAACGGACTTGATGATAGCTGGCTCGTTCTCGTCAAACTTCTTGCCACATACCACGTCAACAGGCATTGGAATGTTGCACTTTGCCATCAGCTCTTTGGCTTGAGGAATCAGGTCTGCTTCGTACAGAGACTTGCCCACATTCTTGCCAGCCGCCGCCAGGAAGGTATTAGCAATGCCACCACCAACGATCAGCTGGTCGCACACGGTAGACAAAGATTCCAGAACGGTCAGTTTGGTTGATACTTTAGAACCACCCACAATCGCCGTCATTGGGCGCTCAGGTTTGTCCATGGCTTTGCCCAGAGCTTCCAGCTCACCAGCCAGCAGAGGACCGGCACAGGCAACAGAAGCAAACTTACCCACACCGTGAGTAGAAGCCTGAGCACGGTGAGCAGTACCAAAAGCGTCCATTACATAAACGTCGCACAGAGCCGCCATTTTTTTGGACAGCTCTTCGCTGTCTTTTTTCTCACCAACGTTAAAGCGGACGTTTTCCAGAATAACCAGTTCGCCAGCAGCCACTTCAAAACCACCGTCAACCCAGTCTTTGATTAGGCGAACTTCTTTGCCCAGTAAGTCGCCGATGTAATCAGCAACTGGTTTCAGGGAGAATTCTTCAGCGTATTCACCTTCAGTTGGACGACCCAGGTGAGAAGTCGCCATCACTTTTGCACCGGCTTCCAGAGCCAGTTTGATGGTTGGCAGAGAAGCCAGGATGCGGGCATCGCTGGTTACCTTGCCATTTTTTACCGGTACGTTGAGGTCTTCACGGATCAGAACACGCTTGCCAGCCAGATCCAGGTCAGTCATTTTTAGGACGTTCATGCAGAGCTCTCTTTAATGCATCCACTACGAAAACGGTATCAAAAACAGAGGGGTCTGAAGTTTCAAACCAACTGTTTTTGGTTCGGGAAAGAGTAAATTCGGTGTGGACAATAGCATATATCAAACGGGTCATATACGGTTGTAAACCGCTATATGATCTGAATCAACATGGTTTTCAGGGATTCACGAAACCCCACAAAAAGCTGCAGGGTTGTGTGTTTATGCGGTAATAATCGAGGCTCAAAATGTTCTGTTTTGTCAGCTGCAAACCCGGTTTAGCCAATGCTGAGACACATCCAGCATACGATTGGCAAAGCCCCATTCGTTATCAAACCAGCAGAGCAGTTTGACCATTTTACCCCCACAAACTTGCGTTTGTGTGCCATCCACCACACAGGAGCGAGTGTCGTGATTAAAATCAGTGGAAGCATGAGGTTCATTGCTAAAGCCCAGAATGCCTTCCAGATGACCAAAGGTGGCATTGTGTAAAATTCGGTTGATGTCGCCTTCTGTAGTAGCTTTACTCATCTCAAGAGTCAGATCGATACAGGACACATTAATAGTTGGAACTCTGACTGAGTTAGCTTTGAAGCACCCGGCCAGTTCTGGCAGTAGTCGATCGATGCCTTTTGCCAAACCCGTATCAACTGGAATAATGGATTGCAAGGCACTACGCGTTAGCCGCATATCGGTCTGGTGATAGGCGTCAATGACAGGTTGATCATTCATGGCTGAGTGAATGGTGGTCATGATACCGTGCTCAATTCCTACAGCATCATTTAATGTTTTCAGTACCGGCACAATACAATTGGTGGTGCAGGATGCACTGGAGACAACTCGATGTTCTGATTTTATCTGATGCTGGTTAATGCCATAAACGATAGTGGCATCCACATCGGACTGAGCAGGTTGGGAGAATAATAATCTTGGTGCGCCGCTTTCCAGATGACGTTCTGCTGTTGCCCGATCTTTGAAAGCACCCGAACATTCAAGCAACAGATCAATATCCAAAGCTTTCCAATTCAGTTTGGCAGGGTCAGCTTCGTTGTAAATATGAATCCGATCGTCTTTTACTAAGAGTTGCTTACCATTATGAGAAATTTCAGCAGGGAATCGACCATGTGTTGTGTCATAGCGTGTCAGGTAAGTCAGGGTTTCAATATTGGCAAGCTCATTGATAGCGACAATTTCCATATCACGGCGATAGTCGTTTTCATACAATGCACGCAGTACACATTGGCCAATCCGACCATAACCATTAATGGCAACCCTGAATGTCATAGCATTTCCTGCACAGAGAAAAGACAAACGAGTATAAATGACTGTAGGAGAGATGCGTAGACCGGAGTCCGCAAAGCAGACCCCGATAAGGGCGAAGTCCCAAAAGGGGGTTTACAGAACAATCAGGCTATTTCCGATTGAACCTCAGTCTCTGTGTCAGGAAGTGGCTGACCCGCATTTTTAATCAGTAATAATGACAAAACGGAAAACAAACTGGAAACTGCCATCACAATCGCCATAGGCATGGCTGTACCATCATGAAGTAAACCGACCATAGCCGAAGAAATACCACCAATAGTAAAACGTAGTGCGCCTGCCAGCGCATTGGCAGTACCTGCTGATTTTGGAAAATGTGCTAAAGCCAATGCATTAGAGTTAGGACCTGTGAAGCCCATGCAGGCAATGGAAACACTAATTGGCAGCATAATGCCCGCCAGGCCGGCAATATCCAGAGATACATTCAGTAATAGCGTAAATGATCCAAGCGCAGCCAGAATGCAACCAAATCGAAAGATGGAAAATAGCTGGAATTGCCCAATAAGGCGCATATTGAGGGTGTTGGTGAACGCCATCGCTACAATGTTTGCACCAAACAGCAGACCATATTGTTCCGCCGGAACACCGAACAGATCGATATAAACGAATGGCGACCCGGCAATAAAGGCAAACATACCGCCAAAAAAGAAAGCATGACAAAGAATGCAGCCCATGGCTTCACGATTACGAATAACGGTCAGGTAATTCATAGCCAGTTGTGCAGCAGGTACAACCATCCGGTTATCTTCTGTCAGAGTTTCTTTTACCCTGACAATAGCCAACACCATAGACAGGCAACCGAGAATACCCAGCAGAATAAACAGACTTGGCCAGCCAAAAAATTTAAGCATCTGTCCACCCAGCAAAGGCGCAACCAGTGGCGCAACCGTCATTATCAGTAAAATAGACGACAGTGTTTTGGCAACCTGTTCTCTGGGAAACAGATCCCGAATCATTGCTGGAATGGTCACCATGATGGCACCAGCTGACATGGCCTGAAGCACTCTGACCAGTATCAATTGCGTGGCATCAGTACAGAATGCCGCTAAAAAATTGGTCAGGGCATAGCCTATGATTCCGGGGAACATCACAACCCTCCGACCAAATCGGTCAGACAGGGGGCCGTAAATGAGCTGGCTGACAGCGAAGGCAATAGTGTAAGCACTCAAAGAATATTGAATCTGGCTGAGTGGTTCATTCATATCTTTGGCAATAGCTGGAAGCGCTGGAAGGTACAGATCAATAGCCATTGGCCCGAGGGCTGTTAACGCCCCGAGTGTTAGCACCAGAAAAAAGCGTTCGCTTCTGGTTGCTATAGAAATACTCATCTTTTGTTAAGCCTGAGTTGGAATAATTAATGTCGGCAGATAATGATTCTACATCGATTGTAAGCTTAAAAAGCTATTTTAAATTTTGCCATAATCTCAAATAGCAATATATAAGTACCCAACCATCTAAGAAGCTATTCATGATCTCTTGTTGATAGTGAAAATGACGAGAAATCGTCTCTGAATAACGGTCTCATGAGGAACATAGTGGTGCTATGTAACGAATGAGAACGTTATTCAGAGACTGCTTATCGGCATTTGCAGCCTACAACAAGATCATGAACAGCTTCTAAAGCATGCTCAAGTAAGCTTGGTTCGCCATCACCACGGGATTCACTCCACTGCTGGAAATAAGAGTGAACTGTCCGCCATTTTGGGAAATCTTTGAGGGTCATGCGCCACTGACAGCGGCTTTTGAGTAGATAGAGCACAGTACAAAAATTCAAGAGTTATATGGCTCTATTCCCGAAGCCTTGAAACAACAAAATGAAATCAAGGCTTTGTATGTCGAAGGCTTGCAGCGCGCACTTAAACGACAGGATACGGAAGGTGCAAGCTTGAATAAATCTGCTGATGGCTGGCGTTCCAGTAAATTATTCGAGCGGCGAAGAAAGATGGGGCTTTTATAGGTTGACTGATCAAAAGTGAGGGGTTGCAACAGACTTAGCCTTCAATGGTGTCATCAAGCGAATAATTTACAAGGCCTGTGGTTACAATGACCTTGACTACCTGCACCTGAAAATCAGGCAGGAGGCTGCAAAATCATCAGCATACTTCGGGCTGGCTTTGTGGAGGTGTGGAGTGGTTTGAGGGCTTTTTTGTTGGCTTCTGCCCTTCGGGCGGAAGCCAACCTACGACGGAGCAGAAGCCGACAGAGTATTAGATATCCAGCATATCTTCTGCAGCAGCCACTACGTTTTCAACGGTAAAGCCGAAGTATGGGAACAGGTCTTCAGCTGGGGCAGACTCACCGAAGCTGGTCATACCGATGATACGACCGTCCAGACCTACATACTTGTACCAGAAGTCAGCAGCAGCGGCCTCAACAGCTACACGAGCCGGAACTTCGATAGGCAGTACGCTCTGTTTGTATTCAGCATCCTGAGCATCGAATACATCAGTAGAAGGCATGGAAACCACACGAACCTTACGACCTTTAGCTGTCAGTTCGGCTTCAGCATTCATCACCATTTCTACTTCAGAGCCGGTTGCCATCAGGATGACGTCAGGCGTGCCTTCGCAATCTTTCAGGATGTAACCGCCGCGTTCAATGTTAGCGAGCTGCTCAGCATTACGAGGCTGACACTTCAGACCCTGACGGGAGAATACCAGAGCCGATGGACCATCTTCACGCTGGATAGCGTGTTTCCATGCAACAGCAGATTCTACAGTGTCACATGGACGCCAGGCGTTCACATTTGGAGTAACACGCAGGCTGGCCATTTGTTCAACGGGCTGGTGAGTTGGGCCATCTTCACCCAGACCAATGGAGTCGTGGGTGTAAACAAAAATAGAGCGCTGCTTCATGATGGCAGCCATACGTACGGCATTGCACGCATATTCCATAAATACCATGAAGGTTGCACCATAAGGTACAAATCCACCGTGTAGAGCAATACCGTTCATCATGGCGCTCATACCGAATTCACGTACACCGTAGAACAAGTAGTTGCCGTTAGCGTCTTCACGCTTGATGCCTTTTGAACCTTTCCAGATAGTCAGGTTAGAGCCAGCCAGGTCAGCAGAGCCGCCCAGCAGTTCTGGCAGTAGAGGACCGTATGCGTTCAAGGTGTTCTGAGACGCTTTACGGCTGGCCACTTTCTCGCCTTCTTCCTGGCAGGACTTGATGTAAGTCAGAGCTTGTTCGTTGAAGTCGGCTGGCAGTTCGCCCTTCTGGCGACGAACAAACTCAGCGGCCAGTTCAGGATACGCGGCTTTATAAGCTTCAAACTTTTCGTTCCAGCTGCTTTCTTTGGCAGCACCGGCTTCTTTGGCATCCCAGTGGCTGTAGATGTCAGCAGGGACTTCAAATGGTGCGTGGTTCCAGCCCAGACGCTCACGAGTCAGTTTGATTTCTTCATCACCAAGAGGGGCGCCATGGCAGTCTTCCTTGCCTTCTTTGTTTGGAGAACCAAAGCCGATGATGGTCTTGCAGCAGATCAGGGTTGGTTTGTCGGTTTCTGCACGAGCTGCTTCGATAGCCGCTTTGATGGCTTCAGGATCGTGTCCGTCAACAGCTGGAACAACGTGCCAGTTGTAGGCTTCAAAACGCTTAACAGTATCGTCGGTGAACCAGCCTTCTACTTCACCATCGATGGAGATGCCGTTGTCGTCGTAGAAAGCGATCAGTTTGCCCAGACCCAGAGTGCCGGCCAGAGAGCAAACCTCGTGAGAAATACCTTCCATCATGCAGCCATCACCCAGGAATACATAGGTGTTATGGTCAACGATGTCGTGGCCCTCACGGTTGAATTGAGCCGCCAGTGCTTTTTCAGCCGCCGCCATACCGACTGCGTTGGCAATGCCCTGACCCAGAGGGCCGGTCGTGGTTTCAATGCCAGGTGCATAACCGTATTCAGGGTGACCGGCAGTTTTGGAGTGCAGCTGACGGAAGTTCTTGAGATCATCAATAGACAGCTCATATCCGCTCAGGTGCAGCAGAGAGTAAAGCAACATGGAACCATGACCATTAGACAGAACAAAGCGATCGCGGTCAGCCCACTCAGGGTTGTTTGGGTTGTGGTTCAGGTAATCGCGCCACAAAACCTCGGCGATATCAGCCATCCCCATTGGGGCACCGGGGTGACCGGATTTGGCTTTCTGGACGGCGTCCATGCTGAGGGCGCGGATGGCATTGGCTAGCTCACGACGTGATGACATGAGATTAAGAGCTCCTGAAGCATACGGCAGACGACATCTGGATAGAAGCGTCTGTCAGTCAGTTGAAGGATGGCGGCTATTCTATAGCCTTATCTCGAAAACTGAAAATACTAACCGAAGGAAAGTTGATCAATGGTGCATAATAGCGGCCTTCTGTACATATGTTTTCAGAGGATGTCAGCTTTTGGTGGTCAATTGTCATTGGTTTTCTTGAGTAGAAGATAATGGTTATTCAGGTTTTTAATAGCCAGAAACCATAAACTCAGAATCAGGATAAACACGACCGTCAGGTAGGGAATAGCGCCTGATAAAGAGCCTAGTGTTAAAATCAGGAATTGCTGCAAAACCGCACCGCCAGATTTCCCCAATCGGCTAACCACCAGTTCAATGGCCGCCTTACCTTTAAGCTTCTGTTCGTTATCCAGCGGGATAAACGCCAGCTCTTTGGTGGTATCAAAGATGGTGTACTTGGCGGCTTTGCTGAGAGAGTTGCTAATGCCTCCTATAACAATACCAGTCAATAGCAACTCATGGCATTCGGGGCAGTGATTGTCCAGAAGCGTCAGAATGAAGAAGGGAGTTGCGGTTACAGCCATGATAATAGGAACGGCTATAGCGGCACTGAACCAGCTACGATGCAGCAGCTTGTAATTTAAGAAACCGCAAGTCAGACAGCCGCCACCAATAAAAAATGTTAACTGCCCCATCACCAAAGAAAAGTCCGAAGCGTCTGGATATTGTCTGACAAGCTGGCTTTTCCAAGTCACTTCGATCAGGTTAATAGCCACACAGTACGAAAACATGACAACCGCAATTAAAATAAGATAAGGAGACTTTCCCAGATGGCTAACACTTTGCAGGAATGATAAGCGAGTAGCAGTAGCTGACTCTGTTTTTTTGACGCCATTCTCAGGCGAACCCTGTCGGCAACAAAGTTCGTGAAGTAACAGCATGATCCCACCAAAGATCAAAAACAGGTCGCTCATTACTGACATGCTATTCTGCCAGCCATTATCGTCGCCAGAAAACAGATGAATACAGAAAATCATCAAAGGCCCTGAAAATAGCGAAGCACCATTGCTTGTCACCGTGATAAGTGGGTAGGCGTCAGTGGCAGTTTGCTCACTATAACTGTTATTTAGTAGCGTCCAGAGCAAGATACACATCACACCGGCACCCCATAATTCCGCCATTACGTAGAAAAGGGTCAGTGGCCAGTAAAGGATGAGACCTGAGACAAATAGTAGGCTCTCCGGTAACCAGTTGCTTATATAAAGCGCCAGTGAATTCAGCGCCAAAGCATCAAGATTCGGATAAAGCACATGGCTAAAGAGTGGCATCCAGGCCAGAAAAGGCAGCAGGGTGACAACAAAAAGCCAGCGTTGATTCAGCCGGTTCGAAAGATAGCTATAAAGCAGTAAAAAGATAACCGCACCAGGTACCACAACCCAGAACTTCACAAAGGGAAGGATCTCTGCACCCAGCTGGGTAATGAGTAAGGACTCCTTCAGATTACGCATAATGTCGAAATTCATGATGCATAAAAACATCATGCAAATATGAACCAACAGGAAAGGGTGTGCCTTTAACCTGAAAAGCACTCTATGAAGTAAAGCCATAAAAAAATGATTACCGGATCAGCTTTTGGGATTTTCGTTCTGCGAAAGTGTAGTCAAGCATTAGTAAAACAGACTCGGATCTATATCAAAAAATTTTGATATACTTAGAGAGTCTTGATAAGCTTCGCGGCCTGTGCAATTGACCGTCAGATAGACGGTCAGACAAGTGAACCGGCCTTTTAATACCAAGGGCAAGAGGGATGATTTCGGTGACTGAAGCTCTAGATCAACTTGCTGTTTTAGGCAAAGCCAGTGGCGATATTCTGAGACTGCAGATTCTTAGAGTATTGAGTACTGAATCATTGGGTGTTCTGGAACTCAGTGGCGTATTTGATATGCGCCAACCGGCTATGAGTCATCACTTGAAGGTTTTATTGCAGGCGGGCCTTGTTACTACTCGCAAAGAAGGCAATACCGTATTTTACCGGCGTGCCTTGCCTCCGTCAGAGGGTATTCTGGAACTGACGGTCAGGGCACTGTTTCAGGCTATTGATGCTACGCCTGCTTCTGAGGAGCACGCGGCACGACTGAATGATATTCGTGAGCAAAGAGCAGAACAGTCCAGAGCGTTCTTTGCCCGACATGTCGACGAGTTTCGTCATCATCAGGAACTAATTGTTGATCATGAGCTTTATGCTCGCACCGTTACTGACCTGATTGGCAGCACCCAGTTTCCGGATAATGCGCTGGCTTTAGAGTTGGGTCCCGGAGAAGGTGCGTTTCTGGAAACCCTCAGTAGCCGCTTTGACGCGGTCTATGCTGTAGACAATTCTGATGAGATGCTGGCTCGTTCAGCGCAAACGATTGATGAACGACAGCTGACCAATGTGGAATGCATACATGGAGAGATAGATTCTCTCAGTCATCTGAGTCAGCAGTTTGACTGCATTGTCGCTAATATGGTTTTGCACCATGTGCCAAGTCCGGTGATGATTTTTTCTCAGTCTGCCGGATTGTTGAAACCCGGTGGCAGTCTGCTGGTGAGTGATCTCAGTCATCACAATCAAGACTGGGTACGTGAATCCTGTGGCGACCTCTGGCTGGGGTTCAGTACCGAAGAGCTCGATCAGTGGGCAGAAGATGCCGGACTGATTATTGGTGAATCCCAATATCTGGGATTGCGTAATGGTTTTCAGATTCAGGTGCGCCGTTTTTTCCGGTCGGAATAAACCGCTACTGAATCACATACAACGAATTGGAAAGGGGCTTACGACTATGGCCGAGTATTCACTGTTTACTTCCGAGTCTGTGTCTGAAGGGCATCCGGATAAAATTGCCGATCAGATTTCCGACGCTATTCTGGATGCCATGCTTAAGGATGACCCGGAAGCTCGTGTTGCTGTAGAGACTATGGTGAAGACTGGCATGGTGATTGTTGCCGGTGAAGTGCGCACAGAAACCTATGTGGATATCGAAGAATTGGTTCGTAATGTAGTCACCGGCATCGGCTACAATAACGGCGATCTTGGTTTTGATGGTGAATGCGTTGCGGTTCTGAATGCCATCGGCAAGCAATCTCCTGATATTGCCGTGGGTGTTGATGAAACCGACGACCACGAACAGGGTGCCGGCGACCAAGGCTTGATGTTCGGTTATGCCACTAATGAAACCCCTGTTTTGATGCCTGCGCCCATTTACTATTCTCATGAGCTGGTAAAACGTCAGGCGCAATTGCGGAAAGATGGCACCTTGCCCTGGTTGCGTCCGGACGCTAAAAGTCAGGTGACCATGCGCTACGATAGCCAAGGCAAGGTACAGAGTGTGGATGCCGTCGTGTTGTCGACTCAGCATGATCCTAATGTATCTCTGGAAGAAATCCGCAAGGAAGTGCTTGAGCAAATTATTAAACCAGTATTTCCTGCTGAGTGGCTCCATGAAGACACCAAGTACCACATCAACCCAACCGGTATTTTTGTTATTGGTGGTCCGGTAGGTGACTGTGGTCTGACAGGGCGCAAGATTATCGTAGATACTTACGGCGGTATGGCTCGTCACGGTGGTGGTGCTTTCTCTGGTAAAGACCCATCCAAAGTGGATCGCTCTGCTGCTTACGCTGGCCGTTATGTTGCCAAGAACATTGTTGCTGCAGGTCTGGCTGATCGTTGTGAAATTCAGGTGTCTTATGCCATTGGTGTATCTGAACCTACTTCCATCTCCATCAATACCTTTGGTACTGGCAAAGTATCGGATGACCGGATTGCAGAGCTGGTTCGTGAATTCTTTGATCTGCGTGCGGGGGGGCTGGTTAAGATGCTCGATCTGAAACGCCCGATTTATCAGGCAACGGCTGCCTATGGTCACTTTGGTCGTGAAGAGCCTGAGTTTACCTGGGAGCACACAGACAAAGCCGCAGTTCTGCGAGATGCTGCAGGGCTTTAAAAAGAAGCGTATAGCGCTTTTTTGAACCACAGAGACACAAAGAAAAGCGTTTCTTTGTGTCTCTGTGGTGAAAAGGGGGAGTTATTCTGGGGTTGTTGCTACGTTAAATCTGCAATTCCAATGTGTCACCGTCGTTAGGAATTAGCACTTTTTCCCGCAAACCGTGTTGGTCTAACAACTTCTTCAGGTCCTCTTTGGTAATCGGGCAATGATTCAGTGCTTCCATGTGATTGGCGATTACTTTATTAGGAGCCAGACGTATAAATTCCAGCAAGTCCTCTTTACTCATCATTAATGGTTGTCCCATGTCCATTTGTGCACGGCCTGCGGGCACCACTGCGTAGTCGGGTTTCAATTCAGTCAACGCACGACGAATGTCGTCGGTTAATACGGTGTCACCACTAATGAATATAGAAGGTTCGTTATCCATCTCCACCATAAAGCCGGCACCATTGGCCATGAGTTTATGAATCCAACCATAACCGTGCTGGCTAGGCACCGCTGTCACTTTACCACCAGGAATGGCTACTGTTTGCCAGGGATTTACGCCATGACTGACAGTGATGCCCATCTTTTCAAGGTAAGCCTGATCTTTAGATGGTGTAATGACCGGAATGTGGCCATTGCGTAAAAAGTTTTCACCAACCGGGTCAAGGTGGTCAGTGTGTTGCAGTGGACGAATACCAAATGCCTGACTGTGAGTGATAATGCTTTGGGTCACCTTGGCCAGATGTTGATCCGCACCAGAAGGCATATCAACCAGCGGATTTTTAGCCGCTTTAAAACGAAAAACAGAGAACGGTGGTAAAGAACCTTTTTTCCCTAGCATTGGGTCAATCAAAATGTGGTGTGCACCGGATTCAATAATAAATGTGGCACTACGCAGATGATGGATTTTCATGTGAAACTCTGGTTTAAAGCAATGAACAACAAAACGATGAAATGTATTATCCGGATTTCGAATAATTGAACTACGTGTTCTAATGCCATACTTCGTCAAGATCGGGCCAAATCAATGAACACTTATGGTATGACCAACCCTATCCAGGTTGCAGTAGTTGCCTTTGATGGTATCAGCGTATTTCATTTATCGGTGCCTTGTCTGGTGTTTCACGATGCATTTTTGGGCGAAGACAGTCCTTTTCAACTGGGTGTGACCGGTATCGGCCAGACCCAATTAGAAACCGCCGGACCGCTTGGGGTGTCGTTATCCGGGAATATTCAGACGCTAGAAACCGCTGATATTATTGTTATCCCCGGTTGGCCAAATGCAGAGCATGCTGCACCAACCACTCTCATTGATAAGCTCAGAAAAGCTTATGATCGTGGCGCAACATTAGTCGGGCTGTGTCTAGGCGCTTGCGTTCTGGCACAAACCGGTTTGCTCGATGGCAAACGCGCCACTACCCACTGGCAAGCAACCGACCGGTTTTCAAAAAAATACCCCAACGTCCGGTTTGATCCGCACCCCCTTTATGTGGATGAAGGTCGGCTCATTACCTCTGCCGGAACCGCTGCTGCTCTCGACTGTTGTTTGCACATTGTTCGTACCCGGGTCAGCAGTGAACTGGCCACCCGCTTAGCCAGAAACATGGTCACGGCGCCCTATCGTTTTGGCGGACAAAAGCAATACATTCCTAAACCACTACCCGAGAGTCATCGTACGGAATCGGTGATTAATTTGATGATGGATCACATTTTAACCACACTTCACGAACCGCACTCGCTGGAAAGCGTTGCCGAACGCTGCGCCATGAGCCGCCGCACTTTCACCCGCCACTTTAAAGCGGTCACTGGCAGCAGTTTCGGTCAATGGCTGCTTCATCAGCGATTGAGTTTCAGCCAGCAATTATTAGAACAAACTCAAGAGAATATCAGTCGTGTGGCGGAACTCGCCGGATTTGGCAGTGAAAATGCTTTTCGTCAGCATTTTAAACAGCAGTTTTCGGTATCTCCCAGACAATGGCGAACCACACACAGTGAACAGGCTTTTGAAAACCTAAGTGCAAATTGATCATGCGCAATTTTCGTTAATGAGCACTAATAGGGGAATGCAAGTAAGCCGGAGTTGAAGGTGCCTTCATCGCGAAAGAATCTGCCTGACTGCCTCCATTATAAATAAGGCCAATGAGTGCAAGCCCACCAACGAATGGCGCATAGATGTTTTTTGTATCCGCACCAATCGTTTTTTTATCTCCACCAGATAGCATACTGCGTTGCCCAATACCCGAGTCACAGGCTTTCAGAGCATCTTTTTGTCCAGGCTCTGTATTCCCATTACCATCAGAGCTGACACTTTGATGGTTATCTGATGATGTTGAAGAAGCACTTGATGATTTCATCCGGGAAAGGGAATACCACATACTGCCGGATGAAGCGGCACCATCAGGCTCTTTTTTGTCATCATCGTCGTCTTTTTTGGAATCATTGTTCAACCACCACCAGAACTGTTTTCGCAGCTCTAAAGATGACAAAAGTTCTAAAGAGTGATGTGCGAACTTGGTTGGCAAGCGTAAGTACCAAACCTGCTCGTTTCTCAAAAGATACTCCACTTGTCTTTTATCGAGTTTATGGAGAGTACCGGTTTCGATCAGATCTTCATTATCCGGCAGATTACCAGTGAGTATCCTTTCTGAATATTCAGCACGGGAATTCGTTAGGGTGAATTGCATGCCTTTAAGTGAGTCTGGAAATACCGGAGCCTGATGATTGGGCTTGATGCTGGCTGGTACTCTTATACGGCTCAGGTTTGAAATGTCAGTTCCCGACAATCCAATGGTGATGCCTTCAAGAACCTGGGAAGTAAATGCCCGTAATGGATTCTCTTCAGCTGGACCTCCAATATTCAAATGGTGCAGTTCATCGGTAAGGGCTGAATAGCCTTCTTTTGTACTTCTGAATTCATCTTCCGACTCTTCATCACTGCTAATTTTCGATGCACTAAAGTTGGTGTTTTTATTTGATTGAATAAGAAAACTCGGGACTGTTGATAGATCAAAGCTTGAGCCAATCTTTGGTTCCTTAGTGATTTCGGGTCGTAGCAGTAAGCGCAGAGTCTGCCCTCTCGATAAACTGAGAGGCGTCACACTGAATCTCAGGTTCGCTAGCACTGGGTTGCACATGGCGGCCGGATTGTCTGCTTCACAAGGTATTTCAGTATCTGGAGCGAGATAGAATTTAATATTGTCTTCTTGATGATAGATATCCAGCCTCCAGTATGGGCCGAGTTTCACACTCTTCTTGTCAACAGCATGAGTAAGGCAGGTGAATAAAGCAAAAAGGATGAGAAACATGAACCGACTCAGAGAAAAATAAGTCATCGAGATAACCCTTTGTTGGTAGTGTCATGAGGTGTCTGCTTTACAGATCGGTGCTGATTTACAGATAGGTGAAAGTACAAATAAAAGAAGTGTTTACTTATGATTCAGTAATCATAGTCAGTTTGTAAGAAAACATTGTTTTTCACAAAACAGCTCGGTATCAAAGGAAATCAAAATCTATATCAAAATTATTTGATGTAGATTCTATGCGCTGCTAGACTCGCTGATAGTCAGAAAATACGCAGAAAGGGATATAAAAATGAATATGACCCCCGTAACCACTGCTGCATTTCAGGATTATAAAGTTGCTGATATATCACTGGCCGAATGGGGACGCCGTGAGATACAGATCGCCGAGGGTGAGATGCCAGCCTTGATGGCTATCCGGGCGAAATACCGTGATCAACAACCTTTGCAAGGTGCAAAGATTATGGGTTGTATTCATATGACCATTCAAACAGCGGTTCTGATTGAAACACTGGTGGAGTTGGGCGCTGAAGTACGCTGGTCTTCGTGCAATATCTTTTCCACGCAGGATCATGCTGCATCGGCTATCGCTGCAGCCGGAATTCCGGTTTTCGCCTGGAAGGGTGAGACTGAAGACGAGTTCTGGTGGTGTATCGAGCAAACGGTTCTGGATGGCAATGGTCAGCCCTGGAATGCCAATATGGTGTTGGACGACGGTGGTGATTTAACCCTGCTGCTTCATGAGAAGTATCCACAGTTGCTGGATACCATTCATGGTATTTCTGAAGAAACGACAACCGGCGTCCATCGTCTGCTGGAGATGCTGGAAAAAGGCACATTGAGAGTACCTGCTATCAATGTGAATGATGCCGTAACCAAGAGTAAAAATGACAACAAGTACGGCTGCCGTCACTCATTGAATGATGCTATCAAGCGAGCAACCGATCATTTACTGTCGGGGAAAAAAGCGTTGGTGATTGGGTATGGTGATGTAGGTAAAGGTTCTGCCGCTTCGCTTCGACAAGAAGGCATGATTGTCAAAGTATCCGAGATTGATCCAATCTGTGCCATGCAGGCGTGCATGGATGGATATGAAGTGGTGTCACCCTATATCAATGGTCAAAATGATGATTCTGCAGCCTGTATTAACAAAGAATTGCTTGCTGGTACAGACTTGCTTGTCACCACGACAGGTAATGTCCATGTGTGTGATCGTCATATGCTTGAAGCCCTTAAAACGGGATGTGTCGTTTGTAATATAGGGCATTTTGATACTGAGATTGATACGCCCTATATGCGTGAAGTCTGGGAGTGGCAGGAGATAAAACCCCAGGTTCATAAAGTAGTGCGTGATGCAGACACTAACGACCATCTTATTCTTCTGTCAGAAGGGCGACTGGTGAATCTTGGCAATGCCACCGGGCATCCATCCCGGATTATGGATGGCTCCTTTGCCAACCAGGTGTTGGCGCAGATTCATCTGTATCAGGATAAGTTTGCAGATTTACCCGACGATCAAAAAACAGAAAAATTGACGGTTTCGCTACTACCCAAAAAACTGGATGAAGAAGTGGCCAGTTACATGGTTGAGGGATTTGGCGGTGTGCTGACGCGCATGACAGAACAACAGGCTAACTACATCAGTATTCCTGTTGATGGCCCGTACAAAAGTGAAGATTACAAATATTAAGCCGGTACCGGCTTAATCAATCAGAAAGAATAATTATGAAAGACGCAGTAAAAATACCGGTCAGTTTTGAGTTTTTTCCAACCAAAACGGCCGAAGGTGCTGAGAAGCTAGAACAGCATGCTTTGACTCTGGCGGCTTATCAGCCCGAGTTCTTTTCGGTAACTTATGGTGCTGGTGGCTCCACAAGAGATCGAACCCTTGAAACCGTATTAGCCACCCAAAGTCGTACAGGTATCGCCACAGCACCGCATTTATCCTGTGTGGGTGATTCTACAGAAGAACTGAAGGAGTTACTGAATTTCTATCAGGAAAAAGGGGTTGACCGGATTGTGGCTCTCCGTGGCGATCTGCCATCGGGTATGGGGCACAGTCAGGGAGAACTGCACTACGCCAATGAGTTGGTTGAGTTTATTCGTGCCGAGACGGGCGACCATTTCAAAATCGAAGTGGCAGCTTATCCTGAAGTACATCCTCAGGCACTCAATATGGAGAAGGATCTACAGAACTTTAAACGAAAGGTTGAAGCGGGCGCAGATTCTGCCATTACTCAGTATTTCTTCAATGCAGACAGCTACTTTTATTTTCTGGATCGGGTGGCTGCATTAGATATCAATATTCCTGTGATTCCCGGTATTATGCCAATCACGAACTATTCAAGACTGGCTCGTTTTTCTGATGCCTGTGGCGCAGAGATTCCGCGCTGGATTCGTAAACAGCTGGAATCTTATGCGGATGACATCACCAGCATTCGCCAGTTTGGTGAAGAGGTGATTTCAGCCATGTGTGAAAAACTGATGGCTGGTGGCGCTCCGGGATTGCACTTTTATACGCTGAATCAGGCTGCACCCTGCCAAGCTATTTGCAGCAATATTGGTATTGCCCGCCAATAAATTCTCTGATCGGCAGCGGGAGAGGTATACTCTCCCGGTTATTATCTATTCTGCCGTTACCCGATATGAGAAATCCCCGAATTTATTCTGACCAGCCTCTTTCCTCTGATATTACGGTCGAACTCATCGACAATGCTGCAAACCATGTTGGTAAGGTGCTGAGGATGAGAGCAGGTGAACCACTTATATTGTTTAATGGTCAGGGAGGCGCATTTCAGGGCAACATATCAGCAGTCAGCAAAAAAATAGTCACCGTTGATCTTCTGGAAAAGCTGGAGAATGACAAAGAGTCCTCTTTGGTCATAGAGCTGGGTCAAACGCTTAGTCGTGGTGAGCGGATGGATTATGCCATTCAAAAAGCAACAGAGATGGGGGTTTCCAGTATTACTCCTCTGTTCAGTGAACGCTGTGAAGTTAAATTGAAAGCGGAACGAATAGAGAAAAGGCTTGATCACTGGAAACAAATTGCCATCAGTGCCTGTGAGCAGTGTGGGCGTAATATTGTTCCTGTTATTCATACTCCTCAAAAACTGGAAGATTGGTTGATTAAGCGTAAAACAGAGCTGAATTTTGTTCTGCATCATCGAACAGAAAAGAAGCTTGAGGGTTTTGGTCGCCCTACATCCGTCTCTTTACTGATTGGTCCTGAAGGTGGTTTGACGGCCGATGAAATTGCACTGGCTGAAAGCAAAGGTTTTAATCCGTTAGCGCTTGGTCCAAGAGTATTAAGAACAGAAACAGCACCGGTATCAGCCATCAGCTTGATGCAATATTTATGGGGAGACCTGAGTTAACTAAGCAATAGGTTGTCGTTGTTTTTCATCCCGCGTTGCGGATTGTTTTCCACTCCGCCGTAGGTTGGTTTCCGCCCGAAGGGTAGAAACCAACAAAAAAGCTATCACTCAACGCCAGACCTTCATAAAACAATCTTGTGCTTTATTGCCGGCATGTCTCTTCAGATCATGCCGACGCAGTGATAACGAATTTATGAAGGCTCGGGCTGCAAAACTTCAGATAGTCTTTCTTCAAGAAATGCCAGATCAGGAAGTGTTGTTGGAAGATCCCTGAAAAGCACCTGCATTTTTTCCGACGGCGTGTGGCTGGTCTCACGCAGTTTTAAATCGTCTGGGTGTAACTCTACTGGCTTCGGCATACCCTGAGTAACCAACCCATAGAATGGTTCTGAACAAGCTTCAGTGGTGCGCCGAACAATCATGATGCGATTGGTGGCTGAAAATTCAGTGAACTGGCTCTGACCCAGCAACTCAAACGACACTACCTGTATATCCAGACCGCGCCAGCGGGTTGCTCCCAGTACCCAGTCTATTTCAGGAAAGCTGTTTTGCGGTCGAACGAAATCAATCACCTCAACAACACAGGCAGCAGGAAGCAATAAAGGTCGTTGCTGCAGTGGTACCAGCAGTGATGAAACCGTGTTATCTCTCTCTGACATGAAAACTCCTGTTAATGGCTGCACTGCTTAAGCAGTAACAACCAGCTTACTGATTGCCTCAAGCAGCGGACCTTCCTGGAATGGTTTGCCGAGATAATCATTAGCGCCAAGATTGAACGCACGATTACGATGTTTTTCACCCGTTCTTGATGTGATCATGATGATAGGCAGATCTTTTAAGGCATTATTATTGCGAATCGCACTGGCCACTTCAAAACCATCCATTTTAGGCATTTCGATATCCAGAAGTACCACATCAGGTTGATTTTCCAGCAGCCTGGCCATGGCCTCCATACCATCTCTTGCGGTTTCAACATCGTAACCTTGTCTGGATAACAGGCGGCTGGTCACTTTGCGTACAGTCACCGAATCATCGACGACCAGTACTTTGGGGGCTTTCGCTTGCGTTGTAATCTCACGGGTCTGAACAATATGATGATGACGACTGAAGCGACGGTAAAGTGAAGCAGGGTCAATAATCACAACGACCCGACCATCGCCGAGCATGGTTGCACCATTCACTCCAATCAGACCGGCAAACTGAATACCAAGACTCTTGGTGATGATTTCACGAGTGCCTAAGAGAGTGTCAACATGCAGCGCCAGTCGTTCATCGCCACGCTCAACCAAAATAACCGGACATCGTTCCCCAAGTGCTTTGGGCTTATTCCGATCCAGCAAATCGCCCATATAGAGTAATTTATACTCAGCATCGCCGTAATTAAGCGGCATGCCACTCTTGTAGCAATCAATAAGCTGTTGCGGTTCTACCATCGAGACACCATCAATAGACGGCAGTGGCATGGCGTAAAGGTTATTACCTACCTCAACCATCAGCGCCCGGCCAATGGATTGTGTCAGAGGCAGGCGGAGAATAAAGCGAGACCCAATACCTTTTTCGCTACCGATCATGATGCTGCCACCGAGCCGGCGAACTTCGCTATTGACGACATCCATACCGATACCACGACCAGAGATATTGGTGACTTTCTTGGCCGTGGTAAAACCTGAGCGCAAAATCAGCTGCAAAGCATCCTGATCGGTCAGTTCATTATCGGTGGTGATCAGGTTCTGTTTGAGTGCCTGAGCTTTAATGGTGTCGATATCAATCCCACGACCATCATCGGACAGCTCAATAAGCAAATCAGAGCCATCACGTCGCAAGGATATGGAGATTGTGCCTGTTTCCGGCTTGCCAGCAGCAAGGCGGGCTTCCGGACTTTCTTCGATACCATGACTGATGGCATTACGAAGCATGTGCTCCAGTGGTGCCTGTATCCGCTTAAGCGTGTTGCGATCCATTTCCCCTTCGGGGTTTGTGACTTCCAGATTGACATACTTGCCAAGTTCTTCAGAGGCTTGTCGCACAGTTTTACGCAGTCTTGGAACCAGTCGACTGAAGGACTCCAGACGCGCTTTCATCAGCTGCTCCTGCAGCTCGGTTTGGGTGCGTGACTGTTGTAGTAACAGGCGCTCGCTTTCGCGGGCATTCTGTTGCAGAACCTCATGAATATCCATAAGGTCAGTCGCGGTTTCGACCAGAGAGTGGGACAGCTGGGTCAGCTCTGAATACTGATCCATTTCCAGAGGGTCGAAATCCAGTTCGTCCTGTTCATCGTTCTGGTGCCTGGAAATGATCTGGGTTTGGGTTTCGATATCCAGACGACGGAGTTGGTCTTTTATCCGCGCCGTGGTGGCATTCATCTCATTGAGCAGCTGTTCAGAATCACTTATTTGTTGCTCGATACGTGATCGACCAATGCTGGCTTCACCTGCCAGATTGATCAGGCTTTCCAGCAAATCTGCCGGAATTCTGACCATCTCTGAAGCCTGTGGTAATGATTTGGCAAGCCTGTAATCTTCAGTTTTAACAGGCGGAGCATAGACCGGGAAGGCTTCAACAGAAGCTATTTCAGTTATACCGTGCTGAGGTGCTTTCTCAGCATCGCTGTTGATGCGGGTATTGGCACTGGAAACAACCGTTGCAGTTGGTTGGCCGAGATAATCAGGCAGGGTTTCAACAGCTGGCTCCCGAGAGGCTGTTGATGCCAGACCAGGCTGATCGGGAGACCATATTTTTAACTGTTTGATCAATAACGTAGCAGAAGGCAGAGGTTGATTTTTACTGATAGCATTTAATATCACTTCAATCATGTCCTGCCCTTGCTGAATCAGAGCAAAAGGCGCGCTTTCTGGCTGACACCGACCATCGGCAATGAATTGATAAATACCTTCAAGACCGTGACAGAGTTCTGCCAGATCATGTTGTTCCGTCATGTTTGCACCCCCTTTCAGAGAGTGCAAATCACGTTGCAGTTCATCAATATACTGCAGGTTGCTGATATTTTGTAACCAGAGTTCAAAGGTGCCGGCTGCATTCTCAACACGCTCAAAACCTTCTTCAAGAAACAGCTGAAGCAGCTCGGTGTTCGGGTGGCGTTCAGTCAATATTGAGGGGGAGGGTTTGGAAGCCGGTTTTGGGGGGGGCAGAACAATCTCTTCTTCAACGAGACCGGTGCTATCAAACGCTTCAGAATCTGCTTTCTGCTGGTGCAGTGCTAACAGGGCTTTACGCAACCCCTGAAACACGGATTCATCAATAGCAGGTGCTTGATGGGCTGCTACCTGGTTCATCATATCAACTAATGCCTCAAAACCATTGGTTAAAGGCTTCAGAAGAATATCTGGGAGTACTGTTTCCTGCTCATCAAGGTAGACGCATATATCCAGCAGAATATCGCAAAGTTGCGCCATGGCTGGCAGCTCAGCTTCTTTGGCATTTTCACCGAGAGTATTGAGCTCAAACTTGAAGCGGTCCAGTTCTGCTACCGGAATATCAGTGGACCAGCCTTCAAGGTGTTGTTGGGCATCGAACAGCAAAGACAGGTCGTTTGCTAAAAACAGGTTAGCATCCTGAGCTTCAACCTTGGTATCTGTCTCGCCATTTTTTGACTGAAGTCGCTGCATCAGTTCATGATGGATCGCTTTTTGCCGGTTCAGAAAACCATCCAGCGACAGATTTATTTGATGAGGTGGTTGGTGAAGTTGTCCAAGACCGTTTTCAATCAGAGCGACACCTTGCTCAAGCAGACTGAAAATCTGGTCGTCAGCCGGTACTCTGTGCGAGCGATATTCTTTAACGGTGGCTTCTGCAGCGGCGGCCAGTTCTGCCAGGGGTTCTATCCCGGCCATGAACGCACTGCCCTTGAGGGTGTGCAGAGCGCGCTGAACCTGTTCGGTAATTTGCGGATGTTCGCCATTTTGATAAGACGGCCGCTGAGTCAGCTTAATGAAATCAAGGACGATATCCAGATGACCTCTTGATTCAGTAGCGAAAATACTCAGCAACTGCTGATCTTTGACGGCTCTCTCCTGTGCTGGCTCATTAAGTGACACAGAACTTTGGAGCTCAATGAACGCTTCCGCAATCTCAGGAATTTGCTCATCCCGCAGATGAGCATCAAATACGGATTCTTCTGCCACTGTTTCCAAAAGGGCTGAAGGTTGTGCTGTCGATTCCGGTTCTGGGGGGCCATCCTCTTCGTCGGTAAAGAACAGGTTACCTTTGCTTAATGCATCCGCTGTTTCCAGATAGATGGCAACCTCTGGGATAAATGCCTGATGAGCAGCGGCAAAATCCCTGATCAGGCTCGGCATGCTTTTGAGGACGTTATTGATTAGGTCCAGCATCTGATCACATACACTAATTCTGTCATCCAGCAAGTGATTGAGCATGTTCTCGATAGCCCAGGCCAGTTCTGCAATTACGTCCGCATGAACTATACGTCCACTGCCTTTCAGAGTGTGGAAGCCTCTGCGAATATTTTGCAGCTGGTTGAGATGTTCATCCGGGGACTGACGCCAGACGTTAAAGTCATTGAGAACAGCTTTATAAACTTCGGTAGCTTCCTCAATAAAGCACTCTTTAATTTCAGTGTCTGAACCATCAGCTTCCACTTCCGTTGTATTTTGTAATGGCTCAGGTGCAGTAAAGGCAACGTCAGTATCAGCTAGTGTAGTAGCAGGTGTTTGCTCACTGATAAAGTCAATAAACAGTTCAGGGCTTTCGTAAGCGACGGGTTTTTCAGGTTCTGACTGAGGTATTGGAGATAACTCCAATGTTTCAAGAGAGGCTTCTGACCGACCTTCTGATGAAGTGAAATCGGCCGGGATGTCGATAAGACTATCGGACGGATATTCAAACGTAAGTTCAATTTCCTGAGTCTGTGAATTCTGAGTTGTCGGCTTAACAGATTCCGCTTCAGTTCTGGATGAAACATGGCTGAGAATAAATTGCAGACTCGGTTCTGACATATTTAGATACTTCTCAGCATCAGCATGATGTCGCTTGCTAAGCTGCTCGAGGTATCCGTTAATATTGATGATGAAATCAACCAGAGCCTCAGTTTCTTCTTTTTTTGGTGAATGTTGTTGGATCAACCAGCGCTCTTCAATATGGTCTCTGCAGCTGGTTATCTGTTCAGAAGCTCTGCCAAGATCAATCATCGCCAGACTACCTTGAATAGTCTGGAATAATGGCGGCAGTTGTTTCAGGAAGTTGGGGTTGTCAGTATCATCAAGATAATCAACGACGATTCCCTGAGCCTCAGCCAGAGTTTGCCGAGCCTGCTCCAATACGGTCTGCTGAGCGTCAGTGAGCATGATCATCTCACTATCGTCGGTCAACTGACTGGTATCACCAGAGAAATGACTCAGGGCAGATTCTATTCGTAGCAGTTGCGAAGCGACATCAAGCAATGTTTCTCTGTTGCTGTTTGCGTTGGCGAGATTGCTCCCGGTGATAATACCATTCAGCTGTTGAGCCTGCTCAGAGAGGAGCTGTTGCTGACGGTCCATGCCCAACATAGACAATGTATGCGACAACTGTTCAAGAACCGGCAGCTGTTCCCGAAGTTGTGGCTGGTGCATTTCCGGATTAACCATATACAGGTCAAGAGCGTCTTTAACATAGGACAGCTCTTCCCGAATGTTGGCTACTGCCGATTGAGTCGCTTCAAGGTTCAGTAGCGTTTCTTCCGGTTCTTCCTGTGCGGCCAGAAGTGCATCATTCAGGTTGTATCTGAAACTGAGGGAAGTGATTAGTGGTTGTACACTGTCAGCCAGAGCAACCCGGTAAAGCAAATGGCGTAACAAAAGTTCTGAGGGTGCTTCATTCAGACCTTCAACATCACTAAGGGCGAGCATTTTCAGCTGATGATCCAGCTCTCTGAGCAGTGTAGTGATGTCTGCATCAAGTGTAATAGAGCCTTCTTTAAGTCCTTCTACAACCGCCGCCGCAGCATCCCACAAAGGCGCAATAGGAGCTCCCCAGGAGTAATTCTGCATGCGCGCAAAAATTTTACTGATGATTTCCAGCTGTTTTTGGCGATGAACATCGCGAATAATGCTGGCGAGGCAAAGCTGGTACTTCTGACGCAGCTTTCGAACCAATTGAGTAAACCCTTTATCTCGCAGAACTTCGAGCTGCTCCAGCATCAGCTCATCTTCGGGTAAGTTGATCTCGGGCGCAAAAAACTCAACATCATTTAACTGGGAGTGATCGCGCAGTTTGCGAATCTGTCTGAGTATAGGTTTTAGCTTCTGAGGCTCATCCCGGCCAGTGCGATAGACTTCCCCCAGATAGTCTGGCAATAGAAGCAGGCATTGCATCAATACAATCAGATGCTCCCGGGTTTCTGCAGCAGGCAGTTTATGCATGCTGAAAACCAGTTCCAGCATTTCCTCTGTGAGCAGTCGTGCGCCATGCTGCTCGAGCATTTTCATGGTGCTGACGATCTGTTGCAGCTCGGTCTGGCATTGAGTTAGGTAGCTGGAGTCACCGTTAGACTCAGCAAACTTTTCCAGGCTGTTACGGGTTTCGGCCAAGGTGGACTTTATCTCACCCTCAACCCAGTCAAGGCCAATATAATCTCGTTGTTCAGCCATGCAAAACTCCTGCTACCATCCCGATAAGTGATGCCTCTCCGTTCATATATCGTGCTTCTTCCTGTATCAGGATTCGGTTTCCGGTAATTTAAACCCGGCAACCGATTGTCGCATTTCATTAGCCATTTGAGCCAGCTCACCGATGGATTGTGCTGTAGAGTTTGAACCTTCAGATGTTTGAGAGGTGATCTGGCGAATAACTGACATTCGACTGGAAATATCCGATGTGGCACTGGCCTGAACACGAGTAGTTTCTGAAATTTCCCGGATCAGTCTAGCCAGATCTTTGGATACCAGTTCGATTTCTTCCAGAGCAATACCTGCATCTTTGGTCAGGCGGGTACCGTGTACTACTTCGATAGTAGTCTGTTCCATCGAAGAGACCGCTGCGCTGGTATCGGCCTGAATAGTCGATACCAGTCCCTCAATCTGTCGGGTGGCTGCAGACACCCGTTCTGCCAGACGCTGTACTTCATCAGCAACGACGGCAAAACCACGACCAGCTTCACCGGCCATAGAAGCCTGAATAGCCGCATTCAGAGACAGAATGTTGGTCTGATCAGCAATGTCGTTGATGAGCGCAATGATGTCACCGATTTCCTGAGAAGATTCGCCCAGACGTTTGATGCGCTTGGATGTATCCTGAATCTGCTCACGGATGGTGCTCATGCCTTCGATGGTATTTCGTACCACAAGGCCACCATTGGTCGCGATCTGTACAGAACGTTCAGCTACTTGAGCTGAGTTGATGGCATTGACCGATACTTCGTTGATGGTGCCGGCAATATCGTTAATCGTTTGGGTGGTTATGTTGATGTCGGCCGCCTGATTTTCTGCGTTTTCCACCAGAACTTTGGCTGTGCTTTGAGTTTCCTGGGCAGCATTATCCACCTGCACTGCCGTTTGGTTAATGGTATTTACCAGAGAGCGAAGCTGTTCAATGGAGAAGTTAATAGAGTCGGCGATAGCACCGGTAAAGTCTTCTGTAACACTGGCTTTTACGGTCAGGTCTCCATCTGCCAGATCGGCCATTTCATCCAGCAAACGCATAATAGCCGACTGGTTGGCTTCGTTCTGTGCTTTGGTGTGTTCCAGACGAAGGCGGGTACTTTTTAGCAGGCTGATACCGATAGAGAGCAATGCCAGCAGGGCAATCACTGCAGCAACAAGAGCGCTGATTTCAATAGTCTGAGCACCTCGGTGAGAGGATTCGAAAGTACTTACCAGAATGGATGTCTGTTGCAGTAGTTGTTGCGCATCGGTTGAGATGAGATCGGTGGCAGAACGAACCTGGAAGAGTTCGGGGGAGGCTTCCAGAATCTGATCGACACTGCCTTCGACGAATGAATATATACCGGATATTTCGATCAGTCGGTTAATGGCTTCCTCATCGGCAACCTGCTCAACACGCATTGCCGGATTGCCTTCTAACATCCCGTTCAAGACCCGGCCAAACAGTTTGGCATCACGACCAAAACTGTCAGCGGCCATGATAGAGCTTTCGCCCCCTTCAAGTATGCTGGTGATGCTTCCCAGAATACGTTCAGCCAGCCATGGCTGACGTTGTGCCATGGCAATCTGTTCTGCAGGAGCGCCGCTTTCCAGCAGGATTTCCAGCACCTCATCGTACTCTATCTGTAATTGCGGAATCGTCTCACTAAGAGTACCAGCCACATCGTGAAGCGAAAGAATGGCATTTTCTGCAGAAAGAATCAGGTTTATCTCGTTACGCAACTCAGACCATGCGGAATTCAGAGAGTCTATCTGGATACTGGCCGGGTGTTGATCTCTTTTGATGAAAGGGATAGCAGACAGTTCAGACTCAGACAGTTCGCCCAGATACATACTAAATTGATCGGAGCTGGCTTTTAGTAATGGGAATGCTTCCTCTTTACCTGCTGCGGCTTCTATAGAAGTGGTTGCAATTTGCTGAGACAGCACCCGGAGTTCACCTGAATTGGAGATAAGGGACTCATTCAGGATAGATTGCTGGCTACTCAGAAAAAGAGCACCGACCAGCGATAAAATCGCCAGCCCCAGAATAGTGATAGATGAATATAGAGAGGTGCTGGTGCTCTTCTCTGATAATGGTTGGTTCTTTCTACCCTTCATTTTTCTTCTTTCCCCGAATTGGCAACTGGCATCTGCATTTTCCGATCATTCACTGGCTGCAGCCAGGAAGTTATCACTGACAACTAATTGTTCTGCACCAAACACGATGTATCTGTCATCCTGCTGATAACAGCCGTTCGTAAAAGGGAGAATGTTTTCCGGTAGTTCCGCCGGTACTATTTTTTGGTGATCCGATAATGGTATGCGTTGTCGTCCATAGACTTCGTCAACAATGACACCAACAGATAATTCTTTTTGTTCAATAATAATAATTCGTTGATAACCGGCTTCTGATGACGTGGGCAGGTCAAAAAATACTCTGAGATCAATGATTGGAATCAACCGTCCGTGTACATTGGCAATACCTTTAGCCCATGGTTTGACGCCCGGCAGAGGTGTTACCTGTGGAACAGGCAGGATCTCTGTGATCTCACTAATGCCTACCGTAAACAGGTAATCATTCAGCCTGAAACTGACACCGTCCCAAAATGTGGCCCGGGTTTCTTCTTCTGGTACTTCAACAGAATACTGGATAGCACAAAGTTCCAGCGCCTTGAGGTATTCAAAAGGTTGTATGGCGTAGATCATTGTACTTCTGCTTCCTATAAAATCCCTTTCAGGCTATGCATGGTTTGTAAATATTAGTATTTAAACAAACCACAGAATTATTGATCAGGCAATAGCTAAGTCGCTCAGAGCATTAAGCAGATTGTTTTCGCTGATAGGCTTGGTCAGGTAGTTTCTGGCACCCTGACGCATTCCCCAGACACGATCGGTTTCCTGATCTTTTGTTGTAATAATGATGATTGGAATATGCTGTGTTTCTGAATGTTTACTCAGTTGTCTGGTAGCCTGAAAGCCGTTCAGCTCGGGCATGACGATATCCATTAATACCGCATCAGGTTTTTCTGCAACACATATCGATACACCGTCGGCACCATTTTCAGCAGTAACGATTTGGTGGCCATGATTTTCCAGTATGGTGCTTAGTTGGTGTAACTCTGTCGGCGAATCATCAATAATTAGTATTTTTGCCATAACGTCCTCTGGAATCTATTGTCAAAATTAATTATCAGTAATACACATCTTGCAATGCATTATTCACTGCATGACTTAAACAGCCTGTGCGTATTTCGGACAATGATCTTTGATTGCTCCCAGCAACTCGTCTTTGCTGAACGGCTTGGTGAGATAATAATCCGAACCGACAATACGACCCTTTGCCCGATCAAACAGGCCATCTTTACTGGACAGCATGATGACAGGTGTGTGTCTGAAAGACTGATTATTTTTTATTAGGGTGCAGGTTTGATAGCCATCCAGCCTTGGCATCATGATATCCACAAAAATAATATGCGGTTTTGTTTCTGCGATTTTAGCCAAGGCTGAGAATCCATCATTAGCGGTAACCACATCACAGCCTGCTTTCTTCAGAAGTGTTTCTGCGGTGCGACGAATGGTTTTACTATCGTCGATTACCATCACCTTTAAAAGTGTTTCATTATTTACCATTTATGCTCCCCGGCAACGATCAATAAGTTCATTTCTCCGCTACTGGCCAGGGAGAGCTGACTCTTTCAACTTCTATTTGTTGCCTTTATATATCAGCAATGCACTACTACTGTGTTTTACCATAGTTTGCTCTTCTGTTACCAGAACGTAAGTACCTATCCGCTAAAGAATCTCTCCTTAAGTTATATCTCAATAAGGCGATGAAATACTTTAAATTAGGAAGGTTTAATCACAGGGATCAGAATGAAAGCATTATCTTTTATGCGGGCCGGGCTGGTCTCCGGAGCTATAGCCTGGGGGTCTTCCTGCTATGCTGAAACACTGGAAGCGGTTATCGCCAAAGTCCTGGCAGAACATCCGCTGGCTCAGGCAAGCATGAGCCGCTGGCAAGCTCAGGAAGAACTGGTCAGTGCTGCACGCTCTTCTTACTGGCCTTCTTTGGATGTGGCAACAGGCGTTGGTAAACAACGGAAAAATGATAAAACCATTCCTGACCTTGATGGTGTCAGTTTGACCAGAAAGGAAGCCTCTTTCTCAGTGAGACAGAATCTGTTCGCCGGATTCAGCACCATGAACTCTGTTGACAGTGCCAGACAGCGCAGCAAGGCTGAACAATGGCGGCTGCAGGTGACCTATGAAGAGTTGGCTTTACGGATTATTGATGTCTATCTAAAAGTTCTGGAGCGGGCTGAACATGTAACGATGGCAGAAGATAATCTAGATGTCCATAACAATATCTATCAGCAAATTAAAAAAAGAGCCACACAGGGCGTGGCCAGTAAATCCGATCTGGCACAGATTGAAGGTCGACGTGCTCGTGCCAATGCTAACCTCATCAGTGCTCGAAATAATCTGCTTGATGCTGAAAGTGAGTATGTTGCTCTGGTTGGTAAATCACCAGAAGCATTGGAGCTGCCGGGTTCTTACAACCTTGTGTTGCCGGGCAGTCTTCAGCAGGCTTTAACAGAGGTACATAATCATCATCCCGGAGTCAGAGCTGCAGAATTGGAAATCGAATCAACCAGGGCGCAGTATAAATCTTTGCGCAGTGCACACCTTCCCACCCTGGACGTAGAAATAGATCGGAACTGGCGTCAGAATGCAGATGGTAGCCGTGGTGCCAATATTGATCTCACTGCCATGCTTCGTTTGAGATACAACCTGTTTCGCGGAGGTGGCGATAAAGCCCGGATTCAGGAAAGTGCATACAGAGTGGAGGAGAGTCGGGCTCTGCTGGATCGCACTTTGCGTAATGCAGAAGAAAAACTCCGCATTGCCTGGGCCGCTCTGGAGATGACAGGGCGTCAGAAAAAGTTTCTGAAGATCCATGAGAAATCCAGTAAAGAGACAGTAGCGGCCTATCGTGAACAGTTTAATCTTGGCAAACGTACGCTCCTTGATCTTCTGGATGGTGAGAATGAGCTGTTTCAATCAAGTCGTAGCCTGACCTCAGCCATTTATCAGGAAGCGTTTGCCCGGTACCGAATTTTAGGGGCTACGGGGCAATTACTGCAGAGACTTCGGGTTTCTTATTCAGACGGCTCTTCTTAGGGCGACTCTAGTCGCCCTGTAAGGCTAATGCTCTCAGCCATTGCTTTTGATTGCATGTAGTTACTCAGGAGCCGGTCTTCAATTCCCATCTGTTCCATTACAAAACCTCTGAAACGGGTCTGGCCTTATTCTGATTTGTCAAATGACGAATTTCTGAACGATGACTCTGCTCCTTCATGCTCGTGATTCAACCTAAATTCAAGTGTCCAACGGCTGAATTTAGGTTCAATTACGATGTGTATGAATTTAAGTAGCATTGGCTGCGACCGCTTCAGAACCAGAGGTAAACCAATGAAAATCGTTGCAGTAACAGCTGGCCCTGCCGGTATTTCCCACACCTGCATAGCGGTTGATATTACTATCGAAGATGAATATCGCTTCAGTAGTTTGCGGGTCAATAAAGTCCCTGTGGCTGATACCATCCGTAATCCGGATGCTGTTGCTGTTGTAGCCCAGTTGGGTTAAATGCAATATTCAAAGTACGGAGTTTCTCTTGTTCAACCAGGTACAATCTTCAGGGAGTGGTGAGTGTATTTTCAAGGATGAAGCAGACTAAGAGGAGCGGCAACGTAAAATTTACCGAAAACTTCGTTCATCCTGAGGCTCAGTGCGAACGGTGGTGAATTTCGTACTACGACTTCCCTAACGGTTCAACCTCAAGTCGTAGATACTACTCAGCGTTTTATGTCTTGAAATGTCTTTAAGGGCTGCTGAAACCAAATCTTGTCGGTTCTCGTACTGACTGCTTCGTTCAACAGAAAATGTAAACTCTTCATGCTCTTGCAGCAAAAAATTTGACTGTGGAGCCTCCAGCGACTGATGGATAACTAATCCAGTATGTTGGCTTGGATTTTCTCTGGATTTTTTGCCGTAAAGCAACTCGCCCTGCTCCGATAGAAGCTGGCTGTACTCCTCGCAAATAGTCTTCAACTCTTGTTTGGCGGTTAAATCATACATGCTGTAAGACGTCAGTTGAGCAAGATTAAAGTTCTGACGATTGCGCATCCCATCAAGGCTTTCAACGTCCTTGAGAATAGTGGCAAAAATACTATCTTCAGGTTTGAAGCTCTGGTTGCGCGCTCTGAATATTGCCAGATTCAAAGCCTTTGGAATTGGGTATTGTTTTGCCAAATTGAGACTTTCAGCTCTGGAAAGAGATGGGCTTTCTGAAGAACAGAGCACGCTCAGTTCGAACGCTGGCAGTGCTGCATCTGGAATCTCGCGTAATCGGTTATTATGCAATGAGTGTTTTCGATGAAAATTAAGCAGTACTCTGGCTAGCTGAGCTTTTCTGACAGAATACAGTCGTGGGTACGGAGCGCTACCAGAAGAAAAAAGCGTATCTAAAGGAGGTGGGTTGCCATACATTGCATCCAATGCCTTAGTCATATTGGCTTCATGATCTTCAGGCATGATCGTTGGTTCAAAAGCGCAGGCTTTCAATGCATCAATCTCGACGGTTTTATTGCGGTGTTTTGGTGGTGCTGTAAGCCAGTCTGGATTTGTTAAAGGGCTGGCGTTTTCCAAAAAGGTCATCCTTTTTTCTTTGTGTGAGTTGAGGTGCTTGAAACTGCTCCGCAGTGGAGGGCTGAAGGTGCCAATCTGGGAGGGAGTCTCAAATGTAGAGTAATATGAATCGGTCGAACTTGTACCAGAGCCGTCCACCAGTGAGTTGGTATTTGAAGCTACTTGGTGTGTCAGTGAGTCTGCGGTGAAAGACAGATCATCAAAGTTGCCCAATGGCTTCTCTGCCACCACAGGCGACATATTTGCTGTTGCAAACACTGAATCGTACTTGCCCGGATCATGGATATCTTTATTGGTGGCATACTCAATTTTTTTCAGATGTGAAGAGGCGCTATTCTCATTTTGAATTTCTTTCAGTGCTTTGCGAATTCCATCATCTATACACGCACCCACTTCCTCTTTCGTTACCTGTGCATGTTTGAAAGAATCACTGCTGAAACCGCAGACCCGAAGATCGGTAATGACTGGCTGACTGTCCGATTTAACAGCAATAAGGTTGTACTGGTGTAGTGTTTGGACAATATCTCCGGCAGTACGTGAAACCTCTGATTTAAACCTGTCTGCATCCACCATTGCTCTGCCGTCAGGAGGAACAATGTACACCATGGCTTTATTGCCAGGGTTGTTATTGGGCCAGGGTTCTTTAAAGACATCAATAAATACAGTGCCGGTTAAGCCTCTGACGGACGCAGGTTTGTACATCAGTGAGGCTTCTAGCCCCGGGACTTGGTTAAGATCATCAGATGTTGCCCAGAGATAATTGTTAGGTAAACATTCATTCCATAACTTTTGGTGAAAATTCTGGAAATGCTGACTTCTATCGTGAAGGTCGTTGCCAAATTGCCTGTTTATTCCACCGCCACCGACATATAACCCCGGATCACCCGCATTAACGGTTGCCAAATTACCGCCCGACTGACCTTTAGGTTTAAAGATCGGAACAAACTTTGTATTGCCGGTAGGGTAGATTTTTTCAAAAGAGACATTCTGTGAATCAGATGCAGTCTGTGATGGTATTGATATATCTGATGTTTGTAGCGGCGGATGGGTCACATCTGAATAAATGCGAGGTGTATTTTGACTTCTTTCAAAAGAAGAATCTATCGCTGTGCGAGCTTCTTTTTCGTAGCCTTTCTCCTCATAGTCTTTTTCCCCATAAGCTTCTTCCTTCAAGTCTGCTAACTGATCTGAAGTGGTATCCGTTGTTTGACTAACATTCTCAGTTGGATGAGGTTTGGGAGCTTCCTTCTCTGCTGCTCCGATATGTTTGAACTGAAATGAACCGTCGACGGTTGAAGACACATTGCTTTGATGGTTTTCAATCGCCTTTGATGTTTCCGTGACAGACGTTGTAAGGGGCGGGGTGTCTCTCTGCGCTATGTTGCTATGTTCTATTTCTTTCGGTACTACAGACGCTTTTGTAATCACAGATTGTTTGATACTACTCGCACCAAACACCGTTACTCTGGCAGGTTTTGGCAGCTCTGGAAGGTCGACACCCAATTTACTCAGCTCTGAAGCCGCATGCTCTTTGAGTATCTGTTCTTCTTCTTTTTTATGATTTAACTCTCGGATTTTATTTGGCAGATATTTGGCTTCCAAAGTGTTCAGTTGGCTGTGTAGATTTTGTTTCAGCTCTTCGGCCAGCTCAGTCTGCTGCACCATATGATCACCCGGAGGGATGACCCGAACTGACTCGCCGCCATCATCAGGCACCCAGAGAATGGTAAATGGGTGGTCGGCTTCGGCCTCTGCAGGGTTTTCCAGTAATCGACGAATATCAGGCACGCTGTTAGCAAGAGCCAGTTCATTATCGATAGTTACAATTTGCGAGTGATGTTCAAGATAGGCATCAGAGTGCTGTTTAATTCGACCCGATAAAGTCAGCTGTGCGGGATAGTTCTGTTTTCTGACGGCTCTTTCATGAATAGGGGTATCCGGAGTAGAAACGGGCGTTTCGGGCGTATAGCGCTGCCTTTGTTGTGCAGACACTGCTGCACCTGAATCCCCCGGCTGGTCGGGCGCAGTTTGATATTGAACTGAGTGTAAAGAGTTAACTGAAGGTTTAGGTCCTTCCATGATCTGTCCCTAACTTTCTTCTTTATTTATATCTGTATATCTAGCGGCCAAAGTAACCAAGACTCAAGAGGATGTACTGTTGGTATAAGCAACCGGTGAGTTCATATATTGAACTGACTATAATGCTCATTTTGATGCTAACCGAGAGCATAAGAGATTTAATGAGTAACAACGATATTTCCCAGCGTTTTCTATTCGATAACACTGACATTCGCGGCGAATTGGTAGGCATGGAAAGCAGCTTTGCGCAGGCTGTGGCTGCTCATCAGTACCCAAAACCTATTCTCAAGCAATTGGGAGAATTGGCGGCGGCATCCATTCTCTTAAGTACAACGCTCAAATTCGAAGGTGTAATGACGCTTCAGGCGAAGGGGGATGGTGCCTTATCTCTGTTGATGGTGGAGTGCTCCGATCAAAAAACATTCCGGGTGCTGGCCCGTTTTGATGAAGAGAAAGTTCAGGGCGATTCTCTGAAAGAGTTATTGGGTGAGGGCACAATGGTCATTACGGTTGATCCGGTTAAAGGCAATCGCTATCAAGGTATTGTGCCGCTGAATAAGGCCACTCTGGTTGAATGTCTGGAAGATTACTTCGCTCAATCCGTTCAGTTGCCTACCAAGCTCTGGCTGGCCAGTAATGGCCAATCCTGTGCCGGGATGCTGTTACAGTCGCTGCCTGCCAGTGCAGAAGTATCTGTTGAAGCACGGAGTGCATTTTGGGAGCACGTATCGGCACTGGCCAATACTGTGACCGATGAAGAGCTGCTGGAACTCGATAACCAGACCATCCTTACGCGCTTGTTTCATGAGGAAGATGTTCGTTTGTTTGACATCAATGACATTGTTTTCAGTTGCAACTGTTCACGACAGCGCAGTGCCAAAGTTATCCGTTCACTGGCAAAGGCCGAGATTGACAGCGTCATTGAAGAAGTGGGTGTTGTAGCCATGGATTGTCAGTTCTGCAGCCAACAGTACCGCTTTAATAAAGACGACGTAGAGCGTCTTTTTGCCGGAGAAGAGCTCAAATATCACTGACCGTTGAATGAGTGGAATAAGCCGAAAATCCGGGTAGGAAACAAGGAGGTTTCTCCTGCCTGTTCAAAAACAATGATACGGCTGAATATATTTTTTAATCCTCAGTTAACAATCAATTTCCTTTTCTAACAAATGTTAGCGTCATTAAACGGAAAATTTCTTGGTTTGACTGTTACTCTTTGATTGTAATGGAAGATTCTCGATCATCCGATAAAAAATTTGATCTTGGACAACACTTTTTTTGTATTAGGGGTTTACCGTATTACCATGGTTCAGCGTAAAGAAGAATTAGGGTGGCTGCCTGCAAAAGTTGCTGTGAGCTATTTAAAGATCAGACTCAATACCCTAACATACGCAGATCAAAAATTATCAGAAAAAAACAAAGTCACTCATCTAATAAAATGCACTGCTATAGGAGAGCTTGATCATGGCCATTCAAGGTGTAGTTGAGGCACTGGCAAAAATTGGTATCACGGACGTTACCGACGTGGTACGCAACCCATCGTATGAAGAGCTGTTTGTCGAAGAAACCCGTCCCGATCTCGAAGGCTATGAAAAGGGTATCATTACCGAGCTAGGCGCTGTGGCTGTAGATACAGGTATTTTCACGGGTCGCTCTCCTAAAGATAAATGGATCGTTAAGGATGACACCACAAAAGACACCATCTGGTGGACCAGTGAACACTCCAAAAATGACAACAAGTCCATCAATCAAGAAACCTGGACGCATCTGAAAAGTCTGGTGACTGAACAACTGTCTGGTAAACGTCTGTTTGTTATTGATGGATTTTGTGGCGCAAATCCTGATACCCGCCTGAAAATCCGCATCGTGACGGAAGTAGCCTGGCAAGCGCATTTTGTTAAGAACATGTTTATCCGTCCTTCTGAAGAAGAGCTGAAAACCTTCGAACCGGATTTCGTCGTCATGAACGGCGCTAAAACCACCAACCAGAAGTGGAAAGAACAGGGGCTCAACTCGGAAAACTTTGTTGCCTTCAACCTGACCGAGCGAGTGCAGGTTATTGGTGGCACCTGGTACGGCGGCGAAATGAAGAAAGGTATGTTCGCTATGATGAACTACCTGTTACCTCTGCAGGGCATGGCGTCTATGCACTGCTCTGCCAATGTCGGTGAAAAAGGGGATGTAGCGGTATTCTTTGGTCTGTCCGGTACCGGTAAGACAACACTGTCTGCCGACCCTAAACGGGCGCTGATTGGTGACGACGAACATGGCTGGGATGATGACGGTATCTTCAATTTTGAAGGTGGCTGCTACGCCAAGACCATCAATCTAAGCCGTGAAAACGAGCCAGACATCTACGATGCCATCAAGCGCGATGCACTGCTGGAAAACGTGACTGTCGATGCAGAAGGCAAGATCGACTTTGATGATAATTCCAAAACCGAGAACACCCGGGTTTCCTATCCGATTGAACACATCCATAACATTGTTAAACCGGTATCCAAAGCGGGCCATGCCAAAAAGGTTATCTTCCTGACTGCTGATGCCTTTGGTGTTCTGCCCCCGGTATCCAAACTGACTCCTGAGCAGACCAAGTATCACTTCCTGTCTGGTTTCACTGCCAAGCTGGCGGGTACTGAACGTGGTATTACCGAACCAACTCCGACGTTCTCTTCTTGCTTTGGTGCTGCTTTCCTGACTCTGCACCCAACCAAGTACGCTGAAGAGTTGGTCAAGAAGATGGAAGAGCATGGTGCGACCGCCTATCTGGTCAACACCGGCTGGAACGGCACAGGCAAGCGGATCTCCATTAAAGCGACCCGTGCCATCATCGATGCCATCATGGAAGGTTCTATCGATGAAGCCGAAACCGCAGAACTGCCTTACTTCGGTCTGCACGTTCCTCAGAGTGTTGAAGGGGTCGAAGATGGTATTCTGAACCCACAGGACACTTATGAAGATAAGGAAGAATGGGAGCGCAAGGCTCGTGACCTGGCTGATCGCTTTATCACGAACTTCAACAAATTTACTGATAATGACGAAGGCAAGGCACTAATTGCAGCCGGTCCTAAGTTGGATTAATGCTTTTGATTTAAGCTTTTTCCAAACCACTTTACGAAGGAGGCTATTTAGCCTCCTTCGTCTTATCTGGATAAAATATCGCCCGAACGCCTTAATCTGCTTCAGAGATTGAAGGTTGTCTGGTTATAATCCCCCGCTATTTATATCTCACGACGAGTACATTGTATGGAGAGTATCTCTCAGCGTATTGCCGATGAACTGGGTGTTAATAACGCCCAGGTAACCAGTGCCGTGAATTTGCTGGATGAAGGATCCACCGTTCCGTTTATTGCCCGCTATCGTAAAGAAGTCACTGGTGGTTTGGATGATACCCAGCTGCGGACCCTGGAAGAGCGTCTCCGTTATTTGCGTGAACTGGAAGAACGCCGCGAGGTGATTCTCAACAGTATCTCTGAGCAAGAAAAACTGACGCCGGCACTGGAAAAAGACATCCGCTCTGCTGAAACCAAAACTCGCCTGGAAGATCTTTACCTGCCATACAAACCCAAGCGTCGCACCAAAGCACAAATTGCTCGTGAAGCCGGTCTGGAGCCGCTGGCAGATAATCTCTACACCCAGCGCGATCTGAACCCTGAAACAGAAGCTGAACAGTTTGTTGATGCTGATAAAGACGTCGCTGATGTAAAAGCTGCTCTGGAAGGTGCCCGTCATATTCTGATGGAGCGTTTCAGTGAAAATGCCGAACTGCTCGGTAAACTCCGTGACTTCCTGTGGAATGACGGCCTGATGAGCAGTCGCTGCATCGAAGGTAAACAGGAAGAAGGTGCGAAGTTCCGTGATTACTTCGAGCACGATGAACCAATTAAAAATGTACCTTCACACCGGGCTTTAGCCATTTTCCGTGGTCGTAATGAAGGTGTCTTGCAGGCAAACATTCGTTTGGCCAATGAACCTGAAGATCGTCGTGAGACTCACCCCTGCGAAAAGCTGGTAGCGGATTTCTGGGAAATCTCTGATCAGGGGCGCGCCGCTGACGGCTGGTTGAAAGAAGCAGTTCGCTGGACATGGCGGGTAAAACTGCTGACTCAGATCGAAACCGAATTAATGACACAGGTTCGTGAACAGGCAGAAGAAGAAGCCATCAAAGTCTTCGCCAAGAACCTCAAAGATCTGCTGCTGGCAGCACCGGCTGGCTTGCGTCCAACCATTGGCTTGGACCCTGGCTTGCGTACCGGTGTAAAAGTCGCAGTAGTGGATGGCACTGGCAAGCTGGTGGAACATACGACGATTTACCCGCATGCACCGCAGAAACAGTGGAAAGAAGCGCTGGGTGTATTGGCGACTCTCTGCCTTACTCACAAAATTGAACTGGTCAGTATTGGTAACGGTACAGCATCCCGTGAAACCGATCGTCTGGCAGCAGAACTGATTCGCAGTTATCCGAAACTTGGTCTGACTAAAATCATGGTCAGCGAAGCCGGTGCATCGGTTTATTCAGCGTCTGAACTAGCGGCTCGTGAATTTCCGGACCTGGATGTTTCCATTCGTGGCGCAGTATCTATCGCTCGTCGCCTACAAGACCCACTGGCTGAGCTGGTGAAGATCGAACCTAAAGCCATTGGTGTTGGTCAGTATCAGCATGATGTCAGCCAGACTCAGATGTCACGCTCGTTGGAAGCCGTGGTAGAAGACTGTGTAAACGCCGTGGGTGTTGATGTGAATACTGCATCCAGTGCTTTATTGGCGCGTGTTTCCGGTTTGAACCGGACTCTGGCCGACAACATTGTTGCCTTCCGTAATGAAAACGGCACCTTCAAGAGTCGTCAGGATTTACAAAATGTCAGCCGCTTTGGTGCCAAGACGTTTGAACAGGCAGCGGGCTTTTTGCGTGTTATGCATGGTGACAACCCGCTGGACGGTTCTGCGGTGCACCCGGAAGCTTATCCGGTGGTCGAAAAAATTGCCGCACAAAATTCCCGTGATGTGAAAGCACTGATTGGTGATACTTCATTCCTGAACTCACTCAATGCTGCTGACTTTACAGACGACACTTTTGGTGTACCTACGGTGACAGACATCATCACCGAATTGGATAAACCGGGTCGTGATCCACGCCCTGAATTCAAAACCGCTGCATTCCAGGATGGTGTTGAAAAGATCAGCGATCTGAAACTCAATATGGAGCTGGAAGGTGTTGTCACTAACGTGACCAACTTCGGTGCTTTTGTCGATGTGGGTGTTCATCAGGATGGTTTGGTGCATATCTCAGCGCTGTCTAACAGCTTTGTTAAAGACCCCCGGGAAGTGGTAAAAGCGGGTGACATCGTTAAGGTTAAAGTGATGGAGGTGGATATTCCACGTAAGCGTATTGGCCTTTCCATGCGTATGTCAGACAAAGCTGAAGAGCGTGCTGATGCACGACAGCAGCCTCGTAAAGAGCGCACTGAAAGAACGGTTAGTAATAAGCCTCAAGGTGGCAAGCCCGGTCAGCGTAATCAAGGGCAGCGCAAGAAGCAGGATTCTGCAGGCACCTTTGCAGATCTTTTTGCTAACGCTAAAAAAATGCGAAAATGATCGCGTTTTTAAGTAATAACGCTTGATTGTTGGCGTAGATCGGTGTGCCTCCAGGGCATGCCGGCATTAAAATGATCAGCCATGCAAATGTTGAATAATTATATGTCAGCCTGTTTTGGAGGCTTCTTCAGAACACTGCGCATAAAGATCGGGACTCTATCTTGACTAGTCAATATCAGGATCACCTGAAGTTGCTGCAGCAACCAGTCAGCCAGCATGTTCTTCGCGGCATCTGTCACGGTATTGAGCGTGAGGGGCTGAGAGTCAATGCATCAGCACAACTTGCCCAAACATCACATCCTGAAGCTCTGGGCAGAGCGCTGACGCACCCTTATATTACGACGGATTACTCTGAAGCGCTGCTGGAATTTATTACTCCGGTCTACAGTCGAATTGATGACACTCTGTCGTTTTTGCAGCAGCTGCACAGTTACACCTGCCAGAATATCGGTGATGAATATCTTTGGGCTGGCAGTATGCCTGCTCGTCTTGACGGTGATGAGAACATTCCTATTGCCCGTTATGGCAGTTCTAATATCGGACAAATGAAGTCTGTCTATCGTGAAGGGCTGGCTCACCGATATGGTAAGGCCATGCAGACGATAGCAGGTATTCATTATAACTTCTCTTTGCCCGGTGATTTCTGGGATTTACTACCCGCTCATGCCGAGGAAGAAAATTCAGATCGCGCCTCAGCTGGGTACCTGGCACTTATCCGAAATTTTCGTCGCTATGCCTGGCTATTAATGTATCTGTTTGGTGCTTCCCCTGCGATCAGCAGAAGCTTTTTGCCCGATGACAACACCTACGGTTTGACCGAAAAGGGTGAAGATACGCTGTATTCGCCCTATGCCACCTCATTGCGCATGAGTGATCTGGGGTACACGAACAACGCACAGTCATCCCTTAACATCTGTTACAACACACTTGAACAGTATGTGGAGAGCTTAACGCAGGCAATCAGAACACCCTTCGAAGCTTATGAAAAAATAGGCTTGAAGAAAGACGGCAAGTACCTGCAGCTGAATACCAATCTGTTACAGATCGAGAATGAGTATTACAGCACTATTCGACCCAAAAGAATTGCACGCTCCGGCGAAAAACCAGTGACAGCATTGCGTCATCACGGGGTTGAATACATTGAAGTACGCTGTCTCGATATTAATCCCTTCGAACCATTGGGGCTGAACAGCAGTGATGCACATTTTCAGGATGTCTTTCTGGTGTATTGTGCTTTGCAAAGCCATGCAGCTATCGATCAGCAGGAATGCGACGAAATAGAAGCCAATTTCACAAAGGCCGTATCCGAGGGGCGCCGCCCCGGGTTGGAATTAAAGCACCGGAATCAGGCAAAAAATCTGCAACACTGGGGGCGCGAAATCGTCGAAGACATGCTGCCGGTAGCCCGGCTACTGGATCAGTCTAATGAGACCAATCAGTTTTCTCAGAGCCTGAATTTGCAGTTGGAGAAGTTGAAGAATCCTGACCTGACACCTTCGGCCCAGGTTCTGGCCGCTATGAAAGAACGAAACATGGAGTACCTTGAGCTGATTCTATCTTTGTCTCGTGAACATTCTGAATTCTTCAGTAATTCACCATTGAGCGAAGAACGCCTGGCGTATTTCCGGCAGGTAGCAAAACGCTCTGCAACAGATCAGCAGCAGCGGGAAAGTGAAGAACAAACCGCTTTTGATGAATTTCTACAGGCCTACTTTGCTGCCGATTAATGAGTAGCGGTTTACTCTCAAAAGGGAATAAACCGCTCATTACTCCAAACTTGTAAATAATTTTTTCACATTAAATATTAAATCTTTATTCGAGAAAAAATATAATAAAACCCCGAAGCCCCGTGAAACCTTTGAAATCACGCAGGTTCTGCAATGCTTGCTTTTTCAAAGCAAGTGTGGTGTAAAAAATAAACGCTTGCTGCAAAAATGGCGCTGTCATAACCTAGCGCCTGAGTTGCCGGACAACAGGCGCTTGAGAGGTCCCGTTGCACGCAAAGAGATCTAACCGCCAAGAGGAACTGCCATGCTGGAGGGTTGCAAAACGGCCAAAGAACGTTGGGGAGGTGTATCTGAAATTATTGATCGCTGGCTCAACGGGCGACAGGAATTAATAGTCCTGTACTGCTCGATTAATGGGATGGATCAGTTCGATGACGACAAACGACCGGTTTCCAGAAAACTGAACGAATTATGTCAGCTACTCGTAGATTACGTTTCTGCAGGTCACTTTGAAGTTTATGAACAACTCATACAGGAAGCGATAGACTTTGATGACGGATCAATAAAGTATGCCCAGTCGATGCTCCCTGCTATCGAGAAAAATACGTCACGCTGTCTGGAGTTCAATGACAACTGCGAGGCGTTATGTAACATTCAAAAACTTCAAGATGCTCTGTCTACCTTAGGTGAAACACTGGAAGAACGGTTTGATCTTGAGGATCAGCTAATTGAGCGGCTTCATGAATCTCACCGGGAGCAGGTTCAGTAAAAAGAAAATTATCATGATCTGTTTTTGCCGAAGCATAACTTGCATTGAATTAAACTTGATTTTGCAATGTCTGCGGTGAATGAAACAGAGAATTTCCTGACACTATCCAACAAAGAGCTCTGGGATTGCGACAGTCATCGCAATCTGCAGAGTGTTCATTTCAGGTGCTATTTAATAACCGATTGCAGCTCAACTTTAAAAAATAATGCTTCGTTGGGGCCTATTTTTCCCGGAACGCCATACTCTCCATAAGCTAATGAGGGTGGAATATAAAATTCCCAGACAGAACCTTCAGGCATCTCCTGTAACCCCTCTGCCCATCCTGGAATTAGGCGATTAAGCTGAAATCTGGCAGGCTTTTGGCGAGAGTGCGAACTGTCAAAGAGGCTACCATCCAGTAAACGACCTTCATAGTGTACGATCACCGTGTCGGAGAGAGTGGGTTTTGGCCCTGTGCCTTCTTTTAATACCCGGTATTGCAAACCACTTTTTAAAGAAACGATGCCTGGTTTTTTGTTATTTTCTATCAGAAAAGCTTCGCTTTTTAAAAGCCCTTCAGATATTGCCTGATTACGAATAAACTGATGTTTTTTTTGCTGGAGTGAATTGGCAATGGCAATGTTTTTTTGTATCTCTTCAGAGGTGATCTGCAACTCTCGTTCTTCGAGTACATCCCTGATCCCCTGATAAAGGGCTTCCTGATTAATGTTGTCAAACAGCTTTATCTTTTCAGCAAGGCGTGCTCCGAGGCTGTAGCTGAGTATTTCAGGCTCTGTTTCCAGGTTGGCAGTTACACTCAGAGAGCAGCTGATCAAGGTAAATCCAATAAATAGTTTTAATCTCATGGTGTTGTTCTTCCGTCCAAAAAATACCGAGTAGTTCAGTTTTGTCTGTAAATCTAAAGTCAGTCAACCTGAAAACAGGATAAATCTGCTTTTCATTTCTTCATAGAATGGTTCAACAAAGGGAGATATTTATCAAGTTTTGTTTTTTATTCTACTGATCAAAAAAACCCTTTTTTTAAAGGTTATTTACATAAAGAAGGTTTTTTGAATGTTTGAAAAGCTATTTTCCGAATTGAAAATTTGAAAAAAAACTTAGAAAAGTAATAAAAAAATTTGCAGTCAAGGAATATGCACTCTATTTTCTTAAATATAGAAGCTAGATATAAACTATTTAGTTTTTATAACGATGTACTACATGTAGATTGATTAAAACAACTGAGGGACGACCCGATGCCTGCGACAAGGAAGCCTGCAGCGAAAAGTAAACCAGCTGCTAAAAAAACTGCTGTTAAAAAGAAAACGCCAGCTAAGAAGCCTGCTAAAAAAGTAGATAGCGCTGTAGCCAAGCTGATGAAAGAGATCGAAGGGCTTAAGAAGTCGTTAGAAAAAGCCAAAGCTGGTCTCAAAAAAGCCAAAGCTGCTGCTGCTAAGAAGGCCGCTGCTGAGAAGAAGAAAGCCGCCGCTGCCAAGAAGAAGGCTGCTGCTGCCGCTAAAAAGAAAGCTGCTGCAGCCAAGAAAAAGGCCGCTGCTGCTAAAAAGAAAGTTGCTGCCAAGAAAAAGCCAGTAGCGAAGAAGAAAGTAGCAGTTAAGAAAGTAGCTGCTAAAAAGAAGCCAGTAGCTAAAAAGAAGGTAGCCGCGAAGAAACCTGTAAAGCGTACTACCAAGCGCAAAGCTGCTGTTAAAAAATAAGCTGGCCAGTTGTTTTCAGCATTGAGTTCGGGGGGATACTCCCCCCGGTTTATTTCAAAACCCAATACCGTTTAATCGCTTTTCCCCGACCATAAATTCCAGCTTCTGATATCCAGTTCTCAGTATCAAATTTCTAATTAAAAGTCGACTCAATGCTTCCGAGGCTTATAATGCCTGCCATGATTACATTAAGCTCAGTTAGTTTACTCAGGTCTGGTAAAGTCCTTCTCGAAGATGCCAGCGCAACCATTCACGCGGGTCAGCATGTGGGTCTTGTTGGTGCTAACGGGTGTGGCAAGTCCAGCTTGCTCGCTATGCTCACAGGCGGCCTGCATCCTGATAAAGGCAATCTGTCTTTTGATGTGGGGCGTGGCCTGGCACATATGGCTCAGGAAATTGATGCGCTGGATCGTAATGCTGTTGAGTATGTTCTCGATGGTGATCAGCAGTTGCGAACCATTGAACAGAATATGGCCGCCGCTGAAGCAGGGAATAAGCATGAACGCCTGGCAGAGTTACATGAACAGTTGCTACTGGCTGACGGGTATACCGCTCGTTCCCGAGCAGAGCAATTACTACATGGTTTAGGCTTCAGCCACCAGGAACTGGGGAAAAATGTTCGGGACTTTTCTGGTGGCTGGCGGATGCGCCTGAATCTTGCCAAAACGCTGATGTGCCCTTCTGACATTATGCTGTTGGATGAGCCAACCAACCACCTCGATCTTGATGCCATTGTCTGGTTGGAAGGTTACCTGCAACGCTACACCGGCACATTGCTGGTGATTTCTCACGACCGGGATTTTCTCGATGCTGTCAGCCAATACACTTTGCATATTGAGCATCAGCGTCTGAATGAATACAAAGGCAACTACTCCGCTTTTGAAAGAATGCGGGCAGAGCGATTGCAACAACAACAGGCTGCGTTTGAGAAACAACAGAAACAACGCGCTCATATGGAGCGTTTTGTTGAGCGCTTCCGTGCAAAAGCCACCAAAGCAAAACAGGCTCAGAGTCGTTTAAAAGCCTTGGCAAGGCTGGAAGACATTGCACCAGCGCATGTAGATTCTCCTTTCTCCTTCAGCTTTCCTGAAGCTGATAAAATGTCTTCACCTCTACTGACTCTGGAAAAAGCCGAACTGGGCTATAAGGACAAAACATTACTCAAACTGAAAATGAGTATTTTGCCGGGCAGTCGCATTGGTTTACTGGGTGCTAACGGTGCAGGTAAATCAACATTGATTCGATCTCTGGCCGGAGAGTTGCCATTGATTTCAGGCAAGATGCATAAAGGCGAGCACCTCAGTATAGGCTATTTCGCTCAGCATCAGCTGGAAAGTATCGATCCGCAGGCCAGTCCATTGTTGCATTTACAAAGATTATCTCCTGAAGCCAGAGAGCAGGAGTTAAGAAACTTTTTGGGTGGTTTTGGTTTTCATGGTGATAAAGCACTGGATAAAACCGAGGGCTTTTCTGGCGGTGAAAAAGCGCGCCTTGCTTTGGCGATTATTGGCTGGCAAAAACCCAATCTACTGTTGTTGGATGAACCCACCAACCACCTTGATCTCGATATGCGCCTGGCTCTGACTCTGGCTTTGCAGTCGTTTGAAGGTGCAATGATTCTGGTATCGCACGACAGAAATCTGATTAAAAGCACGACAGATGAACTGTTTCTTGTTCATGACGGTGGTATGGAAACTTATCAAGGCGATCTGGATGATTATAGCGACTGGTTGATACAACAACGACAGCAGGAGCGTAACGAGCAGAAAACCATTAGAGAACCGTCTGAGTATTCAGCACAGCAACGAAAAGAGCAGAAGCGGTTAGAAGCAGAGCGCAGAAAAATGCTTCGCCCGGCGAAGCAAAAAGTTCATAAGCTTGAGGCTGCGTTGGAAAAGCTTCAGGAGCAATTGTCAGGCGTAGAAGCAGCCCTTGCGGATCCTGATATTTATGCAGACTCAGCAAAAGATACACTGAAAACCTTATTGGATCAGCAGATCAGCTTAAAACAGCAGGCCAGTGAAACCGAGGACCATTGGATGGAAGCGCTTGAAGAGTTGGAAACGCTGGAAGCCGGCTCGCAGGTCTGAGTGGGCTGAAATATACCCATCGTCTCTGAAAGGGCGCGTTTTTTTATTGGCTTCTGCCTACCGGGCGGAAGCCAATGGAAAAACAGGAACTGACCTTCAGACAATCCCAAAGACAGATTAAGCCAGGACTTCTTCTTCGCCCTGAGCCTGAGCGTCTTCTTCGTCAGTATTAATGACGTCCAGCTTACCCAGAAGAGCTGATACCCGATCACCCCAGGCAGCCAATTCCTGCTTAAGTTGGGCATTCTCACTTTCAAGCTGGGCATTACTTGTGCGCAGGTCTTCAACTTCCATTCTGGACAATTCCAGTTTATCAATCAGGTTTTGTAGCCTTGATTCAAGTTGACCTAAAGATTCAATAGACATAGCGAATTTAGTACCGGGGATTCTATAAAATTTGATGTGTAAAACAGTGATAGCAGGTTCTGTCGAACCTACGATAGCACAATGTTTCCGTTTCGTACTTTACGAAGATTACCTTGTGAATGACGTACATTCCATTAAAAGCGTTTAATTTGCTATGGCTTTGCAGATTTATCAATAGCAGACGTCTTTAATCGGTTAAATTTTCATCTTTCATCAACGAACCTAGAGCCCCAAAGCTGAGAATAGGGAGGGGTTCTGTTTGTAAAACATCTGGCCTAACCACTCTGCTCAGGCTGTCTATAATAATGAAGCTTCAGGATGATTGTGGTGCCGGTCTGGCACTGCGGGTTCTGTCTGCAAATGCGGGCAGGAGTAACCAAGAGGCATTTCCCTTCAAGGAGTTTTCGATGGGCGAGACCTCCCGACCCTGTGCCAGAATAATTTCAACCCTGAATGTTGAAGATGAAGCGGTGCGGGCATTTTATATCTCCCTCACTCAAAATCAGACAGTTGAAGACTATATCGATGAGCGACAGCTGCGTTTTTGTTCGCAACAAATAGAGGGGTTCTTTTTGAACCATCTTCTGGCCTTGACCGAACTGGCATTGGAGTCCAGTGGCACGAGTCTTTGATTTTTACTGATCAGATTAGACACTTTTAAAGACGACACCTGCCTGCGGGTACTGTTGTTACTGACAATTTTTATCAGAACTTATACACTCCCCCGACATCAGGTGTCTTCTCAGGGCACGTGAGACAGTGTTTCTGATAAGTAAAAAGAATGAGCTCAGGAAGTTTATGCCAGAAGTTATTCCTGCCGACTCTGTGGGTCTGGTAGAACCGAAAACCATCCAGTTCACCCAGCCACTGGTGCTGAGCAGTGGCGCTGTGCTGGATAACTATGAGCTGGTTGTAGAGACCTATGGCACGTTAAATGCATCAGGTTCTAATGCTGTGCTGATTTGTCATGCGCTCAGTGGTCATCATCATGCGGCGGGCTATCATCGTATGGATGACCGAAAGCCCGGCTGGTGGGATACCGCAATTGGGCCGGGTAAGGCCATTGATACCAATAAATTCTTTGTGGTTGCACTCAATAATCTGGGCGGTTGTCACGGCAGTACAGGTCCAACGAGTGTCAATACTGCAACCGGGCAGTGTTATGGCCCTGACTTTCCAATGGTGACTGTCGAAGACTGGGTTAACAGTCAGGCGGCACTGGCGGATTCTCTGGGTATCAAATGCTGGGCTGCGGTGGTGGGTGGCAGTCTGGGCGGTATGCAGACATTGCAATGGAGCATTGCTTACCCTGAAAGACTGAAACACGCTGTCATTATTGCGTCAGCAGCCAAACTGTCGGCTCAGAATATTGCTTTTAACGAAGTCGCTCGCCAGGCCATTATGTCTGACGAAAACTTTCTCAACGGTCGTTACATGGAGTCTGACAGCCTCCCTCGCAAAGGTCTGGGGTTGGCACGTATGGTGGGGCACATCACCTATCTGTCTGATGATGCTATGGGTAGTAAATTTGGTCGTGAGCGTAAGAATGAAAATCTCAGTTATAACTACGATGTTGATTTTCAGATTGAAAGCTATCTTCGCTATCAGGCCGAAGCATTCTCTGGCACCTTTGATGCCAATAGTTATCTGCTGATGACCCGGGCATTGGATTATTTTGATCCCGCCAGTGCTTACGACCATAACCTTTCAAAAGCCCTTGAACAGGCGCAGGCTCGTTTTATGCTGGCTTCTTTTTCAACCGACTGGCGTTTTTCGCCGGAGCGTTCCAGAGAGATCGTGGATGCACTGATGGAAGCGGGCAAAGAAGTTACTTATCTGGAAATTGATGCACCTCAGGGGCACGATGCTTTTCTGATGAACATTCCCCGTTACATCCGTGGGTTGGCGGCGTATATGAATCGTGTGGCGGAGGAATGTCAATGACAGCGCGGGGCGATTTCGACATTATAAAAAACTGGGTAAAACCGGAATGCCGGATTCTTGATCTGGCCTGTGGTGACGGACAGTTGCTCCATGAACTGCAAAAGGAAAAACAGGCGCAGGGTTATGGTCTTGAAATTAATCCTGAAAATATTGAAGCCTGTATCCATCGGGGTGTGAGTGTTCTGGAACAGAACCTTGACCGGGGACTGAGAAACTTCAAAGATGGCAGCTTTGACACCGTGATTATGACCCAGGCGCTGCAAGTATTGCATTTTCCACATCTGGTGCTGGATGAAATGCTGCGTGTGGGTCGGGAATGTATCATTACGTTTCCAAACTTTGGTCACTGGCGCTGTCGTTTGTATCTTGGGCTGCACGGACGGATGCCGGTGTCAAAATTCATGCCCTACACCTGGTTCGATACGCCTAACATTCACTTCTGCACCTTCAAAGATTTCGAGGCGCTGTGCCAGCAGAGACATTACCGGGTGCTGAACAGAATGGTGGTCGATCAATCTCATCAGGGCAGTTTGTTAAATCGTCTATTCCCGAATCTGATGGGGGAAGTCGCCATCTATCATCTGACGCGATAATAATGGCTCAGGAGGGCTCCATGATAAAACAAAACACTAAACTGATTCCCTGTCTGACGCTCGCTCTGATGTGCTCCGTTGGAAACCTCTCCGCAGGAAGTCGATCAGTGGATGCTATCCCTGAAGCCAAAGTTCTCAACTATCAGCCTGTCCGTTTTGGTGATTATGAAGTGCATTACAGCGCATTCAACAGTCGTTTTATTTCACCTCAGATGGCAGAGCAATACGACCTGAAACGGGATGAAAATTACGGCGTGGTTAATATTGCGCTTCGGAATATTAAAGACAGTGAAACCGGCAAAGCCGTATCAGGCGAGATCCAGGGAAAGCATAAAAACCTGATGACCCAGATCACCCGGCTGGATTTTAAAGAGGTGAAAGAAGGCGATGCCATTTACTATCTTGCGGATTTTAAATTCTCTGACGAAGAACTGCTAAAATTCACCGTCGATATCAAACCCATTGGCAGTCAACGCACTGAGACGGTTCGGTTTGAGCAGACTTTTTATGAACAGTAGCGTAACAAGAAGCAGTAAAACCATGACAGGGAATACAATCGTTCTGGCCAGTGGCAACAAAGGTAAACTGACAGAATTGCAAAAGATGCTGGATGAACACTCTGTGAGTGTTCAACTGCAAAGTGAGTTTGGTATTGGTTCCAGGATTCCGGAAGCCGACGAAACCGGTCTGACCTTTGTTGAAAACGCAATCATCAAAGCCCGCCATGCCGCAGAAGTCACTGGATTGCCCGTCATTGCTGATGATTCCGGTCTGGAAGTGGATTATCTCAAAGGTGAGCCGGGTATTTATTCTTCCCGTTATTCTGGTGCTGATGCCACAGATGCAAATAATAATATCAAGCTGCTGGACGCTTTGGCGGGCGTACCAAAAGAGCAAAGAACAGCCCGTTTCCATTGTGTGCTGGTGTATATGCGCCATGGGACAGACCCAACCCCGATGATCTGCCATGGCAGCTGGGAAGGTCGGATTCTGGAAGAGACTCACGGGGAAAAAGGCTTTGGTTATGACCCTCTGTTTTTTGTGGCGTCAGAACATTGCACGGCAGCAGAGCTCGATTCTGCCACCAAAAATGCATTGAGCCATCGAGGTCAGGCCATGGCTTTACTGCGAACCAGGCTGAAAGATGTTTTGTAAATTCATTAACGGTGTGGCGTATTGCCGGGTTCTCCTTCGGGGAACCCGACTTACGATATGTTGTAACCTTGTTGTTGGTCGGTATGCCCGAAGGACATGCTGACAATGTGTCCTGCAATACAACGCTTAACCCGAAAGAACTGGTAAATTTTGTACTACCACTCCCCTTAGGAAACCCGATCTACGACATGTTGATACTTCCTCCTCTCAGCCTTTATATTCATGTTCCCTGGTGTGTAAAAAAATGCCCGTATTGTGATTTTAATTCACACAAAGCCGATGGCGTTTTACCTGAAAATGAATATGTTCAGGCGCTGCTCAATGACTTTCAGCAAGAGCTGAAGAACGTTCAGGGGCGGTCGATCCATTCCATATTTATTGGGGGTGGTACACCGAGCCTACTATCCGCAGAGGCTTATCAGGGGTTGTTCACAGGTCTTAAAAATAGGGTGTCTTTCTCAGATGATATTGAGATCACCATGGAGGCCAATCCAGGTACTTATGAGCATGATCGCTTTCAGGCTTATTTTGAAATCGGTATTAATCGACTGTCCCTTGGCGTACAAAGTTTTCAGGACGAAAAACTCAAAGCACTCGGTCGAATTCATTCTGCCATTGAAGCGAAACAAGCGATTGCCCAACTGGCCGACAGCGGTTTCGAAAACGTCAACATTGACCTGATGCATGGCTTGCCGAATCAGTCTCAGGAAGATGCATTGCACGATCTTCAACAGGCAGTTGCTTTGCAACCAGCCCATATTTCCTGGTATCAGCTTACTATCGAACCTAACACGGTGTTTTATTCCAAAACTCCGAAGTTGCCGGAAGACGACACACTTTGGGCGATTCAGGAAGCGGGGCAACAATATCTTGCGGACAATGGTTTTGCCCAATATGAAATCTCCGCATATAGCCGACCAGAAAGGCGTTCAAAGCATAATATGAATTACTGGCAATTTGGTGACTACATCGGCATCGGTGCCGGAGCCCACGGTAAGCTGACAAATTTGCAGGCAGGTTCTGTCACTCGCAACTGGAAAACCCGGATGCCAAAGGATTATCTCTCTGTAGATAAAGTCTTTGAGGCTGGCTGTCGTACTATAAAAAGAGAAGACATGCCTATTGAGTTTATGATGAATGCGCTCAGACTCAATGGTGGTGTACCGAAAGATCTATTCAGCCAGAGAACAGGTTTACCAGCAGCGGTTCTTAACGAGGCTATCGCATTGGCTCAGAAGAAGGGCTTGCTGGAAGAAAAACAGCACTTGCAACCAACGACTCAGGGAAGATTGTTTTTAAACGATTTGCTGGCACTTTTTACCTGAAATCACTCCAGTAAGTACGCAGGTAAGGTTCTATATTTTGAGGGATTGCTCAGGATCAGAACTGGCTGCGTGCGAAGCGAAATACGCCATCAGCGTAGCATGAGAATAACTATGACGTTTCACAATCCCTATTGGATGGTCAGGAACAATAATCACTCTGTTACCAATAATGGTCGGGGCAAATAGCTTTTTAAAGGGATCATATGTCCAGGAATTATTTAATATGTCACCTGCAATCAGATAGTTGTCTACCTGTTCCTTGGCTCTTAGTTTTTCCTTTTGTGTTAATTGTGCCAGTGTTTTCTTTCCCAACGCTGCAGTACTGAATGCCTGACCTTTAAGATCGGCTTTGGCACAGGCAAAGATAGCCAGCCCACCGCCCAGTGAATGACCACAAATATTAAGGCTATTTCCTAACTCTTTTTTCAGTTGGATGGCAATCTCTGCAGCCTGCATATATATTTTTGGTCTGCTCATCCCGAAAAGGTTTTTTATGTCGGCAAGCACCTGAGCTTTAAATGGATTGAAATATTGCACTCTTACTTCTCCATCATTCTCTTTATAAGCTTTTGTTCTCACTCCAGAAGTAGTGCCGCCAAAAACAAGTGTCATACCCTTGTTAAGTTTATTTTTGATCAGCATAGCGGTTAAACCCGTTTTCGGATCAACAAGCATGCCTTGATTGGTTATGTGTATATTTTTGAAAAGATCATTCTCAGAAGCCTTTTCTTTCTCTTTCTTTGCTGCAGATAAAAATGCTTTCAGATATTTTATGTCAGCCAGAACGTAATCAGTATCTTGCTTCTGTTCTTCACTGACGTGTGGATTTCGATGAATTTTCTCTGCCGTATCGACTCTTGACCAGTCCATGTCATAAGGTAATTGAGCTAGAGCAGAATCAATAGCTATTTGTCTTCGTGCTTCAGGGGATGTTGGGAGTTGAACGAGTTTCCAGTAGCGCCCTTCAGTATCTGATTTTCTTAGCTCAGGATAGAATGCATACTTAATGGTAGTCACTAATCGTCGTATCAGACTGACGCCAGGAATATAATCTCCCATCGCTTTAAGTAGCTTTTTTATCCACATTTTTTTAACGGTACGCTGCCCAAATTTAGGCGGCTCGGGTGGAATGCTATTCTGCCGGGAATAGTCAGTATGCTTTCTGTTAATTGGGTCCAAGATCAAATGTCCTGAAATTGAGAGAACCCTGTTTTTTTCGGCTGTATCTCGAGAAAGATAAGGGGTACCACAATACAGAACATACCAAGGATCACCCTGAATACTTCGATACTTGCCTGAAATAAGTACCCAGTCATATGACATCATATTTTCTGACTTATAGTTAAGATACTCTGCTACGTTACAACTCTGGTCACATAGCTTGCTATGCTCCTGTCGTTGCGCCAGCCCAATAAACCGGAAATATTCGATTCCATATGACCGGGTACTTAATTCTGGTGCTTAAATCCATGATTTATTAAAGTCATCTAATATCAGGACATGGTCGTATTATTGATCTCAAACTCAACAGGAATGCAGGTGCGAGGTGTTAATGCTACTGGCAACAGAGAAAAAATCTGCAGAAGGAAGTAAGACTAAAGCCTCATCAATAAAAATATTTTTTAAAAAGTGGCAGCATAAAAATATCTGTCTAAAATTGAAAAACGTTAGTTGACTGATGCGATGAAAAACAAAATAAAAGTGCAATATTTTTTGCCGCTATCGTATCGCTAACCTCACAGGTTAGTGCGGGTTCATGGCATGAAGTAGATATGTCAGATGCGGGTGAATTTGATATGCAATGTGACTACAGAGTCAAGTTGAGAGATTATGGAGGGGAAGGAACAGTTCTATACAATAATGAAGTTAATTGATCCTGTTTAGCATTCCATGCTGTAGAGGAAAAAACACCGTCTTACATTGTATCCATGATTAAAGGTAAATTCTGTTCTGATGAGATTAGTGATTTTTCATCAACTTATAAATTGCTTGTCATATATAGTGAGTCGAAAAATAATGATCTGAAATGATTGCCCTATTGTTTAATGTAGGTCGGTTTCTTGTGAAGCAAGAAGCCGACAATCAGCATGAAGTGCTGAAAAAATCTATTTTTTGCACTTTTCGAGCGCATTGTTGGCTTCTCCCTTCGGGGGGAACCGACCTACGGTTATCAGGCATCAATAATGCCGCCAAAGGAGGAATAGCAGTATATAAAAACGGTTTAAAAATAGAGGCAGAGTTCTTTAGGAGGTATTGAAATCCAGGTTCTTATTAATAAAAATTCCCTTTTAGAATGCTTTGACATGAGAGTGTTTTGCCGCAATTTAAAATTTTAAATTCAATTAAAGAGATCAATGATGAGAAATACAGTAAAAGTAAAAAGTGTTTTTTTTGCCGCTATCGTTGCACTAACCTCACAGGTAAATGCAGGTTCATGGCATGAAGTAGATATGTCTGATGCAGGCGAGTTCGACACGCAATGTGAC
>CBDAQW010000030.1:0-7803 GCA_965199185.1 Endozoicomonas sp. | reverse complement strand
CAGAACCAGCCTTCTTCATGCCTGCCAAACCAGCGGTTGGGTTCTGAAGCGTTTACCAGAAAGCTCAGACATAGCAGGAGAAAAAGTGGATTCATACTTTCTTTTGCCAGTTAGCTGTCCACCATCCCAGACTGATGGCAGTAAGCCATGCTGCTGAAGGAATCAGCAAGACAGGAACAGGTAACGGAACAATGATCAGGACAAAAAAGAATACCGGAATCCACTGGCAAGCCTTTCGGCTCCAAAGGTTTTTTAGGGGACTGGTGTAATGGAAATCATGGTAGCGGATTTTCCGGATCAGAAGTCCATCAACGACAGCCGCTATAAACACTACGCCCCAATAGGGCAGGCAAGCCAGCAGTACTGAGATTCTGCAAAACATCTGCTTTATCAGATTTAACAGATTGATTACGGTTCCCTGGAAGAAAGATAGACCTTTTGCCAGACCTGTTCCCATTCTCCCGTCAGCGGTTGTGTGCTTTATCAGGAAGTGTTCGACACCGCTGTTTTTTATGATGGTTGTGTAGATTTTTTCTCCGGTTTTGTTGATCCACTGTGCATTGTCTTGGCCAAGCCTGTTTGAATACTGCTGATGTTCTGATTGAAGATGCTCACTCATGCTATTACCGGATACAGCCAGCCAAATCATTAATATCAAAAGTCCGCAGAGCCAGAGTACAGAAGGACTGGTTGAGTGATGGTTTTCTTTCATTTGGATTCTGGGGAACAGAGAATGGGGATTCTGCCCTTTAATAAACGACCACCACCAAGTCTTGCCACGTATTCCAGGTTGGGTAGCTCCCCTAAAAGTTGCGGAGGAAACAAATCGCCCGTCTCTTCTAACTGCTGTTCACTGAGGCTGCCAGTAAATTCCATGGGTCGGTTCGCATCAGTGCTGATGCCCTGATTGCGAATAAAGTATTTGTAACGAACCGGTGGCAGTTTATCGGTGATGAACTGTTGGGTTTGTGGGTTCTGGGTGCGCAGGCAGATGAGGTGATTGCAGTTGTCGATGAATTGCTGGGCAGCTGCTTCTGAACCTAACTGGGCTTCAAAGTCTGCCAGCGTTTGCGTGGCAACATATAATCGGAATTGTGCGCCACGGCCTTTGTTGAGCAACGATAAGAGTTGAGGGCACAGCACTTCTGATGCCTCATCCACAAACAGATTGATGGGCTGATTAGTTTGATTGGAATAGTTGTAACGATCGCCCGCCACAGCGGCTAAGTCCGCCAGTAACAGCTGACCAATGGCTTTGCCGACAATAGGGTCACTCAGAGAGTCCAGCCCGAAATATATGACCTTGTTTTGATCAATCAGGCTGGCTGTATCCGAGCAGGGTCTTGTATCTTCTATATCTCCGGGATCGGGTGAGAGTAACCTGGCAAGGGCTCCCCCCGTTAACATACCCAGTGTAGGAAGCAGGGTTGCAATCATCTTGCTGTAATGTGCCCGGTCGTGTTCAAACAGAGAAATCAGCCCTTCTACATCGGTGCATGGGTTTTCAGGCATGACCTTATCGCGATACAACTCAATCCACCGTCGAGCAATAATGTCCTGATTGTTTTTACCTTTTGATTGTCGTTTTTCTTCCTGCTGAATGGCGGTGCTTTCTGCTGGAGCGTGGCGGATACAGATAATGCTCAATGCCTTGATCAGTAAACGAGTCACACCACCTTCCAGCCCTTGCCGAATCATCACCAGAGTCGGGCGCTGACCACAGATCAGGTGGCCTTGTACCACAGCATCTACGGCTTTTTGGGCAAACGCCTGAAAAGGTGCGTTATCTCCACCAGAAGGCATTAATCCTGAAATCCGGCTGGCCAGTTCGCTGGAGCGATTGAAATTCTGCAGAAGGTTGATTCGAACAGAGTCTGAGGGGAATCCCGGGTGAAACTGAACAAATCGTTCTTTATTACCCGACAGCTCACAGCTTCTTAATGTATGGCTGGCCAGATCGTGGTCACCTTTGGGATCAATAATGATGACAGGTTCGTTGCGTAACACCGCCTGCGTCACCAGCAGATCAAACAGTCGGGTTTTACCACTGCCGGGTACACCGATTACCATTGTGTGCATCTGAATCTGATCAAGGGGTTTGTAGAGTCGTTGCTCCTGCTCTTCAAGCCCGTGAATCCAACCTGCTCCCATACTGGTTTCTGATTTGGTGGGAATATTGTCACCTCGCAACAGGTCCCAGGCTTTCTGGCCATGCTCCCTTTGCCACTCAAAGCCCCAGCCCAGCCAAACTCCGTTGTCTGAATTTTGTTGCTGAATCTGATGACATTGCTTTCCAGTCATTGCGAGCAGCGACAAGCTCTTACCCTGTAGCCGCCGATGTTGCTGCCAGTGAGGAAGCGCCTCGGACAGACGATAGATCATCATTGCGGCACAATAAGCGGTGGTAATCACAAAACCAATCAGTGGCAGGGTGCTGAAATGGGCAAGGGATTGAGCTGCAATAACGCCTGTGAGCCAGATGACCGCTGATCCAAACTCATAAATGGGTCGCCAGCGTTGCTTGTAATGCTTCTCTGGTTTCATTTGTACCTAATGGTATCAATATTTTAAAAATATAAGCTATAATTGATATTATTATGTCAATTTTATAGGTGCGTTATGAGTTTACTCTCATTGTTAACGCCTTCGGATCTACAGTCGCAGTTGGCCGATGCGGTAAGGTCTCGCCGTAAAGCGAGAAAGTGGTCGCGTCAAACTCTGGCTGAACGTAGCTCAGTACCAGCTCCAACCATTCGAAAATTCGAGACAACCGGACAGATTTCTTTGCGTCAGTTTATTTTGCTCTGGCAGTGCGTTGATAAGCTTGAAACGTTGGCAGAGGTGGTCAGGGAAAAAGACAAAATTCCTTCCAGTATTGAGGAGGTTTTAAAAGGATGATGGTCAAAAAACTCAATGTGCATCGTCGTTTTGGAAATGGCAATCTGGTAAAGGTAGGAGAGCTTGCCCAAAACCGGCAAGGCATCTTTTTTCAATACGATGAAGCCTACATTAATGATTTCCATAGCCTGTCACCTTTCACTCTTCCCTTTGAAACCCGCATAAGTCAGGGGGCATCACAACCTCATCGAGGATTACATGGTGTTTTTGCCGACTCACTGCCAGATGGCTGGGGGTTGCTGCTAATGGATCGAATTTTTCGTCAGCAGGGAATATTGCCCCAGCAGATAACACCTCTTGACCGTCTGGCTTTCATCGGTGACCGGGGAATGGGGAGCCTGACCTATTCTCCGTCACTGGATTACACACAACAACAGGATGAGAGACTGACTGATATCGCCCTGATGGGCAGTGAAGCGCAACGGGTATTTGAAGGAGCAACGGAGGACGTATTACCCATTCTTGCAGAGACGGGCAGTTCTGGTGGTGCCAGACCCAAAACTCTGGTGTGGTTTGATTCTGAACATTCGGGGCAGGTTAGTACTTTGCCAGGCAAAGGCTTAAGCCCCTGGCTGGTGAAATTCACCTCTCGTAACCTGCCACTGGGACATGAAGAAAGTCTGTGTGAAGCGGCGTGGTTGACCATGGCCGAGAAGGCTGGTCTTTCTACGCCCAACTGGAAATTAATAAGACATACTGGCAGCTCACAAGCCGAAGCCTGGCTAGCACTTCAACGTTTTGACTGTACAGTGCAAGAACAGAAACATGGAAAACAGCAAGGTCGTTTTCATATGCACACCCTCTGTGGTCTGATGGATGCTGATTTTCGACAGCCGTCGATGGATTATGAAGATCTGATAAAAGTCAGTCAGGTGCTTTGTCAGAGTCCTACTGTCGCTCAGGAACAGTTTGGCAGGGCTATGTTCAATCTCTTAGCATTAAATCAGGACGATCATACGAAAAACTGGTCTTTCCTGATGAACGACGATGGTCAATGGTCTCTGTCTCCCTTCTACGATGTCACCTTTAGTCCAGCACATCATAACCAGCATATGACCGCCTACATGGGGCATGGCTCAGAGCCTCCCCTCAATGTGGTCAAGAAGTTGGCAGTACAGGCCAATTTTGCCAATTGGAACAGAGCCAAAGAAGTCATTGAACGAATTCTTGATGCCTTGCAGGAATGGCCTGAGCTTGCAAAATCATTGGGGGTTCAGCCGTCCACGGTGAAACTGATTGCCAAGCAACTTCAAGACAACTGGAAAGCCAATAAACATTTGCTGCAATAGCTACGAATGCCTTGAGTCTTAAACCCTGCCAACTAACTCTTTGGAAATATCTGGTTGCAGGGCAATGAAGTTCTGGGAATTTCTTCGGAATACCATCCGGTTGCCAAAGGGTTGTATCCAACCTTGCTGGTTCCAGTGAGACAGCACTGCATCGGGTTCAGGAAGAGGGTCAAGGTTCTCAACAGCATCAGGCCAGGGGATAAGCAGGCTGCCTTTCAGCCATTTAATGTTGTCGATATTCAGTCTTGAGATGGCTGATTTGAGCCATTCCATTGGCTGTTCAGACTCGCTGGCTTCTTGAGGTGGGTAAGGATGTTCAGACTGAGATGTATTCGATAACGATTTTCCCTTCATAAAGTGCAGCTTCACACTTTTTAATCGGGCTTCAGCCACTGCATGAACCAGTTGTACGACACAGTTTTTTCCATAGGGTTTGCCAGTGACAGCATTGACAAAGGTTTTCCAGAGCGCACTCTCATCCCTGTCTGGACTGAGCGCATAGCGCAAGTCGTCTGACATCAGACGGTCCAGCAAGAGCAGGGTGATTGAGGCATGGTCGTCATCAATGGGCTGGTCGGGGTTAGTTTCTGCGTCATGCCACTGGGGGATATAGCCATCAATCTGGTATTTCTGTAACCAGCTGCCCAGACTCTGGTGGAAGGACTCCCACTGTCCGGCGACTTCATCATGAACAGTAACGCAACTGGCTACCCGACCACTGTCATGTAGCAGGCCAGCTACTGCTGCGATCAATCGCCATAAGGGTTCTCTTGCCCTTCGTTGACCGGGATCGAGCGTATGATCGGTATGAATCTGCCGCATAGCCATGGATGACCAATAGGCAGTTTCCAAAGCATGTCGAAGCGCTCCGAAGGGTTCACAATGATGCAGTGGGTGGGCTGGTAAGAGGTGCAGCCAGTCCGTCAATCTTTCCAGTGTTTGTTGAAACAAATTCTGAAGATCATCAGGCAGGTTCATACTTTCATACACTTCATCAACCAGTACCTTGCGCTGGTAGAGAATGGTGCCGGTTCCCACCTGATACCCCGGACAGCTGGCATCATCAGCGGCTCTAATGGTGGGCAGGGATTCATCAACCGGAAAGACGACGTCAGGCCGGGTTTGACCGGGTTTACTGAAAACCCATTGACGGAAGAAATCCATGCTCAGGGAAGGGTTCATGATTAAATACCAAAAATGGAATTGATAATGGTCGGCGTGACTTGCAGACCCACGGCTGCCCCGACACCCGTTGCAAAACCAATCAGTGAGTTTCGGGCCATACCGTAGGCCAGACCAATCAGAACAAAAGAGATAGAGAGGGTGCGGCCAAGGTCTCCCTTGATCCAACCAACCAGACGGCCATAGATTTCAGCAAAGTCACTTGTGCCTGTGATGGGCAGTGCGTCAGCGGCGTAACCTTCGGGCATTAACAGGCTAAGAATAATTAATACGGCCAGAAGTACCATCCAGCCACGATTCATGTTTCTTGTAGATGGCTCATAGACGTTCAGATTCAGAAAGTTCATAAAAAGTAGCTCCTGTTATTTTTCAGATGGGGAATAAATCGGCACCGCGTTCTGCCAGTCTCTTGGGGTGATGTCGGTCATCACCAGTCCGCCGCTGTGCCAGTTGCCTTGCTTATCAACCCAGGGCGCAAACCAGATTCTCAAAATCTGGGCTGGTATTCGCTGCGGGGTGGATTCAGGAGTAACGAGCGTAAAGTCTGGTTTTACTGTTCTAGGTGGAGTAAGAGACTCTGGCTGTACTGTTGATGTCGGTTGAGTGTCCTGATAGACCTCTCGTGCTGATTTACAGATGCTCTTGCCCGGTTCGTTGCAGGCATAATCAGACTCGCCAATACCCAGATGAGAGCAGCCCTGAATAAGGAGGATGGATAGCATCAGCAATAGCCAGGTATTGAAATAACGATGATTCATGTAAGTCACCAGAAAGGTCAGGGTTTCAAGCCACGGGTTAGAATCAGATCAACAGAACGCTCGGCACTGATCTCTATGACCGGTACCATTTGATCCGCCAGTTTCAGGTAAAAGTCCGCCAGTTTTTCCAGAGCTTTATTGCTGCCTTTGACCAGAGAGCTTTGCAGGGCATCACTCCCCTTGAGGCCGGATTGAAAGGGTGACTGGATTTCACCGTTCTTGTTGGGTGTCACAGAAAACACCGGTACGGGTTTGATATCAAAGGCTTCACTGACACCACTGAGAAACCCCGCCATCGCCGCTTTGGCCATCACCTGCCCCTGCTTGCTGACCAGTCGGCCGCGCAATCCGGCTTTGCCATCTTCTCCAGATACATAACCTTCGAGCTGTCGTTCAATGACTTCTTCATTTCCCTTTCGTTTCAGGATGCACGACAGGGTTTCACTGCGAAGATAAGCCCGTTCAGAACTCAGATCGCCATATCCTGAAGCCAGCACAAAACACTCACGGACATTGGTTCGGTAATGATTTGGCAAAATGGCAGAGCTATTAATGCGAATAAGTACAGGGTAAGGCTCTCGTCGTGCGCCCTGACCAGTGGGAACATCTAAGCCATTGATCAGCTGCCCCGATAGCAAACTGCCCGCTGGTAATCGCAGCAGTTGGGTTTTCTCGGCTGTCTTTGTTTCTTGTTTGGGTGGTGAGTTGAGCGCCAGTGATGGATTGAATGAAGCACCCAGCATTCGAATTGGTTTTGGAGCAGTAGGTGGGGTTTCCACTTGCTCAGGGTATTCAGAAGACGGTGGCTGGTTATAGGTATTCCAGGATAATACGTCCGGTGCAGGATCAGTGCTCACCGTTGTTTCAGAGACATTGGTTACTTGACGCTCAACAGCCTCATTCTGTTTTGAAGTTCTGATCTGCTGTTGCAGCTGTTCCAATGCTTGCTGATGCTGCTCTTGTAACACCTGTTGCTGTTTATGCAGCTTTTCAAGGTCTGCACTGATGCGGTTCAGAGTCAGCTCTTTGGGCGGCACGCCGGTAAAGTCTACGGTTTGTTGCGTATGTTCTGGTTTCTGATCATCAATTGATTCTGATCGTCTGCTGGTAGCAAAAATCAGCGTGATGAGCATCAGGGCGGTTCCGCCAACAATGGCATAACGCTTTACTCTGGGCGTGAATAGCTGGCTCAGTGTATTCATGAAGGTGTAGATTCAGGAAAAATCAGTAACTCAGTAGAGAAGGGCGAACGACAGGGGTTTGCTCATGCTCAGTAGAATTCAGAAGAATAAACAGTTCGCGTTGCTGTCCGGGGTAGAGTGATGACTTTGGCCATATGGCAACGGCAGAAACATTCTGGCTGTGGCAGGACTGCTCCTGAAAAGTAACCAATTTTTTGCCAGTATTTCTCACAGTGCCTATAAGAACAGAGAAGTGATGGCCCTGTACTTGCTGACCTTTAGAAAAATCAAACAACAAGCCCGCCTGCTGACAGGGCTGAATGTTGGCATAGTTCAGTTTGCTTAACTCGTAGCCTTCAGGCACCTGACCTTTGACCAGTGTCGTTAACACTTCAGCAATCGTCTGTTGATACTCACCAGCTTCTTCAAAGCGCTTGGCATGTTCACTGTTCCTGCCCAGCTTCTGCTGCCATTGTTTAGAAAGTGAGAGCTGTA
>CBDAQW010000029.1:0-45354 GCA_965199185.1 Endozoicomonas sp. | reverse complement strand
TCAGCGTGAACGTAATCCAGCTGGATATCGCTGCGGCTCAGAGAATGTGCAGCGAGGTTAACACCGCAGAAAGAGTTCAGACGCAGACGACCACCGGTTCTGGCTTCAGGGAAAGACCACATGGCCAGCGGTGCATCAATGGCTTTAGCCAGTTCAACAGTCATGGTGGCATCGGTGAAAGTAACCTGCAGGAGCAGCAGCATATCGAGCTTTTGAGACTGCAGGGCAGGAATGACGGCTTCTACTGCGTCAGCATCAAACAGCAGTTCTGGTTTGCCAATAAATTCAGCATCGATTGTCTGGAGTGTTTCCCAGGCCTGCTTGAGAATTTCCTCTGCATAGGGAACATCAAAGGTTGGACGTCCCAGAGCCACAATACCAATGCGTGGTTTATCTAAAGCCATTTCGACACCTCAGTCAGAGATATGTAACAAAAAATACATTAATAGCGATCATATTTGTTTGTTTTATGTTGGTAAAGAAACGAAAAATGATAATTGTCGGTTTATTGACATTAGTCATGTTTTTAAAATAATTGGGAGAGTTTGTGAGAATTTGAGCAAAAAAAAGCCCTGTTTTCTAAGGAAGGCAGGGCTTCAGACACACAACGTTAATCTTGTACTGATCGCAAATTAAAACAGCTCTGCTTTGTCGTTACTGCCAAACACACGAATCTTTTCAATGACTTTCTGTTTCATGACTTCTTCGCCACGACCCAGAGAAACCGCCAGAGCAAACTCTTCAGGATTCTTGGCAAAGACTTCCTGAACACCTGCTGTAAACGCCTGACGCAATTCTGTATCCACATTGACCTTGCTAACACCCATGCGGATGGCTTCACGCAGTTGATCATCAGGCACACCAGAACCGCCGTGTAATACCAGCGGCTTGCCGACTGCTTCACGAATTTCCGCCAGACGCTCAAATGCCAGCTTGGGTTCAGATTTGTAAACACCGTGCGCAGTACCGATAGAAACGGCTAAGTAATCCACTGTCGTTTTTGTAGCAAATTCCAGTGCTTCTTCGGCGGTGGTCAGCATGGCATCTTTCTCATCAACGGTAATATCGTCTTCTGTACCACCGATTTTGCCAATTTCACCTTCCATACCCACATCGAGAGCGTGGGCAACATCAGCAACGGATTTAGTGACACGAACATTTTCTTCAAACGGCAAATGAGAACCATCAAACATCAGTGAATGAAAACCGGCGCGGGCTGCTTCCATGGTTTGCTCGTAGCTGCGACTGTGATCCAGATGAATACAGACTGGCACGGTAATATCCCGCATGAAAGTATCAACCATGTCTTTCATTGGCTGCAGGCCGATGGTCTGGATAACTTTCTGACCAATCTGGATCATGATGGGGGACTGCTCTTCTTCCGCAGCGCGCAGAATAGCGCGGATGGATTCCGCATTGTGAGCACTGAACGCACCGATAGCGTAGCCATTTTCCCAGGCGTTCTGAATGATTTTTTTACCGGAGATGTAAGACATATTTATATTCCTGAAATCAGAATGAATAGTGTGTTTTTAAAATGGAATGTTTTTCAGAATCAGCGTCGAGCCAATGACTGAAAGAAGTCCGTGAATAATCTGGTGATAATTAATGTTCAAACGATGCAGCTGTGTGTAGCAAAACATGCCTGCACCCAAACCAAGAGCCCAAAGTGGGGCTGCCTTGATCACATGATCGTAAACGGCATCTGTCAGCAATCCCTGATGCCAGAAGCCAGCGAGTGCTCCGATCATGGTGAGCATAAAGAAAAACGACAGCGTTGATTTCACTTCATCAGACGACCACGGCTGCATAGAGGTGTACGCAATGACCGGCGGCCCCGGCTCTCCGACACTGGCACCCAAAGCGCCGGAAAAGAAACCGGTTCCCAACGTGATGGGCAGCGTCGTTTTCTTAAATAAAGGTTTACTTGAACGCATGGAGTAAATACTGGAAGCGAGCAAAACCCCACCCATAGCCACCAGAATAATTTCAGCGGGTAGACGGTTTAACAGGTCTGCCCCGAGAAAAGATCCGGGCAGAGAACCAACAAACAAAATCCCGCCTGATTTCCACCGTACATGGGAGCGCATTTTCCAAACTGGCGGAAAAGTCACCAGCCAGCCAAAGACACCGGCAATAGGAATGGCCAGTTTTGCGCCAAGTACCATGGACAACAGAGGAACAGACACCAACGCTGACCCAAAACCTGTTAGCCCCTGAGTAAAGGCTCCCAGAGCAATAATTGCTGAAACAGCGATATACTCAAATTGCACAATAATGACTCCAGTGAGCCTCTTCCCTGAGGCAAACGCTCATTAACAGGTAGTGAAACGGTGAATGGTTTTTTGTTCGTACACTTCACCCGGATTCAGGCGCACGGTTGGAAAGTGTGGCTGGTTCGGGCTGTCAGGGAAGTGTTGGGTTTCCAGACATAAACCTTCAAAGGCTTCGTATTTGTAGCCGTTACGTCCAATCCAGGTTTTGTTGGACAACTTGAAACCGTTATAGAACTGAATGCCCGGCTGAGTGGTCAGCACGCTCATCACACGGCCACTCTGATCATCGGAAAGACGGGCCGCCAGATGGTATTCACCCTCCTTTGTGTCACGGTTCAGAACAAAGTTGTGATCAATTCCACCACCTGGCATCCGCTCCATGTTTTCACCGATAACGGTTTCGTTGCGGAAATCAAGACCAGTGTCTTCTACTGGTAAAATCGCCCCGGTAGGAATCATATTGTCGCCAACCGGCGTGTAATGATCGGCAAACACTTGTAGCTTTTGACCGGCTACTGAGCCTTTGTCATGTCCGGCCAGATTGTAATAACTGTGGTTTACCAGATTGACGACAGTAGACTTATCCGTGTGAGCGCGGAAGTTGTAGTGCAGTTGGTTGTCGTTATCCAGACCAATGGTGTGAACCACATCCAAGGTGCCAGGGTAACCGGCCTCACCGTCAACGGACACACGATGCAGGTGAATCATAACCGCCTGTTCAGTCTGCTCGATGTCGTAACCCCAGATGAACTTATCAAAACCCTGAGTTCCGCCATGCAGGTGCTGACCAGTGGGCGCTTCATTAGTTTCCAGTTGGAAGCTTTTGCCATCCAGAGCAAAACGACCATCTTTAATGCGATTGGCAAACCGACCGGCAATAGCACCAAAGAATGGGTGCCCTGCCAGATAGTTATCGAACGATTTATATCCAAGAACAATGTCGTCTTTCTGACCGTCGCGACCCGGTACGACCAGAGAGGTGACAATGCAGCCATAGTTGGTGACAGACACTTCTATGCCAGATTTGTTCTTGATCGTGATCAGATCAACGGATTGACCCTCTAACTGACCAAATTCAGCAATTTGATATTCCACAACCTGTGCTCCTTTATTATTTGCAAATCTATTTGCAGCTCTCTTCTAGCCCGGACATCAGTCGCAGCTGTTCAAAAACAGCGGTCCAGTCCTGACGACCACGGCCTGCTGCACGAGTGAAACTATAAAGTTCACGGGAAGCTGCCCCCATCGGCATGGGTACATTCACGGCATTGGCAAGATCCAGAGCAATACCCAGATCCTTATGCGCCAGATCAACCATGAAAGCAGGACTCAGATCGCCAGCCAGTACTTTGTTTGGCCAGGTGGTGTTGAAATGCCCTTTTCCTGCCGGAGTACCACCCATCACTTCCATGGCTGTGTGGAAATCCAGACCAATCGCTTCAGACAAGGTCATGGCTTCTGCAGACAACGCATTCAGAGCGATACTCATGTAGTTGTTGATCATCTTGACCCGGATACCTTTGCCCGGACCGCCAGCATCAACGGTATCTGAACCCATCAGGTCAAACAGTGGCTGAGCCTTTTCGATCTGTTCTTGAGTACCGCCAGCCAGAATCAACAGAGTGCCAGCGATGGCGTGATCGGATGTGCGACCTACCGGCGCCTCCATCATTTGGAAACCGACTTTATCCATATCACGAATCAGGGCATCAGACTCCAGCGGGTGAATAGTGGACATGTCGATAACGAGAGCATCTTTACTTAGAGTGCTGGCAACACCGTCTTCACCCAGCAGTACATTTCTCACCAGCGCTCCGTTTGGCAGCATAGTGATGACAAAATCAACACCGTCAGCGGCAATGGCTGGTGTTGCTGCAGCTTTTGCTCCCTGAGCAACCAGCTTTTCTACGGCTTCTTTATTAATATCGAATACAGCCAGTTCATGGCCACCTTTCATCAGGTTGGTCGCCATAGGCGTACCCATTTGCCCCAAACCAATAAATCCGACTTTCGACATGCTACATTCCTCAGCTGGTAATGACATAAATACGACGAGAATGGTCAGTATGTTGCGCTCTTGATGTCATTTTTTCAACTGAAAGCTATCTGTTTATGTTGATTTGCGACAACAAAACGGACATCTCTTGATAATATAATCAGTGTCAATTTCAAAAATGACTTTATTCACCCATTGCAGGAATGTTCAATGACCATTGCATGTGTCGGAATTACCGTACTGGATAGAATCTTTCGGGTAGAAAAATTGCCAGCCCATGGCGGTAAATTTGTTGCCAAAGATTACTTTGAAGTGGGAGGAGGCCCTGCTGCCACTGCGGCGGTAGCCATCAGTCGTCAGGGTTATGATGTTGAATTTATCGGGCGCACCGGAGATGACAGCGTTGCAGAAATAATGGGTAAAGAGTTTTCAGCGTACGGCGTAGGTCAACAACATATTAAGGCTATCGATCATGCGTCTTCTTCGTTTTCCTCCATTATGGTGGACGATGAAGGCGAGCGAATGATCATCAATTATCAGGACAAGTCTCTCAGTCGTGATGCAACATGGATGGAGAATATTGATTTTGCAAAATTTGAAGCGGTATTGTGTGACGTGAGATGGCCAGAAGGTGCCAGTCATGCGTTAAGAAAAGCCAAAGAAAACAACATACCCACCATTCTTGATGCGGATATTACACCGGACGACATTACTGAACTGGTCGAATTGACAGAGCATGTGGTTTTTTCACAACCAGGACTACAAAAATTCACAAAAACAGACGACCCAATAGAAGGATTACGGATTGCACAAAAATCAACGCAGGGTACAGTATACGTAACCGTTGGCTCTGACGGTTGTTTCTGGCTTGAAAGAGACGAAGTAAAGCATTGCTCAGGCTTTAAAGTAGATGTTGTTGATACAACAGGCGCCGGCGATGTATTTCATGGTGCCTTTGCTGTCGCCGTCGCAGAAAAAATGCCGCCTTATGAAGCGGCTCTGTATTCCAGTGCGGTAGCCGCCCTGAAATGCACAAAACCCGGTGGCAGAGAAGGTATACCTGATCGCGAGCATGTCTCTGAATTTCTGAACAGCCATTAAATAGCCTCAAGCATCTGTGAATAACTTTGCAGATGCTTTTGCTATGTCGGAGTCGTTTATATGCATCATCAAGCCCTATTCGTTATGACTGATACCGTGATTACCGGCAACCCAAGACATGACAAGCTGCTGAAGCTGGTCAACGATAACGGATATGTCTCTGTTGAAGAACTCTCCGAGATTTTTGAGGTTTCTACCCAAACCATCCGCAGAGACATCAAAAAACTGAGTGAAGAGAAGCTGCTGGTTCGTCATCATGGCGGCGCTGGTAGAAGTTCCAGCGTCGTTAATCTGGATTATGATGTACGACAAGTGTCTGAAACTGAGGAAAAAGAAGCAATAGCCGCAGCCGTGGCTGACTACATTTCTGACAATTGCACTGTATTCCTGACTATTGGAACGACGACTGAAATCATTGCCAAGCATCTGCTCAAGAAAAAAGGTCTCAGAGTCATCACTAACAGCCTGAAAGTGGCCAGCATTCTGTACGCCAAGCCAGACTTTGATGTCATGGTGACCGGTGGAATGGCTCAGTCTCATAACGGCGGCATTGTTGGCCCGGCGACCATGGAGTTTGTAAAACGCTTCCGGGTGGATTATCTGATTACCAGTATTGGTTCTATTGACGACGATGGCACTCTGCTGGATTACGATTTTTCGGAAGTCTCTGTTGTGCAAAGCGTGATGAAAACCGCTCGCAATGTGTTGATTGCTGCTGATTCAACCAAGTTCTCCACAACAGCAGCGGTTGAACTGTGCACCATTGAAGATATTTCAATGTTGTTTACCGATCAGGTACCCAATAAGAAAGTAAGCAACTTGCTAAAGGTTCATGATGTAGTTGTAAAGAGTTGTATCGGAGACCAATAATTAAATCCGAACCCAGAAAAAGCCCACTTCTGAAATCAGTAGCAGGCTTTTTCTTTGGTCTGAATCAATCATCGAAATTTTAAATCATTCCTATTCAAAATTTATATTTTCACTCTAGCCCTGAATTGTTTAACCTGACCACAAAAGTTCAAACAACAATGTGCAGGATTGCAAAACTTACTATGTATACCTGGAAAAATTCAACGACTGGGTACGGAAACATAAGTATAACGATTCATTGGCTGAGTGCCCTGGCCGTATTCGGGCTATTCGGTGTTGGTCTTTATATGATGTCATTGTCGTATTATGACCCTTTGTATCGATCACTCCCGTGGTGGCATAAAAGCTTTGGACTGGTGTTGCTGTCAGTCACCAGTTTCAGGCTGATCTGGAAGCTTTTGACTCCAGTCCCCGAGTCTCTGCCAGAGCATGATCAGAAGACCGTTATCATGGCAAAATTGGGGCACTGGCTGATGTACGGTTTGCTCTTTGCGATTATGATCAGCGGTTATATGATCAGTACTGCCGATGGCCGTGGGGTTTCGGTTTTTGACTGGTTTGAAGTTCCGGCGTTATTCACAGCGCTTGAAGGGCAGGAAGACATTGCTGGAAATATACACTTTTATCTGGCCTGGACTCTGGTGATTGTTGCTGCCGGTCATGCTCTGGCTGCCATCAAACACCATGTTGTTGATAAAGATCGCACACTGATACGAATGATAAAAACAGGGAATTAATACAATGTTAACTCTAAAGAAAACACTGGCAGCAACGGCTTTGAGTTTGAGTGCTGTGGGTTTGTCGGTGCCTGCAATGGCTGCCGACTATGTGATTGATACTAAAGGTGCTCATGCATTTATCAATTTTAAAGTAAGCCACCTTGGTTATAGCTGGGTACACGGTAATTTTGCTGATTTCTCAGGGTCGTTTTCATACGATGAAAACAACCCATCTGCAGCTAAAGTCGATGTCACTATAAAAACGGCGTCTGTTGATAGTCATCATGCGGAACGTGATAAGCATCTTCGCAGTGGTGATTTTCTTGCGGTAAAAGAATTTCCTGAGGCGCGTTTTGTTAGCACGAATATAGAAAGTATTGATGATAAAAATGCGAAAATTACCGGTAACTTTACGCTCAAAGGTATCAGTAAAGAACTGGTGATTGATGCGGTTAAGATTGGTGAAGGTGATGACCCTTGGGGGGGCTATAGAGCAGGTTTTACCGGTACAACTGAGTTAAAATTAGCGGATTTTAATATGATGAACCTGGGGCCTGCATCAACCACTGTTTACCTGACGCTTGAGGTGGAAGGTATTCGCCAATAAGCTCCAATTGATCTGAAGTATCGGTAAATGGGGGGGAATGATTTGGTCATTCCCCCCGTTTTTGTTTAACAGACTATTCGACTTCTTTTAGACGTGCCGTAAAGTGGCGAAGCACTGAAGGTTCGTAGGTAAACTCCAAGCCTTTTACATGGTGTGCATTGGTCTTTACTTTCTCGAATGCTTCAATCACAAAGTCCATATGAGTTTGAGTATAGGTTGCCCGAGGAATGGTTAAGCGCAGAAGTTCAGCCGGACATGTCGCCTGTTTGCCTGTTGCCGGATCTCGTCCTTGCAGGAGGGAGCCGATTTCAACCGCACGAATACCCGCCACTTTATAAAGTTCACAAGCCAGAGCATGCGCTGGGAACTGATTTGCCGGAATATGAGGTAACAGCTTACCGGCATCTACAAAAGCAGCATGACCACCCGCTTGTTGGCAGACCACACCAATAGCTTCCAGTCCATCTACCAGGTATTGAATTTGTTGGATGCGATATTCCAGCCATTCCTGACGCATACCGTTATACAGCCCGACAGCCAGGCGTTCCATTGCGCCACCTTCGAGGCCGCCGTAGGTTGGGAATCCTTCTTGTACGACACATAACGCACGACACTCTGTATAGACATCCAGCATAGAGTCATCTTTAAAACACAGCAGGCCACCCATTTGAACCATGGCGTCTTTCTTTGCCGACATTGCCAAACCATCAGCGTACTTATAAGACTCTTTGGTAATCTCTTCAATGCTCCAGCCCTGATAGCCTGGTTCTCTTTGTTGAATAAAATAAGCATTTTCAGCGAAACGGGCAGAATCCATGATGACCGGAATGTCGTATTTCTGAGCGATTTCATACACCGCTTTCAGATTGGCGATGGAAACAGGTTGACCACCTGCTGAGTTACAGGTGATGGTACTGACAATATACGGCACATTTTCAGCACCGGCTTCGAGAATGCCACCTTCGAGTTTTTCAATATCGAAATCGCCTTTGAAATCAGTATTAACAGAAGTATCGAACGCCTGTCTGGTATAAACGTTTTTGGCTATGCAGCTATTAACCTGAGTATGCCCCTGAGTGGTATCAAAAAAGTAATTTGAGAAAGCGACCATTTTTGAGCGATCCAGCCCTTTCTCCTGCTCACGTTTTTTGATCAGAACAGGAATGTATATTTGCTCTGCACCACGTCCCTGATGAGTAGGAATCGTGTATTTATAACCGAAAATATCTTTGACGGCATTGGCTAGAGCGTAGTAACTGCGACTACCGCTGTAGGCTTCATCACCCAGCAGCATAGCGGCTTGCATTTGCTGAGTGATGGCACCAGTACCACTGTCTGTCAGCAGATCGATAAACACATCTTCGCTGTCCAGTAGAAAAGGGTTCATGCCTGCTTTTACAATAGCTTTTTCACGATACTCAGTGGTGGTGCGCTTTACAGGCTCAACAACGCGAATACGAAAGGGTTCTGGCAAGTGCTTGAAGTTGTCCATAATGTTTCCAGTGTCCAAACGATGAATCTAATAAATCTAGCGTGAACCAATATTTTTTGATGAACGAGTACTTGATCAGAATGCAGTACTGATTCTGGTTGGTTTAAACAGGCTTAGTGATCGAAACACTAAAAAGAAAGGGTATTTATGGGAAGGAGAAGGCTGTCTTATAATCAAGAGCAACCCAAATCAATGATGAGTTATGGTTATTCATTGGTGCACCTTCATGATGACTTTTGAATGCTGCATCGATATGAAATATTATCGACAATTCCAACCTGCACTAAATCATGCAAAATAAAATCTGAACACAGTTCTTATACCCTGAGTATTGAAAGATCATATTCTGATAACAAAATCAAATTGTTGATTTTTGTCAACATTCTGTCTTGCTATTGCCCTCAGTTTGTAGAGGCTGCATGCCACATCTGGACAGCATTGTGCACTACATCCTCAGGCAAAAATTCTTGCTCAAGCCTGCCTCTTTCAGAGTTGGCAAGCAAATTCATAAAATCAAGCTCATCGACTGTTAACATTGAACAGTTTTCATGAACTGATGGAGATGGCTCTGTAACGGCTCTGCCTTTCTGATATTGATTAAAAACCCTTTCATCCATGAGTAACCTGGTCAGTTCAGGCTGATACTTTCTGGCTCGCGCCAGCATGGTCATACCCCAGGTATCCATATCGCCCCAGTATGCAATATTTTTGGAGGCCAGCCAGTCCGCTTTCATCCAGGATAGATTCAAACCGGCTCCGAGAATTGCAATAGTATTTGCCAGCGCAGGTAGCCGATGTAAACAGGTTTCATTTTCTACGATTAAAATATTTTGTGTGGGTATACCGGTTGTGGCCAGTTCACTGTCTCTGATGCGCATTTGTTTAAACGGCAATAGCCCGCTATCAAGGTCAGCTAATAACAGCCAGTGGCTATTTTCATCAGGTGCACCAAGAAAGGCTTCGAGCCCCATTTCCGAAGCCAAACCGTCAAATCGTAAATCCAGCAATTGCTTGATCAACAATGTGTTGTGTTCAAAGAACTTGGTGTCAATATTGGCGATAGCAAGGGTGCGGAGAGGCGCACCCTCAGCAAAGCCCGGTTGCAGCATGGCAGCAAGTTGTGCAGCTTTTAAGACGGTTGCAACCGGTTTATCAAACCAGCGTCGTTGACGGATTAAATAGGAATGAAAGACAGGCTCTACCTGGCTGACAATACTAATCAGCCTGTCATAAGCCTGCTGAACATCATTATTCCGGCTTGCCTCAATCCATTCACTGGGTTTTGCCAACTCCCAGTGAGTGGGAATATTAATGGCGGTGGCAGCACCACGGTATTTCACATCAGCCCAATGTACTTTGCCTGTTTTTACTTTCTGCCACAGGCTGAGATGATCTCTTACTTTATCTGGTTGATGGTTTATCGCCGTGGAAGAAGGCTTGCCAATAGCCATAATTACAGGCCAGCTTTCAGGGTCCAGTAGCCGCTGTTCACGGGTATTGGGATTGTTCCACTGGCGGACTAACTCACCGGCGATATCATTTGGCGACTTCATCTTTAGCCGGTTCCTTAGTCATATTCTGAGCTCTGTCGTTTATCTGCCCTTTTTTGGCGGCATGTTGTTCAAGCTTTTCCCAGCGCATTGGAGTCAGAGTAGCTTTCATGCCTTTGCGGTGTACAAGAATGGCCGAACGGGTGTGTGCCCGTAACAGTCGAATCTCTTTATTCGGTGTAACAAACAATGGGTGAAGCCCAAACTCGGCCAGTGCCGAAATGATTCTACCGGCAACCGCTTGCGAACTTTTCGAGAAGGCTTCATCAAGAATAATCGTGCCGAACAGAGGATGTGTTGCACCGGCAGGGCAGAGTGCATAACTGAGTGAAGCTGTCAGAATATAACTAGCGAGAATTTCCTTTTCGCCACCGCTGCCGCTTTGGGAGCCTTTCAATGTATGCAACACAGTATGACTTTCACGATCACGTACTTCTACAGAAAACTGCAGGCGATAACGAGGGTCAAGCAAAGCTCTTGAGCCGACGGTTCGGCGATTTTCACTAGCATCCCGCAATAAGGTCACCATATTGACCAGCGCCTTGTAATGACTTTCACCGTCATCTTCTTTTAAGGCCGCTGCTCTCAAATGACGACGAGTTGCTTCCATGGTTTTAAGGCTTTCATGGTGTACCCGTTGGGGTTTCAGCTGCAAATATTGCCCCAGCCTGAAATCGACCCGCTGCAGCGTATTGTTCAAATCATCAATGCGCTCCTCAACCAGGCTGACTTCGTTATCAATGGCGTTTAATAACTGGGTAACGCCCTGATCGGACGATTGGTTAAGGTAATCTTGAAAACGTTTCTGTTTCTCCGGTAGGGCTTCCTGTGTCAGGACTTTCAAACGATCCAGATACTGAGGAATATCAATTAACTGAGTGCCAACTTCATTTAGAGCGCCAGTGTCTTCTTTTTGAGCCGCATTCATTTGCCTAATCAAATGCCCTTCTTTATTGCTCAGTTGTTTTACCAGTGCATCTGATTTCTCTGTGGTTAAGCGCTGGCTGGTTTTCTCCTGATCTGGCAGGTCATCAGGATTTGCGTCGTTCAGTTTGGGGAGCAGACGTTCAGCCAGTTTAAGCTGCTCATCTTGCAAGCCATCCCCAATAGCGGCGAATGCTTTGTTTTTCTTTTTTTCTGCGGTTTTAAACTGGTTGTTCAGCCCGCCCAATGTCAGCGTTTGTGCTTTGATGGCTTCAGAAAGGGTGTGTACTTTTGTTTTGACCTGGTCCAGTTCCAGTCTGGCTTTGGTGGCATCAGAATCTGGTGCCAGTAATTGGGATAACTGTTCTTTCAGTTCAGCAAGTGTCTGTTCATGTTCAGGGAGATTAATGGTTTCAAACGTTATTTCAGACAGGTGATCAAGCAGTGTGATCTGGTCGTTAATCTGCTTTTCCTGATCCCTGGCTTTCTCATGTTGCTGCTTAAAAGAAGCAGCCTGCTCCCTGAACGTCTTAACCTCAGCTTCAAGACTGTTTAATCGGTCACGGTTATCGAACCCCGTCATCCAGTTATCTTTAAGAGAACGCTGATCCTGTTTCTCGTAACGACCTGCTGAGCCGGACATCAAACCCTGTTGAGTCATCCCATGGGGTGTTTGTTTTAACTGATCAGGCGAATCAACACAGTGGCGATCAATACTGGCCAGCAATGCTTTCAATGCTTCTCGGTGAGGATGGTTTTTGAAGTTGAGTTTTCGGGTAAAACCGTCCTGAAAAAAAGACGGTTGCGAAGCAGGTTCTTTGGCATCCTGGAGCCGAACGTGAACCTTATTATGACGGTTATTAATCCAGCGTAGAGCTGTTTTCATCTGATCAGAGGGCACTAAAATGCGTTCACGATGACTACCAATGGCTCGCTCAATTGCGCCTCGCCAGTGTTTTTCTTCCGTTTTGACTTCCACCAGCTCTGCGACAAATGGCAATTGCTTTTCTGCAAGATTCAAGGCTTCGGCAAGGTCGCTCCTGAAATGTTGCAAAGCACCCTTGATGTTGGAGCCGGGCCTGGCTTTAACTTCCTGGTATTCTTCGCTAGTACTTTTCAGCTGGTTTTCGCTTGATACCTGTTCATAAGCTAGTTGTTTGACAACACCGGCTTGCTTTTCTGCTTCAGTTTGCAGGCTGTCTTTTTGCTGTCCTGCTTGCTGCTGGTTTGCTTGCAGCGATTTGGATGACAGACTTGTATCAAGGCCAAGGTTGCTGGCTAGTGTCTGATATTGTTCGGCGTTTTTACGACAGTTGTTGGTGATGATTTTCTGTTGATCTATTTCCCTCCGTAGAGATTCAATGTTGACTCCTCCAGCACGCAAATAGACTTCCTGCAACCTGTCTGCCTGTTCTTTAAAGAGATCATTTTTCTTCTGGTTAGTTTGGATAGCCTCATTAACATCATCCAGCTGCTCTTGCAGGTGATTAACCTTTTGCCCCCACAGCGCATAACCCGCCATGGCAAACCAGACAGGAATGATTGCAGTCATCTCTTTTTGCTCAGACAGCTTTTGTCCCAGCTTTTGATAGTCTTTATGGAGATTCAATAATGGTTGCAGAGAGCTTTGTTGATGGCGGGCGGTATTTAGCTCTTCGTGGATAACCGCAAGATCATCAAATTCAGTTGCCACTTCGCCAGCACGGGTAAACATGGCGCGATCATCCAGCACCAGCTCCCGGAAAATCTCATCCACACTGTTGAGCTGTTTCAAGCCGGCTGCTCGGTTCAACAGTGGGAAAGCATTTTTTCCTACTTCGAAAAACTGTTGTAGTTTGCCAAGATAAGGCGCTTTACTGTCGTATACTTTCAGGCCAGTTGTATTTCGTTCATATTGCTTGAGAGTTCTTTTGCCACCTTCATGAAGCAGAGTCAGCCAGTGCTCAAGGGTTTGATCGTCTCGGTCGGTGTAGAGCCAGAGTTTTTTTAGATCGGCTGAAGCATTGCCTCCAACATCTATCCAGAATAACCCACCAATTTGCAGTACTTTGTTGTGGCTTTCAAAGCGGGCAGACAGGCCGGTAATGGTTTTTCCCGGGCGGGAGATATGATGATTGTCGCCAGAGTTGTTACCGGCTCCAGTGACGCCCCGAACGTAGGAAATCAAATCCCGGTCACTCTCATGGCCTCCAGTAGAGGCCAGATTGTATTTGGGGTAGGCGACAATTAACGTCATCAGCGCATCCACCAGAGTAGTCTTACCACTGCCGGTCGGACCGATAATGGCGGTGCCCTGCAAGTCAAACATGGCATGACTGGAGCCCTGAAATGGTCCCCAGTTGTATAGGTTCAACTCCTTCAGCACAAAAGCAGTCTGGGCGGGACCGGAGGTATCTAATAAAAGGTTATTTTGTTTTTTCATAAGTTATCCTCAGTCCGCTCCTCAATAGCTGAACCTTTGGATTCCAGTTCTGATACCCTTTTGAAGTGATTAAGCAGCGCCAACAAACTTTCAGGGTTGGCCAGATGAGTAATCATGGGGCGGATAGTAATGGTTTCCTGCTTATCGTCCATTGCAACCAGGCCGTGACTGGACAGCTTATCGATCAGATTATCCAGACGTTTTCGCTCCCGTGAGTCGCTGCCCATATCGCCGAGATAGATTTGTAATTGCGACAATAGCTCTTCAACGTCGACAGTCGCATCACTGGCACCAATACCGGCTTCCTGTTCATGGGTAATATACTGCTGGCGCAGTATAGCGATGAGAAGGGATTGCTCCATAGTAATACGCTGTCGTCTAACCAGAGGGTGCGACCATTCATCAGTTTCTTCTGAATGGTTATCGTCACCTTGCCAAAGCTGACTGACCACCAGAAAAGCCAGTCCACGAATGTCATCAATTTTGAGTTTAAGATCAAGAGGTTCCAGTATCTGGTTGATTTCCTGACGGGCAGTGACGGATTGCTGGTAGAGATTCGGGCGACGGCTGGCCCCAAGGTAGCCGTATTTCATCAGTTCCTGAACCGCCTGCTTAACTCTTACTGCTGTGGCTGGCGCTCTATTATCAGTGTTTTCCTGCGAGGCTGCCGGAATGTTATCAGGTTCAGTATTGCTATCTTCTACCTGTTGATCAGCTTGTGAAGCGACCATGCGGTCAAAAAAATCATTCATGGTTCAAAGTTCCCAGTCTATGGAAGACAGGGCTTCCGCTTTAAGGTCGGTTTTGGGTAGATAGAATCGTAACCACTCACCCTCTCTGTCCTGAATATCCAGATGCTCCTCAGCCTGATCAGGCTCTGTGATCAGATCGGCTTCTCTGGCCATACTGATCCAGAGTGCCAGGGTTTCCAGATCATGGGTTGGTGGAAGTTGTGCTGCCAGTTCGGCAATGGTCATAGGCTTGCCTTGCCGTTTTAATAGCTCAATGGTTTCTGTAACGAGTTTTTCCCTGTCGAGACCATCAAAAGCATCCCAGAAATCATCATCAAGCTCTTCCAGATCTACCGTATTCTGAGACAGTATCAGCTCCTGATCTTCAACTTTCTCGATGGATTTAAACGTCAGTCGTTCAATGAGTGGCAGGCCCGACACTGGAATGGCGACAGGGTTTAAAGAAGCCGGCTTTCTCCTGAATGTCTGGCTGCTCCAGTCCAGATGCAATGCTTGCTCAAGAATATCATTCAACAGTTGTCCGACCCGGTGATGTTCTGCCGCCAATCCGGTTTTCAGGAAACCCTTGACGTCTTTTTCGCTGCGGGCTCTGGCACGAATCACATGTTCTGACTCTTTGACCAGGCTGTTTGTTAGCAATCGTAACTCGGTTGATTGCTGTGGACTCAAAGCCTCCTGACAGGCTGCACTGGATAATATATTTCGTAGCCGATACTTCATATTATCCAGTTCAACGGAATGGCTTAGTTGCTCATAAAAGCCGTGGAAAACCTGACCTTCCGGGGTGTTAAGAAGATGGTCGTGATTATCAAGAAGGCGATCAACAATCTCGCCCCGATGATGTTGTTCACTGATGATGGACTGGCGTAAAAAACGATCGGCTTCCCGATAAGAATCCTCTACACGACGGAAGTCTGATTTTAGTGTCATCGCCAGATTGTAAACTTCCCGAATATTTTCTGTCGCTAAAGGTCCTTCCAGAACTTTGAAGTCACCTTTTTTAACCCGGCTGAGTTCCTGCTCCAGATGTTTGATTTTTCCTTGCAGGTATTGAGCCCGACTGTTCTGATCGGGATTGAGCTGTGCTTCAAGGTTGTCAATCTCCCGCTGCACCGTGGCCAGCCGTGACGCAGTTGATGTCATGATGCGGTTATCCATGCCATCAATAAACTGCATCGCCTGTTGTAGTGCATCGGTGGCAAACAATTGCCCTTCTCGTTCGACCACCAGATTGCGTCGACGCCATTCGCGCATTTCCCTTTTTGCCAATGCCATAAAATCTTCGGTTTCAATTCCAAATTCTTCATGGTTAGCAAACTGGCTGAGGATTTCAGCAAGAATATGTAGGGCTTCTTCTTCAGAAACGGATTCCTGATCTTGTTCAAATAGTGGTTTAAGACAGCTGATCATCAGTGGACCACGACGAGAGGCAAGTAGTTGCCATGCCGGATTCTGGCTTCTGGCCAGTACCAGATCCTTACTGAGTTCAATATTCGGAGAGGGCACAACTACAATACCATTGGGCTGAGAGTTAAAAGTAGCTCAGAAAATACTGAGCCATCTTATGTGACTATCGGTTTTTTTTAAAGTTCAGCCCATGCTATGCCAATGAGGAGATTATTTTATAGCCGTGGTGTTATCTAATCACAGATAGCATTTTGCGCTTTAATGGTGTTGTTAGCTTCTCTACAAAATATCGGTTCATTGCAACCGCCAGAGCCAGCACCATCAGAAAAACCAGAATAACGGCAATGATCTCACCTGTGACAGGGGTTAGATGGTCGATAAAGGCTTTCCCCAACGCGTTGTGAACTAGATAAAGGGGGTAAGTCAGCGCGCCCAGATGAGCAATTCGATCACTTTTAGCGACACTTATTTTTCCGGTCACCATCAACAGAAAAGCAATATAAAAGCTGATCAATATCACACTCACAACCAGTTTTTTGTAGTCTTCAGTATGAGTAATAAAGGCTGGAATATCGATCATGCCGTAGTGAAGGCTAACTAGCAGTGAAAGCACAAGATAGATAGTAATAACTGGTGACTTTCCTTCCTGATAAATAATAGAGAAGCAACAACCCGCAATAAAAAAGCAGGAGTAGTTTGGGTTTATAAACCAACCCATTGTCGGAAACCAGCCGAACAACATATGGCAGATGGTGATGGCTAACCAGACTCCCAGCCAGAGTTTCATTTTTTGAAAGAGTCCGAGTGCGAGCATTACGAACACGAGGAAATAGAACTTTAGCTCTACGTGTAACGTCCAATAAGCACCATCAAGATAAGGAATACCGAGATAACCATTCATCATGGTTAGGTTGAATAGAAATGTCTTCAAAGACACTGGCTCATTCGCTACGAATAATAGCGTCAAGGCTGTCATGAGCATGCAAAACCAGTATAAAGGGTAGAGCCGGACAAAACGTGAGATGGCAAATTCAAGCGGGGTGCGACCACGAGCTGACAGGGCAATACTAAAGCCACTGATCATAAAGGACAGGTAGATTGCCGGATAACAGTATTCGGTCAACAGAGAGAGGTTGCCTTGAAAGATGCTGTCTGCCCGATTCGTGTAGTGATTGAGCACCACCGACATAATGGCACAGAAACGCAGTAAGTCGAGCATGTAGAGACGAGAAATCATCCTTGACCTCGTTTATAAATACTTTTAATAACAATGGCTTTTCTCTGTTACTTTTGCAAGCGTAGACAATAAAGCCATCAAGGCGCAGCAATATTAAAATCTACATAATTTTAGGCTTAGCTTTTTTTGTGAGGTTTTGTATGTTCTTTGAGCGCATTGTCGGCTTCTGCTTTCAGCGGAAACCGACCTACATTTTATCTCAAACTTGCCAAATACTCTGGCAAGAACAGTGATATCTGCGGTATGTAAGTGATCAGTATTAGGAATAGCAACAACAAACTGAGCCAGGGCAAACAGGCTTTGATCACCCACCCCATACTGCGGTTGGTAATACCGGCAGTCACAAACAGGTTTAACCCAACCGGTGGTGTCAGCATGCCGATTTCCATGTTCACTACCATGATGATACCAAGATGAATCGGATCAATACCGAGCTGCGTTGCAATCGGGAACAAAATGGGTGCCATTATCAGGATAATCGCGGACGGCTCCATAAAGTTACCCGCCATTAATAACAGCAGGTTCACTACAATCAGGAATCCCCAGGCAGGCAGTCCCCATTGAATAATGGTTTCAGCAATGGTGTGAGGAATCCGCTCGGTGGTCAACACATGGGCAAAGAGCATGGCGTTGGCAATAATAAACAACAACATTAAGCTGGTTTTTGCCGCATCACGCACTACCTTGTTAGTTTCTGCATCGAAAAACGACCGTGGTAGTGCAAATAACATCTGGAAGCTGTTTCTGACAGTTGCAGCAATCAGTGACTCGTCTTCATTTTTCCAGGCGACATTTTTCAGAGGGCCAATATCCCGATAGCCAACAACAGCAATGAACCAGGCATAAATGGCAGCTACGGCTGCGGCTTCTGTGGGGCTGGCAATGCCACCGTAGATGGACCCTAGCACAATGACAATCAGCATCAAGCCACCCATCGCCCGGATGCCAGAACCAAACAGGCGGGTAAAGCCGGGGAATGGCTGTGCTGGTAGCCCTTTAATTCTTGCTGCAATATAGATAGCGAGCATTAACAGACCACCCATCATCAAACCCGGAATTAGACCCGCCATAAACATTTTGGCAGCGGATACCTCAGTGGCTGAAGCGTATACCAGCATGACAATTGACGGTGGAATCAGAATACCCAGAGTACCGGCGTTGGCGATAACGCCTGCGGCAAATTTTTCGGGGTATCCGGCACGAACCATGCCCGCAATAACAATGGTACCGATAGCAGCAACGGTTGCAGGAGATGAACCGGACACAGCCGCAAATAACATACAAGCCATCACCGATGCCATTGCCAGGCCGCCACGGATATGACCAACACAATCAATGGCAAAATTAATCAGCCGTCGTGCAACACCGCCTGTGGATAAAAAAGCAGATGACAGAATAAAAAATGGAATGGCCAGTAATGTGTAATGTTCAGAGGTTGCCTCAAACAGTTTCAGGGCAATAGATGCTAAGGAATCACTGGAAAACAGCAGAATCGTAGTGATGCTGGATAACCCCAGTGCAATGGCAATGGGCATACCAATCAGCATGCAGAAGAACAGGGCGATAAACAGGGTTGCAGTTGCCATTATTTTTGCCCTCCTTCGGATTGATTGATTTCGTCTGCCAGCTCCATGCTCTCTTTGGCTTCATCGGCGTGGCTGAAACCAGTGGCTTTGCCAATAATTACCTGACGGAATAAATCCAACAGGCGTATCACCATCAGCACAAAACCAATGACCAGTACACTCATGGGAATCCATTTCTGGATAGGCAGATCTTCCATTTCCAGTTCAATCATTTTGACTTTAGCAAGGTAAATCCAGCCACCATAAATAAACAGTCCGCAATAAATCAGGCTGAGAATAATGGCAACAATAGCAATCATGCGCTGTTGTGTGGTCGGCAGCAGTTTGACGAAGGCATCTACGCCAATGTGAGCGCCCACACGGATACCATAAGAAGCACCAAAGAGAACAAACCAGGCCGCCAGATAAAGGGTTACTTCCTGAGCCCAGAGTAGGCCAGTGTTAAAGCCGAAGCGGAGAACCGTTTCAAGAAAAACCAGCAGTGTCATCGAGACAATCAAGAGGCTGATAAAGCCCTCTTCTGCGCGATGCAAAACACGAAACAACATAGTCATCGCCTTTTATTAAGAAAGCCGGAGTGAATACTCCGGCCAGATGTTATTTTTATTGATTGGCAGAAAGGGCGGCTTGAATCAGATCGGCACCGATGTCGTCTTCAAAGGCTTTCCAGACAGGCTGAACCGCTTCAATCCAGAGTTGGCGCTCTTCAGCAGACATGGATTCCACCTTGCTCAGACCAGAGTCGATAATAGCCTGACGATCACTTTGGGTTTTGTTAGCAGCGACTTCATTACCGTAGGCAATGGCTTCTTTAAGAGATTGCTCAATTATCGGACGAATATCGTCTGGCATGGTCATCCAGAACTCTTTTGAGGTTACGATCATGTAGTCCAGTGCACCGTGATTGGACTCGGTGATATAAGGCTGAACTTCAAAGAACTTCTTGGAGTAGATATTTGACCACGGGTTTTCAGCACCGTCGATAGCGCGGGTTTGCAGCAGTGTGAAGACTTCAGAGAAAGGTTTTTTCAGAGGTACAGCGCCCACAGCTTCAAATTGAGCGGCCAGAATATCGGACGTTTGGATGCGGAATTTTTTGCCCTTAGCATCGGCTGGCGTTTTGATCGGCGAGTAAGCAGAGAGCTGCTTCAGACCATTATGAAGATAACCCAGACCTTTCAGGCCTTTCTTTTCCAGCGATGTCAGCAGTTCCTGACCTTCCGGACTTTGCTGGAAACGATCCAGTGCCGCCATGTTGTTAAACAGAAAAGGCAGATCGAAGATTTGCAGTTTTTTAGTGTATTTCTGGAATTTGGAAAGGGAAGGCGCTGCCAGCTGGACATCACCCAAAAGCATTGCTTCAAGTACCTTGCCATCAGTAAACAACTGAGAGTTTGGATACACCTTGACGTCTACCTTACCGGGCAGTCGCTGTTCAACCAGCTCTTCGAATCGTAATGCCATTTTCCCCTTTGGGGTGTTTTCTGCGACCACATGAGAGAATTTAATTTCCAGAGGAGCGGCAGAAACGGATAAAGCTGAGAGTGCGGTAACACCGAAAATGAGAGAGGCAAGAGTCTGCTTGAGTGTTTTCATAGGACGCCTTTCTTGTTGGATATTGTTAGTTATCGTCTGTTTTTGTGCGTCCAAGTGTATGGCAGATGGCACTATAGTACAAATGAATATCGGGCATTCACCCGGTAAATTCCTGCAGGGTAGTTAAGCATTATCTTCCTCAACCGCATCATACAATCGATCAAGTACATCAGGTATCGCAGACATTACACGATTCCAGCTCGGAATAAATGGAGTTTCCATCGGGTTCTGAAGGAAGTGATGACCCGCCTGAATGATGTTATGAGCAAAGAGTTCGACGGCACGTTCTTCCGAGTCCCGATCGATTCGCAGGCCATTAATGATGGCATCATCGTAATAAGCTTCGATCATATCCAGAGCAACCCGATAATAAGTTGCTTTAATAGACCTGAATGTCTCTTCATGGAATTGCACACCATTGGTTGCCAGTTTACGGAAGATCGCTTTAATAATGTCATGACTCATTCGGGATAAACCGCGAGTAATATCATCTTCTGACAAAGGCTGGTGTTTGTGATCGTATGTATCAGCTATATCAACCTGGCAGAGTCGTTTGCTGGAATAGTTTCGCTTCACTTCCGATAACACACCGATTTCCAGTCCCCAGTCGCTGGGAATTCGTAAATCATTAAACACCGATGTTTTCATAGAGAACTCACCCGCCAATGGATAACGGAAGCTGTCGAGATATTCCAAATACTCCATTGGGCCAAGGATTTTTTGCAATGCTTTGAGCAAAGGGGAAACGAGCAGACGACTGACCCGGCCATTCATTTTGTTATCTGCGACTCTGGCATAATACCCTTTACAGAAGTCATAACTAAAAGCCGGATTGGCGACAGGATATAACAGCCGAGCCAGAAGCCCTCTGTTGTAAGTCAGTATGTCGCAGTCGTGTAATGCAACAGCTTCCGATTTTGCTGACGCCAGAACATAGCCGTAGCAATACCAGACATTTCGACCCTTGCCTGGCTCCTTTGGAGCGAGGCCTTTGCTTTCCAACAAAGCATCCAGTGCCCGTAATTTTGGGCCATCCTGCCAGAGAATACGATGATGTTGCTGTAATTGCCCGAAGAAATCCCTGGCGTGGGTAAACTGCTCTTTATCCGCCCTGTCTAGACCGATAACAATTTCTGACAAGTACTGAACCTGGCTGAGTTCATTGACAATATTGCCCAAAGCAGGCCCCTGCAGTTCTGAGAACAATGAAGGAAGCACAAGTGACATGGGGCGCTGACGAGAAAATGCCAACAGTTCTTTCTCCATGTCTTCGGTAGAGCGCACCCGGAGGTTGTGAAAGTTGGTTACTATGCCATTCTGGTAAAAGTCACCCATTGTCGTTTTCCTCGGTCCGAATTGTTTCAGTTAAGATGTTCCAGTGGGAGTTGTTCCAATAATTGCAGTACTGCTTTATTCCAGCTTTCCGGCCCGGTACCCTGAGATTTTATAACATCAGGCAAGTGAGCGACATCGGGCGCTACGCCATGTTCAGTGTTTATCAGCACTTTAATATCTACTGCTTCAAGCAGGGGCAAATCATTGATGCCATCGCCAAGGCCAACGGTGATCCATTCCACATTCGGATTAAACGACTGATACTGGTTAAGCAGTTTTAATGCCGCCAATCCTTTGTTGCCCTCGCCGGCGATATGATAAAAACGACCTCCACGGGTTAGATGGAGCCGCTCTTTCATGAGTGCTGTGGTGAACGCTTCTAGTGCATGGTCGCTGTCATTCCAAACTATAGGCTCACTGGCTTTTCGTGCTGAGGCCATTTCAGATTTGAGCGTTGAAAGACCGGTCAGTTGTGAAATTTCATTGACGCTCAAATCTCCAAAGCCTGAGAATTGAAACCCCTGATTTTCACGCAGAAGCCTTAAACTTCTACGAATAGCTTTATAGGGTTGCCCATGAAAATAATGTATGAGCCGGTCTTCATCAGAAGCTTCAAAAAAGTAGTTGGCAGGGATACTGGTAACCATCCCGTTTTCGGTAATGAAAGGGTGATGATTTCCGATTTCTTCTCGCAGTAGACGCACTTCGCTAAGTGTTTTACTGGTATTAAAGATCAGAGGTATCTTTAACTCTGATATTCGCTGTAAAGCCGGGCGAGCAGATTCCCAGCGGTAGCTGTCGTGATCGAGCAGGCAGCCATCAAGGTCGGTGAAAATAACAAACTTCCTTTGCATGCTGAATAGCTCCTGATGACCTGTAAACAGTGACCCATGTTTTGTTTTAAAGCAGAAGTCATGCCAGATTTATTGCTGGTATGGCACAACATCTGCAGAGAGAACTTCCGAAAAGATAGTGCAAAGAAAGATAGTGCAAAGGTAGACAGAAAGTTTCTTTACAGGAGTTCCGTTGTGCGACACGGTGCAAATACCCCGGATGATTTTTACGCTGGTATTTTGGCTTTGCTGAGATTGCCATACAGTGATCAGGCTGAACTCATTACAAATAGAATTGTTCGCAGGGTTGATCATTTTCTGAAGCATTACGGCGATATCCGCCACTCCGACTGGACTGAACAGGATGCGTTTCTGATCACATACGGTGACAGTCTGATTGATCACACAAATACTCAGCCATTGAAAGTGCTTAAAGCATTTATGGATGACTATCTCAGGGGATTGATTAGCACCATTCATATACTGCCCTATTTTCCGTTCAGTTCTGACGATGGCTTTTCTGTGATTGACTATCTGGAAGTCAATGAATCTCTGGGAAACTGGCAGGATATTACTGCTATATCAGATGACTACCGGCTGATGACCGACCTGGTGATTAATCACATTTCCAGAAAAAGCCTCTGGTTTGCTGACTTTGTTAGTGGCCATCAACCGGGCAGAGATTATTTTATAGAAATGGAACCGGGCACTGATATCAGCACTGTAACACGTCCAAGAAGTTCGCCGTTATTGGTGCCTGTTCAGACTCGCCGGGGAGTGCGTCATGTCTGGGCAACATTCAGTGAAGATCAGATCGATCTTGATTTTCGACATCCTGATGTATTGATTGCGATGATTGATATCTTACTGTTCTATCTGTCTAAAGGCAGTTCGGTTATTCGGCTGGATGCCATTGCTTTTTTGTGGAAAGAGTTAGGAACACCCTGCATTAGCTTGCCGGAAACCCATGCCATCGTAAAATTGCTCCGGCTGATTGTGGATAAAGTTCGTCCGGGAGCCTGGCTTATCACAGAAACCAATGTGCCGCATATCGAGAATCTCAGTTATTTTGGTGATGGCGATGAGGCACATATGGTTTATCAGTTTGCTCTGCCACCACTGGTGCTTCATGCACTGAATCGGGGCACTGAAAAATACCTGCTGCGCTGGACTGAATCTCTGCCGGATTATTCTGATCATTGTACGGTTCTTAATTTTACTGCTTCTCATGACGGGGTTGGCCTGAAACCCTTGAATGGGCTGGTTCCCGATAATGAAGTCAGAGAACTGGTCGACAGCATGCACCGTTTTGGAGGGTATGTGAGCACATATATGCACCCGGATGGCACAGAAAAACCTTACGAAATTAATATCACCTTGTTTGATGCCATGAAAGGCGCTCGCCGTGGAGAAGATCAGTGGCAGGTAGAACGTTTTCTCTGTTCTCAGATTATTATGCTTGGTATGCGTGGTATCCCTGCTCTCTATATACATAGTCTACTGGCTACGCCTAATAATAATGAGGGTGTTGAACGCACCGGAAGAACTCGCTCGATTAATCGCAGGCAATGGTGTGTAGAAGACATACAGGGGGCGTTAAATAACCCTATGTCGGCCTCCGGAACGGTTCTGCAATCACTGCAAAGGATATTGAGTATTCGTCAGCAGGAAATGTGCTTTCATCCGGATGCAAAGCAGGAAGTGCTTAACGTTGAGTCGGGTATTTTTGCCTTTCGACGTATTTCCTGTTGTGGCTCCAGGCAATTACTGGCTCTTCATAATCTGACTATGAATGTTAAATCCATTGAACTGGATAGTGTTTCAGGCTGGTATGACTTACTGACCAAGCAAACGATCGCTGACGTTCAGCTGGCCCCTTATCAGTCATTCTGGCTAGTAAAAACAGAGGTTTAATCAAAACTTGTAGCTTCTCAAAGTGGCGATTACCTTCTGCGAACCTTGTTTAAGGCGTGAATGGAATCGATATTTGGAGGGTCATTGGAGTACTGTTATTCATATGACTGGGTACTTAACAGGGGCAGGCGAAAAAAGCTCTTGATGAAGTGTGATAATACACCAAGAGCTGCTTGTTATCTTTTCAGATACACTTCAGGATGTTCTGCAGGCTCATTGCAGCTCCAGTGATGATTTTTACCTTCATACGGGACAAAAAACTCATGCATGGCTTTGAAGTCGGTAACTATATCGCCGCTCATATCCATCGGTTTACCTAACACGACTTTTTTATTCTTGAAGTCGAATGCCACTGGTACAACCGGGATATCAGCACCTCTGGCAATATGATAAAAACCGGTTTTCCAGCGAGCTACCTTGGAGCGGGTTCCTTCCGGGGTAATCACCAATACAAAATGCTCTTTCTTTTTAATGGTTTTAATCATTTGTTCGACACGGTTGTGAGTGCGACTGCGTTCAACCGGTTCACCACCCATAGCACGCATAATAATGCCCAGTGGGAATTTGAACAGAGAGGCCTTGCCAAAAAAACGGCCTCTTAGTTGCAGGATAAACTTTGCGGCAGCCCCCACGGGAAAATCCCAGTTGGATGTATGATGAGCCACAATCAGTACAAACTTGTTTATATCTTTAGGCAGTGCCCCTTCGATGGTCCAGCCACCCAAAAGCCAGTGAATCAGCCTGCCGAGCCCTACCTTTAAGGGGTTATATGGTGAAAAGTTTCCATTCATCTTTGGCATTTACTACAAAAAAAAGTGTTTCGGTTGCCCAGCTTCATTGCTTTTATGGGGCTGGAGCATGTAATACAGGGTTCACCGGAACGTCCGTAGACCGCCAGTTCCTGCTTAAAATATCCTGGCTTGCCATCACCACCGACAAAATCACGCAGTGTTGTGCCCCCCTGGTTAATAGCTTTGCTCAGAGTCTCTTTAATGGATTCCGTCAGTCGCTCATAACGTGCCCTGGAAATCTTGCCGCAGGCGCGATCCGGGCGGATACCAGCTGTGAACAATGCCTCGCTGGCATAAATATTACCCACGCCTACCACCGTGTGATTATCCATAATAAAGGTTTTGACCGGCTGACTTCGTCCTCGGGAGTACTGAAATAACCGTTGTGCAGTAAACTCCGTTTCCAGAGGCTCAGGCCCAAGATGGTTGAGTAAAGCGTGCTCGTAAACAGGCTCGGTTGTCCAGAGTATTGCACCAAAACGACGGGGGTCGTGATAGCGCAGACTCTGGTTGTTATCCAGAATAATGTCTACATGATCATGTTTTTTTGGAGATTCTGCAATGTTAACTATTCTCAAACTGCCCGACATGCCCAGATGGATAATCAGATAACCACCTTGCAGCTGCAACAAAATATACTTTGCGCGCCGTTTTACTGAAATGACGGCCTTGCCCTGCAGTGTTTTATCCAGTTTGGCGGGAACGGGCCAGCGTAATCGCGATTCTCGCACTATCACTTCTTTTATTTTGCGACCTTCTATATGGGGGCGAATTCCACGGCAGGTGGTTTCTACTTCAGGTAACTCAGGCATACTTAAACTCTGAAAAAACCGAGCTTCGCAGTATGGCAGCTTTGCAGAGTGTGGGATAGATAAAGAGTAGGTAAACATTCTGTGTGAAAGTTCGCAATCTACCGTCTAATCCTTTGGTGTTCTCCTGATAGAATATCTGCACCTTCTTACCAGGTTTGCATGGTGAGGGAATAATGATCAGTGAGAGAGAATGACCAAAAAGACCTTATTTAGCCGGTTCAGACACGAACTACGTGAACTTCTTATTCTGGCTGGTCCGATTCTGGGGGCTCAATTAGCGACTACGGGTATGTCTTTTGTTGATACCAGTATGGCGGGGCAATACTCGGCGGTTGATCTGGCCAGTGTGGCTTTGGGTAGCAGTCTGTGGATTCCGGTCTTCCTGTTGACTAAAGGGGCGCTTATGGCGATAACGCCCACGGTCGCTCATCTATATGGTGCTGGCAATATCTCCGGTATGGCATCACCAGTACGTCAGGCATTATGGATTGCTCTGGTGGCGGGATTGGTGTCATTTCTTATGGTGCGTAATGCGGGTGTCGTTTATGACTTTCTCGATGTCACACCCGATATCTCTGAAATAGCCATTGAATATCTTGCCGCACTTTCATGGGGAATTCCGGCCGTTTGCCTTTATCAATCACTGGCTTGTTATTGTGAAGGTCTGGGGCAAACCAAACCGGCGATGGTCTTCAGTTTTGTTGCGTTGTTGTTAAATATTCCGGTGAATTATGTGCTGATTTATGGACGGCTGGGTTTTCCGGCATTAGGCGGCGTTGGGTGTGGTTATGCTACCGCTCTGTGCATGTGGGTAGTATGTGTGCTGATGGGGCTTTACATACTGATGTCCTATAAACATAAACAAATTGGTGTATTCGAACGGTTTGAAAAGCCGGATATGTCGGCAATACTCCAGCAATTAAAACTGGGTATTCCTATCGGCTTAGCTATTTTTTTTGAAGCCAGTATTTTCTCTATCGTTGGGTTGTTAATTGGCAAATTGGGTGCGATCACGGTTGCCGGCCACCAGGTGGCGCTGAGTTTTTCTTCTCTGGCGTTTATTGTGCCACTGAGCTTATCTTTCGGTGTGACCATCCGGGTTGGGCAAGCGCTGGGTGCAGGTCAAGTCAGAAAGGCAGCCTTCAGCAGTTACTCAGGTATTGCTACCTGTGTATTGGCCGCTATGATGAGTGCCTGTGTCATGTTGCTATTTCCTGAAGCTATCGCATCACTCTATACACAAGATCCCGAAGTCGCTGCTCTGGCGGTTCAGCTGTTGGTGTATGCCGCTATTTTCCAGCTTTCCGACTGCGTGCAGATCGCTTCTAATGGTGCATTGCGTGGTTACAAAGATACGCGTATTCCCATGATTATGGTATTGATTGCCTGTTGGGGCATCGCCTTACCGCTGGGCTATGTGTTAGGTTTGACCGATTGGCTGGTGACGGCAATGGGGCCTGAAGGGTTATGGATTGGCCTGGTTGTTGCCCTGACGACAGTAGCGATATTGTTTACCTTTCGTTTGCGGGTTATCAGTCGGCGTTATATTGAGCAGGCTGAATTTAATGAAACCGCTACGATTTGACGATGCTTTTCGAACGTGAATAGAATAGTGACAGTTTAGAAATGACCACCGTTCGCACTGAGCCTGTCGAAGTGCTTGCATAGCATCCTTCGACAAGCTTCAGTCGGCCACTTCCTAAGCCATAGGTTGTTTTCCACCCCAAGGGCAGAAGCCAACAGTCAGCATAGAATGCTGATAGCATCATCCGGTTTGGATAATTCTATGTGTTCTCTCAGTGCATTGTCGGCTTATCCCTTCCGGGCAAACCGGCCTATTACTACCACCATAAAGTTTGTGTCAAAAGTAAAAAAAACCTTCTTTATGCTCATCCAGGCTTTATAATCGTCTTCTTCTGAAGAAATCGGACACTTCCGGTTTTTATTTCTGAAGATTTGATCACGGTTAATCAATCCATGAGTAAAACTAAAGTACTAACAGGTATTACCACCACCGGCACACCGCATCTGGGTAACTATGTGGGGGCTATTAAGCCAGCTATTGAAGAAAGCTGGCGGGATGATATCTCTTCGTACTACTTTCTGGCTGATTACCATGCTCTGATCAAAGGACGTGATCCCAAGCGTATTCATCAATCCAGTCTTGAAATTGCTGCTACCTGGCTGGCTCTGGGGCTGGATACCGACAGAGTGACGTTCTATCGCCAGTCTGACGTTCCTGAAATTATGGAGTTGAACTGGATTATCGGTTGCATGACGGCAAAAGGTCTGATGAACCGTGCTCACGCCTACAAAGCGTCTGTTCAAGCAAATGAAGAAGCCGGTGAAAAAGACCCGGATAAAGGCATCCTGATGGGGCTGTTTAACTATCCGATTCTGATGGCCGCAGACATTCTGATGTTTAATGCGAACAAGGTTCCAGTTGGTCGGGATCAGATTCAGCATATCGAAATGGCCCGTGATATTGCCGGTCGAATGAATCACCACTACAAAACCCGGTTTGTTCTGCCAGAAGCGATTGTTGGTGAAAACACAGCGGTTTTGAATGGGTTGGATGGTCGTAAAATGAGTAAAAGTTACGACAATACTATTCCACTGTTTTTGGCAGAAAAAAAATTATTGAAGTTAATTCGTAAGATTAAAACCAACTCTCTGGAACCGGGTGAACCGAAAGACCCGGAAACCTGCACTTTGTTCCAGATTTTCTCCGCCTTCGCGAACGAAAAACAAATTGCTGACAAACGAAAACAGTATGCAGAGGGAGCTGGTTGGGGTGATCTGAAAAATCAATTATTTGAATTCCTTAATGAGTATTTGAGAGAACCTCGTGAACGTTACAATGCTTTGATTGCAGACCCTGATTTTGTTGAAAAGGAACTGCTTAAAGGTGCAGATAAAGCACGGGCAGAAGCGGCTCCGTTTTTGCAGCAGCTTCGTCATGCTGTGGGCCTGCGCCCCTTGGCCTGAAGCATTAAATCATAAAGCAGCAATACTGAAAAATGACAATAAATGTCGACTTTTCCTGAAGAGACAAGTCGACTTCATCGATGATTAAAAATAGTTCTAATTCTTTTAGAAGCTGTTCATGATCTTTTGCAGCCTACAACAAGATCATGAACAGCTTCTTATATCTTTAGTTAATAAAATATCATGATCTAATTCTGTAATTTTTCAAATCCATGATTGGCTCATATATAGACGGTTGACTAACCTCTAATGGTTTTCAGTAAAACGAATTATTGTTCGAGGTTCTGGAAATCATGTTTCAGTTTTATGTGTAGAATGCTTTTTTGACAGAAGAAATAAGCTTTATTGTGACCGGTCTCATCACTGAGGAGTTAATTTAATGTACCAATTTCCTGTGCTAGGCATTTCTTTTAACGTAAGTAGGCAGCATTTTTTTTGTCGGTGGTTTTCTTTTCTGGTACTTTTTCTGATAGTTTTGCTCAGCTTTTCAGAATTAAGGGCGGCTGATTTTCAATCGAAGGTGATTGTCAATCAATTGGTTCAGGAAGTTGAGCCAACTTCAGCTACTTTAACTTCTTTAGCAGATGAAACACCAAAAGATAATGCCGTTCTACATATCCTGTATCCCGACAATGCCACACCGTCCTCCTGCAATGCTCAATTAATGGGGCTCTCTGATACAGGCTCTCTCCTTCTTGCTATAGAGAAAAAATGCCTGATTCGCGAAGGCGGTGATCAGATGACAGTGCCTTTATCTCTTGAGTTGAAGCTGCCTTCCGGTTATTCAACAGGCAGACACTCGTCTGCCCTTCATGAATCACCATTATTGGACTTTGCCTTCAGTACTATGCAGTGGTTGTCGCTTAAGGGCGGTGATCTTCATGCTCAACGACTGTCGGAAGACAAAACCCTTCTTCATCTTCCAGTACCTAAAGCTTCTCAGTCAGAGAGTGATATCTGGTTATTGCAAAATCCGAAGTCATTAACACCATTTATCCATTTTTCTTCTGAAAAAAGCACTCACCATATGTCGTCACTCCGGTTTTGTGAGTCTTCCACTGACAGTCACCAGAATCATTGTGTGGTGGGCTTGAATGGCGAAGGCTGTCAGTGTCTTAATGATTCCGGACAATGGGAAAGCGCAGAAAACCCCAGATTTCTCCTGTCTGATAAACTTGATGAGAAGCACTGGCAAGCATTAGCCGACATCGCCTCATTATCCATGAGTTCATTCGGTCATGATAAAATGTATTGCCGTTGTGCTGATAAAAATATTCTGGGTGTAACGACCGTAGAGTCCCCTGATATTTGCAGATCGCCTTTATCAAATGGTACCAGCTGTCAAACACAGATGATCTATAACTACTTGCCTGTTCTGACAACAACATCAACGACACCCAGTCCTCATTTCAGCCAGGTGCCAATAACAACAAGAACCACAGACTTTTACCTGGACCCTTATTCTTATATAGAGGACATGCTTTATGAAGGAGTGAAGCTCACATCGTTCGCATTATTAATGGTAGGGGGATTCTTGGGGATTAACCTGTGCATAAAGTGTATAAAAAAATACTGCTGTCCCAGTGAGAGCGACTTTGCTAAGGGGGCAAAGATTGATTTTTGAGGTGGGGTTGTCGAATCTGTGCAAAATCAGTTATTTTGAGCTCGTGAGGGATGTCATGTTTGTGCAGGGCGACTTCATTATTAGAATCAGTCGGTAGCTGTTTTTTGTTCTGCATCTTTCTGTACCATTATTGTCGCTCTCTGAGATGTTTGGCATGAGAAAAGCACAGCAGAAAGATCAAGAACTGCGATTGGTATTAGCTGTGGGGTTGGGTATAGTGTGTCCTTTTGATACCACCCCTATGCGTTTCATGAGATCACTATTTAGAGCCGACTTCTCTTTATTTTCGCTATCTAAGACAATACTGTGGACAGTTTTCTGAGGTCTCAACACTGATGCTCCAAGGCCTGCAGTACAAGGGCTAGGATTTAATTGCTAGTTTGGTGTTTCTCAGACTTGATAAAAAGTATCCTAAACACTATAACCCTCGGTACTACTGACAAAAAAGTGTCCACAGTATTGTAAGAGGCCGTCCGAAAAAGCTCATGAACAGCTCCTAAAGCTGGTTTGCCAGAATCTGTTTCCTTAAGATGTCGTCATGGAAAGAATAAAATACGAAACTCATACCAGAGCTGGTCATAAATCCTGGCTGGTTTTGATTCATGGGGCTGGAGGCAGTGCCAGATCATTTGGACGACAGATTGATTGCTTTAGTAAGCACTTCAATCTACTGATCCCTGATTTGAGGGATCATGGTCGCTCTAATGCGATGGAAATGGTCGAAACGGATGATTTTTCTCTCGATCTGGTGGCTAAAGATGTACTCAATCTGATGGATGATCTTGATATTCGCAAGGCACACTTTATGGGGATTTCTCTCGGCTCCATCATTATTCGCATGGTTGAACGACAGGCGCCAGAGCGCATGATGTCTATCGTAACGGGCGGCGGAGTTCTGAAATTTAATACCAGAACGTCATTCCTTTTTGATACGGCGGTGTTTCTGTCTCGCTATGTCAGCTATTACCGGCTATATTCCATTGTTGCCTGGATACTGATGCCCAGGGCCAATCATAAAATGGCCAGGCGGCTCTTTGTCAGAGAATCACGACGGATTAATCGCAAAGCGTTCAAAATCTGGTTGACCATTGTCGCGCGTTTAAAATCCCAGCTGGATCATTTGTTTCATCAGCCTTTCAAGCGCCCGGCGCTGATGATTATGGGTGGGCAGGATTTTGCGTTCCTGGATGACTGCCATGAGTTTAGCCGCCGCTTTCCAGAAAGTCTGTTGTCGATAATTCCAGCCTGCGGGCATTTATGTCACCTTGAGAGGCCTGCTGAGTTCAATAAGCGTTCTTTGAACTTTTTACTGGCGGTGGAGACAGCATGAACTCTTTTAAGGTGTTTGTTCTGGCAATGCTGGTGTTGCTTGGCGGGTGCTCTGTTTTGGAGGATTATCGAGCAGAGAACAATCTGAGACATAAAATTGAGTTTGATCTGAATCAGTTTGATGAAGATGGCCTTTATGGACCTGATGATGGCAAGCGACTATTAAATTATGAGTTCTGTATTCCGGGAACCATTGATGCTGTTCAGGCGGTGCTCGATATTGATCCCACTGCTATTATCTACGAGGATAGTAAGGGCAGGGTGAATTGCTCAGAGAATCAGTACCTTGCCATGGGTGACACGTTTCAGAAAGCGTTCCGGACTACCTTGCAGCAGTTGGCAAATCTAGATTTTGTGACTCGCATTGTTGAAGTGTATTTTGAATAATGACTAGATTCTGATTCTATGCATCCTGAAAAGGCGTCAGGCTTAGAAAACACCGATAAATATACTACGATCGTTCGTAATCCTATATTGAGGTTGTTTTTCAAGGGGTGCGCCATTCTATGTATTCTGTGTGGCGTGGTGGGTGCTTTTTTACCCGTGTTACCGACCACTCCTTTTTTGTTGCTGGCTGTGTTTTTCAGCCTTCGATCTTCGCCTGCCACCTATCAATGGCTAGTGACACATCCCCGTTTTGGACCACCTTTGATCCGTTATCTGTCTGAGCGTTCGATCTCTGTGGCTCTGTATTGGCGAGCCACTATTATGATGTGGTTGAGTATGCTATTCGCTATCTGGCTGGTACAGACTGTGTTTCTCAAGTCAATGCTGTTTTGTATTGCCGTTTCTGTGACTGCTTATATGACTCATCTGATGAAAAATGGGGAGCATCCCGATGTATAAATCCATATCTGGCTATAGTTGGTGCATGGAGTTTTTAATCATTATTCTGATGAATAAGATGGCTTAACCTGATTTAACCGCCATCGTCAGCCTGGAGATGCAGGTTAAACGCCCCTGATCATCCTCAATCCGAATTTCCCAGATATGAGTACTGCGTCCAATATGAATTGAGCGCGCAGTACCTGTCACCTTGCCGGAGTTGACTGACCGGATATGGTTGGCATTAATCTCCAGTCCAACACAATAACCCGTTTCACAACACAGGTTGGCAGCAATGCTCCCCAGTGTTTCTGCAAGAACGACAGAAGCACCACCGTGTAAGATGCCCATGGGTTGGATGGTGCGATGATCGACGGGCATGGTGCCTCTGAGAAAATCCTCACCCTGTTCAGTAATTTCAATACCGACGTGTTCCGTCATGGTTTCCTGAAAAGGATACAGCGATCGGTCGAGAGTGCGTTTCCAGATAGTCATTGGTCGTCCGGTTCGTGCTTGGCTATTGTTAAATTTTATTGCGCAATCCTAGCATATCAGGGTGTGGCTCAAGGTAAGCCTGTTTTTTGATGTAATCGTTGCCGTGATTTTCGATAAAGTGGCGAAGCATACTCATTGGCGCAATCAGTGGAATAATGCCCTGACGATACTCTTCGATGAGTTTCATTAGTTGTTGTCTCTCAGTGCTTTTTACGGACTTTTTCACATAACCCATAATATGCAGCATCACGTTGGTGTGTGATTTTCTGTTTGCTTTCTTTTTCAGGCATTCCATCAATCCGGATAGGTAACCATCAAGCATATCGTCCAGTGGATAGTCTTTGCCTTTGGCGACCAGACGACCTAATGTTGTATAACTTTGAGGGCTGTGGGCCATAATCTGATATTTGTAAGTGGCATGAAAATCCACAATGGCTTTATAAGAAAGTTCTGTAAGAACCTCCTGATGCCAGCGGTGATAAGCAAATACTCGGGTGAAAAAGTTTTCGCATAATACCGGATCGTGTAAACGGCCTTCTTCTTCTACAGGCAGTAAGGGGTTTGTTTCCATCAATGTTCTGGCGTAGACGCCGGGTGCACTCACCAGAGGGCTGCCGTTTTTATGATAAACCTTAACTCGCTCCATCCCGCAACTTGGAGATTTCTGCATCAAAATATAACCGCTGATATGCGTAAGCTCTTTCCCTTTTAAACGACCATAGTCTTCCAATTGTTCGGTGACATCCAGCTCAGGGTTGTCCGTGCCAAGTACCCGAACATGCTCCAGATCGTCAACCAATCGGATGGGCTCACGAGGAATACCAAGTCCTATGGCTACCTCGGGGCAAACAGGCTCAAAATGAAATAGTTTATCCAGTGTGTTCATGCACAGAGAAGAGCGCTTGTGCCCGCCGTTAAAACGAACCTTCTCACCCATCAGGCAGGAACTGATACCAAGGGTGATTTTTTTTTCCGGTGTTTCGATGGGAACTATGGCCATAACAATCCCTATTGGTTCTTTAACTGTTTGAAGGCATCCATAACCTTGGCTCTGGAAGCGGAGTGATCAACAATGGGGGCCGGGTAATTAGCCACTGGCTGTTTTGCTGTCCAAGGTTCATGAATAGTTTTGTTATCGAGTGCTGCCAGTTCTGGTATCCACCGTCGTATAAAAGTGCCTTCTGAGTCAAACTTCTGTGACTGGCTGATGGGGTTAAACATTCTGAAATAAGGCGCTGCGTCGGTGCCGGTGCTGGCAGACCATTGCCAGCCGCCATTATTCGCTGACAGATCACCATCGATGAGGTGTTGCATAAAAAATGCTTCACCCAGTCGCCAGTCAAGCATCAGGTTTTTACTGAGAAACATCGCTGTCACCATCCGCAGGCGATTGTGCATCCATCCAGTATGAACCAGTTGTTTCATGGCTGCATCCACTAGCGGGTATCCGGTTTCGCCCTTTTGCCACTTTTCTAATAAAGCCTTATCGTTTACCCAGGGCAATTTTTCGGTTTCAAGGCTGAATGCTTGGTGCATCGACACTCTTGGGAAACCGTAGAGAATGTGTTTATAGAATTCACGCCAGATCAACTCGCTCATCCAGCAGGTAAGACCAGGGTTGCCGGTGTCTAATTCATTATGATTAGCCAGCATTGCTGCATGGAAACACTGACGAATGGATAAAGTCCCTGCAATCAGAAAGGCTGATAAGTAACTGGTTCCGTGGAGAGAAGGAATATCTCTGGTTTCTTTATAATTTTTAGCGCGCTCATCAATAAACTGCTGCAATTGTTGATGAGCATGATCTTCCCCCGGCTTGATCAGCGGATTGATCTGGCTGGCTGTCGGTGAATACCGGTTGAGGTAATCGATCTCAGGAAAATCGGGTACAGACAGCGCTGGCTGTTTTTCTGGCGCAGGTAAAGGTGTCAGCTGTTCAAGAGAAAGTTGGCTGTAGAGGTGCTTTTTGAAAGGTGTAAAGACTTTAAAATAATCACCCTGTTTATTTAAAACAGTACCAGGAATAAATAGAGTTTGGTCAGCCGATGCATGACACTCTATACCCTGTTGAATGAGTCGTTCTTTTACTGCTTTGTCTCTGCGGCGTTCATTGACTTCGTATTCGCGATTGAACCAGATGGTTTTACAGTTGAGTTTATCGCAGAGATTCAGCAGAGCTTCAGGGGCATCACTGAAGTCATTAAGCTCTAGCACAATCAGAGTAATATTCAGTGTGCTCAGTTGCTGTTCCAGCGCATACAGGTTTTGCAGGCGAAGCCAGAGTTTGTTGGGGCTATCATTATGCTCTTGCCACTGACCCGGAAAGAGCAGAAAAACACCAATAGCAGAGCCATTTCTACAGGCGTGAAACAGAGCTGGGTTATCCTGCACCCGTAAATCTGAGCGAAACCATACCAACTGATGCCGTCTTGTCATCCAATTTGCTCCAGAGTTTTTTATTGCTTACGTACTATAGAAGCGGTTGGATGATGATTTTTCAATATTATTTCGTCCAACAGGTAGGAGTGCCTCTGAAGAAGCGGTGAATCTCAATGGCCAGCACCCCAGGCAAGTCCATCAGCTCCGGCTTCCAGAAAATTCAACCTAAATTCAGCAGTTGGATGTGGATTTTCTGGTAAATTTCAGGGTTTTCAGCAAGGCGCGTCATGCAGCCAATGGCCTTAGCCCTTGGCAAATGGCGCAACGCAGCGGAGGACGCTGAAATTTTTCAGAAAACCACAGAGCGTTCTACCAACTCACTCAAAAGGTGATTCGAGAACGCCTGACAAAGTCTTAATTTCTTTAGTAAATAGAGAAATTCAAGAGTCCAATTGCTGAATTTAGGTTCAATGGAATGCGAGGGTCTTCTCCCTCTATGCGCCTGGATAATACCGCCATAACATGGGCTTTGTCGTCCATGGGGATATCAATCACTTTAAGTGGCTTGCCAACAGCTATTTAGAGGAAAGGGTATTCTGTCAAAAGTCGGTTATTGTGCTTGTTAGAGGCTTTCTTCATAGTAGTCACCTCATCAACAGCACAGTCAAGGTTGTCTATGAACTATAACGACCCACAATTGTTGCAATCCTGGGAAGAACGCATCGTTCAATATATGCAGAGTATGGAGGATAACACTGACGATGCATCTCATGATTTCTTTCATTTTCAACGGGTCTGGAAAACAGCCAGTCAGTTGGTAGCGTCTGAAACCACGGAGATCAATGCGCTGGTGGTGCTGGCCGCCTGCTATTTTCATGACATTGTTGTGGTGCCGAAGAACAGTCCGTTGCGAGCTAAGGCTTCGACATTAGCGGCGGAAAAAACCGAACAATGCCTTCAGGAACTCAGCTTCCCTGCTGAATTGATTGCACAGGTTTGTCACGCTGTGAAGGCACACAGTTTTTCAGCAGGCATCACACCAGAGACTATTGAAGCCAAAATTGTTCAGGATGCTGATCGTATGGAAGCACTGGGGGCCATTGGTTTGGCTCGGTGCTTTTACACAGCCGGTCTGTTAAAACACAAGCTGTTCGATCCTGAAGACCCGGAGGCTAAACACCGGGAGCTGAATGACCGACAGTTTGCTCTGGACCATTTTGAATTAAAGTTGCTCACTCTGTCCGGCTCCATGAAAACAGAAGCTGGTCGAGAAATGGCAGAGCGTAATTCAGACTATCTGCGGGATTTCCGAACCAAACTTTTGAAGGAGCTGCAGGGCGATTATTCCTGAATCTGTCTGTAAATTCAGAGAATCTGATCAAGCACGTTGATCAGGTTTTCGGTCTGCTGCCGGTCGCCAATGGTAATGCGTAGACCGGTTTGACCATAAAGGTCAGCCTTCGGACGAACCAGAATACCCTGTTCTCTCAGATGCTTTTCAACCGTTTCAGGGTTATCTGGAAATGCCCAGATAAAATTGGCGGTACTGGACCAGTATTCCACTTGTCTTTTTTTCAGATAGTTTTCCAGTAACGGTTTTGCCTGATCAATCACTTCCCGAACATAATTGAATGTATAATCCGGTTGATCCAGGGCTGCATTGATAGCAACAGCCGCAAACTGATTGATGTCATAAGGACCCCGAACATTGAGCAGGGCGTTGATGTTATCTGGATGACTGATGACATACCCCAGTCGAATAGAAGGCAGCCCCCAGGTTTTGGAAAAGGTGCGGGTAATCAGAATGTTTGGGTAATCATTGACTACATCTGCCAGTGTTTCCTGAGTGTATTCAAAGTAACATTCATCCACGAGTATCGCTGCATCAGGTGCCGCCTGTGCAATATCGAGAATGTCACTTCTTTTAACCAGCGTTCCGCTCGGGTTGTTGGGATTGGCGATAACAATCAAACGGGTTTTTGCAGAGATAGCATTCAGAACGTCCTGTTTAGGAAAGCCTGCTTCTCTGGTGTACTGCGGCTCAATAATGTTGAGATTCTCAATGTTGGCACATTGAAGATACATGGCAAAACTGGGCGCAGGAATAATGGCCTCATCGCCGGCAGAGCAGACCGAACGAATAATCAGGTCAATCCCCTGATCGGAACCATTGGTTATCATGATTTGAGATTCATCGACCCGACAGTATTGAGCGATTTTATTTGTTACGTCTCCGTAAGAAGGGTACATCTGTAAACGGTCGGCCCGAATGAAATCAATCAGCGCCTGTTTCACATGATGGCCGACCGGCAGCGTGCGCTCATTAAAATCCAGCAGCAGATGTTTGTGAGGATCACGACCTTCCAGGGGTGGTTTGTATGCACCCATTTGAACGATATGAGATTTGAATACACTCATAGTGGCTGATCCTGTTGCGATTTATTGTATTGTCTGTGCGGCAGTATATGCGCAGGATGCACAGGTTTCTATATCATGTAGTTGGTCATTTAATGATTTATTCCTTCATAGTGCGTACGTCTGCTTTAAATACCAGTCAGTGAAGATTTCATGAGTGCAATGTAAATGGTTGGTAGACATTTCTTGGGTATCTTCTGGTCGATCAAGAGTATTTCTATGATGGAAGTTTTGACGATATGATGCCGTTCAATACACGGGAGCCCGATCAATGCAGCAGTTGTTAACCTTGTTATCCGATGGTCAGTTTCATTCTGGTGAAGCGTTGGGGGAGGCTTTGGGGATAACCCGGGCTGCCGTTTGGAAAAAACTGAAAAACCTGGAAGAGCTTGGTCTGCAAATCGACAGTGTACGTGGTAAGGGGTATCGGCTCAGTTCAGGCATAGAATTACTCAGCAAAGAAGCTATTACTTACTGCCTGGAGGATGATGTAAAGCCACAGGTTGGTGTACATACTTGCCTGACCACGACGTCTACGAATGATCTTGTACGTGAGTACGCAGCCCTGTCGCAACACAAATACTATTTTTGCCTTGCGGAACACCAGAGTCTTGGCCGTGGTCGGCGAGGGCGAGTCTGGTCAGCTCCCTTTGGTTCTAACATTTGCCTGTCGATGCTCTGGAAAATCGGAGAAGGCATGGCTTCTCTCGAAGGGTTAAGTCTGGCGGTGGGTGTGGCGGTGGTTAAGGCTTTGGAGTCTTGTGGCTATCAAGGGCTGAAACTTAAATGGCCTAACGATGTGCTTTGGGTGGGAAGTGCTGGTTATGAAAAACTCGCTGGTATTCTGCTTGAAGTTCAGGGCGATCCGATCGGAGAGTGTGAAGTAATCATCGGAATCGGGCTTAATGTCTTTCTGAGTAATGAGCAGTTGGCAGACATTACACAGCCAGCGACGGATTTGTATCGCATTGGTCATTCGCCGGCTAGTAGAAATAAAGTAGCGGGAGCGCTTATTAATACATTGTCGTATATGCTCAAAAACTATGGTCAGGGTGGGTTTGCCTTATTTAAAGATGAGTGGATGAAGTACGATGCATTTTATGGTCAGGAAGTCACTCTGGATGCATCGGGTAAAAACGTCACTGGTATAGCTAGTGGAGTAAATGATCAGGGTGGGCTGCTACTGCATACGCCGAGCGGTATACTGATTTTTAATGGTGGTGAAGTTTCTGTGAGAAAATCCTGAATTATGAGAATACTCGAACTGGACTCAGGCAATACGCGCCTTAAATGGCGGATTCAAGAAAATGGTTTGACTCTGCATCAGGGGTTTTTTCTGAACGCCGAAGACTGGCAGGTCTGCTTTACTGTTCTGCAATCGGATGTTGGTAGTATTGATCAGGCTCGTGCTTCGGTTGTCTCCGGTTCAGATCGTGCTGAATTACTTGGTACTATCATAGGTCAGTGCTTCGATGTTCAGTTGCAGTTTTTGCAGGTTAAATCTGCCTGGCGAGGACTTTGCATAAATTATGAGAACCCGATGATGTTGGGTGTGGATCGCTGGTTGGCTATGTTGACTGCCTGGAACTATCCTGCGACCGGCACAAAAATTATTGTGGATGGCGGCACTGCGCTAACCATCGATATTATCGACAGTAACGGGCATCATCTGGGTGGCTATATTGTTCCAGGGCAGAGCTTAATGAAACAGTCTTTGCAATCGAATACGGCGCCTTTGAAATTACTTAATGATTATTCAGAATCGATTAACCCCGGGGTTAATACTACCGAATGTATTAATCAGGGCGTATTAGCTATGTCAGTGGCGCTGATTAACGAAACAGCTGGGCGCTTTAGGGGAGTTACTGTATTTCTGACGGGAGGTGATGCTCACCTGCTAAAACCATTTATAAAGGCGACCAGTATTTATCTGCCAGACATGGTGATGGATGGTCTGGTTCTGGGGTGTAGGGATAGTTAATGCGCTGGATAATTTTAGCTCTTATATTTGTTAATCTCGGCTATTTTGCCCTGGGGAGTTTTCGGGCATCACAGAGCAGCTATCAAATTAAGTCAGAACGACCGACCGAAGTAGCTGGGGTTAGTAAGCGGCTGGTGCTCTTGTCGGAATCATTGCCGGCAACACTGGATCAAAGAATAAAGAACCCTGTCATCATCACTGACAAGACACAAATAAACGACAATGACCAACAATGTCTGGCGCTGGGACCATTTATGAATTCAGATGTGGTCGATCAGGTGCAACAACGACTATTTTCCATGGGTGTTGAAAGTAGAGAAAGAACTAATAACGTTGCTCGTACAGCGGATTACTGGGTTCATATTCCACCGATGACCAGTCGGGATGCTGCTATTCGATTGCTTCGGGAATTGCAGTCCCAAAAAATCGACAGTTTTGTGATTACACAAGGGGAGTTAACGAACGGAATATCCCTTGGTCTATTTAGTAATTACGATTCGGCAAAAGCCGTTCGCCGTCGTCTGGTTAATGCCGGTTATCCTGTTGAAATCGAAAAATTAGTGTTGCAGCCCGAGTCGTGGTGGCTTGAACTTGATTCTGGTGAAGAAGAAAAACTGGACTCCAATTTCTGGAGTGAATTGATTGAACGGGTGCCTGCTATAAAAAAAACAAAAAAGAGCTGTGGAGGGATTGCATCTGCAACCGAGTTTCTCTAGTATTCACTTCGCGCTCAGAGAGCAAGGCAGCAACAAGTCAGCCGCTGATGAAATGGACATGAAGTCGGATAATAAAACGATGGATTGAAAGTTGTAAAACATCATGGAAAACATTGGCTTGACATTAAATGTCTTCTCATTAAAATGACGCAGCGTTCGGTGGGGTTCCCGAGCGGCCAAAGGGATCAGACTGTAAATCTGACGCGAAAGCTTCGCTGGTTCGAATCCAGCCCCCACCACCATATTTGTTCTCTAAGATAGGTTGTTTGCTTAAGCTTGGGGAAAGCGAGAGAATTGCAAAAGATTGCTCTGTTAGGGTGTTTGTGAGCTCGCTAAGAGTTATGTAGCGGGTATAGTTCAATGGTAGAACCTCAGCCTTCCAAGCTGATGATGCGGGTTCGATCCCCGCTACCCGCTCCAAATATCTAAAAAATTAGATGCTCTTATAGCTCAGTTGGTAGAGCGCATCCTTGGTAAGGATGAGGTCACCGGTTCAAATCCGGTTAAGAGCTCCATTTTTCAGAGGTTCTCAAGAATTTCTGATGCGCTCTGTTAGGATGGAGTGTGAAATAATAAAGCTTTTCAGGGTGTCTTGAGTCGATTACAATTCGATCCTGTGTCTGGAAAAGGTCATAATATGTAGGCCAGTAGTTCAATTGGTAGAGCACCGGTCTCCAAAACCGGGGGTTGGGGGTTCGATTCCCTCCTGGCCTGCCATTTCCAAAGATCAATCCCCTTTACCTGGATAGAGATATTCAAACTGATGAGTGGAAATTCTCAAGATGCTGCGGCCAAAGGTCGTCTGGACGGTCTCAAGTGGGGCCTAGTGGCGGTTCTGGTTTTTGCAGGCGCCTACGGAAATTACTATTTTGCTGCTGAGTCGCTGCTGATAAGAGTGGTCGGCTTGCTTGTGCTTGCAGGGGTTGCAGGGGTTGTTGCTCTGCAAACTGTAAAGGGTGAGGCTTTTTGGACTCTAGTCAAAGATGCTAAGACTGAGATACGGAAAGTGGTTTGGCCTACCCGGCAGGAAACGCTCCAGACAACACTGATTGTTGTGGCAGTGGTTCTGGTGATGGGGCTTATCCTTTGGGGTCTTGATTCCTTGCTAGGCTGGTTAGTCAGCTTGATTATCGGATAACAGGAGTAGGACATGTCAAAGCGTTGGTATGTGGTTCATGCCTACTCTGGCTACGAGAAACAAGTAATGCGTTCTTTGATTGAGCGTGTGGCTCGTTTCGGTATGGAAGAGTTCTTCGGTGAAATTCTGGTTCCTACCGAAGAGGTGGTTGAAATCAGGAATGGCCAGAAGCGTAAAAGTGAGAGAAAGTTCTTTCCTGGTTACGTGTTAGTCCAGATGGAAATGAATGAAGACTCCTGGCATCTTATTAAAGACACACCTCGTGTGATGGGCTTTATTGGTGGTACGGCAGATAAACCTGCCCCGATCACCGAAAAAGAAGCTGATGCCATTTTGCGTCGAGTGCATGAAGGTGCTGAGGCGCCAAGGCCTAAGACGCTATTTGAGCCAGGTGAAATGGTTCGCGTAATTGATGGTCCTTTTGCTGACTTTAATGGTGTGGTTGAAGGTGTTAATTACGAAAAGAGTCGTCTGCAGGTTGCGGTGATGATCTTTGGTCGTTCTACGCCGGTTGAGCTTGAGTTCAGTCAGGTAGAAAAAGTCTGAAGACAGAAAGATTCTAAAGCCCCGTATTGCTGAATATGGCTTACAAGTCATAAAGTGATTCGGGGTTTTTCTTTGAAAGCAGCTTTGAGTTAAAAATGTGTCTTACATATTTTTGGTGAAAGGTGGCAGTTTAAAGCAAAGTTCTATAAACTGTCGCGCTTTCTTGATGGGTAGCCTTTGAAGCGGACTCTCAATGATCTGTGAAGATCATGTCTGTGGAGGCAAAGACCCGATATTGAGGTTAATATGGCTAAAAAAGTCGAAGCTTATATCAAGCTGCAAGTGCCTGCTGGTCAGGCAAATCCTTCTCCACCGGTTGGTCCTGCGCTGGGTCAGCATGGTGTGAACATCATGGAATTCTGTAAAGCATTCAATGCCAGCACTCAAAAGCTGGATCCTGGAATGCCTACTCCTGTAATCATTACTGTTTACAGCGACCGTAGTTTTACTTTTGAAACCAAGACTCCGCCTGCGTCTGTTCTGCTGAAGAAAGTTCTGAAGCTGAAAAAAGGTTCTGGTCGTCCAAATACTGAGAAAGTGGGTACTGCTACTCGCGAACAGTTGCTGGAAATTGCCAAGATCAAAGAACCTGACCTGACTGCTGCTGATGAAGATGCTGCTATCCGCACCATTGCTGGTTCGGCTCGCTCCATGGGTCTGAACGTGGAGGGTGTAGAGTAATGGCTAAGTTATCAAAGCGCGCAAAGCTGATTGCTGAGAAAGTAGATGCTTTGAAAGCCTACTCTTTCGACGAAGCGGCTGAACTGCTAAAAGAACTTTCCGGTGTTAAGTTCAAGGAAACTGTCGAAGTTGCCGTGAACTTGGGCGTAGATCCTCGTAAATCCGACCAGGTTGTTCGCGGTTCTACCGTGCTGCCTAATGGTACTGGTAAAGACGTTCGCGTTGCTGTGTTTACACAGGGTGCTAACGCTGAAGCGGCTAAAGCAGCTGGTGCAGAAATTGTCGGTATGGACGATTTGGCTGCTCAGGTCAAAGCTGGCGAAATGAATTTCGATGTTGTTATTGCTTCTCCTGATGCAATGCGCGTTGTTGGTCAGCTGGGTCAGATTCTTGGTCCACGCGGTCTGATGCCTAACCCTAAGGTTGGTACTGTAACGCCTAATGTTGCTGATGCGGTTAAGAACGCTAAAGCCGGTCAGGTTCGTTTTCGTACTGACAAGAATGGTATCGTTCATGCCGGTGTCGGCAAGATCGACTTTGATGCAGCTGCTCTGAAGCAGAACGTTGAAGCTCTGATGGCGGACCTGAAGAAGTTGAAACCAGCTTCCTCTAAGGGTGTGTACGTCAAAAAGGTTTCCCTGTCCTCTACAATGGGGCCGGGTCTGACCATCGACGTTAGCTCTCTGAATATCTAAGACCCTTTTTAATAAGGCTCTTTCAGATGGCAGATTTTAATCTGCTGTCAACAGACTTTGGGGTCTCCGCTCTGCGGAGGTTGTCAAAGATCGCAGGTGTTCGACGCTGTTTCTGCTTTGGCAGAGGCCTTCAGAAATGAAGGGCAAAAAGTGAAAAGCTTAATGTTCCTGCGTAGACGGTGAGTTTGTAGTCAGTTTGTATTTTTGTAATGCAGATTAGAGCAACACCCCTCACCGTATTAAAAGTATTTAACTGGCATTGAGCTCAGCTCTGCCAGTTGAATCTAACTTCACCAATTGGAGTAAAGCCAATGGCGTTAGGTCTCGAAGACAAGAAGGCGATTGTTGCCGAAGTCAGCGAGGTTGCTCAAAGCGCTCTGTCGGCTGTAATCGCGGATTACCGTGGTCTTACTGTTGGTCAAATGACCACTCTGCGCAAGCAAGCTCGTGAAGGTGGCGTATACCTGAAGGTTGTACGTAACACTCTGGCTCGCCGTGCAGTTGAAGGCACTGATTTTGAGTGCATGCAGGAAGCCCTGGTAGGTCCTACTGTTCTGGCCTTCTCTCAGGAAGATCCGGGTGCGGCGGCTCGCCTCATCAAGGACTTCGCTAAAGAGAATGCTGAACTGGAAGTGAAGGCACTGTCCATCTCCGGACAACTGCTTGGCGCAGAACAGATTGATGTTCTGGCTAAGATGCCTACTCTGGACCAGGCTCGCGCGATGCTGATGAGCGTAATGATTGCACCTGTAACCAAGCTGGCACGGACTCTGAACGAGTTCCCAGGCAGTATTACACGTGTGATGGCAGCTGTTGCCGACGAGAAGAAGAAAGCCGCTTAAGTCGCAGCTTCTTTTTCTTAATTAAACAATTTTCGGGTTTTACCCACACAAATTTTTGGAGATACAGACATGGCTCTGTCTAAAGAAGATATCCTGAATGCAATCGCTGAAATGTCCGTAATGGACGTTGTTGAGCTGGTTGAAGCTATGGAAGAGAAGTTCGGCGTTTCTGCTGCTGCAGCTGTTGCTGCTGCTCCAGCTGCTGCTGGCGGTGAAGCTGCTGCTGCTGCTGAACAGACTGAATTCGACGTAGTTCTGACTGGTGCTGGCGACAAGAAAGTAAACGTAATTAAGGTTGTACGTGCTGCTACTGGCCTGGGTCTGAAAGAAGCTAAAGCTGCTGTAGACGGCGTTCCAGCCACTCTGAAGGAAGGCATCGCTAAAGACGAAGCTGAAGAACTGAAGAAACAGCTGGAAGAAGCTGGTGCTTCTGTAGAAGTCAAGTAATTTCTACGGCAAGTTGCAAATTCCTGAGTCTAT
>CBDAQW010000028.1:0-102230 GCA_965199185.1 Endozoicomonas sp. | reverse complement strand
ACCGTATCGTAGATTTTCGTCGCAACAAAGATGGCGTTCCGGCTGTCGTTGAGCGTCTGGAATACGATCCAAACCGTAGCGCGAATATCGCTCTTGTTGAAGTACATGCAGACGGTGAGCGTCGTTACATCATTGCACCTAAAGGCCTGAAAGCTGGCGACCAGCTGATCCAATCTGGTGTCAGATGCTGCGATCAAAGTAGGTAACAGCCTTGCCAATGCGCAACATCCCAGTAGGGTTCTATCAGTTCACAATGTGTAGAACTGAAGCCTGGTAAAGGTGCACAGCTGGCTCGTTCAGTGCTGGTGCATACTGCACAAATCGTAGCTCGCGATGGCGCATACGTAACTATTGCGTCTGCGTTCAGGTGAGATGCGTAAAGTTCTTGGCTGAAGGTCGTGCGACTCATCGGTGAAGTCTGGTAACAGCAGAACACATGCTGCGCTGAACTGGGTAAAGCTGGTGCCAACTCGTTGGAAGCGGCGTTCGTCCTACCGTACGTGGTGTAGCAATGAACCCAGTGGATCACCCACACGGTGGTGGTGAAGGTCGTACTTCTGGCGGTCGTCACCCAGTATCACCTTGGGGTATGCCAACTAAGGGACTTCAAGACCCGTAAGAACAAACGTACCGACAAGATACATCGTACGTCGTCGTAGCGCGAAGTAATTTTAAGAGAGGAATACGCCAGTGCCACGTTCTCTCAAGAAAGGTCCATTTATTGACCTGCACTTGCTGAAGAAGGTAGAAGAAAGCGGCTGGAAAGCGGTGACAAAAAGCCTCCGTTCAAGACTTGGTCCCGTCGTTCAATGATCATCCCTACGATGATCGGTTTGACCATCGCTGTCCATAATGGTCGTCAGCACGTACCTGTTTTCATCAGCTGATGAGATGATCGGTCACAAGCTGGGCGAATTTGCACCAACACGTACTTATCGCGGCCACGCTGCAGATAAGAAAGCTAAGAAGCGTTAAGAGAGTTAAGATATGAAAGAAGCTAGCTGCTAAACATAAAGGCTTTGCTCGTATTTCTGCCTCAGAAAGCACGTTTGGTAGCAGACCAGAGTGCGCGGTAAGGCACGTAAGCACAAGCAATTGAGATCCTGAGCTTTCAGTCCGACAAAAAAGCTGCAGATCTGATCAAAAAAGTGCTGGAGTCTGCAATTGCAAACGCTGAGCATAACGAAGGCGCATGGACATCGATGATTTGTCTGTAGTCAAAAATCTTCGTTGACGAAGGTCCATGTCCATGAAGCGCATCCGTGCCTCGTGCAAAAGGCCGTGCCGATCGCATCTTGAAGCGTTCTAGCCACATCACTGTTGTTGTAGCAGACCGCTAAGAGACGAAGGAGAGTTCAGCAATGGGTCAAAAAGTACATCCTAATGGTATTCGTCTTGGTATCTGTAAAGCCTTGGACCGTTCCACTTTGGTTTGCTAGATGGCAGCCAAGATTTCGCTGACAACCTGAGACGGCGACTTCAAGGTACGTTCAGTTCCTGGACTAAAGAAGCTGTCAAGAATGCGTCTGTTAGCTCGCATCGTTATTCGAGCGTCCTGCGAAGAGCATGCGCGTGTGACTATTCACACTGCTCGCCCAGGTGTTGTTATCGGTAAGAAAGGCGAAGACGTAGAAAAACTGCGTCAGCTCGAAGTTGACACAGCTGATGCAGGTGTTCCTGTCTCAAATCAACATCGCAGAAGTACGCAAGCCTGAGCTTGACGCACATGCTGGTTGGTGACAGTCCATCGCAGTCTCAGCTAGAGCGTCGTGTAATGTTCCGTCGTGCTATGAAGCGCGCGGTACAGAACGCAATGCGTCTGGGTGCTAAGGGTATCAAGAGTGGAAGCTAAGCGGCCGTCTTGGCGGTGCTGAAATCGCTCGTACCGAGTGGTACCGTGAAGGTCGTGTGCCACTGCACACCCTTCGTGCTGACATTGATTACGCAACTTCTTCGAAGCTCACTGACCGGCTTACGGTGTAATTGGTATTAAAGTTTGGATCTTCAAAGGTGAAGTGATCTGGTGCGTGTTCATGCCAACTAGCGAGAGCCACTAAAGAGCCAGCTCGACAAGCCCTAAGAAGCAGCGTAAAGGCCGTAAGAGCTAAGGAGTCTATCGAAATGCTTACAACCAAAACGTACTAAGTTCCGCAAGCAGCTTTTAAAGGTCGTAACCGCGGTCTTGCTCTTCGCAGGCTACTGACGTAAGCTTCGGCGACCTTCGGCCTTGAAAGCTGTTGGTCGTGGTCGTATCACTGCGCGTCAGATCGAAGCTGCACGTCGTGCTATGACTCGTCACATCAAGCGTCAGCGGTCAAGATCTGGATCCGTGTGTTCCCAGACAAGCCAATCACTACCAAGCCACTGGAAGTTCGTCAGGGTAAAGGTAAGGGTAACGTGTGAGCTACTGGGTTTGCACAAATCCAACCAGGTAAAGTCCTGTACGAAATGGATGGTGTTTCTGAAGACCTAGCTCGTGAAGCATTTGATCTCTGGCTGCTGCGTAAGCTACCTAGTCAAAACCACTTTCGTTAAGCTAAGGCGGTGATGTGATGAAAGCTGCAAGAACTTCGCGAAAAGAGCTGTAGAGCAGCTGAACGAAGAACTGCTGGGTCTGCTGCGTGAGCAATTCAACCTGCGCATGCAGAGCGGCTACTGGTCAACTGGGTCAGCAAACTCACACTGCTGAAGACTGTTCAAGTCGCGATATCGCACGTGTTAAAACCGTTCTGAACCAGAAGGGCAGGACGCATAAGATGAGCTGAAGACAAGAAGGTCCGTACTCAACAAGGCCGTGTAAAGTCGTGAGCGACAAGAGGCGATAAGTCTATCGTTGTTGCTCATTGAGCGTCAGGTGAACTCATCCGCAATCTATGGTAAGTTCATCAAGCGGTCACTACTAAGCTGCATGCTACACGACGAAAACAACGAGTGCCGCTCAAGGGCGATACCGTTGTAACCATCAAGTGAGTGTCGTCCAATGTCTAAGAGCTAGACGTCTTGGACTCTGGTACGCGTAGTTGACGAAAGCACGCCTGCTAAGGCAAACTTTCCAACGGGTAAAATACAAGCGGCTCCTTTTTCGGGGCCGTTTATTTTTTGAATCTGACCGGCATCTTAAAAAAATAGTGTTATTATTCGCCGCCCTTTCGTGAATGAGGCAGCCCGACCCGAGTATGGGTCTAGCATGTAATAACAGCTTGGAGCACTAAGCAATGATCCAGACATGCAAAGTCATGCTGGATGTCAGCCGATAACTCCGGCGCTCGTCGAGCGTAATGTGTATTAAGGTGCTGGGTGGTTCACACCGTCGCTACGCCCACATCGGCGACGTCATCAAAGTTACCGTTAAGGATGCGATCCCACGCGGTAAAGTTAAAAAAGGTGATGTCCTGAAGGCGGTTGTAGTTCGCACCCGTAAAGGCGTTCGTCGTCCAGACGGCTCCCTGATCATTCGCTTCGACCGTAATGCTTGCAGTACTGTCTGAACAACAGCTACTGAGCAACCAATCGGTACTCGTATCTTTGGCCCTGTGACACGCGAACTTGCGTGGCGATAAGTTCATGAAGATCATGTGTCTCTGGCGCCAGAAGTTCTGTAAGGAGCGGTTAGAAATGGCAGCTAAAGATCCGTCGTAACGACGAAGTTATCGTTCTTGCTCGGTAAAGATAAAGGCAAGAAAGGTAAAGTAACTAACCGTTCGTGACCGACTGGTAAAGTTGATCGTTGAAGGTATCAACCTGGTTAAGAAACACCAGAAGCCTGTTCCGGCTGCTGGGTATCCAAGGCGGCATCGTAGAAAAAGAAGCTGCTAGTCAGGACGTTTCTAACGTTGCGATCCTGAACCCTGAAACCAACAAGGCTGACCGTGTTGGCTTCTCCATCGAAGATAGGCAAAGAAGCAACGTGTATTCAAGTCTGACGGCAAGCCGGTTGACGCGTAAGGGGTACGAAATGGCAAACTTTATAAAACTAAATATCGTGAAGAAATTCTGCCTGCTCTGAAAGAAGAGCTGGGAAAAGTGAAGAACATTCACGAAGTGCCACGCATCACCAAGATCACCCTGAACATGGGTGTTGGTGAAGCGATCGGTGATAAGAAAGTCATCGAGCACGCTGTTGCTGATTTGGAAAAAATTTCCGGTCAGAAAGTCGTCGTGACCAAGGCCCGCAAATCTGTTGCTGGTTTCAAGGTTCGTGAAGGCTGGCCAATCGGCGTTAAGGTAACTCTGCGTATCGATAGCATGTATGAGTTTCTGGAGCGTTCTGGTTGACATCGCTCTGCCACGTGTACGTGACTTCCGTGGCCTGAGCCCTAAGTCTTTCGATGGTCGTGGTAACTACAGCATGGGTGTTAAAAGAGGCAGATCATTTTCCCTGAAATTGATTATGACAAAGTTGACACTCTGCGTGGTCTGGATATCACTCTGACCACTACTGCCAAGAATGACGAAGAAGGCCGCGCTCTTGCTGAAGGCGTTCAACTTCCCATTCCGTAACTGATACAGGTACGAGTTTTATGGCTAAAGTATCCATGAAGCAGCGGGAACTGAAGCGTCAGCGCACCGTTGCCAGAGCATGCTGAAAAGCGCGCACAGCTGAAAGCTGTGATCAATAACCCTAACAGCACTGAAGATGAGCGTTGGGATGCACAGGTTGCCCTGCAGAAGCTGCCGCGTAATGCCAGCCCTGCACGTCTGCGTAACCGTTGTCGTGTAACCGGTCGTCCACATGGTGTTCTGCGCAAGTTCGGCCTGAGCCGTATTAAGCTGCGCGAAGCCGCCATGCGTGGTGATGTTCCAGGTCTGGTTAAGGCCAGCTGGTAATAACGCATTTCATCTTCGGGAGATTATAGAAAATGAGTATGCAGGACCCGTTAGCAGATATGCTAACTCGTATCCGTAATGCCCAAATGTCAGAGCACGTCTCTGTGAGCATGCCATCCTCCAAAATCAAGGTTTCTGTAGCCAAGGTTCTGAAGGAAGAAGGTTTCATCAGCGACTTTCACGTTGAAGGCGAAACTAAAGCTGAACTGGTTGTTGACCTGAAATACTTCGAAGGCAAGCCAGTTATCGAAAGCCTGAAGCGTGCAAGCCGTCCAGGTCTGCGCAGCTATGCTGGCAAAGATGCTCTGCCAAAGGTTAACGGCGGTCTGGGTATCGCTATCGTTTCTACCAACAAAGGTGTAATGACCGATCGCGCTGCTCGTGCAGCCGGTGTTGGTGGCGAAGTTCTTTGCACCGTATTCTAAGGGAGGGGTCATATGTCTCGCGTAGCTAAAAGCCCTGTTATAATCCCTGCTGGTGTAGAGATTAAGCAGAACGGCCAGAACATAGTCGTTAAAAGTTCTAAAGGTCAGCTGCAGCTGGACGTTCATGCGAACGTTGTAGTTGCGCAGGAAGAAAACGTTCTGACCTTTGCTCCACGTGATGGTGCTAAGCACTCCCGTGCTCTTGCTGGTACTACCCGTGCTCTGATCAATAATATGGTGACTGGTGTTACTGCCGGTTTCCAGAAGCATCTGAAGCTCGTTGGTGTAGGTTACCGTGCACAGGTTAAGGGTAAGACCCTTAGTCTGAGTCTGGGTTTCTCCCATCCAGTTGAGTACGCTCTGCCAGAAGGCGTAACAGCGGAAACGCCAAGTCAGACTGACGTCGTTATCAAGGGTATCGACAAGCAGCTGGTTGGACAGGTTGCAGCGGAAATCCGCGAATTCCGTCGTCCTGAGCCTTATAAGGGCAAGGGTGTTCGCTATGCTGACGAACATGTTCGTCGCAAAGAAGCCAAGAAAAAGTAAGGTAGGGTGAGATCATGATGGATAAGAAATCTTCTCGCCTGCGTCGTGCTCTTCGTGCAAGAGTCAAGATGCGTGAACTGGGTGCTGTACGTCTGAGTATTCACCGTACACCTCGTCACATCTATGCGCAGGTTATCGCCCCACAAGGCGATCAAGTGCTGGCGACTGCCTCCACTGTTGAAAAAGAACTGCGTAGCGAAGCTACCGGTAATGTAGAGGCAGCTAAAAAAGTAGGTGCTCTGATTGCTGAGCGTGCTAAAGCTGCGGGCGTTTCCAAAGTGGCATTTGACCGCTCTGGTTTCAAATATCACGGTCGTGTTAAGGCTCTCGCCGACGCAGCCCGTGAAGCCGGTCTGGAATTCTAAGGGTAGGCATCATGGCTAAAGAAGAGCGTAAGAGTCAAAACGACGAAGGTCTGATCGAGAAGCTGGTACAGGTAAACCGAGTAGCTAAGGTAGTGAAAGGTGGTCGTATCTTCGGTTTCACAGCTCTGACCGTCGTTGGCGATGGCAAAGGTAAAGTAGGTTTTGGTCGCGGTAAGGCTCGTGAAGTGCCAATCGCTATCCAGAAGGCTATGGAAGCTGCCCGTCGCAACATGATCAATGTTGACCTGAACGGTGATACACTGCAGTACCCTGTAAAAGCCCGTCACGGTGCTTCCAAGGTTTACATGCAGCCTGCATCTGAAGGTACTGGTGTTATCGCCGGTGGTGCAATGCGTGCCGTTCTGGAAGTTGCTGGCGTACACAACGTACTGGCTAAGTGCTACGGTTCTACCAACCCTGTGAACGTTGTTCGTGCAACTTTCAAGGGCCTGCGCGACATGCGTTCTCCTGATGACGTTGCTGCCAAGCGTGGCAAGTCTGTAGAGGATATCCTGGGGTAAGTCATGGCTAAGAAGATGATCAAAGTGACGCTCGTAAAGAGCACCAACGGTCGCCTCGAAAGCCACAAGGCTTGCGTACGGGGTCTGGGTCTGCGCCGCATCAACCACACTGTTGAAGTAGAAGATACTCCTTCAGTTCGTGGCATGATCAACAAGGTAAACTACCTTGTTCGTGTAGAAGGAGAATAAAATGCGTCTGAATACTCTGAGTCCTGCTGAAGGCAGCCGTAAAGAGCGCAAACGCGTTGGTCGTGGTATCGGTTCTGGTCTGGGTAAGACTGGCGGTCGTGGCCACAAAGGTCAGAAGTCTCGTTCTGGCGGTTCTGTGAAACCAGGTTTTGAAGGCGGTCAGCAACCACTGCAGCGCCGTCTGCCTAAGTACGGTTTTACTTCCCGCACTGCACGTTTCTCTGCTGAGATTCGTCTCCACGAGCTGGCTAAGGTTGAAGCTGACATCATTGATCTGGCTGCGCTGAAAGCTGCAGACCTGATCGGTGGTAGCATCCAGCGGGCTAAAGTGGTACTGTCTGGCGAATTGGCTAAGGCAGTGACCATCAAAGGTCTGGCTGTTACCAAAGGCGCCCGTGCTGCTATTGAAGCTGCCGGTGGTAAGATCGAGGACTAAATGGCTAAGACACTACCTGTTGGGAATCAAAGCGGCTTAAACGAGTTATGGTCTCGTGTTAAGTTCGTGTTTCTGGCGATCCTGGTATATCGGATCGGAGCTCACATTCCAGTCCCTGGCATCAATCCTGATGCTCTGGCAAGAATGTTTCAACAAAATGAAGGCACTATTTTAGGGTTGTTCAATATGTTCTCGGGCGGTGCGCTTGAGAGGATGTCTGTACTGGCGCTGGGTATCATGCCTTATATTTCGGCTTCCATCATCATACAGTTGATGAGTGTTGTAAGCCCGCAGTTGGAACAACTTAAAAAGGAAGGTGAGTCCGGGCGTAGAAAGATCAGTCAGTACACTCGCTACCTGACAGTTGCACTCGCCCTGGTACAGGGAACGGGTATGACTGTTGGTCTCGCCAACCAGGGTGTCGCTTTCAGCACCGACATCGGCTTCTATATTGTTGCCGTTGTCACGTTTGTCACCGGAGCCGTCTTTATGATGTGGCTCGGTGAACAGGTGACTGAGAGAGGAATCGGGAATGGTATTTCGATTCTCATCTTTGCAGGTATTGTCGCTGGTCTTCCTGGTGCGATTGTGCGGTCTTTCGAGTCTGCACGTCAGGGTGATATAAATATTCTGGCTCTGCTGGCAGTAGCTCTTTTGGCTGTCGCCATCATCGCATTCGTGGTCTTCATTGAACGGGGTCAGCGTCGCATCACCGTGAACTACGCGAAGCGTCAACAGGGGCGTAAGGTATTCGCGGCGCAAAGCAGTCATCTGCCGCTGAAGGTAAATATGGCTGGTGTTATTCCTGCTATCTTTGCTTCCAGCCTATTGTTGTTCCCTGCGTCTATTGCGCAATGGTTCGGCCAAGGTGAAGGCATGGAATGGCTGCAGAATATTGCATTGGCGTTGGGTCCGGGTCAGCCACTGAACATCATACTGTTCTCGGCCGGCATCATCTTTTTCTGCTTCTTCTACACTGCTTTGGTCTTCAATCCGAAGGATGTGGCAGACAATCTGAAGAAGTCAGGTGCATTCATTCCGGGCATTCGCCCAGGTGAGCAGTCTGCACGTTATATTGATGGTGTTCTGACTCGACTGACCATGTTTGGTGCCATCTACATGACAGCGGTATGTCTGTTGCCACAATTCCTGGTAGTGTCGGCCAATGTGCCTTTCTATCTTGGTGGTACCAGTTTGCTGATTGTAGTGGTCGTGGTAATGGATACTATGGCACAGGTTCAGTCGCATCTGATGTCCAGTCAGTATGAGTCGCTGATGAAGAAATCCAATCTTAAGGGCTACGGAAGCGGTATGACCCGCTGATCGAGTTCTGCAACGATTGTGGAGTGAATTATGAAAGTACGTGCATCGGTTAAGAAAATTTGCCGTAACTGCAAGATCATCAAGCGCAGAGGTACTGTGCGTGTGATTTGTCAGGAGCCACGTCACAAACAGCGTCAGGGCTAATCTTCAACGGAAATCTACGGATTTTCGTGAGAAAAAAGTTCTGATCTAATGTGGCATTAGGCATAAACAACCGTTCATGTTATACATGAACGGTTGTGTTTTATCGAATAGGTGATTAAACTTCTCGCCTTTCGACCTGTTGGTAATATACGGCATAGGTTTGTACTTGTGTCATGAATGCTGCAGGATGAAAAGACAGCCATGCAGAAATATCTGCTCAGGCAGTTTTTCACATGGTGGCGTGTTTCAGGTTTGTTCGCTGTTCCACTTTTTGTGGGTCTGACAGCGACGACTGTCACACGGTTAAATGTAATAACGGAGACGATTGAATGGCCCGTATTGCTGGTGTCAACATTCCGGATAACAAGCATGCTGTTATCTCGTTGACCTACATCTTTGGTGTTGGTAAGACCACTGCTCAGAAGCTGTGTGCTGCCACTGGCGTTAACCCGTCCGCCAAAATTGCTGAGCTGAGCGAAGATCAGCTGGAATCCCTGCGTGTTGAAGTTAACAAACTCGACACTGAAGGCGACCTGCGACGTGAAATCAGCATGAACATCAAGCGTCTGATGGATCTGGGATGTTACCGTGGCCTGCGCCACCGTCGTAGCCTGCCAGTTCGTGGTCAGCGCTCCAAGACTAATGCTCGTACTCGTAAGGGTCCGCGCAAACCGATTCGTAAGTAAGATTGTTGCTTAATTGCAATCTTCGATTGATACAGGATTTGTTCTGATATGGCAAAGCCAGGTACTCGCTCACGTAAGAAGGTTAAAAAGACGGTAGTTGATGGTGTTGCACACATCCACGCCTCTTTTAACAATACAATCGTGACCATTACCGATCGCCAGGGTAATGCACTGTCCTGGGCAACTGCAGGTGGCTCCGGCTTCCGTGGTTCCCGTAAGAGCACTCCGTTCGCTGCACAGGTTGCTGCTGAACGTGCCGGACGTGCTGCCGCTGAGTACGGTCTGAAGAATCTAGACGTATGCGTAAAAGGACCTGGTCCAGGTCGTGAATCCGCTGTGCGCGCTTTGAACGCTTGTGGGTACAAGATCACTAACATCACTGATGTTACTCCGATCCCTCACAACGGTTGTCGTCCGCCTAAAAAGCGTCGTGTATAAGTAGGAGACCGAAATGGCTAGATATATTGGTCCTAAGTGCAAATTGTCTCGTCGCGAAGGCACCGACCTCTTTCTGAAGAGTGGTGTTCGCGCGCTTGAGTCAAAGTGCAAGGCAGAGATTCCTCCTGGTCAGCATGGCCAGCGTCGTGGTCGTTTGTCCGACTACGGTGTTCAGCTTCGTGAGAAGCAGAAAGTTCGTCGTATCTACGGCGTTCTGGAAAAGCAGTTCCGTAACTACTACAAGGAAGCTGACCGTCTGAAGGGTGCTACTGGTTCAAACCTGTTGCAACTTCTTGAGTCTCGCCTTGATAATGTAGTTTACCGCATGGGATTCGGTTCTACCCGTGCAGAAGCACGTCAGCTGGTAAGCCACAAGGCTATCCTGGTTAATGGTAAGACCGTTAATATCCCGTCTTACAAGGTTGCCCCTGGTGATGTTGTGTCTGTTCGTGAGAAGGCACAAAACCAGCTGCGTATCAATGCAGCACTTGAGCTGGCAGCTCAGCGCGGCTTCGCTTCCTGGGTTGAAGTAGACTCCAAGAAGAAAGAAGGCACGTTCAAAGTGCTGCCCGAGCGGAGTGACATGGCAGCCGACATCAACGAAAACTTGATCGTCGAGCTGTACTCCAAGTAAGGGATAGACAGTTAGGTGGGGTGTAACATCCATGCAGAATTCGGTTACTGAATTTCTAACTCCTCGGCATATCGATGTCGAAGAAATTAGCCTGACACGCGCTAAGGTAACCCTGGAGCCACTGGAACGTGGTTTTGGGCACACCCTCGGTAATGCGTTGCGTCGTATTCTTCTTTCCTCTATGCCCGGCTGTGCCGTGACTGAGGTAGAGATCGATGGCGTACAGCATGAATACAGCGCGATAGAAGGCGTGCAGGAAGACGTTATTGAAATCCTGCTGAACCTGAAGGGCCTGGCCATTTCCATGACCGGCCGTGACAGTGTTACCTTGACCCTGAACAAAAAAGGGTCTGGTGTTGTCACCGCAGCAGACATTCAGTTGGATCACGATGTAGAGATCGTTAATCCAGATCACGTTATCGCTCACATGAACGATAAAGGTGACCTGAACATGAAGCTGAAAGTGGCTCGTGGTCGCGGTTATGAGTCAGCTGACAGTCGTCGTCAAGACGAAGAGGAAACCCGTGCTATTGGCCGTCTTCAGCTGGATGCTACCTATAGCCCTGTACACCGTGTTTCCTATGTCGTTGAAAGTGCCCGTGTAGAACAGCGTACTGACCTCGATAAGCTGGTGATTGATCTGGAAACCGATGGCACCCTGGATGCGGACGAAGCCATCCGCCGCGCTGCAACAATTCTGCAGCAGCAGCTGGCTGTATTCGTTGATCTGGAAGGTGAGTCCGAGCCAGAACCTGTGAAGGAAGAAGATGAGGTTGATCCTATTCTTCTGCGTCCGGTTGACGATCTGGAACTGACTGTACGTAGTGCAAACTGCCTGAAGGCGGAGAACATCTACTACATCGGCGACCTGATTCAGCGCACCGAAGTTGAGTTGCTCAAGACCCCGAACCTGGGTAAGAAATCTTTGACTGAAATCAAAGACGTTCTTGCCTCCCGTGGTCTGAGTCTGGGTATGCGTCTCGATAACTGGCCACCAGCCAGTCTGAAGGGCGACGACAAGGTTTCTGCTTAAATGCAGCTGAGAGTCATTACTGTTGCATGCAATAGTGATGGCTTCAGTTAGAAGAGGAAGTTTGTGCCATGCGTCATCGTAAAAGTGGCCGCAAGCTTAACCGGAACAGTTCTCATCGCAAGGCGATGTTCAAGAATATGACTGCTTCTCTGGTTGAGCACGAAGTAATTAAGACTACACTGCCGAAGGCTAAAGAGCTTCGTCGTGTAGCTGAACCGTTGATCACTCTAGCTAAAGAAGATAGCGTTGCTAACCGTCGCCTGGCGTTTGATCGTCTCCGTAATAAGGCTACTGTTGGTAAACTGTTCTCTGACTTGGGTCCGCGCTTCAAAGATCGTCCTGGTGGTTACATTCGCATTCTGAAATGTGGATTCCGTAAGGGTGACAATGCGCCTATGGCCTATGTTGAGCTGCTGGATCGTCCAGTTGCTGATGAAGCTGTAGAAGCTGACGCTGAATAAGTTGTCAGTTGCCAGAAAAAGCCGGGTTTAATATCCCGGCTTTTTTTTGTAAGAAGGCCATAAAAAGTCACTGCTGTCCAGTTAAGCATACCCGAGATCCAGAAGCCCCTGACTTTGGAGCAAGCTGTCTTCGTTTTTCTCCGGTGGATCACTGAAGAATAATTCCAGCAATGAGCGACGACTGGCTAAGTTGAGACTGATTTTTCGAGCTATTTGCTGTAACGACAACGGTCAGTGTGTTGTGATTTGGGCAAACCGTAATAACAGGTAAGCGATCATTGCCGACAGAACCTGAATGTTCAGGGCGTTTTTGCTTCGCCTAATAAAAAGTTTGATCTCCAGATTCTGTTCAATTCACTTGAAGAACAATTCAATCTGCCAGCGAGATTTATACAAGCCAGCGATCTCAGCAGCCGTTCCTCTTCAGATCGTTACTGATAAACACCAGCTCTTTGTCGTCTTCCTCCGGACGGATTTTGACCTGCCTCAGGTTGGTAGGGCAGTTTCTCTGCCCCTTGCGAGAAGACAGTTTGATAATCTCGTCCTCAAAGGGATAAAGTCTTCTGTGGTTTCGCGAGTTTTAATAACCTCATAGGTTCGATCAAATACATAGGAGGCATTCAAATGATAATGATGGCGATGACCGTCATTGAAATCCTCAAGCAAATCCCGAATGGAGCAGGGCGATCTCATTTAGCACTAACTTTCAAATAATTCCTTGAAGCAGCAGTGTTCTGTATTCGTCATCCGCTGCCGCCATGATGCGCTTGTTCTTGATGCCAAGCTTTAAGGTAGTCTCCTGCTCCAGCAAGTTTAGAGCTATTTGTCTGAATATCGCCATATTCTCTGGGCCAAAGCCTTTTCTAATACGACACTCGTCTTCTCTAAAGCCAATGTCGAGTACCCAGTGCAGATTGTTCTCCACCGACCAATGAGATCGCACTGAATTCATGAAGTGCTTGGCACCTGTGGTTAGGCTAGAAATAAAATATCGACGCTCAATACTCACCTGATCACCTTCATGACGCTCACCTTCAACAACCCCTATCATAGCGAGATCTTTCCAGTCTTCACGCTGGACAAGCCAATGAATATCAGTACTTGCCCAACAGCGACGTATTTCTATTCGTCCATGACCTTTTTCTATCGTTTCATGAAAACTTGCGCTTTCAGATAGCTTTTCCTTTGTCGCCAGATCATCAAGATAAAGCTTGATATCATCGTGTAGGTGCGGCTGGTTTCCTTTTACAGCCAGCAGGTAGTGCGCATTTTTATCTCTGATTTTTTCAGCGATCGCTCTTTGGCAGCCCATAGCGTCAGTGCTGACAATGCACCCGCTGATCTCTAGCATATCGAGAAGTGCTGGAATAGCGGTTATCTCATTAGACTTGGCTGCTGTCTTAAGTTGCCCAAGTACCATACCTGTCTGGCTGGCCCATGCGTTGACCATATGGATAGCGGCCTTGTTATCACCTTTATCGTATGAGCGACGCAGTGTTTTTCCATCAATAGCGATGACTTCACCATGAGTACGCTCAGCAATTTGTTTAACCCAGGTTATAAAACATTGGCGAAACTCATCTGGATCAAGTCGTTCAAAAACTCGAATAAATGTGTGATGAGATGGGACGCCATGAGGAAGAGGGATATGAAGCTTTAGCCAGGATTTCTTTTTCTTGGCAAGTTCTGAGACCATCTTCCAGTCTTCAGCGCCACAAGTGATCATGCAAACAGCTATGAAAACAAGGTTTGGCAGAGGATAACGATGATTATCAGCACGAATTTCAGTCAGTTCGGAAAATGCATCCAAGAGGGTCATATATGGCATCCTTAGTCTTAGGGTGGAGAATGCCATACCTTTTGAGTTGTTTTAATGTCACAGGGCAAAGTATGTTAGTGCCAAATGAGATTGCCCTGCCGAATGGAGACATGGCTGGCCAGTTGAGCAAACATCATGCGACCATTTGTGTCCAGCATGAAAGCTCTCTCATTCAGTGATTGTCATTGTGACGATCAACGACCTTCTGAAACTGGTGGCGGGGAATGGCTTTAAGCAAATGATGGAAAACGCTGTTATGATGCTTGATGCCTGTCTTTCTTGTTCTGAGAAATAGCTGTCTATGCAATTGCTATTTTACCGCAGATCAATGAGGGTAGGCGCCTTCCACTATCTTCGGTTTTTTAACCGGATAGTAGTGACAGCTAATGAACGTTTTCTTTTCTTTATTCAGGTTCTATATCAGTTCCAGCAGGTCAATCTCGTCGTCATGATTATAATAATTATGTTGTGAGTTCATGCTTGTAAGACCCATGTATTAATATTTTTAATACCAACATAGCATTTTATTTTATTGGCTCCTGTACAGATCAATCAGGCTGTATGATAGTGACTTGACTTAAATCAGGTTATTTTAGTGCAGCGATGAATAATCCAACCCCCACGGCCATCAAATTCCATAAATCATCTTCTGAGCTTGAAGTTCAGTTTACCGAAGTGTCCGGCAGACTTGAGAGCGAACTACTTAGAGTCTTTAGTCCGTCCGCAGAAGTGCAAGGCCACGGCAATCCTGTTTTGCAAACCGGTAAGAAGCACGTTTCCATCACAGGAATAGAGCCAGTAGGCAACTACGCCATCAAACTCATCTTCGATGATGGACACAATACCGGCATTTATGACTGGCATTTCCTTTACGATCTCTGCGTCAATAAAGATCAATATTGGGACGAATATCTCACTCAAATTCATACTGTCAATGCCAGCCGTGAACCGAATGCAACTGTCGTTCAACTTTCTTAAAGAACTGGCCTGCTGGCTCTCGTTCAAAGCGCCCAGGTAGATTATATCCATATGGATTAATTTTGCGCGTTTTCACTTACCTCTTTGCGTATTTGTTATTACAATGTGCTCGATATAACCGATTCAACTTATCCTGGAATTCGCATGTCAGACGCAGGCCACAAAGGAAGACAATCCAACGACACCACGCATTTTGGTTATCGGGATGTTCCGACGGGAGATAAAGAGAACCTGGTCGCAGGCGTATTCCACTCGGTAGCAAACAGTTACGATGTGATGAACGATCTGATGTCTATGGGTATGCATCGGCTCTGGAAACGCTTCACTATCGAGCTTTCTGCTGTTCGACCGGGCAACACAGTGTTGGATATAGCTGGTGGTACTGGTGATCTTACCCTGAAGTTTTCCCGCATTGTTGGTGACCAGGGCAAAGTGGTTTTAGCGGATATTAACGATTCCATGCTGAAGGTGGGTCGGAACAAACTGGCTAACTGCGGAGCAGTGGGCAATATCGAGTATCTTCAGGCCAATGCTGAAAGCCTGCCTTTTCCGGATAATACATTTGATTGTATTACCATTGCGTTTGGTCTTCGTAATGTGACGGACAAAGATAAGGCACTAAGGTCTATGTTGCGGGTGCTTAAACCCGGTGGTCGTTTGCTGGTGCTGGAATTCTCCAAAACCAAAAATCCATTGCTAACCAAAGTCTATGATACGTATTCATTCCGGTTATTGCCCATGATGGGCAAATGGGTGGCAAATGATGCGGAGAGTTATCAATATCTGGCAGAAAGTATCCGGATGCATCCCGATCAGGAGACGCTTGAAGGTATGATGAAAGACGCCGGTTTTGTCAATACCGCTTACCACAATATGACTGGCGGTATTGTTGCTTTACATAAGGGAGTTAAACCCTGATGTGGTTTGATCAGAAGTTTGAATCAGGGGGCTAGCAGTTGATCCGTTTATTGAACATTATTGCCGCAGTCGCACGCAACCGGCTTGATAATCTGATCAATCCAGAGCGGTTACCTTTTTTAGCACGCCTTTGTTTATTTTTAATGCCCTGGCGTTATCTGATCCGAAATTCTGCCCCCAGAGGTAAGCGTATCCGGCTAGCCATGGAAGCGCTTGGCCCCGTGTTTATTAAGTTTGGTCAAATACTGTCGACCCGTCGTGATCTTTTACCGGATGATGTCAGTGATGAACTGGCGAGCTTGCAGGATAACGTACCTCCGTTTCCCGCCAGTGATGCCATTGTCATTATTGAGAACAGCCTGGGTAATCCGGTTGATACATTATTTGCCCGATTTGATCGGGAACCGTTGGCGTCTGCTTCCGTCGCTCAGGTTCACAGTGCACAGCTGCATTCTGGTGAAGAAGTGGTGGTTAAAGTTATTAGGCCGGGCATTGAAAAGGTGATTCGAAAAGATATCCAGTTGATGTATCTTTGTGCTCGTTTTGTACGACTTTTGTCTTCTGAAGCAAAGCGGCTGAAGCCGGTTGAAGTGGTTGCTGACTATGAGCGTACGATTTTTGATGAGCTGGATTTGCTCAGGGAAGCGGCAAACTGTTCACAGTTGAGACGGAATTTTCTGGCATCACCTTTGCTGTTTGTACCACAGGTTTATTGGGATTATTGCCGTCCTAAAGTAATGGTGATGGAGCGTATTTATGGCATTCCTGTGTCAGATGTTGTGACCCTGAAAGAACGGAATGTGAATATGAAAAAACTGGCGGAACGTGGTGTGGAGATTTTCTTCACCCAGGTATTCCGGGACCGTTTTTTTCATGCCGACATGCATCCGGGCAATATTTTCATTGATGCCAGTAACCCTCAAGAGCCCAGGTATATTGGTATTGATTGCGGAATTGTTGGTACGATCGAACCTGAGGATCAGCACTATCTTGCCAGTAATCTGCTGGCATTTTTCCGGCGGGATTACCGTAAGGTCGCTCAATTGCATGTAGACTCAGGTTGGGTACCAAGAGAGACTTTGGTAGGTGAACTTGAAGCGGCTATTCGTACTGTGTGTGAGCCTGTTTTTGAAAAGCCATTAAAGGATATTTCCTTTGGCCAATTGCTGGTTCGTCTGTTTCAGGTCGCGCGACGTTTCAATATGGAAGTGCAGCCTCAGCTGGTATTGCTGGAAAAGACCCTTTTGAATGTAGAGGGTCTGGGCAGGCAGCTTTATCCGGACCTTGACTTGTGGGTAACTGCGCAACCGTACCTGGAAAAATGGATGAAAGATCAAATCCACCCAATGGCTCTGGCCTGCTCTGCAAAAGAACACGCCGCTGACTGGATTTTAAATGCGCCAGTTATCGCGCAACAGGTGGTTTCGAGTGTACGCCAGCTTGGCGATCATCAGGACAAAATGATCAGTTATTTTATCCAACGGGAAAGACGTCGTCAGTCTTTGCGTCAGTTTGGTCTGGCGATGTTGGTGATTGGAGCAGGATATTCGGTGGCTACTAATCCTGCGCTGTTAAGTGCCCCGTTAGCTGGCTGGTTGCTGGCTCTCACCGGTGGCTGGCTATTGCTCAGGTAAATAAATAATGAATTCAACAAGCTGGCTGGATGAGGTTCGCTGGAATCAGGATGGTCTTGTGGCGGCGATTGCTCAGGATCATAAATCTGGCAGAATCCTGATGCAGGCCTGGATGAACCGGGAATCCCTGTTATTGACTATGGAAAAGCAAGAGGCTATTTACTGGTCTCGTTCAAGGGGAAAACTCTGGCGGAAAGGTGAATCGTCCGGACACGTTCAGAAGTTGATTGAATGTCGACTCGACTGTGATGGGGACTCCATTGTTTTATCCGTTGAACAACTGGGTGGTATTGCCTGTCATACAGGGCGCGAGTCGTGTTTTTATCTTAAATGGGTCGATGGAAACTGGGTTGTTAATGATCCTGTCATAAAAGACCCTGATACTATATACGGGTAAGATATGGGTGAGCCCGAAGGGCATCCTCAGAGGGTACAAGGGTCACAATAAAGCCAACCGTTTATACAGAATTGAAAAATTGAACAGCTTGCATGTTTTATTGTTGGCTTCTCCTTTGGGGGAAGTCGGCCTATTGGTATGTAAAAAACGGAAAGTTTGATAAATGAGCGAAACACTTGAACGGTTGACCGAAGTTCTGAACAATCGTCGGCAGGGAGATCCGAATTCATCTTATGTCGCCAGTCTGCATAATAAGGGGCTGGATCAAATTCTGAAAAAAGTCGGTGAAGAGTCGGCAGAAACGCTGATTGCTGCCAAAGCAGCCAATTATGGTGGCAGCAAGGAAGACGTTATCTACGAAACAGCCGATCTCTGGTTTCATACAATGGTGATGCTTTCTCACCTTGATCTGTCTCCGGCGGATGTGCTGAAGGAGTTGGACCGACGTTTTGGTCTGTCTGGCATTGAAGAGAAAGCATCGAGAAATAAATAGTTTGATTTTACGACTCTGACTGGAGTTCAAGGAGCAAAAAATGGGTTTAGGTGGCATCAGTATGTGGCAGTTGCTTATTATTCTGCTAATTGTGGTTATGCTCTTCGGTACCAAAAAGCTGCGTAATATGGGGTCTGATTTGGGTGGTGCTGTCAAAGGTTTTAAGAAGGCAATGAATGCCGGTGAAGAAAAAGCCGCGCTGACAGAAGAGGCTCGTCCGTTGAAATCGGATCAACACGAGGCAGTTAAAAAAGAACAGGTTTGATTCCGGGTGCATGTATGAAGCTGTTTCTGTCGTTTGATGGATAAGGCTTCAATGTAACTGCTTTGAGGCGAGAAGGTATAGTCATTCATCGTGTTTGATATCGGATTTACAGAACTGCTGCTAGTGGCGATTATTGCTCTGGTAGTACTTGGTCCTGAGCGATTGCCGGGTGCTATAAAAACGACGGCTTACTGGGTCGGAAAAATTCGCAGAAGTTTTCAATCGGTTAAAAGTGAGCTGGAGCGTGAACTTGATGCAGATGGCATCCGTCGTCAGCTGCACAATGAAGAAGTAATGAAAGAGCTCAATAAAACCCGCGAGCAGTTTCAGAATGAGATTGGCGATCTGAAAAACTCAGTGTCTCTGGAAAAAGCTGAAACACCAGCAAAAAATGACAGTGGCGGGGACAAGCAGTAACTATGTCAGAGAAAATATCAGAAAAAGACAGTGAACAGCCACTGGTTCAGCACCTTCTGGAACTGAGAAGCCGCTTGCTAAAAAGTATTATTGCGGTGATGGTGGTCTTTGCGGGTCTTTTTTATTTTGCCAACGATATCTATTTCTTTATCTCAGAGCCCTTGAGAGCCAGTCTGCCGGAAGGCAGTAGCATGATTGCGACCGAAGTGGCCTCGCCGTTTCTCGCGCCTTTCAAACTGACTATTGTATTGTCGATGTTTATCGCTATTCCGGTGATTCTGCATCAGGTGTGGGGGTTTATCTCGCCGGGCTTATATCGTCATGAAAAGCGTATTGCTATTCCTTTGCTGATTGCCAGCATTGTGCTGTTTTATGCGGGTATCGCTTTTGCGTATTTTGTCGTGTTCCCGCTGATTTTCGCTTTTTTTACGTCGGTGGGGCCGGAAGCAGTGACCGTGATGACAGATATAAATAAATATCTCGACTTTATTCTCAAACTGTTTTTTGCTTTTGGTGTCGCGTTTGAAATTCCGGTGGCAACTGTATTGTTGGTGTGGTCCGGTGTGACGTCTGTAGAGAGTTTGACCCAAAAGCGCCCTTATGTGGTCGTCAGTTGTTTTGTTATTGCCATGTTCATGACGCCGCCTGATGTGATCTCTCAATCGCTGCTGGCGGTTCCCATGTGGCTGTTGTTTGAAGCAGGTATTGTCTTTTCCCGAATGGTGAAGAGCCGTAAGGGGGAACCCGAAGAGTAAGCGCTTCATATTGTTAAAGTGACTGACGGCTCTTTGTTGGAGTAGCTGACGGCTCTGTCAGTCATTTCCCCTTTCTACCTCCCTAAACTGTATCCGTTATCAAAACTGACATACAAGGGAGTTGTACGATGAAAAAGCCGTCTATAACGTTGTTGGAGTTGTTGTTAGCTGATACGGTCCGCTCCAGGATTTTGAAAAAATGTAAAGCGATGCTGGAAAAGTATCTAAAAGCTAATGGCTTTAATAAGTTTGATAAATTGGCACTGAACAGAACAGCAAAACGCTGTAAGGATCTGGAGCAGCTAGTTGATGTGGTCAATAACAGTCATTTGGAAGATGAGCACAAGGATGAATTGCTGACAAAAATGACAGCTTTCACAATCCGTTAATTCCAATGGGCTAAAGTATTGATGAAGGAACAGACAATTTCAGGGAGGAAGTATGTCATATCCCCATTTATATAATGATTTTGAAGATAATCAATCGGTTCGGTCAGGCTCAGACTCGCCTTTTGATGTACCCATGGATTTGTTAAAGCGTGAGTTGGTATGGCTTTTGGCTGACCCAGCCTGTAGGGCACTTGAAGAGACCATGCGGGAAGATCACCAGGATGTAGAAGAGTTACGAGCTGCTATCCTGATCAATGCCGATAAGTTCAGCAGCCAGTCTATGAATCACATTCTGGATGAAATCGATCGTGTGGTTGATGAGTACCGTAATAAGGTTGCCTTGTTGTAATCTCTTTTCTAGCAAAAAAAACTGAAATCCGGACAATGACTCGCCTCATTCTCCGGATTTTTCTTATGAACCTGCTTTTACTCGAATCACAGGATTTTATTAACAGCCATCAGGTGCTGCTCTCAGGTCGCAGACTCAAACATGTACTGGAAGTACATCAGGCTAAGCCGGGAGATGCATTGAGAGTGGGTCGACTCAATGACAAAGCCGGCTCCGGTGTTATTACCCGGCTGACTGACACCGAACTGGCGATGGATGTCACCCTGACCGAAGAACCACCAGAGCCTTTGCCTTTGATGGTTCTTCTGGCGCTGCCCCGCCCCAAGATGCTGAAACGCTCTTTGCAGCATTTAACCGCTCTCGGTGTTAAAACCATTGTGTTGATGAACAGTTATCGGGTTGAGAAGAGTTTTTGGCAATCACCCTGGCTATCAGAAGAAAAAATACACGAACAACTGATTCTTGGGTTGGAGCAAGCAAGGGATACGCTACTGCCTGAAGTCATTCAGGAAAAACGTTTCAAGCCTTTTGTAGAAGATCGTTTGCCTATGATGATGGTTGGTAAAAGAGGCTTGGTAGCGCACCCGGTGGGGGGGCAGCGTTGCCCGCATCAGGTGAATGAGTCGGTGGTGTTGGCTATTGGGCCTGAAGGAGGCTTTATTCCATACGAGGTTGAGAAACTGGAAGAAGCCGGTTTTGATCGAATCCATCTGGGTTCAAGAATTCTGCGGGTTGAAACCGCTGTAACCGCCATTGCCAGCAAGCTTTACGACTGATTGGTAAGCAGGTATCTTGGAAGAATCCACAAAAACTCAGTACGGCTCTTACTATGGATAGAAAGAGATTGACGATGGTATGGTCATTTATCAGTATTTTGATCTTACCTTTTGTGTCTCAGGCAGCAGATAAACGACTGCTACTCGATGAGCTTTACACCAACGCTCATCTTGAACGGCAACTTAGCTGGATACAGGCTAGTATGACGCTGAATCAGGGCGAGTTTGCTTTGCCTCAACAGGTTGTCGACACCGTGAATCGCGTGGTGAAAGTGCGTTACAGTCGCGATTTTTTTCGGGAATCCATGACGGCAACACTGGATGAAGCGCTTTCAGTGGGTGAGTTACTGAAGCTAATCGACTGGTACGGTTCGCCACTGGGGCAAAAAATTCTTCGCCTGGAAGCTGAGGCCAATAATCCGGCGAATGCTGAAAGAATGCAGGCTTACATTGCAGAAAAACTGTCTCAGAAAAACCCCAGAAATAGCCGCATTATGCTGATGGAAGACTTGATGGAAGCCCTGGATGCGGTAGAGCTGGGCACTGAGCTGGCGGCCAGTGCATCAGTCAGCGCCAAACGACTGCTCCGGGAAGTGATGCCCGGGCGCGCGACTCGTGATGTCCGGCCTGTTCAGATACTCAAAGCCCAGGAGAAGCCAGCTATTAGACGGGATATTTCCAATAATATGTTGAACTTGTTTCTCTATACCTACCGCAGCTTGCCTGACTATGAGATTCAGCAATATCTTGAGTTTGCCCGAAATACAGCCATGAGAAACTTCCAGCGGGGGCAAACCATTGCTATGGCCAGAATGATGTAATCAGGTCATCTCCTGAGGGTCGATATCAATGGTCCACCGAAGTTGCCGTGGCAATTTTTGTTCTTCCAAAAATCGAACCAGCGTATCGACCGTACTGTGCAGGTGATTTCGGCTGGGACTATGAAGCAACAGTTGCCAGCGATATCGCCCCTGGCGTTTTTCCATAGGGGCTGGAATGGGGCCTAGCGGACGAATCGTTAACCGAGGATTATTATTCAGAATCTGATCGGTCATCTGCCGTAACCCTTTCAATAAAATCTCACTTTCACCATTGTTATATGATTCCGCTCGAAGCAAAGCCAGAAAACCCTGTGGGGGCAGGTTTAGCTGACGACGTTCAATCATCAGGTTATCCACAAAGCGGCTGTAATCATTTTGTGCCAGCAATTGCAGAGAAGGGTGTTCCGGGTTGTGAGTCTGAATAATGACCTGGCCGGGTTTGTGGGCGCGCCCGGCTCGTCCGGCAACCTGAATAATCAGCTGTCCGGTTTTCTCCAGGCCTCGGAAATCGGCACTAAATAAACCGGAATCCGCATTGATAATGACAACCAGAGTAACGTCAGGGAAGTGATGCCCTTTTGCCAGCATTTGAGTACCCAGAAGGATGGACGGTTTACCCGTATTAATCTGATCCAGAATCTGGTTTAGAGATTCTTTCTTTCGGGTTGAATCCCGGTCAACCCGCAAAACCGGGTAACCTGGGAACAGATTAGTCAGCACCTGTTCTGTGCGCTCAGTACCCTGCCCGGAGGGTTGTAACTTCTTACTCTGACAGTTGGGGCATCGCCAGGGAATGACTACCTGAAAATCACAGTGATGACAGTGCATATGAGGTGGTTGGCGGTGAATAGTCATATGCGCATCGCAGTGCGGGCAGTCAATGACGGTGCCGCAATCATGGCAAATCATCGAAGGCGCATAACCACGGCGATTAAGAAATACCATCACCTGATTCCCCATGCCAAGATGAGCGCTGATTTGTTCGATCAGTTGAGTTGCCAGTCCTTCTTTGAGTATTTGCTGACGAATATCCAGCAATTTAATCGGAGGTGGTCGGGACTTACCTGCCCGTTGTTTCAAATAAAGTGGAGTGTGACGCCCATGGCGAGCATTGGAGATACTTTCCAGTGATGGGGTGGCAGAACCAAGAACGATAGGGCAGCCGATCTGACGGGCTCTGAAAATAGCTAGATCACGAGCGTTGTATCTCAGGCTGTCCTGTTGTTTGTAAGAAGCATCGTGCTCCTCGTCCACAATAATGAGCCCAAGTTCTGGCATTGGAGTAAAAATACCAGAACGGGTCGCAATAAGAATGCCAGCAGCGGCAGTGGAAGCTTCAAGCCAGCCTTGCAGCCGCTCACCATCATTGAGACCAGAATGGAGTACAGCGATAGGTATGCCAAAACGATGACGGAAGCGGCTGACGGTTTGTGGTGTCAGTCCGATTTCCGGAACAAGCACCAGGGTTTGTTTACCTTCTCTCAGTGCCTGGGCGATAGCTTGCAGATAGACTTCGGTCTTGCCACTGCCGGTTACTCCTTCCAGAAGATAACTTTTAAATTGACCAAGTCCGTCGGTAATCGCTTCGTAGGCGAATAATTGTTCTTCGTTCAGAGTCAGTGGCTGGTTCTTTACGGGCGGCTTAATACAGCTGAAATGGATGTTTTCAGGGCTCAGTAGGCGTTCCTGAATCAACCCTTTGTCAGCTAATTGTTTTAGTACGCTTCTGCTGAAACCAGCTTCTATCAGTTCGCTTTCAGCGATTCCGGCATGGGAATCAGCCAGATATTCTATGGCTAAACGTTGTTTCTTTGCCTGCTTGGATAAAAGCGTCAGAGTGTCATGTAATGATGTTGTCAGCTCCCAGTGCCGGACTTTATGCGTATTGACATCTTTGCCTTGCCTGAGATTTTTGGGGATGGCCTGAATCAGCGTGTCACCAAAACTATGGTGATAATACTTTGCTGCCCAGCGGCAAAGCTCAATAATATTTTCTGGAATCAATGGCTTGTTATCAAGCACCTGGATGGCAGGCTTGAGTTTTTCGACAGGCACATCAGTGCTCTTCTCGATAGAAATAACAATACCAATAAGCTGACGACGGGCAAAAGGAACTTGTACACGAGTTCCTATTGAAATATCAGCGGAGCTCATTCTATTGGGGGGCAGATAATCAAAAAGCCTTCTCAGCGGCGATGGAATCGCCACCCGCAGATAGCCTGTGCTATTTTCATGGATGGGCGGGTTTTGAGTAAAGCTTTGGCTCATGCGGGTCTCAGGTTATTTAAATGCGGCTGAATCAGTTTACCTGCGTGGCTAAAGAGAGACAAAGCGTAAATCGAAAGTGGTAAACCGACTATTTGCCTGTCAGGTAGACTCTGGTATCATCCTGCGTCTTTGCAGGTTTGATCAACAGATCAATCTGAATATCAGTATGCGGTGCCGGGTTCAATCAGGAAGCTGTGTGGCGGCATACAATAGTTTGAGGACATTCAAATGAAGCAGGATATCCATCCTAACTACGACGCTATCGAAGTTACTTGCTCTTGCGGTAACAAGATCAACACTCGCTCTACTCTGTGCAAAGACCTGCACATTGAAGTGTGCTCTAAGTGCCACCCATTCTACACTGGCACTCAGAAGGTGATGGATACCGGCGGCCGTATCGAACGTTTCAACAAGCGTTTCGGCAAGCTGAGCACCCGCAAGTAAAGGTACCGGCGATTGTCTGAAAAGCGTCTGCTTATGCAGGCGCTTTTTGTATCTGTATCTAAGGCTTGGTCAGGGGCGCCTTTGACAGAAGTTAATAATAAGAAAATAGTAAAGAGAGCGCCCCAAATGCGGATTTGCCAAAAGAGCCTGGTAGGTATTATTTCTTGATATTTGGCATATGTCGTTTGTTTTTTGAGTAAATTTCAGTCTTTGTGAATTATTTTTCTCATTTCTTGTCGTAGATGTACTCGTTTGAACAGAATATTGCTTGTGAGCTGTTAGGCCATAATATATTCTGCTTCTTTCTTAAAAACTTCAAAAAAGTATCCTTTGGAAATGAAAGAAGCTGCTCTTGCGTACCACTCCGAACCTAAACCAGGCAAAATTGAAATTGCTCTGACCAAGCCTGCAGAAACGGCAAAAGACCTGTCTCTGGCTTACAGTCCTGGTGTGGCGGAGCCAGTGAGAGAAATTGCAGCCGATCCTGAGAATGCTTATCGCTACACCTCCAAGGGGAATCTGGTCGCCGTTATCAGTAATGGCTCGGCTATTCTTGGTCTCGGTAATCTGGGGCCTCTTGCCAGTAAACCGGTGATGGAAGGCAAGGCTTTATTGTTTAAACGTTTTGCTGGTGTCGACTCCATTGATATCGAAGTGGACTCTGAAAGTCCGCAAGCTTTTATTGATACGGTAAAACGCATTGCCTGTACCTTTGGTGGTATCAATCTGGAAGACATTAAAGCACCGGAATGTTTTGAAATTGAACGACGCTTGATCGAAGAATGTGACATTCCAGTTTTTCATGATGATCAGCATGGCACAGCTATTGTCACTGCTGCTGGTATGTTGAATGCTTTGGAAATTGCCGGTAAAAAAATTGAAGAAGCTCGTCTGGTCTGCTTGGGAGCAGGTTCTGCTGCTATTGCCTGCGTGAAACTGCTAATCAGTTGCGGCTTCAAGCCTGAAAATGTGCTGATGCTGGACAGTCGCGGTGTGATTCACAGCGAACGGACTGATTTGAATCACTACAAAGCACTGTTTGCGGTAGAAACAGGCTGTCGTACGCTTGATGATGCGATTACTGGTGCCGATGCTTTTTTGGGTGTTTCTGGTCCCGATCTTCTGTCAGCTAAACAGCTGAAGAAGATGGCTGATAATCCTATTGTTTTTGCCTGTGCCAATCCTGATCCTGAGATTCGCCCTGAAGTCGCCAGAGATGCGCGCTCCGATGTTATTATGGCAACCGGTCGCTCAGATTTTCCGAATCAGGTCAACAATGTACTAGGTTTCCCGTTTATTTTTCGTGGATCGCTGGATGTTCGTGCATCTCGCATCAATGAAGAAATGAAAGTAGCAGCAGTAGAAGCCATTCGACACTTAGCGAAAGAGCCAGTGCCTCAGCAAGTTCGTGATGCCTATGATGGTGTCGAACTGACATTTGGCTCTGAATATATTATTCCAAAACCCACCGACCCCAGATTGTTGGGTGCCGTCTCCAGCGCTGTGGCAAAAGCAGCGGTTGACTCCGGTGTGGCTCGTGCCGCTTACCCAGCACATTATCCTCTGAATTCGCTGGCGGATATCTAAAGTCTAAGAGGCCGCCTGAAAAGTCACGTGACAAAAAAGAAGGGCTTTAAGCCCCAATGTCACTGACTTAAGCCGCTTTCCCTTGGTACTGCTTCAATCTGCGTGCCTCAGCTCTCGGGTGTTGTAGCCTTTTATGCGGCTTTGGTCGTCTCTTTACAGCTCTTGGTTCTGACCTTCCCGGACGATTACCAACAACATGTCGGCCTATTATTTCCAGCATGTTGACGATCTTCTCTTCCAGCCAGTCGCCGCGCGCTCCCAGTAATGTCTGGTGGAAGGATACCAGCGTTTCCTGTGCCGCTTTAAAGCTGATCTCTCTGGGCATTTTCCTGATGCGTACTGCTGCCTTACCCATAAGGGCGCGTATCACGTTGTAAACCAACAGGTTCACTGCAATTTCTTTTCTCACCATTTCCGGACTTTTGCACCGGAGCATTTCCATTTGCATAGTGGTTTTGATCACATCAAAATCGGTTTCAACGTGCCAGCGCTTCAGATACAGGCCGATGATCTCGGTACGAGAATACTCTTCAGCATCCAGTAAAGTGGTGACGATTATACGGGTCTTATTTTTGACGGCACGAATAACCAGCTCATCAGGCATCTGATCGTATAATTCCCGGCTCATCCATTCCGGTCTTGCAGGGCGTGTTAGCCTGAACAGCCCGTCTTTGTTGCCCAACCGTTGGTAGCACTTTCTGAAGTCAATAAGTCGTGCACCGTTTTTCTCAAACACCACATCTGCCCCGGCATGCAGCACAAGAGCCAGCAGGAAATAATTTTCAAAATTCGCATCACCCAGCAGAATGTCGCCAGCACGCAGGTGAAACAGGAGCCTTCTGAGCAGGGCTTGCTCACCCGTCTCTTTGCCCTGGTAAGGAGCTACTGCATAATCGAGTAACGCACCACTGCCAAGGGATATCAAAACAAGAATTCTAAGAACAGGGAAACCAAGCCCTTTTTTTGGGTGTCAGGCTGAGGGTATTCATGTTGGTTTTTCTCGGTGTCCGGCATTAAGAGTGTTGAGCCGTCAGTGATCAGAACTCGGCGTTGATGCCAGAGACAGGATTCTGGTGAGGCGCTGTCGAGGTTATTGCCTGAGGTGCGCAGCAGTACGTTAATTGATTCCTCTGTTAATCGCTGCCGTGCTTTGGCATACGCACCGGTTCCGGTATTGGAAGGCTTGTTACCATTGACGGCCTGATCTCTTGCCTCATCAATAAGGGCGTGTCGGCATGACTTGGTGTCGCTGGCGACCTGTTTCATGAACAGGGTTAGGGTTTTAGAGGGAGGAAAGTCCCTGGCTCTGAAGCCAGGATAACTTGCCTGAAAAGCGTTGAGGTCATCAGGGGTGAGAATCGATGACAGTGCATCGTTGCCAGTTTGGGCAAATTGACGAAGGCAATCATTAGCGAGGGACAGAAATTCAGGGCTAAACTTGGTCATGGCTTGCTCGGGGAGATGAAATTGTTCAAAGACTGTTATAGTCGTTTTTCTTCTCGGGCAAGCCTTGGTGTTTCAGAGAATGAGCCTTAAGTCAGTGCCATTACTTTAAGCCCTTCTTTTTATCTCAGAACAGTTTATCCGGCGAGAAATTCTGATTGCTTTCGTTTAACGATGGCGCAACCTCTTCGTAGCCTTGTTGTGGTGCATTTTCTTTTCTGAATATTTCAAAAATAGCATTGGGATCACCCTGGCGCGCCAGCTTGCCGGTCTGGGAGTTGATCTTCAAAGTAACCAGCCCTTCTGGCTGACTTAGCTTACGCTGTGGTTTTCCTTCGAGAGCTACCCGCATAAAATCAATCCACATAGGCAGGGCAACATTCGCACCGTATTCCCAGCGACCAAGGGTAGAAAAATTGTCCATGCCGACCCAGACACCGGTTAAAACATCCGGATTAAAGCCCATAAACCAGACATCCTTGCTATCGTTTGTTGTTCCGGTTTTACCACCCAGATCCTGGCGCTCCAGAACTCTTGCTCGACGGCCAGTTCCCTTCCAGATGACATCATTGAGAATGTCATTAATGATGTAGTTTACCTGTGCAGACATCACACGGGGGGCTGGATTTTTAATGGTGTTTTCGAGCGGTGCTGTTAGCATTGCTGACGTATTGGTGATGTCCTCAAACTGATCAGATACGGCTGTATCGGAAGCTGTGTCCGTATTGCAGCTTCTGCAAACAGTCACGGGTTCTGCCTGAAAGTAAAGTTGGTTGATAGTATCGACACGATCAATCAGCCAAGGCTCAACCCGGTAGCCTCCATTAGCCAGAACCGCATAGCCGGTGGCCATTTCCATCGGAGTCATGGATACGTTGCCCAGTGCCAGTGACAGATCTCTGGCCAGTGAATCGGGGTTCAGGCCAATTTGTGACAGGAAGCGAATGCTGTTGTTAATGCCAATCTGTCGCAAGATTCGAATGGAAACCAGGTTGCGTGAACGATAAAGCCCTTCTCGTAAACGGGTTGGGCCGTTGAATTTCATGTTGTCATTGTTGGGACGCCAGCTGCCTTCCAGGCCGTCGTCGTCAAATACGACCGGGGCATCATTGATGATGGTGGCTGCACTCATGCCATTAGCTAGCGCTGACGTATATATAAATGGCTTGAAAGATGAGCCCGCCTGACGCACAGCCTGGGTCGCGCGGTTGTACATGCTTTCATAGAAGTTAAAGCCACCCACCAGAGCCAGAATGCCACCGTTTTCTGGGTTTAATGACACGAGAGCTGATTGTGCTTCAGGTTCCTGCGCCAGTCGCCATAAACCTTCTGGTGTTTTACGCACCCAGATCAGATCGCCGGGCTTAAGAATGTCTGCAGCATGCTTTGGTGCTTTGCCAAAACTGTTGACGCTCAGATAAGGCTTTGCCCAATTGAGGTTATCCCAGTCAATAATTGAGGTTTCATTATTTTTCAGGGCAATGGTCACCTGCTGGTCGTCAACAGAAGTCACCATGGCCGGGTTAAGAATGCTGATGGGCCTTATGCGGTTGAGTGTTTTCTGCCAGTCATTGTGAGGGTTAGCTTCCAATAGATTGGAAACAGGGCCTTTGTAGCCATGTTTTTCTGTGTACTTCATCAGACCTTTTGCAACGGAGTCGCTGGCAGCCTGTTGTAATTTGCTATCGACCGTGGTTATTACCCGAAAACCTTCGGTATACGCATCGGGTCCATAACGTTCAACCATCTCCTGCCGAACCATTTCTGCGATGTAAGGTGCCTGTAGTTCTACCTTGGAGCCGTGATAGGTGGCGGAAATAGGCTGATCAATAGCGTTTTGATGGTCGGTGTTGGTGATATAGCCGAGATCAAGCATGCGGCCGAGAATCCAGTCACGGCGAATCAGTGCCCGGTCCGGATCGTTGATCGGGTTGTAGCGGGAAGGGGCTTTTGGCAAGCCGGCAATCATGGCGATTTGTGACAGATTAAGTTCATTTACTGACTTGCCATAATAAACCTGGGCTGCAGCTTCAACACCGTAGGCGCGATTGCCCAAATAAATTTTATTCAGATAAAGTTCAAAAATTTCATTTTTGGTCAACTCACGTTCAATTTGCAATGCCAGCAGTATTTCATTGAACTTTCGGGAAAATACTCGCTCATGACTGAGGAAGAAGTTCTTGGCCACCTGCATGGTGATGGTGCTGCCACCGGACTGAATCCGGCCCGTAGAAACCAGCTGCACTGCTGCCCGCATCAGTCCGATGGCATCGACACCCGGATGGTAGTAGAAACGATCATCTTCTGCTGCCATAAACGCTTTCACCATAATTTCGGGGGCATCATCAAAGTGAATGGGAGTGCGGCGTTTCTCACCAAACTCAGCGATCAGGAGCCTGTCTTTGGAGTACACTCTGAGAGGCGTTTGTAAACGGGCGTCACGCAAAGTTTCAACGGAAGGGAGTGAGGGGCTGAGGTAGAGGTAGGCACTGGCACTCACCAGTAGCCCGCCACTGATGGTCATAAGCATTGACCAGGCAATAAATCTTAGTAACTTTACCGATCGTTTCATACGTTCAGGGTATCCAGATAAGGCAGAGGCTGTCGGCAGAGAAAACTACCTTTGCTGAAATAAGCTTGAATCATATTATCTATTCAAAATGATTAGCCAGCCGATCCTGGCTGACAATTATACGTTTAAAAGCAGTGAAGCAGAAAATCCGGAATTCCACGCACTGGAAAATTTTTTTAATTCTCGCACAAAAAACATTCGGAAATTAAGCAGAATGTGGTTTGCCGAATTGCGTAATATACAAGACTGTTATTTAATTAGAAAAGGGATTCTTATTATAAATGGGCGGAGATTACGCTTGTGCTAGGGCTGTTTAAAAACAGATCAAATACCGTCCTTGGGGTGGACATTAGCTCAACAGCCGTCAAGGTTCTTGAATTAAGTCATAGTGGAGGGAAATATAAGGTTGAGACATTTGCTCAGGAACCACTGCCACTCGGAGCTGTTGTTGAAAACAATATTCAAAACTCTCAGGCTGTCGGGGATGCGGTAAACAAGGCTGTCGCACGCTCCCGTTCAAGTCTGAAATCCGTTGCTGTTGCGGTATCTGGTTCTGCGGTGATTACTAAAAACATCGAAATGGATGCATCTCTCAGTGATGATGAGATGGAAACCCAGATTACTGTCGAAGCCGATCAGTATATTCCCTATGCGCTGGACGAAGTAGCCATTGATTTTGAAGTACAGGGACTGAATGAAAAAAATCCTGAGCGTGTTGAAGTTTTGCTAGCTGCCTGTCGTCGGGATAATGTTGAAGTGCTTGAAGAAGCCTTGGCCATTGGTGGGCTGAAAGCCAAGGTTGTGGATGTTGAGGCGTTTGCGACCGAAAGAGTGTATGAATTATTTGAAAAACAGTTAGGGCTCTCTGATAAAGAGCCACTGGTGGCTATTGTTGATATAGGTGCTAATAACACCTCTTTGAACATCCTTAATTGTGGCAAATCCATATACACCAGAGATCAGTTGTTTGGTGGTAGACAACTAACCGATGAGATTCAGCGCCACTACGGACTTTCCCCTGAAGATGCAGAAAAAGCCAAATGCAAAGGCGGGCTGTCTGATAATTATGAAGCAGAGGTATTGGGGCCTTTTCGTGATGCTGTGGTGCAACAGGTTTCCAGATCATTGCAATTTTTCTATTCGTCCAGTCCTTTTAATGATGTGGATGCCATTGCTTTGACGGGCGGTTCAGCAGTTATTCCCGGATTAACCGATATGATTCAGAGCAGATTGGGGATAAACACTCGGCTAGTGAATCCATTTGCCAGCATGGTTCTGTCTGGCAAAGTAAATGCCAGCGCTCTGACTGAAAGTGCACCCGCCTTGATGATTGCCTGTGGTCTGGCTATGAGGAGTTTTGACTGATGGCAAGAATTAACCTGTTACCATGGCGAGAGCAACTCCGCGAAGAGCGTAAAAAACGCTTTATCGCAGCCTGGGTGGCTGTTGTCATCCTTTCGGTTGGAGCTGTGTTTACTGCTGATCTGTATATTAGCGATGGGATCAATAACCAGCAGAGCCGCAACCAGTATCTCCAAGCTCAGATTAATCTGCTCAACAAACAGATATCCGAGATTAAAGATCTTAAACAGAAAAAAGAGTTGTTGCTGGAGCGGATGAAGGTTATTCAGAATCTTCAGGGTAATCGCCCGGTCATTGTTCGAGTGTTTGATGAGGTGGCAAAGACTGTCCCGGATGGTGTTTTCTTCAAGAGTCTACAGCTTGAAGGTAATCAGCTCAGTTTGGTCGGTGTGGCTGAATCTAACAATCGTATATCAGAGTTAATGCGGAATCTGGATGCTTCAGACTGGTTTACTGAGCCAAACCTCACGGCGGTCAGAAAAATTACGGTTAACAGAGAGCGAATGAATGAGTTTGATCTCACTGTCAAGCAGATCAATCCGGGTCAGGGTGGGGAGGAATTATGAGTTTTGCTGAATCACTCCAGAAACTCAATGACATTGATCTTGCCGATCTGGATTTTGAAAATATTGGTGCCTGGCCAGTGGCGGTCAGGGTTATTGCCTGTGTGCTTACAGCGGTTGTTGTACTGGTACTTGGTTATCAGCTTCATATTACGGACCTTCAGGCTAGATATGAACAAACTATTCAATCAGAAAAAAACCTTCGTGAGCAATTCCGAGTTAAAGCATTTCAGGCGGCCAACCTTGGCGCTTATAGAATTCAGATGAAAGATATGGAACAATCATTTGGTGCACTGGTAAGGCAGTTGCCAAGTGATACCGAGGTCCCTGGATTACTGGAAGATATTACGTTTACGGGGCGAGCTGCTGGTCTACAGATTGAAGAAATTAAACTGCAAACTGAAAAAGTCACTGAGTTTTATATTGAGCTGCCTATTAGTGTCTCGGTAAAAGGCACCTATCATGATCTTGGAAACTTCGTCAGCGGAGTGGCCAGCCTTTCGCGAATTGTGACATTGCATGATTTTGAAATAAAACCTGGTAAAGGGTCCAAGCTGGATATGAATATTCTGGCTAAGACTTACCGATATAACGATCGGGGGGCGGAATAATGATCAGGCTTCGCCTTTTTGCTGTTGTCAGTTTATTTATTTTCCTGGTCGGCTGCTCCGATGGAGCCGTTGATTTTAGAGATCTTGACGAGTATATCACTGAGGCAAGATCAAGACCTACCGGCAAAATTGAGCCATTACCTGAATTTCGCTCGTATGAAGTTTTCACGTACAGTGCTTCCGCTAAACGAAGCCCTTTTCAACCGCCCATCAAGGTAAAGCACAACCTCGATAATGCCAGTAGCAATATCAAGCCTGATGATAGTCGGGCCAGAGAGTACCTAGAGCAGTTCGAAATTGACTCTTTCTCAATGGTAGGCTCTATCAGTAATGAAGCAGGTCTTTGGGGTTTGGTACGTGGTGAAGATGGGATTCATCGGGTCAAAGTGGGGGATTATCTTGGGCGTAATCATGGGCGTATTACTTTTATTGATAGCTCAGAAATGAGAGTCATGGAAATTGTGCCTGCAGGACCAGGATTCTGGGTGGAAAGACCCAGGGCGATCCGAATTAACGAGTGATTTTTTGTTTATATAGTTGTCGTGTCTTAATAGCGAATTATGAAGTTTTGCCAGACCGTTATCTCTGAAATGCGAGCCTTGATTATTTCGCCGACATGCCGATTAGAACATCAATTCTAATTATGGAATGGGTACGTTGGATGAACATTAGCCCCGTATTGCAGACAAGAATGCTTCGATCAATATTTTTTGCAATTTTTGCAATACTTCCCTTAACCAGCTGGAGTGGCACGCTCAAAACAATGGATGCTGCCTCCTTGCCAGGTGATATGGTTGAGTTACGCCTGATGTTTGATGGGCCAGCGCCAACGGCTAAAGGATATAGTATTGAGCAGCCTCCGAGAATTTCTCTCGATTTACCTTACACGCTCAGTGAATTACCCAAGTACAATGAAGTCGGGTTTCAAAACGCCAAGAGCGTCACAGTGCTTCAGGCCGGAGATCGTACTCGTCTGGTCATCAATCTTATGAAACCAACCCGTTTTACGACCAGAGCCGAAGGCAACATGCTTTACGTCTATCTGGGAGGTGATGGTGCTAGTCAGGCGTTAGGGCCTCTGGTGTCCGATACCGGTGCGCCTGTCGCCCCTGTCGGATCATCAAGAGGCATCTCTCACATCGATTTTCAGCGTGGTGAAGAAGGCGAAGGCCATATTATTGTAACTTTGTCTGACTCCAGTATTCCCATGAACATCAATGAACAGGGTGGCCGCATTCGCCTTGAGTTCCCGGGTGATATTCTGCCCGGACAGCTCAAAAACCGCCTGGATGTGATTGATTTTGCTACGCCGGTAAAATATATCGACTCTAACGTAGTGGATGGCAATACGGTTATTTTGGTTGAACCTACAGGGCAATTCGAATATCTGGCGTATCAGACAGATAATCAACTGACGGTCAGTGTTAAACAGGTTGTCAGTCAGGGTCGTAACAGAAGCAAGGCAGGGTTGGCCTACAAAGGGGATAAGCTATCCCTGAACTTTCAGGATATTGAAGTGCGTTCTGTGCTGCAAATTATTGCAGACTTCAACAATATGAATCTCGTCGCTTCCGATACGGTCGGAGGCAATGTAACTCTGCGTTTGGATAATGTGCCCTGGGATCAGGCTCTGGATATTGTCCTCAAGGCGAAAGGTTTAGATAAGCGTTTGGAAGGCAATGTTCTGACTGTTGCTCCAGCGGAAGAAATTGCCGCCCGTGAACGACAGCAACTGGAAAATCAAAAACAGATTCGTGAGCTGGCACCGGTTTATACGGATCTGATTCAGATTAACTATGCGGATGCCGCAGAGATTGAAGCGGTATTGGCTGGTGGTGAAGGTGAAAGCCTGTTGACCGAGCGTGGCTCTGTTCAGGTGGTTGCCAGAACGAACAGCCTTTTAGTAAAAGATACTCAAGCCAAGCTGGATGAAATTCGTTCGTTGATTGAGCAGCTCGATATACCGGTCAAACAGGTTATGATCGAAGCTCGTATTGTCACGCTCAGCACTGGTTTCAGTGAAGAGCTTGGTGTTAAATGGTCTGGAAACAAGGCGATTGGCAGCAATGACAGAACCATTGCGGTTGGTGGTCGTGGTGGTGGCGCTGGCTGGGAAACGGACGACGATACCTCAAAACGTGGAATAGTTTTCCAGGAAAAACTGGGTAGTGTATTTACTGATCTGGCCACCACTGCAACAGGCTCAAGTGCGTTTTCGATTGGGTTTGCCACAAATAGCACGCTGTTGAATCTGGAACTCTCGGCCTTGCTGAGTAATGGTGGTGGTGAGGTAGTTTCCCAGCCTAAAGTCATCACTGCGGATAAAACCAAAGCCGTCATCAAATCGGGTAAAGAAATTCCTTATGAAGAAAAAACCTCCAGCGGTGCGACTTCTGTAGCGTTTAAGGATGCGGTGCTTGGCTTGGAAGTGACTCCGCAAATCACACCCGATGGTCGAGTGATCATGAACATCAAAGTGAATAACGATGATACCACTTCACAAACCAGTAATAATGTTCCTGTGATTTCTACCAATGAAATTAGCACTCAGGTGTTGGTAGAAGATGGAGAGACAATAGTTCTGGGTGGTGTATTCAAGCAAACCAAAAAGAAAGGTGAATCGAAAGTACCTGTTTTGGGTGATATTCCTTATCTTGGCGCCCTGTTCAGAAAAAGAACGGAGCAAGATGATAAGGAAGAGTTACTGGTATTCATCACGCCACGAATCATAAACGATAGAGTTTCTTTGCAATAAATCGGTTTATCTGACCTTAGGGGTATTCGATGCTTTATAAGCATCGAATACCCTGATCAATATTTCGCACCATCTGTCTCATAGCAAGCTGATCTCAACTAAAGTAACCACTGTTTTTTTATGGTAATAAGCCGTTGTCGTATTGTCATTAATACGAACAATGCGCTACGCTCGCCCGATATAGGCAGGAAGTCAGGCTGGCAAAGAGCATGCCGTTACAGAATATTTACCTCGTAGGCCCGATGGGGGCCGGAAAAAGTACTATCGGGCGAATGCTGGCAAAAGAGCTAGAGCAGGATTTTTATGATTCTGATCATGTCGTTGAGGAGCGCAGTGGTGCCGATATCCCTTGGATTTTTGATGTAGAAGGGGAAGTTGGCTTTCGTGAACGTGAGACTCAGGCACTGGAAGAACTCTGTGCCCTGAAGGGGGTTGTTATGGCCACTGGTGGAGGCGCAGTAGGGCGTGCTGAGAACCGTCGCCTCCTCAGGTCCAGCGGTGTGGTGGTTTATCTAACTGCACCTGTTTCAGTGCAGCTGGAGAGGACTGAGAAAGACAAAAAAAGGCCTTTGCTTCAGCGTCCTGATCGTAAAGAAGTACTTACTAACTTGCTGAAAGAAAGAGACCCGTTATATCGATCAATTGCTGATTTCATTCTTGATACAGTGGCCTTATCTCCCAAAGAAGTGATTTTAGAAATCATCAGTCAAACAACTACAGGTCGGAGTTTGTAATGCTGGAACTGAGCGTAGACCTTGGTGACCGAAGTTACCCTATTTTTATTGGTGCTGGTTTGCTGGAGCGGTCTGAATATTTCACTCCGTATATCCATGGCAAACAGGTGGTTATTGTTTCTAATGAAACGGTAGCGCCCTTGTATATGCATAAGCTGGAAGCTCTGCTTGAAGGTTATGATTTGCTGAAAGTGATTCTGCCTGACGGCGAGTCCTATAAGCATCTGGATAGCATCAGTACGATTTTTGATGAGCTGCTGAAAGCTCGCCATACTCGTAAAACTACGCTGATAGCGCTGGGTGGTGGTGTGATTGGTGATATGACCGGCTTTGCTGCAGCCTGCTATCAACGTGGCGTAGATTTTATTCAGATGCCTACTACACTTTTGTCCCAGGTTGATTCCTCTGTCGGTGGCAAAACCGGTGTCAATCATCCTCTTGGCAAAAATATGATAGGTGCTTTTTATCAGCCTAATGTGGTGGTTATCGATACAGATACCCTGAAAACTCTGCCTGATCGCGAATTGTCCGCAGGACTGGCAGAAGTCATTAAGTACGGGTTGATTTGTGACAAGCCTTTCTACCAGTGGCTGATTGATAATATCGACTTGTTGCTGAAGCGTGATGTTGAGGCATTATCTTACGCTATTCATCGTTCCTGCCATGACAAGGCTGGAGTCGTTGAAGCCGACGAAAAAGAATCCGGTATTCGAGCTATTTTGAATCTTGGCCATACTTTTGGTCACGCCATAGAAACGCACATGGGCTATAGTAACTGGCTGCATGGCGAGGCGGTAGCTGCGGGTATGGTGATGGCTGCAGATCTTTCACGGCGTTTAGGTCATATTTCTGATGAAGAGGTTAAAACGCTGGTGACTCTGCTGAAAAAAGTGAATTTGCCAACAGTCCCACCAAAAAATATGCCTCCAGAGCGGTTTCTGGAACTTATGTCTGTGGATAAAAAAGTCATTGATGGTCAACTGCGACTGGTTCTACTGGAATCGCTGGGTCGTGCTGTAGTGGATGATTCGTTTGATATGGATGCATTGAATGATTGCCTCGCAGAGTTTTGCACCACTGTTTAGTCTTTTTCTGCTGAAGCAGAGGTTGGCTTCAACCGCTTATTCTGTAGCCTCCCTTTTTTGCGACGGGCATCTGTAAATTTGTGGTAAATACTAACTCTGTGTAGAATGGTCGACCCTTTGCCTGTCAAAAAGCCTATGACAGGGCAAGCTTACCGGAGTTATATAAGCCGATTCCGGTGGTTATTATGCATTTGAATAGTATTCAAGCGGCGTGGAAAAGCCAGTCTGATCACAACAACAAATCACTGGTATAAAACTGTGTTGTATATCCTGCCAGTGAGTGAACTGGTGGACGTTATACGGGTCAGAATAATAAATTGGTTGATAAGAGAGTGCCTATGAAAGCAGGTCTGTATAATCCCGGCGAGTTTCGGGATAACTGTGGTTTCGGGCTTATTGCCCAGATGGAAGGCAAGAAAAGTCACCATCTTCTGCAAACAGCAATTGAAGCACTGACTTGTATGACCCACCGTGGCGGTATTGCTGCTGATGGTAAGACAGGCGATGGTTGCGGACTGCTGATTCAGATCCCCGATCAATTCTTTCGGACGGTGGTCAAAGAGCAGCTCCAAAAAGACCTTCCTGGTCAGTTTGCTGTAGGAATGACCTTCTTAAGTTCCGATCCGGTAAAAGCACAGCTGAGCCGGGAAACACTTGAGAAAGAGTTGATTAAACAACGGCTGTCCGTTATTGGCTGGCGTCAGGTTCCGTTTAATGCTGATTGCCTGGGACCCATAGCTCAAGATCAGTTACCGCAAATTGAACAGGTTTTTATTGGGCCGGATGGCGAGGTTGGAGACAAAGAGTTTGACGCCAAACTCTACATGGCTCGCCGCTATACCAATATGACCATGAGTGGCGATGAAGATTTTTATATATGTTCACTGTCGTCCAAAGTAATCACCTACAAAGGCCTGATGATGCCGGTGGATCTGCCGACATTCTACACTGACCTTGGCGATTCTCGGTTCGAAACCGCCATCTGTGTTTTCCATCAGCGATTTTCTACCAATACCTTGCCGCGCTGGCAACTGGCTCAGCCTTTCCGAATGCTGGCTCACAATGGTGAAATCAACACGATTACCGGCAACCGTAACTGGGCTGAAGCAAGGCGTCATAAATTCCAGTCTCCACTGTTGCCAGGCTTAGATGATATTTCACCTTTGGTCAATCGCCATGGTTCGGATTCATCCAGTCTCGATAATATGCTGGAGGTACTGGTCACGGGTGGTGTTGATCTCTATCGGGCTATTCGCATGCTGGTGCCACCGGCCTGGCAGAATGTTGATACAATGGATCCGGATTTACGGGCTTTTTATGAATACACATCGGCCCACATGGAGCCTTGGGATGGCCCGGCAGGACTGGTTATCACCGATGGTCGAAATGCGGTCTGTGCGCTGGACAGAAATGGCTTGCGTCCTTCCCGCTGGGTAATCACCAGAAATGGCTATCTGACGGTTGCTTCAGAGGTTGGTGTTCACGGTTATAAGCCGGAAGATGTGGTATCAAAAGGTCGGGTGGGTCCGGGTGAAATGCTGGCCATTGATACAGAAACCGGCGAATTGCATCAGGCACACGACATTGATCAGAAGCTTAAAGTCCGCAAGCCCTATAAAAAATGGCTCAAGCAGAATGCTTATCGGATCCGTTCAGCCTTCCGGGATGATGAACATCATCAGGATGCTTTCAGTGAACATCAGTTAAACACCTATCAGAAAATGTTCCTGGTCACCAATGAAGAGCGAGATCAGCTTATTCGTCCGTTGGTTGAAAATAGTCAGGAAGCGGTAGGTTCCATGGGGGATGATACCCCAATGGCAGTGCTCTCTGGTCGGGCGCGTTCGGTCTTTGATTATTTTCGCCAACAATTTGCCCAGGTTACTAATCCGCCCATCGACCCGTTGCGTGAAGCGATTGTCATGTCTTTAGAAACCTGTCTGGGGCGGGAATTAAACCTGTTTGAAGAGACGCCGGAACACGCTGCCCGGGTTATTCTTAAATCACCCATTCTCTCGACGACCAAGTTTCTTGATCTGATGAATGTGCGGCATCAGCACACATCCTTTGAATCTGCTTACATTGATCTGTGTTATGAACCTCAGATTGGGCTCGAAAAGGCAATCCTCAATATCTGCGATGAAGCAGAAAAAGCAGTAGCTTCAGGCAAGGTTTTAATTTGTCTGACGGATCGCCATATCGATAATAACAAGATTCCTGTGCCTGCTGCTATGGCGACAGGTGCCGTTCATCACCGTCTGATTGGGAAAGGTCTGCGTTCTGAGTCGAACCTGATTGTTGAAACCGGCAGTGCCAGAGATTCTCATCAGTTTGCTGTATTGATCGGTTTCGGTGCCACTGCCGTCTATCCGTATCTGGCCTATGAAGTCATCAATGACCAGATTCGCAGTGGCGAGGTATTGGCTGACCCTCTGGATGCTTATAAGACGTATCGCAAAGGCATCGATAAGGGCTTGCTGAAAATTCTTTCGAAGATGGGGATTTCAACCATAGCTTCTTACCGTGGTGCACAGTTGTTTGAAGCCATTGGTTTGTCTTCAGATGTTGTGGAGCTGTGCTTTACAGGCGTACAGAGTCGTATACAGGGTGCCCGTTTTGAAGACCTTCAGCGTGAGCAGGAACTGGTCGCAGAAGCAGCCTTCAAAGCACGCAAGCCTATTCAGCAAGGTGGCTTATTGAAGTATGTCCACGGCTCTGAATATCACGCCTTTAATCCGGATGTGGTTCAGCAACTGCAAAAAGCGGTTAAAAGCGGTAACTATGAAGATTTCAGACAATACTCTCAGTTCGTTAATTTACGCCCTGTCGCAACCCTGAGAGATATGCTTGGTTTGGTTCCTGCGAAAAAACCAATGCCCCTGGAAGAGGTTGAAAGCGTTTCGGATATTGTTCATCGCTTTGATTCCGCCGCCATGAGTCTTGGTGCTCTGTCGCCGGAAGCTCATGAAGCTCTGGCAGAAGCGATGAATACTCTGGGTGGTCGCTCTAACTCCGGTGAAGGTGGTGAGGATGCCGCTCGGTTTGGCACAAATCGTGTATCTAAAATCAAACAGATTGCTTCGGGGCGTTTTGGTGTTACACCGCATTATCTGGTTAATGCTGATGTGTTGCAGATCAAAGTAGCCCAAGGCGCCAAGCCTGGTGAAGGTGGTCAGTTGCCCGGTGGTAAGGTCACCAAACTGATTGCCAGATTGCGTTATTCAGTGCCTGGTGTAACTCTGATTTCTCCGCCACCTCATCACGACATTTATTCTATCGAAGATCTGGCGCAACTGATTTATGACCTGAAACAGGTAAACCCTAACGCGCAAGTATCGGTCAAACTGGTGTCTGAACCCGGTGTTGGCACTATTGCGGCGGGTGTTGCTAAAGCCTACGCGGATCTGATTACCATTTCTGGCTACGACGGCGGCACTGCTGCCAGTCCATTGTCGTCCATTCATTATGCCGGCTCACCTTGGGAGCTTGGCTTGAGCGAAGCGCATCAGACACTTCGCGGTAATGATCTGCGTGGTAAGGTTCGCCTGCAAACCGACGGTGGTTTGAAAACGGGTCTTGATGTGGTCAAAGCGGCTATTCTTGGTGCTGAATCCTTCGGTTTTGGTACTACGCCAATGATTGCCATGGGTTGTAAATATCTGAGGATATGCCACCTGAATAACTGTGCGACAGGTGTCGCTACTCAAGACCAATCGCTGCGAGATGAACACTTCCGTGGCGATGTTGAAATGGTAATGAACTTCTTTACCTTTGTTGCGGAAGAAGTTCGTGAATGGTTATCTGTGCTGGGTGCGAAATCCCTTGATGACATCATTGGTCGCACCGACTTGCTGGAAATACTGCCCGGTAATACCGAGAAGCAGGGCAATCTTGATCTTTCTCCTGTTCTTGGCAGTGATCTGGTTGCTCAGGATAAGCCCAATACCTGTCAGGTAGACAGAAACGCCCCCTACGACAAAGGTGAGCTGGCCGAAGAAATGGTTCGTCAGATTCTGCCGAATATTGAAACCGCTAGTGGTGGAGAGTTTGAATTCACTGTCGGTAATTGTGACCGCTCTATTGGTGCCCGTCTTTCGGGCGAAATTGCCAAACGGCATGGTAATCAGGGAATGGCAGCTAACCCGGTCATACTGAATCTGACAGGCTCCGTTGGTCAGAGCTTTGGTGTCTGGAACGCCGGCGGTCTGCATATGAACCTTGAAGGTGATGCGAACGACTATGTTGGTAAAGGCATGACTGGCGGTAAGCTCGCTATTCGTCCGCCTAAAGGTAGTGTGTTTGACTCACGGGATACTGCCATCATTGGCAACACCTGCCTATACGGTGCTACCGGTGGCAAGTTGTTTGCAGCGGGTCGGGCGGGTGAACGTCTTGCGGTTCGTAACTCCGGCGCAGAAGTGGTGGTCGAAGGTGCTGGTGATCACTGCTGTGAATATATGACGGGTGGTATGGTCGCTGTGTTGGGTACTACGGGTTATAACTTCGGTGCAGGTATGACCGGTGGTTTTGCCTATGTTCTTGATCTTGAACGGACATTTGTTGATCGCTATAACCATGAGTTGGTGGATATCCACCGTATTGATACCGAGTCCATGGAGGACTACCAATCTCACCTGCTGAGTGTTCTGGCAGAATATGTTGCTGAAACTGGCAGTGAGTGGGGGCAGGAGCTGATAGAAGAATTTTATGATTATCGTGGTCGTTTCTGGTTGGTTAAGCCTAAAGCGGCTGGCCTCGATACGCTTCTGGCCAACACCAGAGAAAGCGCCGAATAAACGGCACTTTCTCTGGGTTGAGGTATTGATACGAGAAAAGAATTAGAGGTCAGACGATATGTTGAATCGATCAGGTGGAAGGCTGAATAACAACTTTCAGTTTGTAGATGTAGAGCGCAAAGATCCGGAAAAGAAAAATTTACGGGTGCGTAAAACCGAGTTTGTCGAAATCTATCAGCCTTTTGAAGAAAAGCAGGTCAAAAAACAGGCTCACCGCTGTCTTGAATGTGGTAATCCATACTGCGAATGGAAGTGCCCGGTGCATAACTATATTCCGGACTGGCTGAAACTGGTGTCGGAAGGGCATCTCTTTGAAGCGGCAGAGCTGTCGCATCAGACTAACAGTCTGCCAGAAGTCTGTGGTCGTGTATGTCCACAGGATCGTTTATGCGAAGGCGCCTGTACGCTTAATGATGGTTTTGGTGCGGTCACCATTGGTTCTACTGAAAAATACATTACCGATACGGCCTTGGCGCTGGGCTGGCGTCCGGATATGTCAAAAGTTACCTGGACCAATAAGCGGGTTGCCGTCATTGGCGCAGGTCCTGCCGGTTTGGGGTGTGCGGATGTCTTGGTTCGTAATGGTGTGACACCTGTCGTCTTTGATAAAAATCCGGAAATTGGTGGTTTGCTGACCTTTGGTATTCCAGAGTTCAAGCTGGAAAAAAGCGTTATGTCCCGGCGTCGTGAAGTTTTCATGGAAATGGGAGTCGAGTTTGAACTGAATACCGAGATTGGCAAAGACATTACTATTGAACAGTTGTTGCAAGAGTTTGATGCGGTCTTTATGGGTATGGGAACCTATACCTATATGAAGGGTGGTTTCCCTGGTGAAAGCCTGCCTGGGGTCTATGAGGCGCTTCCTTATCTGATTTCCAACGTGAACCGTAATCAGGGTTTTGAGAAAAGCTCAGAAGAGTTTATCGACATGAAAGGGAAAAAGGTCGTTGTGCTCGGTGGTGGTGACACGGCTATGGATTGTAACCGAACGGCTATTCGTCAGGGCGCAGCCTCGGTCACCTGCGCCTATCGTCGGGATCAGGAGAATATGCCCGGCTCCCGTCGTGAAGTAGAAAATGCTCAGCAGGAAGGTGTGAATTTCCTCTTTAACCGCCAGCCTGTTGAGATTGTCGGTGATAGCACGGTGGAAGGGATTAAGGTCGTGACGACTCAGCTGGGAGAACCCGATGAGCAAGGTCGCCGCCGTCCAAGTCCTGTAGAGGGTAGCGAAGAAATTCTGGAAGCGGATGTAGTACTTGTTGCCTTTGGTTTCCAGCCAAGTCCGGCTGACTGGTTTGAAGATCAGGACATCCAGATGGATGAAAAGGGGCGTGTCGTGGCGCCGGAGGAGGCAAAGTATCCATTCCAGACCACCAACCCGAAAATTTTTGCGGGCGGCGATATGGTGCGGGGTTCTGATCTTGTAGTCACTGCAATATGGGAAGGTCGTCAGGCTGCCGAAGGTATTTTGGATTATCTTGACCTGTAAAACTAAAACGCACCTTATGGTAAGGTGCGTTTTTTAGGTTAGATGTCCTGTGCGTTTTAGGAGGTTTTGCTTAGGCAAAACAATCGTCTGTGGCGATCAGAATCAACTTTACTGATTCCTTTTAAAGCGCATTGGGTTCAGCCTCACCAAATGCACTCTCTATCTAATGCACTTTAATATGACTGAACTGAAGAATGACCGCTTTCTGCGTGCCTTGCTGCGTGAACCCGTTGATGTGACACCCGTGTGGATGATGCGTCAGGCCGGGCGTTATTTGCCTGAGTACCGAGCGCTGAGAAGTCAGGCCGGTGATTTTATGTCGCTTTGCCAGAATAAAGAATTTGCCTGTGAGGTCACTTTGCAACCTCTGGAACGATTTCCTCTGGATGCTGCCATTCTCTTCTCGGATATTCTGACCATTCCTGATGCTATGGGGCTTGGACTGTACTTTGAAGCGGGGGAAGGCCCTAAATTCAAAAAGCCGGTAAGAACGGCGGCAGATGTTGAGGCTCTCACTGTACCTGATCCTGAAAAAGACCTTGGTTATGTGATGGATGCGGTTCGTACTATTCGCAGTGAATTGAATGGGCGTGTTCCATTAATTGGTTTTTCCGGAAGCCCGTGGACGCTGGCCACTTATATGATTGAGGGTGGCAGCAGCAAAGACTTCCGTCGTATAAAAGCGATGATGTTTGATCAGCCAAAACTGCTGGATCATGTGTTGAGTGTCTTGGCCGATTCTGTCACCAGTTATCTTAATGCTCAGATTAAAGCGGGCGCTCAGGCCGTTCAAATTTTTGATACCTGGGGAGGTGTGCTGAGCCCTGAATGCTATCGGGATTTTTCATTAAAATATATGCAGCGCATTGTTAGCGGTTTAATCAGAGAGAATGAAGGTCGCAAAGTACCTGTGATTCTGTTCACCAAAAATGGTGGTCAGTGGTTGGAGCTAATGGCCGATACCGGCGCTGATGCACTTGGGCTGGACTGGACGACCGATCTTGGAGAGGCTCGACAAAGGGTGGGTAATCGGGTTGCTTTGCAGGGCAATATGGACCCTTCAGTGCTTTATGCTTCTCCGAAGCGAATTCGTCAGGAAGTGGCGACTATTCTTGAAAAGTTCGGCCACGGTGAAGGGCATGTGTTCAACCTTGGGCATGGCATTCATCAGTTTGTTGAACCGGATCGTGCTGCGGCGTTTGTTGAAGCGGTGCATGAATTGTCGGCTCAATATCACACCTAATTGTTATGTCGGCTTGTCCCTCCAGGGCAAACCGACAAGAACACTCAGCTTTCCCGCGTTATCGCCCGATAACCAATATCCGTCCGATAATAAGCATCATCCCACGAAATAGTCTTCACCGCTTTATAAGCCTGCTCCTGGGCCTCGCTTGCCGTTTCGCCCAAAGCGGTGACGCAAAGTACACGACCACCGTTGGTTAACAACTTTCCATCTTTGACTTGAGTACCTGCCTGAAATACCTTGGCATTTTCTACTTTATTCAGGCCTTGTATTTCATCGCCTTTACGATAAGTAACTGGATAACCACCAGCCGCCATCACTACGCCCAGGGCTGTTCTGTTATCCCACTCTGCGGAAACAGTATTGAGTTTGCCTTGAGCACCCGCTATACAGAGTTCTGCAAGGCTCGATTTTAATCGCATAAGAATCGGTTGAGTCTCCGGATCACCAAAACGACAGTTGTATTCCAAGACTTTTGGCGTACCTTCCGCATCAATCATCAGGCCCGCATAGAGAAACCCTTTATAGGGAATACCTTCTGATGCCATTCCTTTCACGGTTGGAATAATGACTTCTTGCATGGCTCGGTCATGGATTTCTTGAGTAACCACCGGAGCTGGAGAATAAGCACCCATACCGCCGGTATTCGGGCCTTTGTCACCGTTATCCCGGGCTTTATGGTCCTGGCTGGTGGCCAGTGGAAGAATGTTTTTTCCATCGACCATCACAATAAAGCTGGCTTCTTCACCGGTCAGAAATTCTTCGACCACTACTCGATGTCCGGCTTCACCGAACGCGTTGCCTGCCAGCATATCATCGATGGCATCGAAAGCTTCCTGTTCGGTTTGTGCCAGTATCACGCCTTTTCCAGCAGCGAGACCGTCAGCCTTGACGACAATTGGGGCACCCATATTGCGTACGAACACTTTGGCTGATTCGATGTCAGTAAAGTTCTGATAAGCGGCAGTGGGAATATTGTGGCGTGCCAGAAAATCTTTAGTGAAGGCTTTTGAGCCTTCCAGTTGTGCGGCTGCTTCAACAGGACCAAAAATAGTCAGCCCTTTGGCTTCAAACTGATCGACCACTCCGGCAACCAATGGCGCTTCAGGGCCAACAATGGTGAGATCGATCTTTTCTTTGGTCGCAAAGGTGACCAGCTTATCGATATCCAGAACATCAATAGCAATGTTTGATACTTTCTCTTCGGAGGCGGTACCCGCATTACCAGGTGCAACAAAAACCCGGGAAACGTTTTTGTCCTGAGCGGCTTTCCATGCCAGCGCATGTTCTCGCCCACCGTTACCAATGATCAGCAGTTTCATGATTACCTGTCCTTCTCATGAATGTTGCGAAAGCGATTGTCGGATAATCGCCTGTCTTGATTATCCGACAAAGGTCATATAACTAAATTAATGACGGAAGTGACGAACACCCGTAAACACCATGGCAATACCTGCCTGATTGGCAGCATCAATGACTTCCTGATCACGCATTGAACCACCGGGCTGAATGACAGCCGTAATACCAGCACTGGCGGCTGCATCAATGCCATCACGGAACGGGAAGAAGGCATCAGACGCCATGACTGAGCCTTTTACTTCCAAACCTTCATCTGCAGCTTTGATGCCGGCAATACGGGCACTATACACACGGCTCATCTGACCAGCTCCTATGCCAATGGTTTGATGGTTTTTGGCATAGACAATCGCGTTGGATTTGACGAATTTACCAACTTTCCAGGCAAACATCAGATCAGCCATTTCCTGTTCGGTGGGTGCTCGCTCTGTAACGACCTGCAGTTCAGATTGTTTGACCTGCCGGGTGTCGGCATCTTGAATCAGTAACCCGCCATTCACACGCTTAAGGTCCAGTTGTGTACCCGGCTCTTCAGGCAGTTCGCCGCAGTTCAGCAAGCGGACATTCTCTTTATTTTTAAGAATAACTTCTGCTTCAGAGTCTACGTCCGGTGCAATAATCACTTCCACAAATTGGCGATCAATAATGGTGCGTGCGGTGATTGCATCCAGCTTGCGGTTAAAGGCAATAATGCCACCAAAGGCGGATGTCGGGTCGGTGGCGTAAGCCAGGTTGTAGGCTTCGAGAATATCAGCGCCAATGGATACGCCGCATGGATTTGCATGTTTAACAATGACACAGGCTGGCTGGTCAAAGGTTTTCACACACTCCAGTGCTGCATCAGTATCAGCGATATTGTTATAGGAAAGTGCTTTACCTTGTAGCTGTCGTGCAGTTGCTACTGAGCCGGAAGTTGTCTCCTGATCGATGTAGAAAGCCGCTTTCTGATGAGCATTTTCACCGTAACGCAAATCCTGAACTTTACTGAACTGACGGTTAAAGGTGCGGGGGAAGGTGTCAGCTTCTTCTTTATCAGACGTCAGTGTGCCAAGGTAGTTAGCAATAGCACCATCATAATGTGCCGTGTGCTCGAAGGCTTTGACTGCCAGGTCGAAGCGAGTGGCATTACTTACCTGATTATCACTGGCATCCATTTCTTCAAGAATACGCTGATAATCGTCTGCCTTAACAACGATGGTTGTGTCTTGGTGGTTTTTGGCAGCGGCACGAACCATGGTTGGGCCGCCGATATCGATGTTCTCAATGGCATTGGCTAGGTCGCAATCCGGGCTGGCAATGGTTTGCTCAAAGGGATAAAGATTCACTACGACCAGATCAATGGCATCAATGCCGTGTTCTGCCATGACGGCATCGTCCTGACCTTTACGACCCAGAATGCCACCGTGAACTTTGGGGTGTAGGGTTTTTACCCGTCCGTCCATCATTTCGGGAAAGCCGGTGTAGCTGGAAATTTCAATAGCCGGAATGTCGTTTTCAATCAGCAGCCGATAGGTGCCACCAGTGGATAGAATTTCTACAGAGCGCCGGTGCAGAGCCTGTGCAAATTCAACAATGCCTGTCTTGTCGGAAACGCTGATCAGAGCCCTGCGAACAGGACTGTTACTCGACACTTCTGCCATCGTTTGGTCTCTCTCAGTCTCGGTGTGTTGATTACCAGAAGCGACTGACCCACACAAAAAGGCAATAGAGAAGCTGCAGTTTCATCATCCTGGCCCTGCAGGCATTTCGAATACTTATTGTGCTGAGCGGGCTTATTGGTATGAATCCATAAATCTGCGGCGATTTTAACGGGAAATGATCAGTAATGGCAGTATTTTAATAGCGGAGGGTATAAAGGGCGGGATTAATAAACAGAAAAAGGTGGATAACCACCCTTTTCTGATCATTTTTAGAGCCTGTGTTCAGAATATGTATTTTGGATACAGGCCATTAAAGCAGGCCGTATTGCTTCAGTTTTTTACGCAGAGTGCCACGATTCAGACCCAGAAGGGTTGCTGCTCTGGTTTGATTGCCTTTCACGTAAGCCATGACTGTTTCCAGTAACGGTGCCTCCACTTCAGACAGAACCATCTGGTAGACATCAGTGACATCCTGACCATCCAGATGCGAAAAGTAGTTGTTCATGGAACGCTCTACACTGTCACGCAGTGTTTGAGCGCCGGCTACCTGTGCGGTGGCCATTGTTTCCCCCATTGGGCGTGCTTCCGCCAGAATCTGGTGTGCAGTCATGCCGCTATTCCCTCTCCATTATTTAAAAATTCAAAATACTTCCGTATGCAGGTTTGTTGCTCGTCTGATGTTTCAATGCGATTGAATCGCTTTCTGAAATCAGAGCCATTGGTCTGATCCTGCATATACCAGCCAACGTGTTTTCTTGCTATGCGTACACCCTGGACATCCCCATAAAAGTCGTAGAGTGCATCAAGATGGCCCAGAAGAATGTTGAGAACTTCCTGCTTCTCGGGAGCAGGAAGGTGTTCTCCATGACTCAGGAAGTGATTAATTTCCCGAAAAATCCATGGTCTTCCTTGGGCGGCGCGCCCTATCATCACAGCGCTGGCGCCAGTGTGATTAAGCACCTGTTTTGCTTTTTCCGGTGAATTGATATCACCGTTAGCGATGACCGGGATGTCTATTTCTTCAACAATCCGGGCAATGGTGTCGTATTCGGCCTCACCCCGGTACATGCAGGTTCGTGTACGGCCGTGCACAGCCAATGCCTGAATGCCGCATTCCTGCGCTAATTGAGCTATCTCCAGACCATTTCGATTTTCGGTATCCCAACCTGTACGAATTTTCAGGGTCACCGGAATATCTACTGCAGTAACCACCGCACTAAGGATGTCTTTGACCAGTGCAGGCTCTTTCATCAGAGCAGAGCCTGCCGCTTTATTGCAGACTTTCTTGGCTGGACAGCCCATATTGATATCAATAATCTGGGCTCCGTGTTGTTGATTTACTATAGCCGCTTCTGCCATTTGGGCAGGGTCATTGCCGGCAACCTGAACAGAGCGCGGCTCATGTTCACCGCTATGGTTCATTCGTAATCTGGATTTACGAGTGTGCCAAAGTTTGGGGTTGCTGGTGACCATCTCAGATACTGCCATTCCTGCCCCCATTTTCATGCATAATTGCCTGAAGGGGTTGTCCGTAACTCCGGCCATTGGAGCCAGAATGACAGGATTGGTAATACTGTAAGGACCTATTTTCAACAAGGGTAATGCCTCTGCCAGTCGTGCCAAATCACGCACTTTAGTTCAACACTGGAGTGATGAATAAAAAAGCTGGTGTGAAGAAAAGCCAACTGGCTATCTTACTCTTTACATTTTGGGCAATAAAGCAAGTTGTTTAAAAAACAATCAATATAGAGATTGCTGTCATCATCGACTAGTAGCTTGATTATAAATACAGAAATATCTCATATAATCTGCTTGATATGTTGTCTTATTCTGCAAAATCCGCAAGTGAAATCGTGCCAAATCACGCACTTTAGTTCAACAATCTGGAGTGATGAATAAAAAAGCTGTGACATGTGAAGAAAAGCCAACTGGCTATCTTACTCTTTACATTTTGGGCAATAAAGCAAGTTGTTTAAAAAACAATCAATATAGAGATTGCTGTCATCATCGACTAGTAGCTTGATTATAAATACAGAAATATCTCATATAATCTGCTTGATATGTTGTCTTATTCTGCAAAATCCGCAAGTGAAATCTGTTGCTAACATTATGATTTACGCATGTTTTTTTGACCTGCATCAGTAATGTGCAGAAATGTGCAGACTTTCTGAATCGATCTTTTTTTGATCGCTTGATGAAAATAGTAAAACTCTGTATTGGCACTTGTTTTCGAGAAGAATGGAAGTTATCGCGATACTTCAAAGCGTAAGTCGTAATTCACAGCCTCCTGGCCAGGGTCAATAATTTCCAGTCTTAATCGGATGGGTTGTCCAATCGGCATTTCTTTTGAGCCGGCCATTGCTCCACCAAGGTATTCTCTGGCAGTAAATGCCCTGCTGGCGATGAGGTTGCCGTTAATATCGGCAAAAGAGAGGTGCAGGATGGGGTAGGGTTGGGGGTGGTTGGCATTGTTGGCAATAACAGAGTCAACCAACAGGGTATCGCTCTTTTCAGGATGACTTCTTACCAGAAGTTGTTGGCTCTTGATTGCATCGATATTGACCAATGGTGGTAGTTTGCAAGCCAGTGTTTGGCAGAGCCAGTTATAAGCGGGGCGGAAGTCAGGGTTGAGGGACAGGGTGTCACGCTGAAACCAGATATATTGGAATCCCAGCAGTGTTGATAAAAAGAATACAATCAGGCTTGAAGATAACCGCAATGTCCAGCTGCTTTTTTTGGGAATGGTTTCGGAAATTTCAATCGGGTCTGTATCGGAAAGGCTATAAAGGCCATGAATCTGGCTGAGAGACTGCCCGGTAATACTTTCTTTGTCAGGATTGGAAGAAATGGGCTCATTTTTTGTCGCTCTCAGTTCTTCGACGGGTACTGGTCTTGATTGAGTTGTTATCGGGTTCTGAGCTTCTTTGGCTGGTGCAGCCGGTTTGTTGACACTATTTCTAACAGCTGACTTATGGGCTTTTTTATTACTATTGTCCAGGTTTTTTCTGGCATCAAACACTTGCAGGCAAGAACCACAGCGAACTGCGCCATTTGCCGCATGTATTTGAGTACGAGTTACCCGGAATGATGTTGAGCAGTGGGGACAACTGGTCACCCGTGGAGCTGTCATGGGATTTTTGATTTCCTTAAACCAACAGCTCCTAATTAGATCAAACCAGTCTGAGTGAATCCAGCAATTAATGCCGTTTGCCTGAAACCAGCGCCCAACCGTCGTTAAGTACCGGAGGCTGAACATCAAACCACTGCTTATAGGTTTCTACAATTTCGTCGGCTTGTTCTGCGAGAATACCTGACAGTGCCAGTTTACCACCGGACTTTGTCTTAGAAGCAAGCAGGGGGGCTAGCTCGACCAATGGTCCGGCAAGAATATTGGCAACCACGACTTCGGCCTGCATGTCCGGTTGTTTTTCTGGCAGGAAAACCTGCAGTTTTTCTGGCGCAATCTGATTGCGCTGTGCGTTATCGATAGTGGCTTTCAACGCCTGTGGATCAAGATCGACACCAACGGCTTTTTGTGCGCCTAGCAATAGTGCGGCAATGGCAAGAATGCCCGAACCACAGCCGTAATCAATAATGCTTCCCTGATCAATATCAGTCTGCTGTTCGAGCCATTCCAGACATAAGGCAGTAGTTGGATGAGTACCGGTACCGAATGCGAGACCGGGGTCGAGCATTAGGTTTACGGCATCAGGGTCAGGAATATCTTTCCAGCTTGGGCAGACCCAAAGGCGATTACCAAACTGCATTGGCTGGAACTGAGACATCCACTCCCGTTCCCAGTCTTTGTCTTCAACAATCTCGACTTTGTAGTCGGGGAAGGTTTCAAGGGGAGATTGCTCTTTCATCATGGAGATAACCACATCCATGTCGACGTGCGCATCAAACAGACCAATAACAATGGTATGAGTCCATAGAGGGGTGCTGCCTAGCTCGGGTTCATACAGTGGCTGATCTTTGGCATCTTGAAGAGTGACAGCACTGGCACCGGCTTCAAGCAACAGATCTTCAAGCGGTTCGGCATGGTCGGAGGTGGTATCCAGACGGATTTGAATCCAGGGCATGTGGTTATCCAGAAGTAGGCCAGAACACGAAAACCTGAAACGCAGGACGGATTCTGAAATAAGGGAAGATGAAAACTAAGAGGCCGCAGTAGTCACGAGAATTTTCAGGCGGCCTCTAAGGGCGAGGATAGTACCAAATCACACAGAAAAATGCTTTCTATGCGATTTGGTGGCAGGGTTAAGTTTGTTTTTACAGCTTGTTTTCTAGTTTCTTTTCCAAGTAGTGAATACTGACACCGCCTTCTTGGAAGTGCGAGTCAATCACCAGATCCTGATGCAGAGGAATGTTGGTTCGGATACCTTCAATAACCGCTTCATCCAGTGCTATACGCATACGGTTCAGAGCTGTTTCTCGGTCTGGACCGTAAGTGATGAACTTGGCCACCAGAGAGTCGTAGTAGGGCGGAATGGTGTAGCCATTGTAAAGGTGTGAATCAACTCGTACGCCATTGCCACCTGGTGCATGAAACTGCTCAACTTTACCCGGAGAGGGCATAAAGGTGCGGGCATCTTCTGCGTTAATACGACACTCAAAGGCATGACCTTCGAGCTTGATGTCTTCCTGACAAACGCTTAGCGGCATACCGCTGGCAATACGCAGTTGCTCTTTGACGATATCTACACCACTGATCATTTCAGTGACCGGGTGCTCAACCTGAACACGGGTGTTCATCTCAATAAAGTAGAATTCACCGTCTTCGTAGAGAAATTCAAAAGTACCCGCGCCCTGATAGCCCATTTCAATACAGGCTTTAGTACAGGCAGTGGCAACCATCGCTCGCTTGTCTTCTGGAATGCCTGGAGCCGGAGCTTCTTCGATCACTTTTTGGTGCCGGCGCTGCAGTGAGCAGTCACGGTCGCCCAGGTGAATGGCGTTGCCATGAGCATCAGATAAAACCTGAAACTCAACATGACGAGGCCTTTGCAGGAATTTTTCCAGATAGACCGTATCGTTATTAAAAGCAGCAGCCGATTCCGCTTTGGTTAGACCAACGGAGTTAATCAGCTCCGCTTCTTCATAAACCACTCGCATGCCACGCCCACCGCCACCACCGGCGGCTTTAATGATGACAGGGAAACCGATGTCCCGGGCAATAGCTATGGTGCGTTCGTGGTCGTCTGTTAGCGGGCCGTTAGAGCCAGGCACTGTAGGCACACCGGATTTTTGCATGGCTTTGATGGCGGCTACCTTGTCGCCCATCATGCGAATCACATCTGCATTAGGGCCAATAAACTTGAAGCCGCTGCGCTCAACCTGCTCAGCAAAATCTGCGTTTTCGGACAGGAAGCCATATCCGGGATGAATGCCGGAAGCATCAGTCACTTCGGCAGCACTGATGATAGCGGGAATATTCAGGTAACTTTCGGTTGGGCTGTTTGGACCAATGCAGACAGATTCATCGGCCAGGCGCACATGCATCAGGCTTTCATCCGCTTTGGAATGGACGGCAACAGTTTTAATGCCCAGTTCCTTACAAGCCCTTAATACTCTGAGAGCTATTTCACCTCGATTGGCGATAACGACTTTCTCAAGCATGGCAGGCGCCTCAGACAATAGTGAACAATGGCTGGTCAAACTCAACGGCCTGACCATTTTCTACCAGAATGGCTTCAACGGTACCGGATTTGTCTGCCTTGATCTGGTTCATCATCTTCATGGCTTCCACAATGCACAGTACATCGCCTTCCTTAACCGGCTTGCCTACTTCGACAAAAGAAGGCGAGCTGGGTGATGGAGATGCATAAAAAGTACCCACCATCGGTGACTTAACCTGATGGCCAGTAGACTCAGCAGCGACCATCGGAGCCGGTGCTGAATCGACTGCAGAGGCAACCGGAGCGGCTGGTGCAGGAGCTACTGGTGCTGCATAGGCTACAGGGGCGGCAGCAACCGGTGCATTCTGGGAATAACGACTGATACGAACAGACTCTTCGCCTTCATGTATTTCCAGCTCGTCGATTCCGGACTCTTCCAGCAACTCAATGAGTTTTTTTACTTTTCTGATATCCATAGTCAGTCTCAAATATCTTGTACTGGTAACGCAAGCGTTACCAGGGGGTTGTGCTATCGAGCTTCTGCCGTCCAGAAGCTGCTTGAAAACAGGTTTACAGCTTGTCCAGGGCGGCAGTTAATGCCATTTCGTACCCCTTTGGCCCAAGTCCGACAATGACGCCTTCGGCGACATCACTGAAGTAAGAGTGGTGTCGGAAAGGCTCGCGGCGATGAACATTGGAAAGATGTATTTCAATAAAGGGTATGGCCACTGCTAGTAACGCGTCGCGTAAGGCGACACTGGTATGAGTAAATGCAGCAGGATTGATGAGGATAAAATCAACCTCGTCTTGGCCGGCGTCATGAATTCTATCGATCAGTTGATATTCTGCATTACTCTGAAAGCTTTCCAGTTGATGACCTGCAGCCGTAGCCAGAGCACTCAGGTTCTGGTTGATCTGGTCAAGGGTGGTAGCACCGTATACACCTGGTTCTCTTGTGCCGAGAAGGTTCAGGTTTGGGCCATTTAGGACAAGAATCTTAGCCATGGGTATCCTCTGTCATTGGAGAAGCATTGTGCCCCATTGTCAAGATAGCGTCCAGCCTGTGCGTGTTACAGCAGGTTAAGGACAGTTACGAAGCATTTCAGGGATGTTGCAGGCTATTTCTCTGTGAGATTCTGATATTACCGAATGCTCAGGAGGAGGTCGATACGTCGGCGGAGTTGTGTTGCAGATACATCACCGAGAGTGCGAACCGATGAAACTTCCTTTCCGTGACGATCAAAAAACAGCAGGGCAGGTGGGCCGAAAAGGTTGTACTGATTCATAAGTTGCTGATGTTCTGAAGTATTCTCGGTGATATCCAGTTTGATCAAAGTCAGTTTCGATAATTCTCCGGCGACCAATGGGTCTGGGAATACATTGCGTTCAAGCACTTTGCAGCTAATACACCAGTCGGCATAAAAATCTACCATAGCTGGACGGTTTTCCGCTTTTGACTGAGCTAATAACGCATCCATTTCTGTAACAGTGGTCACTGTGATCAGGTTAATGCTGTCTTTAATAATTCGATTAGCAGTACTGATTTTGGTTTGTGCTGCTGAAGCAATTCCACTGTTCAGTGGCTTAAGCGGGTTTCTATTACCCATGGCTGCACCAGTGATCAGGCATGCTCCATAGATGAGCAGAGTAATCCCGCCAGCCTGCTTGAGTTTGTCTCCGGTCGCTTGATTATCCAGACGCAAAGCACCCAAAAATACAGCACTGCCGATCAGCAAGATACCCCAGAGCAGGAGTGTCAGTGAGGCAGGAATTAATCGTTCTAGCATCCAGATACTGACGCCCAGCAGCATCACACCAAAGAGTGCACGGACAGAGTTCATCCACTGTCCGGTTTTTGGTAATAACTGCCGCCCGCCAAGAGAAACCAGTAATAAAGGAATGCCCATGCCAAGTCCTAGAACAAATAAGGATAAACCGCCGTATATGGCATCTCCGGTGGTACTGATATAAATCAGTGCTCCGGCAAGCGGTGCAGAAACACAGGGCGAAACAACCAACGCAGAAAATATGCCCATGGTGGCTGCGCCGGGAATGCTTCCACTGCCTGAATTATTACTGTTCAGACGCGAGCGCAGGCTTTCGGGTAGCTGCAGCTCATAAAGTCCAAACATGCTGAGTGCCAATACCACAAAGAGTGCGGCCATAGGATAGAGCAACCAGGGAGATTGCAACTGAGCTTGTATATTCAGACTGGCACCAAACAAACCGGTGAGTGTCCCGGCAGCGGCAAATGTCAGCGACATACTGAAGATGTAGACCAGCGTCAGGCTCAGGGTTTTTCCTCTGCTTTGGGAAGTGTTGCCCAGAATCAGACTAGAAAGAATCGGAAACATAGGGAGGACGCAGGGGGTAAAACTGAGCCCGATACCTGCCAGAAGGAATAGCCCAAGACCGAGCAATAAACCCTGATTCAACAGGTTCTGATAAAAAGACTCTTCTGTTTCTGGGAGCTGAACTTTCCGGGTGGTTTCTTCTGTTTCATAGGGTTCACCCGTTGTATTTTCCAGAATCAGAGGGATAGAAATGGTTTTTGGCGGATAACAAAGACCGGCTTTCGCACAGCCCTGAAACTTGATCGATATTTCTGGTACAGAGCCGCTATACCGGACGGGCATTCTTATGGTGAAATCTGCTGAGAATGTTTTCAGATTTTTCTGATAGTAAGGATCATAAATCTCTTCGCCTTCAGGAAAATCAGGCTCTCCCAGAGACTCAATATCGGCACCCGGTGTAAAAGAAAACTGGTGATGATAAAGGTAATGCTCCGGAGTGATGGTGATATCAATCAGAGCCTGATGATCAACAATCCGCCCGTTAAACTGAAAGGCTTCTTCAACGGGGAGAAAGCCTGCAGAGCCTGAAGAGGTGTTGTCATTGCCAAAGAGTTGGCTGAGGTTTGCCTGAGCCGTTATGGCAGACATTAGCAAGGCAAGAAATAGTGCAAAAGGAGCAAAAAATCGATATGGCATGCGATCTGCTTAAGTAAAATCCGGACGGTTTTAATTGTGAAGATTAAACAGGGATATGCAAGGGAATAAGGGGAATAAAAAGGGGGAATCAGAGGATTTCCCCTTTTTTTACTTATTCTTTATAGTTGGCGACGGATTTTTCAATCGTTTTCAGGGCAGAGGCTGCGTTTTCCCAGCTGTCTATTTTTACCCATTTGCCGGGTTCCAGGTCTTTATAATTTTCAAAGAAATGTTCGATTTGCTGAATCAGCAGTGGCGGCAGGTCAGTGTACTCTTTTACCTCTTTATAAAGAGTGCTTAGTTTGTCGTGAGGGACTGCAATGAGTTTTTCATCGCGACCACTTTCATCGGACATGTTCAGCATACCTACTGGCCTGCAACGAATGACAGAGCCGGGCACCACTGGATAGGGCGTTACCACCAGTACATCTAACGGGTCACCATCATCTGCCAGAGTTTGAGGGATGTAGCCGTAGTTGGCAGGGTAGAACATGGGAGTCGCCATAAAGCGGTCAACCATCAGAGCATCAAAGTCTTTATCAATTTCATACTTGATGGGCGAGGCATTAGCCGGAATTTCAATAACAACAAAAATATCATCAGGCAGGCTTTTACCTGCAGGGATGGATGCGTAGCTCATAAGTGACTGCTCCGGATCAATTACATTAGAAAGTGGGGCGTATTATATATAGGGTTTATAAGTGTTTTCCATTACTCTTCGTTCGGAACAGTAGATTGATAAGAGTGTTTTTCCGATCTGGCACTAAACTGAAATAGTCATATTTCCATTGTTGGTTGCTGCCTCAGAGGAGGTTTGTATGAGGTCGATTAAAGTCAAAGACTGCATGACCGCTCAAGTGATCACGATTTCTCCGGATATTTCAGTGATTGAAGCTATCCGGGTTTTACTACAGCACGATATAACCGTGGTTCCGGTTGTCGATAACTCAGGGCAGGTGCTTGGTATTTTATCGGAATCCGATTGCCTTCAGGGAACATTGGTAGAAAGCTATTTCTCTCAAGGAGGAAGGCAGGTGAGAGATTGTATGAATACAAAGGTAAAAACAGTCTCACCGGGTGATGATATTATCAGTGTTTATCAGCAGTTTATGTCTCAGAAGGCGGATAGAATTCCGGTCATGAACAGCGGGGCTGTTGTGGGAATGCTGAGTCCAAAAGACCTTATGGCGGCCGTACTGGAGTTTTTTGAACGACCTGCAGCTAATCAGTTGCATACCAGTCATCACGGCTGAGGGGTTTGTTAGCAGGGGGTATTATTCTGTAATCTGAGCCAGAGAATAATACCCTGAAATGACGTTAATCACGTCGCTCATCCTGATTATCAAAATGGAATTTGGGTAGTTCAAGCCTCATATATATCGCCATAATGCGCAGACCAAAGCCTGAAAACAGGGTAATTAGAATAGCTGTTTCTTGAGATAGAGTGGTGAGATTCAGACCAAAGAATAGCCAGGCGGATAGAAAGGCGATACTACCGTACAGCTCCTTACGGAACACCAGAGGTATCTGACTGCACAGAATGTCCCGGATAACCCCGCCAAAAGCACCGGTAAATACCGCCATTATCGCTGCAATGAAATAGCCATGACCAAGAGCCAGCGTTTTTTGGGCACCGATAATACTGAAGGTGATGAGACCGATGGCATCAAGAACCAGAAATGCTTCAGTGAGGAACTTGATCCAGGGGCGAATAAGAATGACAAACAGTGCAGCGCAGCAGGTAATGATAAGAAACTCGGGTTTGCCCACCCAGACTAATGGATGATTATTCAGGATAAGATCTCTGATTGTTCCCCCACCAAAGGCGGTAGCGCAGGCAATAATCAGAATGCCGAAAGGGTCCATTTGTTTTCGGCCGGCAGCAATGGCACCCGCCATTGCCTCAACTGTGATCGCGAGAATATAGAGTGTTTCTAGCACAAGCCTTTGCCCCTTAAGGGATTTTAAAATTTTCTTATTCAGAATAGTTGGTTCTTATGAAATCGCATTTTTATTAAAAATTATTTTTTATAATAATTTGGCATATTTCTTAATAACCATGCTTAATCTAGACTTTCTATCTATATAACTGATGACTTTAGATAGGGATTTCTATGTCTTTCAACAGGATTGGTGGTGATAACAGTTCAACTGCATACACCAATAGCTCGCCTACGCCTTCGGCATCAGGAAAGCAGCAAGACGGCCGGAAGGTTACTTCTGTTGATGGACCCAAACTGCCTTCGTTACAGTCTGATAGCGAAGATACCCCTTCAACGCTGCCAAAGGTTAAATTAAGAAGCAGAAGTGCCAGCTCTACAGAACCTAAGTCATTTTTGCCTTCAGCAAGTTTTAAGCCTTTCTCTAGAGAACTGACATTAGACTCAACTGAAGCAGCGCAGGGGCAGGAAGCCGTAGATATTCTTGATGAAATGGATAGTGAAGAGACAGGAACTCAACCTATTGTTCATCAACGCCATGACGCTGATTCTGGTGTAGATAAGGCTGCTGAAGAATTGATTTTACCGCTTGACTCTAATGATAATCGCCCGGATGCTACGTCTCCGGATCAGGGCTTTTTAAAAGAAGTTGAATCGCCATTGTCCGATAATAGTCAGAATCACCTGTCTCACCCATCACAATCTGCTAATACGCCCGCTAAGAATAATGCTCAGGCAGCAGAAGAGCTTTTTGCCGCACCCAAGAAAAACCCTGTAAACATTGAAGATGTTAAGCCAGCACCGCCTCTGACACCGGAGCAAGAGGAGGAAAAAGCCAGTTTTAAAGATGTTTTCAAGGGTTTGTTCCATATGGTTGGGAAAAACAAGAATATTGCCGCCATGGCTTTTGGTGGTGCATTATGCTTTGCGCTTTGCTTCACTCCTGCTGCCCCGGTCGGTGTTGCGATTGGATTCACCATATTTATGGTGGGTTTTGCTAATGCGATGTATGACGAAGAGTCTGTGCCAGCTCATTCTCCAACCCCCCAGTTTACTCCTGATATCAACAAGCCGGAAAAAAGCAAAGAAGAAGATAAATCTAAATCTGAAAAGGCGGCGAATACAGATTCAGCCAAGGCCAGCGCTTCTCCTTCCAATGTAAGAGCCGGAAAATTTCATAAGATAGATACAACGCCTGATCCCCTGCAATACCATCACACTGACTCCAGAAAGAAGCTCAACCCTAACCTCAGAAAGGTAGATGTTGACAATCAGCCATTAACGCCGGGATCCGATGATGATACTAATGAAGCGTTAAGAAAACTCGAACCTCAGTCCATATCCAAAGCCTGGGCTGCTTTAGCTGCGGCTGACAAACAAAAAACAGAAAAGCAATTAAGTGAACTTTTCTCTGATATGGCTGCTCATCATTGTGCAGCCAGTGGTATGAAAATGACGCCTGAGTTGTCCAGCAAGATGGCGGCAAGTCTCGAATCACTTAAGAATATGAACGATCTTGTCCGGTCAGGAGACTGGGGAAAACATGCAGATGCTGTCCAAAATGTGTTTCAAACCTTGATTGATGACTCCGGTGCAAACTCAACGCAGCTGGGTCAACTGCATAATCGCCTGCAGGATATGCGAAAAGATTTGGACATTCCGGCTGATATCAAGGGGCCTGTTTCTGCATTGCTGGATGCGCTGGCAGATATTATTAAAACCAGCTTTGAGAAGATGCCTCCTCCAGAGATCAGTGATGTAAAACCTGATTCGCCATCAGCCCGCGCGTTGACCGCCAGAGAGGCAGCCATACCACCTAAAATTACTCAGCAAGAGTTAGCTGAGAAAATGGGGGTTGCGTTGAGTGAGTTGTCTGGCGTTCCGGGGCAGAGTAGCTTTATGATTTTTCAAGATAAGATGTGTGACAGCTATCGCAACATGATGGAGGCATCTAAAGCAGAGCCGGCTGAATTTCTTCAGGCATGGAATAATGTTATTTCGGACGCTATTGATGTCATAAAAGGATGCGCTCAAGCCGATAGCTTTTCAGGTCCCGATTTCAAAACAGCGTTGTCTGAAGTGGTTGGTAGACGGAACGTATTGGAGCAGCAGATTAGTAGCATTGCGTTGAAAAATAATTGGTTTAATCAGTCTTAAAAACAACCAAATAGAAAAAGTAGTATTCATCGGTTGTCAGTTTTGGCGAATCACTGGCAGGGAGCTCAGGCATGACAGACTCAATACCTACGGAATCAGGTGGTACTGGTGGCGCCGGAAATACTACCTCTGAGGCTAGCACTGCTGCACCGACAAAAGATCAATCTCGTCGTGCAGCACTTCGTTCTGCTGGTTTTTCTGATGCCCAAATTGAAGCCATTATGGCTCTGGCGGATCCTGATGATCAAGGTAACTCTCTTACTCCAACGCATTTTTACTCTGTTAACAGAGCCACTCTGAACGCTCTGCAATACAGAGGCAAACTGAATGAAAATACCAAAAACCTAGTCTATTTACAGGCTCCGATAGCTATGGTTCAGGAAGTAAGTAATCCAGCAAACTGGGAAAACGATGACTATATTGGACCGGGCGCTGAATCACTGAATACTTTTCTTCGCAGACCTCCTAAAGATTATTCCAAACCTAGCTTGGATGCGCTGGTTTTCTCTGTACTTCAAACGCGAGCAGAAGTGATTGAAGAGCAACTAAGAGATCAAATTACGGCGATCCAGCAGCAAAACAAAGACCTTGAAGAGGCAAATGACTGGTTGGCTAATGCCAGGGGGCGAAGAGCGAATGCAGCGGCTGGTGATACTGATGATAATCCTGGGCGATCGCCATTTGATGCTCCTTTTGTCGAATATTGGACTCGTGTAGGCGCAAGATCTCAGGGAGCCGGAAACCATACTAAAGACGACTGGGATGTTAATATCGCTGGCTTGCAAGGGGTTATAGAGGCCAAAACCAGCGAATCTCAATTGGATTCAACCAAATTGCAGCAGACTATCAACAAGTACAATCAGTCGTTTGAGATGTTATCCAGCTTCGTTAACAAATACTATCAGTCGCTCAGTACGACCATTCAGAACCTGCGTTAATACAATAAATCAAAAAAGAAATACGTATTCAGTGATTTCAAAATCACTTATTGAATGAATAGCCTAACATTATAAAAGCCAGTGTGGTTTATTTGCAGTCAGCTCTGGTAACTGGATGGTATGGAGACCATTGATGACTGACATAAATGCGGCAAGCTCTGGCAGTGCTGATTACAATTCTGAGTCCAATGCTAATTCGATTCCCTTGAATGAATCTCGTCTGACTTCACTTCGTGCAGCCGGTTTTTCCGATGCTCAGATTGAAGCTCTCCTTTCTCTGGCGGACCCCGATGATCAGGGGAACTCATTAACCCCTACGCATTTTTATTCTGTCAATAAAACGGCTCTGAACGCTCTGCAATATACAGCTGACATGGACGAGGATGCACAAAGACTGGTGTATATACAGGCACCTGTTGCAATGGTTCAGGAAGTCAGTAATCCCGCAAACTGGCAAGGGGATAATTATGTAGGACCGGGTGCAGGAGAGATAAATACCTACCTTTCGACGGAGCCCTTAGGCTCTTCTGGTCCGAGCCTGGATGCTGTGGTTTTTTCGGTACTGTCGGCCAGAGCAGAAGTGCTCGATACCCAATTAAGAGATCAAATCGGCTCTATAGAAGAAAAAAATGAACAGCTTGAAAGAGCCAATGGCATGTTAGCCAGAGCAAGGGAGTTGAAGGGGCAGGCGGGCACAGGAGTGAGTACGATGCCGCAGGATATGAAGGAATTTTTTGACGCTATTGGTGCCTATTATGTACCCGGTGATGATCTTCATTCGACATCGGATTGGGAGCGAAATATTGACGGGCTGAGATCAAGGATGGAAGCTTTGACCAGCTCATCCCAGCTAGAAACCACCAAGCTGCAGCAGACCATAAATAAGTACAACCAGTCCTTTGAAATGCTGTCCAACTTCGTGAGCAAATACTATCAGTCGCTGAACACAGTTATCCAGAATCTACGATAAACTCTTAAATTACAATTATTTAAAATTGGTTGCTCTGGTCTATTTAATTGGTTATGCGGCCTTTCCTATAAGCTACTAAGCTTCAATAAATACAGGCAAATTTAACGTCTGACATTTAATCCTGCCACATTATCAACCCCCTATATTGATAGTGCACTACTTGCGTTAACTCATGGAGGAATTGCCGGTGAACAACGAAGACCTGAATCAGGCTGATGACCAGAATATGGATATGATGATGCTTGAGTTTTTTGGCAAGGGTGGAACCCTCAGAGAACTTAAGGACATGAGCGATGACTCCATGGAAGCGATCTATTCTGTGGCTTACAACCTTTACCAGAGCGGTAAGTATGATGAAGCACAGAAGATCTTTCAATTCCTGTGTTTCTACGACCACTTGAATCGCAAATACTTCATGGGTCTGGGTGCTTGTCAGCAAATGATGAAAAAATACGAGCAAGCCATTGAAATATTCTCTTTTGCTTCACTTCTTGATTCAGACGACCCACGCCCAATCCTTTATATGGGTGATTGCCATTTGGCTATGGGCAACAAGGATAACGCCAAAGCGGCTTATGAAAAGACGATTAAAGAGTGCGAAGGAAAAGGAGAGTATTCAGATGACAAAGCACGCGCTGAAAATATGTTAGAGAATCTGGACTAAAGGAGTAGGAGTATGTCAATTGGACAGGGGCCATCAAGAACGGAACACTTGGGTAGCAGTCACGCAGCACAGAGAGCATCAAGTGCTACAAGCAGCACTTTTATCGAAGAGATCAACAGGGGGTATAACGATCAAAACAGTTATTCCCGCCGTCAACAGGAAGATTCTTCAGAGCGTTCATTTGCCAGAGTGCCACTTGAACTCCCTGATCCGGAAGCAGACATAGAAAAAGGCCAGGAATTGCTGCATAAGTTGATTTCTTCGGGTGAAGGGTTTTCGGTGTCAGATAGTGTCGATGAATTTGCCAGAAGAGCTGAGGCTGCTAATGCCAATGAAGAAAGCCAGCTGCCAGAAGGTGCTGATGCGCAGGCTAAACCGGCTAAATCTGAGGTTGTGGAGACAGGAACCAAAGATCAGGCGATCAGAAATGGTGCAGCGATTAATCCTGATGATCTGAGTTTAGAAAGTAAAGATAGTCTTCGGAAAAGTTCCGATTCTTCAGGTGAAACAAACTCAGCAAGAAATACGCCTGAGAGTGATACAGCGCGAACACCTTCAGCTGAGAGGAGTCAGAAAGCTCCTGCAGATGCTAATGTTAGTGCCAATGCAAATGCAGAATCTACAGCCAGTGCTAATCAAGCCACAAGTAATACAGCCCCCTCTAGAGATCCTCAGATTAATGCGTTCCTCAAGGGCGAGTTAACCCCCCTGGGAAAAGCTGTTGGCGCTAATTCAGACCCCAATCACTTTTATACCGCATTGTCATCCAATGTACGCTTGGCTGAGTCATTTGCGGGTGGCAATAAATTGAACACGGCTTTTAATAAATTTGAAGATATTGTCATCCATTATCAGGCAATTACTGACATACCGCCTGAAGTTAAAACAAGAGTGGATGCCTCTATCAAGACATTTGTAGACAAGGCATTAAGTAAAGACCCGGTTCTTGATACAGATACTGCGATCACCCTGCTGACTCAAATTCAAAGTGAGTTACAGCACAACCGAATCGAGTTTAATCAGGAGCAAATAAGGGTTAAAAAAGATGAAAGCGAACATCAAACCAATGAGAAAATAGAAAAGATTCGAGAATCCATTGAGAAACAGAAAGAGGCTCAGGAAACCAGTTTAGCAATGAAAATATTTGGCTGGTTAGCGGTTATTTTTATGGCGATTATTACTGCTGTGGCAGCTGTTGTTACAGGTGGTGCAGCTACAGGACTTATGGTTGCGGCTTTGGCGATAACCATCACCATGCAGGTTTCCAACGAAGCTGGCAGCACTTGGATGATGGATATGTTTGGGAATAGTGAGGATGCCAAAATTGGCGCTATGGTGTTCTGGAGTGCTCTTATAATTGCGCTCTCTCTAGGAGCTGCAGCGGCAGGTGGTGCAGCAGGTGCAGGTTCGGCTGCTGGTAGTACGGCTTCAAACGCCAGTTCCGCTGGTGCGACGGTTTCAGCAACAGCGGCCAATGCTACTTCAACAGGACTGAATCTATCAGCGAAAACCACAGCTATTCTGACCAAAATTTCTCAGGTTACTCAACTGGTTAACGGCGCAACCCTGGTTGCTGATGGTGCAACGACCATTGTTAATGCGAATCAAAATTACGATGCTGACATACTAAGAGCCGAAGCTCGTCAAATTCAGGCATATATTCAAAGGAATCAACAGGCGATAGATGATCTGGCAGAGGCACTGGAAAGAGCGATTGAAGACCTTCAGTCAGGCTATACGTCACTAACCAATATCATTCGGGATAACCACGATACCAAAACAACAATTTCGCGCAATTTGCGAGCCTAATTGTTCATATTTAATGGGGGTTTAATATGTCGGCGATCAATAATACGAACAATGTGCAAAATACGCCTGTGAATCACAGTGGTAGCGTTCGTGATGCTTCAAAATCAGCACTGGCTTCTGAAGTCATTGCAGCGGGTGCATTAGCGAATGATAAGTTGGAAATTTCTGAAGAAGAGGGGCGTTCTGATGTTTTAACTGGTCAGGAACAACGATCTCCAGAGCTGGAGGTACCTGATCAAGTGAATTTGACCGGCTACAGTGCAGCCAGTGCCGATATCTCTGATATTGATGTAATCACTCAGAGTGCAGGGAGTAATTTTCTGAACCTTCTGACCAATGCAAGTGTCGGAATACTGACTTCTGATCAGTCAGTCAGGCTCGAAGAACACGCTGAGACCGTTACCGGAGCTGACCAGTATATCGATTTACTTCATGGTCAGGGTGCAGACACTCCGAAAGGAAAACAAGCGATCCTTGCAGGGTTAGGGCTCTCTCAGTCGCAAACAGAAAGTGCGGCTCATCTGGCTTCAGGTCAGGATCAAACAGAAAATCTTGTGGTAAAATATGGCAGCGAAGCTAATCTATCCGCAGCAAAAAGTGCTTTGAAAAATCATGGCTACAATGATCAGCAGCTTCATGCGTTGTTATCTTTGGGCAGCCCTCAGAATGGCCAGCAGGCAGTGACTGCTCTTGGTCAGCAGGGCGCAACCGCCAATGATGCTTTAAAGGCTCTGGGCTTTAGTGACTCACAATCTCAACGCTTAGCACAGTTATTAAATAGTCCTGCACCACAAAGCAACCCTGAGTTAAGGAATCTTTATTCTTCTCTTGGTTTTCAAAAAGGTGGACTGGATGTTTTATTTGCGGCTGCAGAACCTGGTGACTTACAACAGCAGAATACAATACTAACCTCAACAACTCCCGGGCAGTTAAATGGACAAGCACAATCAATAAATGATCTAAGTGCCAACCCTAAGGCGGCTCCTGACAAAATCGTTGAGCAGCTGTTTGATATTTTCATGGTCATGGAACTGTTGCATGAACTGGGTGTTACTCAGCGAAAAAGTGCTCGTGAGCAGCGTGCGGTTCATTATGAAGCAGCCAAACAGGATACTTTGGCTCAGGCAGATGAAATGAAAAAAGCAGCAGCTAGCCGTCTTACTGCGGGCTTGATTTCAGGGGTTGCCAAAATCGGTGCTGGTGCAGTATCGGGTGCAGCATCCATCAAAGCAATGAATGTGAAAGGACCTAACGGACCTGATGCAGCCGCTAATGCTCAAGCTAAAGCCGCTCAATCACAGGCAATTCTGGCTAAAGGGAATGCAACCAGCCAAATACTTACTGGTGCCGGTGAAGCTGCCTCAGCGGGATTCAACTATCAAGCTGGATTGCACGATGCTGAGGTGAAAATAAAAGAAGCTGAGCAGAAAACCAATGAAAACGCAGCTCAGGCCGCCAGCGAACTGCTGCAGACTCATCAGGACCAGATAAAGTCAATGCAGAGCAAATTTGAAGAAATTATGCGCGGCTATTATGAAACGTTAAAAACGACAACTCGCGGATAATTACTGTACGACAAAGGCAGACCAATCTCCGGTTGGTCTTTTTGTGAGAGGGATTTTACGTGCAGATACAAAGCAATCAGCAGATTGCTCAACCTGGACTTGATAGTGCTAACAACTCCTCAGCCACCGGTAAGCTGGCTGGTAAAACCGCTAATGGTGAACGAGTTGCAGTACAGACTAGTGCCTCTTCTCCTCTTGCTAAAGCTGCAGACCTTGCAGAAGAAATTGTCCAGTTTGTTAAAGATAACCGCAAAACGGATCTCAAAGACCGCCGTGTTAAAAAAGGTAGTGACGATACGGAAGAGATGCGCAAGCGCGTTGAGAAAATTCAGACTGTTCAGAATGTTCAGGAAATAAAAGATTTCCTGCAGAAGCTGAAAGCGGATCCCAATCTTACCCGTCAACAGGTTCAGGAAAAACTCAAAGAAGCGTTTGATGATGATACTCTGCACGAGTTCATGGGGCTGAATGAAGCGGCTCGTTTTTTTGATGAGCAGGGTGATAAGAAAAAAGCCGATTTATTGAAATCGGTAAGAAATGAACATTTCTCCGATAACAAAGTAGCCATTAAATCGGGTATCAATATATCGGAACAAGCGGCCATACAAGCCGCTGAAACCGGCTTGTCTGATACCCGGGAATTACGAGAGACCCATGTTGAGCTGTTAGGTGGAGAGAAGGCTGCGCAAACGGTTCTGGATCATGTCAGTGATTTACCCACCCTGAAAGATCTTTATAAAGAACTGGTGAGTACCCATGGTAGTAATAATTTTACGACGGCTGTTGACGTTCATTTAAAGCTCCTTTCAACGGATTTATTAAGTTTTAATGCGTCCACCTCGCCAGAACGCTTAAAGGCGGTTATTGGTGAAATGTCTGACTTGAAAACGATGGTAGGGATTCATGACGGCTGTCTTGAAACCGAAGATCAGACAAAGCGTATCTACCCGCAGACGGATTTAATAGAAAATAAATTAATGGAGCACATTCTGGACATCTCGCAACAACAATGGGTGACAGAATCAGATTTCATCAAAATACTGCCACAACTTAATGTTAATGACCTGGATGCTCAGATTTTCTTTATGACCAAGGTGGATGATCTTATCCGACAATTGCCTGAAGAGCTCTTTCCAAATATTGAAACCAAGCAGAATATACAGGCTGCAGTGAAAGAGAGTCTTGATAGCTTAATCGAGCAGGAAAATGAAGAGGAAGTAATAGAAACGCTCGATAGTAGTGACAATAACTTTGGTATCTTGGGGGATATTGGCCTTGATCTGCCTGATGAAAAAGAGCGATAAAAACATAACCGTTTGGAATCAATAATATGGAATGGCGAGATAATGTACTGGCTGAGATCGGTCAGGACATGGGTGTTGAAGGGCTGAATTTTAGTGGTACTGGCGTTGTTAGTTTTGAGTTTGAACGTATGGGGACTCTTTATATAGAGCAGCAGGAAGAGGGTGTGCTGATGTATCTTATTCGCGCGCTTCCCAGTCATGAAATTATGCCTGTGCTGATACAGGCTTTGAGACAATGTCATTACACTCAGAGTCAGCGATTTCCGTTACAAGTAGGTGTTCAGGAAAGAGAGCATCTCTTTTTGTGTATTTATCTGGCTAATGATGAGTTTAATCGTCCTAATGCTGAAAGTGTGATTCAGTCATTGGGTGATCATTTTGATAAATTAGGCATATAAAATATTTTTTTATAACTAATTTTGAAATTTTTTAGTATCTGCTGTACTAATCTGAATAAAAAGAGAGGAGTCTGCAGTACCTCTGCTTGTCTCCCGACATCATGAGGCTTGAACCATGGCGGATAATTTGATTAACACCAATAACCTCGTCGAGAAGTCGCTGGATACATCCAGAGATGAGGGTTTTGCAAATCCGGGGCAACCCAATGCAGACAACGTGGGCAAGTTTGAAGATCTGGTTTCAGGACAGCCTGAAGCGACTGAGGCTCTTCAAGCTGAAGCGATCACAGTCAATGCCACGCAACAGTCTGAAGCAGCCGGTATGACTCTGGGCGATAAAGTGCTCAGGGGTATGCAGGGGTTGCGGGAGCATGTTGAATTAAAGTCTGGTCTGGTTAAAAAGCAATTGGAACCCGGTGAAGAGATGAGCATACGGGATATGTTCCAAACCCAGATGACCATGACCAACCTGATGATCACCGAAGACTATATTGGCAAGATCGTCAGTAAGAGTACTCAAACCTTCGATACCTTGTTGCGTAATCAATAATCTTTCCCTGTTTGCCGGGATCTGAATATCATCTTTTTCGGGTTCCGGTCGTTAAAGAGTCAGAGAGACTTTTTAATCGATCTTCGGGGCGCTTATCTCATGAAACCAAGTCTCATAAAACAGAGACTGACTGACATTGTCAGACCATTGATGCTGGTACTTTTTAGTCTGATACTGGCAGGCTGTAAGGTTGAGCTGTACTCAGGCCTGACTGAAAAGGAAGGCAATGAAATGTTGGCTATCTTGCAGGACAGCGGCATTTCCAGTGAGAAACTGCTCGATAAAGACAAAATGGTCACTTTGATGGTGGACAGCAGTGATGTTTCCCTTTCGGTGAAGCTTTTGAGCAGCTTTGGCTACCCCAAAGAGAAGTACTCATCCATTGGTGATATTTTTCCGAAAGATGGACTAATCTCATCGCCTACTGAAGAACGGGCTCGTTACACTTACTCCATGTCGCAAGAACTGTCTTCTACTCTGTCAATGATTGACGGCGTCATCACAGCTCGTGTTCATGTAGTTTTGCCCCAAGAACAGGAAACCATTACTGACGTTAACTTTCCTTCATCAGCGTCAGTGTTTATCAAATACACGCCTGAATTGGAGTTGGCCGGTTTCATCCCCAAGGTGAAAACGCTGGTGGCAAACAGTATAGAGGGGTTGTCTCTGGACAAGATTACCGTGTCCCTATTCCCTGCCTCACGTTTAAATACAGAACTGAAAGCTAAGACAAATACGGAGTCTGTCTTGTTTGTAGAGGTTAATGCTTCCGCTGCAACAGCTATGCGCATTCTCATTTATTCACTTGTCTTTCTGCTGTTGTCGGCTTTGGGTGGTATCGGATTCTTGTTCTGGATGATGCAAAAAAAGCTGAAAAAGAAAAAAAGAAGAAAGAAAAGGTCAGCCAATGAAGTAAAGGATGAAGGAGCGGCCAGTGGAGCAGGCTGAATTTTTCAATGTTGAAAATGGCAACAGCATCTTCAGCCTGGCGGTTGAATTTAATATGTTCCCGGTTCGCTACATGCATCTCAGCTGGCTGAAGCAGGATGAGCATTATAAATTAATTGCTCAACTCAAAGTGAAAGATTCAACGCACTTTAATTTATCTGACCATCTGCTGAAACGCTTTAAGTTAAGTGATGAATTCGACTTTGATTTCTCAGCTAAAGAAAAACGCATTGTCTTTGCCAGTATTGAAGAGCTGCAAAGGTTATCGCTTTATCTTGGCATTATCCTCAACGAAGGAAGCATTCGTTCTGCCGTCAAGCGGAAAGAACGGTTGGCACTGCAAAACAGCTTGGGAGAAGAGGCCTATCAATTTGCGGTTAAAAAGGCCCAGTTTCTCAGCCGGGCCGCACAAAATGCCGGACCAAGCCTGTTAATTGATTGGAATCATCTGGCGCGTTTTCGAAAATATCTCATTACGTCTGGATTACAGGTTATTGGCGGAGCGTTGACTGGCACTTCACAAGCATTGCGCAAGCGCCTGGAGCTAAAGTGCCCCAAGCAGTGGCAGAAACCCATGAGCCAATCCAAAGGGCTAGCATTAACACAAGAACAGTGTGCTCTGCTGGTCATCAAAACTCATAGGGAGGTCAACCGGCAATGGCGACACCTGTTATCCTGAATGCTAAAAATCTTAACATTGATCCTTCTGTTAATGTGCTCAAGGCAGAGGATTATGTCATCTATCTTCAGGCCGAAGAAATCATAGAAGCGGCTAAACAACAGGCAGCTGACATTGTTCGTGAAGCGAAAGAAGCTTTCGAGCAGGAAAAAGAAAGAGGCTATCAAGATGGCATAGAGCAGAGTAAAGTGGATCAGGCCGATCAGATGCTCAAAGTCGTCAGCCGCACCATTACTTACCTCGCAGATGTTGAGCAGACGCTGGCGGATATCTTGATGTCAGGCGTAGAAAAAATCATTGGTCAGTTTGATCAGGAAGAACTGGCGGTTAATCTTGTCCGGAACGCTCTGCAACACGTAAGAACTGAAAAACAGGTCACTATTCGTATTCCCCCCAGTCAGTACAACATGGTTAAAGCTCGGTTGAACGATATTCTTGCAGAATATAAAGGTGTTGGCTTTATAGATCTTGTGGCGGATCAGCGGCTGTCGACCGGTGACTGCATCATGGAAAGTGAAATTGGTGTGGTCGATGCCAGTGTTGATGTGCAGATCAAAGCATTGCAGCAGCGATTTGCTGACCTTAAATCCACATCTGAGTTGTTGCCTGGCAGCGATTTATCATCAAATACCTGATACAAGCACCTAATTTTTTTACTACTTATGTACTTGTTTCTAAAATCATTTCTTATATTGATCTATTTTTGTTCCAGATCAATAGACCCTTGCTGAATTTTCTATAGAATTGCCGGTTATCCAATAATTTTCACCTTTTCATTTTTTTGTTCTGATAGCGATGTGGTGTTCTCACGTCTGCAATTCAGGACTCATAACAGAGGTTGGCATATGCAGGTCATTAAGGCCGATGTAGCAATCGTAGGTGCTGGTGGCGCCGGTTTGCGTGCAGCTATTGCAGTAGCAGAGAAAGACCCGAACCTGAAGGTTGCTCTGATCTCCAAGGTTTACCCCATGCGCAGTCACACTGTTGCAGCAGAAGGTGGTTCTGCCGGGGTCATTCAGGATCATGATTCTCTGGAAAATCACTTCGTTGATACTGTTGCCGGGGGTGACTGGCTTTGCGATCAGGACGTAGTGGATTATTTTGTCTCTCACTCCACTGAGGAGATGATTCGTCTGGAACACTGGGGCTGCCCATGGACTCGTAAGCCAGACGGCGATGTTAACGTTCGTGCGTTCGGTGGTATGAAAATCGAGCGCACCTGGTTTGCGGCGGACAAGTCCGGTTTCCACATGCTGCATACTTTGTTCCAGACATCCACTCAGTTCAAGAATATTGAGCGTTACGACGAGTACTTTGCCACTGATCTGATTATGGAAGAGGGTCGTGCTCAGGGTGTGGTAGCGATTGAAGTCAAAACCGGTGAGCCAACAGTCTTTCTGGCGAAATCGGTCATCTTTGCAACAGGCGGCTCTGGTCGTATTTTTCGTTTCAACACCAATGGCGCTATCGTTACGGGCGATGGTCATGCTATGGCACTGCGTGCTGGCGCGCCTTTGCGCGATATGGAGTTTGTTCAGTATCACCCAACCGGTCTGCCGGGTTCTGGCGTTCTAATGACCGAAGGTTGCCGCGGTGAAGGCGGTATTCTGCTCAATAAAGAGGGTTATCGTTATCTGCAAGATTACGGTCTTGGGCCAGAAACCCCGGTCGGTCAGCCAAAAAACAAATACATGGAACTAGGCCCACGAGACAAGCTGTCTCAGGCATTCTGGCAGGAGCAGCGTTTAGGCCGCACCATCGAAACGCCACTGGGCGATGCCGTGCATCTGGATTTGCGTCACCTGGGTGAGAAGAAACTGATGGAGCGTTTGCCGCTGATCTGCTCTCTCGCCAAGAACTATCTGGGTGTTGATCCGGTGAAAGAACCTATTCCGGTACGTCCTGCAGTGCATTACACCATGGGTGGTATCCGTACCGACATTAACTGTGCTACCGATCTGAGCGGTCTGTTTGCGGCCGGTGAATGCGCCAGCGTGGGTATGCATGGTGCTAACCGTCTGGGTTCTAACTCTCTGGCAGAAACCGTTGTGTTCGGTAAAGTTGCCGGTGAGCAGGCAGCCGATTTTGCCAGGCAGGCGGTCATGTCTGACGAGAAGACACTGCTGGATCAGGCTAAACAACACCTGTCGAGTATTGAAGCTCTGCGGAATGCCAACGGCACCGAGAAAGCCTCTCACTTGCGTCATGAAATGGTTAAGACCATGGAGAGATGTTTCGGTATCTACCGTATCGGTGAAGAGATGCAGGAAGGTCTGGACAAAATCTCTGAACTGCGTGAGCGCTTCAAGAACGTCAAGGTAGAAGATAAGTCCAAAGTATTTAACACCGAACTGCTGCAGGCGTTTGAACTGCAAAGCTCTCTGGCGGTGGCTGAATGTATGGCGATCGGTGGTGTTGAGCGTAGGGAATCCCGTGGTGCGCATCAGCGTATCGATGGTTTTGAAGCCCGTGATGACGAGAAATTCCTGAAGCACTCTGTGACTTACTTCAATGGCGACGCGAAACCTCGTCTGGAATATCAGGACGTTAACATTACCCGGTTCCAGCCTGAAGAGCGTGTTTACGGTGCAGCTGCTGAAAAAGCGGCAGCCGCCAAAGCCGCTAGTGCCGATGGCGCTGTGGCTCAAGAAAACGCAGAGAAGTAAGGAGACTCTTAATGACCGATAAAACCATCACTATCGAGATTCTGCGTTACAATCCGGAAACCGATGAAAAGCCGCATTACGGCAAATTTGTCATCCCTTATGTTGAAGACTGGTCCATGCTGGATGCTCTGGAACATATCAAGGATGAACTGGATTCCACCCTGGCTTATCGCTGGTCCTGTCGTATGGCTGTTTGCGGTAGCTGCGGTATGGTCATCAACGGCAAGCCTCAGCTGGGCTGTGAAACCTTCCTGCGGGATCACTATCCAAACGCTATTAAGGTTGAGCCGCTGGCCAACTTCCCCATTGAGAAAGATTTGGTGGTGGATTCTGAAGATTTCATCAAGAAACTGGAATCCGTTAAGCCATATATCATTAACGCTATGGAAAAGCCGGTTGAAGAAGGTGTGACCAAACAGACACCAGAACAGCTGGGTCTCTACAAACAGTTCTCCATGTGCATTAACTGCATGCTGTGTTACTCCGCCTGCCCACAGATGGGACTGAACCCGCTGTTTGCCGGCCCGGCGGTGATTGCACTTGGGCATCGTTACAATCTTGATACCCGTGATGATGGTTATGATCAGCGTACCGAAGTGATTCAGGGCAAGAACGGTGTCTGGTCCTGTACCTTTGTTGGTTACTGCTCAGAAGTCTGCCCGAAGAATGTAGACCCGGCGGCCGCCATTAACCAGAACAAGCTGCAAGGTTCGCAGGATTGGGCTCTGTCCTTCCTGATGCCACGCAAAGGAGGGAAGTAATGAGTCGTCGTCCTTATGTGCGCCCGATGAAGCGCACCTGGTTCATGGATCACCCCTATTACCGTCAATACATGGTGCGTGAGTTCACCAGTGTGTTTGATGGTCTGTACTGCATCAATCTGTTTGTGGGGCTGTTGCAGTTAACTAAAGGGGCTGAAGCCTGGCAGTGCTGGTTGGATTTCCAGGCCAACCCGCTGATGATTCTGTTCACTGTAGTGACTCTGGGTATGACCATGCTGCATGTGACTACCTACTTCGATATGACACCAAGGGTGCTGCCTCAGCAAATTCGTAAGATGGTGGCTGACAATGTCGTGAACAAGCTGATGTACGCTGGTTTTGCCGTTGTCTCTCTGATTATTCTTGCTGTCGCAGTGATGGCTTAAGGGAGGAGGAAACATGAGCAATAAACGTCACATTGAGCCTCTGTTATGGAGTCTGTTTGGTGCGGGTGGTACGACCATCGCTTTCTTCTTTCCGGTGATCATTCTGGTGATTCTGGGTGTGTCTCTGGAGATGATTCCGGCAGAAGCTCTGGCCTATGAGCGCATGTCCGCTTTCTTCCTGGAAAGCTGGATTGGCAAGCTGGCGCTGCTGGTGGCTCTGGTGCCATCTTACTGGGCGTGTATTCACCGTATTTATCATGGTTCCCATGACTTGGGTTTCCATCCGGGTACGATGGTAAAAGCACTGTGTTACGGGAGTACTCTGGTATTGAGTGCAGTGACGGCTCTGCTGCTGGTTTAATGTTGCAGTAGGTATCCAATCTATGAAAAAGGAGCCGTTTGGCTCCTTTTTTCAGTTTATCTTCAGTTTATCGAACGGTGATTTGCTCTCTTCGATATTCGGTTTCAATCCGGCGCTCGTTTCTGTTGTTTCGAATAGCTTGTGCTTCTTCATCAGTAGCATATTCAAGCAACTGGTTTTCCAGTTCCTCGATTCTGGAAACGACCTGATCATAAGTACGCTCAGTGGTTTTAAATACCAGCAAAGGGACGTCCGCTTCATCAAAATCATGCTCCGCAACAAATTCTTTTGACGAACGTCGTGACAGAAAGCCAATAGGGCTATCATGTCGCTCTGGCTGATCGATGATTAATAACAAACTACCACGGGCTTCGTTTGGGTCATCAGACAGATTAGACACCAGAATGGCAGCAGTGCGAGATGCGCAATGGGTGCTGAACTCATCACAGATAGCATCCTGAACATCAGCAGGGTAAGGGAAGGCAGAACCCAGTTCGTGCAGCAGCTGACTTAACTGATCCTGATCAGAAATATGCAGTTTTATGGCTGACAAAACACCCGGCCACTGATTTGAGAGAGCCAGCCGCCTGATGGTACTGATATCAACACTGCCCTGCAAACTGTGTGTTTGCTGATGACTTTTAATGTTGCGCTTGTTCAGTGAGCTTGCAGGTGTTTGCGAGGGTGTTCGATCAACCTGAGCACTGTCAGGTTCGTTTGAGGTGATCGTTTGGTTGCCCTTACGGCCTGCTTTATCGGTTCTTACTCTATTATTGTCATTGGGAGAATTTACAGGGCTATTATTAACACCTCTGTTTCCTGATGATATATCGACCATGGCACCGTTCCCTGGTGGTTGGTTATTGATTAGGCTCTATAATCATCGGCCAGAACTCCGTTTAATTCCACCATTAGTTATCTTTCGATGAATCGATAGGAGAGAAAAAATGACAAGAGTCGTAGCTGTTATTGGAGCGAGTAGGGGGCTGGGTTTGGAATTTTGCCGACAGTTTCTGACAAAGGGTGACAAAGTCTATGCCTGCTGCAGAGCTCCGGAAAAAGCCAGTGAGTTATTGCAACTGCAACAAACATCAGGAAGTCAGCTTCAAACCGTTACGCTCGATGTGAATAATGATGTTCAGCTTGGCAAACTGTCTGAAGTCATTGCTGAACCAATTGATATTCTTATTCATAATGCCGGGATCTACGGTCCTCGGATTCATAACCACCAAGATGTTCAGGCTGATGAATGGATGGAAGTGTTACGCACAAACACTGTTGCTCCGCTGATGGTGGTTAAGGCTTTAACCGATAGAGTAGCCAACAGCACTGAGAAAAAAATCATCATTCTGACCAGTAAGATGGGCAGTATGGGCGATAATCAGAAGGGTGGGTCTTACATCTACCGGTCATCTAAAGCGGCGTTGAATGCGGTGGGTAAAAGTTTGGCGATTGATCTGGCTGATCAGGGCATCAAAGTCGCGCTGGTTCATCCGGGATGGGTCCAAACGGACATGGGAGGCGCTGATGCTTCGATTGATTCACAAACATCCATCAGTGGGTTAAGCCGTGTTATTGAATCACTGTCTGAAGCAAACAGCGGTTTATTCTTCAATTACGATGGTTCTCTGATTCCCTGGTAACGCCTTCTCTCCGGATCGCTCTGAAGTGAGTTGTATTTCTGAAAATACTCCAGAGCCTTGATCAATATTCCTTCCAGAAAGTCGATATTTATTTATCGGATACCGGCGGCTTTGGCCGTGAAAATCTCTTCATCTGTGATAGGACTTGCTCAATGTTAGCGTTGAAACAATCACTTTATTTTTTCTCAAGATACGGGGTTACCCTGACGTTTCTGTTCGCTTTGGCAGGTATTGCAGCTGAGATGCTGAACATCAATCTGATCAGCCAAATAGATGCATCAAATCATTGGGCAATAACCATGTCCTCTTTAATCAGTACAGCGATTTTTGAGCCGATCGCCACAGGTGCGGCTATTTATTTCATTGCCAGCCGGGATAAAGGTGAGAACCTGAATGTATATGAGAGTGTGAAGAAATCCTGCCTTACTTATGGAAATCTGTTCACTTGCTACCTGATCAGTACTCTGATGGTTCTGTTTGGTTTAAGTCTTTATGTTATACCCGGAGTTTTCTTTCTCTATAAACTGTTTTTTGCCGAGTACTTTATCGTTATGCACGAAGATGACCCGATGGAAGCCATACAACACAGTTTTGAAAGAACACAGGGGAGAACAGCGACACTGCTTCCGGCGTTTGGCATTATTCTGATGATTTTAATGGCCAGCCATTTACTGATTAGCAGTATGGTAGAGAGTCTTGGCGGCGATTATGGTATAAGAATGCTGGGTGCACTGTTGGAAGCACCATTGTTAGCATTCATTATTGTCGTGGGGTTCAGATTGTTTAGTCTCACAACCAAATCAAAATCCGGGGTATAAGCGTTCGATGGCAGCAAAATTATCTTGCATGGACACCATAAGATCGTCGTAGCGATCTTCTGAGCCCTGATTACCTTTTTTTTCAAGATCTTCTGCTAATGACATCAATTGATGAGCGCCTACAATTGAGGCGCCACCTTTGATACGATGAGCAACGCTTGCAATCAGTGGGTTCTGTCGGTTATTAACCGCAGTCTGAAGGTTGCGTAAATCTTCACGAGTCGTCTGGATAAATGTTTTTAACAGCTCATCCAGAAGGATTGGGTCACCATGGCTGATGTCTCTTAATTGCTGCAAATCTAACATGCTACCTCCATTGTATTGGGTACTTGTCGTCCATTCTGCGCAGGTCTTGAGAAGCATTATTTCTTCTTGAACTTTTCGATGACAGCATGCAGTGCCCTATCAAAAATTTGATGATATTCCTGAATAACAATATTGCCCTGATCTATTTCTTTCTGAAGCTGTTCACTGGTGTACTCAGCGACTCTCATGCCAGAGCCATTGACAAAAAGATAACGATTATCTTTTGTGTTGATTGTGGACAACTTGCATCGCATTCGGTGTAATTGACCTTCGCCTAAAACGTCAACCCACTGGCCTGTACGAATACTGGCTGCCTGGATAAACACATCGTCAACGCTAGCATCTGACTCAGTGCTCTGTTCAGATTCAATAGTTTCAGTGTTTTTGTCATGACTTTCTTCTTCTGACCCCAGCTCAATATCTGGACAGGCATCTTCTTTAGTGCTCTCCAAAATAATCTTTTCTTCAAATTCTGATTGATCTTCTATAGGAATGTTGATTTCAAAATAAGTGCCTGATTCTACTAATGGCTCTCCGGTTGATTCAGCTTCTGTTACCCATTCAGATAACACTTGATCGGGTTCAGGAAGTCGTTCAGGCTTCTCCTCGCTGATCACTTCAACATCAGGCTCTTCAGATAGCCTGATTAGATGAAGTTCTCTTTGGAATGTTTCCAGTGAACGTTCAAACACAGAAAGATCATTCTGAGATTCTGAAATAATGGTGCGTACCGTCTTTTCTATCAGTGGTAATAAAGGTTCACTGAAAAACAGGTCGCTGTTATAACCCATAGAAGCTGATGTCATTTCATTAAGGAGTATTCTCGCAGGATGTTCTCTGTTGCCAAGAAAGTCCTGTTCACAGATAGCTAGCTTGAGTATAGGGATTTGTAAGAGTGCGATCTCTTTTCTGATGTCTTCAGGGAGTTGATGATCATCCAGAATATATTCAAACAGCAAACCCACTAAATTGATCAAATCTTCATGTCGGCGAGATAATTTTTGAGAGCCATCATGGTGTTCAAGAGCCTTCGTGATGGATTCTGTAAGATTGATAATAGAAAGATGCTGGCTGTTGATTTCTGACTGCAGATCGTTAAGAACTGATGCCAGCTGGCTCGATCGAATACACGCTAATTTTGCTTCAGGAATAATATTATCCTTAACCAGCATATCTTCAACACGCAGTACCAGCTTTTCTGCAAGAGAATCCATCAGTTGGCTATCTGTTCTCTCAGATAGCTCCATTAACGGTTGGCTTGAGGAGGTTGCGCTGTCGGGCACATGAACGACTTCCGTTTGGCTTACTGGCTCTTCATCCAGAACCACACCAGATCTGGAAATTGAAGGGACTGACTGTTTCATCTTATTTGAATGTCGCCGTTGATCTTCAATATCCGGTAGCCCCATTTCATCCAGCAACTTATCCACTTCAATCCAAAGAGTGTCTGCGGCAGATTGAATATGGCATGAGAACCACTGCAATAACTTCTGTTCGATTTCAAAATCCGGTCTTATCAAGCTTAGTGATTCCGAAAAGCCGGAGCAGAGCTTATCGGGTGTGGCAGGAATCAGGTCGTCAAAATGCGGAAATGCCTGGTTGAAGCGTTGCTTGATACGAAATAACCTCTGAGCATTTTCATCGGTTGCCATATGCTCAGAGGCAGATACCCAGATTAGCTTATGATCCAGATCATCATTATCCAGTAACACCAGTGGGGCATTTTCATTTGCTATTGAGCCCGATGTGTTAATGTCTGTTTTGACCCATTGCGTACGAAGGTTGTCTTCTATTTCTTTGGCCTGTTTTCGCAGTGCATTTTGGCAGTCTGTCAGACAAATAATTTCCTGATTGCTTTCTGCAGTTTCCAGATGCTCATTTATTTGATTCAGTAAGTAAGGAATTAAACTGGGCGTCTCTGGATAAATATGCTCTGAGGTCAGTTGATTAAGGCGAGAGCAAAGTTCAGGCAGCAGACCGGATGAATGTGAGCCTGAATTCAACGGAATTATATTACCTGATTGCAATGCCATATATACGCTCTCTAAAACTGCTTCAAGTCACCTAAAGGAAAACTCTGCAGAGAATATTCTGATCCTCAGATAAGTGTAATCGATGAACAAATGCCGTTTTATACTTAAAAGTAATTAAAACTGCAGAGTAGGAAAGAGATGCCAAAAGCAGGCAATTTAATGACAAACTGTAGAAGCTAGCCGATTAACCCTTCTTCAGTTCATCAGAAATCTCTCTGGCTTTCTCTATTGAGCGGGTGAAGCCATTTCTGAACATGCTGTCACGAATCTGACGCTGTAATTCTTCCGGAGTAATAGCCGCTTCATCAACTTCATTTTCCATAGTGGCTTTTTGTTGATCTTTATCAACCAGATCAGAAAACTTGTCAGCTTGCATGGCATCTACCTGGTCAACAGGCTTTACATTACCTATCTGACCATTATTACCAGACTCAGGCAGCTCAGTATTTTTGTTAGTAATTAATGACATGGTGCATTTCCCCCAATCGTTATAAAAGGTTTTACTATTGATCAGCTTAGTCAACGACGCCGTTTAGACCATGATTATTAAAGAGAAAAATGAAAAAGACTTTCTATTCATTTTGTTATCGCGTACCTCTATCGGCATGAGCAAACCAGAATTAACAGGTTCTACGATGGATGAAAATAACCACATCAAGAGTATCTGATTGGTGTAAAGCCCCCCACACCTCCGCCGACAAATCTCATTAGTACAGTCGGGAGATTTCCATGAGCGGTGAACACTTTACCTTAACAATTAGTCAAAGCACTACCGACGCAGGCGACTTCGCCATCCACATGAAAGAAGTTGATAAGCAGGAGCAGCTTCTTGTCCACTTGCGGTTTATGCCGCTGACCATGTTTGATGATGCTTATCTTGATGACCTTGTCGGTGTCATGGCAAGGAAACTCGCCAAGCGCATTATCGAGTGGCGTGTTGCACCGGATGACCCCGAGGCAATGAACGCCAGTCAGGATGAAGCCAGAGCCATTGTGCAAGAAGCGCTGGACCGTATGAAGAAAAGCGAATAAACACCAAACCGGACAATTCCTTATAGGCTGATAGTCATTCAATGGGTATTTTTTATCGTTTTTATAGCGATAGATTCCCATCATGGACATGACCCGGTTCGTTAATACTTTTGGCCGTTACCTGAAGCAGAAGTACGGAGAGAAAGTGCATAAGTTGTCGGTGAATGCTTCCTTTACCTGTCCTAACCGTGATGGCACTAAAGGCATTGGTGGTTGTACTTTCTGTAACAATGCCTCCTTCAGTCCTGCCAGTACACTCTGCGGTGAAATAGCGGATCAGATCAGCACTGCTAAAGAGAAAGTCATTGCCCGAACCGGTGCCAATAAATTTATTGCCTACTTTCAGTCTTACAGCAACACTTACGGCTCAGTAGACGATCTTCGTCGTTATTATGATGAGGCTCTCGCCCAGCCTAATGTTATTGGTCTTGCCGTTGGGACTCGTCCGGATTGCGTTCCTGGGCCTGTGTTGGCGCTTCTGGCGGAATATCAGAGCAAAGGCTATGAAGTCTGGCTGGAACTTGGTCTGCAGTCGAGTTTTGATGAAACCCTGCAAACTATCAATCGTGGTCATGGCTTTGCGGAATATGTTGATGCTGTTCAGAGAGCAAAGAAACACGGTCTTAAGCTCTGTACTCACCTAATCATGGGCTTGCCTGGTGAAGAACCTGAAGATACCTTGATCAGTTTTGATAAAGTCGTTGAGCTTGGTGTAGATGCCATAAAAATACATCCATTGCATATTGTTAAAGGCACCCAGCTCGCCCGTGACTGGCGTAAAGGGCTAGTACGTGAGCTGACCATAGAATCGTACACTGACGTTCTGGCAGAAATTATCCGACGGGCACCTGATCATTTATTATTTCATCGGCTCACCGGTTCTGGTGAAAGGCAATATCTGCTGTCTCCCGAATGGTCAATGCACAAGTGGGATGTGTTGGGGATGTTGTATAAAAAATTAGAGAACCATTGTCTGACATCTGATTAAGTCATGGGTGTAAGCTCGGCTTGCGCAAAGCAAGCCTGGGGTCTATTTTACCTTGGTCTTGGATTCTTTTAGCGATCACGCGACCAGGCAGAAGAGTTAAACATGTTTTCAACTAACTGTTTGGATCGAATAACTACTCAGCACGGAAGTATGTCTCCAAATCCAGATCCTTTGCCTTAAACCCGACCCCCACTAACACCCAGAATGAGTATGAATCTTGGATACTTCAGCTAGTAATATCGATAACAGCCGTCCTGGACTTTCTTCTATCAAAGTAACACGCACACTCATACTGAACCAGGGAACTCCTGAAGATAAACGACAAGAGTTACTTAATTATTTTCAGGAAACCTTTGATCATTACGAACAGTTATTTGAAACCCTTGCTTGTAGCGAAGCCTGGTTTGAAAAAGCAACCCCTCTCAGGCACCCTCTGATTTTCTACTACGGCCACACGGCAGCTTTCTTCATCAACAAGCTCATCACCGCCAAATTAATCCCCATCGTGTAGACTCATTTATCGAATCCACGGTCGCTATTGGTGTCGACGAGATGTCCTGGGATGATCTTGATGACAGCCATTATCAGTGGCCAACCGTCGAGGAGGTACAAAGCTATCGTAACAAGGTTCGGGTTCTGGTGAGCGATTTCATACAGGAAATGCCAATAGAAGTGCCTGTTACCTGGGAAAGCCCTGCCTGGATTATTATCATGGGGATTGAACATGAGCGCATCCATTTGGAAACTTCTTCGGTACTTATACGGCAGTTACCAGTTTCCTATGTGACCATGCACAAAGACTGGTATCCCTGCCAGGAATCAGGCGTTGCACCTGAAAATCGTTTGATAGACGTTTTCCGGTCAAACACTCCGTCTTGGTAAAGGTTACGATAACGAACTCTATGGCTGGGATAACGAATACGGTCGCTATGATATTGATGTTGAACCGTTTAAAGCCAGTGAATACCTGGTCAGCAATAAAGAATTCAAAGACTTTATGGATGCTGGTGGCTACGTTAACGAACGCTGGTGGACTGATGAAGGCTGGGCCTGGGCGACATTCAGCAAGCGTTGCCATCCTGAGTTCTGGATAATTGCCGGAGATGATTACTATTATCGCACCATGCTGAAAAGAAATCGACATGCCCTGGAACTGGCCCGTCGACGTGAACTGCCATGAAGCCCAGGCTTTTTGCCGCTGGAAATCGGAAGTCACGGGCAAGCAAATCCAGTTGCCCAGCGAAGCTGAGTGGTATTGCCTGCGGGAACAGATAGATAGCGATCAACCGTACTGGGATGCAGCTCCGGGTAATATCAATCTGGAATACTGGGCATCGTCCTGCCCCGTCGATCAATTCCGCACTGGTGATTTTTGCGATATTATCGGTAATGTCTGGCAATGGACAACGACAGCCATTGATGGTTACGACGGATTCCGCGTACACCCTTGCTATGATGATTTCTCCATACCCACCTTTGATGGACGACACAATCTGATCAAAGGCCGGCTCCTGGATTTCCACGGGCAATTATGCCATCAAAGATTCTCGCTACGCCTTCAGAAAACACTTTTTCCAACATGCTGGCTTTCGCTACGTGGAGTCCACTGCTGTGACCGATACTTCTGACAACCCTTACGAGACCGATGAATTGGTCGCGCAATACCTGGCGTTCCACTTCGGAGACAACTGGTTCAATGTGCCCAACTACCCTTTGACCTGTGCACAAATCTGTCTTGAGGCTTCAAAAAACACTGCGCAAACCCGCGCACTTGATTTGGGCTGCTCTGTCGGGCGCACTAGTTTTGAACTGGCAAGAGATTTTCAAACACGTCGATGGCATTGATTTTTCAGCCCGTTTTATTTCTGCCGCCGCAGAACTTCAGGAAAAGGGGCGGGTTCGTTACTGTATTCCTACCGAGGGTGAGCTGGGTGATTATATGGTGGCTGATGCTGATGAGCTGGATTTTGAAGATATCGATATGAGTAGAATTCGTTTCACCCAGGGCGACGCCTGTAACCTGAAACCCATCTATAACGATTACAACCTGATCTTTGCGGGTAACCTGATTGACCGACTGAATGATCCGGCACGGTTTCTCAGCACAATCCACGAGCGGCTTCGTCCTGACGGAGTTCTTGTTATCACTTCACCCTATACCTGGCTGGAAGAATACACACCAAAAGGCAACTGGATTGGTGGCATCCGGGAAAATGGTGAAGTGGTCGATACTTACACAGGTTTGCAGCGAATTCTGGGCGATCATTTCGATGAAGTGCAGCCTCCCCGGGATGTGCCATTTGTGATTAGAGAGACGGCTCGTAAATACCAGCATAGTGTTGCTCAGTGCACAGTTTGGCGGAAAAAACCTGCAGCAGTTTGAGTTAAACCAGCACAGAGGTGAATTTATGTTCTGTTCGTTAACCTGCTTACGATCTTTTCTGTGTACCTTTTCTTTTGCTATAGCGTTGGTCTTTTGTATTCCAGAAAATCTATCAGCAAACTCGTTGTTTGGTTCAACCTTTATTGATGGAAAGCTGGGGTTGGTCGGGCAACTTAACGGCACAGAAGGCGGTGGCAATAAGATTCACTTTTTTGATCAGTCGCGGCTGCAAGTAGAATACCTTGATGTCCTTAAACAGAAAGACCAAAGAGCTTATGAGTCTCTCTATGCTAATGTTGAAAATCTTAATGCACAACTAAAAGAAATAATTAATGCAGTTTATAAGCTCAAAATGCATTCGGATGATTCCGTGACGGATTCGTTGGAGTTAAACACTTTCTTTGGCTCAGTCAGAGATTATGAGCACTTGATTGACTTGTTTCGTGGTCATTTAGACAGCTTGTTGCAGATACCATCACTGAGAGAGGAGAGCCTTAGAGAACTTATGCTTTCAATGGATTTTACCCCTCTCAAATCACACTATTCTGAACAGCTTCAGCGGTTTGAAAGAGAGCTAAGTTGGCTTAAATTCAGAATCAGGCTACCTAACCGGGCTGTTTACGAACAGGTGGGCATTGATCTTGCCGAACTCAAGAGCCTCAAGTTGTATACGTCTGAACAGCTGGCAGAGATGAAGCACAATATTGCTTTACTGAAAACGATCCCGACGCGAGACAGAAATATTATTAATCAAAGTATCAATCAATACACACGACAGATGCTTGAAGCTTTTATAGATGCCTTTGGTACTTCTGAGAAGTACAGAACGCCTTCAGATCTTGAAGGTTTAAAAGAAACTGCGAAACATCTTGAGGAGGTGTTTTGGGCCAGATCCTATCTCAGAAGTGTTTACGGTATACCTATCGGAAGTGTTCCTGTTCAATACAATAAGCGGATATTCAATCTTGATTATTTGCTCAGTTCTGTGAAGGTTGGGCCTGTGCCGGTATATGGAACGACAGCCTTGACGGTAGCACTTAACCTGGCCAGAGAAGCTGAGGCAACACTGCAGGGAAAACCTTCCGGTGCTGTTGACATGATAGGCACAGCCACAATGACCCGTAATTTCATCGTTTTTTTAACAGGGAGCAGGCACGCAGAAACGACAAAAAAAATCATGATTGGTCTGGTAAAGCGAGATCTGGAGGAAGAGCTTGAGCTGACTAAGCCCGGAGGTATGAGGCGTATAAGAAACAGGTATCGTGCTGACTATTACGGTACACCAGAAAATAAAAAATACTTCACTGAATTGAAAGCCCAGACATTTGGTGAGGGTGACGGAGAGGATATAGAAGAGGATATAGATTTTATTGAAGCCGATTCTTTTAAAAGCGTATTGGCACAATGTAAAAGTGTGCTCGAGTCTCTGGAACCCAGACAAGATGAGGCTCGAATGTTGCAAAATAGTTATAACTTTCTCGTTTCAGGCAGTCAGTCAACTAGCAGAAGAAAACAACGTCAGGGGTTATGATGCATGCTCCAGTTATGGGTTGTACTCAGGCTGTGCTTACTATTGTTGTTTATATGGAGCAACTGCGTTAAGGCTTTCGATTATCATTGCTTTGAGCGCAAGGCACCACAAGTGCGTGAGAGTCAGTTTTGCCCGGGTGTAACCTTTCCTGAGAGTAGGACACGCAATTTTTATTCGGAAGAGTTGCGGTGTGGCGGGAGGCAACATGTTGAGACCAGAACCTGGCAGCCGTTTGATGAAGAAATCTGGCGAGATAAACTGGCTTACGATGCGCATGGGGCTTATCAAATGCTCCGTGATTTGCCTGCTCCTGAGTGGACAGGGGAATTAAACTACCCTTCTCATATTCATTGGTGGTGGGAAGCGTGTGAACTCACAACGGATGCTTATGTATGTGGAACCCAAACGGTGTGTTCGCCATCATCAGATAAGGATTCTAAAAAGGATTGCAGAGAGGAGGCAAAAACCTGTTGGGCTGATATCAGTAAACAGGATTCTATTTTCTGTCAGCAGGAAGCAATGCGATTTGAAGTTCAGTTTCTCAAAAAAGATACAACCATCTGGAATCCTGACCACCCAGAATTTATTCCCAGGCTGGCTAACGGATATGATCTTCTCCCCGGTGAGCGGGAAGAAATTATTTTTGATAATGGCGCGGGTTATTTTTTTGCTTCCAGTGTTATGAATCCTTATCTGAGCTTTAACAAGCAACGCAATCAGTATCAGGTAATGCCTATTGAGCAAGACGGTTTTGATTCTGAAAAAATGCAGTGCAAAAAAGGCGCTGTGTATAAGGTAGGCTTTCGGGTGTTACCAGTTGCCCGGATAAAATCTCGCTCAGGTAATGCCTTTACGCTCCCTGAATCCTACGATGGTGAAGCAATGGATTCTCTTATTTGGCAGAGTGCCATTGGGGTTGATGGCCGCCGACATCAAAAAGCATATCCAGTAAGCCTGATTACTCAGGATGCGTCTCACGTTGCTTTGCAGGAATTTGCATCGGACACCGGGAGCTTTTTTGGAGGAATGGTCGTCAGGGTGCAGTTATATCAGTTTTATAATAACTTTTCCTGGCCTTTCGAACAGTCCACGATGTACATAGAAGATGGCAAGGGCATCAAGATGTCATTGAACGCCCTCTCAAAAGAGCAAAGTATTCGTCGCTCGGCATTGTGGGAAATTCCTCTGGAGGTGAATACCAACGATCCTCGAAACAGTATTTATCGAAGGCCTGTGCCCTGGTTTATTTATTATCCGCTCAGGCTGTTATTAAGCCCTGAGATGCTGAGCTATGAGCATCATTTGTCTCCTGATACTCTTTACTCTCTTGAGCTGTCGGTCTATCAGAAAAATATGACCATCTACTATCAGTCCTGTAGTGACGACCCTGAAGCATGGGATTGTCAGTGGTATGCCGGTGGCGGATGGCTCAGTCCGACACGTTATGAAAACAGCTACTTCTCAGACGATAAAATGACCGTCTTGTTCTCGACAGATAAAGATGTCGACTTGCGTAGTGGTTGGTCAATCTTTTGGACTGGGGTGTCTTATATTGACAAAATAGTGGGTTCGGCTGTTTTGCTTAAATTGGTGTTGAAATGGTTAGAGCACTCGGGGACACAAACACGGGAAACAAAGTCTGCCTGAGTACAAAGATGTCTTGTCATCTCAACAGGTCGGCTTTCCTCACTGTGTTAAACCCCGGATTCAGGGCACTGACATAGCTTTTTACTTCTTTGACTGCCGGATGGTATTGATTGCATGTCAGGCGGTCATCCCTGAATAATCCATCATAAGAGGTGTCCATTACTTCAATTAATTGGACAAAATTGACCAAGATCAAACTTTTTACATCTATCCTATATAATCGAGACTATTTCCTAGATGAGATAGGTTTTTGTCTCAAGTCTCTGACGTTAGTGCATCTTTATACTTTCAGGTATCCCCAATAAAGTCAGGAGTTATTATGTTGAAGATGCTAGATCAGGTGCGCCAGCCGACGCTGGATATACCTGTAGAAGAGCGCAGAAAGATGTGGTTTAAGCCATTTATGCAATCGTATCTGGTTGTATTCATCGGTTACCTCTGCATGTATCTGATCCGTAAAAACTTTAACGTAGCTCAAAACGATATGGTTGAGACCTACGGTCTGTCCATGACCGATCTGGGTATGATTGGCCTTGCGTTTTCTATTACTTATGGCATCGGTAAAACCGCTGTATCCTATTTTGCTGATGGTAAAAACACCAAACAGTTTTTGCCTTTCATGCTGCTCATGTCATCAATCTGTATGATTGGCTTTGGCGTCAGCATGGGAGCATCCAGCACCAGTCTGTTCATGATGATCGGCTTTTACGGCATGAGCGGACTTTTCCAAAGCTCTGGTGGTCCATGCAGTTATTCAACCATTACCAAATGGACGCCCAAGAAAAAACGCGGCACCTATATCGGTATGTGGAATATGTCTCATAACGTAGGTGGTGCTGGCGCTGCTGGTGTTGCGCTGTTTGGTGCTAACTATTTGTTTGGCGGTCATGTTCTGGGTATGTTTATCTTCCCTTCTATTATCGGCATGATCGTTGCGCTTATTGCATTCCGTTATGGCAGTGACTCACCAGAATCCTATGGTCTTGGTACTGCTGAAGAATTATTTGAAGAAGAAATCAGTGAAGAAGACATCGCTGCTGAAGAAAATAATATGTCTAAGCGCGAAATCTTCTTGAAATATATTCTGATGAACAAGGTCATCTGGCTGCTCTGCTTCGCTAATATTTTCCTCTATGTTGTTCGTATTGGTATTGATCAGTGGTCTACGATCTATGCGTATCAGGAGCTGGGTTTCTCCAAAGAAGCGGCTATTTCCGGTTTCACTCTGTTTGAAGTTGGCGCGCTGGTTGGTACTCTGATGTGGGGATATTTGTCTGATCTGGCTAAAGGTCGCCGAGCACTGGTTGCTTGTATCTCCCTGATCATGATCGTATTTACGCTTGAGTTTTATCAGCATGCAACCAATGAGTTTATGTATCTTGGCTCTCTGTTTGTACTGGGGTTCCTGGTGTTTGGTCCTCAACTTCTTATCGGCGTTGCTGCGGTGGGTTTTGTACCGAAAAAAGCCATCAGTGTTGCAGATGGCATCAAAGGCACCTTCGCTTATCTGATTGGTGATAGCTTTGCTAAATTAGGCTTGGGCATGATTGCAGATGGTACGCCTATCTTTGGCCTGACCGGCTGGAAGGGGACATTTGTTGCTCTGGATACCGCTGCTATCTTATGTATCGTCATGCTTGCCTTTGTCGCTATTGCTGAAGAGAAAAAAATCCGCCGTGAAGATCGTCTTCAACGGGCTACTCAACCTTCATAAGTAAACCATATATTTCACTACGGTTGACGGGTAAAGCTGCTTCAGTTTTACCCGGACTTTTTTGTTGTTAAATTGCCTCTTTTCTTCCCATAGGTTCCATTGCCAGTTGCCTTCTTTGCAGACATTTCTTTCACTGAACCATCTTAGGTTTTCATTATGATCAATGTAGCTCTCGTTGATGATCATACGATCGTACGCTCTGGTTTCGCGCAATTACTCTCTCTGGAAGATGATATTCAGGTGGTAGGACAATTTAGTTCTGCTGCAGAAGCACGACGTAAACTCTCTGGTTGTCAGGCGCATGTTTGTATTCTTGATATATCCATGCCAGATGAAAGTGGGCTGAGCCTTCTAAGTGATATGCCTTCCGGGCTTGCCTGCATTATGCTCAGTGTGCATGACTCGGCAACTATGGTAGAGAACGCACTGAATACTGGTGCTAAAGGGTATCTTAGTAAACGCTGTAGTCCTGATGAGCTTATTCAAGCAGTGCGTACGGCTTATTCAGGAGGTTGCTACCTGACACCCGATATCGCTCTAAAGCTGGCATCGGCAAATCATTCGGTTAGTTCACTGACCAACCTGACTAAACGTGAGCGGCAAATAGGTGAATTGCTAGCAAAGGGGATGGAAGTACGAGATATCGCTTCAAGATTGCAACTTAGCCCCAAGACTGTACATGTCCACCGGGCCAATGCCATGGACAAATTGGGTGTAACGAATAATGTTGCATTAGCCCGCTGCTTTGAATCAGAAGTGATATAACCCTTGTCATGCGCAATGTTCCGATAATCAATCTGAGCTTGTTTCTCGCCATATCCTGTTGCTGGTTCTGTCTTTGGGTTATCTCTTACCATTTTGTACTAGACGCTAAGTTCAACACTTCGGACACTTTCATGCAGCTAAGCTACTGAGTTGTCGGTAAGTGTCATGACTTTTTCATTGCTCATGGGTAAATCTTTCCCAAAAACTTTACACACAAGTGCTGATTGAACTTTCGGCGTTTCCAGGTGGCGATAGAAATCACGGTTTCTTCATCGGTATTTTTTTCTTCCAGGTCTTCCAGCTATGCATTCAGGGCTGTAAACGCATTGATTTGTGTGTGGATACACTCTTTCCGGCAAGATTGGCGTCCATCAACCCTGTGTACTGCTTGCATCCCGGAATAAATTCGATCTGAAACCTGGCTTTGTAACATTTGATGATTGTCATCGCGTCTCTGGGTTGAGTAGAGCAGCGATACACCCATTTTGGTGCCTCGCTGAGTCCGCAACAATATACGACGTTTCAGACATTTGGAATGTACTGCGGTATAGATATTTTCTCCGCTTTCCAGCTGGCCTACGTGCTCAAAGCGGTGTAGATCTTTGTCAGGGTTGACCTTACCATCATAAATTCTTGGGCGTCCACTGCCAGAATATGAACCGGTGTAGAGCCACAGCAGGTCGGCATCATTTCTTAACTTGCCAACGATCTGGAGGCCAGTAGCAACCACAGCGGATACAAATTTTTCCTTGAAGTAATAGGCGTCTACAGACAGATAGCTGATACCAAGATTCAGAATTTTTTCTGCACGAATAACCTGCTCTGCATAGAGGTCGACGCGAGTTTTACCGTCTTCATCAAGGGTCTGCTCAGCATCCAGTGCATACGCTGTATTGGATTGAAGGTCTATAACACTGAGAAGGGATAGCTCAAGTCCTCGCTCAGAGCGACTTGTGCAGCCACGCCAAAACATTCCGAGCCCATCCGTCTTCTTGCCACTTTTGGTCATAAAGCTGGCATCGAGAGCAGCTATTAACTCCTGAGCTTTCTCAACTACATCAGAGAGCATCAGGCAGTTGAAACTGGAAAAGTCGAAGGAACGGCGAGACCAGCGACTAAAGCGTTTCTCACTCATCGGGGAATATCGACTCATATTCCGAAAGTTGGCTTTGCCCTGAACCACTATGAGAGCAGAGAGAAGCAGCGCGATGAAGGTTTTCTGGGGCTTTTTAACACTGGACATGCCGTCCAGAGCAGCCTTTACTATGTTTTCCATGAGAGAAAAGTATCAGCGAATGGAGGGGGTGAGCTTCTCCATTTTCGCTGTTTTCTCTCATGGCCGCATCTGGCGGAAACTGTCCGAAGTATTGTAAGTTAGCCATTCTGTTTTTCCCTTTTGCACTGCGTTTGGGTGTCTGTCTGCATATTTCCCGCAAATACTGGCTGGCGGTGTACCTTGCAGAATGGTGTTTAACAATCTCTCTGGCCATTCTGCTAGGACAATCACAGTGGTTCTCAGTACTTGCAGCCAGCCTTGCCAGCCTCCCGCTACTGTGGAATTTAAAGCCTCTCTTTTATAGTGAACAGTGGAAAAAACTGTCGTTTATGGGGAGTACCGTTCTGTTACAGAGCTGTATCAATGTTTCGTTAATTGACGTACCGAAGCCTGAACTTCTATTACTTTTTCTGGCCAGCATTACCGGAGGTGTAATGCTGGTGCCCTTCTGCCATCTACTCAGGAATTATCTGTTTGGGTACCATTAACAACCAATCATATTTCTCATTCAGTGCGGCTGCGTTTTCGCCATATCATGCTCTACACCACCTTGTTCGCTTTGAGTATTTCACTGCAGATAGGCTTGCCCGATGACATGCACAGCTTTGCTCCATTCTGTCTTGCGATACCTATAGTGCTGTTAGCCTATCGATACGGGTGGCAAGGAGCACTGATCGGTACATTGCTAAATAGTGTAGTTTTAATAGCTGCCCGTGGTCGTATTTCTCAGCTAGAAGTCACTGACCTTCTACTTTCTCTTTGTGCTCAAAGTCTCACTGGTATTTTTCTGGGAATAGGAATTCAGAAGCAACGAGATCTTAACGAGCTACTGCGTAGCGAACTGAATAGAAATCAAAATTTATCCACTCAGCTGGTTAAGACTGAAGAATCGGTACGGCGTGAAGTCGCTCGTGAGTTGCATGATGAGATTGGGCAAAATATTACCGCTATCCGCATGCAGGCGAGTATTATTAAACGGGTTAATGATGTATCAACCAGTGAGCTGTGCGCCTCTACTATCGAAAAGTTGTCACTGAATGTCTATGACACCACCAAAGGATTGCTCAGTCGGTTACGACCTAAAATTCTGGATGATCTCGGCATCAAGGATGCCCTGTTACAGCTTATCTCAGACCTGGAATGTGAAGCCAATGGATTAGTCGTAGAGATTAATCTGGATAAGCCATACAAATCTGATCTGAATTATACAGACTTGAGTGACACCACTAAGGTCACTATTTATCGCATCTGCCAGGAAGCTTTAAATAATACGGTGAAGCATGCTCGGGCATCATATGCCTCTGTCAATATTCATCTTGACGACAAAGTTACTCTATTTATCCGGGATAATGGTATCGGGCTAAACACTAAAGACACTTTTCAGGGGTTTGGTCTAAAAGGAATGAAAGAGCGCGTGCAGGCTCTGGGTGGTACATTGCAAATTCATTCAGAGCGATCAGAACCGGGCAATCAATACCGTGAAGGCACAGAGATTTGTATTGTTCTTCCATTGATATAAGTACTCAGTCGTATGGACTCATCACCAGTTAGCAACCATAAAAACGTGCCAAAGGATAACATTGATAACCTGTATCGATACTGGCGTGTCCATATCATGTTTACCATGTACGTTGGGTATGCTGCTTTTTACTTTACACGTAAGAATTTCAACTATGTGATGCCCGTCATGATCAGCGATCTCGGTCTCGAGAAAGCAGATATTGGCATGATGTCAACGCTCTTTTATCTCTGCTATGGCTGCTCTAAATTTATTTCCGGCATGATGTCCGATAACTCCCGTCCCCGTTACTTTATGGGGTTCGGGTTAATCATGACCGGCATCATCAATATACTGTTTGGGTTCTCCAGCTCCGTTTTGATGCTGACATTTCTATGGGTGCTCAATGCCTGGTTTCAGGGGTGGGGGGCTCCAGCTTGCGCCAGACTCCTAACCAGCTGGTATTCTCAGTCGGAACGAGGGTGCTGGTGGGGATTGTGGAATACAGCTCATAATATCGGCGGAGCATTGATTCCCTTACTGGTTAGTTATCTCACTTTGCATTACAGCTGGCTTTACGGTTTTATCGTACCCGGCTGCATTGGCGTTATTGTGGGGCTGTTTCTCTGTTTTTACTTGAGAGATACACCAAAAACAATGGGTCTACCCAGTATTGGTTCCTGGCGTAATGACCACCTTGAACAGCTTAATGAGTACCAGGATAGCGGTTTGTCTTATCGGGAAATCCTGAGAAAGTACGTCATTGGCAATAAATATATCTGGCTACTCGGAATCAGCTACGCACTGGTCTATATCGTGCGTACATCAATCAGTGACTGGGGCAATCTCTACCTGACAGAAAGGTATGACTTTGATCTGATTACGGCTAATTCTGCCGTCTCTCTTTTTGAAGTAGGAGGTTTCTGTGGTTCATTATTGATATGAGCCAATACTACACGACACCTTAATATGTATCATGTTACCTCCGATGTGAGGTATCCGACTGATTTGGTGGCAATGAAGTACGAGAAAGTATCGGGGACCAATAAATCTGCTGTTCTCTAATACAGCACAGATCGGTATTTCGTTACAAAAAAGGTGGCATTTAAAAACACGCCCCATCGCACACAGTAAAAACGTCTCGCCTGAGCAACGAGAGACACTCTCAAAGATCATTCTCACCAAAGACCCAACGTTTTACGGTTTTTATAAAGCACTGTGGTCTCGGGACATCATCGCAGCGGTGATCAAAACAGAGTTCAACATCACCATTCCTGGTGTCAGTAAGATGCTCAGAAAAATGGGTCTAACGCCTCAGCGGCCAGTGCGAAAAGCCTGGCAGCAGAGCGAAAAAAAAAGTACAGGATTATTTGGATACACGTTATCCAGCTCTTCGTAAACAGGCGGAAGAGGAAGGGGCTATTATCTATTTCATTGATGAAGCGAGCATACGTTCTGACTATCACTCCGGTACAACTTGGAGCAAAAAAGGTTATACGCCAACTGTCACCAAAACCGGCGCGCGCTTTGGCATCAACATGATCGCCGCTGTCAGTGGTGAAGGACACATGCGCTACATGACAATTACCGGCCGCTTTAATGCGGATGTTTTCATAAAATTTCTGAAGCAAATAGTCGCATCTCATGATCGTCCTGTAATGATCGTAACCGATGGTCATTCTGCACACAGCGCCAAGAAAGTCATGAAATATCTCAAGAAAGAAGAGCGGCTTCTTGACATACAGCTACTGCCACCCTACTCACCGGAACTGAACCCTGTTGAACTTGTCTGGAGTGTTCTGAAATCAGGGCATATTGGCCGTATGGCATTGAAAACCAAAAAGGCATTTCTCCGCGCGGTGAGTTCTGGACTTAAATCGTTGCAGAGGAAGAAAAAGAAAATTCTGGGATTCTTTCGGGCGGAACATACGGCTTATGCTTGTCTTGAAAAGACTGTCGCATAGCGTAAACGCATATCAATAGTGGCTGGTTGGGGCTCTGACCGACTATTTGGTGGCAACCGGGGACCAATAAATCTGCTGTTCTCTATCGGTATTTTTTTGTCCGTAGCTGCTTTCTGGTTAATGCCTATGGCTAGTTTTGTATTGCAGGCAGCAGGGCTGTTTGCCATTGGCTTTTTTGTATTTGGTCCACAAATGCTGATCGGAATGGCTGCTGCAGAGTGCTCCCATAAAAATTCTGTGGGAGCAGCCACCGGATTCGTCAGCATATTTGCCTACATGGGTGCTGCGCTTGCCGGTTACCCAATCACGATCATTCTTGAGCATTTTAACTGGAATGGCTTTTTCATTGTCATTGCACTTGCTTCAGCAGGTATCGGATTGTTGTTATTACCTTTTCTGCTCGTTCAACCACCAGCAACAGAAACTGAAGAAATTGAAATGGAGTAAGGGGCTGTCTAGAAATAACATTCTCAATGCAATCTTCTTTAATGCCTCTATGGGAGTGACGAGTGTCTGAGGACATTATTTTCAGACGAACCCATTAGAGATAGTCGATGCTGTCATCTTCATCAAGGGGTGGAAGTTCATCGTTAGCCACATCACTTGAAAAAAATGCCTTTAAAGCATTATCAGGAGCGCCTTTAATTTCGCTAAAAATATCATTCATTAAGTCTAATTCTGGAAGATGGGTGAGCGTTTCTCCTGAGGTAGATGGTTCGAATTCTTTAAAAGTAAAATTATTAAAAGAAGATGGTTCTGGTTTGTATCCATGTACACTTTCGTTTTTGTCTGCGCTTTCGTCTTCACTTTTATCTTGATTGTCATGTTGCTCTATTATTTCATCAAGAATCGCTATTGCATTCTCATATTCCTGGTTTGGCATATATGTATGATAATTAATGGTATGAATTATCGTGATGATCTCATCCTTACTAATGATGTCACGAATGAATATATTAAATGTGCTTTCCTGCCTCGAAATATCCTCCAGTATGGGTCTCCAAATGTTGTTTGGGTTTAATAGCAACAAGGCATGTCGAAGAAAATAACCGGAATTAACCAAGGGAGATATTCTCTCATCTGAAATAGGTAATTTATCATTTAGCTCATTGTAAATACGAGCCCTGACCGCCACTTCACTGTTTACATAGCGATGAAGTGCTTCTTTCAGTTCCTCTAAGATTCTCAGGTCTATCGAATTTGATAAATTTTCATTACATTCTTTGTTATTGTTTTTTTTATTTTTATCGTTTTCGTCATTGCCATCCCTACCTCCGTTCGTATTTTTATTAGAGCGCATCGAAGAACGAGAATTCTGACGAGATTTGCCAATGTAATTGATTGAGCAGCTAACTTCTGATGATTTTTTACACCCTGAGCAACAATTTCCGTGCGTTCTTGGCGATGTATTTTCTTTGGATAAAAAATAACTGAGCGGGATGCTTTCTATCCCGCTGGCTTTATGTATTTCTTTGCTGTATATAAAATCAGGGGTGATGAATTCGACGACGAAGTTCGGGTTTCTATTGACCGTTAGAAAGCTGCACCCAAGTTTTAAACTGGCTTTACCTTGCAGTGAAATAATCATGCTTTTATGGTTTTGATCAATAACCGGTATCAAGGAGTAAATGGTATTAAAAGTTTCGCTGTCAACTCTTTTTGTGATATTGGCATCGGCAACAATTTGAGGATAAGCCTCAGCTTCAAAACACAGATCAAGTTGAATCGCATCAGTATCTAAGAAGGCATCGGGTGATGCAGACCATTTCAAAACATAGACGGTGGATTTTGGTTTAGTTTCCTGTTGAGCGGAAGGTTTTTTGAATAACCGATAACGTGGCTCTTTCTGTGGTGTGAGGAGGTATGAAAGTCCTAAACTGGCAGCATAAACAATACCATAGTCTGGCTTCGTGGCTTCTATTATGCCTGCGGAGGCACAGACAGAAAAAAAGAGACCGCATTGCAGCAAGAAGATCAGCAAGATTTTTTTATACATCTTGTACATGGCTTTATACAGCTTCCATATATGACTTCCATAAAGTTCTGAACAGAACTGAGAAATAGCAGAGTGACAGTATAGCTTGGTGTGTATCGGTGGGGCGGTGTTTTTTGTTATAACTTGTCATGAGTTGTTGTTTGAAAAAGATTGCAAAGATGCCTTTGTTTCTTCTTCGACTGCACAAATAACTCTCGACATTAAAGCAAATAAAGCTACTTAGAAGTCATAGTTTGTATGATTTTTCTGAATACTAATGTTAATTCTTTGCTTATACCCTATCTGAGCAAAAAATAAGCAGTGGAAAGAGTTGCTTTATTTTTCTGTGAAAAGCTTTTCATTGTATCTCCCAAGTTGAAAGTAAGGTTTTAGTTGGATAGTCTCGCAGTTCATCAATCTTAATTCATTTAAGGATGGTCGCAAGTAAGAAAATACTGTTCATCCTGAGCTTTTAGAAGGTTAATAGAATGTTTAAAAAAGCCGCTCTAGCTTTAGCTGTTCTAGGGGTAGCTTCTTCAACTTTTGGTGCAGATGTCAATTCATTTGTTGATGATGCATCTTTGGATATCGGTCTGCGTACATACTACTTCTGGGGTGAAGAGGATTTTAGAAATAATCCTTCTAAGGGTACAGAAAAAAGTCATGCCATGGCGCAAGGTATACGAGCTGAATATAAGTCTGGTTACCTTTATGATCTTGTTGGTTTTGATGTCGGCCTTTATGGCGCTGTTGGTCTTATTAAGGATGATGGTAAAAAAAGCTCTTGGGGGCTGCTGGACGGTGGCACTCGAAATGAAGATATTTTTAAGTATGCTGCTACTGCAAAAGTTAAATTGAACGAAGCTGCTCAATTCAAATACGGTGTCCGAAAGCTGAACAGCGAGTTATATTCTGACTCTGATTCTCGCCTGACACCAGAATTGACAGAGTTTGCTTCTATTGAAGTGGACCTGGGGGATTTTGATGCGTACGTTCATCAAATAAAAAGAAGTAGCAGACGTACACAAGAAAAGCTGGAAGACTTTGACGGTAAAGTTTATCTGACGGGAGCGCATTATGTTTTTAATAATGATCTGACCTTGTCAGCAGCTTATGGGCAGCAACGCAACAACAGTCGCCAGTATTTTGGGCAAGTCGATTATCCATTTGCTGTTTCTGATGGCATCTTGACGGTATCTGGTAACTATCAGCATATTGTCGCTATCGGTTCTGCAAAGGGTCAACAGGGTGATGATACCGCTGGTCTCTGGAGTGCCAAGGTCGCTTATGAAACCGGGCCTCTGCTGTTAGAGCTAGCTTATGGTAAAGCGGATGATTACCAGTTGGGGAGCCTGAATTGGACAGGCGGCAATCAGAATGGTGGCAGCAATCTGTTAACAGACAATGCTTATTATGTGACTCTGGATGCACCAGGTATGAACTCATATTATGCTGGAATTAGCTATGACTTATCTGAAAGTATTGCCGGATTAATCTTAGATACCGGCTATATGCTGGGTAAGAATGATCATCTCAAAAGCTGGGAATATTACGCTCGTGTAAACTACGATGTACCCGGTGTTGAAAATCTTTGGCTTGGTGCCACATGGGCTTCCGGTCGAGACGATTATAGCGGCAAAGACAATGCAAATGATGTCGATTGGAGTCATGCACGCCTCCAGCTAAGGTACAACTTTAGTGCTTTGTGATCAGATGATATACAAATGACAATCATAAAAAACGAGGCTTAATGCCTCGTTTTTTATGGATATGAACTCTGTACACGACAATTTTCATAAAGCCTTACTCAGCCAAACCTCGAAAAAGAGCTATATTGTCTGGCAACATGGACAGTCGTTTTGTTTAGTCCAATTTAAAATGTATGCGGGAAAAGTATTCGGCAGGATTTGAAAGTCTTGAAAAGAAGGGTGCTTATTTCAAAACATGATAATTTTTACCTATTTTTTTTAAACGATCGTTTAATTTCGTGATTATGAATGATTACAGAAATATTGCCCTCGATACAACATGGGTTAAGCATGGATAGAATATTTTTTGCCAATTTTTAATTCCATTTCTATCTTTAAAGCTTACTTAGGACAGGATCATAAAATGCGCCAATTTGTCAGTAGGGTGAGTATTGTTTTTTTACTGCAGCCTTTATCTCCTTTAATTAATGCTGATAGCTCAGTGTTGTCTGGCTTCGTAGGTGGGGGGATAAATTTAGGATCTTTTTTTCCTGTGCGTAAACAGCCGCAGCTCATTACTGAAGATATGACGCTTTGTTCTTATAAAGGTGCTTTTGCCTGCTCTTCAGTAGGTGATAACCAATATAAGGTGATTTTTGATGTGGAGGTTCCTTCTGTTTCCAGCCCTCCATTGCCTGCAGAACCAGAGCAGGATATCTATTTTCTCAACAAGGAGGATATAGCCCGGCAAAAGGTATTGGGAGTGACTCTTTCTGAAACAGAAAAAAAAACGTTTTTTTATATCGATGAAGATACGGACACCGTCATTACCAGGCCTTACCGCGAAAGGTTTTTCAGTGGTGAAGATGTTGTGCAACGCAAGCAGATGCATAGCTTAAACAATCACCCCCATGAGGCGGTTATCGCGCAATTTGATATCAAAAAAAAACCAGAAGAGGAGCAACCTGGCGATGCTGACTCTGAACAGAAAGGAACGTCTGGTTCCAGTGGTTCTGCTGCTAGAGCAGCCTGGTCTGGAACATCAAGTAGCTATTTGACTTTTTACCCGAAGTACATGGATTCTGTCCATTCCTCCTCCTCCGGAGGAAGCGGAGGCAGACCTCCGGAAAAGCCTGGAAGCAAGGTTAAGACAGCCTGTGAGCTGGATTTGAAAAATCCAAATACTCTGGTCCGTTTAAATATCAAGGAATTAATGAAAGCTGCTAAAGCAGTTAAAAGTCAGGATGAGGCATTGCTTTTTATTAATGCGTTAAAAATAAAATACCCTTCTTCAGGACAAAGAAGAGCCCTTCCAAATGAAGATAGTATCTTAAAGATCAAAAGTACGTTTCAATTTAATAATTTGTTTAAGGGGAAAGTTGTTGCAGAGTTTTCTGATTTTTTTGCAGATCTTTATCGACCGGCTAAGGGGACCAAGAAATTCACTAAAAAGTACATGTAATGATTTACTGATGTCGAAGTTGCAATATAAAAAACGAGGCATATAGCCTCGTTTTTTATAAATATGAATCGGAAAAATTAAAGACCGAAGGTCAGTAATAAAAGATAGATGGAATAGGGTGGAGTTTTTCAAGATGGTTTGGCGCATCATTGGAAAAAACAACCTGTTGAGAAATGAATAACACCATCTAATGTAATCCCTTTATCAATCGACCCACAATCATGGAAAATTCCGTCGATGATAAAGTGGGCGACGCTAAAGCTGCTGCTCAATTTGTCGGTAAAAACGTTCAAAGTGAACAGCCAACTTCCAGCAAGATTCCGGAAATGTCTCGGGCAACCGGATGCAAGGGGTTGCCTAGCCGTATGGCCAGACGAATAACACCAGACTTCGGCTACCCCCAACCCGAAAGATGGAATGAGTTATTCTACGGAGCAGCAGAGAAGCTGTATAACGAGTTAAAGAAAGATGTACCTTCAGAACAGCTACTATTGACTTGTGAAGCACTAAGATCAGATATTGAGAAATCACGGAATAATTCTGAAGATCTCTATGGACAAAGAATTAATTATCAAAGATTGGTGAAATCTTATGCCTTTCAAGATCCATCTATCAGAAAGCCACACACGCTTCTATACCCGCGCCACACCCAGCTGCAAAATATCTATGCCTATGCTGCAAAAAGAGCTGTCAGTCTGGAGACTAATGATAACTTTGTGGACTTCACCAGCACGTTATCTGATTTCTACGATAAAGATGGGAATCAAGAATTCACTACGGGTGTCAGAGTATCTACCGTGATTGGCAAAGCTGACAATGGTAAGCAAATTTATTTAACAGGGTATACTTTTATCGAAGCAGATGCTGACTCCCCCCTTGCCAAATTTTATCATCAGAAATTCAATAACCCGACAACCGCAGTACGGAAAGAAAATGGAAAGGACGAATTGGCTATTATGAACCACGGTCTGCCGCTTGAAATTCCTAACGCTTTAGAACAAATCCATCTCCTGATTGACAAGGCCCGAGCAGGCGATACCGGAGCAATTCCCAGAATTCACTGGTGGTATGTTCACGCTGCACCAATCCATAGAAGGCCGGGAGGTGTTGCAGAAATGTTGGTTCACACCCTTTGCAAGCAGCACGGTCTCGAACTGCCTGCCTGGAAAGAGGACGTAGCACCTTCTATCGAAGTACTTCTTGAGCCCAATGAGAAAAAATTCTGTGAAAACTATCATCACTTGTTTGAAGGTGATACCGACATGCTTCAACAGTTTTTTCAGAAGCAATAGACGGTTGCTCGTCAGGACCTGCTTTGTTTGTGGTCATTCCGCGATGGGATAAGTTGACTGATTGCAAGACATTGCAGCCTTGGCGACATCGGCTATCTTAAGTACAAAACAAATAAGAGCACCATAAATAAAGGTACGGCACAATGATCCGCAAGCTAGTGCTGATGGTATTGATTTGCTTTGAGTCCTGGGCATGCTTGTATGCAGATGCCATTGAGTTTATCAACAATTATCAGAGTAATGACCTGGCTGTTGTTGTGATTGATATGGAAGAACTTGAATTTTTTGCGGGTCAACAACAATATGTCGTCCCACTTCCTGGCACCTCTGAATTCCAGGATAATCTCAGAAAACTGGTTATTCAGGCCGTGGAAAATGAAATACCGGTTGTTGCTTTATTTTCTCAGACAGAACGGTATCAGATCAAAGAGATAGGCCTTTTTTATCCGCCAATTGTTAAAATAATCCCGGAAATAATACAGCGCTCTCCATTTTTTCATGCTTTCAAGAAAGTTGAAATCGATAGCTTTTTCTGTTGATGAATTTATTAACTTTCTTATTAGAAATGATATTTCCAAAATACTCATTGCTGGTTGTTACACTAACATTTGCATAAAGGAAGCGATTAGGTCGGGAATAAAAGCAGAGTATACTACGTATGTCTCAGAAGAGATGGTAACGTCAGAACATCCAGACTTTCCTATATTCGATATGGGCAATACATTCCATACTTTGGTTGCAGAGTTTTCTGATTATGCAGACTTTATCATCGTTTGCTCACCGTCGAGAAACACCACTCTTAGAGAAAAACAGCCTAAGAGAGATGACTATTCAGACCCGGGTTGCAGTCACTGGCAGTATTACCCCTCCGCCTTTTTCGGTGATAAGGCATAAGGCGCTAACAGGTCGCCTGATCACGCCTCACCAGGGTTCTTGGAATAACAATATGCCCGTTTTGTTTCTCACGCAGCAGAGTAAAGAACTGGTTGGCAATTTTACCGTACTCCTGTCGGGAGGAGTGAATCGTAAACGGCAACAGGTCAAGCATGTAAGAATCCCCAAAGGTCGCCCAGTTCAGAGAGGGTGGACGCTGATCAGGGTATCGGTGAAGGTATTTCAGTACGCCTTCCATCAGCGAGAAAGAGCCGGTAAACAGATGTTCTGGCAGAAATCCCTGATCCTTATAATACTCTTCTGCCAGCTGATAACCGGCCGCCACTGAATAATCCCGATGAAACACCTGAAGCAGCTGTTTTGCCTTTCTGGTTTCCAGAGCCTGATAAATTCCGGCAAGACGGAGTTCACTGCACTCCATACTGTTGATACCACCAAAATACACCAGAGAATCTTGCTCCGATTTTTCATGAAGCAGCAGCTGACACAGTTCCTTCGCAGCCTCCTGCTCGTTACTGGTGATAGACGATACCGATGAACCCGGTAAGCGACGATCAACGGCTATAGTATAAATATTCTGTTGCTCAAGCCTTCGGTACAAGCCCATCTTCCCACAATGCGCTGATGGTT
>CBDAQW010000027.1:0-99328 GCA_965199185.1 Endozoicomonas sp. | reverse complement strand
GGGACTTGTATGAAGCATGCCCCCAGACGGACATTACTTTAAGCCTATACCCCTTAAAAGCTCCAGATTGGATGTATGCAGGAGTACCTCTCACTTCACTTCGACTACCAAAGTCTCCATTATACGGCCATTCCTCCGGGCATTTAGTGTGTATCGTCAGTCGCCCTTCATCATTCTGAGTGTATACCGCTTCAAAACCGGCTAATATCGTCCCCTCAGCCCCACTAAACGTCTCCCCAGCTATAGCCCGATTCAGGTTATCCATCATCAAATCATATCGAGCAATGCCAGTAGCGGCGGAGTAGTAGAGTGGTGTGAAATCGTCGGCGTAGATGGCGTCGTATGCGCCTTTTTTATTTTGTCCGTTTGCTTCTGGACGCTGGAAATGCGAGGTATTACTTTGTTCCAACTTCGCACCACCTACAGCAACATAAGCATCATTGAAGCAGTCTTCTTTTGATGTCGGTAAAAAGGCTAGTTGCGAGTGCCAGTAAATAGTCCAGCCCTGCCTTGTCGGGTCTGTATCTCTGGTGCGTTTAAATCCTGTACTCCCATCTTTATTAAATACAGGGTGAAATCCACCCTGATTCCGCCGAGTTACACGACCAAGCAACAGCAAATAGGTTGTTGAATCACTGGTACGATACAAACCAGTCTGAACCTTGCTGTAGCCATGCTCTGCGGCAATTTAAATCTCTATCAAAGCCGGTGACGGTTCGGTGTGGTTCGATGGATCGGTGAGTAACGACGTTGCCATTCCAGTCGAGGAATATGTCGTCGAAGGCAATGGCTCTGGCGGCGGTGGATTCTGCTTCTAAACCACGAATCAACTTCCCATTTGCCCGGTGTTTTTACAAAGCGCCCTGCAATATTAAAAGCAATATTCCCTCTTAGATTACAGGTGTTAGCCCAGTAGCCATCATCAAGTTGATCAAATTGAAACAGGTTATTCTTATCAACACTCCCAATCACCCCGCTATACGGATACATAGCCGCCAACAGAGGAGTCCAGTTAACGTCTAAATGCCCGCTAGAGTCAGCAACCGGATATTTACCGCCACTGCTCGTTAATGAACCTTCGTCGTTGTGAACGATGGCTACTGCTTCTTCTTTAGCTTCTCTCACCTCGTTCCTGAGTGCTTCAACTTCGTTTTTCTTAACGCTTACAGACTGTAAATGTGTGTCAGCTAACGCGGCGGATACAGCGGCGGCACTATTTTGGTTTGTGGCTTCTGTGGCTTGTGCGGTGGCGATGGTGGCCTGTTGTGTTGATACCGTTGCCTGTTGTGTCGCTGTTTCTGAATCCCTCGCCGTTTCGCCAGCTTTTGTTGTAGCGATACCGGCCTGTGCAGTGGCTTCGGTCAGTTTTTGGTTCACGGCTGACAAATCATTAGCCACGGCTTGTCGGTCGGTTGTTACCTGCTGCTGTTTGCTGGTGATATCCGACTGCCGTTCAATAATGTCGGTTTGCCTGACGGTTACGTCTTGCTGACGGGTTTCAATGTCCTGCTGTCGTTGGATAACATCCTGTTTACTGGCCTCAACCTGCCGTTGGTTTTGCTCTATATCCTGTTGGCGTTGGGCTGTGATATCGTTGACCGCCTGCACCGATATGTGGGCACTTTCCACTTTTTCATGCTTATCCGCTATGTCCTGCTGCCGAACCATTACATCGTCCCGCAGGTTCTCAGCGGTGCTTTCGTGACCCTGGGTTGCTGATAACGCGCTGTTGGCCAGTCCCAGTTTTACAGTGATATCGGTTTGTTTTTCGGTAACATCAGACTGACGGTTTTCTACATCGGTACGAGCAGCTTCTACGGCAGCTTTATCTTGCGCTACGGCTTCACGCTGCTGGACGATTAAATCGGCCTCGTTGATAAGCTGTACATTGATTTCTGCCAGATTCAGATTTGACATTCCATGTCTCCTAACTGAGTGAATGCGTCACGCCCGATTCGATACGCACCCTACCCATCAAGAAAGTGCGAACCCCACTGCCGTCTGGTGTGGAAAGCTGTATGTCGTATTCGTAGGTGTAAGGGGGTAACTCGTTAGTGTCTTCCGGTTGAACCAGTACCAGGGCTTCTGAGCCTGTCACTGTCAGTCGTTTTTGTAAGGCTGCGTCGGCATCATCCTGAAGCCGGTGGTGTTTCATGGTGAAGATCAGCGTCCAGCCGGTGAGGTCAATCAGATCGCCATTCAGATCAGTAAAGCGGACGGGGATGCCTTCTGAAGCTGTCACCACGAAGAATATCAGGCAAATTTTGTTCGGTGGGTAGTGGCATCAGACAAACCCTCTCCTTGCTACGGTCTGTTCGGCGGCGCTCACGCCTACCAGTCCCCGTATCCGCTTGCGATACAGGGCACGTTCATAACGCTGGCGGTTGTATTCGGCCTGATTGGGGGTTGTGCCAGTCTTCCTGCTCTATCATCTGTAACTGGGCCAGTACGCCCCAGGGGGCAAACTCGGCGGTATCGGCATACAGTGAATCCGGTACTTCGGTCGCCGACAGGGTAGGCATCAGAGTCAGTTCGGCACTGTGCAGTACGTTCTTGGACGGAATCGGGGATACGGTAATCGTGCCCCGTTCGTAGTGCCGGAAATAACGGGGAGTGCCCTTGCTGGCGTAAGGTGGCAGAATGTCCCGCCCTTGCAGCCGGGTTTTATCCGGTCGGATAATCGCCTGCACGGTGGCGACTTCGGTATTGGGCAAGCTGTCCAGCTCGTATTCTTCAATACCATCCACCAGATAAAGACTGGTGCTGTAAGGCCAGATATTGGTTCGGTAGCAGATGTCCCGCAGGGTAATCAGCAGGGCATCTTTAATGGCAACGTCCGGGCAGCCTTTAACGTGGGGGCGGATTCGGGGCAGGTATTTATCCAGACTAGCCATTGACCACATCCCCCTGAAGCTGCTGCCTGAATATCAGGTCCACATTCCATTTCAGTTGCAGATCATTGGCGAACATCTTCAGATAGCTCTGTGCCTGCATCAGATTCCCTTCGGTTTCCCCGTCCATCATGTACGCCCGGAACATCATGTAATTGATCACCGGGTTCAGCCACACGGTATCCAATTCCATCTGAGTGGCATCATTATCAAAGTCAGTAATGGCAACGGGGGTTGGGGTGCGGCTGATCAGGATATGGATTTGATGGTTAGCCGCAGGCACCGGATACACATAAAACACACCGGGGCTTTTTTCGTCATAGATAAACTGCTCCACTTCCGATCCGGCAGTGGTTGACCAGTTGGCAACCATGGAATCCAGGGTGGCACGGGTGGTCTTGGTGACAGCCCTGCCAGTACTCAGGTTGTCGATAATATCCATCAGCCGGTAAGCGGCAGCGGGCACGGTCTGCCGTGCAGTGTTCTGACACTCGAAGGTCGTCACCTGTGAATAGGTGTCCGGGCGGTTCTGAACCACGGCGATCTGTGCTTCATTGAAACAATTCAGCAAATCGTTATTGGTCCAGCGGGTGTCATCGTCCTGCAATAGCTGGCGTACCCGGCTCAATATCCTGATAACGTCCATGCTTATCCCTTCAGGGTTTTCCCTTTCTTGTCACAGGGAATCAGGTCAATGCCCAGTCGCTTGGCAAAATGGGGCTGGTAATGAAAGACGGCTTTGGTCTTCTTGTTCAGAACGTATTCAACATCGGTGGATGCAACAGGCTCTGCTGCTGGTTCGTCGTCGTCCAGTGAACCGGCAATCAGTGCGGTAACTTCTTCCTTCAGCTCGTCCAGCTTCTTACGCTTGTCCAGATCAACGCCGAACATTTCCTTGGCAAAGGCTTCCAGTTCGTCCTTGCTCCGGCAGGTTTCCAGATTGAATGACATACTTTTTTTCTTCCATGAATGTGGGAATGGTCCCCGCCTACGGCTTAAAAGCGGGGTGTCTGGTTACGGCGGTTAAGACTTCTTGGCTGGCAGCAAGATACCTGCTTCCGGCTTCGTCACCTTGTAGCCGTAAACCTGCAAGCCCCTGTGTCCAGTACCGAAGTGCTTTTCAAGGGTCAGGCTTTCGTGCTTGATGAACTGCGAAGCAAAGGAAGCAAAGTCCTTAGTTCCGGCCATGCACTGGGTAATACCACCGGCGGTTGCCAGGTTGTTGGAGGCATACAGCGTAAAGCGGTCGATCATTCCCATACGGCCATTACGGAGAATGGAAGTACCGTCACCGGCCAGACTTGCGTCTTTCAGATCAGACTTCTTGATCAGCCCGCAAATCCATGGTGGCAGCACCAGCCAGCGACCGGCTTCACCTACATTCTGTTCATCCAGCTTGGTGCCCATGTCCACGATGTAATCCAGAACATTGGTCTTATCCACAACCACCCCTGTTGCCGGGGCAGCGATCTGGTTGGCAGCGGGCACATCCGCATAGATGTTGCCCAGTACGTCACCATCCACGGCGATCTTCATGTTCTCTGCGGCATCGGCAGAAGATTCATTGATCAGGGCGATGTCTGACTGCTGGGTTTGAATGTAATCATCGACAAAGGCGTAATACTTGGTCTGGTCGATGGACAGCTCGGTTTTTGGCGAACTAAGGTCGTCGTATTCAACGCCGGTTGCACGGTCGTAATCCTTCACCGCTACATCAGGGCGGGTGCGGATAATCACCTTGGAACCTTCAGACTGGATTTCGCCTTCCCAGTTGGTGTTACAAATAGCGGCGAGTACCGTGCTTTTGTAGAACTTAGCGTTCAGTTTTTTGGAGTAAATCTGGGAAACACTGTTCGCCATTGCTCCGGTTGGAAACGTAGAAGTTGCCATGATTCAAGTCCTTTGAATCTTCCGATTCAGAATCAGAGCTGACCTCCCTGCTTTATCCACTGTTCCAGCATCTTGTCGTACTTCGCTTCGTTTGCCTCGTATTCCTTCTGGGGCAAAGCGGCGATCTGGTCCGGTGTCATTTGCGGAAGTCCACCCTGAGTAGTAGGTTGCGTCCGTGTCCGCACTTGCGGTTCGGACAGTTGCTGTGCCTGCTGCATTCGGGTGGGGAGAGTGAGTTCCGGCTTGCTTGTAAAGTGTCATTACATGGGCAGCCCCTTCCGGGCTAACCTTGCTCATTTGCTGAATGCCGGGGGATTGCCGTGCGAACCAGCCCTGAAAGTCAGGGGAAGCGGCGATCTGGTCTACGTCAGAATGAACTTGTCGTACTTCATTCCAGAACTGTTCGGCTTCGCTGATCTGTTCCTGCTGCTGACGGGCCTGCTCGATGGCGGCTAACCGTTGTTCCAGTGCCTGATTGCGTCTGGTCGCTTCGTCGAGCTGATTGAATACCGGGTTCAGTTCTTCGTAGTCTTCACGCAATTCACTGAACTGGTCGGTATCCGGCTGCGACGGTGCGGCCTGTGCCGGTGGCTGCTGGCTAAGCTGGTTTACCTGCATCTGAAGCTGCCCCAGTTGCTGCTGCATTTCCTGATTACTGCGTTCCAGGTCTGCGGCTTTCTGGGTAGCCTGTGTCATCAGCGCATGGGCGTTCTTGCGGGATTCCTCGGCCTTGTTGAACTTGTCCTGCCAGTCTTCACTGCCGGTCGGCGCAGGCGCTTCTTGCGAAGGCTCCGGCTCGGCAGCGGGTGGCGGGGGTACATCCTCGGCGGGGGCGGGGGCCTGTGTCGGCGCTTCAGCCGGTTCAGCTTGTCCCATCATCCGTGCAAAATCCGCATCGGCTTCTTTATCTAACTGCTCGGCATCAATGCCCATTCATCACTCTCCCTGTGGGGCGCTCACCATCGGGCTGACGGCTCCAGGCTTGTCCACTTGGTTGGTTGTTGGCCTGTTTTGTCCGGGGTGCGGTCACTTGTCCGGGGATGACAGGCATAAAAAAACCCACCGTTCTGGTGGGTTCTGAAACTGGAATCTTTTTATTCGCACAGCCCATAAATGCTGCTGCATAACGGGATGTCGTCTTTTTCACTGACAGCAATCAGGTCTACCTGTTTGCCCCCTCTGGCGGTTCTTGACCAGTCCACATAGGCATCAATGCCGTGGGTACTGTGGTGAATTTCATCAACACTGGTGCCAGTGCCCAGCATCCGGGCAGTGGTTCTGGCATCCATAAAGGTGCTGGCTCCACGCTTGGCGGCATCGCTGACCATGGCTTCCCATTCAGTAATGCGTTTTATTTCTTCGGGAAAACGGCGGCTGACTTCCCGCATTTCCTGCTTGCCGCAATGAATACAGGGCATACAGCCCACCCGTTTCATGCCCTGCTTATACAGCGGGTTGGGCTTGATGCCATGCTTGCGGTGCATGGCGAATACATCTTCTACCGTCCATTTCAGAATCGGGCGATAGGTGACTAAGCCCCAGCGTTTGGGGTGTTCTTCCATTTCCGGCAGCTTGGCACGGCTTGGGGATTCATCGGCCCGCACACCCTGCCAGCTCCACACTTCATCGTTGTTATCCAGTGCCGGTTGAATCACTTCCCGGTCAATGGGGTGGTGCTTCAGTTCTTCTGAACAGAACCGGCGACGGGTGGACGGAAAGCGCCCTTTCCATAGGCACAAATCCAGAAACGGATTGCCGGTTGGCTTCAATACAGACAGTGCTTTAGCTACTCGCACCTGTGCCTGTTCGTGGGTCAGACCGGATTCAACCAGATCGTCTTCCCAGTGTTCCTGAAGGTATTTCCGCTTACCTTCTATTTGCCGTGCGAAGTCGGCATTGACGATAGTGAACGGCAGATCAGGAAATACTTCTTCCTTCAGATACTGCACATAGTCATAGGTGTCTTGATGTTCGTTGCCGGTATCGGCAAACACCAGTTGCACATTGTTAATTTCACCGGCTTCCAGTTTTTCCTTTGCCTTTTGTTATTGGTTTTTTTCAGGTACAAAAAAACCGCCTCGAAGGGCGGTTCTGGTTTCTTTAAATCAAAAAAAAACGCCCGAAGGCGTTTTGTGTGTATTAGTTGTTAATGATTGCTCCAATTATCCAGATCAGCTCTTTGGTGCATCACTCTGATAATATCAATCTGGTCATCACCCAAGTCGTAGAAAACAAGATGTGAATTACACGGCATACAATAACAGGCTGGCGGTAAGTCGCTTCTCAGTTGCCCGGCCTTTGGGTTCTCAGCCAGCCAGATAAATTTGTCTTCTATTTGTTGCAGATAACGACCTGCCTGTTCAACTCCCCACTGTTCTGCCGTATAAAGCCAGATACTAATTAAATCTTCTTGAGCCTTTTGGCGAACGGTGTAGTTAATTGGCATCATACCTCCGTTCAAGCTCGTCGATCAGAGTTGCCATATCGAAGTTTTCAACAGCAGGACTTTTCCTTCCCTTTTCAAGCTCTGCGATTAAAGCGTCCCGCTTTTCTTCTCTCTGGCGTTGCGTATCCATGCTGCGCAACGCATCACGAATCACTTCACTGACCGTCTGATAACGGCCTTCACTGATCTGCTTTTCAATGAACTGCTCGTAATATTCGCCCAGTGTTACCGATGTGGTTCTTGCCATAATGATCGCCTTTTGTGTTATCTAACAACACATATTAGTACATTATGGCCGTTACGCTTAACTTTTCGCTGTCTAAGGGCTTTTCCGCCTTATGAAATTGATGGCCCGGTCTGGCAACTGAAGCAGTTCATCCAGCTCGCTGGCCTGTCCCTGTGCCATTCTCAATTCAACGTCATCCCGCAGGGAGATAACCCTGTCCCGGTGGTGCTGGCATCGGCGGTGCATGTGTTGGAGGAAAAGTGCGAACGCCGGGTTGTCCTTCAGGGTCAGCAGGGCTTCCGCTTCTTCCGGGGTCAGGTGCAGTTTGTTCATTGGGTTGTGGTTGTCCCATCATGTTCATCGGATTCATCGCTTCTTCAGGCCGCATGGCTTTATCCGGGTCAATATCCAGCGACTTGAAGTATTCGTTCAACAGGAAGCGGTGTTCGGTCATTGGTCCATAAACCGGATTAGCCGTTACCTGCATGGCCTGCATCATCCGCTGTGACTGGATTTCCTTGGCCACCAGTGCGGTGCTGCCCATAGGCACTACATCCAGGTCGCCACGCTTGGCGGAATCGTTATCGCTCCAGCGCATGGCAAAGTGATACAGGGATTGAATCAGGGGTTTGGTGCCGTAGTCGTCTATGTTTTTCACGACACTTTTCAGGGCGACATTGGCGGCGGTCATCAACATCGACATACCACTGGCGGTCTTGTTCAGCCCCTGTCCCTGTTCGCCGTGGGTGTACGACGGCAGGCTGGTTTCTTCATCCGCAAACTTGCGGAACATTTCAAAGATGGCCGATAGTTGGCTTTGATTGGAATTAACATTGATGGCCTGCAACATAGAGCCTTCACCTACCTGCCCGTCGTAAAACCATAAGCGGTAGGGATAAATCTTCTTGGCTTCTTCCAGTGACACACCTTCCGGCAGTTTGGAAACATCCATCTGGAACATGGGGCCAGCAGTCAGTGCGGCATTGTCCAGCAGGGCACGGGCAGACGCATTCATTACATCCTGTGAATCGTCCATCATCCTTGGTATGCCCACTCCCCAGAAACGGTGCAACACCTTTTCATAGGGCACAAACTTGTAGGGTATGGACTCCGGCTTCAGAGGGTTCATCCGTGCCATGATCACCCGGCCATTACAGGTCCAGATATTGGCCTGATACTCAACGTGGTCATCCACATCCTTGATGCCGTAACGCTGCAACTGATAACCGTCTACAGGTCCCCAGTATTCCAGCACATCAAAGCGCCGGTTCTGGACAAAACTTTCATCGGTTTCATTGATGTTGCGCAGATCACGCTCATAATCCAGCGGGGTATGGTTGCCTTCCGGGGACTCGATCAGAATGGTTCTGATCATGTCCATATCAAAACCCGGTGTTTCTCCTAACTCCCGCAGTTCATGCTTGGTCAGAACGTGGCGGCGAAACAGATCATTGGGCTTACCGCAGTCATAGCTGAACGGATCGGGGAACATATCGAACACCGATGCCCACTGCACATCCGGTTCAATGGTCTGCTGTTTATTCAGCGTCCACTGGTCGCCTTCACTCTCCCATTTCTCATGGTTGCGAACATTCAGGGTCGCTACCTTCAGGCAGCCAGTGCCCAGGGTGACTTGCTCCCGCACCATCTGTTTGATGTCGGTCAGGGCATCGGAAGCGGTCAGGTAGTCCTTGATCTGGCGGCGCATTCGCATGGCGGCTTCGTCGGCCTGCTCCATGGCTTCGGCCATCAGTGCCCGTTCCATTTCATCCGCTCGTTCCTGAATCAACTGGTTGCGAACCTGTGCAGGCAATGAATAGGGCAGCAGCTCATTGATGGAAGTCATTCGGATATGACGGCGGATCGCTGCCGGAATCTCCGCCATGGGCGATGGCACAATATCCCAGAAGCTGTCCACGTTCTGAAACAACAGATCAACCAGCCGGGAATAGGCTGCATTGACCTTAGTGGCGGTAATCTTGATAAACACCCGGCTTAATGCCTGCTGTTCATCCATTAACTGTTCCTGCTTACTGCTGTACTCGCCTTTCACGGCTCGCAGTGCGTCCAGCCATTCCCGTTCCACATCCTTGCGGGCTTCCTGATAACCGTGCCAGCGGGTTTGCAGGTCTGAAGCGAACGCATCCTTGGCCGACGCTTCCTGCTGCTCCTGATCCTTGGCCTGATCTTCCATCTTTGTCACTTCTTCCGGTGTGGCAACCCGTACCAGTCCATAGTCCATAGGTCAGTCCTTTAACCGAAAATAAGAAAATGAGAAATAAGAATGATCAGCAGCCAGGGCATCAGGTGATCCAGCCGGTCAGACATTGTTTAGCTCTGCTGCCAGCCGGTAGCCTTCCAGCTCCCACAATTTGTTTCTGGCCCGATCCGTGGCACGGGAAATAGCAATTTTGACTCCCAGATCAGCATCAAAGTTTTCCGGCGATGCACAGGCACTTTCCGCCACCGCAGCAGTAAAGCCACTGGGCAGAATGGCAACGGCGACCGTTGTAGTGGTGCCTTCCACTAAATGAGTTTTGAAGATCAGGGAATCCACCAGTGCATCAATCTGTTCTTTCGTCACACGGGGGGCGGTCAGTCCCTTCTGTTTGATTTCTTTTTCTACCTGCTCGTCGTTCATTCTCTTCCCTGTTGGTCTTCCCTGATTTGTCGATAGTTATTCTGTTGCCAGCTTTTGAATACATCCTTGCTGGCAGCAGGCCACCGATGGCGACTCCAACGTACTCTGCTGTCGGTGGTCTTTAATATCCAGCCCTTCCCACGGCCTGCCTTGTCGCTACCGGCACTGCCCGCTTGCGGGGAATCTTCAGCACCATCTGGCAGGCAATGGCATAGGAAATTACCCGGTCATCGAAACAGCCCGCCTGTGCATTGGTGCTGCCGTTGTCCTCGATGATGTAAGTCTGTAATTCCTGAATGGTTTCGATATGACAAACACCCGATTGCTCGTCCCTGAGCAATGCAGCCAGGTGATCTATCATTAACGGTTTGGATTTTGTGGTGGACAACCAGCCCAGTCGCTTGGTTTTCTTCAGCGTCTTCTGGTCTACATGAACTTCCTGATACAAGTTCGGATACTTCAGCTCTTTCAGCTTGGTAATGGTGGTCAGCCCGTGGTTGTTTCTTTCCACGCCGACCAGTGCATTGTTGTAATACCGGCCCAGCTTGTTGACCATCCTGCCCAGTTCATCCGGGGCAACGTGTCCCCGCCAGTGGGCAACCTGATAACCGTCTTCATCCAGCACATCAATGGTGGAATAGTCCCCGTGTTCGTGCTTGTCGTTTTCAGGGGCCAGCCCTTCCGCCACATCCACACCAACGGCATAACGCTGACTGGCCTTGCGACCTTCCCAGACGTTCAGCAGTCCGGGCTTATCTCGATCAATGCCAGTGGCCGACAGTTGCCAGTGATACTTTGGCTTATAACATTCCAGCTTGGCGGCCTGTGTGTGCTTGGGATCAAACACCGGCCTGCCGGAAAACAGAAAGGCTTCTTCTACCGTGAACGGATATTCCTGTTTGAACTTGTCTTCCGACTTCAGTTCGTAAATCTTCTTACGTCGCCAGGCTAATTGTCCGTCCGTGAGCTGGTAGGTTTTTTTGAGGTCCTGTTCATCCTCTGACAGAACAAAATCAGGCGGCACCACTGCCGTATATTCTTCCTGCCAGTACCATGGGATAAACACAAGCTCAAAATCACCACGACCAGCCTGAGCATCCATAACGTAATCATAAAAAACACCACCAACGCCGTTAGCGGTGCTTTCCAAAATAACTTCGGTATCCGGTTCATCAGGAACGGTTTGCAGTACACCTGCCAGATGTTCTTCCGCATTAGGCCAGAACGCCACTTCAGAACCATGGAAAAGCTGTGCCGTGTTGGAACGGCCTGCCGACTTGTTGCCCGCTGTACCGACTCGATAACCAGAGTCGTGCATAAAATCCAGCTCTTTGGATGAACTGGTTTTCAGTGGCCGCAAGCTGAACGGGGGCTGGTGTTCGTGATACCGCTGCACCATGTTAAACAGGTTGGCGGTGGCATCCGCTTCATGGGTCAGGATGTAGGCCCGGATTCCCCGGCGATTTGATACCTTCCAGTAATACCGGCCTTCTACGTAGGTCGAACATCCCTGCTGACGGCCTTTCAGCACAACCAGCCTGACTCGGCCAGTGCGCTCTAACTGCTCATTAATCCGGTCATCCAGATAAAGCTGGGCAGAGTTCAGATTAAGCGGGAGTACCTTAGCGCCCTTGGTTCTGATCTTCAGGCATTTGCGGGCGTAATATTTGTACTCTTTAAGAAATTGCCCTTCCCGGTCATGCTTCGTCTTTGTCGCTGCCATCCGCCAGCCAGTCTTCGTACAATGGCAAACCCTGTGCGGTCAGATGCTGGTCCAGCCGATCCCGCCAGTTAAAGCGGTTCTTCATATAGAAGATCATCATGGTGGGATTCACATCCTTGTTCTGGCCCAGTGCGCCTTTTTCAAACTGATCCTGCCAGTAAACTTCTGCCAGGTGTTCCCCTTCTTCCACGGCCAGTGCAAATGCTTCGTGCTGATCGGTGTAAGAAAGAAAGGTGTTGTAAGCGATGCCCAGCTCTTTGGCGACGGCTTTCTTGGGCATTCCTTCGGCCATGCAGTCCAGTACCTGCTGGCACATATCCGGTTTGTATTTGCTCGGTGCGCCCATATTTACAGATACGTCTTTATTGCATAAACAATCAGGCCGCTGACAACAGCGCCGGAAAACCACTGCAACACGGAATTAACGAACGAATTGTGCTGGACCTTTACTTCCACGGCATCCAGTCTTTCTTCACTGCGTTGTTCCCTTGCGGCCAGTGCCGTTATCCGTTCATCGTGGGCAGCCTGTGTTGCCAGAATGTCCGTTATTTTTTCCAGCGTATTTTCAATACGGTTCAGCCGGTCTTCGCTCATCATTGCTCCTGTGCCAGCTTCCCTGCCGGTCATAGTCGGGCTACGCCTTTCAGTTTTTCCCATGTCCGGGCACCTCCCAATCCGAGCATACTCAGCAGCAGAGTAATCACAGCGCCATCCGTCGGCTGACCATCGAAACCAAGACCGAACAGAATCACGATGAAGATAACTTCCGTGCCAAGCGTTCGTCCATGGAAGACATCGAAGCCAAGAGCAAAGAAAGCACTCTGCCCAGTTATCTGTACTTTACCTGTGTGCCTTACGACGGGTTCCAGGGCTATGAGTTTCAACTGCGGGTATCCATCCTGACCGGCCATGACAAACCGCTACTGGTCAGCCGGATTGTCGGGCTGGACAGGCAGAAAAAGGAAATGGCGGAAGAATTTCAGAGTCTGGTAGACGCTGAAGTGAACGGCTTTATGAAAACCTACATCGGGCAATTCTCGGCCTGATCTATATACCGGGGGCTTTGCCCCCTCTCATTCGGGAGAAGTAGTTATGAGTGGCAACGTCAACAAATCAATTCTGATTGGCAGACTGGGCAAAGACCCTGAATCCAAAGCCCTGCCCAATGGCACATCGCTGTCCATCTTTAGTGTGGCAACCAGCGAAAAATGGAAAGACCAGCAGGGCCAGCAACGGGAGGAAACCCAGTGGCACCGTGTTGTTATCTACGGAAAACTGGCGGACCTTGCCAACCAGTATCTGCACAAGGGCAGTTCGGTGTATCTGGAAGGAAAAATGGTGCATCGCAAATGGCAGGATCAGCAGGGAAAAGAAAACACCATTACTGAAGTGGTACTTGATCAGCGCAACGGCGTAATGCAGTTTCTGGATTCCAAAAACCAGAACCAGCAGCAGGGGTATTCCCAGCCGCAACAAGGCCAGCAATACCAGCAGAACAACCAACAAAACCATCAACAAAATAACCAGCAGAACAACAACCAGCAGGGCGGTTATCAGCAGTACCCACAAAGCGGGCAGTATTGATTCGCTCTCATAATACAAGGATGTATAACTATGAAAACTTTGATGTGTATCGCTCTCGCACTGGCAACACTCACAATACAAACTGCACAGGCTGAGATATATAAATGCCTTGGTTCTGGTAACACGCCTGAAGCCGTGTATTACCAGGATGAACCCTGCCAGAAAAACAGCAGAGCCTATACCAGCCTGCCCCAGTTCACCATGATCCAGTCACCGGATATGACCGCCGATGCGGACCGCAAAAAACGGCTGACGGTCATGTATCTGAAGCAGCGTATCCGGGCTGAAGAACGCACCCTTGCCAGAATGTACCGCCAGATAGGTGAAGACCTGTCCGGCCTGTCCACTGAACCGGGCTACTCATTACAGGATGCGGTGCAGGATCAGTACGAAGCCAACTACCGCAATACCAATGGGCTGCCATTAAGGAAGCAGGAAGACAGTGAACCGGCCTATGACCTTGAAGGCCAGATCAGTCTGATCAAAGCCACCGGGGACAACCGGATAGAACAACAGAAATACATCATCCAGCGTTTGTATCGCCAGCTTGATGCCGCTGAACGTCGGGCGGACAGTTAATTCCGCCTGACGGCTGTTTGAGAAAAGAACGTAGTAATAAAAAGAAGAAGTTAAACCATAACTCAATAAAGGCTGTTGTCTGGCCTGTGGATAACACCATGCTTGAATTTAAAGACCTCCATCAATTCGTATTAGATGACCTCAAAGACCCGAAAGTATTATTCAAAGCTGCCAGCATTTTACGGGAACAGGCTGACCAGGATGCCCCCAGCCATGGCTGTGTAATGTCCGCCGCCAGCAATCTGGCAACCTCAGTGTTACTGGGTATCTGTGGCTTCGATCCTGAAAAAGAAGGCGACCATGCAAAAATAATCGTGCTGCAAGTGGTGATTAAAGCCTTTCTGGTGCAGGAAGCGGTACGCCTCCATGCCATGTCTGAAAGCCATGAAGCTACTACGCACTGAGGATTGTCGCCATGTTACAGAATTTTCGATTCAGTGCTGAAAGCTCTTACCGAAATCATCCCCGCAAAAAGCGGCCCAATAAAAAGAAAGCCAGGGCAAAGTATAAGGCCCAGAAGCTGGCTCGCCGGATTAACAGGAAATAGCCATGACCCCCGCCACCATACAGGAAAAAGCCAATGACCTGCTGACCGCCGTTAAGAACAGGCAGATACGGCCAAGAAAAACCCGACGACAGAAACACCGGGTAATCAATGTCAGTTACCGCTGGCGACTGGTGAACAAAGGACGGAAGTGGGTGTTGATGTCCCATGAGGAATATAACAACAGTATTAAAAGGAATTGATTGTGGGACAGGGGGTAGAAATGAACACCGAAGCACAGAGTCCAGAGCTGATTAATATTCATCAAATAATTAAAATGACCACTCTTTCCAGGGCGACTATTTACCGATTGATCAAAGCAGGGGATTTTCCTGAAGGACATATGATCACAAAAGGCCGTAGAGTGTGGAAGAAAAACGAAGTTGAAACAACACTCAATCAGATGTTGAGCTAACCAGTACAGGTTAGCTTCCTTCAAAAATTTCAAAGGCTGCGATCAGTTTTTGATTGAAGTTGAACTGGCTGTAAATTTCTTTCAGCTCTTTTCCCATCACCTTATCGTCGAAAGCAATAGCGTATTCAGGATTGCTTAACCGTATGAAATCAATAAAATCCGCCCAGAGCTGGAATGCGATACGGAAAGCGATTAGCTGTTGCGCTCGATTATAGACTTTCTTCATACCCTTCCGACTATGCCCCGTCATTGCGGTGGTTATATGGTCAGGAACGAACAGATCACTCAAATGCGTTTCCAGTGTGCGCCGCCAGTCATGGTTGATTCTGTCAGCAATATTGTAATGACTCCGGTAGTCTCGGATATAGTTACGCCAGTTACGGTCAGATAAAACCCCGGTCGGTTTTTTCTGTCTGATCCCATCAATAACGACAAGCTGTTTACTACCGAAAACATACTCACTGTTACCAAACTTCGCTATTGCTTCCTGAATCAAAATCGAGAACTGGGTTGACATAGGTAGCTGAAAGTCTTTCTTATCCGTAATCCGTTTCTGGTTTTTTAATCGACTGGCAGGGATAGTCCATAGTCCGGTATTGAAATTAAATTCAGAAACCTTGGCATGAATCAGTTCAGAGCTTCTTGTGCCAGTTAGAAGCAAACCCTTCTGGATATAAAGATTGTCATCGGAAATGGAATAGTCTTCATCATTCCTAAGAAGAATCCGTACCTCCTGAGCTGTATAAAATACATCCCTGCTGGCATCGGTGCGCTTTGGTTTGAAGGGTAAGAAGGGGTTTTGGGCGCACAGATGGTTATCTATTGCCCAGGTATACATAGCGTTCGTAAAACGCAATGTGTCATTCAATGTTTTTGTACTTACACCTTTGCCAGCCGATCTCTTATCTTTGATCCACTGTTTGATTTCAGTTTCAGGTATCTTGTCTGCGTTATGATGCTTAAAGGTTGGTAATACGTGGTTTTTGATACGGTTGTATGATCTTTCATCAATGTCATTGGTGCGAATGTAATCATCGAAAAATTGATTTACTAAGGACTCAAAGCGTAAACCGTCTTCATGTACCGCCTGCTGCTCTGCATGGTTAGAAATAATTGTAGCGATGATGCGATTAAGTATATCTAGCTGCTTTACATCTTCACCGTTACTTCTGGCTGCTTTGACCGCTTTGTGAATATCACGGGCATCCGCCAGTGATCTGGCTGGATAGTCGCCGTACTCGACTCTTGATAGCTTTCCATCTTTGAAAGCATCCCTATAGCGCCAGCCAAAAGTTCGTTGGCCTGTGTACCGTATTCGACAAGTCAGGCCGCTAGTGTCGGTCAGTATTATTTCGCCTTTTTCCGGGGGTTTTGTTTTTCTAAGTTTTGGATCGGTCAGTGTTTGTTTTGCCATGTTTACAACCTTACTTCTTAGATTTGTTATAGGAGTGTAGTCCAGAATTATAGCCGTGGCCTGTTGGGGATACATTTTCTGGGGATACTTTGGGGTAACATATGGGGATACTTTGGGAGTGATTGGATGGTTTTAATGTACTAAAGTACACAATTTGAGACAACCTAAAAATAGTTAAAGCTGTTCATAAAACAACCTGAAAGCCTTTATTTATAGGTGGTTCGGAAGATGTTTGGATTGATTGAGACAATATGAAAGGAATTGAATAAGTCTCTCCAAACTGCCGCTGCCACGTTTGCCCGTGGCCGTAACGGTCACGGTGGGTACTACTGAGGTGAATCGGGCTTTCCACTACGAGGTGGACTTGCACTCCAGCACCTGCGAGGAGCACCCTGGGTAGTATTATCGGCTCGGGACGTGTTATGACTGGCAAACAGACCAGAGAGACTTACTCGCATTATATCGGTTCTTTGGTGGATGTATGTAGGTTTTTTTGGCTATTGATTTCTTAGCTAAACAACCAGAGGTCTTTAGGTCTTCAAAGGTATTGCTGCACCGCCAGGGCAGTTGCAGCGTAGTATAGGAGTGTCAGAAAAATGCGATAAACTGAGGGTTAGCTTTCTACGCTGGAGAGTGCTTGATCCAACTTGCCCAATAGTTGATTGATGTGGGTCTGGGTATCCGCCTTTTCAACTTCAGCACTGCTGCGATTCTGCATTAGTTCATAGCTGATATTCAGTGCAGCCATGACGGCAATTCGCTCAAGACCAATGACTTTACCACTTGAACGTATGTCTCGCATTTTTTCATTCAGGTAACGGGCAGCAATCAGCAAGGACTCCCGCTCTTCCGGAGGGCAGCTGACTCGGTATTCCTTGTCGAGAATGTTTACTGAGATTGTTGATGGTAATTCCATCATGATTCCTGCTCCAAAGCCCGCACGCGGCCTAACATGGCTTCAATTCTGCTGCGGGCAAGGTCATTCTTTTCCATAAGCTGGGCCTTTTCCATGCGCCAGGATTTTTCCTGTTGCTGCAGTCGTCGGTTTTCAGTCTGCAGCTTCTGACAGAGATCAACCAGGTAGGCAATTTTCTGGTCGAGAGCGATGAAATCTGGCTCTTTCATGGCGTCCTGTGTGCGTGGTTATTGTGGTTACTATAGCTCTTAGGCTATCTCAGAACAATGACCATAACACGGTAATATTGATCTTGCACAAACATAAGTATCTGATCGTATATTCTAATTTCATTGGAATAGAGGCTGACAAGATTTTAAATAGGGCGCAGATCAATTAAGGAGTCTGGTAAACTTACTCCGATTTTGAATTTTATGGATTATGTAATGACTTCTGTATCCGAGTCTGCCAAAGCAGTTACTTTTGATGAATTAGCAGATCGTCTGGTTGAGTTGGGCAGCAATGGGCACCCTTCAGAAATTCACGGTTATATTAGCGGAGTGTTAAGTGCGGGTGGTCGTCCGGCTATAAAACATTGGCTGGAGCAGGTTGCAGAGCAGTTGGGCGATAAAACGCTTGATGAGGCGGCCATTTCTGTTTTGACACAGCTTTACAAGCGTTCGTTGCAGCAGTTAGAAGCCGGTGATTTTTCGATTCAGCTGCTATTGCCGGATGATGACGACGGCCTGCAACAAAGAAGTGAAGCTTTGGGTATTTGGTGTCAGTCGTTTATATCCGGTTTTGGTCAGGGCCTCAATCAGCAGAATGTCAGTGATATGGTGGAAGATGTGTTGAAAGATTTTGCTGAAATCAGTTTGATTGAAACTACAGAGGAAGATGAAGCGTCAGAAAAGCTGTTTATGGAAGTCAGTGAGTTTGTCCGTATGGCCTGGTTGGCTGTTTTTAATGAGATGCACAATAAATCTGAAAATAGTAAAGCTGACAAAGGCGCCACTCTGCACTGAGGATGTTATGGCTGATCATCAATCGAGCAAAAAAAAGAATCCCGACGTTGATGTGTTAATCGTTGGTGCCGGGCTGGTCGGTACCACTTTGCTTTGTGCACTGGAAACCACTATCAACGATTTTGGGTTAAGTGTGGCAGTGGTGGAAAGTTTTGATTTGGACGAACCACGCAAACGCCCACCCAGTTTTGATGCAAGAGCATCGGCGCTGTCTTACGGTACACGTCAGATTTATGATCAGCTCAATTTGTGGCAGGTTCTGGAAGCCGCAGCAACACCTATTCTTGATGTGCATGTTTCTGATGAGGGGCATTTCGGCACTACCCGGCTTCGTCACCAGGATGTAAACGCCCCGGCGCTCGGTTATGTGGTTGAAAATCATGTTATTGGCGAAGCCCTGCTTGAACGATTGCGTGTGATCAGGGCGATGGAGCAGGTGCGTGTATTCAGTCCTGAGCAGGTGAGCAAATTGACGCCAGTGCCGGAGGGGATGAATGCCGAGCTATCCGATCAAACGCTGACGGCATCTCTGGTGGTTCTGGCCGATGGTGGTCGGTCCGGATTGATGGAGCAGCTGGGTATCTATCGTGAAACAACGGCTTACAGCCAGCATGCAGTGATTGCTAATCTCACCATGGATCGCCCCCATCAGGGTATGGCTTACGAACGCTTTGCTGGCAAAGGACCTATGGCGTTGTTGCCTTTGCAGGGCGATCGCTATGCATTGGTCTGGACAGTAGCAGATGATGAACTCACCCATGTACTTTCTCTTGATGACCCGTCATTTATAGCGTTGATTCAGCAACGATTTGGTTATCGTGCTGGTCGTTTTCTTGACGTTGGCAAGCGTGAATCTTACCCGTTGAGCATGAATCTTGCCCGTGAACAGGTCAGACCCGGCTTGGTGGTTCTGGGTAATGCCGCCCACGCGATTCACCCGGTCGCCGGTCAGGGCTATAACCTGGCCATTCGCGATACTATGGCGTTGGCAGGTAATATTCGTGAGTCTTTATTACAGAAACAGAATGTCGGTAACCTGACTCGGTTGCTGTCTTATCAACAGGAACAGCAGAGTGATCAGTCGGTTACTACGCTGTTTTGTGATGCTTTAGTGAAGCTCTTTGCCCGACAGGATCGTCTATCCATTTTGGCGCGAAATCTTGGGTTGGTAGGGCTGGATGCTATAACACCTGTAAAAAATTATTTCGCCCGCAAGGCAATGGGGCTTTGAAAGACAGAATCAGGAATGAAGTGATGGAAACGTTTAATGCCAGTTTTGATATCATTATTGCCGGTGGTGGAATGGTAGGGGCGTCTCTGGCGCTGGCTTTAGGCCGGTCTGACTTGACCATTGCTTTGGTGGATAGTCAGGCGCTTAAAGCGGAATTGATAACAGACACAACAGCCTGGCAGCCCAGAGTCAGCGCACTGACTGAAGCAACAGTCAATCTGTTCAGGCATCTCGATGTTTGGCAAACCATAGTGGATCAGCGAGTTTGTCCTTACCAGCACATGACGGTCTGGGATAGTGAAGGAACCGGTGAGATCACATTTGATGCCCGTTCTGTTCAGAAAGCCAATATTGGCCATATTGTAGAAAACGAGGTCATTCGACAGGCGCTGCTAACCAAGCTGGAAACCTCAGACATCGCATTGTTTGGTAACCAATCAACGATTGAATATTTCCTCGAAGGCACTGGTGGCTCGGTGAGATTATCGGGGGGGCAGACAATTTCAGCACCACTTCTAATTGCTGCTGACGGCGCAGAATCAACACTCAGGAAAGTTGCAGGCATTCCTTCAGATCAGAAGGATTACCAGCATCACGCCATCGTAACCACTGTTGAAACAGAATACCCACATAACGGCGATGCACGACAAGTGTTTCTGGATACAGGACCGCTGGCATTTTTGCCTTTGCCTGACAGGGATGGTAGGCACTTTTGTTCTATTGTTTGGTCGCTGGTTCCAGAACACGCTGACCGGATTCAGTCATTATCCGATGAAGCATTTTGCTCAGCGCTGGCTCAGGCTTTTGAACACCGTGCGGGTAATGTGCTTCATTCTGATCGGCGGCACCGCTTTCCTCTGCGGCAACGTCATGCCCGGCAATATCATCGCCAGGGTGTGGTGGTGATTGGTGACGCAGCGCACACAATCCATCCGCTGGCTGGTCAGGGTGTCAATCTTGGGCTGATGGATGTTGCGGTTTTGGCAGAGGAGTTGCTACATGCTCATGGCAGAGGCGATAAATTCTATACCAGTCGTATTCTTGATCGCTATCAAAGACGAAGAAAGGGGCAGAACGCCGCTGTGATGAGTGCCATGAAAGGGTTTCAGACTCTCTTTGGTGCTGATGATCTGACTCTTCGCTGGCTCAGGAATACAGGGCTCAAAATCACTCAACAACTCCCACCGGTTAAGCAATTGCTTGTCCAGCTGGCAATGGGGACCGTAGGCGACCTACCTGACCTGGTGCGTCCGTAATTTAAAAGGCTTTTTTTTAAAGCCTTTTAATCAGAAAAACTGAACTATATTTAATCCGCTCCGTCCAATAGACACACGAGAAGCCTTTATGAAGGCGTGCTGCCTTCAGGGTTCGATCGTCTGGAAGCAGTCATCTTTCCGTTATAAATAACAATGAATCCTTGGAAAGGAGGATTAAATGCAAAGATTCATCTTGGTTGCCGCACTCCCGATGGCTGCGGTATTTGCTCTCTTACAGGGGTGCAACGAGTCCACCGAATGCCCTGAAGCAACCACCACGGTAGTCCATGAGTCGGTGCCTACCTTCGTTGATGGGGAAGAAACATACGATTGTATTAATATCGAACGTGCTGGCGCTGCACAGCAGTCTTGGTGTGAAGCCCAGGCGCAGTTTGATGAAAGTGGTCTGAGTCATTCTGATCAAGCATTCAGAAGCTTCCTCTATGGGTATCGTAATGGTGTCAGTCATGCCCGCCAGGGTAAAGACAGCCTACTGGTTCGCTCTCAAGCTGATGACAATAAGGGGAATCCTGAAGAAGCCGGTTATCATGCGGGTTATCAGACCGTCCTCACCAATCTTGGTTTGCATGAGTTTGACTGCGCTTCCGGCGAAAACGCCAGTGAATATAAAGATCGCTGGTGTGAAGCTTCGGATGCCTTTCGATCTTCCGGGCTTGGCGGTGATAACCCCTTTGTGATGGATCGCTTCATTAATGGATATATGTCGGGTGGTCGCGTAGCACTGACGGTTCCTACGTCGATGGAATCTTTCTTTAGTGGTGAAAATCCGGAAGGAAAGCAACCTTCTATTATCCAACCTGAAGGGGAATTGAGCGGTGCTGAGTTGGCATTCTATCGTGGTTATGATGATGGCTATAAAGCCATGATTGCCAGCATCAGAGAGTCCATCAATCAGGTGATGCAACAGATGCAGATGCCAGAGAACATGGAGTTGCCTGAAGGGTTGATGCCGCCTCAAATGCCGGGTGCCGGACAGTAATCCTGTGATGTCATAATATGCTATGGCAAGGATGCCTGATAGCGCTCTAATTTTTCAGCCATTTTCCGAATAGTGTATGATGCCTACCGGTTTTTTTGGATGATAAGAAATTTGATGATGGCAAAGGTTGTGTTAATTGTTCTGCTATTTATCTTGCTGGTGATTTTCTGGCCTTTGGTGTACTGGCTTTCTGCATTTTTTTGGTTTGGGCAGGTAGATTCTATTGCTAGTCATGATGTCGTTGTTTTTATTCCAATGGGGATTATTACAGCGTTAGCGGTGACTATGCCTCAGTTGTCACGCAAATATTCCGGATGTTTAATGGCGGGGTGCTTTGGGTATCTGATTGCAACGCCGATTGCCTGGTTTGCAACTTTGTACGGTAGCTTGATTCTTGGCCCCTGGCTTTCGGCAACTCTGCTGGGCAGTTTGCCGTTACTGGTATTTACATTTGTCGGTTATAAAATTGGCGAGAAGATGTACAGACATAATCAGGGTTTACCCCAGTATTATTAGGCTTTTAAGTAGCTCTTTGGAGTAAAAAAGTCAGCTACCCACTGCTAAAATTATGAAATTAAGGAAATAGACCATACCGGAAGGGATCGAGCAATGCCAAAAGCAGTGTTTTCAGTCAGCCTCAACTCAGATCAAGTTCTGCAGTTTTATAAAGGGTTAAAAAAAAGGGTTCAGGTGCGTACTGAGTCGGGTCAGACTATGAGCATCCCTTATGACATATTGTTGAAGTTTGTTACCCGTGAAGGAATATACGGTCGATTTGAAATCACCTATTCCAGTGATGGTAAGCTTGGTGACTTGATAAGGTTGAGTTAGCCGAGTTGATCATTGTTTGAAATGTTGACCGGATAACCATCCGGCCAAAAAAGCTTAAGCAGCAATAATAATCTGATACTTTTCCATCAGCTCTTCCTGAGTTTCTTCATGCTCAGGATTTTTGGGGATACAGTCTACCGGGCACACCTGCTGACACTGTGGCTCATCGTAATGGCCGACGCATTCGGTACATAGGTCAGGATCAATTTCGTAAATTTCTACGCCCGGAGAAATTGCACTGTTAGGGCATTCCGGTTCGCAAACGTCGCAATTAATGCAATCGTCTGTAATCATTAAAGCCATGAAGTTACCTCGTTTCGCCTTTTTATTGCTGGCTGAATTTATCAGTCAGAGCTTTTTGCACACTAGGCGCAACAAATTGTGATACATCTCCACCCAGTGACGCGATTTCTCGCACCAGAGTAGAAGAGATGTAAGAGTATTGCTCTGCTGGTGTCAGAAACATACTTTCTACCTGGGGAGCCAGCTGCCTATTCATATTGGCCATCTGGAATTCATATTCAAAGTCAGACACTGCCCGTAAACCTCTCAGAATAACCTGGGCATTCTGTTGCTTCAGAAAATCCGCCAGCAAACAATTGAACCCTACAACGGTGACATTATTGAGATGTGCTACGGTTTCTTTAGCCAGTCGAATGCGCTCATCAAGCTCAAACATCGGGCGTTTTCTGGGACTGTCTGCTACCCCGATGACCACAGTTCCAAAGAGTTTGGCCGCCCTTTCTACTAAATCCAGATGGCCTTTGGTGATCGGGTCGAAGGTACCGGGGTAGATTACTTTGATCATTTATTGTGGCTCTCCCGCAGGAAACGATGACCGCTTCCAAGGCGAAATATCAAAAGGAGCGATGGTAGCGAAATAGAAGAGGGGGTTCAATTGTGACTCTTCCTTTCTCTTCGTTTTTCCTTTGGCAGGCTATCGGCCTCCGGTGAGGAAGTTCATTACTTTCTTCTGTAACCAGCCTCGGTAAGGAGGGTGAATCAGCTTAGTGCTGTTGAACTTACCTTTTGATAGTACTGCTTTTGGTTTGGAGAATGTCAGGAACCCTTCGTAGCCATGGTAATGGCCCATGCCTGAAGGTCCAATGCCACCGAAAGGCAGGTCGTCGACGGCAACATGCAGCAAACATTCATTAATGCACACACCACCGGAATGAGTATGGTTGATGACCTTTTCTTGAGTGGCAATGTCTGAGCCAAAATAATAGAGGGCAAGTGGTCTTGGACGTGCCTGAACGTAAGCAAGCGCTTCATTCAGGCTGTCTACGCCAATAACAGGCAGAACCGGTCCGAAAATTTCCTCTTGCATGACGTTCATTTCGTCATTGACGTCCGTAAGAATATGCACAGGAATACGACGGCTGCCGTCAGAAATAGATGGATCAAAAGCTGTATGAACGGTGGCTCCTTTATCTTTTGCGTCGTTTATCAGCCCATGCAAGCGTTGATGATGTCGATCATTAATGATACCGGTGTAGTCCTTGTTGTTGTTAATGCTAGGGTACATTTTTTTGAATGTTTTGAGATAGGCGTCAATAAATGCCTGTTTCTGGTCGTTCATTACCAGAATGTAATCGGGAGCAATACAGGTTTGACCAGCATTCAGTGATTTGCCATAACAGATTCGCTCTACAGCCTCCTTCAGGGGAAAGTCCCGGTCAACAATGACGGGTGATTTACCACCAAGCTCCAGAGTAACCGGTGTCAGGTTGTTGGCCGCTGCTCGCATGACATGACGGCCTACCGGTGTTGAACCGGTAAATAAGATATGATCGAAAGGTAGTTGAGTAAATTCAGCGGCTACCTCAGCTTCACCATTAACAACGGTGACCAGGTCTTGCGGAAAAGTATCTGCAATCACCCGGGCAAATAATGCAGACGTTGCCGGAGTGAATTCCGACATCTTAACCATGGCGCGATTACCTGCTGCTAATGCGGTGATTAAAGGCCCTACCGCCAAAAATAACGGATAATTAAACGGAACGACGATGCCGACCACGCCAAGAGGTTGGTATACCACTTTGGCTGAAGCGGGTTGCATCTGAATAGAGACATGACGTTTGCTGGGGCGCATCCACTTTTTTATGTTCTTGATTAAGTAACTGATGCCTTCGAGGCTGGGCATTAATTCAGCAAGCAGAGACTCATGGTGTGAGCGACCGTCAAAGTCCTGATCAAGAGCCTGAACAAATGCGTCCTTGTTATCCAGTAGCGCTTTTTTTAAGGCCAGTAGGTTGTTTTTTCTTTCTTCATAGGATAGAGCTGGTGCTTTGAGATAGGCGTTCCGCTGATTTTGCAGTAAGTCAGTAAGACGTCTGATATCGGTTTCAGTGGCGGAGTTTTGTTTGCTGACAATCGTTTCTTCTACGCTCATTTCAGGGGTTCCTGATATCTGTTTTTTTGATGATTCTGCCACTTCTTGTCACCGATTGCATATCAGGAGAGCAATAAAAAAAGCCGATCATATCAATGACCGGCTTTTATAAAATGGAAGTGTGGTCTATTTTTTAGCAAATACGATCGGCCTTGTAGTAAACCTCTGTCGTATCAACGCCTTCATCAAACTGAGTCTGACCAGTACGGCTGGAAACCGCCAGATTCTCACGGGACTCAGCAGTTTCTTTGGGTAGCAGGTGGTCAACAGCGGCTTTTTCGCCGAGAAGTTCTTCTTCTGTGCGCTTCATCATAGCCTGCCCATGTTCATTGATATGCAACCCCTGGACCACCTGGTAGCTGCCAAATTCACAGACACATGGGAAGGAGTAATAAATACCCTTGGCAACGCCATAACTGCCATCAGAAATAATGCCCATGGAGACAATATTGCCATCACTGCCCAGTGCCCAGTCACGCATGTGGTCAAGGCCTGCCTGAGCTGCAGAGGCAGCGCTGGACAGTCCGCGCCACTCGATGATTTCAGCACCACGTTTTTGAATGCGTGGAGTGAATTCAGTTTTGTACCAGTCGTCGTCGATCATATCGATAACGGCTTCATCACCCAGTACACGGGCATGATGCAGATCAGGGTACATGGTGGGGGAGTGGTTACCCCAGACGCAGACACCTTCGATGTCAGCAGGGTTAACACCAATCTTGTTGCCGAGAATGCCCTGGGCGCGATTATGGTCCAGGCGAGTCATGGCGCTGAATTGCGATGGGCTCAGGTCGGGCGCATTACGGGAGAGAATCAGGCAGTTGGTGTTGGCAGGGTTGCCGATGACTAATGCTTTAACATCACGATTGGCAACTTCGTTAAGCGCTTTGCCTTGTTCGGAGAATATAGCTGCATTAGCTTCCAGCAAGTCAGCGCGTTCCATGCCTTTAGAGCGAGGACGAGCACCAACCAGCATTGCATAATGAACATTCTTGAAACCGTCGAATGGGTTGTCGTGCAATGAGACTCCGTGAACCAGTGGGAAGGCGCAATCTTCCAATTCCATGGCGACGCCTTTCAGCTTGTCCATTGCCTGAGGAATTTCTACCAGTTGCAGGATGACAGGTTGATCAGTACCCAGCATTTCACCTGCGGCAATCTTGAATAGTAAAGAGTAGCTGATGTTGCCTGCGGCACCGGTAACGGCAATGCGTACTGGTTGTTTCATGATGAACAGCTCCTTAAGGATTTTATCAGTTATTTGAGTTTATTCTTAAAATCTTGTCTCACCGAATATACAACTACGGTCTCAGTGTTTTTTTGATAGAGATCAGTCACGTGGAAGGTTAACGGTATCAACCTGGCAAGTCCATCCTGTTTTGAAGGTAAATGTTATTTTGTGATTGATGTTGACCATATAGAAAAACTGACCTGACCACCAGTTTTGCTTTTGACGGGCTGCCAGTGCGCAGGCACTGGGAGAGGGGCCAGTTCTTTTTCTACTTCGATATAAACCAGTGTTTGTTCGTGCAAATAGCCATTGGCTTCCAGAAGTTTGCAGCATTCTTCCAGCATTCCCATGCGGAAAGGCGGGTCGAGAAAAATAACATCAAATGCCTGCGATGCCATTCTTTGTAGCCAGATCAGGCTGTCGGTATTTATTACCCGGGCATTGTTCGCTTTTAATGTGCTGAGATTTTTTTTTAATGTTTGCGCTGCCGGTGTTGCCTTTTCAAGTAGGGTGGCTGACTCAGCACCACGTGATAGAGCTTCCAGAGCCAGAGCGCCTGAGCCGCTGAAGCAATCCAGAATATGGGCTCCGGGTACATGCATGTTCAACCAGTTAAATACTGTTTCACGAATCCGGTCAGAGGTGGGGCGCAGGCCGGGTAAATCCGCTACGGGCAGTTTTCTGCCTCGCCATTCACCGGCAATGATTCTCAGTTGTCCGCCGCCTCTGGCGTTCGAAACAGTAGAGCGGGAATCAGCTTTATTCCGGCGAGGGGGCTTACGTGGCATTACTTGATTACTCCGGGAACGGGGGGATGCAGAAAATGAACATTAAGAGGTGAGTACTTGGTTACCGATTATAACAGCTCAATAGAATTTTACCGACAGGGGCATTTATTGCCATCGGATAATGGCAAATGTTGATCGGTAATATAAGGAAAAAGTGGAAAAATAGTACCTTGTGTTAGTCCGTAACGTATTTCGTACCAGATTGGCTCGATCTTGATGTCTGAGTAAGAAATGGTCTCCGGAGCCTGAAGCCCTTTGGCTTTGTTTATGCCGGGCAAGCCTTCCGATAGGAAGGCGATGCCCAGAATGATGATCACGCCTGCCAGAGCGCAAAACAGAAAGCGTGATTTGGAAAGCGGCTCGTTATTATCCATTAGGCACCCATTGACGTTGTATAGCGTGTGAAATTAGACAGGCTGGTGGCTATAAAGTTCGTTTCGTGCAGCAATTTAAGATAGGATAAACCGCTATTATTCGCCTGCTCAGCCATCTTGCCCCGGTGTTAACCAATCCAAGTCATTAGCGGATAACTGCGGTTGGTATTATTGATCCGTATAGAAGATGGTGGAGTACTGAGCTTTGCAGTGCGCTATGCTTTGACTCCTATAAGCAGCCTTTTCACAATTCTGATTGAAGTAATCTATGTTCGGTTCGCGTAAAGACGATGGAAACACGGCCAAGCGACGTTTCTGGCCTTGGGGTCGTCGTAACCAGGAAAAAGAGCAGGTTGCAGAAGACGCAACGCCTGCTGAAAATAATGTGTCTGTTGAGCAGTCTGAGCAGGAAATAGAAGCCGTTGTTGAGCCAGTCATTCCTGGTGCTGCACCTCAATCTGAACTTCAATCTGAGCCTGAAGTGGTTTCTGGATCAAACTCAGAGGCAGTTGAAGAAGTGGTGCAGGTTGAATCTGAGCCATTAGCTGCGCAAACTGAGGTGTTGGTTGAAGAGCCGGTTCCTGAGCCCGTTGTGGCGATGGCACCAGAACCACAACAAGAACCAGTTATTGATACTGAACAGGAGCCAGTTGTGACTCCTGCCCCCGCTAAAGAAAAACCGGCAACAGGGTTTTTCGCCCGTATGCGTCAAGGGCTGAGCAAAACGCGAGGAGCACTAGTTGAAGGTGTTGCAGAACTGTTCATCGGTAAAAAAGAAATTGATGACGATCTGCTTGATGAGCTCGAAACTCAGTTGCTGGTAGCGGATGTGGGGGTTGAAGCTACTACGTCCATCATCGAGAAACTGACTCAACGGGTAAAATACAAAGAGCTGGATGATGCTGAGGCATTAATGAATGCTCTCAAGTCCGAACTGGCAGAGATTCTTGAACCGGCTGATGCACCGCTGGTGATTCCTGAGCAGGAAGGCCCTTTTGTGATTCTTGTGGTAGGTGTTAATGGTGTGGGTAAAACCACCACTATTGGCAAGCTGGCTCGCAAACTTCAGAGCGAAGGTAAAAATGTCATGCTGGCGGCCGGTGATACTTTCCGTGCGGCGGCTGTAGAGCAGCTTCAGGTTTGGGGTGAGCGTAATAATATTCCGGTTGTTGCACAGCACACGGGGGCTGACAGCGCATCGGTTGTGTTTGACGCTTTTGAAGCTGCGCAGGCTCGGGGAGTGGATGTTCTGATTGCCGATACAGCAGGACGTTTACATAATAAAGACCACTTGATGGAAGAGCTTAAGAAGGTGAAGCGGGTAATGGGTAAGCTGGATGTCAGCGCGCCCCATGAAGTGCTGTTGGTGCTTGATGCAGGCACTGGTCAGAATGCTCTGAATCAGGCCAGGCTGTTCCATGAGGCGGTTGGTCTGACCGGCATGGCTCTGACCAAGCTGGATGGCACAGCCAAAGGGGGGGTTACTTTCGCATTGTCCAAACAAATGCAGTTACCGATTCGCTTCCTGGGTGTGGGTGAGCAGATTGATGATCTGCGACCTTTCTCCTCAAAAGAGTTTGTCGAAGCGTTGTTTGATCGGGATAGTGTGTAATCAGTGCCCCCATCTGAATAGCTTGAAATAAACAGGGATAGTTGCATGATTCGCTTTGATAACGTCAGCAAACGATACCCGGGCGGTCATGTGGGCCTGGAACAGGTGAGCTTCCATCTTAAGCGGGGGGAGATCGCCTTCCTGACCGGGCATTCCGGGGCTGGAAAAAGCACCTTGATGAAACTGGTAATGTTGCTGGAAAGAACGTCTGGCGGACAGATCTGGGTGGGGGGGCATAATCTTCGTTCATTAAAGAATAATCAGATTCCTTATTTTCGTCGTAATGTCGGTGTTGTCTTTCAAGATCATCAGCTCCTGTTTGACCGATCCGTCTTTGATAATGTGGCGCTGCCTTTGTTGATAGCCGGATTCTCGCCAGCTGATTGTGCGGGTCGGGTGCGGGCAGCGCTGGATATGGTAGGGCTTCTTAACCGGGAAAAAGCCCTTCCTGTTGAACTGTCAGGTGGTCAGCAACAGCGAGTTGGACTTGCACGAGCGGTAGTGAATCGGCCTTCATTAATTCTGGCGGATGAACCTACCGGTAACCTTGATCCTCAGCTGTCATCAGAGATCATGAACCTGTTTGAAACGTTTAATCAGGTGGGTGTCACCGTGCTGGTGGCCAGTCATGACCTTGCCCTGGTGGCCCGAATGCGACACCGGATATTGACGCTTGATCAGGGGCGCTTGGTATCTGATCAGGAGGTTGCATGAGTCAGAATTCAAGAAAAGGAGTCCGAAGTAAGCATTCACAAGGTTCTGATTCAGCCAGAGGGGCGGAACGTCAACAGGCGGCCAGGCTGAGTATTCGTTATCTTTTTGATCTTCACAAAAAAACCGGTAAAGAAGCATTTTGTCGTCTAATGAAGACGCCGGTTGCCAGTGTCATGAATGGTCTGATGATTGCCGTGGCTTTTACATTGCCTGTTTTGCTTTATTTGCTGGTGATCAATCTTCAGATTGTGAGTAATAGCTGGGATGGTCAGCCGGGTGTATCGGTTTATCTGGATGAAGGTATTAAGCAACAAAGGGTTGATGACCTGATAAAGCTGACAAAAGAATACAGTATTTTCGAGCAGGTCGATTATATCTCTCCAGATCAAGGATTGGCTGACTTCCAGCAAAAGGCCAGCATAGCCAGTATTGCCTCTGAGCTAGGTTTTAACCCGTTGCCGGGGGTTATTCAACTCATTGCTTATCCAGAAACCAGTTATCACCAGTTGGATGCTTTTGTTACCTCTTTTGAGAAAAGGTCCGGAGTGGATCAGGTTCGGCTTGATCGGCAATGGGTGCAGCGGTTGCAGGCGATTCTGACTTTATTGGAACGGGTTGTATACACTCTTGGAGCTCTTCTCGGACTGACGGTATTGCTGGTAATTAGTAACACCATTCGTCTGAATATTGAGAGTCGGCGTGAAGAAATCCGGATTATCAAAATGGTGGGAGGTACCGATGGCTTTGTCACAATGCCTTTCCTCTACATGGGTGTATGGTACGGCCTGCTGGGGGCTATAATGGCCCAGGTCATGATACTGGTAGTGATGACATTTCTGGGTGAGCAGATATTGTCTTTGGTCGGACTGTATCAAAGCTCTATGACTATACAGGAGCCGGGTTTTTCCACCTTTCTTACCATGATGATCACGGGGGTTTTTCTGGGGGTTATGGGGGCGGTTGTCAGCTGCTATCGTCATTTGAGAACTTTGCGGCCGGTTTGAGGTCGAATGATTAGTTTGAAATACAGTCTATATTTCTCGGAAGGCTAAGAAAATATACTGTAAAGTAGGTAATCGATCAGACGCTAATATTTGTTATTATCGCACTTGTTCCGTTACTATCGGTTCTCCCGTTAAACTTGAAATAGAGGGTATTTTGTCGGAGTCAGTTATGGGTACCAGTCTTCAACCTGTTGATATGTTAGTTCCCGGTCGTAACCTTGATGCTTACGTTCAGGCAGTTGGCAGCATTGCAGTCCTTTCTGCTGAACAGGAAAAGGAGCTGGCCGAGCGTCTCTACTATAAAGAAGACCTTGAGGCTGCGCGTCAGCTGATTATGTCTCACCTGCGCTTTGTTGTGCATATTGCAAAGAGTTACTCCGGTTATGGCTTGCCACTGGCAGACCTTATTCAGGAAGGTAATGTCGGCATGATGAAGGCGGTGAAGCGCTTTAATCCTGAAGTGGGTGTACGTCTGGTTTCGTTTGCTGTGCACTGGGTAAAAGCAGAAATTCACGAATTTATTCTGAAGAACTGGCGTATTGTTAAAGTGGCTACCACTAAAGCGCAACGTAAACTGTTCTTTAATCTGCGTAGTGCCAAAAAAAGCCTGTCGTGGTTAACAAACGACGAAGTAAAAGCGGTTGCTGAAGATTTGGGCGTAGAAGCCAAAGTTGTTCGAGAGATGGAAGGTCGTATGTCTGGTCAGGACACTGCCTTCGACGGGTATGCGGATGATGATGACGATAAGGTTTATCAGGCTCCGGCTTATTACCTGGAGGATCAACGGGCTAACCCAGCGACTCAGTTTTCAGGCAGCTCTTCTAAGAGTAACGAAACGCTAAACGGCTTTTCAGTGCTGAGTAAGAAGTTTGATTGAAAGCTGATTTGTTGGTTGACAATCAAAACGCATTCAGTAGAATGCGTCGCCGCTGACCAAGGTTCTCGAACACCGGTTGGCGAGTTCGAAAGCTTCTTTTCTTCTTTGTTTTTGAGAAAAAATGATCGCTTGACAACAAAACTGAGTTCGCTAAGATAGCGGCCTCGCTGATCGGTCTGGCTTGCAAGAGTCGCTAAAAAGCCGGTTAGAGATTAGATAAGACGCTGGTCGCACTAATCAGGTTCTTTAAAAAGATATCAGACAATTCGTGTGGGCGCTTGTGTGATTGCATCGATCACTATAAAAGCTCTGCTTTTATAGAAATACATTTGCAAGCTCAAGCGAACATACTCGTTAATTTTTAATTTGCAGTAAGTTCAAGAGCGATTATTGGCTTCGGCCAATAAAATTTCGCAAGAAATTTTAAACTGAAGAGTTTGATCATGGCTCAGATTGAACGCTGGCGGCAGGCCTAACACATGCAAGTCGAGCGGTAACAGGACTAGCTTGCTAGTTGCTGACGAGCGGCGGACGGGTGCGTAACACGTAGGAATCTGCCCGGTAGTGGGGGATAGCCCGGAGAAATTCGGATTAATACCGCATACGCCCTAAGGGGGAAAGCAGGGGAATCTTCGGATCCTTGCGCTATTGGATGAGCCTGCGTCGGATTAGCTAGTTGGTGGGGTAAAGGCCTACCAAGGCGACGATCCGTAGCTGGTCTGAGAGGATGATCAGCCACACTGGGACTGAGACACGGCCCAGACTCCTACGGGAGGCAGCAGTGGGGAATATTGCACAATGGGCGAAAGCCTGATGCAGCCATGCCGCGTGTGTGAAGAAGGCTCTAGGGTTGTAAAGCACTTTCAGCGAGGAGGAAAGGGTTGCAGTTAATACCTGCAATCTGTGACGTTACTCGCAGAAGAAGCACCGGCTAACTCCGTGCCAGCAGCCGCGGTAATACGGAGGGTGCGAGCGTTAATCGGAATTACTGGGCGTAAAGCGTGCGTAGGCGGCTATTTAAGTTGGATGTGAAAGCCCCGGGCTCAACCTGGGAACTGCATCCAAAACTGGGTAGCTAGAGTGCGGAAGAGGAGTGTGGAATTTCCTGTGTAGCGGTGAAATGCGTAGATATAGGAAGGAACACCAGTGGCGAAGGCGACACTCTGGTCTGACACTGACGCTGAGGTACGAAAGCGTGGGGAGCAAACAGGATTAGATACCCTGGTAGTCCACGCCGTAAACGATGTCTACTAGTTGTCGGGGGTCTTGTATTCTTGGTAACGAAGCTAACGCGATAAGTAGACCGCCTGGGGAGTACGGCCGCAAGGTTAAAACTCAAATGAATTGACGGGGGCCCGCACAAGCGGTGGAGCATGTGGTTTAATTCGAAGCAACGCGAAGAACCTTACCTGGCCTTGACATCCTGCGAACTTTCTAGAGATAGATTGGTGCCTTCGGGAGCGCAGTGACAGGTGCTGCATGGCTGTCGTCAGCTCGTGTCGTGAGATGTTGGGTTAAGTCCCGCAACGAGCGCAACCCTTGTCCTCAGTTACCAGCACGTTATGGTGGGCACTCTGGGGAGACTGCCGGTGACAAACCGGAGGAAGGTGGGGACGACGTCAAGTCATCATGGCCCTTACGGCCAGGGCTACACACGTGCTACAATGGTGCATACAGACGGTTGCGAATCCGCGAGGTGGAGCTAATCTGAGAAAGTGCATCGTAGTCCGGATTGGAGTCTGCAACTCGACTCCATGAAGTCGGAATCGCTAGTAATCGTGAATCAGAATGTCACGGTGAATACGTTCCCGGGCCTTGTACACACCGCCCGTCACACCATGGGAGTGGGTTGCTCCAGAAGTGGCTAGCTTAACCTTCGGGAGAGCGGTCACCACGGAGTGATTCATGACTGGGGTGAAGTCGTAACAAGGTAGCCCTAGGGGAACCTGGGGCTGGATCACCTCCTTAAACGACGATCGACATCCATAAGCGTTCACACGAATTGTTTGATTTCTGAATAAGTTAATTAGTTAGCTTGTTCGGAATATCTTTGTTCTTTAACAATGTGGAATCCAAATTTAAGCTGAATTGATTGAACGACATTAGTCATTCAATTTGATTCTTGCTGAGACACTCTCAAGTTAATTATCGAAAGATAATTGCTAAGTGTATGGCGATCTGAACAGTCTTCAGACTGGATCAGATAAAGATCGTTAAGGTAGTTATTTGAACATGACCACGCATTGGGCGTAGGTCGGTTTCCGGCGAAGCCAGAAGCCGACATCAACAACCAGTACGTGACGTCGTTGTATTTTACCGGATATTATCCGGTTGTCGGCTTGTCCTTCGGGCAAACCGACCAACGACATTCTTAAATGTCGAATTTGGTAAAGTATTTTTTCTTTAATCGAGGCGCAAGCTGAGCAATTGAGGAAGCGTACATATTGTACGTGACCGATTGAGCGAAATTGCAACGATGAGTAAAGGAAAAAGACAAAACCATAATTAGATCATTTTGGGTTATATGGTCAAGTGACTAAGCGTACACGGTGGATGCCTTGGCAGTCAGAGGCGATGAAGGACGTGGTAATCTGCGATAAGCATTGGGGAGCTGATAAACAAGCCTTGATCCAATGATCTCCGAATGGGGAAACCCACCAACATAAGTTGGTATTCCAGTGCTGAATACATAGGCACTGGAAGGCGAACCCGGGGAACTGAAACATCTAAGTACCCGGAGGAAAAGAAATCAATTGAGATTCCGGAAGTAGCGGCGAGCGAAACCGGATTAGCCCTTAAGCAAATTAGGTGTTAGTGGAACACTCTGGAAAGTGTGGCCATAGTGGGTGACAGCCCCGTACACGAAAATGCCTTTTATGTGAAATCGAGTAGGTCGGGACACGAGAAATCTTGACTGAACCGTCTTCGGACAAGGGGGGACCATCCTCCAAGGCTAAATACTCCTGACTGACCGATAGTGAACCAGTACCGTGAGGGAAAGGCGAAAAGAACCCCGTTGAGGGGAGTGAAATAGAACCTGAAACCGTGTACGTACAAGCAGTGGGAGCCTATCTTCGGATGGGTGACTGCGTACCTTTTGTATAATGGGTCAGCGACTTACTTTTTGTGGCAAGGTTAACCGAATAGGGAAGCCGTAGAGAAATCGAGTCTTAATAGGGCGTAAAGTCTTTAACGAGACAAAGAGTCGCAAGGAGTAGACCCGAAACCGGGCGATCTATCCATGGGCAGGTTGAAGATCAGGTAACACTGATTGGAGGACCGAACCGACTGTCGTTGAAAAGCCAGCGGATGACTTGTGGATAGGAGTGAAAGGCTAATCAAGCCCGGAGATAGCTGGTTCTCCTCGAAAGCTATTTAGGTAGCGCCTCGTGAATCACCATTGGGGGTAGAGCACTGTTTGGGCTAGGGGGTCATCCCGACTTACCAACCCCATGCAAACTCCGAATACCGATGAGTGCAATCACGGGAGACACACGGCGGGTGCTAACGTCCGTCGTGGAAAGGGAAACAACCCAGACCGTCAGCTAAGGTCCCAAAGTAACAGTTAAGTGGGAAACGATGTGAGAAGGCCCAGACAGCCAGGAGGTTGGCTTAGAAGCAGCCACCCTTTAAAGAAAGCGTAATAGCTCACTGGTCGAGTCGGCTCGCGCGGAAGATTTAACGGGGCTCAAACTGTTCACCGAAGCTACGGGTACACACCTCTGGTGTGTGCGGTAGAGGAGCGTTCTGTAAGCGGCTGAAGGTCAACCGGGAGGTTGGCTGGACGTATCAGAAGTGCGAATGCTGACATGAGTAACGATAAAGGGAGTGAGATCCTCCCTCGCCGGAAGACCAAGGTTTCCTGCGCAACGCTAATCGGCGCAGGGTGAGTCGGCCCCTAAGGTGAGGTCGAAAGACGTAATCGATGGGAAACAGGTCAATATTCCTGTACCCCTTTTGACTGCGATGGAGTGACGGAGAAGGCTAGGTCAGCGCGGCGATGGTTGTCCGCGTTTAAGATAGTAGGCTGGGGATTCAGGCAAATCCGGATCCTCAAAGCCGAGAATTGATGACGATGTTCCAAGGAACAGAAGTGATTGATGCCATGCTTCCAGGAAAAACTTCTAAGCATCAGGTCAAAAGGGACCGTACCCCAAACCGACACAGGTGGTCAGGTAGAGAATACCAAGGCGCTTGAGAGAACCTGGGTGAAGGAACTAGGCAAAATGGCACCGTAACTTCGGGAGAAGGTGCGCCGGTTCTGGTGATGGAACTTGCTTCCTAAGCTGGGACTGGTCGAAGATACCAGGTGGCTGCGACTGTTTATTAAAAACACAGCACTATGCAAACACGAAAGTGGACGTATATGGTGTGACGCCTGCCCGGTGCTCGAAGGTTAATTGATGGGGTTATCTTCGGAGAAGCTCTTGATCGAAGCCCGAGTAAACGGCGGCCGTAACTATAACGGTCCTAAGGTAGCGAAATTCCTTGTCGGGTAAGTTCCGACCTGCACGAATGGCGTAACGATGGCCACGCTGTCTCCACCCAGGACTCAGTGAAATTGAAATCGCTGTTAAGATGCAGTGTATCCGCGGCTAGACGGAAAGACCCCGTGAACCTTTACTACAGCTTCACAGTGGATCTTGATGTTGCTTGTGTAGGATAGGTGGGAGGCTTTGAAGCGTGTACGCCAGTATGCGTGGAGCCAATCTTGAAATACCACCCTGGCAATATTGAGGTTCTAACTCAGGTCCCTGATCGGGATCGGGGACATTGTGTGGTGGGTAGTTTGACTGGGGCGGTCTCCTCCCAAAGAGTAACGGAGGAGCACGAAGGTTGGCTAAGCACGGTCGGACATCGTGCGGTTAGTGTAAAGGCACAAGCCAGCTTGACTGCGAGACGTACATGTCGAGCAGGTACGAAAGTAGGTCTTAGTGATCCGGTGGTTCTGAATGGAAGGGCCATCGCTCAACGGATAAAAGGTACTCCGGGGATAACAGGCTGATACCGCCCAAGAGTTCACATCGACGGCGGTGTTTGGCACCTCGATGTCGGCTCATCACATCCTGGGGCTGAAGCCGGTCCCAAGGGTATGGCTGTTCGCCATTTAAAGTGGTACGCGAGCTGGGTTTAGAACGTCGTGAGACAGTTCGGTCCCTATCTGCCGTGGACGTTGGAAGTTTGAGAAGAGCTGCTCCTAGTACGAGAGGACCGGAGTGGACGGACCACTGGTGTTCGGGTTGTGTCGCCAGACGCATTGCCCGGTAGCTATGTTCGGACGGGATAACCGCTGAAAGCATCTAAGCGGGAAGCCCCCTTCAAGATGAGACTTCCCTGAGACTTAAAGTCTCCTAAAGAGCCGTTAAAGACTATGACGTTGATAGGCGGGGTGTGTAAGTGTTGTGAGGCATTGAGCTAACCCGTACTAATGACTCGAGAGGCTTGACCATATAACGCCAAAATGATTTACATGAAATCGTTCCATACGATTTTCAGTACTTCCTCCATCCCTGGAGGTCGTAGCCATACGCTAGTAGAGTGTGTAGCAAGAATTAAAGCTTAAATCGCAGGTCGGCAATCGTAGATTGCTGATATTAAAGCGAGTATTGGATTCCATACCCAATTAGCTTGACGACCATAGAGTGTTAGAACCACCTGATTCCATCCCGAACTCAGCAGTGAAATGACACATCGCCGATGGTAGTGTGGGGTTTCCCCATGTGAGAGTAGGTCATCGTCAAGCATCGAATACAAAACCCTGATCGTTTATACGTTCAGGGTTTTTTTATGTCGGGCAAAATAGAAACACCTAATTCCATCCGCTCTCCATAGCCGCAGGCGCTCAGCAGAAAATTGCTCCTGCATTTTCTGCACTTCCACCATCCGTGGTGGTCGTGTGGGCTCTTATGGATAAATCCAATGTGAGAGTTGGTCATCGTCAAGCATCTAATTTGCTGTGAATTTGCTCAAGGCTGTATAGGCTCGGCAGAGAAATTTGCCAGTTTTTTTGTTTGTGAAATTTTAATTTATACGACATTGTGAAACTAAAAACACATTTTTAACTGCAGATAAATATAAATTTCTGATATTGTCAGACCGATTAGAAGAATAAAACAATGGAAGGATTGCTGTCATATGTCTGCTTCAATGTCATTGCTCAGTGTGGAGAATGTTTCAACCTTTTACGGGCCTGTCCAGGCATTGGATTCTATTTGCGTTGATATTGCTCTTGGTGAGATTGTGACCCTGATTGGTGCTAATGGCGCAGGTAAATCATCATTACTGATGACGATTTGTGGCGAACCCAGAGCCAGCAATGGCAACATAATCTACGATGGTCGAGACATCACCAGAGAAGACACCGCTTCAATAATGCGTTCAGGTATTTCTGTGGTACCAGAGGGGCGTCGTATATTTTCCCGCCTGACGGTAGAAGAAAATTTAAGTATGGGTGGTTTTTTTACAGAGCTTCCTGATTATCAGGAGAGCTACCAACACGTTCTGGAGTTATTTCCTATTCTCAAACAAAGACTGCACCAGCGTGGTGGAACCATGTCAGGTGGAGAGCAGCAGATGCTGGCTATTGCCAGAGCATTAATGGCGAAGCCTCGTTTATTGTTACTGGATGAGCCTTCTCTGGGTTTGGCTCCCATCGTTATCCAGCAGATCTTTGAAATTATTGCACGCCTCAGAGAGGAGGGGATGACGATATTTTTGGTCGAGCAGAATGCTAACCAGGCGCTGAAATTAGCAGACAGGGGCTATGTTCTCGAAAATGGGAAGATTGTTTTACATGATACAGGCAGTGCTTTGTTGGTTAATGAAGCGGTTCAAAGTGCTTATCTAGGCGGTTAATTAAAAAATATTCTTATATTTATTTTTAGAATTAAAAATATCACTTGCTTATTAAAGAAGATATAAAAGTGAGAAGTAAGGGTTAGTTCTTCGGTTCTATAAACCGGAATGAGATCAGTCAGTCTACAATTCATCATACGTATGCAGTTTTGGTGAAGTAGTATGAACCCAGATTACGACAAATTAACTAGGTCAGAAGCTCTCTGCTTAATGGGGGCTTTGACATCTTTAGCTGCAGCGATCACGGCGCTGTCTTATTCTCTCGCTTGATTTTCTGGTAAATTGATAAAGATTAGAGTGATACCCGTCATAGTGATTACTCTGATTGCGCTAGGAAGACTCCCCCAAAAGGTTTGCCAGGCCAAGAACCACTCTCCGCCTACAATAAAAAATGCCCCAAACCAGATGACCATACCCAAAGTCAGCCCGCATGTAGCTAATTGCTGACCTTGTTTAAAGTGCTGCTTTTGAGTCATTCTCATAGCTCCCAGCCAACAAAATATTGCAGCAATTCCCTCAAGGATCACAATGGTTATGAAGCTTGCCTTATGAATGCCCAGTAAGTTTACGGATCTCCAAATAGAATTACTTGGTGTAGGCAGCATATCCATAGTCATAACATGTTGAACATGAGCCAGATTCATTTCTGGAATCAGCAAGTTATTGATGAAAACCATCGTGATGTAACCCGTCATCAGAGTCACCATTATCGCTTTGCAGAATCTTATTATTTGCGCGATTTCGCCTTTCATGCTTGTAAAATGAACCGTTTAGATAATAGCTCGGAATCTTTACCCTGCATTAGCAATGCTAAAAGAGATAGATTTATTCCCGCACAAGATAAAGGATGATTAAGAGGTTCTCATGGCTGAGGAAAGGCATGAACAAGGTAGTAATACAACAAAATTTCGCACAGGCTTGGCTTTTACTCTGTTTATTTGGTTCATGGTGCTTTCGCTGGGACCGCTGGGAGTAGTTGGCTTTAATGAATACTGGGAAGCAAGAAGAGCCATAGTCACTAATCAATATGAGCAACTTTCAAGGGCAAACCTGCTGCTTACCCAAAGAGTGAGTGATTATTTCGATTCAGTGATTACCAACCTGTTTGTTAAAGCAAGGATTGCAGAGCGCTTTGTCAGCAAGATGGTAAACGGGTATCAGAGCAACGGCATTTCTCCTACAGAATATATTACGTCTGACTCTTATCAGGACTCATACAAGCTCTATTCAACGGAATTTATTGAATTCTTAAGGATTTATGATTACTCCGACGTGGTTCTCGGTGATGCTGCGGGGAACATTCTTTTTACCGTTAACGGCTATGATGATCTGGGTCAGAACCTTTTCAATGGAGAATTATCAGCCACTGAACTTTCTAAAGCAGTAAAAAAAGCGTCTCAGGAGCAAAAGCCTGTTTACGCAAATTTGGCAGAATATCCACCTGCTGGTGATGAAATGGTCAGTTTCTTTGTGTTGCCCTTGATCAATGAACAGCAGGTATTAACTGGTTTTCTCGCCGTTCAGATTCACTCAAGTAATATTCAATCCCTATTCGAAGGTATTCAGGAACTTGGGCAAGATCAAATCTCTTATCTGGCAGGTATCGATGGGAAGATCCATTTTGGAGCGGATGTATCCTCTTCTGGAGAGCTGATCGACATACAGGACAGCCCACTGATAACTTTCTGGTTAAGTCATCTGGATTTAGCAACAGGTGTTTACTCAGAAGCTGATGATCATTCGCACTATGCTGATGTTCAACAGGGTCATGATCATGGCGTAGAAACCTTTGTCGATGGGCTTCTGGAAAATACGCATGATCTATTAGCTGACGATAAGCCTTTGAATCCATCGAGTAAAAGAGGCGAAAGTCATATAAGAACTTACACCAGTTTTTCAGGCAAGGAGGTTCTTGGTATTTTCTTGCCAGTCAATGTTGCTGGTACGCCTATGGCTATGATTTCAGAAGTATCCCAGTACGAAGCATTTTCATCGATCCGTAAATTTAGAAGTCGTCTTATCTATCTCGGCATAATTTTGGTTATTCTGGTTACGCTTATGGCAATGCTAGTCAGTCGTAAGCTTGTTATGCCGCTTCGAACCATTAATCAATGGGTGAATCGGGTTGCATCAGGCGATTATGTGCAGGGAACCGTTTTATCCGGTCATAACGAAATCAGTGAGTTAAGTCGCAGTTTCTCCGGTATGACGGTGCAATTGAGAACAATTAATGAAGAAAATGAGAGACGTAGCTGGCTGCAAAGTGGCATTGAAGGGCTGAATAACAGCGCCCGTGGCGATAAGAGCATGGCGGAACTCTGCAGAGATGTGGTCACATATCTGGCTCGCTATCTTGATATGCAAACTGGTGCCATGTATGTGCTCGATAAAGAAAATCAGCTGCAACTGATGGGCACTTTTGCATGGCGTCAGCGTAACCAGTCATCCAATAAATTTTCTATTGGAGAAGGTCTGGTGGGGCAGGCTGCTCTCGAAAGGCAAATTATTGAGCTTACCAATGTGCCAGACCATTATCTTGAAATAGAGTCAGGGCTTGGTAGTACCAAGCCGGCTCAAATTATCATTGTCCCGCTGGTCTACGAAGGCCAGCTTAAAGGTGTTATTGAGTTCGCTCATATGCATGAGTTGAATGATCAGCAGCGTAATTTTCTTGATTACTCTCTTGAAACAGTGTCTATCGCCATTAACTCCGCTCAAAACCGTTCACGGGTCAGCGTGTTGTTAGATCAGACTACCCGGCAAACCGAAGCCATGAAAGAGCAGCAAGAAGAGCTTAAAGCGGTCAATGAAGAGCTGGAGAAACGTGCTCGTATTCTGGAAGAGTCCGAAGAAGAGCTCAAGGCTCAGAGTGATGAACTGCAAAAGTCGAACGCTGAACTGGAAGAAACAAGTGAGCAGCTTACACAACAGAAAGAAGAAATAGAACGCAAAAACCACGATATTGAATTGACCAGCAAAAAGATTGAAGAGAAGGCGCAGGAGCTGGAGCAGGCCAGTAAATACAAGTCAGAATTTCTGGCAAATATGTCTCACGAATTACGAACCCCGCTCAACTCATTATTACTGCTGGCGCAGATGCTGGCAGAAAATGACGAAGGTAATCTCACCGAAGATCAGATTGAATCGGCCAAGGTCATTTACAGCGGTGGTAAAGAGCTGCTTGATTTGATCAATGACATTCTCGACTTATCCAAGGTGGAAGCAGGCAAGATGAGTATCAATCTTGATGACACGAATCTTGATGATATTTGCATGAGTTTACGGACCATGTTTAATCCGCTGGCTGAAAGCCGACATCTGGAATTCAACGTTGAAATTGATGCGGGTACCACTCAGGTGATTCTTTCTGACAGCCAGCGCATGTTGCAGATTATCAAAAATTTTCTCTCCAATGCTTTCAAATTTACAGAGACAGGTGGTGTCTATGTGAGACTGTTCAGTGAGCAGCGAAACAGTCAGTACGGTCGGAGTTCTTATGTTGGTTTTTCTGTTCGAGATACCGGAATTGGTATTCCAAAAGAGAAGCAGCAATCCATTTTTGAATCTTTCCAACAGGCTGATGGTTCAACCAGTCGCAAATATGGTGGCACTGGTCTGGGGCTGGCCATTTCCAAAGAGATGGCAGGTTTGCTGGGTGGGTTTATAGAGATAGAAAGCCATGAAGGCGAAGGGACTACGTTCACTCTGTATTTGCCAGATAATGCCGTGTGTTCATTGAGTGATGACAAGGTGATTGCAGACAGCTTTTCTTCCGCCGTATCGGCTGGTGAGAAGACAGAGGTGGTACCGGAACAGGTGCCGGAGAAGGTATCGGAAAAGATCGTTGATAATCAGTCTGTACATGAAGATGAATCCTCGCTGTCTCTCTTATCCGCCCGAAGTATGTTGTTGATCGAGGATGATGATCATTTTACGGGAATTCTTCAGCACGTCGCCCATAAGCATAAGTTTGAATTTGTTCATGCGGGCACCGGTTCAGAAGGCTTACGACAGGCTAGCCGCAAACCCGGCGCGATTATCCTTGATCTGGGGTTGCCGGATATGGATGGTCGGGAAGTACTGAAGCAACTGAAAGCCTCAAAAGATACTCGTGACATTCCGGTACACATTATTTCCGGACGCCATCCGGAGGAAGACTCTGAGCGCAATACCATTGGTTATATGGTTAAGCCTGTAGCTATTGCAGATTTGGATAAAGTGTTCGGTACTCTTGAGTCAGTGATTCATGATGGGGTTAATCATGTATTAATTCTCGATCTGGATAAAAATACCGGACAACATGTAGGCAAAATGCTCGAACAAAAAGGCATGAATGTAGGTTATGCAGAATCACCAGAATCAGCCAACACGCTTTTGCAGGAGAAACACTGGGAATGCCTGGTCATGGATCTTGATCTTGGAGAGATACAGGGGCTGGAGTTTCTGGCGTCATTGAAACAATCGCTGGGCAGTAATATGCCTTCTGTTGTTGTTCAGACAGCCAGAGAGTTGAGTCAGGAAGAGCATCTTGGCTTGCAGGAATACACCAGCACAATGGTGATGAAAGGCGAAAAATCATCAGAAAGATTGATTGATGAGGTGAGTTTATTCCTGCACTCGGTTGAGAAAAAATCACCGGAAGTGGCCGAAGAAAAACCCGTGGCAAGCAATAGCGGAAACAGCCTGGAAGGTCATAAAATTCTTCTGGTTGATGATGATTTGCGTAATACCTTTGCACTGTCAAAAGCTTTGCAGGGGGTCGGTTTGGACGTGGTTATCGCCGATAATGGTCAGAGAGCCCTTGATCGGCTGGATGAGGAATCCGGAATAGAGCTGGTGCTCATGGATGTCATGATGCCGGTGATGGATGGTTATGAGGCTACCCGCAAGCTTCGTGAAATGGACTGCTTTAAAGACCTGCCGGTGATTTCTCTGACGGCCAAGGCAATGTCGGATGATAAGGCTAAATGCCTGGAAGCAGGCGCAAATGATTATATGACCAAGCCGGTGGATATGGACAAGCTGGTGGCCATGTTGAAAGTCTGGTTGTTTAAAGAATGATAGAAAATGAGATAGATGCGCTAGAACTGGAGCTTCTTCTTCAGGCGATCAATAAGCACTATGGCTATGACTTCCATGAGTATGCTGAAGCCTCCATGTTGCGGCGTATTGACAAGCATCTTGCCAGGATTGATCTGGTACACATCAGCGAACTGATCCCTCTGTTGCTGCACGATCAGGAAGCTTTTGATCGTTTTGTGAAAGACATGTCAGTAGTGGTTACTGAACTTTTTCGCAATCCTGATTTTTTTCAGGCACTGCGCCGTGATGTGATGCCTATTTTGCGGACCTACCCGTTTATCAAAATCTGGCATGCCGGGTGTGCTTCCGGGCAAGAAGTGTACTCTATGGCGATCCTGCTGGAAGAAGAAGGTTTGCTGGAGCGCTGTCAGATCTATGCAACAGATTTTAACGAACATGCGCTGGAAACAGCTCGCCAGGGAATTTATTCGCACAGTGAATTGGCGGTTTACGAACAGAACTATCAATTAGCTGGTGGGAAAGGTCGTTTAAGCGATTATTACACAGAGCTTTATGATTCAGTGAAATTCAGCGGCAAGCTGGCAGAGCGAATTACTTTTGCAAACCATAATCTGGTCACTGACGGGGTATTCGGAGAAATGAATCTGGTGCTCTGTCGCAATGTGCTGATTTATTTCAATAAAGAACTTCAGAATCGAGTATTAGAATTGTTGCTGGACAGTTTATCTTCTTTTGGTGTGCTTTGTATTGGGCGACGTGAAAACCTTCGCTTCAGTTCGATTCATCATCAGCTCGAAGTTCTGGATCAGACACAACGCATTTATCGCAAGATTGGGCAGTGAGTTGGTCTCTACCTTCTATTGCTAAATAGAACTCATCGCAATTCAGGGAAGATAGCGTGATGATAGAAAAAGGAAAGGTCAAAATTTTGGTGGTGGATGATCGCCAGGAAAATTTGCTGGCTATGGATAAATTACTGAAACCTCTCGGAGCAGAAATTCATAAAGTAGACTCTGGTGAGAAGGCGCTTGGCGAGGTACTGCATAATCACTTTGCCGTTATTTTACTGGATGTGCAGATGCCTGGCATGGATGGTTTTGAAACGGCAACTCTCCTTCATAGCAATAAGCAAACCGCCAATATCCCTATTATTTTTGTTACCGCTATTAATAAAGATCAGGCCTATATTTCCAAGGGCTATCAGGCGGGAGCGGTGGATTATCTGCCTAAACCGATTAATCCTGATATTTTGCTGGGTAAAGTCAAGGTGTTCCTGCAGCTGGAAGAACAACGTCTTGAGCTGGAGCAGGTGTCTAGTGAACTGCGCATGATCAGCCGCAAAAATAAGTTGTTATTGGATTGCGCTTCTGAAGGGATTGTCGGACTGGATAATGAAGGCAAAATCACTTTTATTAATCCGACCGCCTGTGAAATGCTGTCTGGCACGGAAGACAACCTTCTGGATACTCATATCAGTCAGTTTTTGTTTGCCAAAGAAGAAAACCCTGAATCCATGTGGCAGGATTCTGAAATCAATCAGAAGTGTCTGAATCAGGGTGAGCGAATTGTTCTCAGTGAAGATCTATTCAATGTGTCTGGTGCTTCATTTCCTGCTGAAGTGGGTGCTGCTGCTTTGCGGAATAGCCAAAATAAAGTGCAAGGCGCTGTGATGGTGTTTCAGGACATTACTGAACGGAAGAAACTGGAAGATCAACTTTTGTATATGGCGAAATACGATAATCTCACCGGTCTTGCCAACCGGGCACTGTTTATGGAGTTTCTGACAGCCTCTCTAGCTCGAAATATTCGTCGTAATAAAACCACCGCCGTCATGTTTCTTGATCTCGACCACTTCAAAGAAATCAACGATACCCTGGGGCATGATGCCGGTGATAAATTATTAAATAGCGTGGCTCAGAGGCTGACTGAATGCGTTCGTAAAGGTGATATGGTTGCTCGTTTAGGCGGTGATGAGTTTGCTATTGTGCTTGATGACGTGGCAGATGCACAAGATTCCAGAATCGTAGCGGAGAAAATTCTGGAATCGCTGGCTAATCCTCATGATTTGGGTGAAGTAGAAAAAGTGGTAGGAACCAGTATCGGAATTTCCGCTTTTCCTGAAGCCGGTGACACACCGGATAGTCTGATCAAAGCAGCGGACGAAGCCATGTACGTTGCTAAAAAAAGCGGTCGTAATGGCTATCGTCTCTATTCAGAGATTAAATCGGACTAAACAAACTCACTCAGTTTTTTCTCTACAAAGACCCTTTTCAAACGGCTAAAACGAGGCAGTCCGTTTAGATAGGGTGGATATTCTTCACCTTCAATCAGAGGCTCAAGGTAATCTCTGCAAGTTCGGGTTATATTAAAGCCATCCTTGCTGATAAAGTCCATTGGCATCTTGCGTTCAAGGTTAGCCACTTCTTCAAGCGGCGCTTCTCTGATCGCCCAGCGGTAAGGCATGTTGGATTCTCTGACAATGGCGGGCATTACCGCATTGCGATCACTGACCGCCATTTCAACCGCTGCTTTACCCACCGCATAAGCCTGCTCAACATCCACTCGTGAGGCAATATGTCTTGCAGAGCGTTGTAAATAATCCACCACAGCATAATGGTATTTATAACCAAGATTTTCCTTAATCAGATTACAGAGAGTGGGTGCAACACCACCAAGCTGCTGATGGCCAAAAGAGTCGATGACGGTGGTGGAAGCGGAGATAAACTGCCCGTCTTTATATTTGGCTCCTTCAGATGCGATGATGACGCAATACCCTTCGTTGTTGACGGTTTCTTTCACTTTTCTGAGGAACTTGTCTCTGTCCAGAGGTAGCTCAGGGAAAAGAATAATATGGGGAGGTTCGCCTTCTCTGCGTGCGGCTAATCCGGCTGCTGCTGCCAGCCAACCGGCGTGACGACCCATCACTTCCATAACAAAAACTTTGGTAGATGTATCGCACATGGACGCAATATCGTGGCTGGCTTCTTTAGTAGATACCGCAAGATACTTTGCTGCAGAACCAAATCCGGGGCAGTTGTCGGTAATTGCCAGATCATTATCAATGGTTTTGGGAATACCAATGCAAGTGATAGGGTAGCCCATTTTTTCACTGAGAGAAGATACTTTGAGAGCGGTATCCATAGAATCGTTACCGCCATTGTAGAAAAAGTAGCCGATATCGTGAGCCTGAAAAACCTCTATCAGGCGACGGTATTCCGCTTCACTTTCTTCGAAAGGTTTCAAGCGGTAACGGCAGGAACCAAAGGCGCCACCTGGCGTTCGTAGCAGGGCGCCGATGGTTTCATCGGATTCCTGAGAGGTATCAATTAACTCTTCCCGAAGCGCTCCGAGAATGCCGTTATACCCGGCAAAAATTTTACCTATTTTGTCTGGATATCGTCGGGCAGTTTCGATCACTGCGCAGGCGCTGGCATTAATAACGGCGGTGACACCACCGGACTGAGCATAAAAGGCGTGCTTTCTGGTCATCCCCAAAACTCTCGGTGTGTTTTTTGTTGTTCTATGAAAAGGATACAAGACTGCATCAGCATGATTTGAACTTAGGGTTCTGTCAATTATTCTGCGGTGATTTGCTGAGTTAACAGGAGAATGTCAGAATGCATCCAGTTAACATTAAGGATTGATCGTTGATTCGATCATGGCTGGAGCCATTGAATGCACGTACATATTCTTGGGATTTGCGGAACTTTTATGGGGAGTCTGGCGATACTGGCCAGAGCGATGGGGTTTCGGGTTTCCGGTTCAGATCAGCATGTTTACCCGCCCATGAGTACTCAGCTGGAAGAGCAGGGGATTGCTCTGCATGTGGGGTACGATCCGGAACAACTAAAACCGACGCCCGATCTTGTGGTGGTTGGGAACGCCATGAGCAGAGGAAACCCGGCCGTTGAATACGTTCTTGACCAAGGGCTTCCCTACACATCAGGGCCTGAATTTTGTGCCCGGTATATTTTAAACGATAAATGGGTGCTGGCGGCGTCTGGAACTCATGGAAAAACCACAACCAGCAGTATATTGGCGTGGGTTCTTGAATATGCCGGTATGTCGCCCGGATTTCTGATTGGTGGAATCCCCAAAGACTTTGGTGTTTCTGCCAGAATGGGGGATACACCATTTTTTGTGGTGGAAGCGGATGAGTATGATACTGCGTTTTTCGATAAACGGTCGAAGTTTGTCCATTACCACCCAAGAACACTGATTCTGAATAATCTTGAATTTGATCATGCGGATATTTTTGAGGATCTGGCGGCGATTCAAAAACAGTTTCATCATGTTATCCGAACCGTTCCATCCACTGGGCAGGTGATCTATCCGGCCTCTGTTGCAGCTATTGATGAAGTTATTAAAATGGGTTGCTGGTCGGAGCAGAAAACCATGATGGGGACAGATTCAGACTGGCAACTGGCCAATTTAGCCGAAGATGGTTCTGAATTTGATGTAATTCATAAAGGCAAGTGGGCAGGAACGGTCTCCTGGACACATCAGGGGCTTCATAACGCTGCGAATGGTCTTGCAGCAATAGCCGCTGCTCACCATGTCGGTGTGCTGCCAGAGATTGCTTGCGAGGCGCTATCTTGCTTCCAGGGTATTAAACGACGCATGGAGTTGGTGGGTGAAATTAATGGCATTCGTATTTATGATGACTTTGCACATCACCCCACGGCAATTTCGACAACCTTGCAGGGACTTCGTGCCAATCTTGGGCCTGACGCTCGCATCAGGGTCATTATCGAACCCCGTTCAAATACCATGAAGTTGGGTATTCACCAGCAATCTTTGATTGATGCTACCAAAGAAGCGTCTGAAGCTATCTGGTTTCAGCCTGAAGACTTAGAATGGCCTTTGGAAGCATTAGCCAGTAAAGGCAGCGTACCGGCAAAGGTGATGAGCTCGACTCAGTCTATCGTGGATTATCTGGCAACATCATCTGACACCGGAGATCATTTGCTGATTATGAGCAACGGTGGATTTGAAGGCATTCATTCACGGATAGTGACCGCACTAACAGAGCTCGAAAAGAAACAATAAGTCCTATGTCAGAAAGAATTACACTCGCCATTACTGGTGCTTCAGGCGCTCAGTATGGTCTTCGTTTGCTCGATTGCCTGATTAAAGCAGATTGCCAGGTGTTTTTGATGGTCTCCAGGGCAGCGCAGGTTGTGCTGGCAACAGAAACGGATATTTCCCTGAAGGGCAATGCCAGAACCATGGAGGCGTTTTTGACGGATCATTTCAGGGCTGAATCTGGCCAAATCAGAGTGTTTGGTGCTGAGCAATGGATGGCACCTGTGGCTTCGGGCAGTGGTGCTCCCAGTAAAATGGTGGTTTGCCCTTGCAGTACCAGTACACTTTCATCGATTGCCTGTGGGGCCAGTAACAACCTGATTGAACGTGCGGCAGATGTGGCGTTGAAAGAACGCCGAAAACTGATACTGGTGCCAAGAGAAGCGCCTTATTCAGAGATTCATTTGGAAAACATGCTCAAGCTGACTCGTATGGGAGCGGTTATCTTGCCTGCTTCTCCGGGCTTTTACAACAAACCAGCCACCGTTGATGATATGGTGGATTTTGTAGTAGCCCGAATTTTAAGCCAGCTTGATATAGAGCAATCGCTAATGCCGGGTTGGGGAGACGGTTATATCGCATGATCTGGAGGTTGGCAGTCCGATGTTTTCCTGTTGTATTTGAAGGTTATCAAGCCAGAGAGCCAGCGCATCCAGAAACAGTACCAGGCGAATATCTGGTTGTGCTGCCCGGGCCGCCACCTCCAGTGTAAATCCGTTTAGCTCCTGTCGAACTACTTCCGCTTGATAATGTGCGCTGGGTTGTTCTGTCATCACCAGAGCGGTACCCGGTGTTGGTTTTGATCGGTACCAGGTGTGCAGAGTGTCCCGTGTGTTGGGTCTGTGCCAGCGATGGTTGGTCCAGCGTCTGGGGGTATCTACAAACTCGACAGAAACATCTTTCATTGCTTCAGGCATATTCGCTGCATGATAGAGCATCTGAGCTCCTTCAAGCTCAGTGACAGGTGTTGTTTCATCGGTTGTATCAGCCCCGGTAGCCTGAACTATTAACTGAGATACCTTGTCGACTTCGGGTATCAGAGGGCGTAGTCCTACCAGAAAAATGATTTTGTTGAAGCGAACACCGCTTTCCCAAAGCTCAATCAGATGATCAAAGCGTTTTTGCATTCTTGGAACGGTGGCTCCCAAAACCAGCGCATAATCATAGTTCTGCCGGGATGGTTTGATCGCTTTGACTAAACCAAGTAGCTCTAATTGCCTCATGGCTTTATCATGCGTCTGCTCGCTGATTTCCAGATCTTTCATTTCCCAGCGTTCCTGCCCGGGCGACCGACGCCAGACTTGGCTGGCGGCAATCAAATTATCCATGCCAGAGGAATGAGGAACATTCAGAATGGTCAGGAGCTTATCGAGCTCTTGAGAAAAAACGGTTTGTTGTGCATAAGATGAAAAGGGGTAAAGCATGACGAACATCCATGTCAGTACTGCAATGCCAGATAACTGAAATCGCCTTTTTGCCATTATTTAATCCCGTATTATTTAAATCGCTATTAATAATAGCGGGATATTCAATTATTGATGCATTGTTTGCATGCCATGGCCTGAACTTTGCTGTTGAATAAAGTCAATGCTTAATTCAGGCATTGGCCAGCTTTCAGGGTAATTTTTTGCCATGGCTTCCATCATGACCGAATATTCCTGAGCGGGCTTACTTAATAAATACGTCAGGAAGGTATAAATCCGATCCGTCATTTCTTTATTGAACGTATTTAACTGAGCGTCATTAATCTGACCATTCTTCTTGCACTCTTCAATGGTTGACTCACGAATGCAGTTAGCAGAGATAATCAGTGCCAGTTTTTTGATATTTTGCTCATCCATTAGCGTTCACCTATATCAGGATAAATAATTCCGAGTGTTCTTTTAAAGCTAGTTCTTATGAGTAGGGATTCAACCTGAATTTAGGTTCAAGAAAGAAATGAGTACATGGAGCCATTAGGCTCCATGAGGGATTAAAGTTTAATGATCATCAAAAAGCTCAATGCTGGGGGCCGTTGGTTGCACTTCCACTCTGCGGAGCTGTTCTATCATTGCATCGTGTTCGTCCGCCTTTTGTATGCCAGCTCTCCAGCCATGGATAGCACCCGCAGTCGCCAGAGATGAACCTCCAGCACACATAAATAGTGGCGCTAAAGGAGCCATCGATGGATTCACAATGCAGGGCAGCCCCCCTGCAGTGATACCGGCGGCCATTCCATAGGCCGTATACCGCAGGGTGCTTTTAGCAACTATTCCCATATATTCCAGAGAACGTACCATGCGTTCGCCCAAATCTCTGAAATAGATAGCGCCCGAATGAGATACCTCTTTTAACGCTTCCCTGACATGTTGCATTCTGTGAATCAATCTTCCCCAAAGAGAAAGAGGTGATTGCTGAGACGGCTGATTGATCGCAGGCATTTGCGCATTACTAGCGAATAGATTTGTCGTACCAGTATCTGTATTAGCCAGGTGATCAGCATTCGAATAAACTGATGGGGCTGCCTCTGTACATTTGTCCATAATTATTCTCCTTATAGCAACCAATTGAAAGTGCTTTGGTTTTGTTTTCCAGCGGAGGGAGTATCGCACTACTGAATATGGCAAAGCACTGACGAGGCTGTCAGTGATATTAACCGTTTGCTGATAGAAGCTGTTTTTTTGTTCAAGTGCAGGGAAGTAACTGTTATTTCCGGGGTGTATTACAACCAGTGATGGAGTACCATTCACTGATAGCGTTGACTTCATCGTCAGTGAGCATCCGGGCAATATGAGTCATAGGTGGGTGCGTTTTTCTTGTGCCATCGCGATAAAAGTTCAGCTGATTCACCATATAGGTTTTTTTCTGGCAGGCCAGATTAGGGTTGAAATCTGTAGTGCCAGTTCCCTCAGGGCCATGGCATCCGGAGCAAAGCACCATTGCCCGGTTTCTGGCTTCCTGAAGTGTTGGTGATAGTGATGTCTCAGAAGGTGTCTCTTGAAAGCAACCTGACAGCATCAGGGCTGACAGGGCTATGATGATGATCTCTTTCATTAAACACCTTGCATTAAAAAACTTGATTGTGGAGTGAGCTGTTAGCCTTGACTAATCGTCTTAATCAATAGCCTTACCTTCACTGGTCAGCCTCAACCACGCATGAGAATACCAGTAATATTGCTTGCCGTTGTTGGATGGCGCAGTGCAATTATAGCGGGTTCGGCCGACAGGCAGGGGCTTATTGGCTTGAGTTGTCAGACGAGTCATTTCATCATCAAGCCATTTAACAGACAACTCACCCTGACCAGAGGCATAGCATTTCAGCTGCTTTTTCTGATAATCACCTTTGGCGAGTTCCAGCGTTAATTCTGGTGTCAGGTTGTCTTCACTGATTAAAGATGAATCTGGTTTTTGTGCGATGACTGGCATGGCAAGGCTTCCTACTTTCAGGGCAAAATCACTGGTTCCGTAAATACCGGCCATAGGGAAGCGGGGCAGACGGGTAAAATCAGAATACTCTCCGGCAGCACCGGATTGCTGACCAAAACCGATATAACCGAGCTGTCCTAATAACCGGCGCAGTTCTGGTGTGGTTTCGCCAAAGGTCCAGGCAAATTGTTTGATGCTTTGCCCGGTTTTTTCTTTAATGCGAGCTTCAGTGGCTTCAAGATCCTCATTGAAGCGGTTTATCCACGCTTCTTCTGACTCGCCGGGTCTGCGTTCAACGCTGTGGTCGTGATCCATCGTGTGATTGGCGATGGTGGCACCGAAATGCGTCATTTCCTGAATCTGTTCCCAGCTCAGAAATTTTTGGAAACCTTTATCAACAGGCGTAGGGCTGACAAAAATGGTAAAAGGCCAGCCCTGCTCTTTGAGGAGTGGGAATGCGTTGGTATAGATGCTTAGATAGGCATCATCAAAGGTAATAGCAACGGATTTTGGTGGCAGAGGTTGTTTTTTATGCAGAGCTTCTACCGCTTCAGTAACAGAAATAACATTAAATTTATTGTCCGCCAGATAACGGATATGCCTGGCAAAGCCTTCAGGTGTCACGCTGGTGATGGCTGGTGTGTCATCACTAACATGGTGATATTGCAAAATCACGGCAGAATTTGTTGCAATAGCGAGGGATGGCAAGAGGGATAGAAGCAGAATTTTAAAAGCTCTAATCACATTGTTTCCTTTGGATAGTGAGTGAGGTACTGAAACACTGTACCAGTCACTGAGGATAAGTGGGAGTTTGGATTATTACGGTGCAGGATAACTGAGCAAAACAGGTATAAAAAAAACAGGCACTTAAAAGTGCCTGTAACCATGGGGAGACTGTGATTGAAAATCACCAACTCACTCCCTAAGTTTATGAAAGCCTGAACAATCTTCCTTCAGACTAAAGTATTATTCTCTGTTTCGTATCAGGCCTTCCTGCATGGTAGATGCGACCAGCTCACCCGCCTGATTGAATATCTGCCCCCTGACAAGAGCTCTGGCACCACTGGCGGAAGGGCTTTCGACAGAGTGCAGCAGCCATTCATCCATCTTGATAGGTCTGTGGAACCACATAGCATGATCGAGACTGGCAATCTGTATCTTTCGTTGAAAAGTAAATGCGCCGTATGGAAACAGCGACGTTGGCAAAAACTGAAAGTCAGAAGCATAAGCCAGTAAGTATTTATGCAGGCCCGGGTCATCCGGCAAACGCCCGTTGGCTCGCAACCAGAACTTGTTAGTTGGTTCTCTTGAGTTTTCTTTTAGCGGGTCGGCCGGATCAGCAAAGCGAATTTCAATCGGTGTTTCGGTTAATAGTCGTTTTTGCAAAGGGAGGGGGATCAGGTCTCTATACTTATCGACCAGGTCATGCTCATTAAGAAGATCATCCGGTGGAGGTACATCGGGCATGGTTGACTGATGAGAGAAGCCTTCTTCTGCAATTTGGAATGAAGCGGAGAGGTTAAAAATAGGTCGGCCTTTTTGAATAGCGACCACACGCCGGGTAGTAAAGCTGTTACCGTCACGAATACAGTCTACGTTGTAGACGATAGGCATGGAGGTATCGCCTTCACGAAGGAAGTAGCTGTGAAAGGAGTGTACATGACGATTTCTCTCTACCGTCTGGCGTGCTGCAGATAACGCCTGCCCAAGCACTTGTCCGCCGAAGACTCTACCCCAGCCGGGATCCTGGCTCTGGCCACGGAAAATATTGGCTTCAATGGGTTCCAGCTTCAGAAGTTGTATCAGTTCATCTAATACCGCAGTCATAGTTTGGCTCCGCAGTTATCTCTGCAATTAATTTTCTTTTTGCTGGCGAATACGCGCATACCAACGGGAAGGATCAATTAATTGACCTTCGTCGTCAATCTCCGGGTAACTCAGGTTACGTTCATCACAGTAGCGGGTTAACTCAGGATAACCCCATCGGAACAGGGTATCACGATAGACGTTATCAGGAAGTCTGGGCTGTTCATAAAGTCCTTTGAGTTGACGCTGACGCTGAGCTTCCACCAAAATCACCGCCGCTGCCACAGACACGTTATAAGAAGAGACAAGACCGTTCATGGGAATAATTATATGCTCATCAGCCAGCTCTGCCGCTTCTGGACTAATGCCTTCTTTCTCAGCACCCAACAGTAAGGCACAGGGTTGGGTAAAATCCAGCTCATAGAAAGGAATGCTTTTTTCGGAGAAATGCGCGGCAAAAAGCTTGAAATCTCGCTCTCTTAAATAAGCGATGCTGGCTTCTGTATTCGGATGTGCATTGATATGCAGCCAGCGACTGCTGCCCAGAGAGTGATGTTTATACCGCCGATACCCTCGCTGAGGCTGGGTGATATGCACTTCATGAATGCCTACAGCATCGCAGGTGCGCATGATGGCCGACAGATTGTGGGGCTTGTGAACCTGATCGGTTAGTACGGTCAGATCGGGCTGACGCCGGTCGAGCACCTGACAGAATTTTTTATAACGTTCCGGTGTCATGGATTGTACCTGCAAGATATTCTTAAAGCTTGCCAATTGAGAGGGTGTATTATGTGGCTGTATTGCACCCTGAGTATTTTGAATTTTAGCGATAGAAATCAGTAATTAGAACCGATATGGATGCTTCTTATCTCAATGTTGTGATCACGTGGCTGGAACATAATAACGAATGGCTTGGGCTTGTCATTGTTCTGGTTGCCTTTCTGGAATCACTGGTGGCTGTCGGTATAGTGCTACCCGGTGTTGCCATGTTATTTGCCTTGGGTGTGGCGGCCGGGGCGGGCGCTTTGGATATTTGGTCAACGATGCTCTGTGCTTTTGCCGGTGCGGTCATTGGCGATGGGGTGAGTTTCTGGCTTGGTTATCGTTATCATCAGCGCTTGCGGGGCTGGTGGCCTTTTAAGCAGCATCCACAATGGCTTGATCGCGGAGAACTTTTTTTTCACAAATATGGTGTATTAAGTGTGGTGATTGGGCGTTTTGTTGGTCCGATACGTCCGATTATTCCGGTCGTGGCAGGTATGATGGACATGCAGCCAGTGAAGTTTTACTCAGTGAATATTGTTTCAGCCATTGGGTGGGCGCCAGTGTATTTGTTACCCGGTTTTTTGACCGGAGCTGCGCTATCCGTGGGGGATCAACTTCCTGATCAGTTCTTGTATCTCTTGGCAGGGTTGGCAGCTTTTGCTATGGGATTGCCTGCCATTTTTATCTTGTTGAGAAAATGCCTTGGCCAATGGCCGTTTTCCAGCTCGGTTCTGACGCTTTTGTGTTTCATTGGGTTGATGCTGTTGTATGGCGCAGATTATGAAGCAGCCATGAATGACAGGGTGGCTGAATGGATCTTATCTTTGAAAACCCCGTTGCTAATTCATGCTATGGAATGGGTGACATGGTTTGGCAGTTTATCCGTTCTTTGTGCGCTTTTGCTTTGTGCCGCAGGCTGGTTCGCTGTTCAGAAACGGTTATCGGAATTACTTCCTCTGCTTTGGTGTGTTCCACTCATGGAAGCCAGTTTGTGGATGTGTAAATGGTTGGTGAATCATCCAAGGCCGGGTGAAATGGTCGAGCTGGACCCTTTCTCCTTTCCATCCGGTCATACGACACAGGCAGCGTTTTTTCTTTTTGGAATGGCAATGGCGTTATCCAGAAAGCTAAATAATAAGTGCCAGTGGACATTTCAGACGGTCGCTCTGTTTATAACGATGATGGTTGCATTATCCCGATTGATTCTTAATGTGCACTGGTTTGGAGATGTGCTGGCCGGATTGTGTCTTGGATTATTTTGGGCGCAGATTGGCGTTATCATGCAGTCAAAACGACATACGGCTTAATGCCCAGAAAACACATATTTTTCCCGTTTTACCTGACGAGGTGGGAAACCCATCTCTTTTAGTTCAACGGCGGCGTCATCAATCATTCCAGGATTACCACAAAGATAAATCAGATCAGTTTCCGGATTTAGATTCAGACTGGGAAATTGTTGCTGTACATAACCAGCAAATTCATTCTTCCCGATCAGTTCAGTTTCACGGCTCAGACAAACCCGATAATCAATATTGTCCAGATGAGAAAAGTCTTCAAGATAAATCAGGTCATCTTGATGCCTTGAACCCATCACAATGGTGACAGGTGTTCCCTGAGCGGCTTTTTTCTGCAAGAGAGGAATCATAGAGCGATAAGGGGCGATGCCCGTCCCTGTCCCCACAAGAACCAACTGCCCGGCGCAGGTTTCAGGCAGTGTAAGAACACCATAAGGTCCCGACATATTAAACGATAAACCGGCTTCAGCCTGTGCAAATAAATCAGACGCCAAGCCGCCTTTCACCAGGCTGATAGCCACTTCCAGAATGCCGGTTTTGTCAAAGGATTCAGGCGAGCAGGCGATGCTATAGCTGCGCTTTTGAATCTTCGTTCCATCATCAATCAGAAACTGAATAAACTGCCCTGCAGTAAAACTGAAATCTTGCGGAACACCATCGCTGAACTCCAGCTCCAGCTGGAGGCTGTTGTTACTAATCAGTGACTGCTGCTTCAGGGTAATCGAATATTGCGGGAGAGGCATATTCTTTCCTTATCGGTATATTCTTAAATGATGCTTTGTTTTCATCGGAATTCCCAGTGAGGTAAGGCACATAATTAATGTAGGTTTTATGGTTTATTTCTGAAATGTTAATCATTAAACCCGAATCATTTTGCAGTGAGACTGATTTTTTTACGACTGTAAACAGTTCTGATAAAGCAGGTTTTAAAAAATCCTTATGTTTTAAAAGATACAACTGACCCATCTCTTCAAGAAAGTAAGCATTACTGATAAATGAAACCCAGTCTTGCTGATAGATTATCTGCTCCTGTGAACACATACCACTGTTATCGATAAAGTAATTGATTGAATGGCTGAGAGAGTCTGGAGTTGCCTCTCTGCTTGTGTCTGGCAGACTGTGACTTTGTTGTAATAATTCATTATGAACCCATTGATCCTTTAGTGATGAACCCTCTAATAGAGGATGATTACGGATATCATCCGGTATCGAGAATGTTTCTAATTGTGAAGCAGGTATGCAAATGCTGCGAACAAAAAGGGTACTATTTTTTTCCAAAGGAATGCCTCTTGCCCTTTTTATCGTTTTTATCATTCGTATACCCTCCATGGCGAACACACCAATCAATATAGCTGTACTAATCCGGAGTATTGGCGCAGGTAGTCCTTGAGCCTTAATTGAAAATTCGTAAGGAGACATAAAATATTTTATCGGATTAAAGGCTTTCGAGTTTGGTGAGATGATGACAAGAAAAAAAACCAGTAAGATGTTTTTGGCGAAGCGAGATTTAATCCAGCATAATTGTTCCAGAATAATGAGAGGCTGGGTAAGTGGTATCGACTTCGTCATAATAAATAGTCTCACAAGTGGCGGCTAAATCCACCGGAATTATAGACTGAAAACTCTAACCAGTAGTTTGTTTGGTTGTTCTTTTTTATCACTTTTACCCGATGTATGACTTTTAATTTCAACATGGCTATCCATGCCACGTGGATCCCGTGCAGGGAGTGTACAGAACCCATAAGCCATGGACTGGCAACCTACGAGATAAAAGTCACACATCGGGTCACTTTTATAATTTTTATTCTATCCAGTGCTGCATAAAATCTCAGACGGCCTCTCAGGCATGGTTCTCGTAATATGTTCTGATAATGCGGGACAATGTGCTTCGCCACGGGCGGTTATGAATACCAAATGTATTGAGGATTTTGGTGCAAGCTAAACTGGCATTGGCGGGTGGCTGTATCCCTTCACGATCACTGACTTTGTCCATTTTCAGTTTACGTACGCTGAGCTGTCGATGTTGAGACGCCTCAGCAATAACCATTTCCGCAAAACTGTTTTCTGAGACAGGCTCTGCACCGGCGTAATGATAGGTGCCCCAAGTGTCCGCATTACAATCCAGTTGCTGTAAAATAGCAACAATCACTTTTGCCGCATCTTCAGCGGGAGTTGGGCATCCCAGTTGATCGGAGACCACCGCGACCTCTTTCTTTTCAGTAATTTGGTTGAGTAGATAACGGAGCAGGTTATTACGATGCTCACTGATGACCCAGGAAAATCGCAGAATAATATGCCTCGAACAACGTTGATGAATCTGTTGTTCTGCCTGCCAGCGACTGGTGGCCAGCACACCGGTTGGGTTGGGAGTGTCTTTCTCGGTATAAGCTTCTTTTTTCTCGCCATCAAATACGCGGTAGGTAGAAATATGAATCAGAGCTGCGCCCTGGCGTTCGCAGCAATCTGCCAGTTCTGCAATCGCATCCCGGTTCATTTTAAAGCACCTGGACGGTTCGTTTTCTGCCATCACCGGATCATTATAGGAGGCAGCATTGATGACAAAATCCGGTTGGTACTGCTTCAGGCAAAGGTCAATTTGATCCGGTGTTTCCAGGTTCATCTCTGAACGGGAAGGGGCAAAGGCGTTGATATTTTTCTGTTGAAAAAGCGGTTGGAGTTCCAGGCCAATCTGACCTGTTCCTCCGATTAACAGTACTTTCATCGGCGAATTCCGTAGAGGGGAACGATTCTTGTTTGAAAAATGAGTGCTTGAAAAATCAGTATTAATTAGCCCTATTGAAACATGAAACTGGCTTTCTGTTCATTGTTCCTGTGGTCGATGCTGAAATATTCAGGCAAAATCGGCAGGTTTTCCTTTTCGACTCGCATAACTGGATAATTTCTGGTCTATTGTTGCTATCAAATTCTTTTCAGGATCCACTGAAGATGCACCTGGCTGAGACTACTGCTGAAATCGACGAAGCAGAACGAATATTGCTGGTGGATGACAACCCCACCAATCTGCAGGTTCTACTGCAAACCCTCAGTGGTCGAGGTTATAAACTGCTGATTGCCAAGAATGGCGAAAATGCCTTACGCATTGCCACCAAGGCCAAGCCTGCGCTGGTGTTGCTTGATATTCTGATGCCTGGTATGGATGGCTATGAAGTTTGTCGTCAGCTCAAGGAAAATCCGGATACCCACAAAATCACGGTGATTTTTCTCTCAGCTCTCGATGACGCCAAGGATAAGGTGCGTGGTCTCGAAACCGGTGCCGTGGACTTCATCTCCAAGCCATTCCAGGCAGAGGAAGTGATTGCCCGGGTCGACACCCAACTGAAAATTCATAAGTTAGAAAGGGCACTGTCGGCTCGTAATCGTCAGCTCGAAGCGGATAAGGCGCGTATTCTTGAAAGCATGAACGAGGGGATTTTCGGGCTGGATAATCAGGGGAGAATAACCTTTGCTAACCCGATGGCAGCGACTATGACCGGCTGGTCCGTTGAGCAGCTGATCAACGCCAGTTTACTGGAAACCCTGCTGGGAGACGTTCAAGATAACTCAGAGCGCAGTAAACAATTTGCACCTATTCAGGTGGCACTTAATAAAGGTGTCTCGAAAGAAGTTGAAGATGGTCTGTTCTGGCATCGCAACGGTACATCCTTTCCGGTGGATTTCTCCTGTACGCCGATTATGCAGGACAATGAGCCTAATGGGGTGGTCGTGGTTTTTCGGGATATTTCCGAGAAAAAGCGCCAGCAGGAGGCGTTGAGTCAGGCGCTCGGTGAACTGAATTCCCAAAAAGAACAACTCACCCATGTCTCCCGTCTGAGTACCATGGGTGAAATGGCCGCAGGGTTTGCTCATGAAGTGAATCAGCCACTGACGGCTATCTCCAATTACGCTCAGGTGTCCAAACGCATGCTTGATCGTTTAAATGTAGAAGACGACAATGGTCTTGAAGAAGCCTTGAGTAAAATAAATACTCAGGCGCGTCGGGCTGGCGAGATTATTGCCCGGATTCGCTCATTTGTTAAAAAGCCCGATCATGTGCTGGGCAGCATTGACCCTGACCGACTTATCAGGGATACCGTCAAGCTGGCGGAAGTGGATGCCCGGAATAACAGTATGGAAATTCATCTGGATGTTGAAAACAACCTTCCCGAGGTGAAAGTCGATCCGGTACAGATTCAACAGGTCGCACTGAATCTGATTCGTAACGGTATGGAAGCCATGCGGGATATGGATACCCGGCCTATTGGTGTGCATGTCCGGGTCATAAGGGATAGCCAGCACTTTGTAAAAGTCTCGGTGATTGATCGGGGTTATGGTCTGGCAGATGATGCAGAAGAGAAGCTGTTCACTCCATTTTACACCACCAAAAAAGATGGTATGGGGATCGGCCTGACAGTCTGCCATTCGATTATTCAATCCCATGGCGGTCGTCTTGGCTTTCTGCGTCACCCTGAGGGTGGTACTGTTTTTGAGTTTACTATGCCAATAGTGGATTAAGGGCTGTGGCGGATTAAATTTCAGGCAGCCTTTGATGGAATATTTGATACAATGCCAGGCGTTTTACTAATGGCTTCCGGAGAATAATGTTGACAGACCAAGTGACGGAATACATACACAATCTGGGCAGTGAGGCTCGTCAGGCTAGCCGGCTTATGGCAACGGCGGATACCCAGGCTAAAAATCAGGTGCTACTGAATATTGCAGATGCTCTGGAGGCTGACCGACCTCAACTGAAGCACGATAACAGTAAAGACCTTGAAGCGGGCAGACAGAAAGGCTTGGACTCAGCCATGCTGGATCGTCTGGAACTGACCGATGATCGCATCAATGTGATGATTGAAGGGCTGCGTCAGGTGGCTGCTTTGCCTGATCCTATTGGCACTATTGATGATATGAAATATGTGCCCAGCGGTATTCAGGTCGGCAAGATGCGAGTGCCTCTCGGTGTTATTGGCATTATTTACGAATCCCGGCCTAATGTAACAGTGGAAGCCGCCAGCCTGTGTCTTAAATCCGGCAATGCGGTCATTCTTCGTGGAGGCAGTGAATCCATTCATTCTAATCAGGCGATTGCCCGCTGCATCAGGCAGGGTTTAGCACAGGCAGATATGCCGGAAGCCGCGGTTCAGGTTGTTGAAACCACTGACCGTGCCGCTGTAGGTACTCTGATCACCATGCCAGAATACGTGGATGTGATTGTTCCCCGTGGCGGCAAAAGCCTGATTGAACGTATCAGCCGGGAAGCCCGTGTGCCCGTCATTAAACATCTGGATGGCATTTGCCATGTCTACCTCGATGACAAAGCCGACCCTGAAAAAGCCATTGATATCGCTATTAATGCTAAAACACATCGTTACGGTGTTTGTAATGCAATGGAAACGCTGTTGATTCATCAGAATGTTGCCAGAGAGTTGCTGCCGGAGTTGGCAAAACAATATCTAGGTATTGGTGTTGAGCTGCGTGGTTGTCCAAAAACCTGCGATATAGTATCTGAAGCGGTTGCTGCCTCTGAAGAAGACTGGGAAACCGAATACCTGGGGCCGACCCTGGCGATCAAAGTGGTTGCTGATATGGCAGAGGCCATTGCACACATCAATCGTTATGGTTCTCACCACACCGATTCGATGGTCTCTGAAGATTACACCCGAGGCAGACAGTTCCTGCGGGAAGTGGATTCCAGCTCGGTTATGATCAATGCCTCTACTCGCTTTGCAGATGGTTTTGAGTATGGCCTCGGAGCTGAAATAGGTATTTCAACGGATAAAATTCATGCCCGTGGACCGGTAGGGCTTGAAGGGCTTACATCCCAAAAATACGTCGTCTTTGGAGACGGGCATATCCGCCATTGATGGTAAAAGCTCCGGGGCTCATAATTCTCAGCGATATTGAGCCAGCTTCCGGTAGTGGATTGCCGTTATGGCTGCTTATTGGTCGTTGACAATAAAACCTATTACTGCCAGCCTGCAATTTATGTAGGTCGGCTTGCCCTAAGGACAAGCCGGCAAATCTTTCAAGGCATGCCAAGCTCTAATAGAGTCTTGGTATATGCCCCTACAAGCACAGCAAGAATCTTAACAAAGAGGTATATCAAGCGTTTTATGCATTCGGATGAATTGAAGCAACTGGTTGTTGAAGCCATTGAAGACGTTAAGGGTAAAGACATCACCTGTTTGAATGTTGGCGGACAAACCAGTGTGACCGATCATATGGTCATTGCTTGTGGTACATCAAACCGTCATGTGAAATCCCTGGCTGACAATGTCATTGATCAGTGCAAGAAAAATGGCGTACGCCCTCTGGGTATTGAAGGTGAAGATAAATCAGACTGGGTGCTGGTAGACTTGGGGGATGTGGTTGTTCATCTGATGATGCCTGCTACCCGACAGTTCTACGATTTGGAAAGACTCTGGGATATTGAGGCTGTGGAAGCCACTGAGCCACAGTAATGCGTATCAAACTGATTTCTGTCGGTTCAAAAATGCCCGGCTGGATTGAGGATGGATACAACGAATACAGTCGTCGTCTCGGTCATGATCTGAAGTTGGAGCTGGTGGAAATTCCTCTTGGTAGACGCAGCAAAGGTGCTGATGTTAACCGGCTTCGGGAAAAAGAAGCGAGCTTGATGCAGGCTGCCATTGGTCAGGGGGATCTGGTGGTCACAATGGAGATCAAAGGCAAACCCTGGAGTACGGAACAACTGGCGGATAAAATGGGCGACTGGCAACACAGTGGCCGTAATGTCAGTTTGCTGGTGGGTGGTCCTGAAGGATTGCACGCTAGTTCTATGGCTCTGGCGGATTTGCGCTGGTCACTATCGCCACTGACATTGCCGCACCCTTTGGTGCGCGTTGTGGTGGCTGAACAGGTGTACCGTGCATGGAGTATTCTGAAGAATCATCCGTACCATAAGTAGCTGATTAAATAAGTAGCTAACTAAATTTAAGCTGCGATCAAAAAACGGGTTGTACCGTTTATAAACAGGGATAAAGGGTTCAGTAAAAAGGCAGGTTTTGACTCGACGTCAACTGTCTTTTTTCATATTGTGCGCCAGTCTGCCTGGCCATTTTTTCGTCTGTCAATCACTATCAGGCAGATATTTTGAAATGCAAATTTACATGATCGAGAACTGAGATGCCGCAGGAAACCTTAAAGGACCATGGGGCTGAGAAAAGAATAGTCAATATCCGGGTTTGGGTTGCCATTGGCTTTATGTTGTTAATGGGCATTGGTCTGGTGTCTCGCCTCTTCTATCTGCAGTTCATTCGTTATAATGAGCTGGCCACCCAATCTGATGACAACCGGATTTTACTCCAGGCCATACCACCCACCCGGGGGCTAATCTACGACACTAATGGCAAACTGCTTGCCATGAATCGCTCCAGTCATATTCTCAGTATTGTCCGTGAGCGTGTGCGCGATATGGATACTTTGCTCAGGGATGTGAAGCAGCTTGTGCCGCTAACCGACAATGAGTTGAAACGATTTAATCGTAAGATCAGGCAAAGAAGACCTTTTGAGTCTGTACCTCTGAAATTTAATCTCACCGATGAAGAGTTTTCCCGTATCGCTGTCAATCAATTCCGGTTGCCCGGTGTTGAAGTGAATGCTGAACTGGTGCGCTATTATCCTGAAGGTGATATTTATGCGCACAGTGTCGGCTATGTAGGGCGAATAAACGACAGAGATTTGAAGGTTCTTGATGCTGCTCTTTATACCGGTACTCACACAACGGGCAAAATAGGACTGGAACGCTCTTATGAAAGTGTGCTGTTGGGGAAGCCCGGCCATCAAGAAGTAGAAACCAATGCCCGTGGGCGAGTATTGAGAGTACTTGAGAAAGTTCCGCCACAGCCGGGCAAAAACCTTAACCTCTTTATCGATACTGAATTACAGAAAACAGCCATTAAGGCGATTGATGGCAGGCGAGGTGCGCTGGTTGCTATGGAACCGGCTACTGGCGGGATTCTGGCAATGGTCAGTAATCCGTCGTTTGATCCAAATCTGTTTGTGACCGGCATTGATACTAAAACCTACCAGGGGCTGAATACTAATATTAACCGCCCTTTGTATAACCGGGCTTCGTTGGGTGAGTACCCGCCAGCCTCCACAGTGAAGCCCATGATGGGGTTATCTTTATTGGCGAATAATGTGGTCACGCCTTCCGATAAAGTATACGACCGAGGTTGGTTCCAATTGCCTGGTAGTGAACATCGTTTCCGGAACTGGAAGCGCTGGGGGCATGGTTGGGTTAATCTGCATAAGGCCATTGTCGTCTCCAACGATACCTATTTTTATAATCAGGCCAATAATCTGGGTATCGATAACCTGTATGATTTTCTTAGCCAGTTTGGTATGGGGCGTCGTACCGGTATTGATATTCGTGAAGAGCGTCCGGGGCTTTTGCCTTCCCGTGAATGGAAAAGAGCTGCTTACGGTCAGCCCTGGTATCCGGGAGAAACCGTCATAGCCATTATTGGTCAGGGCTACATGCTGGCGACACCGTTGCAACTGGCAGAATCTACCACGCTGATTGCCAATCGCGGTAAGCATGTGCAGCCGCGATTGGTCAAAGATGATATTCCTGAAATACAGGAAGAAGATTGGGGTGGTGATATTACGCTCGGTGGCACACCAGAGGAAGACGCGAAAAACTGGGAAAGAATCATCAAAGCCATGGAAGATGTGGTTTCCTCTCCGAGCGGTACAGCCAACTACCGTATTGGTCGTGGTTTGAAATATCGTATGGCTGGAAAAACAGGGACTGCACAGGTCGTCAGTATTGCTCAGGGTGAAGAGTATGACGCAGAAAAACTGAAAGAGTTTCAGCGAGATCATAGTCTGTTCATCGGTTTTGCCCCGGTGGAAAATCCGCAGATCGCCCTGGCAGTCATTCTGGAGAACAGTAAAGGCGCCGCGAATGTGGCCAGAAAAGTAATGGATAAATACTTGCTGCCGCGTCTTGCTCAGGAGCGTAAAAATAATGGCTAATCAGGATTTTGTCCGGCAACTCGATATGTCTGAAGGGATAGGGCGTACTGAGGCTCTGTCCATGAAATGGCATGTCGATTTTGTGTTATTTGGTTTGCTGTTGTTACTTTGTGGTGCCGGATTGTTCGTACTTTACAGCGCCACTGGTAAAGATATGTCGGTGGTTATCCGGCAGGCCATGTATCTTGGGATTAGCTTTGTGGGAATGATTGCTATCGCACAGTTTTCTCCCCGGTTTATGATGCAGTGGGCTAAATGGTTTTATCTTGGCGGTATTGTTTTGCTGCTGGCCGTGTTGTTTCTTGGCATTCAATCGAAAGGTGCGCAACGTTGGATTCAACTTCCCGGTTTCCGGTTCCAGCCATCAGAAGTCATCAAGCTGGTCATGCCGGTTGTCATGGCGGCTTTTTTGGCTAAACGACCATTGCCGCCTTCTCTGATGGATATAGGGCTGTCTTTTGTCATTATTGGTATTCCGGTGATATTGATTGCCAAGCAGCCTGATCTGGGTACATCACTGTTAATTGGTGCCTCGGGTATGTTTGTGGTTCTGTTGGGTGGTCTGCGTAAACGTTTGATCTTCTCGGCTATCTGCCTGGCTTTGCCGGCAATTTACATATTCTGGCAGTACTTTATGTACGACTATCAGAAACAGCGAGTACTGACATTTTTGAATCCTGAGAGCGACCCCTGGGGCTCTGGTTGGAATATTATTCAGTCCACTATTGCTATTGGTTCCGGCGGTTTATACGGCAAAGGCTGGTTGCAGGGTACTCAATCCCATCTGGATTTTCTGCCAGAGAGTCATACTGATTTTATTATTGCTGTTCTTGCAGAAGAATTTGGTTTGCTGGGTTGTCTGATTTTGCTGGCTATTTACTGCCTTATTCTGGGGCGCGGGCTGTTTATTACTCTTCATGCTCAAACACTATTTGGACGACTTTTGTCGGGTAGTATTACGTTGACTTTCTTTGTCTATATTTTTGTCAATATTGGTATGGTCAGTGGGATATTACCTGTTGTTGGTGTTCCCTTGCCTTTAGTGAGTCGCGGAGGAACTTCTCTGGTGACGTTGATGGCAGGTTTTGGTCTGTTAATGTCCGTTCATACGCACAGGACAATGCATGGTGGTGTAAGTGACTAGCTTTACATAAGATCGATAGAATTTCAGACGCTGGTTGGGTAGTGTAGATAGTTGAAGTATTTAAAGTGCTTTAAGTATTTGAAAGTATTTAAAAGTACTGGTCGGAAACGCTGCACATACTGCCTTGAAGGGGACGGACACATGAAATGGCCGTTACGAGGAATTTGCCTCTTATTTGCAGGAGCATTAACAGTTACTGCTCCTGTTCTCGCGAACAATAAGCCGGAAGGTTATCTTGGACGACCTGATGTTGATCGCTTTATCAGTAAAATGGTGAAAGAAGAAAATTTCACACGTCAGGAGCTGGAAGATATTCTGGCTCAGGCGAAAAAATCCGAGCGAGCTTTGGCGTTGATCAGTAAGCCAGCGGAAGGTGTGCTCAAATGGAAAGACTATCGCAAAATCTTTATGACCCCGGAGCGTGTCACCAAAGGGGTGAAATTCTGGGCAGACAATGCAAAGACGTTGGCACGAGTTGAGCAAGAATACGGTGTGCCAGCTCAAATCATTGTGGCCATCATTGGTGTAGAAACCTACTACGGTCGTCAGACGGGTGGATTTAAAGTTCTGGATACGCTGACTACTCTCGGTTTTGACTTTCCCCGTCGCAGTCAATTCTTCCGGAAAGAATTGAAGAACCTATTGATTCTTGCCAGAGATCAGAATCTGGATGTGACTGAATTAACCGGTTCTTATGCCGGCGCTATGGGTATTCCACAGTTTATGCCGTCCAGCTACAGAGCTTATGCGGTGGATTATGCGGCGGATAAGCAGGCCAATATCTGGAAGTCGCGAGAAGATGCTATTGCCAGTGTTGCCAACTATCTGAGCCTCCATGGCTGGAAGAAAAATGAACTGGTTGCCAGCAGAGCTGAGGTTACTAGAGTTCAGGCAAAAGAGACTCTTTCCAAAGGTCTTAAACCAGACAGAAAGCTGAACAAGCTGAAGAAATCTGGCTGGAAGCCCGCAGAAGCGATCCCATACTCTACAAAAGTTCTGGCAATGAAGCTGGAAGGGCAGAGTGGGCCGGAATACTGGCTGGGTATGAATAATTTTTATGTTATTACCCGATATAATCGCAGTCGAATGTATGCGCTGGCGGTGCATCAGCTGGCAAGTGCGGTGATGAGTGACTATAAGAAAGCAGGTGGACTGGAAAAAAGCACGGCAGTTACAAAGCAGTAGTTACACAACAACAGTCTTAATTGATTTTTCAGGAATGAATACAAGCGGTTTGATGACCTGATGAGAATAATGCAAATCTTTGCCAGTGTGCCGCTGATGGCAGCACTGGTTTTTTCTATTTTACTGGCCGGTTGTTCAAGCATATTTGTGCAGGATGGGCCTCCGTCAGACTCAATTGATATCAGTGCAGTACCCGATGCTGTGCCTTCGCCTATTCAAGTACCCCTGAAAAACTCACCTTATGAAATAGGCGGGAAACAATATCAGCCGATGGCATCCGCTAATGGTTATGCTGAAGCAGGTACAGCCTCATGGTACGGTACCAAGTTTCATGGTAAGCAAACGGCAAACGGTGAAATCTATGACCTTTATAAGATGACAGCAGCTCATAAAACATTGCCGCTGCCTTCATATGTCAAAGTCACCAACCTGCAGAATAAGCGCTCCGTCGTAGTGAGGGTTAATGATCGAGGGCCGTTTATTGAAGACCGACTCATTGATCTTTCTTATGTTGCCGCCAAAAAACTGGGTTATGCCGATAATGGGCTGGCCAGTGTGCATATTGAAGGGATTGATCCGGAATCTTTCTCAAATTCAGCACCAGATCCTGATAAAGGAGACATTCTTTATCTTCAGTTAGCCGCCTTAAAGAATTATCATAGTGCCCAGATGTTACGTCGGGAAATATTTCAGAAGTTGGGTGCCAAGGCCAAAGTGGTGACCGGAGATGATCAGCCAGATCCACTTTATCGGGTAAGAATTGGCCCTGTAGAAAGCCCTGATCATCTGGAAACGCTTCTGGAGAATCTGGCAGAAGAGGCGTTTGATACACCCTACGTTGTTTATGAAACGGGTCGGCAAGATGCTCGTTTATAGCAGTGATTATTTCCCGAACCGCTAACAATCGCAGTGAAACTGCAGTGACTCGATCATAGTTTATAAAGTTATTTAGTTTATATAGCTGATCAAGAACCGATGACCCGTTTACTCAGAGCACCTATCTGGATGAGCAGAAAAACAGTAATGCCCAAGCGGCTATTGGGACTGCTGACAGCAGTTTGTTTGGCAACTCAGGCTCAGGCTTTAGCCTTGATTCCTTCGCCGCCCAGTGTAGCGGTGAAAAGCTATGTATTGATGGATGCAGATAGTGGCGAAGTGCTAGCTTCCCAGCGCCCTGACGAAACTCTGCACCCAGCCAGTCTGACTAAAATGATGACCTCCTATATTGCAGAAGCCGAGTTGGCTGCCGGTAATATTCATCGGGATGATAAGGTCGTTATCAGTGAAAAAGCCTGGCGTATGGGCGGCTCTACCATGTTTATTGAAGTGGGTGAGCGGGTGCCAGTCATGGAGCTGCTGAAAGGCATTATTATTATTTCCGGTAACGACGCCAGTGTCGCTATGGCGGAACATATTGCTGGCAGCGAAGGCGCTTTCGCTCAGTTGATGACGGGTACTGCCCGGAAACTGGGTATGAATAATACCAATTTCCAGAATGCAGCAGGCTGGCCTGCGGAAGATCACTATTCAACTGCCCGTGACCTTGCCACCCTGTCGGTACATATTGTCCAGGATTTTCCGGAAGAATATGACATTTATTCTCAGAAGTATTATCAGTACGGTGTGGATAAAAAGACAGGTAAACCACTGCGTCGACAGGCAAACCGTAACCGTTTGCTCTGGACTAATCCTTATGTTGATGGGCTGAAAACCGGCCATATTGAAGCCACTGGTTACCACTTGGCTGTTACTGCCAAGCGTGAAGACCGTCGTTTGGTCGCGGTTCTGCTCGGTGCTAAAACTGAAAAGCAGCGTGCAGATGACGCCCAAAAGCTACTGACTTATGGTTTCCGTTTCTTTGAAAACATCGATGTCAAAAAAGCCGGTGAGCCTCTGCAAACCATCCGTGTCTGGAAAGGTGAGTCGGATGAAATCACGGCTGGTATTGCTGAAGACCTGATTGTGACTGTACCACGAGGCTCCGGTAAAAAACTGAATGCAACCATTGTGCTTGATTCGATGCTCGAAGCACCTTTGCAAGTGGGTCAGACCATAGGTTCTGTGAAAGTCATGCTGGAAGATAAACTGGTTACAGAAGTGCCTCTGGTGGCGCAGCAATCGGTAGAGCGTGGTGGTCTCTTTAAACGCATTTGGGATAGTATCGTTTTATTCTTCACCGGTTTTTTTGCCTGAATAACCTGTTGATTGAAATTCGAGCTATTCACCCTTATTTAGGGTGAATAGCTTTTTAGTATTAAACGTCATGTGTGACTTTTATCTTGTTGGTTGCCGATCCATCGCTTGTGGGTTCTGTACAGAATGACGGCTCGTAGAGGGTTTATGCTCACTCTGCTGTCATCCCGTACAGGGACTGTACGGGATCCATGGGCATGGATAGCCATATTGAAGTTAAAAATCACACACCGGGTTATTGAGGTGTTGTAATGAACGAACAACAAGACGCGCCAAAAATCGAATTTCCCTGCGATTATCCAATTCGGATTATGGGTAAGGCGGCTCCGGACTATAAACAGTTTGTGGTTGATGTGGTTAAAAAACATGCCCCTGAATTTTCAGGGCATGCAGAAGTGAAAGAAAGTCGGAATGGTACCTTCCAGTCTGTGGTAGTGGTGATTCGTGCCACCGGAGCACCCCAGCTGAAAGCTCTCTATGAAGACCTGAAGGCCAGTGGCCGGGTACATATGGTGCTTTAATGACAAATCCGGAAAGGACGCTACTGGTCAGAGAGCTTGGCAGACAGTCCTACGAGCCTGTCTGGGAAGCCATGAAAGCTTTCACTCATCAACGTACAGCGCAAACCAGGGATGAAATCTGGCTGGTTCAGCATGACCCTGTGTTTACCCAAGGGCAGGCAGGCAAGCCTGAGCATGTGCTGTTACCAGGAGATATTCCGGTGGTGCAGGTCGATCGTGGTGGTCAGGTGACTTATCACGGTCCGGGTCAGCTGGTGGCTTACTTTCTGATTGATGTTCGTCGTATTGATTCAGGCCCCAGGGCTATGGTGACGGCATTAGAAAATGCGATTATCAAGCTGCTGGCAGACTTCGGTATAGATTCTGTTAGCAACCCTGAGGCGCCGGGCGTCTATGTCAATGAAGCGAAGATAGCGGCATTGGGCTTACGATTTCGTAAGGGGTGTTCTTATCACGGTCTTAGTTTTAATCTGGATATGAATCTTGAGCCTTTTCAGCGTATCAATCCTTGTGGCTATGCGGGGCTGGAAGTCACACAGCTTAAAGACCTGATTGGTGAAGTAGATTTTCATCAGATCAGTACGCAATTAGTACAGTGCTTGATGGCAGAACTTGGTTATAATGATGCCGAATTTGTGACTAATACTGAGGTTCCTCATCTGGAGTTGATGGAGGAATCATAGAGATCAAAGTGATTTCTATTTGACCGTTAAGGTGAGGAATGTCGAGCAATATTGAAAATAATGAGTCTGATAAAGGCATTGGTACTGTTGCTTCCAATGCTGATAGCTCAGACCTGTTAATTCCGGTGGTTCAGGTAGAAAGTGGTAAGAAATTTGTTAACGACAAAGGCATTACCGCCATCAAGAATGGCATTAAAGCCAGCAATCATGATCCTACCCCTGTAAAAAGAAAACCCTCCTGGCTGAGAATTAAAGTTCAGGACGGAGAAGAGTACAAAAAAGTTAAATCCACAGTACACCAGCATAAACTGAGCACCGTTTGTGAAGAGGCCATGTGCCCGAACATCAATGAATGCTGGAGTTCGGGTACAGCCACCATCATGCTGATGGGGGATACCTGCACCCGTGCTTGTCGTTTTTGTGCCGTTAATACCGGCAATCCCAAAGGCTGGCTGGATAAGAATGAGCCAGAGCATACCGCCAACTCCGTCAAATTAATGAAGCTGAAATATCTGGTGCTGACATCGGTTAATCGTGATGATTTGTCTGATGGAGGTGCCGGTCACTATGCCGACGTGGTCAAACGAGTCAAAGAAGAAAACCCGGAAACCGATGTTGAAGCTTTGACGCCGGACTTCCTCGGTGTTATGGCTGATGTTGAAACGGTGGTAGACAGCGGCATCAGCGTTTTTGCCCAGAATGTCGAAACGGTCAGGCGTTTAACCCATCCAGTGCGAGATCCTCGTGCCAGTTATGAACAGACGTTGGCGGTATTGAAACATGCGAAGGAGTATCGTCCAGGTGTATTAACCAAAACCAGTATCATGTTGGGTCTGGGTGAAACCGATGATGAAATTCTCGAAGCTATGGATGATCTGCGAGCTGCCAAAGTCGATATTCTGACCTTCGGTCAATACCTGCAGCCCACCAAAAACCACCTGCCGATTGAACGTTATGTCACGCCGGAACAGTTTGAAATGTATCGTCAGTGGGGGCTCGAAAAAGGCTTTACAGAAGTTGTTTCAGGCGCTCTGGTACGCTCCAGCTATCGTGCCGAGCAGGTTCTGCAGAAGAATAACGTAGGTTTGTAATGTCTTCGCACAGGTGATGGCCGTTGGCCTGTGCGAGCTTGTGTAAAAAAATCCGCACAAAAAACTGTTCAAAATTTATACAGAAAGCTCTCTGAATATCTTTTTTTGCCGATAGTTTGGTCATAAGTAATTTGATCATACAGGGAGATGACTATGTTTGATGAACCATTAAATCAGCTGCGGCAGCAATTGTATAATCATCCGGTCTACCAGAAAGTGACCAGCATGGAAGCACTTGCGCTGTTTATGGAGTCTCATGTCTTTGCTGTCTGGGATTTTATGTCGCTGGCCAAACGACTTCAGCACGATTTCACCTCAGTACAACTTCCCTGGACCCCTAAAGCGGATTCCCGTTCTGCCCGCTTTATCAATGAAATTATTCTTTACGAAGAGACGGATAAAGACCGGGCAGGTATCCCAATGAGCCATCTGGAGATGTATCTTGCAGCCATGCGAGAAGTGTCTGCGGATACTAGCCGCATCGAGAATGTACTATACGCCATCAATACCGGGGTTTCGTACGAACAGGCGCTTGAGGATGCCGGGGTTCCTGATTATGTCAGAGCTTTTGTGTCAGACACGGTTCAAGTTGCCAGAGATGGGTCTCAGGTCGAAGCTGCCAGCTACTTCATGTTTGGCCGGGAAGATGCTATCCCGGAAATGTTCACTGCTCTGATGAAAGAGTGGCAAGTGGATGAAAACGCTGTTCCGGCTATGACCTATTATTTGAAGCGTCATATCGAACTGGACGGTGATGAACACGGCCCCGCAGCAGAAAGTATGTTGCGGCAGTGTATTGGTGGTGACGAATTGGCTGAACAGGCCGCACTGGAAAAAGCAAAACAAGCTATCCAGTCAAGAATTAATTTTTGGGATGGATTGTCTGCGCAGTTGGATAAAATACCTGAGAAAGCCTCTGAGAAAGTGCTTGAAAAAGAATAGGTGCTTTCCGATTAACCACTCTCTCGCCTCCTTGCCATTGTTCAGGGAGGTCGGTTCTGCAACACAATCAAGACAAAAAGCTACGTTTCTCTGATAGGTTTGTAGTGGCCGACTATCTTATGATGGTTGATAACTTGTACCATCAGACCACTTTTATGTTTATTGACCAGTACTGCACACCTCTTGAAGACGGTCGTTTCTCTTTCACCCGAGAGCAGGCCAGTCGCTTTGCCAAACAGATTGCCAATGACTATAACCCCCTGCATGATGTCGATAATAGCCGTTTCTGTGTTCCCGGTGACTTGCTGTTTGCCAAAATAGCCATGTCAGAAGGCTTGTCTGCTGATATGAAAGTGGTGTTTCGATGGGATGGTGTCTGATAACACAGAACTGGAAATCCGCAGTAACGAGACTGAGCACGAAAGTATTTACGATCTCAATGGCAAACGCTATCTGGATATTGAATCTCACGGTGAGCAGAGTCACAACAAGGGGATGATTGAACACCTGATTCGCAGCTATGTCGCCTTTTCTGGTGCCAGCTTTCCTGATGTTTTTATTCCTTTGATGAGAGACAAAGGTGTCATGGTCAATACATCACGACCACTGGTGATCTATCAGAGCATGACGTTGCATCTGGATCGTTTTGATCTGCTGAGCCCTGAACTGGAATCGGCAGGCGCAGAGCTGATCGTGGAAGGTAAACGAGGTAAAGTCATTCTCCGCTTTATCTACAAAGATAAAGGTGAAGAAGTAGGGCGAGGTGAGAAAATCATGCTGTTATCAGGATTGCGATCTTATGATCAGCGGGCCATTGATATCATGGTCAATGCCTATCATGAACGACGCGCCGACTTTGTGAGCTGAAGTTTTTAGTGTTGTTTAGTTAATGGCTGTTTAGTTTGCAGACTGCCGAAACTTACCTCAAATGACAGGTGTTTACTCGATAGACAAAAATGCTTTTGTCTTCACTTTGCTATCAACTATATTGAACCTCGGAATGTTGATTTAAAGCCATACTGAGGTAAAAAATGATAAGAATTTCTTTATTATATTTTTTTGCTTTGTTTTGTTTAGCCTTCCCTGTTCTTCAATGGTTGTGCAGATGCTCAGTGTTGATAATGTGCCGCACATGTTTATTCAAAAGGAACTAGGGATAATGGGTGAGGACATATTCACTGAAAACCCCGGATTGAGTAAGTTAACAAAGTTTTTCATGCTGCCCGGTTTTGGAGGGCATGAGCACAATGGCAATATTAAGTATACTGGTTATTTGTACGGTAACTTACAGCATGACAAGGTCAGAAAAGATACACCGGCATTTGAATCAAAGATAGTTTATGGCTCCATGAGGCTTGGTGTCGAGTGGCAGCCGGTGATGCGTGAACTCAACGGAAATAACCAGCTTATTGTTGCTCCTCTCAACGACATTGCACAACAGCAGATGAAGGACTGGGTGTCGGAAGGGTTTCCTATGCAACCCGTTCAGCTTGAAGATGGCACCGAAGGATTCTCTTTAATTGAAGGGATGCCTCTCCAACTCTCTCCACACCAGGCTCAACACGAAGCATCTGGTCATGTTGCTTCTGATGATGAGCGTCGTGAACGTAATATCAATACTTCGAACAGTTTTTATCCAGCAATACCAAGGGTTTTGGGGTCTGAGGTATTTTTAGGCAACTCACACAAGGCTCAACACAAAGCATCTGGTCATGCTGCTCCTGATGATCTGGTCATGTTGCTTCTGATGATGAGCGTCGTGAACGTAATATCAATACTTCGAACAGTTTTTATCCAGCAATACCAAGGGTTTTGGGGTTTGAGGTATTTTTAGGCAAGTCTGGGTAACACCAGACTTGCAATTAAATCCTATCTCCTGTGGCGCAAGCCTTGATGTATCAATGTTGAGCCTTCGAAAAACTGTCCACAGCATTGTAATATAGGTACAATTGATATCTTCCCACCTGGTAGTCATTAGCCTCTTAGTCGCTTAAACCTATAAAAAAGGAAGTATCATGCCTGCATATCGTTCCAGAACCTCCACTCATGGTCGTAATATGGCCGGAGCCCGTGCGCTCTGGCGTGCGACCGGTATGAAGGATGGAGATTTCAAAAAGCCTATTATCGCCGTTGCCAACTCGTTTACGCAGTTTGTGCCGGGTCATGTTCATTTGAAAGACATGGGGCAACTGGTCAGTCGCGAGATTGAAAAGCACGGTGGTGTCGCCAAAGAGTTCAACACGATTGCGGTGGATGATGGTATCGCTATGGGCCATGACGGCATGCTGTATTCCCTCCCGAGCCGGGATATTATTGCTGACTCTGTGGAATACATGGTTAATGCTCATACCGCAGACGCGCTAGTCTGTATTTCCAACTGCGACAAGATAACCCCCGGAATGCTGATGGCGGCAATGCGCCTTAATATTCCAGCTATTTTTGTCTCCGGTGGACCGATGGAAGCGGGTAAAACCAAACTGGCTAATCATGGTCTTGACCTTGTAGATGCCATGGTGATCGCCGCTTCCGATGCGGATGATGAAACCGTTGAAGAGTACGAGCGCTCAGCATGCCCAACCTGTGGTTCCTGTTCCGGTATGTTTACCGCCAACTCCATGAACTGTTTGACCGAAGCACTGGGGCTGTCATTGCCGGGTAATGGTACAGCACTGGCAACACACTCTGACCGTAAAGCCCTGTTTTTAGAAGCTGGTCGTCGCATTGTAGACATCACCCGACGTTATTACGAAGAAGACGATCAATCGGTGCTGCCTCGCTCGGTGGCTAACTTTAAAGCCTTTGAAAATGCCATGAGCCTCGATATCGTCATGGGCGGGTCTACCAATACCATCTTGCATCTGCTGGCGACCGCGCAGGAAGGTGGTATTCCTTTTGATATGAAGAACATTGATGAGTTGTCTCGACGAGTTCCTCAGCTGTGCAAGGTAGCGCCCAATACTCAAAAATACCATATTGAAGATGTTCATCGTGCGGGTGGCATTATGGGTATTCTTGGTGAGCTGGACCGGGCTGGATTGCTGCATAACGATATTCCCATGATTCACAGTCCAACCGTTAAAGCTGCTTTGGCTCAATGGGACATCATGCAAACCAGTGATGACTCAGTAAAAGAATTCTTCAAAGCCGGGCCTGCGGGGATTCGTACGACAGAAGCCTTCAGTCAGAGTTGTCGCTGGGATACGCTGGATGATGATCGTACAGAAGGTTGTATTCGTTCCATCGATAATGCTTACAGTCTGGAAGGCGGGCTGGCGGTGCTTTATGGCAATATTGCCAAAGATGGCTGTGTAGTGAAAACCTCTGGTGTAGACGACGATAATCTTGTTTTTGAAGGTCCAGCGCACATTTGTGAGAGTCAGGAAGATGCGGTCAGTGATATTCTTGAAGATCGGGTGAAAGCTGGAGATGTCGTTATTGTCCGTTATGAAGGTCCTAAAGGTGGTCCGGGTATGCAGGAAATGCTCTATCCGACCAGTTATCTTAAATCAAAGGGTTTGGGTAAAGCCTGTGCACTACTGACCGATGGTCGTTTTTCTGGTGGTACGTCAGGGCTTTCCATTGGTCATGCTTCACCAGAAGCAGCGGCGGGAGGTGCTATCGGGCTGGTAGAAAAAGGCGACATTGTTCGTATTGATATTCCAGGTCGCACCATTGATGTTCGCCTGACGGAAGAAGAACTGGCTGAACGTCGTGCCACTATGGAGGCCAAAGGTAAAGATGCCTGGAAGCCGGTAAAAGAACGCCCTCGCAAAGTCTCGACAGCCCTGAAAGTCTACGCCAGTGTAGTCACCAGTGCGGATAAAGGTGCTGTCCGAGATATCAGTTTGTTCGAATAAACATTGGTCTTCACAGTCGGCTTCTGCCCCTTGGGCGGAAGCGGATTATAATACCAAAATTCTCAACGCCACGATGATCAATAGACCACCGCATAAGCGATTAACCAGCAGCGCCCGTTTTCGCAGAGCTGGCAGAATCTTGCCATGACCAGCGATGCAGGCAACAATCACATACCAGATAACGTCACAGAGTGTCGCCAGCAGTGCCATCAATAATTTGGTGGTGAGGGTGGATTCTGTATTCACAAACTGACTGAATAGCGCCAGAAAGAATACTGCAATTTTTGGGTTCAGAAAAGAGATCAGAAAGCCGTCGATGGCTGACTGTTTGAGTGATAACTGGTCTCCAGCCACACCTTGTTCAGAAATGATGGAAGTTTTTGAGGTAATGGCTTTATACCCCATCCAGATCAAATAGCTGGCACCTGCATAGGTCATGAAATGTAATAGCCAGGGTGTTTCTGTAATAACTAACGCAAGACCCGCTGCCACCAGAAAGGTGTAAAGCCCAATGCCAATAGCGTGGGATACAGCGGCTACAATCCCGTGAAGGCGAGAGCCCTGAACGGTGTTCTTCATAACAGCGGCCAGACTGGGGCCGGGAGATATTGCGCCCAAAACACAAACAGCTAATAGAGATAACCAGGAAGATGCAGACATGAACGATTAACTTCTTAAAGTTTTAAAGCCGGAAAGTATAGCTGTATTCTGGCTTCGAAAAGAAGCAAGGCTATTTTAGCGGTTATTTGCCTAACTATTTGATCGGTCGAACAAATAATAGTGGTCGACCTTTTTCCAGTACATAAGGGTAAGGCACAGTCTTGTTATTATCGCCGGTTCCCACCTTGTTTGGTGCCATATAGAAGTAAACCCAGCCGGGTAAGCGGGCACTGAGTTTTTGATAAAAGACGCTTTCAGAAATACTTTTTTTTCCTTCACCTTCAGCCAAAACCAGTCTTGCGTATTTTGTGTTATCTCTGGCATCAAAAAGCCATGCAGGTTCGCTGGCTACATTGTAGAAGACAAAACCGGGCGCGTTGACCTCAGCGGAAGGGAGAGGGATGTAAAGACTTAAAATGCAGTTCTTTTTTTTCAGCGAGCAACTCTCACCGGGCAGGCCCAGATACCACTGTTTGAAATAGATTCCTTCATGCTCAAATGTCTCTTGTGTTTTTCGGATCAGAAAACCCATATCCCGAAGAATGTCCAGCGACGCTTTGGTCAGCATGGATTCCAGCATGTCCTGAGCATCGGTTGCATTTTCAGCCAGCTCTTTTGGCATCCAGGCAAATAGGCGGTGTTCGCTGAGGTGGCTGGCACCGGGAATAGTCCAGCCCAGGTAAAGATTCTCATAAGGCCCGTAAGGGCGCACATTAACACCGGCAACACCACTGGAACTTCCATAAGCAGAATGGTTGATGTGAGCCAGTTTATAATCCAGCAGAGCGCCCTTCTCGTTGTAAGCCGGTCCAGAAAGTTGCTGATCATAAATTTGCCTGTCCAGTCCTGCGGCATGGGTTATATTTCGGGCTTTGGACCAGTCGTCCTGGAACTGAGAGCTCGGTTGCTTTGGGTTGGACGTACAGGCTGCCAACATCAGGCTGATCAACATGGTGAATAGTCGCCGCTTCATATCTGCTCTCCGAACATCATAGGTCTTATTTAATCAGGTGTTGCTCAGAGAGCTATCGGCTTGATATTAAGAGGCTTTATTCTCAGCTGGCTTATGGAGTTGCAGCAGCTTAATGGGTAGAAAGTATCCTGGAGGTTGGTGTAAGTCCGGCAAGAAAAAGTGTCAACGTCAATAATTCATCCCACGGATTGAGCTTGTCCAGTCCTTTTATGCTGCGGTCGATATGACCCGTCATTATCAGCATCTCCCGGAAGCTTCGCTCAGGGTGTCGGCGTATTACTTTTTCCAGGAGCGCTCGGCGGCGCTTAAGAATAAAAGGTGAAAACCCGGTAACTTTGGCGGATTGTTCGATAGCCGCTTCTGTAGAAATACCTTTCGACTTCAGGCGACTCATGTAACTGAGTAGTCGAACCTCGCGGGCAATGGCCCAAAGCAACACCGGTGGCTCAACACCTTCCCCTTTTAAAACACCCAGAATGCGTACACAGCTTTTAATGTTGCCTTCCAGAGCAGCATCAGCCAGTTGGAACACATCATAACGGGCGCTGTCAGATACCGCTTCTCTGACAGCGTCTTCATCAATATGCTGGTTTTTAGCCAGCAGCTTCAGCTTTTCCAGTTCTTGAGAGGCGGCCAGCAGGTTGCCTTCGACTCGTTCGGCAATTAAACCAAGGGCTTCACGGCTGGCGGAAAAACCATCCCGCTTAAGGCGCTGGTTAATCCAGTCGGGCAGTTTGTTGAGTTCTACCGGCCAGACAGGAATGAAAACACCTTTATGTTCCAATGCCTTAAACCATTTGGTTTTTTGGATGGCATTATCCAGACGATCAGTAATGATCAATAGCAGATTATCTGGCGATGGGTGTTCAATATATTCCTGCAATACTTTGCGGCCGGTATCTCCGGGTTTGCCGTTAGGCATGCGCAGTTCAAGAATCTGCTTCTGTGCAAACAGCGACAGGGCGTTGGCGGTTTCCTGAACTTCGCCCCAGTCGAAACTTTTGTCCACATGATAGACGTGGCGCTCGGCAAAGCCCTGCTGACGAGCCTTGAGACGAACCTGGTCACAGCACTCTGAAACCTGCAAGGGCTCATCGCCACTGATGATATAAACAGGAGCAAGGGGCTGCTTCAGGTGAGCCGGTAGCTGATCGGAACGAAGTTTCATTGAACGTCATTCAGCCTGCTGCGCTTCCAGTTCCATCTGCTGTACCTTACGGGCACGAGCGACTTCTGTATCCAGTCGTTCCTGAGTAATAGCGGCAACCCGACGCACAGTAGTGTGAACCAGCTCCTGACTTAGCTCTTTGTACACCAGATTTTCTTCAGACTGGGCAGCATTCACCTGATTCTGATCATAACTGATATAGCGTGAGTAGCTCAGCGGTACAGGATTAAATAGCGCCAGGCCATCACTGGTTTCCAGCTGATAAGTCATGGTCAGAACCAGCTGTCGTTCATTTCGACCTGCTGTAGGCTGAGTCTCATTGCCGGTATCTCTTGCCAGCCCTATCACACGCAAACGATAAGCGGCAGTATCAACGACAGTAATGCCACTATGACTAAGCGCCTTGGAAAGATCATGGATAAATCCGGTATCAGAGCCGGTTATTGCCAGTCGGGTAAGATCAGACTTAAGTTCCATTTGCCCTCTGAGATGAAAACCGCAGGCAGTCAGAAGGCTGGTCATCAATAACATTGACATGATGGTTGCCAGACGAAAACGGTGTGTCATGTTCTCTCCATGGTTGACCGGGTAGAGGTTCCATCATGTAACCCGAACAGGACACATCGGGTTGGTTGGATGGCAGTGATCAGAAAGGAATTACAAGTACCCAACCATAGCATGCAATTCGGAAAAGATTAACAGCGGTGGCGTGATAAATCAGGGCGATCTCATTTAGCACTAACTTTCAAATAATTCCTTGAAGCAGCAGTGTTCTGTATTCGTCATCCGCTGCCGCCATGATGCGCTTGTTCTTGATGCCAAGCTTTAAGGTAGTCTCCTGCTTCAGCAAGTTTAGAGCTATTTGTCTGAATATCGCCATATTCTCTGGGCCAAAGCCTTTTCTAATACGACACTCGTCTTCTCTAAAGCCAATGTCGAGTACCCAGTGCAGATTGTTCTCCACCGACCAATGAGATCGCACTGAATTCATGAAGTGCTTGGCACCTGTGGTTAGGCTAGAAATAAAATATCGACGCTCAATACTCACCTGATCACCTTCATGACGCTCACCTTCAACAACCCCTATCATAGCGAGATCTTTCCAGTCTTCACGCTGGACAAGCCAATGAATATCAGTACTTGTCCAACAGCGACGTATTTCTATTCGTCCATGACCTTTTTCTATCGTTTCATGAAAACTTGCGCTTTCAGATAGCTTTTCCTTTGTCGCCAGATCATCAAGATAAAGCTTGATATCATCGTGTAGGTGCGGCTGGTTTCCTTTTACAGCCAGCAGGTAGTGCGCATTTTTATCTCTGATTTTTTCAGCGATCGCTCTTTGGCAGCCCATAGCGTCAGTGCTGACAATGCACCCGCTGATCTCTAGCATATCGAGAAGTGCTGGAATAGCGGTTATCTCATTAGACTTGGCTGCTGTCTTAAGTTGCCCAAGTACCATACCTGTCTGGCTGGCCCATGCGTTGACCATATGGATAGCGGCCTTGTTATCACCTTTATCGTATGAGCGACGCAGTGTTTTTCCATCAATAGCGATGACTTCACCATGAGTACGCTCAGCAATTTGTTTAACCCAGGTTATAAAACATTGGCGAAACTCATCTGGATCAAGTCGTTCAAAAACTCGAATAAATGTGTGATGAGATGGGACGCCATGAGGAAGAGGGATATGAAGCTTTAGCCAGGATTTCTTTTTCTTGGCAAGTTCTGAGACCATCTTCCAGTCTTCAGCGCCACAAGTGATCATGCAAACAGCTATGAAAACAAGGTTTGGCAGAGGATAACGATGATTATCAGCACGAATTTCAGTCAGTTCGGAAAATGCATCCAAGAGGGTCATATATGGCATCCTTAGTCTTAGGGTGGAGAATGCCATACCTTTTGAGTTGTTTTAATGTCACAGGGCAAAGTATGTTAGTGCCAAATGAGATTGCCCTGCGTGATAAATAAACTTAACAATCACCGTTTGACGCGGCACAATGACAGATGCCACCTAAAATAGAAAAGCGTAAGAGTTCTATCTTATTGATGCTTGGGAGGTTCAGTTTTGAAAGAAAGGCATTCTGTTCAGATTGATGAAGTCACCATTGTTGGTGGTACCCACGGGAATGAATATCTTGGAGTTTTCTTTGTTCGCAAAATTGAAACGCAGGGGCTTTACCAAAATAACCCGTTAACGGTTTCTACTCTTCTTGCTAACCCTGAAGCCTTTGGTCGAGGGCTGCGTTTTATTGATGAAGATTTAAACCGGGTTTTTTCAAGTGATGTGCTCGATACTGAACATAACCACCCGGTTCATGAACAACAGCTGGCCAGAAAAATAAAAAACCAGCTCGAAAAGCCAGATATTACCCGCTTTATTATTGATATTCACAGCACCACCGCCAATATGGGGGTAACGCTGATTGTCCGTAATGACCAGCCCTTTAATCTGCATGCGGCATCTTATGTTCAGCAGCATATTCCCGAAGCCAGGATATTAATGAGTGATGTGGATCGCATACAGAGCCAGTCATTAAATACGCTGTCTAACTACGGGCTTGCCGTTGAAATTGGCCCCATTGCTAACGCTGTGATTCGTCAGGATTTGTTTGAAACTACTGAAAAAGTCGTTGACCTGTTAATTAAGTTCTTGACGCTATGCACAACCAGAGAAGAACCCAGAATTCCCGAATCGTTCGTGGCTTATAAAGCACGCGAGCGGGTGCCTTTTCCAAGAGATGAACAAGGTCGACTGACTGCCATGATACATACTGATCTTCAGGATCGGGATTATCGTTTGCTGGAAGCAGGACAACCGATGTTTAAAACGCTGGATGGTCAGGATGTGCTTTACGAAGGAGACGCGGGTCATGCCGTTTTTATTAACGAAGCGGCCTATTACCGGGAGGATGTTGCCTTTATAGTCACAGACAAAGTGATGCTTTCTGTTGACGAAAACTGCTGAGATGCAAAAGCATCTCAGCGGTCAGATTTACATATCAACTAGCGACGATATTCACCAGTTTGCCAGGCACAACAATCACCTTACGAACCGTCTTACCTTCAGTAAATTTAGTGACATTTTCATGTTCCAGCGCCAGCTGTTCAACGGCGTCTTTCTCGATATCTGCCGGAACTTCCAGTTTGGCTCGCACTTTGCCGTTCACCTGAATAACCATGATAATGGCGTCTCTCTTCAGTGCTTCTTCATCGACCTCTGGCCAGCCTGCTTCCAGGATGCTGCTGGTGTGACCCAGTTCAGACCAGATGCTGTGCATGGCGTGTGGCGCAATTGGTGCCAGCATCAGAGCGGTTGTTTCCAGGGCTTCACGCAGAACGGCCTTACCCTGTTCGCTGCTGTCATTGAACTTACTGATCGCATTGGTCAGTTCCATGATCGCAGCAATGGCAGTATTAAACGTCAGTCGGCGTTCGCAATCATCAGAGACCTTTTTGATGGTTTCATGAATCTTACGACGCAGGTCTTTCTGTTCTTTGTTCAGAGCATTCACATCAAGCGCAGGAACATCACCACCAGCAACATGCTCAGACACCTGTTTCCAGAAACGACGCAGGAAGCGGTGTGCACCTTCAACGGCACTTTCAGACCATTCCAGCGTTTGCTCAGGAGGCGCAGCAAACATGGTGTACAGGCGAATGGTATCGGCACCGTATTTATCGATCAGGTCTTGTGGATCAATGCCATTGTTCTTTGATTTGGACATTTTACTCATGCCCGCGTGCTGAACTTCTTCGCCGGTGCTTTTCAGGGTTGCCTTAACCAAACGACCCTTGTCGTCAAAGTCCATATCGACATCGGTGGGTGCAATCCACTGTTTAACGCCTTTTTCATCAACCATGAAGAAGGTGTCAGCCAGAACCATGCCCTGACACAGCAGCTTTTTGAAGGGTTCATCACTGTCGACCAGCCCGGTATCACGCAGCAGCTTGTGATAGAAACGGGAGTAAAGCAAGTGCATCACCGCATGCTCGATACCGCCAATGTACTGATCGACCGGCAACCAGTAGTTAGCAGCAGCCGGGTCGATCATCTGATCGTCAGACTGTGGTGAACAATAACGGGCGTAATACCAGCTGGACTCCATAAAGGTGTCAAAGGTATCGGTTTCACGGGTAGCCGGTTGGCCGTTGTGGGTGGTTTTCGCCCACTCCGGATCGGCTTTGATTGGAGACTGAACGCCATCCATCTCAACATCTTCAGGCAGACGAACCGGCAAATCTTCCAGAGGGACAGGGACTTCAGTACCGTCTTCCAGATAACGCATTGGAATCGGAGAACCCCAGTAACGCTGACGGCTCACACCCCAGTCACGCAGACGATAGTTCACCTTACGCTCACCTTTGCCGTCAGCCATCAGTTTGTCGGCAATAGCGTTAAATGCGTCTTTAAAGGTCAACCCATCAAATTCGCCGGAGTTAACCAGCTGACCTTTTTCAGTGAATGCAGCCTGAGACAGATCGCACTCTTCGCCGTTGACAGGCGCAATGACTTGCTGAATATCCAGACCAAAACGGGTGGCAAATTCATGATCACGCTGATCGTGGCCCGGAACCGCCATAACAGCACCAGTACCATAATCCATCAGAACAAAGTTGGCAGCCCAGACCGGTACTTCTTTACCAGTGATAGGGTGAATGGCGCGAATGCCAGTATCGACACCGACTTTTTCCATGGTGGCCAGTTCGGCTTCCGTCACCGCATTGGATTTGCATTCAGCGATAAATGCCGCCAGTTTCGGGTTGTTCGCTGCGGCTGCCTGAGCAATGGGATGTTCTGCGGCGATGCCTACATAAGTCACACCCATTAAGGTGTCCGGGCGTGTGGTGTAGATATCGAATTGTGCAGGACAGTCAGCCACCGGATTCGCTACATCAAAGGTCATTTGCAGACCTTCGGAACGACCAATCCAGTTGCGTTGCATGGCTTTTACCTGATCAGGCCAGTCATCCAGTTGGTCGAGATCATTCAGCAACTCATCAGCATAAGCAGTGATTTTAACGAACCACTGTGGCAGCTCTTTACGCTCTACCAATGTGTCGCAACGCCAGCAGCGGCCATCTTCAACCTGCTCGTTCGCCAGTACGGTGGCATCGTTCGGGCACCAGTTCACCGTGCCCATCTTTTTGTAGACCAGGCCTTTTTCGTAGAGTTTGGTGAAGAACCATTGCTCCCATTTGTAGTAGTCCGGCTTGCAGGTTGCCAGTTCACGATTCCAGTCGTAACCAAAGCCCAGACGCTTTAGCTGGCCTTTCATGTAGTCGATGTTTTCGTAAGTCCAGGGCGCCGGAGCCGTTTTGTTTTTGATAGCGGCGTTTTCTGCGGGCAGACCGAAGGCATCCCAACCCATAGGTTGTAGAACGTTTTTGCCTTGCATACGTTGATAACGGGAAACCACATCACCAATGGTATAGTTTCGGACGTGGCCCATGTGCAGTCGGCCACTGGGGTATGGGAACATGGACAGGCAGTAGTATTTCTCTTTGCTCTCGTCTTCAGTGACGGCGAAACTGTCATTCTCTTCCCAGTATTTCTGGGCTTCGCTTTCAATTTTATGCGGGAGGTAATGCTCTTCCATCATCGCTCAACTGGCTATCTGTGGGAGGGTGAATCCGAAATCGTGTCCGGATTTGGTGGTCAATCAGGTATTATAACCTGCCTGTGAGTAGCCAACCAAATGCAATCAAATATTCTTTCTTTTTAACAGTGGAAGCTAACCTGCCTGGAATCTGTCTAAAAATAAATTTCTAATACCCGATGTGTGACTTTTAATTTCAACATGGCTATCCATGCCACGTGGATCCCGTACAGTCCCTGTACGGGATGACAGCAGAGTGCACAAAACCTCTACTGGCTGTCATTCTGTACAGGGAGTGTACAGAATCCATAAGCCACGGATTGGCAACCTACGAGTTAAAAGTCACACATCGGGTTTCTAATTTGATTTTTTAATATCACCCCCGCGAATTCCAGGGACATTATTTTCAGACAGTTCCTTGATGATTATTTTGTTGGCTTCAGGGATGGAGATTCGTAAAGCGCAACCGTTGAACAAAAACGGCATTACAGAATAGACTGGCCTCATCCGATAAGAGTTCTAACGCCTCTTTTTCCTTCAGGTAAATATGAACTTCTCATATCGCGATTTGTTTAAATTAGCCGGTTTACCGCCAATGTTTCTGCTATGGGTTTTATTAATGGGATTACTGTTTAAGCCATGGTTGGCCTGGATGGCTCTGGTGCTGTTGTATTTATTATCAATCAGCCCGGTGGCCAGTCTGTTGTTGAGAACCTGGGAAACTATTCCTCCGTTGACACTGCCGATAGAACATCAGCAAAACACAGTCATTGTTGTGCTCGGCGCTGGCATGCCACGAATAAGCCCGGAAAGAAAAGGGTTTCGTCCTTCACCTTATACTTTGGATCGTCTCCGTCATGGCAGCTGGTTGCAAAAACAAACCGGATTGCCACTGCTGGTCACTGGTGGCGGTTTTCGCCCGGAGGCAACAACAATGGCAGACAGTCTGGAGCAGGATTTTGGTGTTGAGGTTCAGTGGCGGGAAGCGCAGAGCCGAAATACCTGGGAAAACGCAGCTTTCAGTCGTGCCATGTTGCCGGAGCATATTGATAGAGTGATTCTGGTGACTCACGCCTGGCACATGCCCCGGTCTGTGTGGAGTTTTGAGCAGCAGGGGTTCACCGTACTACCAGCTCCCACGGCATTTACAGAAGTTCCGCCGATGCACCGTTGGAGTACCTGGTTACCCAATGCTCATAATCTGCAGAAAAGTGAACAGGGGGTAAAGGAGTTTATCGGTAACCTCTATTATCGGAACATGTATTAGGGTAGTGGAGATAACCATTACCCTTAACTGACCATTAAATCAGTTAGAACGTCTCAGGAAAAAGCCCGCAACAACCAGCAACAGACTCAACAGCAGAACCGGCCAGGAACCAAACATCATAAACGGCGTGTTGCCATTCATTACCTGAGCGGTGCCGGCAAGCACACCTTTTTCAAAGCGTGGGATCGATTGAACAATCTGACCACGATCATCAATCAGAGCGGTGATACCATCATTGGTGGCTCTGATCAGATAGCGTCCGGTTTCCAAAGCACGCATACGCGCCATCTGGAAATGTTGAATCGGACCAATGGATTGACCAAACCAGGTGTCGTTGCTGATGGTGATCAGCAGGCCGGTATCTTTTGCCTGAGTCGCGGCAAAATCCGGATACACCACTTCGTAACAAATATAAGGCGCTATGGTAGTATCAGCCACTTGCGGTAGCGTCTGATGGTTTGCGCCTCTGGAAAAATCGGACATAGGCAGGTTAAAGAAATCGATCAAACCACGCAGTAGCGACTCCATCGGAACATACTCACCAAAAGGCACCAGTTTTTGTTTGTCGTAGCGCCCTTCGTTCTGACCCAGCGCGACAATGCTGTTATAAAAACGGGTTTGGTCTCCTGAGTGATCATCCACAGGCAGCCCGGTAATCAGGGTGGCTGCTTCTTTTTTAGCCCGTTTATCCAATTGCTGAAGAAACCCGATGGACTGGTTGTAGGGCACTGGAATGGCGTTTTCTGGCCAGATAATCAAATCCTTCTGCCAGTGTTCAGCACTCAGGCTGGTATAGATGTTCACTGTGTTTTGAATAAAGCCGGGGTTCCATTTTAGTTCCTGAGGGATATTGCCCTGTATGGCTGCAAATTCGATCTTACTGGTTGGGCTGGTCCATTGCTGATGATTCAACATCCATGCTAATCCCCAGAAAACCAGCGTCAGCAGGCTCATGACGGCGGCTGGTTGGCGATGCTTGGGGATCAGTATTGAGGCCAGTGAACAACCGGTTAATACCATCAGCAGACTAAGACTATACACACCCGTTACCGCAGCCATGCCAGCAAAGGGTGTATCCATCAGGCTGTAACCCAGTAATAACCAGGGAAATCCGGTTAATAGCCAGCTGCGAACCCATTCAAAAATTATCCAGAGTCCGGCAAACATCAGCGCCTGCTGCCATGCGGGGCATTTGGCCTTGCGCAAATTAAGCCAGCTGTATAGGGCAAACAGCGGCATAATCATCAGGCCGGCAATGGCTAGCACAAAGGTCAGCGTCATCACCCCTGCCAACAGAGCAGAAGCGGCACCAAACTGATGAATACTGACGTATATCCAGGAAGTACCGGTTCCAAACATGCCAGCACCAAACAGAAAACCAGTCAGTGCCGCTTGCTTTACAGGGAGGGTACGACTCAACAGGAAGACAGCAGCGACAGCGACTATGGGAACAGGCCAGTAATCAAAGGGAGCAAAGCCCAGCGTTACAGTTGCTCCCAATAACAATGCGATCAGGGAGCGAATGACAGTGAGTTTAGATAACATCAGCAGGTGATACTCTTAACAACCTTATACGACGACCGTCGGCATTCACGACATCAAAGCGGAAACCAGAGATTTCCACCGATTCATTGCGCTTGGGCATATGACCAAATTCCTGCATAACAATACCGCCGATGGTATCGAACTCGTCATCCGGGAATTTTGTGGTGAAATGGTCGTTAAAATCTTCGATAGGCGTCAGTGCCTTAACAATAAAAGTCCCGGCAGACTCATCGATGGTTTTGATAAAGCTGTCTTCATCCACATCGGTTTCGTCTTCGATGTCGCCAACAATCTGCTCCAGCACATCTTCGATGGTGACCAGTCCGGCGACGCCGCCAAACTCATCAATAACAATGGCCATATGATTACGGTTGGTGCGAAATTCCCGCAGCAGCACATTGAGCCGCTTGCTTTCCGGAATAAACGTCGCGGGACGTAAATGGTTTTTGATATCGAATTTGCCACTTTTAAGAATAAGCGGCAGAAGATCTTTTGCCAGCAGAATACCAATGACTTCATCTTTGGTATCCCCAATCACCGGGAAGCGCGAATGGGCTGATTCTACGACGTTGGGTAGAAAATCTTTCGGCTCCTGGTCTTCATCGACACACACCATTTGAGAGCGTGGAATCATGATCTCACGAACCTGCATATCCGCTACCTGAACCGCCCCTTCAATAATGCTCAGGGCTTCCTGGTCGAGCATGCCTTTGTGGCCTGCATTACGTAGTACTGCCAGCAGGTCGTTCCTGTCTTTTGGTTCCTGATGATTGAATATACTGCTCAATTTGTTCATCCAGGATGTTGACGGATATTCTTCCGCCGAATGGTCGTCGCTCATCGCCCTCGTTCTTTGTTGCTGTACAAAAATGGTTCGTTTATCTGACCTGGTAAGGGTCGGGGAAGCCGAGTTGATTCAGAATAGTTGTTTCTAATGCTTCCATGACTTCAGCTTCAGTATCATCAATATGGTCATAGCCCAGAAGATGCAGTGTGCCATGAACCATCATATGTGCCCAGTGAGACTCAAGGGTTTTTGCCTGTTCTTCGGCTTCTCTTTCAACCACTGGCGCGCAAATAATAAGATCGCCCAATAATGGCAGTTGTAACTCTTCCGGTAAATCAGAAGGGAAAGATAATACGTTGGTCGGTCCTTCCTTGCCTCGCCACTGTTTATTGAGTTCGGCACCTTCTTCTGTATCGACGATAAGCAGGCTGACTTCCGCGTCATTCCGATGATTCTTAACAGCCGCACTAACCCAGCGCGTCAAATCCTGTTTATCAGGAATCTGTGAACTATCGCTGTTTACCTGAATATCAATATGAACGTCAGTCATTACTGCGTACTCTCGGGCGCCTGTTTTTTACGATCATGGCGATCATAAGCCTGAACAATGCGCTGCACCAGAGGATGACGAACCACATCCCGGGCGGTAAACCAGGTAAAACCAATACCATCCACACCTTTCAGGACATCAATAGCGCTGGCAAGACCAGAGCGGGTACCACGAGGTAGATCAACCTGGGTAATATCGCCGGTAATTACCGCTGTGGATCCAAAGCCGATCCGGGTCAGAAACATTTTCATCTGTTCCTGAGTGGTGTTTTGAGACTCATCAAGAATAATGAACGCGTTGTTCAGAGTCCGACCACGCATATAAGCCAGCGGCGCTACTTCGATGACATTTTTCTCGATCATCCGGTCAACCTTCTCAAAGCCCATCATCTCATAAAGTGCGTCATACAGTGGGCGCAGATAAGGGTCAATTTTCTGAGACAGATCACCGGGCAGGAAGCCGAGTTTTTCACCCGCTTCTACCGCAGGGCGTACCAGCAGAATCCGACGCACCTGCTCTTCTTCCAGTGCCTGAACCGCTGCAGCTACCGCAAGATAGGTTTTGCCAGTACCGGCAGGGCCAATGCCGAAGTTAATATCATGGCGTAACACTGACCGCACATAGCGCTGCTGATTCGGTCCGCGAGGTGTGATCGTGCCTTTGCGGGTTCGCAGGCTGACCGGCTGACCTTCATCGTCGTCTTTGGTGATCCACTCAATAGCGGATTCCTGAAGATACAGATGAACGGTATTTGGCGTCAGCTCATCTCCTGTACCCGTTTCCCGGTATAAGCGCTTCAATAATTCGCTGGCGGCGCTGGCTCGCTCTTGTTCACCAGACACGGCAAAGGTATTGCCACGATGACGAATGGTGATATCCAGCCTTTCTTCGATTTGTTTGAGATGCTGGTTGAACTCGCCACAGAGTTCAGCAAACCGGCGGGGGTCATCCGGCTCCAGAGTGAAGCGGCAGACATTTTCCTGTTGAGTAGCTACTGGTGCGTTCAAAATTAACTATTAAGCCTGTTACTGCGATTTCGTCATTCAAGCATATAACGGCAGGCGCTTTATGCAAAGTGGCAGGATGAAGGATATTCCGGATCGAAGATCGGTATGCCCGAAGGGCATGGCGACAATGTGCTCAGAGAGCGCATAACATCTCGATATTGTTTCAGCATTTCATGCTGATTGTCGGGTTCTCCTTCGGGGAACCCGACCTACATAGGTGAGGTGCAATTAATGTGCTCAGTCAGGCAACCTGACCAATTTCCGAATCAACCAGTTTACCTCGCAATGAATGAGGCAGTGCATCCATGATTTCGATATCCGCAAAATGACCAATCAGGCGAGGATCAGCACACTGGAAGTTCACCACACGGTTACACTCAGTGCGACCAGACAACTGCCCCGGATCTTTTTTCGAATAACCCGTCACCAGAATCTTCTGGGTAGAACCCACCAGACGACGGCTAATCTGCATCACCTGTTGATTGATTCGATCCTGAAGAATTTGCAGGCGCTGTTTCTTCACGGCATCCGTCACATTGTCTTCCATATCGGATGCCGGAGTGCCCGGACGCTTGCTGTAGATAAAACTGAACGATGCATCAAAGCCGACTTCAGCAATCAGATTCATGGTATCTTCAAAGTCTTCATCGGTCTCACCGGGGAAGCCGACAATAAAATCAGAAGATAGACGAATTTCCGGGCGAATCGCACGAATCTGTTCAATCTTGGCCAGATAGTCTTTGGCGGTATGCTCACGGGCCATCTGATTAAGAATGCGATCAGAACCACTCTGAACCGGCAAATGCAAGTGGCTCACAAGCTCAGGAACATCGGCATAGACATTCACCAGCGTATCGGAGAACTCCAGCGGATGTGAAGTAGTGAATCGAATGCGGTCAATACCATCAATGGCGGCAACAATGGTAATCAGTTCCGCCAGGTCGCAAATAGTGCCATCGTGCTTTTCGCCGCGATAGGCATTAACGTTCTGCCCCAGCAGGTTGACTTCACGCACGCCTTTTTCTGCCAGAGAAAAACACTCGGCAATGATATCGTCCATCGGGCGGCTGATTTCTGCGCCACGGGTGTAAGGCACAATGCAGTAAGTGCAGTATTTATCGCAGCCTTCCATGATAGAAACAAAGGCCGTTGGGCCATCCACAGAAGGTTCTGGCAAACGGTCGAACTTTTCAATTTCCGGGAAGGTGACATCAATCACCGGAATCTGATTGACTTGCGTCGCATCGATCATTTCCGGCAGGCGGTGCAGAGTTTGTGGCCCAAAAACCACATCCACCTGGGGGGCACGCTTACGAATTTCTTCCCCTTCCTGGCTGGCAACACAACCGCCGACGCCAATGATCAGATCAGGGTTTTTCTCTTTCAGTTTTCGCCAGCGACCGAGCTGGTGAAAGAGTTTCTCCTGGGCGTTTTCCCGAACGGAGCAGGTATTGACCAGTACAACATCCGCATCTTCAGGATTGTCGGTTAGCTCAAGAGTGTGCGTTTCACCGAGCAAATCCGCCATGCGGGCAGAGTCGTACTCGTTCATCTGGCACCCGTGAGTTTTGATATAAAGTTTTTTGCTCATTTCACACTACTGAAGAATCAGGAAAGTTGTACACGAATCGGGCATTATAGCCCTGTATGGTCATGGTAGATAGTCAGCGTTGACACCCCCTAACAAAACATCGGGATGTTATGCACTCTCCGAGCGCATTGTCGCCATGTCCTTCGGGCATGACGACCTACGCAAGTAAATAATTGGTGCCGGTAAGAGGAATCGAACACCCGACCTTCTCATTACGAGTGAGCTGCTCTACCGACTGAGCTATACCGGCAATTAGATCATCACTCCTGCGTCACCCGGTTCACTTCTTCAAGGCTGGTAATGCCCTGCAACGCCTTCAGCAAACCCGACTGGCGGAGATTATTGAAACCTTCCTTCTGTGCCTGGGCAGAAATCTCCAGCGAATTACCTTCTTCCATAATAATCTGCTGCATCCCCGGTGTGATGGCCACCACCTCATAAATACCGACACGCCCCTTATAGCCTTTATTGCAGTTATCACAGCCCACTGGCCCGTAAATCTCTGCGTCTTGCGCTTGCTCTTCAGAGAAACCCTCTTCCAACAGCGTCTCTTTGGGAACATCAATAATCTCTTTGCAGTTACTGCACAAGCGGCGGGCAAGGCGCTGGGCAATAATCAAACTGACCGACGTGGCAATATTGAACGAAGGAACGCCCATATTCTGCAAACGAGTCAGCGTTTCAGCGGCGCTGTTGGTGTGCAGGGTAGACATCACCATATGCCCGGTCTGGGCCGCTTTAATGGCAATGTTCGCGGTTTCCAGATCACGAATCTCACCCACCATGATAATATCCGGGTCCTGACGCAAAAAGGCACGCAGTGCCTGACTGAAATCCATCCCCTGTTTCGGATTCACGTTCACCTGGTTAATCCCTTCCAGGTTAATCTCCACCGGGTCTTCTGCGGTAGAAATATTGCGCTCAGGAGTATTCAGAATATTCAGGCCGGTATACAGCGATACCGTTTTACCCGACCCCGTCGGCCCGGTCACCAGAATCATACCCTGGGGTTGTTCCAGCGCATTCATATACATATCTTTCTGATCTTCTTCATAACCCAGCGCATCAATACCCATTTTTGCACTGGATGGATCAAGAATACGCAGTACGATTTTTTCGCCCCACAGCGTCGGCAGTGTATTCACCCGGAAATCAATCGCCTTGCTCTTCGACAGTTTCAGCTTAATCCGGCCATCCTGAGGTTTACGACGCTCAGAGATATCCATAGCCGACATAATCTTCAGGCGGGAGGCAATCCGGGGCCCAAGAGCAATGGGTGGGTTCGTCACTTCATGCAACACACCGTCAGTACGAAAACGAACCCGGTAGGTTTTCTCATACGGTTCAAAATGCAAATCCGATGCGCCTTCTTTAATGGCACTCAGCAGCATCTTGTTGACGAACTTAACCACCGGCGTATCGTCTTCTTTCGTGCCGATACTATCGTCAGATTTGTCCGAGTGGGTTGCGCCCACATCCAGGTCTTCAATATTACCGAACTCATCACCGCCCATGTCATCAAAGGATGAACTGCTGGCGTCGTAAGCTTTATCGATCAGCCTTTCCAATCTGGCTGGCTCGGCAAGCACCGGCTGAACACTCAGGCCGGTATTAAAGCGAATTTCATCAATACCCAGATGGCTGGTCGGGTCGGCCGTGGCCACAAACAACCGGGCGCCTCGCTTCACCAGTGGCAGCACCAAATGCTTGCGCACCAGGTTTTCCTGCACCAGATCTTTGGGAATGTGTTCCGGCTCAAAGGCTTCCAGATCAATCACCGGCAAACCAAACTCTTCTGCCGTGACCACGATCAGATCGGTGGTTGAAATCAGGTTTTCATCAAGGAGGTATTTTGATAGCGACTTTTTCTGTTTCGCCGCCTGGCTTTCTGCCACCTGAAGGGCCTGTTGATCCAATAATTTATCGATCAGCAGGCGTTGGGCCAGCCCGGAAAGTGGTTTGTTGTTCATACCCTGATCAGTCCATGCGCCTAATATCCAACATAATGACAAGTATCGGCGGGGATTACCAACGCTAAGGGGTTTATTGCGAGGGGCCGATAGAGGATTGTACGAAACTCAACCGTTTTTGCCGGAATTAATGCCTGTTCAACGACTTATTTGGTTGTTTTTTTTATGGTAAAGGGTATTGTTAGCCTCTTCAGTCGTACTCTCTTGCCAATCAAAAAATGAATGAAAGAGAGTTTGAAAACAACGACAGTTGTTGCTGGCTTTTTTTCCAGTCGATTCTGTCCGTTGTTTGATGGCGGCTTTTTATTGTTCTGAGACGTTTTAATGATTAATAAAGGGGGGCTGTTTATGGCTCAGCAAAAACAACAGGGTTTTACTCTTATTGAATTGATGATCGTTGTGGCGATTATTGGGATATTGGCGGCTGTGGCTATTCCGCAGTATCAGACTTATACCGCCAAGTCTAAAGTTACTGCTGCCGTTGCTGAGATTGCTGCGGGTAAGACTTCGTTTGAGGTGCTTTTGAATGAAGGTAAGAGTGTAGGTGATGATGGTGGTATAACTGTTACTTCAATAGGTTTTCCAGCTGAGAAAACTCAAAACTGTAAAATAGAACTTGGTGATGATGGTCAATCTATTAATTGTACAATTCAAAATGCGCCAAGCGTTCTTGACGGTGCAAGTGTTACGTGGGTTAGGAAGAATGGTTCTTGGACTTGCACATCAGCGATTGATGCAACATATCTAGGAAATGCGTGTACACATACAATTAAGGTAGCCAAGTAGGTCGGCTTCCGGCTTCCTCGCGTAGGTCGGTTTCCGCCCGAAGGGCAGAAGCCGACAATGCGCTCAACGAGCGCACAAAACCCACAAAACCCACAAAACCCACAAAACCCACAAAACCCACAAAACCCACAAAACCCACCAACCACACAACCCTCCCCTACATCAAAACCCGCAAAACGCAAAAACCAACCGACATCCGGGGCTTGCAAAACGCCCTATGCGAGGCTTGGCGTTGTTTGGTTGCTTTATTGTCGGCTTCTGCCCTTCGGGCGGAAACCGACCTACGTGTATTAAAACTGGCGGAATGGACAAATCTAACCGATATTGCAATTCGCAAAATGTTTTGTGTGATGATTGGCGTGTCTTGGAGAATTATGAATTATCGACGGGTGTATGTGCCGGGTGGGTGTTATTTTTTTACGGTGGTTTGCTACAAACGGAGGAGGGTGTTTGATGATGCGGAGGTTCAGCGGCTTCGGGAATCGCTGCGCTGGGTGAGGGAGCGGCACCCCTTTGACATTAATGCAATGGTGGTGCTTCCTGATCATCTTCACTGCCTCTGGACATTGCCCGATGACGATTGTAATTACTCGCTGCGCTGGCAATTGCTTAAATCAAATTTCACCCGCCGGTCCTCATTATCGGGGCGAATATGGCAACCGCGATTCTGGGAGCATTGCATAAGAAATGACGACGATTTCAACCACCATGTTGAATACATCCATTACAATCCGGTGAAGCATGGTTATGTGGAATCCCCTCATCAATGGCGTTGGTCAACCATTCATCAATGGCAGCCGGGCAGGTCGGCTTCCGGCTTCCTTGCGTAGGTCGGTTTCCGCCCGAAGGGCAGAAGCCGACAATGCGCTCAAAGAGCGCACAAAACCCACAACCAAACCACCCCGACCAACATCCGCCGCTTGCAAAACCCACAACGAGCGCACCAAGCCAGCCTGTTAATGACTGTCTTTAGACAGCTCCGCAATTTCCTTAAGCCGGTCAACCACCATCTGGTTAATAGAGCCTTTGGTATAAATGCCTTTGCTGTTCAGAGTGCCGGGCTTGCGACCGGTTAATAGTTCAAGCGCTTCTTCTACGTGCTCGACCGCATAAACATTAAATTGCTTCGCTTTAACAGCTTCCACCACTTTGCTATGCAGCATCAGGTTTCTTACATTAGCCTTTGGAATAATCACACCCTGCTCTCCGGTCAGGCCGCGAGCCGCGCAGAGATCAAAGAATCCTTCAATCTTTTCGTTCACACCCCCAATCGCCTGCACTTCACCGTGTTGGTTCATTGAGCCAGTGATTGCAAAGCATTGTTTGATCGGTGTGTCTGTTAATGCAGACACCAGACAGCAAAGCTCTGCCATGGATGCACTGTCGCCATCAATATAACCATAGGACTGCTCCATCGTCAGGCTGGCAGAGATAGCCAGTGGGAATTTTTGTGCATATCGGCTGCCCAGATAACCGGTCAGAATCATGACCCCTTTTGAGTGAATGGCCTGACCAAGCGACACCTCACGTTCAATATCCACAATGCCCTGAGTGCCGGGATAGACCGTTGCCGTGATTCGGGCAGGAGAGCCAAAGCTGGCATCACCCACAGAAAGCACCGTCAGGCCATTGATTTTGCCGACTTGCTCGCCTTCGGTGTCAATAAGAATGCTGCCTTCCAATACTTCATCAAGAATCTGTTTACTGACTCGCCCTGTGCGGATGGCTTTGGCATCCAGCGCCCGATCAATATGATCGTGATTGATTTTTCGACCCCGGCTGGTACGGCGAATGAAATCCGCTTCTGCCAGCAGATCAAACAGATCACCAATACGAGCCGATAGCTGGTTTTGGTTTTCGGTCATGCGAGAGCTGTGCTCAACCATCCGGGCAACGGCGGAAGCAGTCAGCGGTGGATAACCTTCGTCGTCTGCCCGGTTTTTAAGCAGTTGGGCAAATGCCTGCACTGATTCAGTGTGGCGGGGAATCTGGTCATCAAAGTCCACCAGTACCCGGAACATTTCATGAAAATCGGAATCCAGTTGTTGCAGAACGTAATAAATATCCCGTGAACCAATCAGAATGATCTTCACATTTAGCGGAATAATTTCTGGCGTCAGGGTGATGGTGTTCATCAACCCCATCTCGGAATAAGGCGATTCAATTTTCAGTTGCTGTTCTTTCAGTGCCCGCTTCAGCGCTTCCCAGACAAAGGGTTCTTCAAGCAGTTTCTCCGCATCAATCAACAGATAACCACCGTTCGCCTGGTGCAGTGAGCCGGGGCAGATCTGACGATAGTTAGTGACTAAAGCACCCATTTCGCTGAGGTATTCGATACGACCAAACAGGTTTTTGTAATTTGGGTGAGATTCATAAATCACCGGCGCCGCAGCGTCTTTTTTATGGCCAACGACCAGGTTGGGCGCATAAAGCTCGACCAGTGCTGTACGTTTGCCTGCGTCTTCGCGGGATTCCATGTTGCGATCATCGGCGAGATATTCAATGACCGTGCGATGCAGATGTTGTTTAACCGCTTCCAGATAATCAAGGATGTTCTCTTGCTTGCTGTATCGCTTCAGCATGGGTTTCAACAGGGGTTCGAGTGCCTGATCAATGGTTTCCTGATTCAGCGTTTGCAGCTTCTCATTGGATTCTCTTTTCCATTGAGGCAGTTCAACCAGCGATTCATTCAGGCTGGTTTCCAGCTCAGTGATGTCGTTGTTGAACTTTTCTCGTTTTTTATCGGGCAGCTGGGCAAACTCCGTTTCATCCATTGCCTTCCCCTTGTGCATCGGGGTAAAACTCAGTGAACCGGTGTCACGGTATAAGGCAATATCCCGCTTCAATGCTTCCTGTTCAATTTGATCAATGGCCTGATCGTAACGTTTGTTAAAGCTGCGCTCGATGGCACTTTTTTTCTGCTGATATGTGGGGTTTTCAAAAGCTGCCGGGAATGTCATCAACAGTTTGTCGATAAACGTTTCGAAATCTTTTAAAAGATGGTTGCCCAGACCGGCAGGTAACTTTAAAACCTTGGGTTCACGGGTATTATCAAAATTATTGACATAGGCCCAGTCGTCTGAAGATCGTTCACGTTTGGCTTCTGTTTCCAGGTATTTTCGCATGTAGGACATACGTCCGGTACCTGAGTCCCCCATAACATAAATGTTGTAGCCCGAGCGATGCATGGCGACACCAAACTGAATGGCGCTCGTGGCGCGTTCTTGCCCCAGAATGCCGATGTAATTTTCCAGTTCGTCAGTCGATTTGAAACCTAAATCTTTGATGGGCTGTTTTGCGATGAGCTGATTCGATGATAGTTTGAGTTTTTTCACAAAGCGTGCCATTTACCAGAAAGTCATTAACCAGAAAGTACGGTTGCCTTATCACACTCCAAAGCAAACCGAAGTGCGTTAACTACATAGTACCTTTATTACATAATTTTGTCTGACTATGCATTATTAATAATTATCGACGACAGTGGTGGGTCGTTGATTCATGCTTCTCGTCTTTAGGGTATGGTTATACAGTGACTGCAATGGTAAAGCGGTGGTGAGCATCTGATGAAAATACGTCGAATAGGTTTGGGGTTGTTTTTCCTTCTGGTCAGTCTGTCACCGGCCCGGGCAAATCTGACGAAGGCGTTGGATGATCTTCTGGCAAGCCTGCCGCCGGGAAGTATTCATGGCGTAGCAGTCAGAACGGCAGATGCCGGTAAGCCTGTTTATGGAAGTAATAACGACATCAACCTGTTACCTGCCAGTACTATGAAAGCGGCAACGGCTATTGTTGCTTATAAAGCCCTGGGTGCGGATTATCAATTCAAAACACGCATCAGCAGTCAGCAGCCGCCCAAAGCAGGCCGACCCTATGCTGGCGATGTGAAAATAACCTTTAGTGGTGACCCTTCACTGACGCACGATGATCTTGCGGCCATGATTCATGCAGTAAAAAGTAAAGGGATAACCACGATTCTAGGGAATCTGTGGCTGGATAATACCGCTTACAATGGCTATCCAAGAGCGGGAGGAACCATCTGGGATGATCGTAATATATGCTTTGCAGCACCAGCCGGAGCCATTATTCTCGACAGAAACTGCTTCTTTGCTTACCTGAAACCGGCCAGTGTTTCCGGGCAGCTTGCTCAAATGAAATATGACCAGCCCGACTGGCGACTCACCATTGATAATAAGATAACCACCCGATGGGCAAAAATATCCGAGCCGCTGGGTTGTGTTCAGGAAGTCTGGCCATCGGCTGATCATGAATATCAACTGACAGGTTGTATAGAGCCTGATCGACAGCCTATGCGCATGGCGTTTGCAGTTAATGATGCTGAACAGTCTGCCCGGCGCTATATAGAAGGACTGTTAAAGACAACAAACATTAAACTGATGGGTCGTATTTTGATCGGCGCACCGAATGGTGAGTTTCATCATGAAATAGTGAGCCATTTTTCAGAACCTTTGCCTGTACTGCTTGAAAAGGTGCTTGAAGAATCGGATAACATCTACGCAGATAGCATCCTTAAAACGGTGGGTAGGGAGATGTCGGGACTTCCTGGTTCTTATTACACCGGCACTCAGACTCTGAGAGACATAATGAAAGAGCAGGGAGTGTTATTGCAGCGAAGCCGCTTGATCGATGGCTCTGGTTTGTCCCGGTATAACCAGATCAGTGCTATTGATATGGTGGACATGCTGAGTATTGGTTGGAAGTTATGGGGAGAAAAAGCACCCTGGCTGGATACAAGGGATAAAAAAGAGCACTGGTTGAAAACCGGATACATGAGTGGTGTGAACAATATAGTTGGCTATGTATTTCCTGAAGATGGCAGTGAGCCTTTGATTTTTGCTGTCATTGTAAATGGTCTTCGGCCGCAACATTCATCAAGTGGTGAAGAAGTGAGGGCATTCCATGCAAGTATTCGACAGTTCCAAAGGTCATTCTTAAAGCTGTTGTATCAGG
>CBDAQW010000026.1:0-9031 GCA_965199185.1 Endozoicomonas sp. | reverse complement strand
CCTCAAAGATGCGCAGATCCTTCCATTGGAGCTGATCCTGGACATCGCGTGCCCAGGTCTTGCCAAAACTTTCCCATGCAAACACGTCAACCCCGCGCGCGCCCAGCAGGGACCACATGGCCATTTCCATGGCGCCGGTATCAGAGGCGGGGACAATGGCAATTTCGTGGGAATCGGGAATGCGGAGGAGGGCGCGTGTCTCGTCAATCGCCGCGCGCAGGCGTGCCAGCGCCGGTTTTGAGCGATGCGAGCGGCCAAGCACGGCATCCTTGAGCACGTCGGGGCTCCAGCCCGGTCGCTTGGCGCATGGCCCGGAGGAAAACGAGGCCGATCCCGGCAGGCGGTCCGGCTTTGTGTGCGTGTTCATTGCGTGTCCCTGATGTTCAAAGGCCCGTGACACATTGCCTGCCTGGACCGTCATGTTCTGCTGCCTGTCATGCCGCAGGCATGACATAATTCGTCGCCTGTCATGCCGCAGGCATGACATAATCTGTCGCCCGTCATGCCGCAGGCATGACATGTCTGCTTTCTTTCATGCCTGCCAGTTGCCCCGCCGCGCGGCCTTGTCTGTATGCCCGCCCGTTCCTGCCCGGCGCTTGCGTTCAGCGCCCCGATCCTGGTTGCAGCTTTCCGGCGATCAATTCAACATCCCCGTGCCGACCTGCCGCGACATCAATATCCTTTTGATAGACGGCATCGTCATGTTGCGCAAACACCTGATAGGGTCCGGCGGCCAGCGCAAACTGTGCCACCGCGCCCTCAAATTCGGCCACCGTGTCGCCATCGGGCGTGAGCACGGACCAGAATGTATTGGCAATCGCCTCGCCGCCCCCGTCACTGACAAGCCGGAGCGTGACCTGTGCGGCATTGTGGGAAAACCGCGCCTCGGTCAGCTTGCCGGGCTGCACGCCGACATCGGCGCTGGCCTCGGCATTGACTGAGCCATAACGGCTGACGACATGATAGATCCCGGCACCAAGGCGGACAATGGTGTCGGGGCGCAAACCTTGCGCGATCCGGATGCGTTCGCCATTGGCATCGAAATCGTTCAGGAAAATATCGAAGGTGACATCATCCGGCGGGACGGTCATGACGGATGCCGGCCCGGCCCCCGGCCTGTTTGTCTGTGCCTGCGTGCCATTTTGTCCCCCGGCGCCATTTTGCAACGCGGTGTCGCCCGGTCCGGCGAAAACGGCCCCAAGGCGAATGCCCCCGGCATCAAGCACAAGGTCAAGGCGCATATCCTGCCCGGCAGCAAGGCTTAGCCTGCGGATCGTGCGGGCAAGGCCAAAGGCGGCGTGGAGGGTGTATTGTCCCTGTGCAAGCATGAAATGCTGCGTCCCGCCCTGCGCCTCGACAACAAGCCCGGGCCGCGTGACAAGACCGCGGCTTTGCCTGAACACACGCCAGTGCACGCCATCACCAAGCGGCGGGCTGTTTTCGGCAAGCCGTGCAGACACTTCAAGCCTGGCAGATTGCGGCACCGGGCTGTCTGCACCCTGCCCTGCTGCACCCTGCCCTGCTGCACCCTGCCCTGCCACGGGCAGGGGCGCGGCGGCCACAAGGGATGCACAAATGGCGGTGGCGACCACCATGCGCAGATGGCGCAAGGGCTTGCAGAACACGGTATATCGCGGCATAAACGGACAATCGTGCAAGGGGCCGGAGACAATCTGGCCCCTTTTAGCCGGGCGCACCGGCCATGTCCAGCCCGTGATGCCTTTCCGCCATGCCCAGCCCGCGACAGATGCGATGCCGGCATGAGATGTGCATTGTTCCTGGCCGGGAAATGGCGCGTGTACAGTTTCAGGGGAGGTGCAATGGCAACAGATGACGGGCAGTCGGCCAATGACCGGCAAGAGGCAATGCCGGGCCATCGGCAGGTAACCGAACACGCCGCAGATGCTGTTTGCGCATCCATGGCCGGGTGGCTGCATCGGCGCCGTTCGCATCTGGCAGCGACAATGGTTGGCCCCGGCCCGGATGACAACGCCATACGGCGCTTGCTGGCGCTGGCGTGCCGCGTGCCCGACCATGGCAAACTCGCGCCCTGGCGCTTTCTTGTGTTTGCCGGGGCGGCACGGGCAGAGGCAGGCGCCCTGTTCGCGCGGCGCGCACGGCAGCTTGATGCATCGATCTCAAGCGCCCGCCACCATCAGGAGGTGGAACGGTTCACCCGTGCCCCGCTTGTCATTGGCGTCATTTCAAGCCCGGTTGAAAGCCTGAAAGTTCCGCAATGGGAACAGGAACTGTCCGCCGGTGCCTCCTGTATGGCGCTTTTGACAGGCGCGCTCGCCATGGGATTTGCCGCCCAGTGGCTGACGGAATGGATCGCCTTTGATGCGCAGCTGGGCAAGGCATTCGGCCTTTCAGATACAGAGCGCTTTGCCGGTTTCATCTATATTGGCACGGCGAGCCGGATTCCGGCGGAACGGCCCCGCCCGGTGCCGGATGAAAAAACCGTCTGGTGGCAGGCCGCGCCACCAGGCGGGTGACAGGCGCAGGCGACCGCCGCAAACAAAGGCCCGGTTGGGCATGCGCGCCTTGCAGGGCCGGATCTGAGGATGTGTGCCTGAGGAGGCGGGACCAGGCCTGTGGCGCTCCGGGGCGATGCTCCGTGCCGAAAATACGTCTCGCCCGGGCCGTGCAGGCCTGTCACGGGATCTGTTCCTGTCACACAGGATCTGTTCCTGTCACACAGGCGGTGATCCTGTCAGCCTGCGCCCGGCTTGCCATGCGCCGCGCGCCCGTCAACCAGCGCATGGGCGAAATCACGGGCATTGAATGGCATCAGATCATCACCGCCCTCCCCGATGCCGATGAAATGCACCGGCAGGGCAAGTTCATCGGCAATGGCGACAAGGGTGCCACCCCGCGCGCTTCCATCCAGCTTTGTCACGATGAGACCGGTCACACCGGCGGCTTCACGAAAGGCTTTTGCCTCTGCCGGCGCGTTCTGCCCCGTTGTGGCATCAATGGTCAACAGAACATGGTCAGGCGCGCGGCTCGTGGATTTTTTGATCGCGCGCACGATCTTGCGCAATTCTTCCATCAGCTCGTGCCGGTTGTGCAGACGTCCGGCTGTGTCGATCAGGACAATGCCGGTATTTTGCGACACTGCCTGTTGCAGCGCATCAAAGACAAGCCCGGCAGGATCGGCGCGCAGGCGTGAGAAGAGTGCCGCCCCGCTGCGCTGTGCCCACACTTCCAGCTGCTCGCAGGCAGCGGCGCGAAACGTGTCACCGGCCACCAGGGCGGTCTGCGCGTCCGATTTGCCAAACAGGCCCGCCAGCTTGCCGATGGTGGTCGTCTTGCCTGATCCGTTGGCACCAACCATCAAGATCACCGCCGGATGCGGTGAGGGGGCGATTTTCAGCGGCTGCGCGACAGGTTCCAGTATTGTGGTGATCTCGCTGGCCAGAATCTCTTTAAGGGCGGCATGGTTTGCATTGCGGCCCACACGCATGTCACCGATGCGCGCGGCGATCCGGGCCGCCATGGCGACCCCGAAATCGGCCTCAATCAGCAGATCTTCCAGCGCTTCAATATCCTCAGCATCAGGCTTTGTGCCGGAAAAAAGACCGCTCAGCCCTGATGTGAGTGCATGGGAGGAGCGCGCCAGGCCCTTCTGGATGCGCGCAAACAATGTGCCAGAGCTGCCCGCTGTGGTGTCCGGTGCGGTGTCTGGCGGGCCGTTTCGCTCTGTATTCATGGGCCGCTCACCGGCATGTGGCGGCCTGCGCGCGCATGGCTTCCTGCCCGGCCCCGTTGCGGGCGACTTTACCCGATATCCCGCATGGGCGGGCGATCAGGCGATGCTGTGAGCTGGCAATGATATCGACATCAACAAGCGTACCGGGCGCATAAGCGTGGCTGCTGCCGGTTTGCCCGGCAATTTCACAGACATGATAATGCGCGCTGCGCCCGATGCCGTGTTTTTCAATCAGCACCTTGCGTTGCAAACCCACTTCGTGGCGCAGCGTATCAGAAAGGCGCCCGGCACCCTTCTCGCGAAGCGCGCGGGCGCGCCGGGTGATGACATCACGGGCAAGCTGCGGCATGCGGGCCGCCGGTGCCGGCGGGCGGGCGGAAAAGGGGAAGACATGCAGGTAGCTGAGCGCGCATTCATCGACAAGGCGCAGCGTATCGGCAAACATATCTTCACTTTCGGTGGGGAATCCGGCGATGAAATCGGCCCCGAAGACGATATCGGGCCGCAGCTCGCGGATTTTCCGGCAAAAGCCGATGGCATCGGCGCGCAAATGGCGGCGCTTCATGCGCTTGAGAATCAGATCATTGCCCGCTTGCAGCGACAGGTGGAGATGCGGCATCAGCCGTGCATCCCCGGCAATGACATCAAGCAGTGCATCATCTGCCTCGACCGAATCAATGGATGACAGGCGCAGGCGAAAATCCTCGCCGATCTCGTCAAGGATCGCGCGCACCAGCGTGCCCAGCCGCAATTGCGGCCCAAGATCGCGCCCCCAGGCTGTGAGATCGACCCCGGTGAGCACGATTTCCAGGCAGCCACGCATCAGCAATTCCCGGATTTCGGCGATGACAGATGCCGCCGGGCGCGAGCGGGACGGGCCGCGGCCATAGGGGATGATACAAAATGTGCAGCGATGGTCGCAGCCGGTCTGGATGCGCACATTGGCCCTCATGCGCCCTGGCCGGGATGTGGCCATGCGCGGTGTGATGGTGCGGGCGTCTGCACCCGCCATATCGCCTTGTGCCGCGCCTGCCATATCAATGCGACCATCCCCCGGCATGTCATGGCCTGCCCGGCCTTGCCGATCATGCGGCGGGGCAGCAAAAATATCGCCCACATGCATCTTGCCGGTTGGCCTTTCGATGCATTTGCTGCCTGTATCCCCGTATTCAGTGCGGTGTGCCGCCCCGCCTTCAGCCCGGCGTGTCGCCCAGCGTGTCGCCCAGCGTGTCGCCATGTCGCGATAGCTTGCCGGGTTCATCTTTTCCCGGTTGCCAAGCACCAGATCGGTTTCCTCCATCGCGGCAAAGTGGCCTGGATCAATCTGTGCTGCACATCCCGTGACGACGATTCTGGCACCGGCATTGCGGCGCCGCGCGCGGCGAATGGCCTGGCGTGTCTGGCGCACGGCCTCGCCCGTCACGGCGCAGGAATTGATGATGACTGTATTGCGCAGCCCGGCGCGCTCGGCCTCGTTGCCCATATAATCGGCCTCTCCGGCGTTCAGCCGACAGCCAAGATTGATCACCCGCACGCTCACCGGTCAGCTGCCTGGCTCAAGGTCAGGGCGCGCGCCATGCGCTGTGCCATGCCCTGCGCTGAAGACCATCTGCGCCGTATCAAGGGTGGCGGCAAATTCATAGGTGACCGGCCCGCTCATGATGACATGATTGTCTGCCCGCCAATCGATCTGCAGGGCACCACCTGGCAGGTGAACCCGTGTCGTGCGGGCGCTGCGGCGCGCGCACGCCGCCCCGACAGCAATCGCACAGGCGGCAGAGCCGCAGGCCGTCGTCAGCCCGGCCCCGCGCTCCCAGACGCGTGCTGCAATATCACCGCTGCCGGAAATACGGGCAAGCGATATATTGGCCCGCTCGGGAAACAAATCGTGATGCTCAAGCACAGGCCCCAGCCGCGCCAGATCAAGGGTGGCCTCATCATCTTCCCAGATAATGGCATGGGGGTTGCCCATACTGACCAGAAAGCACCTCTCAAGGCAGGGAAAACCGAAAGCACCGGTGCGCAAATCGACCTGCGATGTATCGCGGATCTGGCGGGAAAGCGGAATGTCACGCCAGCCAAAATGCGGCGTGCCCATGTCAATGGCAATGTCGCCTGCGTGCCCGGCATCATCCCCGGCCGCGCGCCGCGAATCGCGCCTTGCCTGCAAAATGCCGTTTTCTGTCAGGATTGAGGCCGTATCGCGCCCGGTTTCGTGAAACGAAAGCGCCGCCACGCAGCGTGTGGCATTGCCGCATACGGCCGGCCGGCTGCCATCGCGATTGAATATCTGCATCGCCAGATCGGCGTTCCCGGCGCGGTGCAGCACGATCAGCTGATCGAAGCGGAAATGACTGCCCTGGCGGGCCAGCGCCTTGACCGCGCCCGGCTCCAGATCAAGGCAGTGCCGGCGCGCATCAATAATCACAAAACGGTTGCCCAGCCCGTTCATCACGCAGACGGGAAGGTTCGGGCCGGGAAGGTCCGGGCCGGAAAGGTTCGGGCGCGCCACTGATGAATCCTCTGATAAACCCTCTGATGAATCCTCTGGCCGCGCCCTGAAAAAAGCCCCGCCCGGTGGCAACACATCATTTTGCCTGTCATGCGGCATGGTTTGTCTCCACAATTGCGCTCCGGCCATGTGATTCCTGACAGTGATGCAGGCAGAATGTCAAGACCAGCCAGGCACGCGCATCGCGCGGCCTGCATTATTGTCAGGGCCGTAAAGGCCGGGCAGGGCCGGATGCGATATTGCCATTTTCCAGTGATGTCACTATGTTCGGCGCAGCGCAGTTGCCACAAAGATCAGAACCGCAATGTCAGATATATTCCACGAAGTTGACGATGACATCCGCCGCGAAAGATACAAGCGGTTGTGGGATCGTTTCGGCCTTTGGGCCATCGGTTTTCTTGTTCTGGTCGTTCTTGCCACCAGCGCGTGGCGCATCTGGCTATATTATGAAGAGCGTGCGGCAAGGCAGGCTGGCGATGTGTTTTTGAGTGCGCTTCAAATCGCCGCAGCAGGCGATGGTGACACCCTTCCGGCCCGTCTTGGCGAGCTGGAGGATGCCCCGCCCGGTTACCGGCTTCTGGCCGGGTTTCTGGCCGCCGCCAGCCTGGGTGAGGCCGGGGACCGGGCCGGCGCGGCACGGGCCTATGAAGCGATTGCCGAAAATGATGCGGTGTTGCCGGCCTATCGGGACATGGCCCGGCTTTCAGCGGCCTACAGCCTGCTTCATGAGGGCGGGTATGCGCAGGCGCTTGAGCAGGCGCGCCGCATCAATGCGCCTGGCAGGCCGTTTCACGGACTTGCGCGGGAGGCGGAAGCCATGGCCGCATGGAAGCTTGGCCGGATTGACGATGCGCGCGAGATTGCCGATGCCCTGGCGCTGGGTGCTGATTATGATTTTGCGCTGCGCGGGCGCGCTGTGCGCCTGCGCGCCGTGCTTGATGCCATGCTGGCCGCACAGGGGGGTTCGGCCCCCTCCACGGGGGGCGGCACTGCCGGTGATGCGCCCTGATTTGGGAGTATGCACACATTGTGCCTGAAGTGTTGTCCAGGGTTTTGTCATGTTCCAATTATTCCCCAGATCACGATTGATACAGGCCGTGGCGCTTGTGGTGTGCCCTGGCATCACACTTGGCGCCTGTTCCACCCCCGGATTTGACTTTCTGCAGCAACAGGGCAGCGATGCAGCGGCGCGCGGGACGGCGATTGCCATCGGGCGGGACAGTGCGGGCGATGCCGTCATCCAGCGTGGCACTGCACAGCCGGGCGCCGCGCGCGCGATTGCCGGCTGGCCACAAAATGGCGGCGATGCGGCCAATCACAGCGGCAATCGTGCGGCCCGCATTTCCGGCGCGATGTTATGGCGCACGCCATTGTCGCGTGATGAACCCGTCCGGGCTGCGGCGCGCCCCGTTTATGGCAATGCGCTGGTCTATGTCTACCGCAATGGCGGCGAGGTTACTGCGCTTGACAGCGCTACCGGCCAGACAGTCTGGCGTGCGCGCCTTGCGCCGGAAGATGCCGGCGATGACCGGCCACCGGGCGGCGGCATTGTTCTGTCGCAAGACAGGGTGTTTGTCGCCACCGGCCATGGCGAGATCGCCGCCCTTGATGCGGCAAACGGCGCGATTGTCTGGCGACACAGCCTTGATGCAGCGGCGCGGGGGGCACCGGCAGCCGGTGCAGGCCGGGTCTTTGTCATGTCACAGACCAATGCCGCCTTTGCATTTGACCGCAATACGGGCGCGCCGGCCTGGATGGTTGACGGGATTCCCGAAACCGTGGCTCTCCTGAGCGCGCCAAGCCCTGCAATTGGCGATGACGGGCTTGTGGTGATGCCCTTTTCATCGGGTGAGTTGATCGCCTTTGAGGCGACGAGCGGCAAGATCAAGTGGGCCAGGGATCTGGCGCGCGCCACGCCGAGAATGGCGATTTCCGGCCTTGTCGATATTGCCGCCAGCCCGGTGATTTTTGGCCAGAGCGTGATTGCCTCGGGCGTATCGGGCCGCACGGCCTCATTTCGTCTTGCTGATGGCCGCATTGACTGGTCGGCTGATCTGGCCACTGCCCACACCCCTGTCGTGTCAGGCAATGCCGTTTTCCTGGTTGATCTGGCCGGACGCCTGGTTGCGCTGGACCGTGAAAATGGAGATATTCTCTGGGCCCGCCCCCTGCCAGACACAGGCGGCAAGAATGCCCACTGGGCCGGACCCCTGCTTGCAGACGGCCTTTTATATATACTGTCTGACACGGGCAGTCTTGCCGTGTTTGATGCTGTGCAAGGCGAGCCGGTGCGGCTGTCGGGCGGCGGCATGGCTGTATATGTTGCGCCAATTCTGGCCGATGACCGCTTGATCGCCCTGACGGCAAATGACACGGTGATTGCGTATCGTTGACGGTGCGCTGCCATCTGGCGATGCGCCCGACCCCGGCCCCGCGCGAGGTTCATCAGATGCCCATTCACACTATGCCCATTCACACTGCGCCCACTCACATTGCGCCCACTCACATTGCGCCCGCCCGGATTGCAATTATCGGTCGGCCCAATGTCGGCAAATCAACGCTCTTTAACCGGCTGACCGGCAAAAGACTTGCGCTTGTCGATGATGTGCCGGGTGTCACGCGTGACCGGAGGCAGGGCGCGGCGCAGCTGGGTGACCTGGAATTTGCGGCCATTGACACGGCCGGTCTTGCCGGCCTTTCCGGCGGTGACATGGCCCGCGCCATGCAGGCACAGACGGCCCGCGCCATCAAAGATTGCGATATCGTCCTGTTCGTCATTGATGCCCGCGCCGGGATCACCCCCGCCG
>CBDAQW010000025.1:0-16414 GCA_965199185.1 Endozoicomonas sp. | reverse complement strand
TTCCAATGTATGTGGTGTATTTCATTCCTCCCTTTATGTTTGCCATCACATGTCTATCCGCACTGCAAAAGGCTGTTTCTGAACTCGCCCAATTTGTAGCCTTTCAACCTGATGCTGAAGCGGCATTGAGCGCAAACTGAGTGGTAGCCCTATGATTTCTCCAGTATTTATTGGTTATTTCCTGCTGTTCCTGTTGTTTGGTATTCCAGTTCTTTTTGCTTTGGGTCTGGCGCCAGCGATCAGTCTGTTCCAAAGTGACCAGACGTTGTTTCTTAACATGCTTTACCAGCGCCTCTATGCAGTTCTGGATAACTTTTTGATGCTTGCGCTGCCGTTCTTTATGCTGGCCGGTGAGTTTATGGTCAACGGTGGCATCACCAACCGGATTGTGGCTTTTGCACAAACCATGGTGCGTCACTTCCGTGGTGGTCTTGGGCATGTAGTGATTCTCGCTGCCACATTATTTGGTGCGCTCACCGGCTCTGCTGTTGCTGCTACTTCCGCCATCGGTAACATGCTGATTCCGGAAATGAGAAAGTATCGTTACGACAGCAGTTATGCCGCCGCCCTGACCGCCGCTGCCACTGTGCTCGGAACCATTATTCCGCCCAGCGGCATCATGCTGATCTACGCGTTCACCATGAACACATCCGTCGCCAACATGTTTATGGCCGGTATTGTTCCGGGGCTGATCTTCTGTGTTGCCCTGATGATTGTGAACCGCTGGGCGATCAGCCGTTACCCTGAAGTTGAGCAGTTTGAACGTGCCAGCCCTGCCGAGCGTCGTGCCAGCTTTAAAATGGCGATTCTGCCACTGCTGACACCAGTGATCATTCTGGGTGGTATCTATGGCGGTATCTTCACGCCCACTGAAGCGGCAGCCGTCGCGGTGTTTTATGCATTCATCCTGTCTGTGTACATCATCAAAGTGCTGAACATGAAGGACATCTTCCCGATGTTCCTGCGCGTCAGTGTTAACGCTTCCGCCATTCTGATTATTGTGGCTGCGGCCAGTGGCTTTGCCTCAGCAGTGAGTCTTTCCGGTGTGGCCAGTCTGGTTGAGAACATGTTTGGTTCCTTCGCCAGCAACCCTTACATGCTGTTCTTCATCGTCAACGTCTTCCTGTTCCTTGTGGGTATGTTTCTGGATGCCGGGCCTGCGATTCTGATCTTCGCACCGATCATTGGCCCAATCATGATGAATGCAGGCATCGACCCTATCCACTTCGGTGTGGTGATGGTGGCTAACCTGTCTATCGGTCTGGCTACTCCACCGATGGGGCTGGTCTTGTTCGTTGCGTCCGGTGTCTCCGGAGTTCCGTTCCAAAAGATTTCCCGGGCAATTCTGCCATTCCTGGCTGCTGAAATTGCCGTGATTTTCCTACTGTCCTTCTTCCCTGATCTGGTGATTGGCTTACCAAAACTGCTGGGAATGATGTAAGGCGTACGACGTATACATTCAGAGTCTGATTAAACACAAATGGTATTGGAGAATTAGAAGATGAAACTGAAAAAACTGGCTTTGGCACTGGCTTCTACCGTACTGGTTTCTACAGGTGCATACGCAGCTCAATACAAACTGACCGTTCCTCATGCGACCAGTACGGATGGTTACAACCACCAGTCTCTGCTGTTGTTCAAGAACCTGGTGGAGAACCGCTCTAACGGTGAGATTCAGGTAGACATTTATCCCGGTGGCCAGCTGTGCGGTAACGCCCGTGAGTGTCTGGCGGGTGTTCAGAACGGTCTGTTCGATTACTACCAGACCACGGTGCCTGAAGCCGCTAACTACTGGCAGCCAATGGCAGCGATGGACCTGCCTTACATGCTGAAAGACGACAGTGTTGCAGAATGTGTTTACAGCAATGAGGAGTTGTTGTCTGACATTCGTGGTGAGTTAATCAAAAAATCCAGAAACACTCGTCTGATGATGATTTCTAACTCGGGCGGCTGGAGAAACTTTGCGACGAACAAACAGCAGATCAAGTCTCCAGATGACCTGAAAGGTCTGAAGCTGCGTACGGTACCTGCACAAATTCAACAGGATCTGGTTCGTGAACTGGGCGCTGCGCCAACACCGGTTTCCTGGCCTGAAGTTTACACTGCGCTTTCAACCGGCGTTGTAGACGGCACCAAGAACGGTATCGTCGATATTGTTATGGGTCGATTCCACGAAAGCCTCAAGCACATTACTCTGGATGGTCATGCCTACATGGGTGGCGTATGGGTGATGAGCGATATGAAATTCAAATCTTTGCCTGACCATCTGAAAGTGGTGGTGCTGGAAGGTGTTGAAGCTCAGAACCAATTCTTGCGTGCTTACCCGAAATGGAAAGAGTCTTCTGCTTATGACGAATTCCGTCAAGCTGGCGGTACCGTTTACAACCCGACCGCAGAAGAGAAAGAACAGTTCCGTGCTGCATCCGTACCCGTTATTGATGGATTCCTGAAATCCACCGATGAGCAGGGCAAGGTGTGGTTCACTCGCTTTGAAAACGAAATTAAGACCTGTGAAGCCAAGATTGACGCCAAGCGCACCCTGTCGCTCAAGTCATAACCACTCTCCTATCTGTGCCTGAGTTTTTTAAGCTCAGGCACACCGCTCACATTAAATCTGGTATTAATCATGAAACTCAATTTCTCCGAAAATACATTCAGTCTGCTCCACAAAGGTCGGGAAGTGATTAAGCACTCCCATGATGTGCCTGCGTTCTTTTTGGGTAAGGGCGATGCCACCTTTAATATGTATCGCGGTAACTTTGATATTTTTGATTACGTGACCGAACGTTTGCCGCTGCGTAAATTCTTGGTTGAAGAAGCGGAGAACGGTTACCGTCTGAGTTTTATCAATGACGATAAAGTTTGTCTGGTGCTGTCTATTGAAGAGACTGAAGAAGGCCGTTTGAAAACCGGTTTTGACGTTCAGGACAAAGCACTGAATCGTTTTTGGATGCGTATTGCTGCCGACCAAGCTGAAAAAGTGTATGGCTGTGGTGAGCAAATGACGCACTTTAATATGCGTGGTAAGCACTTCCCTCTGTGGACTTCCGAGCCCGGTGTTGGTCGCAATAAAGAGACGTATGTGACCTGGCAGGCGGATGTCAAAGACAAGGCGGGCGGTGACTATTACACCACCAACTATCCACAGACCACCTTTGTTTCCAGCAAAAAATACTTCTGCCATTTGCAAACCACCGCTTACGCTGATTTTGATTTCCGTAACGATGAATTCCATGAGCTGCAGTGCTGGAACATTCCGGAATTCATGCTATTTGATGCGGAAGAAAGCTTCCCTGATCTGATGGAAAATCTGACGGGTTTCTTTGGTCGTCAACCCGAGCTGCCTGAGTGGATGTATAACGGCATTATTCTGGGCTTTCAGGGCGGCACCCAGATGGTGTGGGACAAGCTTGAAGCGGTTAAATCGGCGGGCGTGAAAGTTTCCAGTGTTTGGTGTCAGGATTGGCAGGGCGTTAAATACACTTCCTTTGGTAAGCGTTTGCAGTGGAACTGGCAGTGGAATCCGGAAGTGTATCCGGACCTCGACAAACAGATTCATATTATAAAGGAAGCCGGTATTCGTTTCCTGGGTTACATTAACCCATACGTTCTGGAAGACTTCCCGCTGTATAACGAAGCCAAAGAGAAAGGTTATCTCGCCACTAAACTGGACGGCAGTGACTATGTGGTTGACTTTGGTGAGTTCGATTGTGGTGTGGTTGACTTTACCAACCCTGAAGCCTGCGAATGGTACAAAGGCGTTATCCAGAAAGAGATGATCGACTTCGGTCTTGACGGCTGGATGGCTGACTTTGGTGAGTACTTGCCAACCGACTGCGCTTTGTTCAATGGTCGTTCTGCAGAACTGGAACACAATGACTGGCCGCGTCGCTGGGCGAAAGTCAACTACGAAGCCATCGCTGAAAAAGACAAGACCAACGACATTTACTTCTTTATGCGCGCTGGTGCTGCCGGTATGCAGGGCTACTGTCACTCTCTTTGGGCGGGTGACCAGAGTGTTGATTGGTCTATGGATGACGGTCTGGCTTCTGTTATTCCGGCGGCGTTGTCTTCCGGGCTGATGGGCAATGGTTTGCATCACAGTGATATTGGCGGCTACACCACGCTACACGGCATGAAGCGTACCAAAGAGCTGTTCATGCGCTGGACAGAAATGGCCGCCTTTACACCCGTGATGAGAACGCACGAAGGCAACCGTCCCGGTGATAACCACCAGTTTGATACCGATGCCGAAACACTGGAACATTTGGCTTCCATGACCAAAGTCTATACACATCTGGCGCCGTATATTAAAGCGGCAGTTGCTGAGAATGCTGCCAAAGGTATGCCCGTTCAGCGTCCGTTGTTCATGCATTATGAAGACGATGCAGAAAGTTATGACATTCAGTATCAGTATCTGCTGGGTCGTGACATTCTGGTCGCCCCTGTCTACAAGAAAGAAACTTCTAGCTGGAAGGTTTATCTGCCTGAAGACAACTGGGTGCATGTATGGTCTGGCGCCAAATTTACTGGTGGCTGGGTTGAAGTGGATGCGCCACTTGGTCAGCCTCCGGTCTTCTACAGGCAAGATAGTGAGCAGGCTGAACTGTTCAGCCAAATTGTTTCTCTCTGAAAGTGGTGTAGATACACAAAAATGCCCTTCATGATCGAAGGGCTTTTTTTGTGTTAGATTTATCAGGAGGTGGTCAGTTCATCGACCTGACGGTATCGTTTAAACGATTCAAAAGGAAATGAAATAGCAATCGCCACCCAGATAACAATCATCGTTACCTGTTTTGCAGGATTCACCGCTTCCTGAAATAGGGTAAGCGCAAGCACGTACATGGCGACCGGTTCAATATAATTTAACATGCCAACAGTAGTCATCTGTCGCACTGTTTTCACTCCAATCCCGAAAAGAATCAATGGAATAAAATAGGCAGGGGTAATCAGAAGCAATTTATAATCGCGAGCTAGAGAAAAAGTAGCCATATCGTCATTCAACAAAAGATAGATCGCTACAGGTAACATAAGAAAAATTTCTGCGCTGATTCCACTCAGTGCGGCAAATCTACCCTTTCTTTTCACTACCCCATAACCCGCAAAACAGCTGGCAATTACCAGCGTTAACCATGGTAGCTCACCCGAAACAATGGCATAACCGATGACCGCTAAAACGCATAATAGAAAAGTAACCCATTGCCTCCTGCTCAGCTTTTCATTAAACACCACCATAGCAGCCACAACGGTAAAAATCGGACTCAGAAAAAACGCCAGACTGACAGCCACCAGTTGACCATTGATGCTTCCCCAGAGATTTAAAAACCAGCTCGTAGAAATAAGTATGGCTCCGGCAAAAGCCCAGCCCATATTTTTTGCTGAGCAAAGCGTGACGGATTTCCCATAAGCTTTGTAAGCTGTGCACAACAACAACGGGATTGATGTCAGAACCCGTACTGCAAAAATGGTACTCGCTGAATAGTGACTGATCTGATTGAAATAGAGAGGCATTAGCCCCCAGATAAGAAAAGCTGCCAATGTCAGCAGCTCGCCTCGGTATCGAGACAGTATTCCTGCATCTGAAAACATGATTACTTCTCTCTCGTACCAACTAAACAGTGAATACCACGGTTATTAAAATATTGTGCAATATCGCTGACATGATTCTGAAATTCAGACCGATCGAATCTCAGATCTTTCATCTTGTAAGCTATATCTAATGACTTATATTTCTCTTCGCCAAGACGCATGAAACTGAGTAACTGAAGAGTTCTAACCTTTCCGGACATCTCATTCATGATAAGTCTATGCATATTTTCCAACAAAATAGATGTTAAATTGCTGATACAAGTCAGCTGGTAATGTCGAAAAAACAAGATGACTAAAGAAGCAAGGGAAGATCAATGAGTTATTGTTTGTTTTTTATACTTATAAAAAAACCATCACTCCGGAAGAGTAATGGTTTTTGAGATAACACGTTTTATTGCTACTACGGTTTACTCGATCGATTTATGACAGAACACAGTAATCTTATTTCAAGCCTATAGACTGACCTCGCGAATCAACCGGCCAATTTCATCCCAGTTCTGGCTTTTAACCAGCTCAGGTTTCACCATCCATGATCCACCGCAGCAAACCACCTGTGGCAACGCCAGGTACTCACTGACATTGTTTGGGTTAATACCACCTGTCGGCATGAACTCAAGGTTGCGATAAGGTGCGCTAATGGCTTTCAAAAAGTTCACACCACCGCTGGCTTCTGCTGGGAAGAATTTCACCATCCGCAGCCCATGCATCATTGCCTGTTCCATTTCACCGGGGGTCATGACGCCGGGAATGATGTCGATTTTTTTATCCACACAGTAAGCGACAGTGGTTGGATTAAAGCCCGGAGAAACCACCATGTTTGCACCTGCATTGATTGCCTGGTCGACCTGAGCAGGATTCAATACGGTGCCGGCAATCATGAGCATTTCAGGAAATGCTTTCGCCATTGCTTCCATTGCATCCAGAGCGGCATCACTGCGTAAAGTGACTTCGGCAATGTTCATGCCGTTGGTAATCATGGTTTCAGCCAGAGGCAAGGCATCCTCTTTGCGATCCAGCTGAATAACAGGAATCACCCGAGCGGCTTTCAACTGCTCATAGTATTCCTTTTTCATTAGGACTTAACCTGCTTTAAAAATTCGTTAACATCGGCAGCACGAGGGATAGGAGCAACAGCACCATAGCCGGTGGTGGTCAGTGCAGCCGCCGCATTGGCGTATTGCAGAGATTCCTGCAGTGTCTTGCCCTGCACAACAGAAGCAAAGAATGCACCCGAGAAGCAATCGCCAGCACCGGTTGCATCAACAGTATCGACTTTGTGTCCGCCGGTGGTGAAACGTTCATTCCCGGTAGCCACCATGGCGCCGTCTGCACCCAGCTTGAGTACAACAGTTTTTGCACCTAACTTCAGATAGAAATCAGCAATGTCGTCGGCATGTTCAAGGCCAGTCAACTGACGAGCTTCATCAACACTGGGCATACAGTAATCCACCAGTTGGGCGGTTTCATGGATGACGGCACGGGCACGAGCAAGAGGCCAGAGTTTCAGGCGCAAGTTGGTGTCAAAAGACACCAGAGTGTTACCGGCTTTTGCTATTTCGATGGCTTCAAAAACGGCATCGCTGGAGTTAGCACTGATGGCATGTGTAATCGCAGAAGTGTGGAAAAGACGAGCATTCTGAATCGCTTCAACGGGCAGCTGACCCGGCTCAACCAGAGAAGCCGCAGAGCCTTTACGGTAGAAAGTAAAGTGATGACCACGATCATCATGGGAAATAAAATAAACACCGGTCGGCGCTTCTTTATGACGCTCAACCAGAGCAGTGTCTACGCCTTCACGATTCCAGAGATCAACAAACTGATCACCAAAAACATCATTACCCAGATGTGCAAGCATGCCTACTTTAGCCCCCTGACGGGCAGCACTGACAGCAAAATTGGAGGTGTCACCGCCGTAGCCACTTAAGTAAGAAATTTCCTGCTTCTGACCAGGAATCTGGCTGAATTCGTAGAGCGGTTCACCAAAAGAGATAATATCGTGGCTCATTATTTACCTTCAAACATTCGGGCTATCGGCAATATAAAAAGACAGAAAGAGCAGAGCGCACTTTCTGTCTTGAGATAAAAGGATCAGATACGACCGTATTTGGCCAAACCTTCACGCAGGGATCCGCTTTCAATAATCAGGCGAGCCTGTTCCAGCTCACGCTCGTCAATGGATTTGGACAGATCAAGAACAGCTTCAACGTGCTCTTTAGGTACACATACAACGCCGTCTACATCACCAACAATCAGGTCACCGGCATTAATGGTCACTTCACCAATTTCTATAGGCTCATTAGCACTCAGAGTTTTGAAACGACCCAGAGTGGTGCCGGGGCTGACCGTCTTGGAAAAAACCGGGAAGTCATAGTCACGACGAATTTCAGCGATGTCACGCAGACCACCGTTCAGTACAGCGCCTTCATGTTTGTTAGCTACTGCACCGGCAGTCATCAGGCCACCCCATACCGCTACAGTTTCCAGCGCTTTGCAACCGGAGATCACGATGACACTGCCCGCTTCGGATTCATCAATAGCATCCAGAGCATGCTGTGGTGGTAGCTTTTCTTCAGTCGCGTCCTCTTTGATGGTAACGGCCGGGCCTACGATTTTCTTTTCGTTGATGCGGTTTTTAATTTCATTGGGCAGGAACAACGTCTTGCCAATCAGCTGGTCGCAAGCATCAGCAATAGAAGCTGTAGAAAAGATGGCACGGTAACCTTCAATAATTTCCTGGGAGTACATGGGGTTTTCCTTTGGTTAATAAGTTAAGTCGCCATTAAAGGCATACGTTTCAATGTTGCTTTTACTCAGGCATTAACCCAGCTTTTGGGTTTGCCGCCGTCAAATACGCGCAGTACTTCCTGAGCGCCTTTTTGCTGTAATTCGATAACAGATTCTTCTGTGAACCAGGCAGTATGGTCAGTACAAATAGTGTTGGTCAGGCTGAGCAGCGGATTGTCTCTTGCTACAGGCTCCTGTTCAAATACATCGGTGCCTGCTGCAAAAATTTGTTTAGATTCAAGCGCATCATACAATGCTTTTTCATCCACAAGACCACCACGGCCACAGTTCACAATAACGGCATTAGGCTTCATCATAGCCAGCTCTTCAGCGCCGATCATATGGCGAGTGTGCTGGTTCAGTGGAGCGTGTAGGGAAATAAATTCAGAGGTTTTACAAATCTCCTGCAAGTCTGCTTTGACAACACCCAGCGTTTTTGCCTCTTCCTCGGTCAGCATTGGGTCGGAAACCAGAACTTTGCTAAAACCAAAGCCTGATACTTTTTGAGCAAAGCAACGGGCAATTCGGCCAAAACCGATAATCCCCAAAACCTTGCCACCAATTCGAGTCATTGGCTCAGCCTGACCAATCCCCCATTCTCCCTGACGCACAACCCGGTCACGAGACACCAGACGACGGGTGGCGGCTAATAGCAGAGCCACTGCATGTTCAGCGACATCTTCAGAACCATAATCAGGAACATTCGCCACATAGATACCTTTCTGCTTCGCATACTCAAGATCGATGTTATCAACACCGACACCGTAGCGAACAACAACCTGACACTTCTCCATATGCTCAAGCATCTCTTTAGTGACTAGCGCTTCCCTGACCATAACGGCATCAGCATCTTTGATTTCAGCCAATACGGTTTCAATGGGTGTTCCTATGGGAAGCGCTGTTACCTCTGCTTCGTGCTTGGCAAGAATTGCCTTTTCCTGTTCGTAGTCGAGGTACCCAGGTTCTATGACGACGATTTTCTTTTTCATGATGAATGTGCCATCTGACATGTTAGTTTCGATCAAAGGTAACTAAGATTAACAAATGAAATCAAGTTTTTTTTCATAAATTATTCACCCGGTTTATTTCAAAATGGAAAATTATCTATAAAAAACTTCCTTATTCATAAAAAAGTAGGGCGTATAAAAACCCCTTTCATTTAGCTATAAGCCCTTATTTAACGGGCTCAGTTCATCCCCCTCCTGATAATCAATTAAACAGTATCAATACAATTGATTAACTGCTCGGTTACATAGAACGAACAATGCAACCTGTTATTTTTTGATCTAAATCAATTTTACATTATGTCGCCATCTGTTCGTTTGACATGTTAGTTTTAGTTAGTGTCAAATACGACCAACAATGCACACACAATGTACAAAGCTGGTACAAATAATGGAAAGAATTGATAAATGGTTCACAGGCTTAAATAAGATATTCATATCTGCTGCCACCATCGTTATGTTCGCCCTGGTGTTTCTCAACGTCGTTGCCCGGTACATATTTTCTGTCAGTTGGGCTGAGTTTGAAGAGATCACTATCTTCCTGATGATTTTTATTACCTGGTTTGGCATGGGTGTTGCGCTCAGAGAAGGCCGACTGGTTGCCTTTGATATTCTTCAGGATGCACTGCCACCCAAAGCATTAATGCTTCTCAGAACCGCAATCGGACTTCTTCTTCTGTTTATTGCTGGTGTTTTTGTGTTTTGGGGTTATAAATTCTGTGTCCGGGTCAGCGGACTGGAAACTGCGGTACTACAGATTTCAAGAGCCATCCCGTACTCAGCCATTCCAATTGGCGGCGCCATCTTCATCATTCATTTATTAATTTCCTTTCCAAAATTCGTAAAAGCCGAATGGGATACAGCTGAAAAGCCAGAGGCGGGTGAATAACCATGGGTCCAATAGTCAGTATCTGTTTTGTCGTCTTCCTGCTGATAGGGGTTCCTATAGCATTTATCATGGGCGGCTCTGGCATCTTTGCCATTTTGTTCACCGACGGTCCGAACCCTTTGCTGATTCCTCAGAAAGTGTTCGGTGGCATCAACTCGTTTTCTTTGATGGCGATTCCGTTTTTCATTCTTACTTCTGAGTTAATGACCGCAGCCGGTCTGACCAATTCACTGTTGAAGTTTGCCAACGTATTGGTGGGTCATATTCGCGGTGGTCTGGGTTATGTGTCCACCATGGTATCGCTGATGTTTGCCGGTATCTCCGGCTCTGCTTTGGCGGATGCTGCTGGCCCCGGTAACATCATTCGTAAGATGATGCGTGAATCTGGTTACGATAAAAATTATGCCGCTGCATTCTCTTCTGCCAACTCTATTATTGGGCCGGTTATTCCTCCTTCTATCATGTCCATTGTTTATGCCATCAACGAACCACGGGTGACTGTGCTCGGTCTGTTCATGGCGGGTGTGGTTCCGGGGATTTTGATGAGCCTGGCCATGTGCATCGTGAACTTTATCATTTCTCGCAAGCACGGTTACCGGGCAGGCAGTGAAAAAGCGACACCAACCATCCGTTTCAAAGCCTTTTTAGATGCAATCCCAGCCCTGATGATGCCAGTCATTATTGTGGTCGGTATTCGCGGTGGTTACTTCACACCAACCGAAGGTGCTGCAGTCGCGGCAGTTTATTCATTACTTGTGGGAATGTTCCTAACCCGAAAAATACGGATAAAAGACATTGGTAGTATTGCCTTACGTGCTGGTGTGTTAAGTGCAAGTGTCATGATTATTGTCTCCATGGCCACACTGTTCACTTACCTGCTGACCATCCTGCAAGTGCAACAAACCATTGCATCCTTTGTTGGCAGTATCACTAACGATCCGACACTGGTACTGATCCTGCTGGCACTGATTATTTTGATCTTCGGACTGTTTGTAGACACATTACCAGCCCTGATTATTCTGGCTCCGGTTCTGGGTCCGGTTGCGGTCCAGTACGGCATCGACCCTACTCATTTTGCCATGATGATGATCCTCAACCTGGCACTAGGCATGATAACACCTCCTGTGGGGGCGGTTATCTTCCTTGTCAGCGGGATGGACAGGATAAAGGTAACCACTCTATCCAAAGCCATTCTGCCCATGCTGTTCGCACACTTTATCGTGCTACTGCTGATTCTGTTCATTCCATCTCTCACTACGGGACTGCCCAGGTTGATGGGACTCTGATCACGAATCATTCACTGAATAACGCAACGTAATACCGAATTAACCCAAGGAAAACGCCATGCAAATCAAAAAAACTTTAATTGCTGCAATGATGGGCACTATGATGGTTGCTGCTGGCTCTGCCAACGCAGCGAAGACAATTCGTTATGCTCACTTTCAGGCTGCTGACATAAGCTCTCCAAAGCACGCGGCAGCTCTGGCTTTTAAAGACTATGTAGAAAGCCACACCAACGGTGAAGTTCAGGTGAAGATTTTCCCGGCCAGTCAACTGGGTGGCGGTAATGAGATCATGGAAGGGCTGCAGTTTGGTGGCGTAGAAATGGCAGTAGTTCACGATGGCGCCGTGTCCGCTACGTACAAGCCATTTAATATCTTTGCGATGCCTTATGCTGTAGACAGTCAGTATGAAGCATGGAAATTGGGTGATAGTGATTTCGTTAAAACCATGTCTGAAGATATGCGCAGCAGTCTTGGCGTTCGACTGCTGGCAGTTGCTGATAATGGTATCCGTCATTTCACCAACAACAAGCGCGAAGTGAAATCAGTGAAAGATATGGAGGGCCTGAAAATGCGTGTTCAGGTAGCACCTCTTTATCAGCACCTGGTTAAATCTCTGGATGCAAACCCGACACCTGTTGCCTGGCCTGAACTGCCGACCGCTCTTCAGCAGGGTGTAGTGGACGGTCAGGAGAACGGTGTAACCAATATTGTTAACGCCAGTTTGTACCAGACCCAGAAATACATCACGCTTGATGGGCATGTTTATTCCTGGCATGCGTACATGATGAATGAAGATTTCTTCCGTTCTTTAAGTGAGTCTGAGAAAAAGGCGGTACTGAAAGGCACTGAGATCGCTAAAACAATTCATCGTGGTATGACGGCCGCTCAGGATGCGAATGCCAAGACAATTCTTTCTGAACACGGCATGAAAGTGACCTCACTCTCTGCCGAAGAGAAGCAGAAGTTTGCAGCAGCCGCTCAACCAGCTGTAAGGAAATGGCTTAAAGATGAAATCGGTGAAAAGTGGGTGAATCAGTTTGAAAAAGCACTTGCAAAAATCAACTAATTAGTCAGTTTCAGGTCCGCTTTCGCTTGTAGGTGGGAGCGGGCTTTTTTTTGCCTCATTTCAAGAAGTGGACTTTTATCTATGAAAAAAATAATTAAACTGATAACCCCTTTAGCATTTTCGATAGTCAGCAGCACATCGGTTGCAGCACCACAATTAGAATTAATTGCAGAGTGGAATAAATTACCTTATCAGGTTGAGTCAAATACCATCCGATCTCGCTGGGAATCCAGTGATATCTACGGCAAAGCACTTATGCAGGGTGTCAAGGTTGATCAGTCTGAAAACCTGTATGTGTCTACTGCTCGCTGGGATGGTCCGGAGATTCCTTTTACACTATCCAAACTGGTTAAGGGAAACGATGAGTACAAACTCACCGCTTATCCTTCCGAAGCTCTGAACGATGTAGAAAACCCAAAAGGTCTGAAGGCTGTCTTAGGCTTTGAGGTAGACAGCGACAATGTTATGTGGATTCTTGACCAGGGGCATATTGCCGGTCAACCAGCAAAAGACGGCGATCAAAAACTGATTCTTTGGGACATTAATAAGAATGCAGAAATCCAGCGTTATAATTTTCAGGATAAAGACAGCAGTAAAAACTGCTCATTCCTGAATGACGTCGCTGTTGATAATACCAATGGTTTCGCCTACATCACGGATTCTGGCATTTTCTGTAACCCACTAGATGGTGGAATCATTGTTTATAATCGAAAAACCAACGAAGCGCGTCGTGTTCTTTCAGGGACCACATTCACCAATAACGAAAAGAACTTCTTCTTTAATATTAATGGCGAACCTGTACTCTCTGAGAACCCCATGTTAACCGGGGCCGATGGCATAGCTCTGTCGGGCGATAAGAGCACTCTGTACTGGACTAACTTAACTGGCAACACTCTGTACGCAATCGACACATCAGTGCTTCAGGACTTTAATCGTTCAGAAGCCGACATACAGTCCAGCGTTCGTAAAGTCACTTCTTTGCCTTCCAATACCGACGGTATGACTGCAGACCGTAAGGGGAATCTGTATATGACCGGTCTGTCTATTAATGGTCTAATGTTCAGAGATAATGCTAACGGCGATATTTCACGATTAGCATATAGCCCTGAAATGATATGGCCTGATACTTTGGCCTGGGGATCAAAAGGCAGTCTGTATATATCGTCAAATAGTCTGCACAAACATGTTGAAAAAACCATGGATTTTGAAAACCCTAAAACCAGCAACTTTAAAATCTGGCGCCTGAAGGTAAATCAAATACCCTATCATCAACCATAAGTTATTATTACAAGCACCTTGATCTCAAAAGGCTTTAGAGATTCGGGTGCATACCACCATGAAGCATTAAAATGACATCCAAACTCTTGAAAGATATTGTTTATGGCCGAATTAGAGACATGATTGTTATGGGCTCTCTTCCCATGGGGGCCAAACTTTCTGAAACAGTTCTCGCAGAGCGACTCAATGCCACCAAGGCGCCTGTTCGTGATGCCATCAAACGGTTAAAAAGTGAAGGCCTGGTGACGATTAAACCCAAAAGTGGCACTTTTGTGTTTTCTCTTTCCCGGTCCGAACTGAATGACTTTCTTGAGTTTCGATACTGCATTGAAGTTGATGCAATGCGCCTTTCCTACCAAAGAAACAAAGGTTCTTTTATTCAGGAAATGCGAGCTATTCTGGACCATATGGAATATTGCATCAGCAATAATAACAGCACTGAATACCTCAGCCTGGACAGCAAATATCATCAGCTGTTAATAAAATACAGTAATAATACTTACCATCGCGAGGCTTATAATCTGGTCGCTTCCCGCATGGCGACCATCAGAACCCATATGGGGTGCAATCGGGAACATATGCTCCGGTCATTCACACAACATCAAGAGATTTGTACGGCCCTGAGCAACGATAAGCTCCATCAAGCATGCGATTTACTCCTTTCTCACACCAGCCCCAAACATGGTGCTTATTGGGAAGCTGACAACCTTGGCCTCTGATTGCTCAGCAATAACCAAATACAATACTGCCCTATCAGGCGGCTATCGCAAAACCAGTGCAGGTCGGTATCCGCCGAAGGCAGATACCCATAGGGCACAAGAGCCGACAATCAGCATGAAATACTGACAAGATTGAGAATTTTATACACTCTTTGAGCGCATTGCAGGCTCTCGCTAAAAATTAACCAACCTGCGAAGAACTTTTTCGGCAGCCTCCGGGGCGGCAATCATTAACGAGTAGTCATTACCTGAACTTTGCTTTTTTCAGGAAAGACAGATCGCCAGCGACTAATCAGCAACGCCATCAAAATCAAAGCACAACCCACAGCTTTCTGAACACTCATTTCCTCTGCAAAGAAAAAGACACTCATTGCCGCTGTCCAGACAGGTTCAACATTCAAAATAATAGCTGAGCGACCAGCATCTGAATTTTTTAATGCCCAGGTCAACAACAGATAACGAAAGCTCGTTGCAAATAAAATAGCGCAAACAATCCACACCCAGGTTTCCTGAGTGATAGTGTCTGGCCAACTCTCAAAAAACAGCGATAATACTAACGACACCAGCCCGGCAACGAACATCTGAATAATTGTCACGGCCATCGCCGGAATATCCCGGGTCTTTTCACTGGTATAAACCAGATGCAAGGCAAGAAATACAGTGGAAATCAGGAAAAACAATTGTGAGACTTCTAATTGCCATCCCTCCTTCAAGGCCAGCAATGCTATACCTGCAATGGCAACCGGCAATGCATACAAAATAAACCGGTCAATCGGTTTACCATAAAGAAAACGAGCCAGAAAAGGCACCATAATCAAGGCAAGACTAGTGATAAAAGCCCCTTCTCCAAGGCGCTCTGACGTATTCACAGCGGTAATCCAGACCGTCATAGCCAGCGTCATGTAAACGCCAACCATACAACTGGTTAAAAATTGCTGCCTGTTCAGTTTACGCAAATAACGAACGGAGAACGGTAGCAAAATCAGGGTTGCACCAAGAAAACGGAAACCCAAATAACCCAATGGCGGCATTCCACCTACAGCCAGTTTTGAAAATAACCAGCCAGAAGCCGCCAAAAAAGTAACAAGCAACAAACCTACATCTGTTTTATAGTTTTTAATCATGAAATCTCTACAAGATCCCCCTTCGCTTCGAGCCAAACCTTCCTGTCACTGCTCCGTTTTTTAGCCAGCAACATATCCATACTGCTGGTTGTGTCGTCTATATCATCCAGTGTTAGTTGTACCAGACGACGAGTATCTGCCGACATTGTGGTTTCACGTAACTGAAGTGGGTTCATTTCACCCAACCCTTTGAAGCGCTGGACATTGACTTTGCCACGCTTTTTCTCAGCCTTGATGCGCTCCAGAACACCGTCTTTCTCGCCTTCATCCAGGGCGTAGAAAACTTCTTTGGCTACATCAATGCGATACAATGGTGGCATAGCAACGTATATATGCCCGGCTTCTACCAATGGGCGGAAGTGCTGGACAAACAAAGCACAGAGTAATGTGGCAATGTGCAGACCCATCAGAATCAGCATCGGCCAGAATGCAAATTTTTCCGTAGCGCAAGCCGCTCAGATTGTCTGAACCGGGATCGACACCCAGGGCAACGGAAATATCATGAATTTCCTGTGACGCCAGAACCTCAGAAGAGTCGACTTCCCAGCTGTTCAAAATTTTACCACGCAGCGGCATGATGGCCTGATGATCACGGTCACGAGCCTGTTTGGCAGAACCACCGGCTGAATCGCCTTCTACCAAAAACAGTTCTGTGTAGTTGAGATCCTGACTGGC
>CBDAQW010000024.1:0-107124 GCA_965199185.1 Endozoicomonas sp. | reverse complement strand
AGAACAGATTGATGTTCTGGCTAAGATGCCTACTCTGGACCAGGCTCGCGCGATGCTGATGAGCGTAATGATTGCACCTGTAACCAAGCTGGCACGGACTCTGAACGAGTTCCCAGGCAGTATTACACGTGTGATGGCAGCTGTTGCCGACGAGAAGAAGAAAGCCGCTTAAGTCGCAGCTTCTTTTTCTTAATTAAACAATTTTCGGGTTTTACCCACACAAATTTTTGGAGATACAGACATGGCTCTGTCTAAAGAAGATATCCTGAATGCAATCGCTGAAATGTCCGTAATGGACGTTGTTGAGCTGGTTGAAGCTATGGAAGAGAAGTTCGGCGTTTCTGCTGCTGCAGCTGTTGCTGCTGCTCCAGCTGCTGCTGGCGGTGAAGCTGCTGCTGCTGCTGAACAGACTGAATTCGACGTAGTTCTGACTGGTGCTGGCGACAAGAAAGTAAACGTAATTAAGGTTGTACGTGCTGCTACTGGCCTGGGTCTGAAAGAAGCTAAAGCTGCTGTAGACGGCGTTCCAGCCACTCTGAAGGAAGGCATCGCTAAAGACGAAGCTGAAGAACTGAAGAAACAGCTGGAAGAAGCTGGTGCTTCTGTAGAAGTCAAGTAATTTCTACGGCAAGTTGCAAATTCCTGAGTCTATAGCATAATAGGCTTCGGTGGCTGGCACCTGTAAGGTGCCGGCCTTTTTTCCGTTGTATGAGCTATATCGTCTGTTAACAGGAATCAGTGGCTAAGAACCGCTCCAGCGATGCTTTTTTAAAAAAGAGTGAGTAATTGGAAGCGGTATTTTTGTAGCTGGGTATAGCAAAGATATTGGGAAATATGTGACACTGTCGGGATGGCATAAAAAATGCCGTCTCCTGACCGGTTAACACACTGAAAAAGTCCCTGATGACTGTCTTAATCACTTTTAAAACAGACGTCAGAAGACACATAAAATGAGCTGTAGTGGTTACCGCAACCACTGAAGGTGGGCTTCGGTCGGCCTTTTTTGCCAGGGTGTTATCTGATACAGGCGCTAAAGCTCATACAACGGTTAGGAATGATTAGTTATTCCTTATACCGAACTTTTCGTTGTTTGACAGAGGGCCACCCGCTCTCGATATAACCTAGTGGGCCAGACTAATAAGTCTGCGACCATACAACAGGTGACCAAGCTGGGGAACGCTGATGGCATACTCGTATACTGAGAAAAAACGCATCCGCAAGGACTTCGGCAAACTGCCGAATGTCATGAATGTGCCGTACCTGCTGGCGATTCAGCTTGATTCTTATCACAAGCTGTTGCAGTCCGGCAAGGAGCCGGCGGCACGGGAAGATATCGGTCTGCACGCCGCTTTTAAATCTGTCTTTCCGATTGTCAGTTATTCTGGCAATGCTGCACTTGAGTACGTGAGCTACAGATTGGGCAATCCTGCATTCGATGTCAAGGAATGTCAGCTCCGGGGTGTAACCTATGCAGTGCCGCTGCGTGTTAAGGTTCGCCTGATTATCTATGATAAGGACTCCGCCAACAAGGCAATTAAAGACATTAAAGAACAGGAAGTGTACATGGGCGAAATTCCGCTCATGACTGAGAATGGTACTTTTGTAATCAATGGTACCGAACGAGTCATCGTTTCTCAGCTGCACCGCTCTCCTGGCGTATTCTTTGATAATGACCGTGGTAAAACACACTCTTCCGGCAAGCTGCTCTACTCTGCCCGTGTGATTCCTTACCGTGGTTCATGGCTCGATTTCGAGTTCGATCCAAAAGACCTTCTTTACGTTCGTATTGACCGTCGTCGTAAACTGCCTGCGACTGTTCTGCTGCGCTCTTTGGGGCTCTCTAATGAACAGATTCTGGAAGAATTTTTCGACTTTGTAGATTTTAATATTGGCTCTGAAACCGTCAGCACAGCACTGGTTGCTGATCGTCTCCGTGGTGAAGCCGCCAGCTTCGATATTTGTGATAACGACGGCAATGTGGTTGTAGAAATGGGGCGTCGTGTCACTGCCCGCCATATTCGCCAACTGCAGAAAGCCAACATTGAAGAGCTGTCTGCGCCGGTTGAATACATCTACGGTCGTGTATTGGCTAAAACAGTGATTCATCAGGCAACCGGTGAAATCATTGTTGAATGCAACACTGAAATCACTCCGGAAGTTTACGAAAAACTGCTGGCTGCTGGTATCAAACAGGTTCAGACACTGTACACCAATGAGCTGGACTGCGGTTCTTTCCTCTCTGATACCCTGCGTACCGACACCACCACCAACCGTCTGGAAGCACTGGTAGAAATCTACCGGATGATGCGTCCTGGTGAGCCACCAACACAGGATGCTGCTGAAGCCCTATTCCAGAATTTGTTCTTCTCCACCGAACGCTATGATTTATCTGCGGTTGGTCGTATGAAGTTCAACCGTCGCCTGGGACGCCCTGAAGACACTGGTGCTGGCATACTGGATAACGATGACATCATTGATGTTCTGAAAATTCTGGTAGACATCCGTAACGGCAAAGGTGTGTGCGACGATATCGACCACCTGGGTAACCGTCGTGTCCGCTCTGTCGGTGAAATGGCTGAAAACCAGTTCCGTGTTGGTCTGGTGCGTGTAGAACGTGCTGTCAAGGAACGCCTGAGTCTGGCTGAATCCGAAGGTCTGATGCCTCAGGATCTGATCAACGCCAAACCAGTTGCCGCTGCTATCAAAGAATTCTTTGGTTCTTCCCAGCTGTCTCAGTTCATGGACCAGAATAACCCGTTGTCTGAGGTAACTCACAAGCGTCGTGTATCTGCTTTGGGTCCTGGTGGTCTGACCCGTGAGCGTGCTGGCTTTGAGGTTCGAGACGTACACGCGACCCACTACGGTCGTGTTTGTCCTATCGAAACCCCTGAAGGTCCAAACATCGGTCTGATTAACTCTCTGGCAACATACGCTCGTACCAATGATTACGGTTTCCTGGAGTCGCCATACCGTCGTGTAGTTGATGGTGTTGTTACCGACGAGATTGATTACCTGTCTGCTATTGAAGAAGGTGAGTTTGCGATTGCCCAGTCTTCTGCCGCCATGAGCGAAGACAAAAAGCTCACTGAAGATCTGGTTAACGTTCGCTACCGTGGCGAAGTAACTCTGATGACCCCGGACAAAGTTCAGTATATGGACGTGTCCACCAAACAGATGGTGTCCGTTGCGGCTTCCCTGATTCCATTCCTGGAACACGATGACGCGAACCGCGCATTGATGGGATCGAACATGCAGCGTCAGGCGGTGCCAACCCTGCGTGCCGACAAGCCTGTTGTTGGTACCGGTATGGAGCGTAACGTAGCTTCTGACTCCGGTGTCTGCGTAGTTGCACGTCGTGGCGGTGTTGTTGATCAGGTAGATGCTGCTCGTATCGTAGTTCGTGTTAACGATGACGAAGTACAGCCAGGCGAAGCCGGTGTCGACATCTACAACCTGACTAAGTACACACGCTCCAACCAGAACACCTGTATCAACCAGCGTTCACTGGTTAAAGCGGGCGAGAAAATCGCTCGTGGCGACATCATGGCTGACGGTCCTTCCGTTGACATGGGTGAACTGGCACTGGGTCAGAACATGCGCGTGGCATTCATGCCATGGAACGGTTACAACTTCGAGGACTCCATCCTCATCTCTGAGCGTGTGGTTCAGGAAGACCGTTTCACCACTATCCACATTCAGGAACTGACCTGTGTGGCTCGTGACACCAAGCTGGGTTCTGAAGAAATCACTGGCGATATTCCAAATGTCGGTGAGTCTGCTCTGAACAAGCTGGACGAAGCCGGTATCGTATACGTTGGTGCTGAAGTAGGCGCTGGCGACATTCTGGTGGGTAAGGTGACACCTAAGGGTGAAACCCAGCTGACTCCGGAAGAAAAACTGCTGCGTGCGATCTTCGGTGAAAAAGCTTCTGACGTGAAGGACACCTCTCTGCGTGTACCAACTTCCGTTAAAGGTACCGTTATCGACGTACAGGTCTTCACTCGTGATGGCGTAGAGAAAGATCCTCGTGCACTGGCCATCGAGAAGTCTCAGCTGGATGAATACCGCAAGGATCTGAACGAAGAGTTCCGTGTAGTAGAACAGGACACCTTCGATCGTCTGCGTGAAGCCCTGCGTGATCAGCCTGTTGATCGTGCTCCGGGTCTGAGCAAAGGTGACAAGATCTCCGACAGCTTCCTGGACGGACTGGAACACGAACAGTGGTTCCGCATCTCCATGAGCGATGAAGACCTGAACCAGCAGCTGGATCGGGCCCGTGAACAGCTGAAAGAACGTCGTGCCCAGCTCGACGAACGCTTCGAAGACAAGAAGAAGAAGCTGCAGACCGGCGACGACATGGCTCCTGGCGTTCTGAAGATCGTCAAGGTTTATCTGGCTATCAAGCGTCGCATCCAGCCTGGTGACAAGATGGCGGGTCGTCACGGTAACAAGGGTGTAATCTCCATCATCATGCCGGTTGAAGATATGCCGCACGATGACGAAGGTAACCCGGTTGATGTGGTACTGAACCCCCTGGGTGTACCATCCCGTATGAACGTAGGTCAGGTGCTTGAAACTCACCTGGGTGCTGCGGCCAAGGGTCTGGGTGTCAAGATCAACCGCATGCTGGAAGCTCAGAAGAGCATTGCCGAGCTGCGTAAGTTCCTGGATGAAGTCTACAACGGCATTCCGGGTTCTGCTCCGGTTGAACTGGATACCTTCAGTGATGCTGAAATTCTGGAACTGGCGAAAAACCTCCGTGGTGGTGTGCCAATGGCTACTGCCGTATTCGATGGTGCCAAGGAAGCTGAGATCAAGCGTCTGCTGCGTCTCGCCGATATGGACGACTCCGGACAGGTAACTCTGTACGACGGTCGTACTGGTGATTCATTCGAGCGTAAGGTAACCGTTGGTTACATGTACATGCTCAAGCTGAACCACCTGGTAGACGACAAGATGCACGCACGTTCCACTGGTTCCTACTCTCTGGTGACTCAGCAGCCTCTGGGTGGTAAGGCTCAGTTTGGTGGTCAGCGCTTCGGTGAGATGGAAGTCTGGGCACTGGAAGCATACGGTGCCGCTTACACCCTGCAGGAAATGCTGACGGTTAAGTCTGATGACGTGGCCGGTCGTACCAAGATGTACAAGAACATCGTGGATGGCGATCACCGCATGGAGCCTGGCATGCCGGAATCCTTCAACGTGCTGTTGAAAGAAATCCGCTCCCTGGGTATCGACATCGAACTGGACACCGAATAACGACGACGTGTGGCTGAGGTGTTCCGGCCTTCAAGACGGAACACCTTGCACCGCGAGGAGATAAGATCTTGAAAGACCTATTAAATCTGCTCAAGACACAGGGCCAGACGGACGAATTCGATGCTATTCGGATTGGCCTGGCCTCACCGGAAATGGTCCGCTCATGGTCCTACGGTGAAGTAAAAAAACCTGAGACAATTAACTACCGCACATTCAAGCCTGAGCGTGACGGTCTGTTCTGTGCCAAAATCTTTGGCCCGGTAAAAGACTACGAGTGCCTGTGTGGCAAGTACAAGCGCCTCAAACATCGTGGTGTAATCTGTGAGAAGTGTGGCGTTGAAGTTGCACTGGCTAAAGTACGTCGTGACCGCATGGGCCACATCGAACTGGCTAGCCCTGTTGCTCACATCTGGTTCCTGAAGTCCCTGCCATCCCGTATCGGTTTGCTGCTGGATATGACCCTGCGCGACATCGAACGTGTACTCTACTTTGAGTCATACGTAGTTGTTGATCCGGGTATGACAACACTGGAAAAGAACCAGCTGTTGTCTGACGAACAATACTACGAAGCTCTGGAAGAGTTTGGTGATGACTTTGACGCTCGCATGGGTGCAGAAGCAGTAAAAGCACTGCTGGCTGACATCGATCTGGGTGAAGAAGTGGAAATGCTGCGTGAAGAAATCCCGCAGACCAACTCTGAAACCAAGCTGAAGAAACTGGCCAAACGTCTGAAACTGGTTGAAGCCTTCCACAAGTCCGGCAACAACCCGGAGTGGATGATTCTGACTGTTCTGCCAGTTTTACCACCGGATCTGCGTCCTCTGGTACCTCTGGATGGTGGTCGTTTCGCGACTTCTGACCTGAACGATCTGTACCGTCGCGTCATCAACCGTAACAACCGTCTGAAGCGTCTGCTTGATCTGAACGCGCCTGACATCATTGTCCGCAACGAAAAGCGTATGCTGCAGGAATCGGTAGACGCACTGTTAGACAACGGTCGTCGTGGACGCGCCATCACCGGCTCTAACAAGCGTCCTCTGAAATCCCTGGCCGACATGATCAAGGGTAAACAGGGTCGTTTCCGTCAGAACCTGCTGGGTAAGCGTGTTGACTACTCCGGTCGTTCTGTAATTACCGTAGGTCCTACCCTGCGCCTGCATCAGTGCGGTCTTCCTAAGAAGATGGCGCTGGAACTGTTCAAGCCATTTATCTTTGGCAAGTTGGAAGGTAAAGGTCTGGCGACCACCATTAAAGCAGCCAAGAAGATGGTAGAGCGCGAAACACCTGAAGTGTGGGACGTTCTGGCTGACGTTATCCGTGAACACCCTGTCATGCTGAACCGTGCACCCACTCTGCACCGTCTTGGTATCCAGGCGTTCGAACCAGTACTGATCGAAGGTAAAGCCATTCAGTTGCACCCATTGGTGTGTGCGGCGTACAACGCTGACTTCGACGGTGACCAGATGGCGGTACACGTACCTCTGACTCTGGAAGCTCAGCTCGAAGCCCGTGCTCTGATGATGTCTACCAACAACATTTTGGCACCAGCAAATGGCGAACCGATCATTGTTCCTTCTCAGGACGTGGTACTGGGTTTGTACTACATCACCCGCGACCGTATCAACGCCAAGGGTGAAGGCATGGCCTTCGTTGATATCGACGAAGTGATGCGCGCATACCGCACCGGCGCTGTTGAACTGCATGCTCGTGTTAAAGTTCGTGTTCACGAAAAATATACTGATGATGAAGGTGTTGAACACGACAACAAGTTCCTGGCGGATACCACCGTTGGTCGTATGATCCTGTGGGACATCGTACCTGAAGGTCTGCCGTTCGAACTGGTCAACCAGGCCATGAAGAAGCGCGCCATCTCTGGTCTGCTGAATGCCTGCTACCGTCGTGTGGGTCTGAAGGAAACCGTTGTCTTTGCTGACCAGATGATGTACATGGGCTTCAGTTACGCGACGATTTCCGGTACGTCTATTGGTGTAAATGACTTCGTTATTCCTGACGACAAGAGTCGTATTATCGACGATGCGCACGAAGAAGTGCGTGAAATCGAAAACCAGTTTGCTTCCGGTCTGGTCACCCAGGGTGAGAAATACAACAAGGTTATCGATATCTGGTCCCGCGCGAACGAAATGCTCGCCAAGCGCATGATGGAAAATCTGAAGACCGATAAGGTGATCGACCGTGAAGGAAACGAAGTCGATCAGGAATCCTTCAACTCTGTCTACATGATGGCCGACTCCGGTGCTCGTGGTAGTGCTGCCCAGATTCGTCAGCTGGCGGGTATGCGTGGTCTGATGGCCAAGCCAGACGGCTCCATCATCGAGACACCAATTACCGCTAACTTCCGTGAAGGTCTGAACGTACAGGAATACTTCACCTCGACTCACGGTGCTCGTAAGGGTCTGGCGGATACCGCTCTGAAGACAGCGAACTCCGGTTATCTGACTCGTCGTCTGGTAGACGTCGCTCAGGACATGGTCGTCACAGAAGACGACTGTGGTACAACCAACGGTCTGTTGATGACTCCACACATTGAAGGTGGTGATGTTGTAGAGCCTCTGGGTGAACGTATCCTTGGTCGTGTTGTGGCTGAAGATGTTTACAAACCAGGTTCTGAAGATGAAATCGCAGTACCTGCCGGTACCCTGATCGACGAGAAATGGGTCAAGCGTCTTGAAACCATGAACGTCGATGAGATGCTGGTTCGCTCTCCAATCAGCTGTGAAAACCGTCACGGTATCTGTGCCAAGTGCTATGGTCGTGATCTGGGTCGCGGACATCTGGTCAATAAAGGTGAAGCTGTCGGTGTTATCGCTGCACAGTCTATCGGTGAGCCAGGCACACAGCTGACCATGCGTACCTTCCATATCGGTGGTGCTGCGTCTCGAAATGCGGCGGCTGACAGCGTAACCGTTAAGTCCAAAGGTTCTGTACGCCTGCTGAATCTCAAATTTGTTGAGCGTGAAGACAAGAAGCTGGTTGCAGTGAGTCGTTCCGGTCAACTGGCTGTGGCTGATGAGTTCGGTCGTGAGCGTGAGCGTTACAAGCTGCCTTACGGTGCGGTTTTGGATGTGGTTGACGGTGATGCTGTTGAAGCTGGCAGCATTGTTGCCAAGTGGGATCCACATACACACCCAATCGTGTCTGAAATCTCCGGTTTCGTTAAATTCATCGGTATGGAAGAAGGCATTACTGTTAAGAAGCAGACCGACGAACTGACCGGTCTGTCTAACATTGAGGTCATGGATCCTGCTGCCCGTCCTTCTGCGGGTAAGGATGTACGTCCTGCTATCCAGTTGTTTGACAGCAACGGTAACGAACTGAAGATGCCTGGTACAGATGTACCTGCTCAGTACTTCCTGCCAGCTAACGCTTTGGTGAACCTGGATGATGGTGCTCAGGTAGGTATCGGTGAGATTCTTGCTCGTATTCCTCAGCAGTCTTCCGGTAACAAGGATATCACCGGTGGTCTGCCACGAGTGGCCGACCTGTTTGAAGCCCGTAAGCCGAAAGAGCACTCTATCCTGGCTGAAATCTCCGGTACTATCGGATTCGGTAAGGAAACCAAGGGTAAGAAGCGTCTGGTCATCACTCCGACCGACGGTGGCGATCCCTATGAAGAGCTGATTCCTAAATGGCGTCATCTGAACGTGTTTGAAGGTGAGCAGGTGACTAAGGGTGAAGTTATCTCCGATGGCCCAACCAACCCACACGACATTCTGCGTCTATTGGGTGTTGGTGAATTGGCTCGCTACATCGTTAACGAAATCCAGGACGTATACCGTCTGCAGGGTGTAAAGATTAACGATAAGCACATCGAAACTATTTTGCGCCAGATGCTGCGTAAGATCGAAGTAACTGACACCGGTGACACTGACCTGATCCGTGGTGAGCAGATGGAATACAACCGTTTGCTGGAAGCCAACGACAAGGCTGAGGCCGAAGGTCGCTTCCCTGCCAAGTTCGAGCGTGTCTTACTGGGTATCACCAAGGCGTCCCTCGCAACAGAATCCTTTATCTCTGCTGCTTCCTTCCAGGAGACCACCCGTGTCCTGACCGAAGCTGCGGTAACAGGTAAGCGTGATTATCTGCGCGGTCTGAAGGAAAACGTTGTGGTAGGCCGTCTGATTCCTGCCGGTACTGGTCTGACTTACCACGCTGAGCGTCGTAAGGGACGTGAAGAGGAGTCCTTCGATATTGCACCGAAGGTATCGACTTCCGAAGCTGAACAGGCTCTGTCCGATGCATTGAATTTCGGTGAAGTCTAAATAAAACTGCGCTTTGCGTACTTTTATAAATAGAAAGGCTACCTTTGGGTAGCCTTTCTTGTATCTGGATTTTTAGAATGAAAAGAATCGATCGCCTAATGGTTGATCAGGGAGTTGTGGCTTCACGGACACATGCACAGCGGCTGGTATCAGAAGGGCGGGTAACGGTTGTTGATTCAGGAAAGCAGGAAGTGCCTACAAAGCCGAGTCATAAATTTTCTGAAACAGTAGAGATTCAAATCGAGCTGAATGAAACCGACCGTTACGCATCAAGGGGCGGTTTAAAACTGGCGGGTGCGCTGGAAAAAACAGGGCTCGATATCACAGGTTTTACGGTGCTGGATGTGGGGCAGTCTACAGGCGGCTTTACGGATTGTGTACTTCAGGCCGGGGCTGCAAAAGTCGTCGGTATTGAAGTAGGTCATGACCAATTGGTTGAATCTTTAAGAAAGGATTCACGAGTGATTTGCCTTGAAGGTATGAATGCCCGCTCGCTGCCAGAGTCTGAACTTTTATCTTATACGCCTGAAGGTCAGGGCTTTGATCTTGTTGTTATGGATGTGTCGTTTATCTCCCAGACCAAAATTCTTCCGGCTCTAAGCCCTCTGCTGAAATCGGGTGGTTCACTGGTCAGCTTGGTTAAACCACAGTTTGAAGTAGGTTCAGCAGGGTTGGGTAAAGGGGGAATAGTCCGTGATGAATCGTTGTACCCTCAAGTGAAGGCAATGATTAAAGGATATTGTGCATTGCTGAATTTAAAAGTGGCTGATTATTTTAAAAGTCCAATTAAAGGGGGTGATGGTAATAAAGAGTTTTTCGTATGGGGCATTAAAAAATAAGTATAACGAACGGACTTATACTGAAGCTGGTCGGTTTTCGCCCAGTTTCAGTATAAGCTCTGGAAAAAACTGGATTTTTTTCTATATGCATCTATTTTAACGACTCTACTATATCAAAAATGTTAGGGGGTACCGTTGAAAAATAAATCAAAATATAAAAGGGTTGCCTGCTTACTGTTTTTTATTTTTAGCTATTACTCGGAATTATGCTTTCCAGAACAAGACGTTTCAACACAAGAAGTGATGCTGTTGAGAAAAACGACTCTTCAACATGAAGAGGCTTTATCTTATTCAATGCAAGAATGGCTTTGTTATTTTATATCTGTTCTAAATGATTATTATACTGGGCCAAGAGTTCTTTATAGGGAGATATCAATATTATCAGCGTTAAGTGCGGTATTTTATATAGGTGTTTTGAATCGAAACCCAATAATTAGCGGGTTTTATATTTGCAAATTGCCTACATATGGTTCATTAGTAGGAAGTCTAATTTATGATATTGTTGATCAAATGTATAATCCTGTTGCTAGTAATATTCCTGAAATTAATCTAGTCAATAAAGCGGAGAAAACGTATTTTGAGTTGGAAGTTGTAAGTTTGCCAGAGCAAAGTGTTTTATACACTATATTGAACCCTCTGCGTGAGCTGGGAGTTACTAAAATTAAATTAACTACTGCACGAATAGATAATGAACAGCATCTTTTAGGGATGGTAATAAAGAGCAAAGCAGATCGCCAGATTGCTTTTGATATTACATTGTCTATGTCAAATGCTGACTACTATTTTATTGAATTTCACTGTGTAGATGATACGGATTTTAATGATCCCTCTAGAATACCCTTAAGTGTATTTTCAGAAGAACTGATAAACGCATTAGCAATGATGTTAAGAGATGATAATGATTTCTGTGAGGGTTCAGTCAATCTTAATCAAAGAATAAAGGGGATTGACTATTCAGTTGGTAAAGATATTGCGGTTACAAAAATAAAACAGATAGCTCCTATCTCTATATATTCAATATGTAGCAAAAGACCTAATGGTATGAAATTGCAACAAAGTTATCAGGATTTCTCGAATCATACTTTATCTCTTGAACTCACAAAAAGAATGTCTATTGAGCCTGAAGGCTGGGTTATGTTTTCTTTAAAATTAGTGTTTAAACAGTTTGAACATTTAGCAACCATTGAGTTAAGTTTGATGTTTTTTAAATGGTTATTTTTGTCTAATAGCCCAACTATATGAAATTATATTGTGTGGCTGATTGAGGCTGGATTGATAGAATATTCATTCTTATTTGATGCGTAAGCCCTGAAGTACTAAAAAATATTGGATGTTTTTCTCTACGCATCTAGTCTTTACAGCTCTACCATATCAAAAAGATAGAGGGATAGTTTTGAAAAATCATTTTAAATGCAAGAGGATCATATATCTACTATTTTTCGTTTTTAGTTGTTACTCGGAATTAATTTTTTCAGAACAAGAAATTGTTTTGAATAAAACGACAATTCAACATGAACAACCTTTATATTCTTTTGTACCAGAGTGGCTTACCCTTTCTGTTTCTGCTTTATACGATTATTACGTATCACCAAAAGGTGTTATTCGTCTTTTAACAGCATTATTTTTAGGGGTAAATAGTTATTATATAGATTATTTGAAATACGGTGATCCTGATAAAATTCAGCTTGCTAGTGTAGCGGCTTTTATTTTACTTATACCGATCAATTTTGTTTATGATGTTTTTGATGGTGAAAAAAGCCATATTGATAATGTAATTTCTGAAGATATTTCGAATTCTGTTTATGGTATGACCCCAGGGAGTAAAGAGATTAATTCAACAGGACTAACGTATTTTAAGTTACATATTTCAAGCTTCTCCGAGCTAAGTGGCTTTCACGATATGTTGAAACCATTACGTCAGTTAGATGTCATTGAAATTAAGTTTTTTTCTTCACGAATAGATAATGAGCAGCATCTTTTTGGGGAGATAATACAGGCAGAGAACAATGATAAAATTATCTTTGATATTAAACTTTCTGGTTTGGATGTTGAAAGTTATTGGATCGAGCTTCACTGTGCTGATACCAATATATTTAATGATCCGACTAAAGTAGTACTCAGTGTTTTTTCAGAAGAAGTAATCAATGCTTTGGAAAAAATATTAAATGGCGATGATTATTTTAAACAACAGTCAATAGCGAACTTTCATAGGCTGAAAGGTATTGATTTTTCATATAATGAAAACCTCATTGTAGTGAAAATAAAGCAACAGGAGGGAGGGGGCTCCCTATATTCAGTATGTGATGCCAATACCCATAGCCTGCACGTGCAACAAAGCGATCAGGCATCCTCAAATGTGACTTTATTTTCTGAACTCACAAAAAGAATGCTGACGACATCTGAACCTGAAAGTTGGTTGATATATATAACAAAGTTATTTTTTAAACAGGTTGAAAGTATTCTTTTTGTTTTAGTAGTCAATGATTTTTTCCAATGGTTCTTTTCAGTAATGAGCCCTATTAGTACTGAGTCTATGGCGGAAATGTGCTCTATTTGTCTTGGGTCCATGGCGGGGCATAGAGTTGCTTTTGCGAAATGTGGTAGGCATCTCTTTTGTGCAGCCTGTTTGACCAGTTATTACAAGAGGGGCGACAAAAGGTGTCCAAATTGTCGTCAATTGATTCCTACTTTCTGATTTTAAGGTCCGAGTTTCCAGAGTTTGATCGGAAGTTGATAATGTAGAACCACTCTATTAAGCCGTTGCCAGTATTGTAAGTCACTTTTTTTTTGACGATCAATACAATGCCAGCGGCTTTCCCGGTCAGCATGCTGTAATCGAGCGACTGACCAATGGCTTCATTCCACTTGTGAGCAAACTCAACTTCAATAGCATGCGTTTCTGTCAGGCAATCAATACGCCGACTGTCTTGCAAGCGGTACTCGACCTGACCCTTCATGCCCCTGCACCAAACATCTTGATACCAGTGTTCAGATTGATTGGGATAAGCAGCCGTGGAATGAAGGATGAATATTAATGCAGAAAATAATATCCATTGAAAAGAAGCGGTCATAAAAAGCACTTGTGAATGATAGACAGCTCCTATATCGGCAGAAAACAACCAGCAGGGAGGATGACTTCCTCCCCGAGGCATAATTAGCTAATTCCTCTGGCCTTCAAAATGGCTGCTTTGAAATCGACCTCAACATCTTTGGCAATGCCCGGAATCATTGTATCTTGCTTTTCATCACACATCTTCAGATGGTAAATCAGCATATCATCGGTGATTTCTGACAGAGGACCTTTATGACCCGCTTCATCCGCAAGCAGCTGCAAAATTTCGATCAGGTTCAAGTGTCCCTGCTGACGCCAGACGGGTGTCAGTAGCTCTATTAATTCATTGACTTTGTGGCAGCTCATAACGGTTCGTCTTGTATGAAAATGTTTGATTCTGCTGACAGATAAGATTGAATGCAAGTACTCCTTAATGCACCACAATCCGCCCCACATCTGGGAAGCTGTGATAAAATAGGCAAAAAAATGGTAACACTTTTCCCGGCAACACTTATCACATGAAGAATAAAGGCGTGTTATGACTGTCCTTGTTGGCATAATTATGGGATCGAAAAGCGATTGGCCTACCATGGAAAAAGCGGCGGAAATGCTCGATCAGCTTGGAGTGAGTTATGAAGTGCAGGTGGTGTCTGCCCACAGAACACCTGAAAAGCTGTACGACTATTCCAAATCTGCTCACTCTCGGGGTCTTAAAGTTATTATTGCCGGAGCAGGCGGTGCGGCGCATCTGCCGGGTATGGTAGCGGCCCAGACGTCATTACCTGTACTTGGGGTTCCCGTTCAATCCCGGGCACTGAGCGGCCTTGACTCTCTGCTATCTATCGCCCAAATGCCGGGTGGTGTGGCGGTGGGCACCTTGGCTATTGGTGAGTCTGGTGCTAAAAATGCGGGTTTATTGGCGGCACAGATTCTTGCTACTTCCGATTCAGAGCTAATGAGCCGGATTGATCGGTTTCGTCAGAATCAGTCTGATGAGGTGCTGGCACATCCCGACCCCCGAATTCAGAAATAAGCATAAGCAGATAAGGCTGTAAAATAATGAAGATTGGTGTTTTGGGTAATGGTCAGCTGGGGCAGATGTTGCAGCAAAGTGTGGCCGATCTGGCTGATATTGAGATATCCCTTTATGATCTGCGCAACCATGACGATGAGCAACTAATACGGTTTATGGATGCTGCGGAGATCGTCACTTTCGAAACAGAAAATATTCCTGCTCATATTGTGGCTCTGATGGAGCGGAGCAGTGATAAGATTTTTCCTGGTCTGGATGCACTGAGTACCTTTCAGAACCGTCTTCTTGAGAAAACAGCATTAAGAGCGGCAGGGATTGCGACAGCGGATTTTTATGCGGTTCGTTCGTTGGACGATCTGCATCAGGCTGTAGAAGAGCTGGGATTCCCTGTTATTCTGAAAACCACAACCGAAGGTTATGATGGCAAGGGTCAGTTCCGTTTAAAGAGTGCAGCAGATATTCAACCTGCCTGGGACGCGTTAGGCAATAATGAGCTAATAGCAGAAGCCTTTGTTCCTTTCCTGCGTGAAATGTCAGTGATTGCCAGCCGTGATCGAAAGGGGGATATGACCATCTGGCCTATGACTGAAAATGTGCATCACGATGGCATTCTTCGTTATTCCCTTTACCCGATGGCTGATCTTTCTTCTGAAAAGCTGGCGTTGGCTGAGCGTTATATCCGACAGCTGGCGGATAGCTTTAATTACGTTGGTACGATTACCCTGGAGCTGTTTGAAACAGAAGATGGCCTGGTTGCTAACGAAGTCGCCCCAAGAGTTCACAATTCAGGACACTGGTCTATAGAAGGTGCTGAAGCCAGCCAGTTCCGCAATCATGTGCTGGCGATTGTCGGACGCGGTCTTGAAGCTTCCAGCCCTTGCTTTCCGGCCGTTGCCATGCTCAATGTGATTGGTGACGAAACGCCTGCAGAAGTGGCGGATGCGCTTAAAAACGTTCATCGTCATTCTTATGGTAAAGAAGCGAGGCCTAATCGTAAGCTGGGGCATATCACGATTGTGGCGAACGCTGTTGACGAACGTGATGAAAAAATAAGACAACTGTCTGCTGTTATTCCTGCATCGGTAAGATTCTGAGTGTGTAGCGTGGGAGCTGTTTCAAATGGTTAAAGTCGGGAGGTTGCTTCAGGACGAGCTCTAAGATTAATCCCGGCGGGGGTGTGTGCTTTTTTAATTAAGAAGTGCGTCGGCTTCTCATTTTGAGAGCGCCGACAAAAGCATTATAGAATCACATTTCTGATCTCGTCGTCTTTACGATCGAGATAATGTGTGGACTGAATTCGGCGAATTGTACGAGAGCGACCACGCACCAACAAGGTTTCGGTAGTGGCTAAATTGCCCTGACGGGAAATACCGTGCAGCAAATCACCTTTGGTGATGCCGGTTGCAGAGAATACGATGCTGTCAGAGCTTGCCATCTCTTCAAGACGCAACAACTTACCAGCTTCAACGCCCATTTCTTTGCAGCGTTCTATTTCCTGCTGGCCAGCTTCAATATTTTCTGGAGATTTGCCTTTGGCCTGGTCACGAGTTAATAGACGACCCTGCATATCTCCGCCCAGCGCACGAATGACGGCGGCAGAAATAACGCCCTCTGGTGCACCACCGACGCAGTACATCATATCGACTTCACTTTCTGGTAGACAGGTGAGGATAGAAGCAGCTACATCGCCATCAGGGATAGCAAATACTTTTACACCCATATTTTGCATCATGGTAATAACGTCATCATGGCGTGGTTTTGCCAGAGTGATAACCACAAGATCTTCAATCGGCTTTTGCAGAGCATTGGCGACATTCTGAATGTTTTTTGCAAGCCCAAGGTTTAAATCAATACAGCCTTTGGCTCCCGGACCACAAACCAGCTTTTCCATATACATATCCGGTGCTTTCAGGAATGAACCTTTCTCACCGGCAGCCAATACAGCAATAGCATTGTTTTGCCCCATAGCCGTCATGCGTGTGCCTTCAATCGGATCAACAGCAATGTCTATGCTGTCGCCAGAACCTTTGCCGACCTTTTCTCCGATATACAACATAGGTGCTTTGTCAATCTCACCTTCACCAATGACGATTTCACCCTCCATATCGACTTTATTCAGCATCGTTCGCATGGCTTCTACAGCCGCACCGTCCGCTGCATTTTTATCACCACGACCGAGCCATTTGTAGCCAGCCAGAGCTGCGACTTCTGTGACACGAGAAAATTCAATCGCCAATTCGCGTTTCATTAAGAGTATCTCCATTGAACTCAGCGCACTTTATCACAGGTTGTACAGGCTTGAGGGGCAGGGTGCTTTATTTCATATGCTCGGAGTAACCGCAGATATCAAAAGTCATTTATTTCTGCCGAATTAGTAACCAGCCGAAAAAGGAATGGTTGGATGGAGACTCAAAAAAGTAGCAGTGTTTATGTCAGTTCGAGTAGGGCAGATGCGGTCAGGCTTGCCAAAGAAGTTAGTACTGCACAGGGAAAAAATGGTCTGGTGGTCGCCTGGAGGATGTTTAAGTCAGGCATTACCCGGAAGGTTAGAGTTTCTTCTGATGCATCTATATCAGAGCTTCAGAAGCATTTAAGCAAAAATGATTTAAAGCCGGTTGGGCAGAAAAAAATGTCTGACCGGAAAGTGTCTCCCCATAAAGTCCCCTCTGACTTCAAATGGAGTCATGGAGATGCCAAGAACCTGGCTCATCATGTAGTAGTCAGACACTGGACAACCCCTGGTATTGCAAATTCGAGTATTCATACGGCGTTATCTATGAAAGCTGGTCCAAATGTGAATGAGTATGCTGGATGGCTTGGCTCCAAGAAGACAAGAACCGACTGGCAAGAGTCTTCCCATATGCTGAAAAGAGTGTTGGCTCCTGTAAAAACGAAGTTTGATTATTATTCTTACCAGCGTATTCCTACCTGCCCGAAAAGTTATCGACAAGAAAAAGGCTATTACATTAGCGACAGAACAAAGGAAAAACTAAAACAAGGCTCCCTTGAGCCAATGAGTGAAGGACAAGAAAAAATAGAATCAGTTAAGAATGCTTCCTTTAAACCTTTGCCATCTCAAAAAACATCAAGCAAAAATCATGATGAATGGCAGCGAAGAGCTGAAAAGCATTATCTCCCCTGTGTTGGTAAGACTACAGACAAAACAACACAGGAAGAAAAATTTGTAATGTTTGGTTTGAAGCTGAATAAGATGCGAGAAAGATGGCAGGAGGTGAGTCAGCCGGATAATTCAATGCACTGTTATAAAATGGTCAGTAAAGAACAAAACTGCGCAGGCATGACCTGGCACCTGCTGAAGGCAGGTGGCTCTAAAAACTATGTGGACTTTCATCCACATCTTGTGACTACCCGAACTGACATGGAAAAGTATGCTGACAAGCTTGAAAAGAGATTGAGTTATTTGAATCATTGCGCCGATGTTTTGATGGAGAAATGCTCTGAATATAGTATTTTTAGCGAAAGGAGTACGGGGCTGAAAGGCATTATTGAAGAGATTGGATTAGATCCTGCTGAAAAGGATGATAGTTCTACTCTTGAGTGGAAAGAAGAAGTTCGAGAGTTGATGAAATCTCAACCTAAAGAATGGCACCAAAAGTTCAACGAAGTGGTTCGCCTTATCCATATTTTAGATAAAGTGGGAGGCAAGCTTGATAGCTCAAGTTTGCTTGCACAAAAGTTGACAATATCTACTTATGAATTGTTCGATATGACAAAAGCTCAACCTGAGCTTTTGGAATCAAATTACCTTGATCCAATGCTAAAGACCTTCCGCCTGCTAAGGGAAAATACAATAAATGCATAGGGTGGTGTTTTTTAATCAATTGATGTTGTGTAGATTGCTCAAACTTAAGCCGGAGGGGAGTAATTAATGAAAGAGATCTCTGGATCGTCAGTCAGTCAGCCTTTGCCTCAGCGGAATAATGGTAGATCTGCGGATGAAATAATAAGAAAAGGTAAAGCTTTTAATTCGCGTCAGGTGACTGTTGTGAAGAATACTGAGTCGATTAAAAAAAGCCATTTGAATAAAGTGCTAAAAGCAGGGGAGCGAACATTATCAGGTAGACTCATCGCTTCTCATGAAAACGCTATTAACAAAGAGACAAGAAAAATACTAAGAGGACCAGTATTTCCTTTATCTGGTATGCGTGACTGGCTTGCTCAGTCGGACGGAGAAAACATGGAGGAAATTCAAAAAGCTCTGGCAGAATATAATAAGACAAAAGATACCAATGCATTAAAGCCAGCCACTAAAATAATACATGAAAGAGTAAGGGGGTTGATGAGGCGTTGTTGTAATGAAGGGGATGTGATACTGGTCAATTTTAATAAGAGTGCTCATAGCGCGTTGATTGTTTACGATTCGGCTAAAGGTAAGCCTCAATACCTGTCTTTTGGTCTTCCTGGTTATAGGAAAGAAGGTGGAGATCCGAATAATTTAGTGAAAGATATGTTTAAGTATAAAGATACAACACTTCGGACACTTTCATGCAGCGATAGCTCCATAGCTACTGAGTTGTCGGTAAGTGTCCATGACTTTTTCATTGCTCATGGGTAAATCTAACTTCTCAAAAACTCTACACATCAAGTGCTGATTGAACTTTCGGCGTTTCCAGGTGGCGATAGAAATCACGGTTTCTTCATCGGTATTTTTTTCTTCCAGGTCTTCCAGCTTGAGTGCATTCAGGGCTGTAAACGAAGCATTGATTTGTGTGTGGATACACTCTTTCCGGCAAGATTGGCAGTCCATCAACCCTGTGTACTGCTTGGCATCCCGGAAAATAAATTCGATCTGAAACCTGGCTTTGTAATATTTGATGATTGTCATCGCGTCCAGATCTGTATCGGTTGAGTAGAGCAGCGATACACCCATTTTGGTGCCTCGCTGAGTCCGCAACATAACAACACGTATACGACGTTTCAGACATTTGGAATGTACAACTGCGGTATAGATATTTTCTCCGCTTTCCAGCTGGCCTACGTGCTCAAAGCGGTGTAGATCTTTGTCAGGGTTGACCTTACCATCATAAATTCTTGGGCGTCCACTGCCAGAATATGAACCGGTGTAGAGCCACAGCAGGTCGGCATCATTTCTTAACTTGCCAACGATCTGGAGGCCAGTAGCAACCACAGCGGATACAAATTTTTCCTTGAAGTAATAGGCGTCTACAGACAGATAGCTGATACCAAGATTCAGAATTTTTTCTGCAAGACGAATAACCTGCTCTGCATAGAGGTCGACGCGAGTTTTACCGTCTTCATCAAGGGTCTGCTCAGCATCCAGTGCATACGCTGTATTGGATTGAAGGTCTATAACACTGAGAAGGGATAGCTCAAGTCCTCGCTCAGAGCGACTTGTGCAGCCACGCCAAAACATTCCGAGCCCATCCGTCTTCTTGCCACTTTTGGTCATAAAGCTGGCATCGAGAGCAGCTATTAACTCCTGAGCTTTCTCAACTACATCAGAGAGCATCAGGCAGTTGAAACTGGAAAAGTCGAAGGAACGGCGATACCAGCGACTAAAGCGTTTCTCACTCATCGGGGAATATCGACTCATATTCCGAAAGTTGGCTTTGCCCTGAACCACTATGAGAGCAGAGAGAAGCAGCGCGATGAAGGTTTTCTGGGGCTTTTTAACACTGGACATGCCGTCCAGAGCAGCCTTTACTATGTTTTCCATGAGAGAAAAGTATCAGCGAATGGAGGGGGTGAGCTTCTCCATTTTCGCTGTTTTCTCTCATGGCCGCATCTGGCGGAAACTGTCCGAAGTATTGAAGATACATTGAATGAAAAAAATATTGTAGAACTGAAAAATATGGATTCTCAAGCAATACTTGATAAGTGGAGAAATGAAATTGATATCTCTCAATATAATGTGTTTACGAATAATTGTTCTGCGGTTGCAAAAAAACTGTTATTAACAGGCAGTAAAGATTATTTAATTAATAAAAAGCTAAGATTCGATCAACGCCTTCAAATGCCAACTAATACTATCAATCTTGCCCGAGAGATTAAGATGATCACGTGGGAAGGTAATAATAACTCGAATCGTAAGCAGTAATTTTAACGGAGTAGAAACGTCATTATATTATACCAATTGCAGTTATTAACGTTGGTTGGTATTTCAATAAATGTTAAATATGCAATAAAAAAACCACTGATGAAATACAGTGGTTTTTTATGAGTCCAGGAATGGACAGGATGGTGATAATAAAAAAATTATCACCATTAAGGCTTCACACTAACAAGAATTATTTCTTCTTCTCAGCCTGACGAGCTTTCTCTTCTTCGATAACCTTCTCAGCCACGTTTTGTGGGCACTGAGCGTAGTGATCGAATTCCATAGAGAACTGACCACGACCAGAAGTCATGGTACGCAGAGAACCGATGTAACCGAACATTTCGGACAGAGGTACGTTAGCCTTGATGCGAACGCCGGTAGTACCTGCTTCCTGGCCTTCGATCATGCCGCGACGACGGTTCAGGTCACCAATAACGTCACCAACGTGATCGTCTGGAGTGAACACGTCAACCTTCATGATTGGTTCAAGCAGCTTAGGCTGTGCCTTAGGAATAGACTGACGGAATGCACCACGGGCAGCCAGTTCGAAGGCGATGGCGGAGGAGTCAACGGCGTGGTAAGCACCATCGAACAGCTCAACTTCAACGTCCAGAACAGGGAAGCCAGCCAGAACACCGTTGGCCATCATGATCTCGAAGCCCTTCTCGATAGCCGGGAAGAATTCCTTAGGTACGTTACCGCCCACAACTGTAGAAGTGAAGGTAAGACCGGAGTTGGCTTCACCTGGCTTGATACGGTAGTCGATCTTACCGAACTGACCGGAACCACCAGACTGTTTCTTGTGAGTGTAAGAATCTTCAACTTCAGCGGTAATGGTTTCACGGTAAGCAACCTGTGGCTCACCGACTTCCAGATCAACGCCGTAGGTACGCTTGAGGATGTCGACCTTGATGTCCAGGTGCAGTTCGCCCATACCACGCAGGATGGTCTGACCGGTTTCTTCGTCAGTGTGAACCTGGAAGGTTGGGTCTTCAGCTACCATCTTACCGATAGCAATACCCATTTTCTCAGAACCGCCTTTGTCTTTAGGAGCGACAGCGATGGAGATTACAGGCTCTGGGAACACCATAGCTTCCAGAGTACATGGGTGCTGTGGAGAGCACAGAGTGTGACCAGTCTGTACGTTCTTCATACCAACAACAGCGATAATGTCGCCAGCCTGTGCAGAAGTCAGTTCTTTACGCTCGTCCGCTTCCATTTCACACATACGACCGATACGCTCAGTCTTGCCGGTGAAGGAGTTCAGGATAGTGTCGCCTTTGTTCAGAACACCGGAGTAGATGCGGATAAAGGTCAGAGCACCAAAACGGTCGTCCATGATTTTGAACGCCAGAGCGCGGAAAGGCTCTTCAACGGCAACCGTTGCCACTTCGCCTGTAGGCTCACCCACTTCGTCAGTCAGAGGCTGAGGCTCAACTTCAGTTGGTGCTGGCAGGTAATCCACAACCGCGTCCAGAACCAGCTGGATGCCTTTGTTCTTGAAGGCAGAACCACAGTAAGTTGGGAAGAATGCCAGCTCGTTTGTACCCTTGCGGATGCACTTCTTGATGTCTTCGATAGAAGGCTCTTCACCTTCCATGTAAGCCATCATCAGATCGTCGTCCATCTCAACAGCGGTTTCGATTAGCTGTTCACGGTACATGGCTGCGTCGTCAACCATATCCGCTGGGATGTCTTCGATGGTGTAGTTTTCTGGCAGACCAGTGTCGTCCCATACGTAAGCCTTCTGGCTCAGGACATCAACAACACCAACAAACTCATCTTCAGTACCGATTGGCAGAGTCATAATCAGTGGGTTAGCCCCCAGAACATTTTTAACCTGATCGGTCACTCGATAAAAGTCAGCACCCAGACGATCCAGCTTGTTAACAAAGATGATACGGGCAACACCGGATTCATCAGCATAACGCCAGTTAGTTTCGGACTGAGGCTCAACACCACCGGAACCACAGAATACACCGATACCACCGTCCAGCACTTTCAGGGAGCGATATACTTCAACGGTGAAGTCAACGTGTCCCGGAGTATCGATTACGTTCAGGCGGTGATCTTTCCAGAAAGTGGTAATCGCCGCAGACTGGATGGTAATACCACGCTCTGCTTCCTGTTCCATGAAGTCAGTGGTGGACTCACCGTCGTGTACTTCACCGGTCTTATGGATTTTACCGGTCAGCTTCAGGATGCGTTCAGTGGTCGTTGTTTTACCGGCATCAACGTGTGCGAAGATACCAATATTTCTATATTTAGAGAGATCTGACATTAGATGCTCGATGTTTCAGGGAAAAAATTAGCGGCATAGTTTAAAGGCTTTCATCCCGATAGAGAACCAAAAGTAAACAAAGAAATGAAAAAAATACTGGTTTTTGGTGAAATTTACCGATTGTCGTCGGTCTGTACCCGCTTGGTTTGCTACGCGTTACTTCAGGTTTATGGAGAGCTGTAAAATAATGCGGTTAAAAATACTGCAATTAGTGGCATCGGCGGCATAAAATTTGATCCCTTCGATGTGTTCTGGGGTGAGGTGCTGATGATCTGAGATGGGCAGTCAGGGAATGGTGAAGGCAGTGCTGTGCGTTCGGGGATTTCATTCCAGTCATCAAGGTGAGTCGATTGACCTGATAGGGTGTAGTTTTTTCATCGACGTAACACTTTGCGAGTTGGAAGTGATTTTGTGCAAAACTTAACTGGCTATGCAATAACGTCGCAAAAACAAATTGCCTTTTTTCTCCATTTAGAGGGCGATTACAAAGGTCGGAATAACCGTTTTCTACGCCTATTATATGCAGCTGGCTATTAGCCTTGTATATGAAAGGGGCTCCTTTATCTGTTGTCTCAGCGCACCCCTTATACTCCGTTTGGAATATTCGAGGAAAACGTTGATATGAATACCATTCTTCAGCTAATCGCTTTTTCGACCAACTGTAAGCCCATGAAAGATGAATTAAATGTAATTCGTCATCGAGATCATAACTGGCGCTCATAAGTTGCATTTTTGCCAAATCTTTTGGGCGCTTAACCCTCGCATCTGTGTTGGCAGGTGAAATGCCAACAGCAGGTGAATCCATTTCGATGATTGCGGTACCAAAGTCCACAAGTGACCCTTTGCTGAAATCAGGGTCAATGATGTACCTCAGTGGTTGTTTTATAAGGTTCGCAGGGTGGTTTTTAAAAACAATCCTTAAGCTATCGATATCAGCACGGGTTTTCGAACTTGGATGAAGGCAGTTGGCTGCAGTCAGTATATGGCGATCAGAAATAAGAGACCCTGTGCATGCCAAGCCATTTTTGTCGACTAACTGCACAATCCAGGGGTATGTTCCCATCGCAGCTACGGTATAAGGTTTTGAAAATCTTTTCTGCCGGGAGGTGGCTGTTGTGCTGGTCATTGCACAGGCTAAGATGACAAGGAGTAAGATGTAACGAGACATCGTCTTTGTAACCATGAGCAGTCACCTTTTGGTGTGATAGTCGCCTCCGGATAAAATGTTCTGGTTTCAAGGGTGTGAGGGTCTAATGGTATGGCATACGACAGTTTGCATATTAAAGATACAAGCCGGGATGCTTAAAAGACAGCCTGGCAATAATGAGTTTTCTGGTGTTGAGAAAAAGGTTTTCATTTTGGAATTGGGGGCAGTAGGCGTTCATAAGTGACTGTACCTTGCAAGTAGTCATGATTTCGTAGAAATGTAGCTGAGTTTTGCATGTTTTCTAACAGGGTAACTCCTTCTCTTCACTTAAGAGGCTTATCCCCTCTTGACGCTCGTTTCCTTCCTCCGTAGAATTTGTCCGCTTTATTTTGCCCTTGGTTTATTAGCTTGCTGGGGGCGTGGAAGTCGGTTTACGCCGACTTTTGCTGTTTAAAGCACGGATTCAAATCTGGCAATCCTCTGACGGATTAAATCCGAAAAAATAGAAACGATTGGAGTTCGCTGAATGGCAACAATTAACCAGCTGGTGCGCAAGCCCCGTAAGCGCAAGGTCAAAAAGACCGATGTTCCTGCGCTGCAGGCTTGTCCACAACGTCGTGGCGTATGCACTCGTGTTTACACCACCACCCCTAAGAAACCAAACTCTGCGCTGCGTAAAGTATGTCGTGTGCGTCTGACTAACGGTTTCGAAGTGACTTCCTACATTGGTGGTGAAGGTCACAACCTGCAGGAGCACTCTGTTGTTCTGATCCGTGGCGGTCGTGTAAAAGACTTGCCAGGTGTTCGTTATCACACCGTTCGCGGTAGCCTGGATACTCAGGGTGTTAACGATCGTAAGCAGGGCCGTTCCAAGTACGGTACCAAGAAGCCTAAGTCTTAAGCTGGTTGCTAGAAACTAGCATCTAAAGACTAGACTTCCAGCACTCAAGTGAGTGCGAAATAAAGAATTTTAGATAAATCAGGTTGATAAGAGTAAGGCCAGATTCCTTATCTGGATTACCTGAAGACCGATGTAGAGGGCTTATCATGCCAAGAAGACGCGTAGTCGCTAAGCGCGACGTACTGCCAGATCCTAAGTTTGGTAACCAGACTCTGACCAAGTTCATTAACCACGTGATGATCTCTGGTAAGAAATCTGTTGCAGAAAAAATCGTATACGGTGCGCTGGACACAGTTCAGGAACGCGCTAACAAGGAGCCGCTGGAGCTGTTCGAAAAAGCTCTGGAAGCTATCGCTCCTATGGTAGAGGTGAAGTCTCGCCGTGTTGGTGGTGCTACTTATCAGGTGCCAGTAGAAGTTCGTCCTGCTCGTCGTACTGCCCTGGCAATGCGCTGGTTAGTAGACGCTGCCCGTAAGCGTGGCGAGAAGTCCATGAAGCTGCGTTTGGCCGGTGAAATGCTGGATGCTGCTGAGAACAAAGGTGCTGCAGTCAAGAAGCGTGAAGACGTGCATCGCATGGCAGAAGCTAACAAGGCGTTCTCTCACTACCGTTTCTAATCAGAGGATTGAGACGTGGCCCGTAAAACCCCGATTAACCGCTATCGCAATATTGGCATTTGTGCTCATGTTGATGCGGGCAAAACAACGACCACAGAGCGTGTGCTTTTTTACACGGGTCTGAGCCACAAGATTGGTGAGGTGCACGATGGTGCAGCCACCATGGATTGGATGGAACAGGAGCAGGAGCGTGGTATCACCATTACTTCTGCTGCGACCACTTGTTTCTGGCGCGGTATGGATGCTCAGTTTGATGAGCATCGCGTGAATATTATCGATACGCCAGGGCACGTTGACTTCACTATCGAAGTTGAGCGTTCTCTGCGTGTACTGGATGGCGCAGTTGTAGTACTGTGTGGTTCTTCCGGCGTACAGCCTCAGACTGAAACCGTTTGGCGTCAGGCTGACAAGTACGAAGTGCCTCGTATGGTATTCGTCAACAAGATGGACCGTACCGGCGCCGATTACCAGATGGTAATCGATCAGCTGCGCGACCGTCTGAAAGCCAATGCTGTGCCTATGCAGATGACGATTGGTGCAGAAGACGAGTTCAAGGGTGTTGTTGACCTGGTCAAGATGAAAGCCATTATCTGGAATGAAGCTGACCAGGGCATGACCTTCACCTATGAAGATATTCCTGCTGAGATGGCTGATGTGTGTGCAGAAATGCACGAATACATGGTCGAAGCTGCAGCGGAAGCGTCTGAAGAGCTGATGGAAAAGTACCTTGAAGAAGGTGATCTTTCCGAAGAAGAGATCAAAGCCGGTATCCGTGCACGTACTCTGGCGAACGAAATTATTCCTGTGTTCGGTGGTTCTGCATTCAAGAACAAAGGCGTACAAGCTGTTCTGGACGCTGTGATTGAATACATGCCTTCTCCTGAAGAGGTGAAGGCCATTGAAGGGATTCTCGACGACGGTAAAGAAACGGTTGAAACCCGTGAAGCAGACGACAATGCGCCGTTTTCTGCACTGGCTTTCAAGATTGCGACCGATCCGTTCGTAGGTACCCTGACCTTCATCCGTAACTACTCCGGTACTCTGAATTCCGGCGACACTGTGTTTAACCCGGTGAAGTCGAAGCGTGAGCGTGTTGGTCGTATGGTGCAAATGCACTCGAATAACCGTGAAGAGCTGAAAGAGTGTCTGGCGGGTGACATCGTTGCCCTGATCGGCATGAAGGACGTAACCACTGGTGACACTCTGTGCGCCATGGATAGCGTTATTACCCTGGAACGTATGGAGTTCCCTGAGCCTGTTATCTCCGTTGCGGTTGAGCCTAAAACCAAGGCTGATCAGGAGAAAATGGGCATCGCGCTGGGTAAGCTGGCGCAGGAAGATCCGTCTTTCCGTGTTCACACTGACGAAGAAAGTGGTCAGACCATTATCTCCGGCATGGGTGAACTCCACCTCGATATTATCGTTGACCGCATGCGTCGCGAGTTCAAGGTGGAGGCCAATATCGGTAAGCCGCAGGTGGCTTATCGTGAAAAGATTAAGAAAGCTGTCGACGCTAACCACAAGTTTGCCAAGCAATCCGGTGGTCGTGGTCAGTATGGTCACGTTGTGATCGAGTTCTCTCCGGCTGAAGAGGAAGGGCTTGAATTTATCAACGAAATCGTGGGCGGTGTTATTCCGAAGGAATACATCCCGGCTATCCAAAAAGGCATTGAAGAACAGATGCAGAACGGTGTCGTTGCCGGCTATCCTCTGCTAGGTCTGAAGGCTCGCTTGTACGATGGTTCATTCCACGATGTTGACTCTAACGAAATGGCGTTTAAAATCGCAGCTTCTCAAGCGTTGAAGAAGTATGCGCCTCAGGCTCAACCCGTTCTGATGGAACCTATGATGAAGGTCGAGGTGGTAACACCGGAAGACTACATGGGGGATGTCATGGGTGACCTGAATCGTCGTCGTGGTATTGTCCAGGGTATGGAAGACACTCCATCGGGCAAGACTATTAATGCTCAGGTGCCGCTGGGTGAAATGTTCGGCTACGCCACCGACCTGCGTTCAGCAACTCAGGGGCGTGCAACATACTCCATGGAATTCCATGAGTATGCCGAAGCGCCTTCCAGCATTGCTGAAGCGGTTATCAAAAACCAGGGGTAATACAAGCTCGCTGCATTCGTGCAAGCCTACTTCTAACAAGGAGTAATGCCTGCTAGAATGCGGCACTTTGTATGACTACCCTCGATCCATTGCTATTAAGGTAAGAGAAATGGCTAAGGAAAAATTTGAACGTACGAAGCCGCACGTAAACGTCGGCACCATTGGTCACGTTGACCACGGTAAAACTACCCTGACTGCTGCACTGACTCGCGTATGCGCTGAAGTGTTCGGTGGCGAAATGAAGGCGTTCGATCAGATCGACAACGCGCCTGAAGAACGTGAGCGTGGTATCACCATCTCTACTGCACACGTAGAATACGATTCTAACGATCGTCACTACGCGCACGTAGACTGCCCAGGACACGCTGACTACGTTAAGAACATGATCACCGGTGCTGCTCAGATGGACGGCGCTATCCTGGTATGTGGCGCGACTGATGGCCCAATGCCTCAGACTCGTGAGCACATCCTGCTGTCTCGTCAGGTTGGTGTACCTAAAATCGTTGTCTTCCTGAACAAAGCTGACTTGCTGGCTGAAGACTGCGGCGGCGTTGATTCTGAAGAATACGCTGAAATGCTTGAACTGGTTGAAATGGAACTGCGTGAACTGCTGGATACTTACGAGTTCCCAGGCGACGACACTCCAATCATCGCTGGTTCTGCTCTGATGGCTCTGAACGGCGAAGACGAAAACGAACTGGGTACTTCTGCTGTTAAGAAGCTGGTTGAAACTCTGGACAGCTACATTCCAGAGCCAGAGCGTGCTATCGATCAGCCATTCCTGCTGCCTATCGAAGACGTATTCTCTATTGCTGGCCGTGGTACTGTAGTAACTGGTCGTGTAGAGCGTGGTATCATCAAGGTTGGTGAAGAAATCGAAATTATCGGTATCAAAGAAACCACCAAAACTACCGTAACTGGCGTTGAAATGTTCCGTAAGCTGCTGGACGAAGGTCGTGCAGGCGAGAACGTTGGTGCGCTGCTGCGTGGTGTTAAGCGTGAAGACGTTGAGCGTGGTCAGTGTCTGGTTAAGCCAGGTTCTGTTACTCCTCACACCAAGTTCGAAGCAGAAGTATATATTCTGTCCAAGGACGAAGGTGGTCGTCACACCCCATTCTTCAAGGGCTATCGTCCACAGTTCTACTTCCGTACTACTGACGTAACCGGTGCTGTAGAACTGCAGGAAGGCGTTGAAATGGTAATGCCTGGTGATAACATCAACTTCACCGCTACTCTGATCGCTCCAGTAGCGATGGAAGAAGGTCTGCGCTTCGCTATCCGTGAAGGTGGCCGTACTGTAGGTGCTGGTGTTGTAGCCAAAATCTTCGAATAATCGTCTGATTATTTAAGATTCGCCTTTTGAAAAACCTCGGAATTTCCGGGGTTTTTTTATTTATGTGTTGTCTGGGGGTAGATATTTTTCTATATTTTCGACTAAGTCTTCAGCGCGTAAAAGAATTCTTCCGAGGCTTCAGGTTATCTCTGCGAATTGAAAAGTGATATTTTTCCATAAGGGAAAGTGCTTTTCTATAAACACTTTGTCTTTGCTTAAATGAGAGCCAATCATACTCTGATCGTCAGAAATGCAGGCACCTGGATTTTGAATAAAATCGGGTAATGACTCTTTGAATCTCAAAAATTTTTGCGTAATTGGACTAATTAGAGTATCAGGGTCTATTGTGTTCAAATCATCATGGCTTTCGTCAAGCAAACTGGAAAAAAATTTTGTTTTATTGTGCCTTTCAATGAGAAATGTGATGAATTTGCTTAACTGACCTTCTATATGATCAAGGTTTATTTTTTTTATCTGCTCTGATAGTTTTTGAATGGAATGTATTGTATTTTCGGATGAGTGAATGTTTATTTCATCAGCACCAAGATGCTTCTCGCATTTTCAGTTATTTAAAATAAGTTTCAGATTTGTGTTTAGACAGGCTTGAATTAATTCAGTGCATTTGTCGTAACTTATTTTCAAATTAAAAATATCTTCATTGAGAAAGTTGCTGTAAATGTAGTCTGAAGTTACTAAGGTTAGCCATTTTTGTGAATTTTTTAGGTCTATTAATTTTGTTTTGATATCTTCTTCTGCACGAGTCACTTCGATTTCTGAGATGATTTTATGCAGCTCTATATGATTAATCATTTGGAGTTCGAACCCTTGTCTGGTTATCAGTCAGCAACTACTGGGCGTCGTCTGTTGTCTGCACTGTTGCCTCTGAATACATACGTTGTATCTGGATCTTGTTATATCATATCCATTAGAGTCAATGACTTTTGGATATGAATTTCTTTCAATCTCTTGTGGTTCTGAAAAATGACATAGATAGAGTTCATCCTGATGTTTTGGATCGTAACCACGAAGTAATTGAATTTTCTGGTGCTCCTCTCTTGGTTTTTTTAATACCAATATATTTCTCTTCATCAGGTTGTCAAGATTGTTAGCTGTTTCATGATGGAGTGGTTGGTAGAGTTCAATGGCGTTAATGTCGCTTTCTAGTGCAACGATATTATCGTGTTTACAACAGCTGCAAATTAAAAAAGCATATACCTGATATCTCATCGCTGAATAATTCATGAAATTTATCGGAATCGATGTCGTCTAAGATAAGCCTTTGATTGTACCGTTTGATTAATTTACCAATTGTTGGATTGTGCTCTTTGCATTTTTCTTGAGAGTGACAAGCGCTATGCATTTCTGGTGCTATGTAGGCTATTTTGACCAAATCTGCCGGTCTGAAATCTTCTTGTATGTCTTCTGTATACTGGCTTCCTGAGCTTTGTTGAGAACCCGTCTCTGGAGAGCCTTCATTGCCTGCGCATAAAGTGATGTTTGTGTGAATGTTGTCACGCACTTGCTCTAATTGGTGATCGGTAAGGTTTTTCCTAAACAGCTCTTCGGGTGGTTGATATTCCTCTGAGATGCCAACCCCTACCTTGTAAGGCTCCTGGTCATTAGTGTGCTGGTTAATCTGCTCCTGTTCATCAGGTTTGATGCCGTCTAGCTGGTAGAGGAAATGATATTTGTCGGTATTTTGATTGTGCTCTGGTTTAAGAATCGACGGATCAGTTAATTGTTCAGTCTCGGCAATGCACCTTTCAATATCCTGTTTTTTTGGAGCTGTTCTTTGAGAAGGTGCGCTTTATTTGCAGACAGTAAAATATTCTTTTGAGGTTGAATTAACGCTGTGTTGTATAAAGTCCATAGTGCTGCTATTTCAATTCCATATGAAAAAATATCCCGAAGAGGTGGCTGACCAAAGCCTGCCTGTGCTGAAGAGTTTAGGAGCATCAGTAGAAGATACAGGGAGGTGTAAGCGGATAAAAAATATCTGGACTTTATCATGCAAAATCTCAGTATAAACAGTGTTGTTGGTGATTATATGAACAGCAGTTGCTGACCAAGATGGTGCCGGAAGCAAAGTATTGATTGTGAAAAAAACGCATAAATATGATCTGGCTCAGGGTATTTGAGATACATATTGTGAAAGACTCAGTACCATAAAGATGTACTCAATACGGAAAACTATAGACAATTTCTTGGAATAAGTACCTGGTCATATGTAATCGAATATTTCTGGCTTATTGGGCTGGTGCTATACAAAGCGCAACGACGCGAGCATAGCAAGCTAAGTGACCAGAGTTGTAACGCAGCAGAGCGCCTGAACAATAAGTCAGAAAATAGGATTTCAAATGACTGGGTACTTATATTCAAAGATCAAAAGTAAAGTAATAATAAGCGACTAAAGCATTTTATCTCTTTATTCATAGACCGTTTGTCGACGTACATCAGGCAGTTTTTTGTTCTGTGCGGTATGTACCCATGAGTCCTTCAAGAAAAATAATATTGATAACCCTAACCTTTGCTGGTTTGTTCTTTTTCCCCAACCTCTTCTTTCCTGAAGGGTTGCTATCCGTTCTGCAACAGCGGGTGATGGCGATATTTATTTTGGCCACCTTGTTGTGGGTCAGTGACGCAGTCCCGGCATTCGCAACCTCTTTATTGATTATTATGATGCTGGTGCTTACCGCATCAGACAGCGCGCCATATCCACTTCGTGAAGCACTGAGTGACGACATGTTGCACTATACCGACATTTTTCACAGCCTTGCTTCGCCGGTCATTGTTCTGTTCCTGGGCGGTTTTTTTATTGCACTGGCCTGTGCAAAGTACAAAGTGGATATTAATCTCGCCAGAGTACTGCTTAAGCCTTTTGGTCAAAAATATGAAATCGTGATGCTGGGTGTCATGATCATTACCGCTGTTTTCTCAATGTTTATGAGTAACACGGCCACCAGTGTCATGATGCTCACCATAATGACGCCCCTTGTCGCGCGTATGGACAATAAAGACCCCGGCTGTCGTGCAATGGTATTGAGCATTCCTATAGCTGCCAACCTTGGCGGTATGGGCACACCTATAGGTACACCGCCCAACGCCATAGCTTTTCGTTACTTTGTTGGTGAGCATTCCCTTTCTTTTGGTGGGTGGATGCTATTTGCAGTGCCTATTACCGTTATTATGATCTTTTTCGCCTGGTGGTTGTTGCGAAAACTCTATCCGTCCAATGGCGGAGACCTGGATGTCAGAATTGAAAGTGGTTTTGAAAAAGGGCTGAAGCCATATATTGTTTACATCACCATGGCTCTGACCATTTTACTTTGGATCTTTTCCGGCGTACACGGCATCAACGCCTATTCTGTTGCGATCATTCCGGTGGCGGTTTTCAGTCTATGCGGCATCGTTAATCAGCAAGATTTGAAGAACATTAGCTGGGATGTGCTCTGGCTACTGGCCGGTGGCATAGCGATTGGTTCAGCCATGTCTACATCCGGTCTGGCAAAACTGATTGTCAGTATGGTGCCTTTTGAGCAGTTTGGTGCGGTATCCATTATTTTAGGTATCAGTATTCTGTGCATGGTGATGGCGACGTTTATTTCGCACACCGCGACAGCAAACTTGTTAATGCCCATTGCTGTGTCCATGTCCATGTCGGTGACCAGCATTCAGGATATAGGTGGGCTAGTTGTGATCGGCACTGCCGTTGCCATGGCATCTTCATTGGGTATGGGGTTGCCTATCAGCACCCCACCCAACGCCCTGGCTCATTCTACAGGCCTGGTGCAGACCAAAGATTTCATCAAAACAGCAAGAATATTGAGTCCTTTGGGTGTTCTCTTAATCTTTGGTGTTTTGATGCTGATGAGTTGGGTGGGTGCTTTATAAGTACATAGTCACACAGAATTGAATATTTCTGGCTTATTGAGTAACTACTCTGCAAGGCGCGCAAGTTATGTGAGCAGGGCTTAACACGGCACTACTGCATGGATGCAGGAGGCAGCATGTTTTTCATAGATAGTTAAGCCTGTTTCACCGACTGCTGAATAACGGCCTTAATATTGCCGGCAGTGTAATGCGAAAAAATGGAACGACGGAACGTCCTCTGATTTATCGTTTTCCACGTAAAACCCCGTACTTTGAGTGCGGGGATGAAAGTGGGGCTTGCGTAGAGCAAGTCTGTGAACTATCTCGCTGTTGTCTTGGATTCTTTAGCGATTACGCTGCCAGGACAGGAAAAGTTAAACATACCTACCTCCGCTTTCTGTTCGTGCTTTTCAACAATCCGAAAGGTAGAGCAGATTGTCGAATAAGGTGTGTCCCTTTACTGGTAAGTGGCACACTACGCTTGGGCATGAGCGTCTAGCTGTAGGAATCCCCTTCCTTTAGGGCGGAGAGGATGTCAAGTATTCATTGCTGTCAGTGCAGGGCAATCTCATTTGGCACTAACATACTTTGCCCTGTGACATTAAAACAACTCAAAAGGTATGGCATTCTCCACCCTAAGACTAAGGATGCCATATATGACCCTCTTGGATGCATTTTCCGAACTGACTGAAATTCGTGCTGATAATCATCGTTATCCTCTGCCAAACCTTGTTTTCATAGCTGTTTGCATGATCACTTGTGGCGCTGAAGACTGGAAGATGGTCTCAGAACTTGCCAAGAAAAAGAAATCCTGGCTAAAGCTTCATATCCCTCTTCCTCATGGCGTCCCATCTCATCACACATTTATTCGAGTTTTTGAACGACTTGATCCAGATGAGTTTCGCCAATGTTTTATAACCTGGGTTAAACAAATTGCTGAGCGTACTCATGGTGAAGTCATCGCTATTGATGGAAAAACACTGCGTCGCTCATACGATAAAGGTGATAACAAGGCCGCTATCCATATGGTCAACGCATGGGCCAGCCAGACAGGTATGGTACTTGGGCAACTTAAGACAGCAGCCAAGTCTAATGAGATAACCGCTATTCCAGCACTTCTCGATATGCTAGAGATCAGCGGGTGCATTGTCAGCACTGACGCTATGGGCTGCCAAAGAGCGATCGCTGAAAAAATCAGAGATAAAAATGCGCACTACCTGCTGGCTGTAAAAGGAAACCAGCCGCACCTACACGATGATATCAAGCTTTATCTTGATGATCTGGCGACAAAGGAAAAGCTATCTGAAAGCGCAAGTTTTCATGAAACGATAGAAAAAGGTCATGGACGAATAGAAATACGTCGCTGTTGGACAAGTACTGATATTCATTGGCTTGTCCAGCGTGAAGACTGGAAAGATCTCGCTATGATAGGGGTTGTTGAAGGTGAGCGTCATGAAGGTGATCAGGTGAGTATTGAGCGTCGATATTTTATTTCTAGCCTAACCACAGGTGCCAAGCACTTCATGAATTCAGTGCGATCTCATTGGTCGGTGGAGAACAATCTGCACTGGGTACTCGACATTGGCTTTAGAGAAGACGAGTGTCGTATTAGAAAAGGCTTTGGCCCAGAGAATATGGCGATATTCAGACAAATAGCTCTAAACTTGCTGAAGCAGGAGACTACCTTAAAGCTTGGCATCAAGAACAAGCGCATCATGGCGGCAGCGGATGACGAATACAGAACACTGCTGCTTCAAGGAATTATTTGAAAGTTAGTGCTAAATGAGATCGCCCTGGCTGTCAGTGCCAGTGTGCGTTGACTAAAAAGATAAGCCCGGCTGCAACAATACCGAGGTTCTTGCTAACTTAAAAGTGCTAAGGGTAGTGGCAGTTTAGACATTTCCACCGCTCGCACTGAGCCTGTCGAAGTGCTTTCACAGCACCCTTCGACAGCTTGGGATGAAGGGAGTTTTCGGTAAGTTTTACGTTGCTGCCCTAAAGTAAAACTATTGCACCAACTTCGTGTTTGATTACGGTAGGGTAATGAGTATTAAAAATTGGGGAAGCAAAGGAGGGGACGGGTGAAATTGATTCAGAAAAACACAGCTCGTTTAATTTTGCTAGAAGGGCACTAGAACGGCAGTAATTAGAAGAGTTAAAAAGAGAAGAAAAGGAGTTAAGTGATTGACTCGCTATGGCGCACCCTAGAGGATTCGAACCTCTGACCTCTGCCTCCGGAGGGCAGCGCTCTATCCAGCTGAGCTAAGGGTGCACTTCTGAGACAAAAGTATGTTTCAGAAGCTGGCAATGATACTGACCGGAAGCCTTGCTGTCTATGGTTTTTTTATTCATGCTTTAGGCAAAAAAGCGAACAAAAGCACTAGCTTAAGGCCAGGCTGAAATCTGATTTAATGGTTTAAGAGGCTTAGTGGCAGGTATCTGAAAGACTGCCTGTGTTCTAATTAACAGCCTTAGTGCTATCATAGGCTCTTAACCTCTACGGCTTCTCGGAAGCCTAAGATCAGGACAACCTTCACTTCATGCAACATTCATCATGCTAAGCACCGAACACTTAGGCAGCTTCTCGATAGTTGTTGTACTGGTGCTTGGAATCACCTTTGTTTTCTCGCTCATGTACAGCAAAAAACGTCGTAAACCCGCTCCTCATGCTCAACCAAAATCTCGTAGGCAGGTCATTCCCCGGGATAGTCATCCTGTTTCCCGAAAAAAGATCAGTGATAATGCGCTTAAAGTGGTCAACCGTCTGAATAATCAAGGCCACGAAGCTTATCTGGTCGGCGGCTGTGTACGCGATCTTTATCTTGGTTTGAATCCCAAGGACTTTGATGTGGTGACCAGTGCTACGCCAGAGGAAGTTCGCCGCCTATTCCGAAATTCTCGTCTGATTGGCCGACGGTTCAAACTGGTTCATATTCTTTTTGGTCGAGAGATGATTGAGGTGGCTACTTTCAGGGCCAATCATGATACTCAACAGAGTTCTGATAAATCGCGCCATTCAGAATCAGGACGAATCCTGCGGGATAATGTTTATGGTTCCATCGAAGATGATGCCATCCGACGAGACTTTACCATTAATGCGCTCTACTACGATGCCCGAGATTTCAGTGTGGTGGATTTCTGTAACGGTATTGATGATATCAACAACCGAATACTTCGTTTGATTGGTGACCCTGTTACTCGTTATCACGAAGACCCGGTACGTATGCTGCGGGCGATTCGTTTTTCGGCGAAACTGGATTTTGATATTGCACCAGAAGCAGAGCAGCCGATTCGTGAGCTTGGAGCCTTGTTGAAAGATATTCCTTCCGCGCGTTTGTTTGATGAAGTGTTAAAGCTGTTGCAATCTGGCGAAGGCGTAAAAACATTTCATCTGCTTCGGGAGTACGGTTTGTTTGAAACACTGTTCCCGGCCACTGAACATTGTTTGCAGAAGGATGATCAAACGGCCGAACAGCTGATTATTCAAGCACTGCGCAGTACTGATAAGCGTATTGCCAAAAATCGCCCGGTGACGCCTGCTTTCTTGTTTGCCGCTCTGTTGTGGGTGCCTATGCGACAGCTGGCTGATAGTTTTGAAAAAGAAGGTATGCCGCCAGTACCTGCTTCACAGCAGGCTGCTATGACCGTTTTGGATAACCAGGTGGCTCATACGGCGATTCCTAGGCGTTTCTCCATTATGGTACGAGAAATCTGGGACTTTCAGGGTCGTCTTGAGCGCCGCCAGCCTCGGGTGATTGAATCTTTACTGGAGCATGCAAGATTTCGTGCGGCTTATGATTTTCTTTTGTTGCGCGAACAGGCAGGGGAGCAGCTGGATAATGTTGGAGCCTGGTGGACAGATATTCAGGAAACAAACGACCACGAACGTCAGTTAATGATTCGGGATATTCGTAACCCACGACCAGGTCGTAAATCCGGAAACAGCAATAAGCGCCGGCGCAGACGACGTAAGCCCGGTAATAATGGTCACAACGGAGTAGAATCCTGATGTCTGTTATTGCTTATATTGCGCTTGGCAGTAATCTGGAAAATCCGGGAATGCAATTGCAGCGCGCTGTTGATGAACTCGACACAATGCAGGGTATTCGTGTAACGGGTTGCTCCAGACTGTATCAGAGTGATCCGGTCGGTCCTGAAGGTCAGCCGGATTACTGTAACGCTGTCGTTGAAATCGAGACGGTATTGCATCCGCTAGAGTTGCTGGATGCTACGCAATCGATTGAAAACGACCATGGTCGTGTTCGAACGTTGCGTTGGGGGCCAAGAACGCTCGACCTCGATATTCTGCTTTATGGTAATGATGTGATTGAGTCAGAGCGTCTGACCATTCCTCATTATCAGATGCATGTGCGTAATTTTGTGCTTTATCCGCTGGCAGATATCCAGCCGGAGCTAATCCTCCCTGATGGAATAGCCTTAAAAAAACGGGTTGAAGAAAATGGTCAACAGGGTTTGAATGTGATTGCTACAGAATATCCCTGGATCTGAATACGATTTCATAAATCTAAGCACTTGATAGTCGGCTTCAGCCTTAGGGGCAGAAACCGACCAACCCACTGACACCCACTAAAACATTTCGTATAATCCGCTGCAGCAAATTATCTAGGTCTTTACCAATGGCTAAAGTTACCCTGCATACCCTGTCTGAAATGAAAAAGTCAGGGAAAAAATTTACATCGCTGACCGCCTACGATTCTACCCAGGCGCATCTGCTCAGCAGTCAAGGGGTCGAAGTCATTCTTGTGGGTGATTCTCTGGGCAATGTTTGCCAGGGGCATAACAGCACTGTTCCGGTCACTGTGGACGATATGTGTTATCACACCCGTGGCGTTGCGGCTCAGGCGGGTGATGCTTTGTTGATGGTCGATCTCCCTTTTGCCTCCTACGCCACCAAGGAACAGGCGCTGGCCAGTGCTACCCGTCTTATGCAAGCCGGAGCGGAGCTTGTAAAGCTTGAAGGTGAAGGGTGGTTGCCGCCTATTGTCAGTCATCTTCGTGAACAGGGTATTCCTGTCTGTGTTCATTTGGGACTAACACCTCAGTCTGTACATGTCATGGGTGGTTATAAAGTTCAGGGACGTGATGCTGAACGAGCAACCGCTATGATTGAAGCAGCTCTTGAACTTGAAAAAGCCGGTGCCGCTATTCTGTTGCTGGAATGCGTACCTTCTCAGCTGGCTCGTGAGATCACCAATGCGGTTCAGATTCCAGTGATCGGCATTGGCGCTGGCGCTGACACTGATGGTCAGGTTTTGGTTATCTACGATATTCTGGATATGACCGTAGGCCGAAAAGCCCGTTTTGTGAAAAACTTTATGGCTCAGTCCGGTTCTGCTCAGGATGCAGTGGCAGCTTACGTAAAGGAAGTAAAAGACGGCACTTTCCCAGCCCTTGAGCACGGTTTTGAATGATGGAAGTTGTACACTCAATTGCTGAAGTACAGAACATTGTCTCTGTACAAAAATCGAAAGGGTTGCGCATTGGTTTTGTCCCGACCATGGGTAACCTGCACGATGGTCATCTTTCTTTGGTGCGAAAAGCCAAAGAAGTTTGTGATTTTATTGTGGTCAGTATTTATGTGAATCCACTGCAATTTGGCCCCAATGAAGATTATGGTTCTTATCCAAGAACGATGGATCAGGATCAGCAATTACTGATCGAAGATGGTGTTGACCTGCTCTACTCTGCCACGACTCAGGAGATCTATCCGAACGGTAGCGACAATCATACGCACGTTACCGTTGATCTTCTTGATGGTATGCACTGCGGTGCCAGTCGCCCAGGTTTCTTCCGTGGCATTGCAACGGTGGTGACCAAACTCTTCAATATTGTTCGCCCGGATGTGGCGGTGTTTGGTGAGAAAGATTATCAGCAGCTGACGATTATTCGCAGAATGATTGATGACCTGTGTATGCCGGTTGAAATTATTGGTGCGCCTATTGCACGAGAAGCATCCGGACTGGCCATGAGTTCCCGTAATGGTTATCTGACACAGGAAGAACGCGAGGTGATTGCACCTACATTATATCAATGTCTCACCAATGCCCGTGATGCGATTAAAGCGGGTGAGCGAGACTATGATCTGATTCGCCGTGATGCCTTTGCCAAAATGGCAGAAGCTGGATTTAAACCAGACTATTTTAATATCAGCAATACCGATACATTGTTACCGGCAACGCACAATGAAACATCGCTGGTAATTCTGGCGGCGGGTTATCTTGGTAAAGCCCGCCTGATTGATAATATATATTTTCAACTCTGATTGTGGATGTAGGTCGGCTTCCGCTTAAGGGCAGAAGCCGATAATAAAGTCATCAATAAATACCAGAACTTTTTGCAACTGGTGCTATCTGAGGGTTTTTTGTCAGCTTGTCCCTTCGGGGTAAACCGACCTGCGCCTCTCCACCTGCAAATCTGCAGGCAATAATACTCAAAATTTCCCATTCATAGAGAAAACGAGGCATGACCGTGACAATACAAAATGGTCTGAAGCACTTGCCGTCTTCCAAACAGTTGGAAGCACTGAGCCAGCAAATGAGTAGCACTCATCTGCGCGATCTGTTTGCTGATGACAGCACGCGCTTTGATAAATACAGCATGGAAGCCGCTGGTCTGTTTCTGGATTATTCCAAGCATCAGATTAATGATGACATCATGGGCGCTCTGATCAAACTGGCTAAAGAAGCAGGTCTGGATCAAGCTCGAGAAGCCATGTTCTCCGGTGAGAAAATCAACTACACCGAAAAACGAGCCGTGTTACATACAGCCCTGCGTAATTTTGGTGATGAGCCGGTGATGGTCGATGGCGAAGATGTGATGCCACTGATTCGCAATACTCGTCAGCGCATGAAAGAACTGACGGAGCAAGTGCATTCCGGTGAATGGAAAGGTCACACAGGCAAGTCCATCAAGCACATTGTTAACATTGGCATTGGTGGTTCTTATCTGGGTTTGAAAACCGCTATTAATTCCATGACACCTTATCATGTTGAAGGTATCGAACATCACTTCGTTGCCAATATCGACCCGAACGAACTGTCTGAAGTACTGCGTAAGATAGACGGCGAAAGCACACTGTTTATTGTCGCTTCCAAGTCATTCGGAACTTTGGAAACGCTGCAGAATGCACAGGCCGCTCGTGCCTGGATGTTGGAGCAGGGCTGTGCTGAAGAAGATATTCGCAAACACTTTATGGCGATCTCCACTAACCTGAAAGCCATCGACCAGTTTGGTATTGCTCAGGAAAACACCTTGCCATTGTGGGATTGGGTCGGTGGTCGTTACTCGCTGTGGTCCAGTATTGGTCTGCTGATTTCCATGGTGGTCGGCTATGATAACTTTGAGCGCCTGCTGAAAGGGGCTGAAGCGATGGATCAGCATTTCCGCAATGCCCCTCTGGAAGACAATATGCCGGTGATTACCGCTATGCTGGGTGTTTGGTATCAGAACTTCATGGGTGCAGAATCTCAGGCATTCATCTCTTACGATTACTTCCTGCGTGATCTCCCGGGGCATCTGCAACAGGTGGATATGGAGTCCAACGGCAAACGTACTCGTGAAGATGGTAGTACTGTGGATTATCACACAGGTGCGGTGATCTGGGGCGGCACGGGCACTAATGATCAGCATGCTTATCATCAGCTACTGCATCAGGGTACACGACTGATTCCAGTTGATTTCATTGCACCAGCGACCACCCACAACCCAATTGGCGAGCAGCACCCTTGGTTGTTTACTAATGCTCTGGCGCAAAGTCAGGCCATGATGCAAGGTAAAACGCTTGAGGAAGTTCGTGATGAAATGACAGCAGCGGGTGTCGATGGGGCTGAGATTGAACGTCTGGCGCCGCATAAGGTGATTCCGGGTAATCGCCCGAACAGCGTGATTGTGCCTGAGAAAATTACGCCCGAAACCACCGGTGCACTGATTGCTATGTATGAGCAAAAAGTGTTTGTCCAGGGTGTGATTTGGGGACTGAACTCCTTCGACCAATGGGGGGTAGAACTCGGTAAAGTGTTGGGTAATACTTTGATTGAGAAGATTCGTTCTTCTGAAGAAACCATTGATCAGGACAGTTCAACCAATGGATTAATCAAACGATTCAAGCAGTTCAACGCTTAGGGCTGTGGCAGTTTAGAAATGACCACCGTTCGCACTGAGCCTGTCGAAGTGCTTGTGCATCATCCTTCGACAGGCTCAGGATGAACGGAGTTTTTGGTAGTTTTGTTTCTGCCCTTCGGGCGGAAATCAACCTATAGAGCCAGAGTGGGTGTCGGTCAGTTTGCCCCGAAGAGATAAGCTGACAATAAACTATCAAAATGCACAGATGTTAATTCTGCATAGCAGCGTGGTAGATTTGGTGTTTTTTGTGGGTTTTTGTTGGTTTCTGTCTTCTGAGTGGTAATCAACCTACGCTTCCATAATAAACTGGATCTGTACGACAGGAGATAGATAGCTCCATGCGATTCATTCCTTTGCCAGATAAAACTGCCGTCGGATGTTGGGCTGCACAATATATTGTGAGACGGATTAATGCATTTCAGCCAACAAAAGAGCGTCCTTTTGTTCTGGGATTACCAACGGGAGGAACTCCGATTCCTACTTATCAGGAATTAATTCGCTTGCATAAAAAAGGTGAGGTCAGTTTTAAATATGTCATCACTTTTAATATGGATGAATATGTTGGCCTGCCAGTAAACCATACTCAATCCTATCGCTCATTTATGCATCGAGAGCTATTTGATCGTATTGATATTCTTGCTGAGAATATCAACTTTCTGGATGGGAATGCCCCTGATCTTGACGCTGAATGTCAGCGGTATGAAGACAAGATAACAGCGCTCGGGGGTATAGAATTGTTTATGGGTGGCGTAGGACACGATGGACATATCGCCTTTAATGAACCTGGTTCTTCTTTAAGCTCACGCAGTCGTATTAAAACGCTCTCCAGGGTAACCCGCGAAGCCAATGCCCGTTTTTTTAACGACATTAGTCAGGTCCCTGAATTGGCGCTAACAGTTGGTGTTGGTACTTTGCTGGACTCCCGTGAAATTATGATTCTCGCTACCGGTTCAGATAAATCCCGGGCTGTTCAGGCGACAGTTGAAGGTTCGGTAAATCATATGTGGACTATTTCAGCCATTCAGATGCATAAAAAATCCATCATGGTTTGTGATGATCCAGCTACTCTTGATCTTAAAGTGCGAACCTTGCGTTACTTTCAGGACATTGAGTCCAATAACATCTAATGGCCTATTGGGAAATCTGTGTACCGGCAACCAGAACACAGATTTCCGGTAAATAATAATGAAACAACAACCTTCCTTCGTTTTATATAATTTCCGGTTACTGGATGGGGATACATCTGGTCTGATGGCACCTGAAGCTATTCATATTCAGGATCGTCATATTGTTACAACAGGTTTGATGGCAGAGATAGCAAGTGAAGCTCTTCTTATTGATTGTAAAGGTTATTTTCTTTCCCCTGGGTTTATCGATCTTCAGGTAAACGGCTGTGGTGGTGTACTGTTTAATGCAGATATATCAGCAAAGACTCTGGATATCATGCATAACACTAACCTGCGCTCAGGGTGTACGGCTTTTCTTCCAACACTGATTACAACCAGTGATGAAGATATGTGCAAAGCTATTGATGTGGTCAGGGGTTACCGGGTACAACACCCTGATCGAGTGCCGGGTCTGCATCTTGAAGGTCCTTATCTGAATAAAGCACGAAGAGGTATTCATCAAAAGTCACAGATTCGGCAAATATCAGAGAAAATGCTTGATCATCTATGCGCGAACGCTGATGCGATTGCTAAAATCACTCTGGCACCTGAAACGGTATCGCTTTCTACGATCGAAAAATTGACTAGGGCTGGTATTTTGGTATCGGTAGGTCATACCTGTGCTACCTGTGCTGAAGTGAAAGCGGCAGAAAAAGCAGGTGCCCGATTTTCTACTCATTTACATAATGCCATGACCCCCTTATCCAGTCGTGAACCGGGTGTCATTGGTGCAGTATTTGACAGTGATATTATGTATGCCGGCATTATTGCTGATGGCTATCATCTGTCGTGGGAAAATCTGCGTATTGCCCAAAAAATCATGCAAGATCGTCTGGTGTTGGTCACCGATGCGGTGACTCCAGCGGGTACTGAAATCAAAGAATTTGAGTTCGCCAACAAAACTATTCAGCACAAGAATGGCAAATGCACCGGACCCGATGGTACTCTAGCTGGCTCAGCCCTGACGATGATTAATGCGGTGACGAATAGTATTAAACATGGTATTGATCCGAAGGCCGCTTTTCGTATGGCAACCATTAATGCCGCTAGCGCCATTGGAGTACAACATCAGATGGGTAAAATTGCAGCAGGACAATTTGCCAATATGATGCTTTATGATGATTCCTTTGCTGTTAAAGCCTCTATCAGTGGTGGTGATGCTTTCTGGTATTGATATTTATTAGATAAGCATCTATCGTCGCTTATACTAAGCTCAGCTATGTTGTTCTTTTCATTGAGTTTTGTTTTAGCTCAAGTCCTGTCTAAAAATCAATTCTATTGAAGATGCTGGCAAGCTTTTTCGCCGCTGCATAGACGTAATATCTGGCAAACTTCAGTAAGATTCTGTACAAAAATTAGACGAGATAATGATGATAGATAAGTTCTTGCCGCTAACAGACTTGCACCGACATCTGGATGGCAATATCCGTGCACAGACCATCCTTGATCTTGGCCTGAAAAACAATATTGAGTTACCCGCCACTAGGTTGTCAGCGCTTATTCCCCATGTCCAGATAACCAGTCAGGAACCTGATTTGGTGAGCTTTCTGACTAAGCTGGACTGGGGTGTAAAAGTACTTGCCAGTTATGACGATTGCCGTCGTGTAGCCTATGAGAATGTGGAAGATGCCCTTAATGCACAGATTGATTATGCCGAGTTGCGTTTCAGCCCTGCCTATATGGCCATGACTCACAGCCTTAATCCTCAGGGGGTTGTTGAAGCGATTATTGACGGTGTAAAAGCTGGCAGCAAAGACTTCGGTGTAAAAACCAATCTGATTGGTATCATGAGCCGTTCCTTTGGGGCGGAAGCCTGTCAAGAAGAACTGGATGCCTGTCTCGCTTATAAAGATCATCTGGTGGCTATTGACCTTGCAGGAGATGAACTGGGCAAACCTGGTGAATTGTTTGTAGAGCACTTTAAACAGGTACGGGATGCCGGTCTGAATATCACCATTCACGCTGGTGAAGCCGCAGGACCTGAAAGCATGTGGCAGGCGATCAGAGGGCTGAGTGCCGACCGAATTGGTCATGGTGTTAAAGCGATCTATGATCCAAAGCTCATGGACTACTTGTTGGAGCATCAGATTGGTATTGAATCCTGCCTGACGTCCAATGTGCAGACCAGCACCTTCGCGAATATTGAATCTCATCCACTTAAGCAATTTCTTGATCACGGGGTTTTGGCTACCATCAATACCGATGACCCTGCTGTTGAAGGTATTGACCTTCCTCACGAATATGAAGTGGCAGCACCGGCGGCAGGATTAACTCAGGCGCATATTCGTCAGGCTCAGGAAAATGGTCTCACCATTGCATTTCTGTCTGAAGATGAAAAAGAAGCACTGAGAAAACACGTGCAATCACGCTGATAAACGCTTCTGAAGTAAAGTTGTCTTGAGCGGGCAACTTTACTGATATACTGCCTGTTTGGCTCACTTCAAAATCATCCACAGTGCACAAACTCAACGACCGACAGGCTGAGGCCGTAAAATACATCGACACACCGTTACTGGTGCTGGCTGGTGCTGGTAGCGGTAAAACCAGTGTGATCACCACCAAGATTGCTTATCTGATTCAGGAATGTGGTATCAGTGCTCGCAATATTGTTGCCGTTACCTTTACCAATAAAGCGGCCCGGGAAATGAAAGAGCGTGTTGGCAAGCTGGTGAAAGGACGTGCTTCTCATGGGCTTACTGTTTCTACGTTTCATAACCTTGGTTTGAATATTATTCGCCGGGAATACAAGGCTCTGGGTTATAAACCGGGCTTTTCTATTTTTGATCAGCAGGATGCGACTTCTCTGATCACTGATCTGATGCAAAAAGATTTGTCGGCTGAAGATAATGCCGTCGATCAAGTGCAACATGCCATTTCCAATTGGAAGAATGATCTGGTGACACCGGAGCAGGCATTACAAATGGCTCGCCAGCCCTGGGAACAAACGGCTGCGGTTGTTTATGAACATTACAATCGAATGCTGAAAGCCTATAACTCGGTGGATTTTGATGATTTGATTATGAAGCCGGTAGAGTTATTCCGTTCTAACCCTGAAGCACTGGCTCGCTGGCAACAGAAAGTCCATTACATGCTGGTGGATGAATATCAGGACACCAATGGTGCTCAGTATGATCTGGTCAAAATGTTGGTCGGCGACCGTCGTAAGCTCACAGTGGTAGGCGACGATGATCAGTCAATTTATGCATGGCGCGGCGCCAAACCTGAAAATCTTGCCTTGCTTAAAGATGATTACCCAAGTCTGAAGGTGATCAAACTGGAACAGAATTACCGTTCTACCAGCCGTATTCTGAAAGCCGCCAACGTATTGATAGCCAATAACCCCCATGTGTTTGAAAAAACACTATGGAGTGATATGGGTACTGGTGATGAAATCAGGGTTATCAAGTGTCGTAATGATGAGATGGAATGTGAACGGATTGCCACAGAAATTCTGGCGCACCGATTACGTTTTGAAAATGGCTTTAAGGATTATGCCGTTTTGTATCGTGGCAACTTCCAGTCACGCTTATTGGAGCTGAAACTGCAACACCACGGCATTCCTTATCATATCAACGGTGGTACATCGTTTTTTGCTCGCTCTGAAGTGAAAGATATTATGTCTTATCTGAGACTGCTAATTAATCAGGATGATGACAATGCCTTTCTTCGGGTGGTGAATATACCCAAGCGGGAGATTGGCCCCTCCACGTTAGAAAAACTGGGTAATTATGCCAATCAGCATCATGTCAGTATGTATCAGGCGACTCAAGAGGCGGCGCTGGAAGAAAGCTTGGCACCTCAGTATGTAGAACGACTGCGTAACTTCACTGGAATGATGGGTGATATTGCCCGGCGTATTCAGACTGATGATGATCCAATGCGGATTCTTCGGGATATGATTACCGACATTGATTATGAAAACTGGCTAATGCAGCACTCATCATCACCAGTACAAGCTGAAAAACGTATGACCAATGTCTGGTTTTTGGTGGAAGCCATTCAGCAGTCTTTGGAAAAAGGCGATGAAGACCATTCCGTAGAAGACGCCATCAGTCGTTTGATTTTGCGCGATATGTTAGAACGCCATGAAGAAGAGGAAGACCATGACCGGGTGCAGTTATTAACTCTTCATGCCTCTAAAGGGCTGGAATACCCCCATGTCTATATGATGGGGATGGAAGAAGACTTACTGCCACATCGAACCAGCATTGAAGAAGATAATGTTGAAGAAGAACGACGGCTGACTTATGTCGGCATTACCCGGGCAAGAAAGTCTCTGACCATGACGCTGGCAGGAAAGCGAAAACAATTTGGTGAGGTGATTGATACCATGCCCAGCCGCTTTTTGGATGAACTGCCACAGGAGGATCTTGTTTATACCGGATTTGACGAATCTTCAACCAAAGAAACCCGAAAAATGGCAGGGCGGATGGGGTTGGATGCTCTGTATAAATCCATTGAGTCGTAGGTCAGTTTCCGCCGAAAGCAGAATCCGACAATCAGCATGAAATGCTGAAAAGACAAATAACAATACTGTGGACAGTTTTTCGAAGGCTCGGTATTAATGGCTAAAAACTGTTCGAAGTATTGTAATAACCGGTTTATTATGCTGACGAAGATTTTATGCACTCTTCGAGCGCACTGTCGGCTCTTGTGCCCTATGGGTATCTGCACTTCGGGCGGAAACTGACCAACATGAGCAGCATAATGGCAACAGTCCACATGGCCACACAGATAACCGCATCAATCACTTTCCACACTTTCGGGCTATTCACATAAGGCGCTATTTTGGCAGCACCCAGCCCTAAACTGTAAAACCAGATGAAAGGTAAGCGGTCGGGCAACCCCATCTACCCCTATTCCCACCAATTCGCTATTTTTAAATCGTCTGGCGTGAGATTCATAGGCAACAGGTGTTCAACACACGCTTCTTTGGGCAGTTGAGGAACCCTGGACAGCACGTAACGTAGCCAGGCGTACGGCTCCAGATCATTCGCCCTGGCGGTTTCGATCAAACTATAAAGTGTTGCGCTGGCATTTGCTCCGTTTACGCTTTTAGCAAAAAGCCAGTTCTTTCGGCCAATTACGAACGGTTTGACGGCTCTCTCTGCCGCATTATTGTCAATATCCAGCAGCCCGCTATCAAGGTAACGTATCAGATAAGGCCACTGGTTTTGCGCATAGGTGATGGCTTTGCCAAGCTTGTTTTTGGGAGGGATTTTGGGCTGTTGCCGATCCAGCCACTCTTTCAGCTTGTCCAGGATCGGGCGGCTTTCCCGTTGTCTTATCTGGAATCGTTCTTCTACCGCTTTATCTTTGACCCTTCTCTCTATAGCGTAGAGCGTCTGGATCATCGTCAGCACCTGGGCGGGCTTGGTGATTTTGGCTTGTGGCTGGCCTTTTTTCTTTGGGATAGCGTCCAGCGCTTCTTTGAATTTTCTCCGGACGTGCGCAAGACAGCCAACCAGTTCTATTTCCGGTTGCTTCTTACTCAGCGCTTTATAAGCAGACAGTCCGTCGCATTGCAGATAGCCGCTGAACCCGGACAGGAATGCCTGTGGACGACTATGGTCACGACCTGACTGATAGTCATAGAGGATGACTGGTGTCCCCAGCTGCCCGGTAGTGCGATACACCCACATATAGGATTTATCCTGTGGCGACCGTTCGGGCTCATCCAGTACCTGCAGCGGTGTTTCGTCAGCCTGAATACTGCTTCGTCTGACCAGCATTTTCTGTAGCTCGTCGTATATTGGTTTGAGTAATACGGACACCCTGATCATCCATTCAGCCATGGAGGCACGACTGATCTCGATGTTCATGCGCTTCAGGATAAACTCCTGTCGATACAGGGGCAGAGCATCACAATATTTGCTGGTGATGATCCAGGCCAGCAATCCGGGAGTGGCAATGCTTTTCGGGATGGGCATTTTCGGCATCGGTGCCGTTTTGACGCCGGACTCGCACTCGCAGGCATATTTCAGGCGCTGGAATTCAACGACTTTCACCTGCGCCGGAACGATGTCCAGCTTACAACTGCTCTCATGGCCGAATGCCTTGAGGGTTTTACCACAGCAGTCGCACTGTTTTTCTTCTTCGGCGATATCCAACTGAACCACGTCCCGGGGCAAATGGTCAGGCAGTGTTTTCCTGACCGGCTTTTTGCGCTGGTGAGCTTCTACGGTCTGGGTTTCAGATTGTTCAGCAGACTCTTCGTCCAATAATTCAGGTTCATTGAACAGTGACTCCTGGCCCTCGAAACGTTCACTGGAAGCGGCAAATTTCTGATGTTGATGCAGGCGGAACTGTTCCTCATACCACGCGAGTTTCGCCTTCAGCTGAACGTTCTCAAACTGAAGAGATTCAATGGTCGGTTTGTCTGGCGTGGTCATCGTATTCATATCGCCTATTATCTAACAGAACCGCCGTCGTTTTCATTGTTGTAGTTCATGGACATTCAGGCGGCAGGCTGATAGCACAATGTCGGATGTGCTTTTTTCTGATCGACTGGCAAGCCGTCCAGAAGCCAGTTCAGCTCACGACGGGTCAGAGTGATTGCCTGATTCGTCTTTTCATGATCAGGCCAATTGAAACGGCCTTTCTCGAGGCGACGGTAGTAAAGCCAGAACCCGTTAGTCTGCCAGTGCAGTATTTTGAGTTTGTTGCGTCCCCGGTTGCAGAATACGAACAGGCTTTCGGAGAACGGGTCAAGGTTCAGTACTTCGCTGGCGATCAGGGAGAGACCATCGATAGACTTGCGCATGTCGGTGACACCGGGAGCTAGATAGACCTTGAGGGAAGTCGCATCACCAATCATGCTGCAGCCTCCAGGGTTTGCAGTACGGTTCGCAAGGTCTGCGGATCGAATCCCGGTGCCAGTTCGATACGAAACCCGGAGGGGCTGGTCAGGGTGATGCCGGTACTTCCTGGTTGAGCAGGGAGCGAATTGGTTTCGATATGAGCTACAGTGACTGGTAATAGAGGGGTTGGACTTTTATCAGGGGTCGACTGTTGCCTGTAGCGACGACGGTAATAACCGAAAGATTTGATGGACAGTTTCTGCTGACGAGCGTATTCCGCCTGAGAAAGTCCGCTTTGCTGCCATTGTTCGATATGCTTAAACCAGAATTGTTGTTTTTCGGACATGTTACCTCCTGAAAGCTGGAAGCATCAGTATCCGGACTGGTGGTCAGGCTGGGTAGATGGTTTTTGGCTGACGCTTACGATGAAAGACACCTGTTGCTAGAGGTTAATAAAAATAACAGTGTTGGTCGGTTACGACACCCTGCATTGGAACATCCCAATCGGATGTATAAACGCTCACGACCTTCTGGCACTCATGGGCTAACCCAATGAGAACAGGTGTTTTGTCTTTCTCTACGAAAGCAAAGGTTCGATCATAATAACCGCCCCCCATCCCCATGCGCTGTCCTTGCTCATCAAACCCGGTCAATGGCATGAAAACCAAATCGAGCTGATGTGGGGTAATTCTCTGTGCAGGTTTGTTTTCTGGCTCATTGATACCAAATCGATTTTTAACCATGGTTGTAACTGATTGATAAGCGACGAAATCAAGCTGATGATTGCCGCTGTCATTCAGTACTGGTAGGTAACAGAGTTTGCCCTGCTGCCATAGCCAGTCGATCACAGGCTCAGGATTAATTTCACCGTCATTACTTAGATAGAGTGCAATATGCTGATGATGTTTGGTGATATCTGAATGCTGAATATTTTTCAGCAATTTTTCTGCCGCCAGCGTTTGTTGCTCTGCACTAAGAGATCGCCTTTTTTGTCGTAGCTTCAGCCGGAGTTGTTTTCTTATTTCCAGATCGGCCATTCAGTTTAACCTCTATGTTCCTGATATAAAAAAGCCTCCAACATCCGGGAGGCTTTCTGGTTTTATCGTCTCTATCCGGCGTCAGAACGGAATGTCGTCATCAAAGTCATCAAACCCACCCGCTGGTTGAGGTTGTGGCTGTTGTGCAGGGGCTGGCTGACGCTGCTGTTGTGGAGCGTTATATGGTTGCTGAGACACAGGAGCTTGCTGCTGCGGTGCTGCAGTTGCGTATTGCTGTGTTTGTTGTTGATTTTGTTGTGGTGGTTGCTGATAACCACCACCTGCCGGGGCGCCCATGCCATCCTGACGGCTATCAAGCATTTGCAGCTGGCCATTGAAACCATCAACCACAATTTCAGTGGTGTAACGGTCTTGACCATCTTGTCCCTGCCATTTGCGGGTTTGCAGTTTACCTTCCAGGTAAACTTTGGAACCTTTGCGCAGGTACTGCTGGGCAATTTCAGCCAGTTTTCCGAAAATCACAACACGGTGCCATTCGGTGCGATCCTGCTGCTGACCAGTATTACGATCCTTCCAGGATTCGCTGGTCGCCACGCTCAGGTTCGCTACGGCACCGCCATTAGGAGTGAACCGGACATCCGGGTCATTTCCGAGATTACCGATCAGAATAACCTTGTTTACGCCACGAGCCATTAAATCTCTCCGCTATTTAAATTCATTACTGTGCTTGTTGTTGTCAGCATTCGCCAAAGCGTTTTAATGCTGACCAGTCCAGGCTGTGTTTATCCACTTTCAGATAGGCTGTTCTTTCTTCAGCCAATACAGTCACTTCTCTGACACCGGCGATGACCGCCAACTGTTTACTCATGCTGTGAGCATCATGTTCCTGAAAAGGATTGAGTGCCATCACCATGTTGCTGACATAAGGAGGCTGACGCATGGTAACAGACAACCCCCACCACAGGGCAGTAGGGATAGTACAAAGCATCAACACACCGGCTATTCCCCAGTGTTGCATAGCCAGACCGCCAAGGCTACCACCCAATGCTGCCCCAAGAAACTGTCCGGTTGAGTATACACCCATTGCTGTGCCACGGGTGCCCGCCGGTGATAACTTGCTGACCAGCGAAGGTAGAGTGGCTTCCAGAAAATTAAATCCGGCAAAAAAGATAAATAACCCAGCATAAAGCATGTTGCTGCTTATTTGCCCCTGATAAATCAACAGAAAAGCGATCATCAGAAAACTCACCGCAAAACTGTAGCATTGTTTAAGACGACGCTGACGCTCACTGTAAATAATGAAGGGGATAATCATGGCAAGAGAAATGACCGTTACTGCCAGATATACCCAGCCATGATCTTCAGGCGCCAGTCCGGCACTGGTTTCAATCAACCCCGGCACCATAATAAACAGTGCCATCAGAACAAAGTGAAGAGAAAATATACCCGTGATATGGCGTAACAACTGACTATTGGTTAAAACATCTTTAATGCTTTCTTTTTTGACCGTTGAGTTAAGATCACACCGTGATCGAACCGGCGTAGGCACCAGCCAGTACATAATAAATATGGCGATCACTGCCAACAATGCATTGGAAATAAACAGACCTGATAATCCCCAGACTGCACTGACCAAAGGTCCAAGCACCATGGCAATGCAAAATGCCAGACCAATACCCATACCAATCATTGCCATTGCTTTGGTGCGGTGTTGGTCGCGAGTTAAATCCGCCAGCAATGCGGTGACTGCACTGGCTATTGCGCCAGCACCCTGTAAAATACGCCCGGCAATAATGCCCTCAATGGACTCAGCCTGTGATGCCAGCAAACTCCCCGCGAGAAACAGTAGCAACCCGGCCAAAATAACAGGCTTCCGACCCAAGCGATCTGACAGCCAGCCAAAGGGAATCTGCAGGATTGCCTGAGTAATCCCGTAAGCACCAATGGCAAAACCGATAGAAGCAGGCGTAGCGCCCTGTAAATCTTCAGCAAATAAAGCCAGAACAGGCAGTACCATAAACAACCCGAGCATCCTGAACATAAATACCAGAGTTAGGGAAAGGGCTGATTTCAGTTCTATTAACGACATAATAAAAAGCAGAGCCAGATCATTTTAGTTATGAAGGAAGCAGTTTATCAGGAAAACACGTTGTATTCCCTGCAAGTAGCCAAACTGATGCTATCTTCCTGAAGACAGTAAAAATTACTATAAAAAATTTTCATTGAGACGCCTGCGTATATGTTAATTTTTATTCTCACACTATCCATATTCAATGCTGTAGTGCAAGGTTCAGCATATGAAATGGGGGTAGCGATGAAAGGGGTTCAACCACTCTACTTATCGCCTTTGATATATAGTCATACGGGTGTCTTCAGTAATCTGCGTGCAAAAGTGGCTTGTGATAAGGAGGATATTCCACTTGGCACCGACAGCCTATTTCCCCGAAATTGTGTGTCTAAAATACGACAGGGTACGAATAATAATGGAGGCAATAGTAATGAAAGCACATACTTTTCAGGAGCACTTTCACTGCTATCCAATCTGTTTGGCAAATTACAACAAACAATTGGAGAGCTTGTGCCAAAAAAAAATAATGTAACAAATAACTTTAGGCCATTGAAAGATCTTCTGAAAACCATCGAAGAACAGTTAAAAGCCCAAAAGCTGATACTCATTATTGAAACCGATATTGATGGTACTATTCTTGATGCCCCTTCAAAGTTACTGAGTCAGTATAATGACTGGTATTCGGATCAGGGTATTTATAGCCTTGAGGGTGTTGATGAATTTGAAAAGAATAATATGCTCGTCTTTTCTGAGTTTATGGCGAAGAATCAGGAAAGAGTGTATTTAGTTTACAACACCTCAAGATCTTATGGTTCAGCTAAACATCCGATCCGCTCTATACCAACGAAAACAGAGCCCCATGAGCAGCTAAAACTCCCTCATCATGATGGGTATGACATACTTCCAGCCCCTTTTGCGATGGCTTCTTTGGGAGGAAGCAGTATTTCATTTTATCAAAGAGCAAGGCATAGACTGATTGAGGATAAAAACTTTAAAAGAGAAGTGGCAAGCTGGCTACGCGAGGATGATGCCCTATTTGTCGATGTTCAGAATAGCCTCGAAAATCATGGCTTTGTAGAAAAGAGCAACTCCAGAAGAGCTCTCTTACGCTATAAAGATTATTCGCTATCCGGTAATGACGTTGAGGCCGAGTTTCCAGATATTTTCCGGATATCAAAATCTCTTTTTACTTACACTCATATCAAACGTCGCAAACATTCCCGAAAACATTTTTTTCAGGATGTCTGTATTAATAAAGGTGCAGCTATGCGCTATGTCTATCCCGAAATATTGAAGGATATTCATCGGTCTGGTACTCCAGAAAGACGAAAACTGTTTTTTATTTTTGGTAATGACTTGAATGATATTGCAATGCTCAGACCTGATATTGAAGCAGAAGCTTTGGGCCCGTTACATTCAGCAGCACGATCAAAACGTCAAAGTCGCTACGATCAGAGACACTTTTCAACTCTGCTGGAAATGAAACAGGTTTGGTCGGCCTCCTTTTATCCTTCTTCCGCCAAAAAAATATTTAAAAAAAGCAACAGTGTTAGTGATAGCATTAACCATCCAAAAGTCAGAGAGACATTGCTCCCCAGTTTGTACGGGATTATTTCAGAAATACATGATTTTATAGTCAAAGAAGAATACCAATCCTTCCCCTGTAATCTCTTTTAATAAAAATTAAACTGTATCAAAAAATGGAAAAATATTGCTTGTTGTTGATGATGATTTCTGAAATGTTATTGGCTAATGCCTCATTTTTTGATGCTACCGATGATGTTATAGGACAAATGCCGTCTTTATTTTTTAAAAGATCAGATATTCCAGGTATCACTGTTGGTCAGAGCGAAGCCTGTCAGTCTTATGAAGCACTTTTTCTTCAAATGTGTGCAGATGAAAAAGCACAGCAGCATGAAAATGAGCACTCCTCAAAAAAAAATAGGCTGGAATACTTACTGAGTGCTTTGCTTTATTGGGGTTACAATTGGGGTATGAAGCAATACTATAATTATTTCAATATAAACTGGCGCACCAAGTTGCATCTTAAAGTATTGGAAGCGAAATTAAATAACATTGAAGAAGTGATTAAAAAAGAGAAAATTATACTCATTATTAACTCAGGCCTTCACGATACGTTGCTGTATGACTATAGCAGTCGTCGGGAAAGGTATGTCGATCCTTGGTTTGAGAGTCAAAGTATAGTAACTCCTGAAGATTTAGAACTATTTCGCCAAGAGTGTCTGAATTTGTTTGCAGATTTTGTACAAAAAAATAAAGACAGAGTATTTATAGTTTACAATACAGGCATTGATTATGGGGCAGAAGGGCTTTCCATTTTGCCCCATAATCACGATTTAGAGCCTGTTATTTCAGTACCTATAACCCCATTCAGATACGATCATTCACTTGCTGAGCCTTTTGCAATAGCGGCTAGTGATGGGGTAAGGGTCTTATTGTATGACAAGGAGGATGGAAGTTTTTCGAAGAGTAAAGAGTACTCAGAAATCGTAAGGCGATGGATGAATGAGGATAAGAGCAATAAAGATCGTCTAAACAAGCGATTGGCGTTATTGGGCATATGGCCAGGGCTGGATCTGTCAGAAACAACGATTCCTTATAATATTCGTAACCAAAGCATTGCTATTGATCAGGAGTCGGTCAATATACATTCTGAAAGCGAAATGTATACCTATTCTTATTTCTATTATGTTCAGGCTTCGCCTTTTGAAAAAAACCTTGGTAAATACTTTTTACAGGATATCCATTTAAATAAAGGCTCAGCAATGCGATATATCTATCAGCTCATTAATCAGGCTGTAGAAAATTCTGGTGTCGAATATAAAGAAAAATGGTTTTTTGTTTTAGGTAATAGCTTAAATGATGTCACCATGCTACGCCCTGATGTTGAAGCGGGTGCTTTTGGTCTAGTATCCATCGGTGCAAAAAGAAAACGTGATTCAAGGCATCAGCAAGCAGGGTTAGCCTCTCTAGAGGATATGAGTGCTATCTGGAAAGCGTCTATTATGCCTAAGCGCATAGACGATGCAATTAGTCGTTGTGAGTGGATAAAACAACATATCCTGGAACATAGAAAAGTGTTTAAAGCTGAAGTCCCCGGTGTTTATGGGCTTTTATTAGAATTGCACGATCGGATTACAGATAAGCGTCCCCTAAACGAACACGAATTACTTTTACCCTGCAGGATAATTTGAAACATCAGTTTTGTAGACAAAATCTGAAATACTGACTTTACTTCTTTTCGATAAACTTAACTCATTCTGACAGCACTGGAAGCAAAGTTGATGATAGATTTACCTCAAACCACCTGCAGGTCTTTTCAATATCAGGTCGCTACTCTCTTGCTGTGCTTTGCACTTTCGGTACAGCAGGTTCACGCTGTATCCAAAAGTACCTTCATGCTTGGCACAGGTACAGCTGTTACGGTATTTGGTCTTTATAGCTTGATCTCGTTCATTAATACTCCAGAGGTGAGTGATGGGGGTATTGGGTCTTCGAGTAGAGATGGTTCATTTTCTGCTGAAAAAAATCATCTTAAATTATTTCCTGTCGTTCAATATCAGGTAGATAAACTTCATCAAGTTAAAACAGGTGCGCAAGAGATGGCTCTTAGGCCAAAAGTCTATAGAGGGCAGTTTCTCAAATCCAAAGCCGGCGAAGATGCTACTGCTTTCTTGCAACGAGCGGTATGCGGTCCTCTAAAAAAAGTCATTGATCCCAGTGTTTATAGTGATATACAAACAGTACATAAGTACTGTGAACGATGGTTCGTTCTGCATGATGTCAAATTTCCACATCAGGCTTTGAAGATGGAGATTAATCAGTTCAATACAACCGTGATTCCTTTTATAACCTATGATTTTAATAAACCTGAGACTCTTAAACTGAGGGTTATGGATGTCAGTTTTCGGAAGCCCCGCACAATGTCACCTATATCATCTTTGCCAGCCTCAGAAAAAACATACGTAGAAAATTATTTGATTCCCAAGATAAAAGGCTTTGATGTTCTGAGTGAGAATGAGAAATATACAGTTCATAATTGTCGGTATTATCCGGTGGGGCTACCACCCATGCAAGAACTTGAGCTGGATAACAAAGGGGAGCCTTATTTTGACTTTCCTACACCGGGACTCTCTAATCTTCATTCGTCCAATAGAGAGTTTTTCATTGCTACATTTAAAAATGATAAACAGCAAACGCAAGGCTATTACTGGCAGATCAAAGGTGTCTGGCCTGATGGTTTTCAGGAATTAACGTTTAATATTCCTCTATTGCCAAGATCGGTGACTAAAAGCCCTCAATCGGCACTCTGAGTATTATAAAGTTGCGCTATTTATGCCGATCAACAGACCATACTCTGACGGTTTTGAACTCTTAGCAAAATCGTCGTAAACCCGTCGCCGACGAAGAATAGATTCGTAAGCCTCTGTTCGTCGGCAACGCTTCGGGTTATCGACCTAGGGTTTTTTCAAAGCCTCCTTTTTCGACAACCTCGATAGGAGCCGTCATGGTTATCAGCTCTGACATTAATTTCAGGCTGGTCAGAGCTTTTGTGGTTGAGTAAGGTTCTTTAAAAATAATCTCAACGAATCATTTTCAGGTTGGGCTTTCTGTTCAACTGTTCTTTTAGAAAGCTAAGAAGCACACGGGTCTTGTTAGGGATCATCTGACGTTCAGGGTAGACCGCATATATTGGAATGCTGTACTGATGGTAATCCTGAAGCAATGGTACCAATAGGTTTGATGAAATCTCATCCTCAATACAAAACGATGGAATAAATCCAAAACCAGAGTGTGCTAGCAAAAAAGACTTCAATGAGTGGATTGAGCTAACCGATATTTTGGCAGGATGGTTGTATTGTGTGATTTGATTGCGAGCGTTTTTTAGTCGTAATACTTTACTTCCATGAACGGTTAAGTGACTGACCCAGTGCATTTTCAAAAGATCTTTTGGCACTTTTACTTCGGGGAATTGAGCTAAATACTCTTTTGAAGCACAAAGTACATCTTGGTGCTCAGTGATCTTACTGGCGATTAAAGTAGAATCAGGCATTTCACCAATGCGAATAGCAAGGTCAGCCCTGGTTTCTATAAAGTTGCTAAATCCATCGTTCTCCATCAGCTCGATCTGTACCAATGGATAACGTCGTACAAACTCTGCTAATGCGCTGGCAATAAAATGGATGCCAACAGGTGCTGCAATCCTTATTACACCAGTAATATTATCCGTTGCCTGAGAAACCTCATGATTCGCATTGGTGGCAATATCCTTTATCAGATTGCATTTCTCATAGTATCCTATTCCTTGCTCAGTTAGCGACAGTGAACGTGTAGTTCTGACTAGCAGCTTAACTCCGAGCTGAGTCTCTAAACGAGTAATAATCTGAGATACTCTGGCTCTGGTAAGCCTGAGTATATCTGCTGCTTTGGTAAATGAATTGGTATCAACAACAGCTGCGAACACCATCATATCATCTAGTGAAGTATTCAATTTGTCTTATTGGTTAGTTTATCTAAACAGTATGGTAAGCGTTCAATTATATATTTTTGCTCATCTACTGACTATCTTATGCACCTGCTAACTAACATTTTAAAGAACGACACATGTCAACACTAAAATCCTTATCGATAGCTTTACTGGCTGGACTTGCTATCTCTGCAAGTGCCGCTGAGCAAACTTACACACCAGCGCCTTATGATTACGAATATCTGACGGTTCATCCTGAAGAAGCCAAAAAAACAGCTGAGAATCAGCTGGTGCTGAAAAATATTTTTGACGCCATCTACTCGAAAGACTGGAACAAGATGCAATCGTTGTACGCTGCTGGTGCGAGCTATGTGCAACATTCATCATACTTAAATGACTACTTTGTCGGCGTGAAGGAATTATTTGAAGGTTTGAACTTTGAAACGATGGTTTACGAACAAAGCATGTTCATCGCTGAAGGACCTTACGTAGCAGCCGTCAGTAAATTGCGCTTTACGCCCGATCAGCCGGAGCTTACCGCAATTGATCTTAACTTCATTCGAGACGGCAAAAGCTATGGTCACTGGGATATTTTGTCTCCGGCAGAAATCAATCAATCTGGCAGAACATCATTTGACTCAGTCTACACCGACACGGTTTCTGTATCAGAAAAAGAGCTGAATCAGAACAAGCAGCTTGTCGCGGACATGATTAATAACGTATTTAATAGAAAGCATGCCGATCAGATTTCAGATTTCTTTGCTAAAAAATACTTTGAGCACGGCAAGGGCAAAGATGGTAGAGAGTCTGTAAAAGAACAGCTGGCAACCTTTAATGATGCTTATTGGGATATCAAACGTATCTTTGGGCAGAATGATTTAATCCTTGCGCATTCACGAGTAACTATTGAAGGCGATGCGTTTTCCAGAGCAGATATTTATCGCGTTCGTGATGGGAAAATTGTTGAACATTGGGAATCCATGCAACCTGTTGCACTCGAATCCAAAAATACAAACAGTGAATTCTAACCAGTAATTATCATCCTACAGGATACATAAAATGAAACTGAATAAACTTGCCCGAAACGCTCTGGCTGCTGTAACTGCAGGATTTTTCTTGACTGCCTGTAGCCAAGGTTTGCTCAAAGATAATGAGGAAAAGCCTGTGAAAACTATTTATGAAATTGCACTTAATCAAGCAAAACCTGGTGAGTATGCTGAATTCCTGAAAACCAGAGAAACATTTGTAGACATTCTGGGCAAAGAAAAAGCGACGCAGAACGAAGGTAAATGGCAGCCATTCTTTGCTATTGACCCTAGCCTTAAATTGGACAGAATCATTGCCGGAATGACCGTATGGGATTCTATGGAAGGCTTTGGTGAAGCGGCTCAACGCCTGGTTCCGCAAGAAGAAGGCGTTGCTTATTTCTCGACCTTTGACCCTCTTGCTTATGCGCTGCTGGAAACTAAAGATGGTAAACCGTTTGATCTTGAGTCAATCAAGAAGCCTGGCTCTGCCATTGAATTTGCTATTCGCAAAGGAAAAACAGATGATGCCTTTGGTGAAGTAAGAGATACATTCTTTAACTATCTTGCGCAGTACGATGGCTACGAATTTGCCCGTGAGTTCAAGGTTTATAAGCTGGATGAGAACGGCATGCCTACTCTGGCCGAAAATACTCAGGCAGTCATCATTGCATGGGAAACCGCTGAGCAGTTTCAGGCTGGAGCACAGGCTATTTTTGCTTCTAAAGAAGCCGCCGACTTCTTTGCTCTGATTGACGTAGAAAACTACCTGGCAACCAGCCCGACAGAGTAAGATTGATCAATACCTTTAAAGCCAACACTGTGGACAGTTTTCAGATGTGAACAACCATGAGAGAAAATAGCGATAATAGAGAAGCCAAACCTTCTATGCTCGCTGCAAACTTTCATCGTTGCGTGAAAATATCCAGAGTATTGTAAAGTAAGATCTCTAAAAAAAAGCCAGCTTAGCTGGCTTTTTTAACAGACATCAGTCGTATTTTCTTAATAATAACTCGTTCCCGCTGCACCGTGTGTGGAAAGCAGAGGTTGTATCGTTTAATTTCAGCATCTACTGCTTCACGTAGTCTGACGGTACCCGCCTGCTCACCCTGCAAATTGATTCGGATGGCGCCTGGTTTTATGGCAGCCAAATAACGATCCTGAGCGGTGAAGAACTTCAGAGCCTTACTGATTAGATAAGAAGGCACCAGTTGTGTATTTTCCATATCTTTATGGATATGTATTTTCAGAGGACGAGGGCTAATGACATTGAAGGTATCAGGCCAGATGGCTCTGATAATTCGCAACGCTTCTGAGTTAAGAACTTCTTCCTCTGTTCGGCCTTCCAGACGAGCCAGCAATGGTTGAGCCGCAACGGGGAGTTCTGGCGTGGAATGATGATGCTTGATGATTGTCATTGGCTGCCCTGGAAGTCCATTAAAATCCTTATGGTTCAGCTGCTTATAATGAACCATAAGATGTCAGTCTGGAAGCGGATATCCGCATTATTTCTGCCAGTCTATTGTATCAGAACTCCACGGGGGAGGCTGATCATTCGGCGTACCATTGTAGTTAATAATTATTTCGTCGTTTCTCTGGATTTTTTTAATCTCTATGAGTCATATTTCCCGCAGCTTGATACGCTTCTGCGGCGTTAGCCGCAGTAATCACGTGACTTTTCAGACGGCCTCTTAGATAGCGACTATCTTTTGTGGATGGCTAAGAGTAGGTTTATCCACAAATCTCACTATGTTACTGTTCTTATGCATCACTTGGTTTGCCCAGTAAAGTACTGGAGAGTGGTCTTCAGTGAAGATGTAGACAAGACGCTCAAAGAGGTGTGTTTAGCAATTTCAGAACGCTTTGAAATCTACTTTTTGGAAATTGGCACAGATATTGATATGCGTTTACGCTATGCGACAGTCTTTTCAAGACAAGCATAAGCCGTATGTTCCGCCCGAAAGAATCCCAGAATTTTCTTTTTCTTCCTCTGCAACGATTTAAGTCCAGAACTCACCGCGCGGAGAAATGCCTTTTTGGTTTTCAATGCCATACGGCCAATATGCCCTGATTTCAGAACACTCCAGACAAGTTCAACAGGGTTCAGTTCCGGTGAGTAGGGTGGCAGTAGCTGTATGTCAAGAAGCCGCTCTTCTTTCTTGAGATATTTCATGACTTTCTTGGCGCTGTGTGCAGAATGACCATCGGTTACGATCATTACAGGACGATCATGTGATGCGACTATTTGCTTCAGAAACTTTATGAAGACATCCGCATTAAAGCGGCCGGTAATTGTCATGTAGCGCATGTGTCCTTCACCACTGACAGCGGCGATCATGTTGATGCCAAAGCGCGCGCCAGTTTTGGTGACAGTTGGCGTATAACCTTTTTTGCTCCAAGTTGTACCGGAGTGATAGTCAGAACGTATGCTCGCTTCATCAATGAAATAGATAATAGCCCCTTCCTCTTCCGCCTGTTTACGAAGAGCTGGATAACGTGTATCCAAATAATCCTGTACTTTTTTTTTCGCTCTGCTGCCAGGCTTTTCGCACTGGCCGCTGAGGCGTTAGACCCATTTTTCTGAGCATCTTACTGACAGCGGCAGGATGCATGGTGATGTTGAACTCTGTTTTGATCACCGCTGCGATGATGTCCCGAGACCACAGTGCTTTATAAAAACCGTAAAACGTTGGGTCTTTGGTGAGAATGATCTTTGAGAGTGTCTCTCGTTGCTCAGGCGAGAGTTTGGCGTTTTTACTGTGTGCGATGGGGCGTGTTTTTAACGCCTCCATGCCACCTTTTTTGTAACGATCAATCCAGCGGTAGATACAGGATCTATCTGTGCTGTATTCGACAGAAAGTGCTTGGACAGAAGCACCGTCTAACCATTTTTGAATAGCCTCGAACCGGATACTTTCTCGTACTTCATGGGATACTTTGCGACCGTCAACTCTGCTCATGGATACCTCTACATCGGAGGTAACATGATACATATTAAGGTGTCGTGTAGTATTGGCTCATATCAATAAGGATTATGCTCATTTTCTGATACAGTCAGTGCCAACGTTAGCTCCAAAATCTATAGCTCAGAAGGTCAAGAACATCACTGCACGCGAAGTCTTCAGGAGAAACTCTGAAGTGAAGCAAAAACTTTGGGGAGGAGCATTCTGGAGTTCCAGATATTTCATGAGCATCGTAGGGCAGCACGGAAATGAAAATGTCATTGCGAATTATGTGAAAAATCAGGCTGATGATGAATATAAGCAATTACATCGTAAAGAGATCAACCCGAATCAGATTAGTTTGTTTATGGATTGATCGATCAAAACGCACCAGGGATACCTCGCAACTTGCTGCGGGGTAGCTCATTTTAAGCGTCGTTTTATTGTGTTCGAGCCAGCTGTGATAGCATTTATGCAAAAGAAAACAAACTGTGCTTATTCAATAGATGATAATTCATATTTGGGCTGAGTATGACCAAGAAAATGATTGATGATACCGAACTGACCAGCATTGCCAAAGATTGCCAAAATCTGATTGATTCGAATAAAACTTTGATGCTCTCCACACTGTCTTTAGAGGGAAATCCTGAGATCAGTTATACCCCCTATATTCGTACAGACAATGGCAAGTTTTATATTTTTGTCAGTGAGTTGGCACACCACACCCCCAACCTGTTGGCAAACCGACAGTGCTCCATTTTGTTTTTGGCTCCTGAATCTGAAACCCAAAACCTGTTTGCCCGTGAGCGAGTGTTTGTCAACTGTGAGGCAGATAAAGTGCTCCGTGGAACCAAGGAACACGACCATATTCTCAATAAAATGCAGGATGAATTTGGTCATATCGTCGAGTTACTGCGAGGTTTTTCCGACTTTCACCTGTTTGCACTCAAGCCTGTCAAGGGGCTTTACATCGTCAGCTTTGGTAAAGCATTCACCATTAATGATGATGGTTCATTGACTCGTATTGTCATTGATAAAAAATGGCAACAATCTGAGAACGCTGAGTAGTGTGGCTGGCCAGGTTCAATGATGTTTACTGGAACCAGGTTGGTAGTCCGGGGTTTTTCTTGAACTGCGCCTGCTGTTAGAAGGCTCACCTCTATTGGGGTTACAAGCTTTTAGGATTTCATCAAGGTGGTTGTTTGTTGTGATATTATTCTTTTTGACGAATTTAGCCAGCTTGTTACCTAAAAAGTCAGCGAACTGATTAACGTCAGAACTGCCGGCAATTAAAGGTTTGATTATTCCATAAATAAGCGCTCTGTAGTCATCTATAAGTATTTGATTGGATTGCATTTTAGCATCAAATTGTTGTTTCGATATTGCCGGCTCAGGGTGGATGAATGTGAAGAAACGACGGAGAATGGAGACATTGCCTTGAACAGATTCGAAGAAAGGGATCATAAAATCATAAATTACAGCTTGTAATAAAGAAACTGTATCTTCTGAAAGAGCATTATCTGTATTTTGGTTGGCAAGTGCTGAGCGAGCCTCCGCTTCCTTTTTTTGAATGAAAGCATTTAGCTTTTGAAAAACGCCCGTTGCATCGTACTTGCGCATAAATTTAAAGATTTTTTGTACATCAATCTCGTTTTCCGGAGAGGTAAAATTAACAAGGCTTAATTCTTTAAGTGCCAATTTATTGCGCTCAAAAAGGCTTTTCAGAAGCTCTTCCAGCTCTTCAGTCGATGTTGATAGCCTAACAGCGTCATTAAGGAGGGGAGCCCAGCCAGCTTTGCCTGGAGCTGGTAGGTGAGCAAGATAGACGCTTATGGTTGAGTAAGACTGTGGCGGGTTAATGGGGGTGTTGAGTGGTTTTTCATACAAAACATCCGTGGGTATAAGTTGATCTGGGTTAAAAACTGGCAACCCTGAAAAGGAGCTGGTCTTTCCACTTGATAACATGGACCAGAACCAGCTAGGAATGACTGGATCGTTCTTACTACTTTTGTCTTTACTTTCACCAATGCCAATGTTGTGCCATAGAGCATTTGATGGCTTTTCTTCTGGCTTGATCAGAATCTGAGTTAAGTAAGAGCTGGCAGTTTTATCTGTGGCAGGACAACCGGCATCGAGCAATACGATGTGCTTTCCAGTGTTGCTATCAAAGACAGAGGTGTTCGGAGCAGGAAAACATTCATTGGTTACAAGAAGGATGTCTTCTTCACTGTTCGACTTGAACTTACCAATAAATTCATCTTTCCAGAACAAATTGAATTCTGGTGGAACATTTAAGATGTTTTCATAAATTAAAGGCTGAATGTTACTATCGTCATTATCTTGACCTGCTGGGGTGTCTGATTCAACTTCATAAACTACGAGGTTATCGTCTTTGTCCAAATCGATAAAAATATCTGATAGAGCGTTTAGCGAAATCATACTGTTTAGTAATAAGAAATAAACTTTTCCCAATATTCGCATCATCAAAGCCACTCAACATGAAAAGGAGCACGTTAGAATCAAAAAGACAGAAGAACAACTGAACCCTGTCATTAGTGTTATTGTTAATCAAAGTAATAAGTAGCCAGTCATATGGAATCATATTTTCTGATTCATTATTCAGGCGCTCTCGGCAAATGCTCCTGCGTTGCTCTACCTCCTGCATTCATGCTGCGTTACAACTCTGATCACAGAGATTGCTATGCTCCCGTCGTTGCGCCTTGCATAGCACCAGCCCAATAAGTCAGAAATATTCGATCCCATATGACTGGGTACTTATACTAGTCGGGTTTTCAGGCTATACCAGTTGGTATTTCAGACTTCACTTCAGTCTGAGGCATTAGGCAGCTATTATTAGCGGGTTTCAATGTATCTCTCAGGCGTGTGGATGACGAAGTTTTCAGCAGCAGATCAACAGTTTATGGCCCGGGCATTGCAACTGGCTCGCAAGGGCATCTATACCACTATGCCTAATCCTAATGTGGGGTGTGTGATTGTTGATGCAAAGGGTGGGGGAAGTGGCGAGATTGTCGGCGAAGGGTGGCACGAACGCGCCGGAGAGCCTCATGCTGAAGTACACGCTTTACGCATGGCGGGTAAGAAATCACAAGGTGCTACGGCTTATGTCACGCTTGAACCTTGCAGTCATTTCGGTCGTACCCCCCCCTGTGCAGAGGCATTGATTCGGGCAGAAGTCAGCCGGGTTGTGATCGCAGTGTTGGACAAAAACCCGCTGGTTGCAGGTCGAGGCGTTAAAATGCTGGAAGAGGCGGGCATCAGTGTCAGCCATGGATTGATGGCAGCAGAAGCAGAGCAGCTGAACGAAGGCTTTTTTACACGCATGGGTTCGGGGCGTCCTTATGTGCGAGCTAAGTTGGCCATGAGTCTTGATGGTCGTACCGCGATGCGCAATGGCGAATCACAGTGGATAACCGGCCCGGATGCCCGCCGTGTTGTGCAACAACAGAGAGCACAGAGTTGTGCTGTCGTCACTGGTGTAGGTTCTATTCTTTTGGATAATTCTTCTCTGACCGTTAGGGGAGCAGAGTTAAGCCTGCCCGACGCTGAAACCATCGCACAACGACAACCATTGCGGGTGGTGCTCGACTCTAATCTGCAAACGCCTATAGATGCCAAGGTGATTGGTAACGATCATCGCTGCCTGGTTGTAACAACGCCTGAAGCCAATCCGGAAAAAAAACAGGCACTGGAAACAGCCGGAGCAGAAGTTTTGATTCAGGCTGAGCCTGGTCAGATTCATTTGCCCTCTCTGCTGGACGAATTAGGACGGAGGGAGTGCAATAACGTCCTGCTCGAAACAGGTGCTACTTTGGCTGGCAGTATGATGGCTGAAAATCTCATCGATGAGTTGGTCGTATTCATGGCGCCTGTATTGATGGGGTCCGACGCTCGCCCATTAATGAACTTGCCACTGTTTAGCATGTCTGAGAAGAAGCAGGTAGATATCATCGATATCCGGGCTGTGGGCACAGACTGGAAAATCACAGCCAAACCCAGGAAATAATTATGTTTACCGGAATTATCGAAGCCGTTGGTACTGTTCACGTGCTGGAAAAACGTCAGGGCGATCTGAGATTGCAAATTCACACTGGCAAACTCGATTTGTCCGATGTTCATCTCGGAGACAGCATTGCCACCAACGGTGTTTGTCTGACCGTAGTGGAATTACCCGGCGATGGCTTTGTTGCGGATGTTTCTATTGAGACTATAGAGCTATCTACACTGAAGCACCTGAGTATTGGCAGCAAGGTTAATCTTGAGAAAGCCCTGACTCCCTTGACCCGCCTTGGCGGCCATCTGGTCAGCGGACATGTCGATGGCGTTGGTAAGGTGGTTTCTGTAGAACCTTCAGCGCGCTCCACGGTGTACTGGATTGAAGCACCGAAAGAACTGGCAAAGTACATCGCTCACAAGGGGTCAATTACCGTTGATGGCATCAGTCTGACGGTGAATCAGGTGGATGGCTGTCGTTTTGCGCTCAACCTTGTGCCTCACACTCAGCAGGAAACCAATGTGGTTAACTGGAAGTCAGGCTTTGCAGTCAACCTTGAAGTTGATCAGATTGCCCGATATCTCGAACGATTACTGGATCCTTCGCTGCAGGAAAGGTCTGAAAAAACGTCGTTACTGACAGAATCCTTTCTGGCAGAGCACGGTTTTATGCGGTAAGTGGCTGTTCAAGCCCTGTTAAAACGGTAGAATAGCGCCCAATAAAACTCCGTATCGGGTTCTGGGGGACGTTATGCAGCTGAATTCCATCGAAGAGATTATTGAGGAAATCCGTCTCGGTAGGCCGGTCATCCTTATGGATGATGAAGATCGTGAAAATGAAGGCGACCTGATCGTGGCTGCCGAGAAAATCACACCGGAAATCGTTAACTTTATGACCAAAGAAGCTCGGGGGCTGTTGTGCCTGACGCTCACTGGCGAACGTTGCGACTTTCTCGAATTGCCTCAGATGGTCAGCAGCATTGATAATCAATCCGGTTACGGCACTCCCTTTACCGTTTCGATTGAAGCGGCTGAGGGCGTAACCACCGGTATATCGGCACAGGATCGCGCAAAAACCATTCAGGTGGCTGTAGGTTCAGGTTCGCGTCCTGAAGATATTGTCCAGCCCGGACATATCTTTCCGCTCAGGGCACAACCGGGTGGAGTACTCAGTCGGGCTGGCCATACCGAGGCTGGCTGCGACCTGGCAAAGCTTGCAGGGCTGACGCCGGCAGCTGCCATTATCGAGATTATGAAGGAAGACGGCTCTATGGCACGTCGTCCTGATCTGGAAGTGTTTGCAGAAACGCACGGGCTGAAGATTGGAACCATTGCGGATCTGATTCATTACCGCATGCTTAATGAACAGACTGTCAGCCGTGTTGAGCAGCGCGCCCTGAATACCGAGTACGGTCGTTTTGATCTGACCGTTTATGACGATCAGATCAATGGGTGTAAACATTTGGCTCTGACCAAAGGTTATATTTCTGCGGATGAGCCGGTCACGGTTCGGGTGCATGCAATGGAGCCTTTCCGGGATTTGCTGATGGCAAAGCCGGACGATGGCAAGCAGAGCTGGTCATTGCAAAAGGCGATGGCGAAAATTGCACAGGACAACACTGGCGTAGTGGTCTTGCTTGATACGGGTGAATCCCAGAATCTTGGGCAAGCGCTGGAGCGATTTATTGGCGAGCAGGGACGTAGCAATGATGGTATGTCCCGGGCCTATCAGACCATTGGTACCGGCTCTCAGATTCTTCGTGACCTGGGCGTCGGCAAAATGCGTTTGCTCAGCTCTCCCATCAAATTTGCGGCGCTGTCCGGGTTTGATCTCGAAGTGGTTGAATATCTGCCTTGTGACGTATAACTCGTTTCTCTCGGTGAGAGAAATAGATGTGTGATAGAAAATAATGAGCGCCTGCTACCCGGCTTGTCGCTCGTTTTAGTTTAACGACAGGATATAAACATGGCTGTAAAAACGATTGAAGGTTCTCTGCAGGCGAATGGTGGCAAGTACGCTATTGTTGCCGGTCGCTGGAACGCTTTTGTAGTGGAAAGCCTGGTTCAGGGAGCACTGGATTCTCTGATTCGTCATGGTATTCCTGAAGAAGATATTACTCTGGTGCGCTGCCCAGGTGCCGTTGAAATTCCACTGGCTGTGAAAAAAGTGGCCAAGACTGGGCGCTATGATGCTGTTATTGCTCTGGGTGCGGTGATTCGCGGGGGTACGCCTCACTTTGATTTCGTGGCTAACGAATGTGTGAAAGGCTTGTCCCATGTCAACCTGGAATATGAAATTCCAGTCAGTTTCGGCGTATTAACCGTCGACACCATCGAGCAGGCGATCGAGCGTTCTGGTACCAAGGCCGGTAATAAGGGCGAAGAAGCGGCAATGGCTGCTTTTGAAATGGTATCCCTGTTGAAGAATCTGGAGGCTTGAGGTGAGCACCTCGCCAATGAAATCCCAAAGTAACAAATCTGCTAACCGCCCTAAAAAACCATCAACCCGCCGTCGTGCGCGTCAGTTGGCTTTGCAGGCGCTGTATCAGTGGCAGATGAACCAGGCACCGCTGGTGACTATCGAAGCTCAGTACCGTACTGACAATGATTTCACCAAGGTAGACGACGATTATTTCAGTGCCATCATTCATGGTGTGCCAAAGCAGACCAGCGATCTCGACACTGTCATGAGTGAGGTGTTGGACCGTCCTCTGGTACAGCTTGATCCGGTGGAACTAACAATACTGCGTATTGGTTGTTTTGAGCTAATGAATCGTAAGGATGTACCTTACCGCGTTGTCATCAATGAAGCGATTGAGCTGGCCAAGCGTTTTGGTGGTCAGGATTCTCATCGCTACATCAACGGGATACTGGACAAACTGGCGCCACGTTTACGTGCAGAAGAAGTGCGTGCATATCGCAAAAAATAACCCTTTTAAAAACTCTATCGACTATCTGTGTTATGGCCATTGGTGAATTTGAGCTTATAAGGAAGTACTTTGCTCGTCCGGAGCTATCCGGAATGAAGGAGAAGTACGCTGATGGCCTGACCGGAATAGGCGATGACTGTGCGCTCTTAACCATTCCCCAGGGAATGCAGCTGGCGCAGTCTTTGGATACATTGGTCGAAACGGTGCATTTTCCGGCAGGCTGTGATCCGTTTCAGCTGGCTTATCGCGCCCTTGCCGTTAATCTTAGCGATTTGGCGGCTATGGGGGCAGAGCCTCACAGTTTTACACTGGGGCTCACCTTGCCGGAAGTGACAGAACCCTGGCTGCAACGATTCAGTGAAGGATTGTCAAAACTCGCACAACAGGCTGAGATCAGCCTGATTGGTGGTGATACCACCCGTGGTCCTCTGACGTTATCGCTGCAGGTTCAGGGCTTGGTTCCCAAAGGGCAGGCGCTCCTGCGCAGCGGTGCCAAGCCTGGTGATCTGATTTGTGTCACAGGGTCTCTAGGGGATGCCGCCGGAGCATTAAACTATGTGTTATCCGGTGAAAAACTGGGAACTTGTAAAAACGACTCTATTCGTTATTTGTTGTCCCGATACTGGTTCCCGACACCCCGACTCTATGCCGGTCAGTGGTTAAGAAAAAAAGGCGCAACCGCAGCTATTGATATTTCCGATGGTCTTTTAGGCGACCTTGGTCATATATTAAACGCCAGTGGAGTTGGTGCGCTAATTGACCCAAGCATAGTGCCACGTTCTGCGACACTCAGCCGACAATATGAGAAGCAGCGCGTGACCAGTCTTGTCCTCGCCGGCGGTGATGACTATGAACTCTGCTTTACCATTCCTCCTTCTGTGGCTCAGTCATTGCCTGCAATTCTTCCAGATGGTTGTCGTATTACCTGCATCGGGCAAATAAACGACGAAACCGGAGTGATTAGAGGTGTCAGCGGCGAAGCTATGAAGGCGGAAGCCTACACACATTTTTAATTCGGGATTTGAATGAACCCACAAAATACCGTCTGGAAAAACCCGATCCATTTTCTTGCCTTTGGCTTTGGTAGTGGTTTGTCGCCTAAAGCACCGGGCACTATGGGCACTCTAGCCGCTATTCCTTTATTTTTGTTGATGCAACCATTGTCGCTACCCATTTATCTGCTGGTGACGGCTGTCGCCTGCCTGCTGGGTTTCTGGTTATGCGATAAAACCTCTCAAGACCTGGGTGTTCATGACCATCCGGGGATTGTCTGGGATGAGTTTTGCGGTTTCTGGATTACCATGATTGCGGCCCCTGCTGGCTGGCAGTGGATTGTTCTTGGTTTTGTTCTGTTCCGGCTATTTGATATCTGGAAGCCCTGGCCCATTCGCTGGCTGGATAAAAAAGTTCATGGTGGCTTTGGGATAATGATTGATGATCTGATCGCTGGCGCTTTTGCCGGAGCCTGCCTACAGGTTATCGCTGTATTTGCTGGTTGATACTGGTACAATCCTCCGACACTTTATTTAAGGAGCAGCGGGTGTCTGTTAGTTTTGTTGCAGAATCACGCCTGCCTACGCCTTACGGCGAATTCATCATGCATGGTTTCGAGGAAGGCGGTACAGGCAAGGAACATCTGGCCCTGACCATGGGAGATGTCAGTAGTGGTGAACCGGTGCTTGCCCGGGTTCATTCGGAGTGCCTGACGGGCGACGCCTTTGGTAGTATGCGTTGTGATTGTGGTCCACAATTACAAGCTGCTATGCAAAAGATTGCTGACGAAGGCAGAGGTGTTATTTTATACCTTCGACAGGAAGGTCGTGGAATTGGTTTGCTCAACAAGGTACGAGCCTACCGATTGCAAGACCAAGGTCTTGATACTGTCGAAGCCAATGAAGAGCTTGGTTTTGCGCCGGATATGCGTAAATACGATATGTGTAAAACCATGTTGGCACACCTTGGCATTGATAGCCTCAAGCTGATGACTAATAACCCTCGCAAGGTTGAGTCTCTTACCAAATTAGGTATTCACGTTACCGAACGAATTCCTCATCAGACCGGACAAAACCCTCACAATGAGCGTTATCTGGCAACCAAAGTATGGAAGCTGGGGCATATGTACAACACAGCCTGATGTCGTTTAGCAAAATTGTCGTAAATCCTCGCCCAATGAGTACCCAAAGGGCATAAAGGCGGGGATATAAGACGGGGAGGTGTAGAGCCTTCCGCCATCAGGTTTGCACAATCAATCCGGTGTGTTTTGACTGTTAACATAGTCTTTCAGTGTCTCAATAGTTGTGCCGCCAGCACTATTTAAGATGGTTTACCATAACGCTGATAGCCAGTTTGGCGGATAGGCCAACAAACAGGTGTACGTGATCTTTCTTGCTGTCCAATTCCAGTCATTCACATTCCGGCTTTTCACACGCACTCTCGAACGATTCCTGTAATTTCTGAATCATGTATCCATCAAATAGCTTTCGCCTGTACTTTCTAGTGAATACCAGATGATCTTCGAACCAGCGCTGCCCGGGTGTTACCACTGACGGCAATGAATGAAGTACAGGAAGCCGGTTTTCAGATTGAACTCATGGATACTGAAGAGTGCCCTGACCATTACATTATGATCTTGAGGAAAAAGAGATGAGCCATCAAAGAATTCCCGCAAACTGGACTATCCAACGCTCGACCCCATTTTTTACCAAAGACAATGTGCCATGTTGGCGAAAGCTCTGCTAAAACACCATAACACCGCAGAAGGCGTGTTCGGGCAACTCTGTGTGATGGAAGGAACGGTAACTTACTACGGCTTTCCTGATGCTGAAACAATGGAACCTGAAGTCACTGTGGTGATTAATGCCGGACAATTTGCCACCAGCCCGCCAGAATATTGGCATCGAATTGAGATCAGCGATAATGCTCAATTCAATATTAACTTCTGGTCGGCAAAAGAGGATAAAGACCGACCTATGTTCCCTCATTCGAAGTAAATATTGATTGAATGGGCAGATTTTCATGTCTGCCCTGTGCCGGTTTGCGCGATAAGTCTGATTAATGAGATGGCTTTATGGAGAGGACACAGTGTTCAGATCAATAGACTTACGCGTAATACGACTTAGCCTGTCCTCAACCGCTCTGATAATACCTGCTTTATCCAGACCACATTCTGCCAGCTGTTCAGCGTGTTTTGCACCTTCAATGTATTGGTCCGGAATACCGAGATTAACCACAGGCACTGAGATTTCCTGAGCCTGAAGATATTCAAGTACTGCCGAGCCGGCTCCGCCAGTAATACTGCTTTCTTCAACTGTAATCAACAGCTCATGGGATTTAGCCAGATCATGTACCAATAGTTCATCAAGCGGTTTTACAAAGCGCATATTAGCGACAGTAGCATCCAGCTCTCCACCGGCTTCAAGAGCACTCTCCAGAACCGTACCAAATGCAAGAATCGCAACCCGCTTGCCTTTTCGACGAACTTCTCCCTTACCAATAGGTAGTGGTTTGAGGTCTTTGTTGATAACCGCACCCGGCCCTGTGCCTCTTGGATAGCGAACAGAAGCCGGACCATTGAATAAATATCCGGTAGATAGTAACTGTCGTGTTTCATTCTCATCGGCTGGCGTCATCACCAGCATATTGGGAATACAGCGCAGATAAGCAATGTCGTAACAACCACCATGAGTAGGACCGTCTTCACCAACAAGCCCTGCACGATCAATAGCAAATACGACGTCGAGATTTTGCACTGTCACATCATGGATTAGCTGATCATAAGCACGCTGAAGGAAAGTTGAATAGATGGCGACGACTGGCTTCATGCCTTCGCACGCCATGCCGGCTGCTAGAGTGACGGCATGCTGTTCGGCAATGGCAACATCGAAATAACGCTCAGGGAAGTGATCAGCAAAACGAATAAGGTCCGAACCTTCTTTCATCGCCGGAGTAATGCCTACCAGACGTTCATCGGCTTCTGCCATATCAAACAGCCATTCACCAAACACATTGCAGTATTTTGGCTTTTTAGGCGCACTGCTTTTTGACTTAGTGCCCTTATTGGGCTCCAGCTTGGAAATGGCGTGATAACCAATAGGGTCTTGCTCCGCTGGATTAAAACCTTTGCCTTTTTGTGTGACTACATGCAGGAACTGAGGGCCTTCCAGATCTCTCATGTTTTTGAGCGTGTGCAACAACATGGGCAAGTTATGCCCATCAATAGGACCAATGTAGTTAAAACCCATCTCTTCAAACAGGGTGCCGGGAATCACCATGCCTTTCACATGCTCTTCGGTACGACGGGCCAGCTCCGAGGCACGGGGAATGACGTTCAGAACTTTCTTGCTGCCTTCACGAATATGATGATAGGTGCGACTGGAAAGCACTTTTGCCAGATAGTTTGATAATCCACCCACATTCTTGGAGATCGACATATCATTGTCGTTCAGGATGACCAGCATATTAGGGCGAAGATCAGCAGCATGGTTCATGGCTTCATAGGCCATTCCGGCCGTCATGGAGCCATCACCAATAACGGCGACGGTTCTGCGTTTTTCCCCTTTTAGCCGAGCGGCAATCGCCATACCCAGGGCAGCACTGATAGAAGTGCTGGAATGACCAACGCCGAATGTATCAAACTCACTTTCATCCCGTTTTGGGAAAGCTGCCAGACCGTCTTTCTGGCGCAGGGTGGGCATTAAATGTTTGCGCTCAGTGAGAATTTTATGAGGATAGGCTTGATGACCCACATCCCATACCAGACGGTCTTCGGGAGTATCAAAAAGATAGTGCAGAGCAATGGTCAGCTCTACCACACCCAAACCAGCACCAAAGTGCCCACCAGTCTGCCCTACAGAGAAAAGTAAATACTCCCGCAGTTCCAGGGCCAGTTGAGAAAGTTGCGATTCTTCGAGAAAGCGCAACTGTCCAGGGGTATCAACCTGATCCAGAAGCGGGGTATCAGGTCGTTGTTTGGGTATTTCGTGAAACATGTGCTCGTTATAAATCCAAAGCGCAATGGCCTGCATGTTCCTGTTTGGGAATTGTACACCCAACCTGAACGGTTTAGCAGGGCTCTATATTATAAGTTGTCTTAAATTGATCATCTTTGCAACCTGTTGATAACAGGTGTGCTTTTTAATGATTTCAGTAGGTACGCTGTACGATAAAATCAGCCAGCTGCCTCAATGGAGCAGCGGCCTCCGAAAAGTCTTTCAGAGCATGCAAAGCAGACTTATGTAACTCAGTGGCAAGAATCTTAGCTTCTTCCAGTCCCATCAGGGAGACATAGGTTGGCTTATCAAGTGCTATGTCAGCACCCTGCGGCTTGCCAAGTGTACTGGTGTCAGAGATGACATCCAGAATGTCATCCTGAACCTGAAACGCTAGCCCTATCGCCTGAGAGTATTGTGCCAGTTTTTCCAGCTGCTGCTCTGTAACATGGTTATGGCAAAGTGCGCCCATCTGTACACTGGCATTAATCAGGGCACCGGTTTTGTGGGAATGCATTAGTTCTAATTGAGACTGACCCAGTTTCAAACCAGTAGACAGTTGATCCATCGCCTGACCGCCTGCCATACCCGACAGACCAGCTGCCTGACTCAATATTTTGACTAGCTCAAGCCGTGTACTGGCCAAAATAGGATTATCAGGACAAAGTGCCGGATTACCTAATATTTCGAAAGCTAGACTTTGCAAAGTATCTCCCACCAATATGGCGGTAGCTTCATCATAAGCTTTATGGCAGGTGGGCTTGCCTCGCCGTAGATCATCATCATCCATAGCCGGAAGATCATCATGTACCAGAGAGTAAGCATGGATAAGCTCAACAGCACAGGCAGCCGCTAATGATTGAGTATGATTACCACCCACTGCCTCACAGCTGGCCAAAACCATCATCGGCCGAATCCGCTTACCGCCATTAAAGACGCTGTAGCGCATCGCTTCCATCAGTCTCGGACTGACCGGACTGACGGATGGTAAGATGGTATCAAGCTGCTGATCCAGCAGTTCCCGGCACTGTTCAAGATAAAGGCTAAAAGACGACGTAGCCTGAGGCATGATTACTCTTCTCCGGAGGGCTGGAAAGACTCGGTTTGCAGTTCGCCATTTTTTCCCAGTAGCATCTGTACTTTTTGCTCCGCATCCGTGAGTGCTGTCTGGCAATCACGAGTCAGCTTAACGCCTTGCTCAAAAGCATTGAGGGATTGTTCCAGAGTCATCTCACCGGATTCCATTTTCTGTACCAGAGACTCCAGCTCAGCCAGAGAGTGTTCAAATTCAAAACCCTTTTTATTTCCGGACATGGAATCCTCCTGGTCGTTCCGTCTGTTTTCCTCTGGAAAACACGGGGTATTGGTTGCTTCACTCTGCGTGTCATCCATCAAACGATTATCCCGATGGCCGATAGCTATGGCAACAAAACCAGAGAGTTTGTAATGAATGATCAGAAGCGGGCAGAAGCATACCACAAATCAAGACTGGGTCGGGTTTTGATCAACAAAGGTTATATTACAGAGGCGCAGCTGGACGATGTGATCGCTAAACAGGCGGATGATAAGAAATTGTTGGGCGAAATCTTGCTGGCAGAAAAGCAAATTACCCGTTGGCAATTACGCAGAGCGTTATCCAGTCAGACGCGGCTTAGATTTGCCGCTTCTTTATCGTTGGCTCTGTTGGAAAACTGCGATATTGATCAGGACTTTCCGGAGATTGAATATCAACCTGAGCAGGCGAGAGCAGACATCAAAACCGATGGTACTATCCGACTGAGGCTACCCAGCTCCATCGGTGAAATTCAGTTTGATCATCTACGGATAAATAGCTCTCCGAGCGCTGGTTATGAAACTCTGAATATTGAAGATATTGATTTATCAGATGCTGACATGAGTATCAGGGCAGTCTATTAAATGCTCTTTAAAAGAGGTTCAGAATCTATCTCTGAGTATCGATTCCAGTTTCTTCGGGAATGTCTGAAATACCTTCATTCCATACGTCTTTATCCATAGTTCTATCCAGGAACGGGAACTTGCTACGATCAAATACCGGTGTCAGACCGACGCTCATCTGTTCATCAAAATCATCCATAATTCTGATGACAAGGCCTGAGAGTATCAGAATGGCAATCAGGTTAATCAGAGCCATTACTCCCATAGACGCATCCGCAAAAGCCCACACCGTTGGCAGGTTGCCCATGGTCCCCCAGATAATCATTCCCAAAACAGCGATACGGTAGAGGTTTACCAGCAGCCTGTTGTCTTTAATAAAACGCAAGTTGGATTCACCGTAGTAGTAGTTGGCAATGATGGAACTGAAGGCGAACAGAAAAATGGCAGCAGCCACCAGATGATGACCGACAGGCCCAACTTCACTGGCCAGTGCTGCCTGAGTCAGTTCAATACCCGTCAGTCCGCTATTTGTATCAATTACGCCTGACACCAGGATAATGGCTGCAGTGGCGGTACAGACGACCATGGTGTCAATAAACACGCCCAGCATACCCATCAGCCCCTGATTAACCGGGTGTGTCGAATGAGCCACTGCTGCGGCATTGGGTGCACTGCCCATACCGGCTTCATTGGAGAACAGACCGCGTTTGATCCCCTGCATCATTGCCTGACCAACCATATAGCCCAAACCACCTCCCGCAGCGGACTCAATACCGAAGGCACTCTTGAATATCAGGGAGAATATAGCAGGCAAGTCGCTCAGATTAAGAATGACAACGCCTATGGCAACCAGCAGATAACCCAGCGCCATAATGGGCACAATCATTTCAGCGACTTTAGCAATGGAGCGAACGCCTCCGAAAATAACCAATCCACTTAACACCGCTAGACTGATGCCAATTGCTTCAACCGGAATCCCATAAACACTAAAGGCAGCAGCAATGGAATTGGACTGAACACTGTTAAAGGCAAAACCAAAAGCAATAATCAGGGAGATGGAAAAGGTGACACCCAGCCAGCGTTGACCCAGGGCTTTTTCGATAAAATACGCAGGTCCACCTCGAAAGGTGCCGTCGCCATTGTTGGTTTTATAGGCTTGAGCCAGAATGTTTTCGGCAAAGCTGGTGGACATACCCAGCATAGCAATTAACCACATCCAAAAAACCGCACCTGGCCCGCCCAAATAGATTGCCACGGCCACGCCTGCCATATTACCGGTACCGATACGGGCGGCAAGACTGGTACAAAAAGCCTGAAATGCAGACACTTGATTATCATTGGTGGTTTGACGGCTGTTGAACATCGTCTTGAAAGCCATGCCAAAGCGTCGGAACTGGACAAAGCGGGTTCGAACTGTAAAAAAAACTCCTGCACCTAATAGCAGGTAAACAAGAATGTAACTCCACAATATACCGTTTACTGAGTCTATTAAACTGGTCATTTAGATTCCTGATCTTATTTATACATTCTTAATTATTAGATCTTATTTATTTTCATTACTATTTAGGTTTTAGACAATGGAATTGGTGTTTTAGTTCGTAAATGATTTAATGGCTGAAAACTGAGCGAAAAGAAGCCGATTTGAAGTATTGTTTTTAGACCTGTAACCTATGCGCACTGAAATTATAAAAATAACAGACAATAAGTCATGAACAAGCACATCAAAATACTTGGTACTTCAATCTTTCTCTCTTTATCTGGTTTTTCAGGCTCCATTCTGGCGGCAGATTCCTGCAACAACATCACTATTGCGGATATGAATTGGAATTCAGCCTCATTGCTGGCTCATGTGGATCAATTCATTTTGAATAATGGTTACAATTGTTCCGCAGAACTGGTTCCTGGCGATACCATGCCTACCGGTACCTCAATGGTTGAAAAAGGTGAGCCGGATATTGCGCCTGAACTTTGGAGTAATTCCATGAAAGCCGCACTTGAGAAAGGCGTTGCGGAAAAGCGACTTCGTATTGCTGGTAAATCATTAAGTGATGGTGGAGAGGAAGGTTTTTGGGTGCCAAAGTACATGGTTGATAAAGACCCGTCACTGGCGACGATTGACGGCGTTATCAAAAGCCAATCGCTGTTTACTCATCCTGAAGATCCGGAACTAAAAGGCTTTTACACCTGCCCGGCTGGCTGGAATTGCCAGATTTCTGCAGGCAACCTATTTCGGGCTCTTAAATTAGACCAGTATGGCTTTGAGCAGATTGACCCCGGTTCTGGTGCTGGTCTGGCAGCTTCTATTGCCAGAGCTTATGAGCGTCAAAAGCCTTGGTTTGGTTATTACTGGGCACCGACTGCAGTGCTCGGAAAATATGAAATGGTGAAAGTTGACTTTGGCTCCGGTGTTAATAAAGAGGAGTTCGTCAACTGCATCACCAAAGAAGACTGCTTGACCCCCAAAGTCACCATGTACCCTCCCTCGGCTGTGCATACGGTAACCACAGAAGGCTTTGCTGCCAAAGCACCCGATGCTTATGAATATCTGAGCAAGCGTGCAGTGACTAATGCTGATATGAATCGCATTCTGGCATGGATGGAAGATAATCAGGCCGATGGCATGCTGGCTGCGGAGTATTTCCTGAAAAACTATCCACAACTTTGGAAATCCTGGGTATCCACCGCAGTGGCTGAAAAAGTCGATAAGTCTCTGGCAGACCTTTAAGGGAGTATTTATGGCCGAGCAGTCCTGGCTACAAGAGTTCCCCAAAATGGATCGCGCTGATTTGATTGCGATCCGTAAAACGCTCGATGGTGCTTATCGGGACTTTTCCCGTGAGTTCGGGGATTCGATTGAAGTATTTTTTGACCCATTGCTTAATTTTCTCGTCTGGTTTGAACAGCTGTTGCTGCAATCTCCCTGGTGGCTGGTACTTGGCGTTATTATGGCCCTGGTCTGGCTCGCCAGTCGTTCATGGAAGCTGACAGCAGGTATTACTATTGCGATGTTAGCCATCGGCTATTTCGGCATGTGGGACAACACCATGCGCACACTGAGCATGATTACTGTTTGTACCGCTATGGCCATTTTGCTTGGCATTCCCATTGGTATTTTGATGGCGCGATCAGAGCGGGCGCAACGTGTCATCAACCCGGCGCTGGATATCATGCAAACCATGCCCGCTTTTGTCTATTTGATCCCCGTCGTTATGCTGCTGGGCATCGGCAAGGTTCCGGGATTGATTGCTGTCATCATCTATGCCATTCCACCAGTGATTCGTTTGACTAATCTCGGCATAAGACTGGTGGATAAAGAAGTACTTGAAGCCGCTACCGCCTACGGTGCCAGCCCCTTGCAGCGATTGCTTGGTGTGCAGATACCGTTGGCTATGCCAACCATTATGGCGGGGATTAATCAGACCATCATGATGGCACTGGCGATGGTGGTTATTGCCTCCATGATCGGTGTTAAAGGTCTTGGGCAACCGGTTCTAAAATCCATAACCAATCAATACTTCACGCTGGGCTTATTAAACGGACTGGCGATTGTTGCCTTAGCCATTATGTTTGACCGGGTTTCTCAAGCCTGGGCAAAACGAAGCCAGAAACACTTAGGAGGTGCAGGTCATGCCTGATGCTCAGGAATTGATCCAAATAAAAAGCCTCTACAAAGTTTTTGGTTATAAGTCGCTCCAGATGATGGAGCAGGTACGTGCGGGTATTAATAAAGACGATTTGCTATCCCGATATAATCACACGCTGGGCCTGAAAGATATCAACCTGACCATCAACAGAGGGGAAATCTTTGTTATCATGGGGTTGTCGGGTTCAGGTAAATCGACGCTTATTCGTCATTTCAATCGCCTGATCGATCCAACGGAAGGCCAAATCCTGGTAGATGGCGTTGATGTTACGAGCCTGGGTAAAAACGAGTTGGAACAATTCAGACGACACAAGATGTCTATGGTGTTTCAACGTTTTGGCTTATTGCCTCATAAAACCGTTATTGAGAACGTTGGCTATGGTCTTTCCGTCAAAGGAATCGCCAGAAAACAACGAATAGCAAAAGCCACCGAATGGCTCGAGACCGTTGGGTTAAAAGGCTATGAACAACAATATCCAGCGCAATTATCTGGTGGACAGCAGCAACGTGTCGGGTTAGCTCGGGCACTCTGTACCGATGCAGAAATACTGCTGATGGATGAAGCCTTTTCAGCACTTGACCCCCTGATTCGCAGTGAAATGCAAGATCAGCTCATTGAACTGCAAAACAAACTGCACAAAACGATTATCTTTATTACTCACGATCTTGATGAAGCGCTCAGGCTGGGAGATCGTATTGCCATTCTTAAAGATGGTGAACTGGTCCAGGTGGGTAAGCCGGAAGATATTTTATTGCACCCGGCGACCGATTATGTGGAAGCTTTTGTAAAAGATGTAAATCGAGCCAGGGCTTTAACCGTAGAAACTGTCATGCAACCGCCAGTTAATCGTATTACGGCCGAAACCATTGGTGGAGCACTGGAGCAAATGAGAAAGCAGCCAGAAAGCTATGGTTATTATGTTAACGAAGATGGTTATCAGGGTGTTGTTGTACAGGAAACGCTTGAGAAAGCCTACGAAAAAGATACTGAAGCCAAGATCGGTCAAAGTGTTCTTGAACCTCTGGATGCTATTTCACCAGACTCTGCTTTGGAAACAGTCATCCCTGATACGCTGGAAACCGAATATCATCTGCCTGTTGTAGACGACAAAGGAGACTTGCGTGGCGAATTATCAAAGTCTGCTCTGGTTGAAGTGCTGGTTGATATCGAACCTTCGCATGCGGCGGTGGTCTGACGATTGAATGTTTTACATCGTCGGGATGTAAAGAAGGACCAGGAGGCTTTCTTGGTTGGGGGCTGGTTGCGCTCTCGGAAAACTTTACTGCATTCAGGGTCATCCCAATATTTGAAAACATCCACAAAAAAAGAATGACCAAAGATAGATTCATAATACTGCCTATTATTTGAATACTCTGTTTGCAAAAGTTCTTTGTTTAAATGGAGATTTATATTTTGAGCAGGGTATTTGATTTTTTCTTGATCTATCAAATTCATTATTTTTTTAAAGATAGCCTGAAAAATATTATTTCTGATTGCTTTGTCAGGAATATTGACAGTATCACATATCAACGTATGATCCAAAAAGTTTACTTCTTGTACCACTTTAAGATATAGCTGCTGAGCTTTATCCGTAATTGTTTGTGCTAATTTAGAGTTTAAGGAATGATTAAACCAGTATTTACCTTTGTCAGCTATTAACTTGGTTTGATCTTCTGGTTCTTGAGAAGAGGGTGGATTTTCTTGTCTGCTGTATCTGGAAGCGAGACCGGCTAGTCGACTAAAAAAATAATAATACTCTTCATTTTTAGATTCTTTAAAATTAAAACTTTCAATATATTGTTGAAAGGTTGAATGAATGAAGTCTGTTTCTTGGGGGTCTGTGTCACTAAAAGTGATGATAATATCTATTGCTTGATAATTTATGATTAAAAAATAAATAAACTCTGTCAATCCAGAGAGCTCATTGTTAGCTATGGCTTTACTTTCTTTCAAGTTTTTGTAATTAGTATCTGATGTTATGAAATTACTTATTTTCTCTTTTAAACTTGGGAAATCTTCTATGCACGATAGTAGTCCATCAATACGTTTATATATTTCATTTTCTATCCGGTTTCTAATTATTCTGTTTTTCTTAAACTTGGTATCAGAAAATTCCGAGTTGAAAACCAGCTCTTCAAAAAGCCAGCAGAGCATATGCCTTGTGCTTTTGAACCCAATCATTTTCTCAGAAAAAACAATGTCATTCTTCTGCTTGATGCTGCTCGCGTATTCACTAGTTTGACCTTCAATATGTTTAAAAATGCTAATTCTATTTTGTAATGATAATTTTTTATAGAAGGCCAGCTTTATTCTTGCATTAGCAATATAGTCTGCATCCTCTTGCATGAGGTAAGCATCGATTATCTCATTGTGTTTCTTGTTTGTGTTGTAATCGAAAATTCTTGAATCGCGATAAGTGTTAAAATACTCTTCCAAAAATAATTCAGAAGGTATTAATTTTGATGGGTTGTTACTGTCTAAAAACAAGCTGAATATAAATTGCTTTAAAGGGATATTTAGGCTGATGCTGTATCTTATCAAAATATTAAATGATTTAAGAACAGTTGCTCTATATATTCTTATATTATCATCTTTTTTTTGAGCCATTTTTTCAATGATAAGAGACAGCATTGATTGGAAAAATAACTTAGCACCATTTTCCTGGCCATCCATCCATTGAAGAGAAAAGCCATCAAAGTAACATAATTCTGGTGGATTTTCTAAAAAGGTAGGAACAGGGAACTGATCTTCGCAAAAAAACAACGTCATAATTTCAGAACCATTCTGTTGATGATCAATATACGCTTTGATTAAGGCTGTTTCTGTTCCTGCATATGAAAAAATCAAGCTGTTGAAATAAGGTTGCACACAGGTTGAGTGATTTAATCCATGCGTATAAAATTCTTTCCAGTGAGTGTTGGCTATCTTTCTACTGGCCGTAATACATCTCTCATTAGAAATGACAGTTAGCTTTTCGAGGAATTCGATATTATCTGAGAGCTTATTCAGTTCATCTATGCCTTCCACATTAAATCTATTCAATATTAGCTGCTTATACTTCTCATCTCTTGTTGCTAAATACAATGATTTCTTGAGGAGCTGGGAAAAAAGCATGCCACTCAAATTTCCTTTTATAAACATTGGTTACCTTGCTCCATTAGAATATGACGCAATATATCTATTGACTCCATATGCCTGATCTTGTATTGAACTCCAATAAAAAGTTAATAAATCACAACTGAAATACATTTTTAGCCCAAATTTATTTGTACGTGGTAAAACAAGCCCTTTATGCTCCAAAAAAGCCATCTGTAATAGATGACTGATCTCACCATGAAGCGCATTGCCAGAGTATTCACTGTCTTTAAAGCCGCTGGTTTTCATTAGCAATGAGGCTGCTTTTTTATCAATATACCCACAGGCTATAGGTGCGCCAAGAAATCTGGCGTTTTCAGGGCGCATATCAGCCAGTATGTTTACAATTTCTTTATTCAAAGGGAATTTGAAACCCTGGATAGAATTGATGAAAGATGGGCTTGGTAACGTATAGGTATACTTAGAAAAGTTACATAGATATTGTGAAAATGAATAATATCTGGATGTATCAGAAAAAAAATAATGTAGCCGAGAAATAAAATCATTCGAACAGGAATTTATGATCATATCCTTATATGGTTGAGGTATTTTTTCTTTCAGCCGCTGACCGATTTCTGCCAGGAATTTTACCCATTCCGGTATATTGTATAGTCGTTTTATCACATCTTCTGAAAAGACCTTTTTAGGATCATCCAGACTAGCGTTGGCAATACTCATTACCTGGTTGTATGTATTCAGGGCCTCTTCGGAAAGAAAAAAATCAGGAAAAAGAGAAGAGAACAAGTCCATTCGTGATGTGTCCATGACCGTTTCTGTACCATCAGGTGACATAAAGAATAAAGGAATAGCAACAATTTCACCTTGTTCTGCATTTCTATTGTTTAAAATATGAGCGTTATCTCGGTATATTTTTTTCCCCGTACCCGGGATATTGAGCAGAAAAAGCAGATCACCTTCTCTCTTGAGTCGCTCTGAAACTGAGATAGTCTGAGCCTTAGCATTCAGGGCAGGATATAGCTCAAACGCTAATTCCTCTTGCAGGTGATACACATTACTATTGCGAAAAATGCATGGGCTATTATGACAAAGGACACACTTCTCCTCTGATTTAGTGTGGTCTGGAGATTTTTTTTCTCCCGGATTGTCTTCATCATCATTAATGTTATCTATATTTTGATGACCAGGCTTCTTCTGCACAGTATTTTTGTTGTGGGAGTCTTCAGTTTGTGATGGTGCATCGTTTGAACCCGATGACGCTGGAGTATCCTTATTATCTCCATCGGTATCCATTTGTTCATCTCGCAGTTTTCTTACCAGATGATGAGTGTTAGATATCAGGCTATTGATAATTTCGTTTACTGAGTCAGTATTGTCATCAGCCCCATGATTGGACCAGATATTATTCGAATCTACGCTAATCAACACAAGGCGATCCTGTAAGATACTGGCAAGATCATCAGAACCATAATATTCAGCCTGCTCTTTACGTTTTTTGATGGCTCGTTTCAAAGCTTGATAGATAGTGTTTCGTGTATTCAGTAACTTCTTCAGGAAAAAACCATCATGATCAATATTAATTTTTATTGGCAATTCATCTGGCCAGTGTTCCTGAAAGAAGTGGTCATCGTTAACCCCAATACCGGCTTCCCATTCAGTTATCTCTTCATCTTCATCTTCATATTCCTCTGCAGACACTGAATAAAGTTTTAACAACAAGCGCATCAGCCATTCATACATATCAACTATCTTCTCAGGCTCAGGCATAAATGGAATTTCGGCATATATACGAATACCTTCGTCCAATTCTGACACAATAAGAGTCATATTTTCTGAATTGACAGTTTTATCAATTCTATTGGGCTGGATAGCAAGCTGATCAAATTTTTCTGACAGTAATTGCTGATTGCTGTCATTCTTGGGTATAAGCCAGTGTTTAATCTCTGAATAGTCTGAGACGTCAGTAGAATATGTAGGGAGCAGCGCAGGTTGCTGCCAGTAAGTGCTGGTTAAAAAACGGCGAGCGATTTCCCATACCGTCAGTATTTTTAGCTGAGCAGGAATAATATTGTCACTAATAGAGCCCGAATAAACTTTATCATCATAGATTGAAAGTTGTAGCGGTTGAGAGGTTATGGAATTAAAAAGATCACTGCAGGATAAAGAAGGCTCTGCAATGCACGACAATGTTAAGCTAAAAAGCAAAATTACAAATTGGCAGAACATAGTTGCCGTTTTTGGACACCCTAGTTTAATATCCATCGCTAAAGGTTTAAATAATATATATAAATAAGCGGGCAAAGTGTGGTTCAGGTTTCTGGTTTTGGCAAATTTTTATTACTCACAAAAAAGACTCTGGCAGTTTAACTGTCAGAGTCGTTTAATTGCACATTAGTGTTATAATTATTTTTACAAATTTTTTTATTTAAATAAATTTCTGATCATCAGGATTTCATTGTGAATTCAGGATAAGCCTCCATACCACATTCTGTCAGGTCGGCGCCTTTGTATTCTTCTTCTTCAGAGATACGCAGTCCCATGACCAGTTTCACAACACTCCATATCACCAGTGATGCAAAGAATACCCAGGCAAAGATCACAGCAACACCGGTCAGCTGAGTAATAAAGTTGGCATCACTATTGGTTAGTGGAACTGCTAGCAGCCCCCAGATCCCGACAATACCGTGGACAGAGATCGCACCAACCGGATCATCAATGCGCAGCTTATCCAGAGCGACAATGGAGAAGACGACCAAAGCACCCCCGGCAGCACCGATCAGCGAAGAAATCAAAGCAGAAGGCGTCAGTGGTTCAGCTGTTATAGCAACCAGCCCTGCCAGTGCACCATTGAGCGCCATAGTCAGATCAGCTTTACCAAACAGGATACGGGCTACGATAAGGGCGGCAATTACACCACCGGCAGCGGCAGCATTGGTGTTCACAAAAATCTGCGCAACAGCATTGGCGTTTTCTACATCAGCAATCTTTAACTGAGAACCGCCGTTGAAGCCGAACCACCCTAACCACAGAATGAAAGTTCCCAGAGTTGCCAGAGGCAGATTTGCACCTGGCATCGGGTTTACACCGTTGGCTGTGTATTTACCTTTACGGGAACCCAGTAAAAGCACACCGGCAAGGGCTGCAGAAGCACCAGCGAGATGAACGACGCCGGAACCGGCAAAGTCCTGGAAGCCCATTTCATGCAGAAATCCACCGCCCCATTTCCAGAAACCCTGTACAGGGTAGATGAAGCCGGTCATAACAACTGCGAATACCAGAAATGCCCAGAGTTTCATTCTCTCAGCCACCGCACCGGATACGATGGACATGGCCGTTGCTACAAAAACAACCTGGAAGAAGAAGTCAGAGCGCAGAGAATAGTAGGGTGCATCGTCGCCTCCGGCAGTGACAGCCTCTACGGTATTTTCTGTCCCGAGTAATGTTCCAAAGGCGGGGAAGAAGCCACCTTCGTTAACGCCGGGATACATGATCTGATAACCACACAATAAGTACATGGTGCAGGCAATGGCAAACAGTGCGATGTTTTTGGTGAGAATTTCTACCGTGTTTTTGGAGCGAACCAGACCGGCTTCGAGCATGGCAAAACCAGCCGCCATCCACATGACCAGTGCGCCACACATTAAGAAATAAAACGTATCTAACGCATACGAGAGCTGAGCTATATTTTCCACGGGACCTCTCCCAGTAAAATCGAATTTTTTATTATTTTGTTAATCGTATTTACCAATGAGCTATGGCTTACAGTGCATCGTTGCCTGTTTCACCAGTCCGTATACGAACGGCCTGCTCAAGGGCAGTAACAAAGATCTTTCCATCACCAATCTTGCCGGTGTTGGCGGCATTACTAATGGTTTCAATGGCCTGATCCACCAGATCATCTGAAATAGCGGCCTCCACTTTTACCTTGGGCAGGAAGTCCACAACATACTCGGCACCACGGTACAGTTCGGTGTGCCCTTTCTGGCGACCAAAGCCCTTAACCTCTGTGACGGTGATGCCCTGGACGCCGATGTCCGACAGAGCTTCTCGCACGTCATCCAGCTTGAAGGGTTTGATTATGGCTGACACTAACTTCATATCGTTCTCCTTGTTCGGGTGTGTCTTGAACTGTCTGGTTACTCTTTATTACTAGCCATAGCACTAGCCATGCCAACTCTTAAATGTCAGTAATTTCAAGTGCTTACATCCCTTTGCACTGATTTGACGCACCATGGATCGTCCCGAATTTTTCTTTGCGCACCAAAATGAAGCGGCTTGCTGTGGTATTCTGCAGCATCAACATCCCTAATGAATCTGAAAGCTGCCCATGATTGATAAACTGTCTCTGATAAACAGCATTGCCTCTAAAGCCGGTGACATGCTTGGCGGTGAAAAAAGCCGCAATCGGGAGGAAATAGAGAAAAGCATCCGAGCTCTGATGAGCAGCGCTTTATCCAAAATGAATATAGTGACCCGTGAAGAATTAGACACTCAAATGGCGGTTTTGCTGCATACCCGCCAGAAGCTTGATGCGCTTGAAAAGCGGGTGGATGAGCTAGAGTCTCAAAATAAAAGCGCTGACTCCGAATAAGCCTTTATTTCGAACACTGCTATGCTGTCAGTTTCAAAAATAAAAAGGCTTTTTGCTTATGTCCCGTCTGGCAGTAGTTCATACCAGAGCGCAGGCTGCCCTGAATGCCCCGGCGGTTCTTGTGGAGGTGCATCTCTCTGCCGGGTTGCCCGCATTAAACATTGTGGGTTTGCCAGAAGCTGCGGTACGGGAGAGCAAAGACCGGGTTCGTAGCGCCCTGATTCACAGTGGCTATGAATTTCCCGACGGACGAATCACGGTGAACCTGGCGCCCGCCGATTTGCCAAAAGAAGGGAGTCGGTTTGACCTGCCTATTGCTATGGGGATTCTGGCTGCATCCGGTCAGATTGCTTCAGAAAGTCTGAAAGAATATGAGTTTCTGGGTGAGTTGGCACTCACTGGATTGCTTCGTCCGGTAGCCGGAATACTAACCGCTTCTGTTGCCGCCGGAGACGTCGGGCGAACATTAATGGTACCTGCCAGAAACGCCAGCCTTGCTGCCTTAGCCAGTGATACTACAGTGATTGGTGCTGGTTCGTTATCGGCGGTCAGAGCCCATATCAGTCAGCAGTCTATTATTCCTCCGGCGTCATCGACCATAAATGAACGTGAGATTTTCTATCCCGATCTGAGTGATGTGCAAGGTCAGAGCCATGCCAAACGAGCACTAATGATGGCTGCAGCAGGTGGGCATCATGCTATTTTTTTTGGATCCCCGGGTACCGGGAAAACAATGCTTGCCAGTCGCTTGCCGGGTATATTACCGCCGATGACCGAACAGGAAGCACTGGAAGTTGCTTCTATTTATTCTTTAACGTCAGGGCAGCATAATCCATGTTGGAAACAGCGCCCTTTCAGATCACCTCATCACTCATCTTCTGCCGTGTCTTTGGTGGGGGGTGGCAGCATTCCTCGCCCTGGCGAAATATCCTTTGCTCATAATGGGGTTTTGTTCTTGGATGAACTGACGGAATTTCACCGGCAGGCACTGGAAATGCTCAGGGAACCTCTTGAGAGTGGCGAGGTGATGATCAGCCGGGCTCGGCGGCAGGAAAGGTATCCCGCCAGTTTTCAGTTAATCGCAGCCATGAATCCTTGTCCCTGCGGTTATCTTGGTGATGAAAAACGTGCCTGCCGTTGTACGCCAGATCAGATATCACGTTATCGCAATAAACTCTCAGGTCCTTTTCTGGATCGTATTGATTTGCAGATTGAAGTGAGTAGTCAGAGTACGTCGGTCATTCTGGAACCCGTCTGTGCATCACTCGGTAACAGCGAAAGTTCAGACACAATAAGAGAGCAGGTTATTCAAACCCGTAATCGACAGTTACAGAGACAAGGCAAAATTAATGCAAAACTTCTACCCTCAGAGCTGCAACAGGTCTGCCGGCTAGGCGATACCGAAAAGGCATTTGTCACCAGAGTTTGCGACAAACTGAACTATTCTGCCAGAGCGGTACACCGAATCCTCAAGGTGGCTCGAACGCTTGCTGATTTCGACCACAGCGACAAAGTGCAACAACCTCATTTGGCAGAAGCCATTCAGTACAGAAAACTCGACCGGCAAATCACATAGATCAACTATTGCTCGTCCAGTATTGAAGTATTTGGTCGAATATTATTCTCAGGGATACGACCCTGACAACCCATTGAATGTAAACGCTCAACAAGTTGTCAGGGTAGGCAAAGAGAATAAAACCATGACAGACAGCGTTTCATCAAGTTCAGCTTCAAACCAACAATCGGGACTGAACTCGCTGGCGACAGAGCAGCGTAAGAAGATTGGAGAGTTTGCTGCCACCGGCTCTGCCAGAGAGGTTATTGAAGCCAGACCGGATAATAAAATACCCGGACCGGATCCCGACTCTTCAGAAAATACCACTCTGGATGAGTGGGAGATCTCTGCACAGGATGTAGAGAAGCTATACCTCTCGGAAATTGAACAATTAAAGTCCTTCAAACCAGAAGGTAAGAATACCGACGATCGGGCGCGCATTGCCAAACAGATAGAAGCGATTCGCATTCAGACGTTTCAACTGATCAGTTGTTACAATAAGCGGCTGGGTGATCTTTTCCTGGTTGATCGGATAATCCGTAAGAATCAGGATACGCTTTCCAAACTGCTGAAAGTGGAAATACAGGCGGAAGCTGATCGCTTATCTGAGTTTGCTAAATGCCTTTCAGGCGCCAAGAAGAATAAGACAGTATCGGTAGAAAAGGTCGTTAATGATGTGCTGGCGATTATCCCTAATCTTGATAGCAAAATTAAAAAGTTCAAAGCAGAACTGAGTAATGCCACTCTGCCAGAGCCCCCTTCCAAGCCTGCTCGGAAATCCCAAAAGCCTGAGCCAAAACCAACTGAGGCTATAAAAACACCCGCCAACAGCAAGCTAGAGAACCTATCCATTTCTGAACGTATTGCTTTGCTGGATGAACTTCATGACCAGTTGCAAACTGGCACCCTGCGGTTAGGGCAATCAAACACCGTAGCTCGTGATGCCGCGGAAATATTATCCAGGCTTATGCACGCTTCCCAAAAAATGATCAAAAGCAAAGAGTCTCTTGATGATGCAGAACTTCAGGAATTGTTAAACAGACAGTTGAGTCTTGCTAATGCCTATCAGCAAATTATCGAGATTGGAGACCTTGGAAAACTATCGAAAACTGATAAGTCAACACTGGTCAGGCAGTTGGCGATAGCGAGTCAATCCTTAAAGGATATTCAAAACTGGAAACCTGGTCAGGCGGCAACGAAGCCACTCGCAAAAAAGAATAAGAAACCCAAAAAAACTATTGCCAAAGCTGAACCCGCTAAAGTTGCTCCTGAAGATCTTCTGAAACCGGCAGAATTAAAATCAAATGAATTAAGAGCCTGCCTGGAAGAGATTAAAGAGAAAACCAATCCGGATGACCGTAGATTCAGCCTCCAGAATATTCTGCGATACACCCGTGATATGTATAAGACATTCAGTCGTCTCACACCTTTATTTTTAGTAGCGAACACCAAAAGCAAACGTGCAGGTATTGAGCCAAATGCGTCGATTACCAAGGCTCAGGATGCACTGAATGACATAGAGAAATCACTGTCGGTTTTTGCAAAGGCAGCAGTTAATGCTGATTTTATAGAAGCTTTGCGTGAAGCGGATAAAAGTATTGCAGAACTAAAAGCATTTGATAAACAGTTACCTTCCTCTGTTTGGGAGCTCATGACCAGCACGCTCCCTACTAATGCCGGAATGCACCATTATCTCGAAAATTTACTTTGTCGAAGGTGCTTGTCAAACTTCGGTGATGGCCTTTCAAAACAGGATTTCAGAATATTTGATCTGTTGCAGGATCACTATAAAAACGCATTGAATGAGAATGAGCCTGCCAGTATTTATCAATCATTTCAGTCGGTGCTGAATGAAGTTTTCTCGAATCCAGACAAAGTCCGTGCATTGACAGAGCAGGTAAGAGACTTGAGAGAAGTTCAGGCGCTGGCGCTTTTGCTGCCATTTTGGCCGGGATTGAGAACTATGGAGTTAAACGAGGTTTATAAGAAACTGGTGCTTATTCGTCCCGACCATTCTTTTCCTGCTATCGAAGAAGGTAAGGAAAAAATTGATCAGTTATTGAATGAATTTGAGAAAGGTACAGATGCAGTGACTCAAGAATGCCTGCAGATGTTGAGTCAGAATCTGAGGGATGTAATTCGTTTCTATGTCCGCCAGCGGATAAATAACCCGGATTTCTTTGAAAAATTTAAAACCGATAAAACCTATTGTAAAAATGTGCAAGAAAAAATGAACAAGACTTTTGATGATATTGCAGTGATTACAGTAAATCCCGGCGGTTCAGATAATGTGAATTATAAAGTCGAGTTACTACAAAAATCCCCTATTGAATTTGAAAAGCGTATCAATGATTTTATCAACCAGGAGAGTAAAGCCAGTCAGTTCATCCGTACAGAGCTGCTAAAGATAAATACTACTTATGGGCCGATGATTGGTAAAAGAGATCAGAAATACCATCTGAGCATTTCTCCATCGGCCATGTTGCAACAATTTTCTGACGATTTTTCCAATAACTTTAGCCAATACGATGAAGCCCTCAGGCAGGCTGACATGAACAAAGCTGATATTGATCGCTATGCGACGATCCGCAAGGAAATTCCTGACCTGCTCAGACAGGTTGGCGCTCAACTCAAAGACATTACTTCGATCAAGGGCAAGAAAAAAAGCAACAATATCCGCCAGTGTTTAGGCCTTCGCAAGCAGGTCGCCAATGATATTGAAACACCCCGCTCATGCAAAGATATGTTGACGACGCTGGATGAAACCAGGCAGCTGGTGTTTGCCATGATGACCAGCTCGGAGATCCATTCTGATCAGGGGCTGAAAACCTTACAGCCACTCTTCAAAATAATTCAAATACTGAGTAGTCGTGATGCTGATACCAAACCCCGATTAGCCGAAGGTGAGGTAATACAGGAACCGGAAAGCTTCAGCAATTTTATAGTGGATATGGAAAACAGGCTGATGTTTAAATGGTTACACCGGCTATTTGGCAGTAAACGATACAGGGCGCTTGAGCATGCTAAAGCGCTGTCTTCAATTTGTCAGAAGTGTTCCGACACGCCAGAGCAAGCAGCCAGTCTGTTGTCGAATTACTCATCGTACCTGATAAAAAACAGTCCGGATATTTCAGATCGAGCCAAACTTGGCAATGCTATGAGTGACTACGCTCATTCAATACGTAAACAGATTCTATCTTAAGCTGTATTAGTCACAAGCTGTTAACCTAAATTCAGCAGTTGGGCGCTTGAATTTCTCTCTTGACTATAGAAATTAAGGTTTTTTTCAGACGTTCTCCAATCACCTTCTGGGTGAGCTGGTAGAACGCTCTGCGGTTTTCTGAAAAAATTTCAGTGTCCTCCGCTGCGTTGCACCATTTGCCAAGAGCTACGGCCATTGGCTGCATGACACGCCTTGCTGAGAACGCTGAAATTTCCCAGAAAATCCACATCCAACCGCTGAATTTAGGGTTAACCACCTGAGCGTTTTGCATCATAGCCTGCTTTTTTCAAAACATCGACCATGACATCCACATGGTCGCCTTGGAGTTCTATATTACCTTCTTTTACAGCGCCGCCACCGCCGCAGCGTTTTTTCAGTTTTTTGGCAAAAGCTTTGAGGTCGTTCCCGGCCAGAGGCAAACCACTGATCACTGTGACGACTTTACCGCCACGGCCTTTTTTTTCCGGGCGAACACGAACATTACCGTCGCCAACAGGAGCATCATTATTTAAATCTTCTTTGATGCGCCCCACATCGGTGGAATACACCAGTTTGCTGTTACTCATCATTACTGCTCCAGCCAGCCCTGTTCGACGGCAAGGTTAATTTGCTGCTGGGCATAATCCCAGAGTTTGGGCGACAAACCTTCGAGATGTTCATTTCGCTTCAAGACCTGCGCCTTATTGATCTTGTGTTTGACCCAGCTGCCACCCTGATTGGCCATGTTTTGCACCAGTGGAAGAATGCGATCGATGGATTTAGCAAAACGGGCATCTGCAGTCTCGGCAGCTTCAAATTCCAGCCAGAGGGATTTTAATTCAGCAAACTGGTCTTCCGGTAATAATCCGAACAGGCGATTAGCCGCTGTAATTTCCTTATCTTCCTGGTCTTCCAGGTCTTCCTGAGCGGCAAATGCGAAGGTATCTCCGGCATCAATTTCTACTACATCATGAATCAGCAGCATGTTCACTACACGTTGGATATTGATCGATTCTTCTGCGTATTCCGCCAAAATCTGTGCCGACAGGCTGATCTGCCAGCTATGCTCGGCACTGTTTTCATGGCGGTTATTATCCGGCTTTACGGTGGTTTGCCGGTAAACGGTTTTAAGTTGTTCCAGCTCTCGAATAAAGCGCATCTGCTGTTGCAAACGTTTCATAGACAAACTCCATACACACTAAAGCCTCTCAAAGAGAGGCTTTAGTGGTTATTGGTTATTCCTGAAAAACTTAGCCCTGTTCTAACAGACGGCGAAGGTCAATAATGGCAGCGTTGGCGCGGGAAATATAATTCGCCATCACCAGTGAATGGTTCGCCAGAAAACCAAAACCCGAACCGTTCAGAATAAACGGTGCCCACACGGTATCCTGAGTCGCCTCAAGTTCGCGAATAATCTGGCGCAGACTGATAGTGGCATTTTTCTTGTCCAGCACATCCGCAAAGTCCACTTCAATGGCACGTAGCATGTGAATCAATGCCCAAGAAGTACCACGGGCTTCATAAAACACATCATCAATCTGATGCCAGGGGGTTTTAACATCCAGCAGCATACCGGCATTGGTCGATTGAGTTGCTTCGGCATCACCGGCCAGATCGGTATTTAAGCGTTCTTTACCAACACTGGCACTTAATCGCTGCGATAAGCTGCCTAAACGGGTTTCTACATCATTCAGCCAGCGTGTGAGATTATCAGCCCGGGAATAAAACTGGGCAGGATCCTGGTTATTTGGCAGACGGTGCAGATAGTTGTGCAACTTATCAATACCCCGGCGGTATTCCTGCTCGCTGGAAGGCAGAATCCAGCTTTTAGCATCAAAGTTAAATTGCGGTTCTGCAACGGCCAGATCACGATCTTCCTGAGACTGTGATTGCGAACGACTGAAGTCACGGCGCATTGCCCGGGCAAGGTCCCTAACCTGCACCAGAACACCCAGCTCCCAACTGGGCATGTTATCCAACAAAACCCCGGGCGGCATAATATCGTTACGCAGAAAACCACCGGGTTTGCTCAACAGAGTATCGGCAACGGTATAAAGGGTTGCCGTTGTTGTATAACCGGTTACCACCTGTTGTCCGTCTGCGGTTGCCAGTTTTTCAGCATTGGCCTGCACTGAGAAAGGCTTAGGCTCATTGCTCCAGTACCAGCCTAATGTGGTTATCAGTAGGATCAGCAGACCGACCACCGCCAGAATGGTTTTACCACCAAACAGGCCGGTAAAATTGTGCAGTCCGGACCGTATCTTCTCTTTGATTTTATCCAGCGCCATAATTTCCTCATCCACTGCGATCTGACGCTGGCTTGCTGCCAGTCGCCGGAAATAAGACAACACTGGAACAGCGCACTGAAATAGAGCGTGTTTCTTGTTTTTGCAGTGTTGACTCTTCGGTATTATCCCCTATAAAAACAACCAGTGCGAGTGGCGCAGGTCAATACATGGGGAATTAATGAGCACTATTATTTGAGCAATAGTTCAACGCTAGTTCAATGTTGTTATTCCTGACTGGTAAGGAAAAACCCCCATCTAAACAATCAGGGGTTGGCGAGACCCCAGAGTTGTGCTTATAATTCTCTCCGCTTTGGGCCTATAGCTCAGTTGGTTAGAGCAGCGGACTCATAATCCGTTGGTCCCAGGTTCAAGTCCTGGTGGGCCCACCACACATCAAAGCCGAAGAGGTTAATACCTGCTTCGGTTTTTTTTTGTATTTTCTTCGCATATTCTCCAACCCGCCTATACTCAGCGCTGCAGTATGGGGTGTCGTCAACCCCCGCTCTTATAATCTAAATAAAATGCACGGTGATTAATCAAACATGCAAAAACTTAATAAGCTGTTATTCGTTCTTTGTCTGTTCAATATTGATCAGGTTGCCGCCGTACAGATTTGTCAAAACCATTGCGATAGAGTGACGCTTTCCCTTACAGCATATAAATACGCATTACGTCTCGATATGGAAATCACAATAACTGACTATGGCGCCACCCGAATTAAAGATACTTATGATGAGGAAGATGGCAGCCTGACTATTGATACTGATGAAGGGGGGTTCAGGCTAAAGTGTGAAGATGTCAGTGGCTGGGTTGATTGTGTTCTCTCAAAGCAAGGGCAAGTATTAAAACGGTGGAACTCGAGAGCGTTAGCTTATGCTTCTGCTTATGGTGGAGCATGTACTTCATTCTGTAGTGCCGGGTTGAATGACCAAATGTCTTTTTATTTTGATCAAGTTATCAACCAGTTAGGCGGTGTAGATATATTGTCTTCGGGTGCTGCTGGTCGAATAAAATTAATACCAATTTTGAAAGGGCAGCGTAAGTGTTTACCTGGAAGTCTGAGTACGGATGTTCATAATTGGATAGAAACCGCTTTCGATGCTCTACAAAAAGAGATGGTCATTCCTTTTTTTCGTTATATCTTGGGAATAGACATTACAAAATATGGCGTGGAATTTTTGACAAATTGGTTTGACTCACGGAAAACAGGAACCAACCCGAATAGCTCCGGAAGCAATCAGTGATTTCAAATTGAATATTTGACTGACGCTACGCTGCAAGCTGTATTAGAATACCCTTCCAGATAATACAGGCAACGTTCCCAGGGGTAATGAATGTTCACAAAGGACATGACTATTGCAGAGTTCGACCCTGAACTCAAAGCGGCTATCGATGCAGAAATCATCCGTCAGGAAGAGCACATTGAGCTAATAGCTTCAGAAAACTACACCAGCCCAAGGGTGATGGAAGCTCAGGGCAGCGCACTGACCAACAAATACGCTGAAGGTTATCCAGGCAAACGTTACTACGGTGGCTGTGAACATGTTGATGTTACAGAGCAGCTGGCTATTGATCGTGCCAAAGCACTCTTTGGTGCCGGTTATGCTAACGTGCAGCCACATTCCGGCTCTCAGGCGAACGCTGCCGTTTATATGGCGTTGCTGCAGCCCGGTGATGTGGTCCTCGGTATGAGCCTGGCTCACGGTGGGCATCTGACTCACGGTGCTAAAGTCAGCTTTTCTGGTCGTATTTATGAATCGGTGCAATACGGTTTAAATGTTGAAACCGGTGAGATCGATTACGATCAGGTAGAAGCTCTGGCGCTTGAACATAAACCAAAGATGGTGATTGCTGGCTTTTCAGCCTATTCCAAAATTGTTGACTGGCAGCGCTTCCGCGATATTGCTGACAAGGTGGGTGCATACCTGTTTGTTGATATGGCGCATATCGCTGGCTTGGTCGCTGCGGGTGTTTATCCTTCTCCGGTCGGTATTGCGGATGTTGTGACCACCACCACTCACAAAACCCTTGGTGGGCCTCGAGGTGGTCTGATTCTGGCTAATGACGATGAAGAGCTGAACAAGAAGTTCAATTTCGCTGTCTTTCCTGAGTCGCAGGGCGGTCCTCTTTGTCATGTGATTGCTGCAAAAGCTGTTTGTTTTAAAGAAGCCATGTCTGATGAGTTCAAAGCTTATCAGGCGCAGGTGGTAAAAAATGCTCAGGCTATGACGGCAGTTATGCTTGAGCGAGGTATCAATATTGTTTCCGGGGGGACTGAAGATCATCTGTTCCTGATGGATTTGATTGGCAAAGAATACACCGGTAAAGATGCTGAAGCTGCATTGGGCCGTGCCAATATCACCGTTAATAAAAACGCTGTACCTAACGACCCACGTTCACCATTTGTCACCAGTGGTCTGCGCATTGGCTCTCCGGCAATCACCCGTCGAGGCTTTAAAGAGCAGGATGCTGCTGATCTGGCTGGCTGGATTTGCGATGTGCTGGATAACATTGGTAATGAAAAAGCAGAAGCTGAAGTGAAAGCGAAAGTACTGGAAGTCTGTGCACGCTTGCCTGTGTATCGCTGATTGAAAATCGCTTTTACATAAAATCGTCTTTACATATAACTGCTGCATAAAAAAGCCGGAAGTATTTTCCGGCTTTTTTGTCAGTTAGGATAGTGGTAACGCAGAATTTACCACTCTCGTCATTCCCGCCTTTGAGGCTGTTGCAAAACTCTGCAGGCTGGCAACCCCTAAGCTTATGAGGTATAAGTTCTTATTATCTTTTCTATCTTTACCCTGCAGATGGGGCATTTTCGTAAATGTTGAGCGCATTTCATGCAAGAGCATAGGTGCCCACAGGGAACAAAAACAGAATCGGAGTCCCTATCCAGACATATCTTGCAAGTTTTATTTTCTTGTAACTCTTTAAGTTTTGCCTCTATATTTTTTTGCGGTTTTCCCTCTGCAGCTTCGCTCTGTTTGGGCGTTGTTTTCATGAGCTCTGTTGGGGATTGGTTACCACTGGAAGAAGATCCGTTCATGGGCTCTGGTGACTGGTTACCAGAGCTGGTGGGTGAGGCTGAGTTTGCTCTCATACCGATGGGAGATTGCACCTCGCCGGATGTTTGAAGAGCTCGGCATAGTTCGCATTGCTGATCAGGAGTACAAAATTTATTGTTAAAAACGTTCTCTGTGAAGGTTCCAAACACCTCATTACCGGTGTTGGCGTCAGGGTTCTGTAACGCATTTGTGATCGCTTCAATCTCATCCTGATAACTGGTATGCAAGCAATCAACAATGGCATTGATTGTTGTCTGGTCCAGCGGGAAACTATTTTCTATAAGCCCTGCCAATGCTCTTTTTGCATTGTCCAGTTCCGCCTGAGGGTCAATAATTTCAGGAAGCGGACTGGGTGATCTATTATTAGCTCCGCCTCTGTGTGATCGATAATTAGATACTCCATTTTGAAGGGCTGGTCTTGGTAGATTAGGGTATCTGGCAACGATATCGCTAACATAATCAGTACCTAATTGTTGAAGCACGAATTCACATTCAGGAAACCATTTAGCATGTTCAGTCCAAGGCTCGTCGTTTGGCTCCCAGTTTTGTAAGCCTCCGTTGCAGTAATAGCATTTGACTCTATCCCTCTCGCCCAGAAAGAAAAAGCCAGCTTCTGCAATTTGTTGAGGTGTTGCTCGAGCTTTGTGTGCAGGCCAGCGGTTATCAAAGGTCTCAAGCCTGCTGTCTATGTCTCTCATATAAGGAGATATAGGATGAAGGCATGGAAATAAGGCATTCAGATTGCGTCTGTCTTCGGCACTAAAATCAGGGCGCGTCGACGGAAGCGGTTGAAGAGCTGGCGGTGGGCTAGCTAGCGGTGGAGTAGCAGATTGGGGAGCGGGAGTGTTACGGAATTCTCTATTTTGTACCATCCTACAAGTTGGGAAGTGACGTGCGTGCTCCCTCTTGACATCATCCCCTGGTTTCCAATTCCTTAGAACACCCCCACAAGAGAAGCATTGCACGCGGTCTGAGTTGCCGAGGAAAAAGAATCCACTTTTTGCTAAATCATGTGCATGTACAACATGTTCTGAAGTATATCCTCGGAATGATTTACGCCGGTCAAGCTCTTTGCTTACATCAAGGTCGCGCACAAAGCGTTCATGATTTACCGATGGCATTGTTGCGAACTCAAAGAAACTAGGTGGTGCTCTATGAGTCGTTGGCCTCGTAACACTCGTAATAGCAGTAGAAGGCTGAGCAGAAGCTGTCTGCTGGTTATGGTTGCCCATTAGTACGCTTCGTGCACTTTGCTGGGGAGCTTGTTGCATCAATATACTGCCAGCAGTGGGCTGTCGATGCGGATTATTACTGGCAGGAGACTGTGAGTGTAAAGCACTCCCTGACGCAGCAGGTTGAGAAGGGCTTCCGGATTGGCCATGACGTCTGGCTGGTGCAGTCGGTCTGTTCAATCGCGAAAAACCGATGGGGACATTGCCGCACTCCGCTCCTCGCGTGAGCTGACAGTCACGCGTATGCCAGCGAGAGCTTGTAACATCATCATTTATCGTCCAGCTTTCAACATTTCGGCCACAACAAAAACATTTAACCCGATCTTTATAACCGGTGTAAAAGAAACCACATGCAGCCAGTATCCTTGGATTCACAGGAGCATCGTTGGGGTATCGGATAAACGTGCTCAATCGGTAGCTTTCGAGATTCCTATCGCCGGGAAGAATGTATGTACACTTTTGACCGGGTGGATCTCGGGGTTTGTCAAGGGTTACCCCATCGTGTTCTATATCTGCGCAGTTTTTACAACGGTCGCTGCCTGGTAGGGCAGGTTGCTGTTTGCACAGGTTGCAGATACGTTGAGAGGGAGGGTTACCACCACCATCACCATCGCCATTATCACCATCTCTATCATTTCGATTCGACATCCCGTTTAAAGACCGGCTACTTGTAGTGGTTGTTTCTGTGCCACTGGCACTTCCTGAGGCTAATCGAATGGTGGATATTTTTGTGTCAGCAGGCAGTGTTTGAATCAAAAACTTATCGGAAGTTTTATCCAGAGACGTTATATCCGAAACGCTGTCGATAACCGGCTTTGTTGTTGAATGCGATTTAATTGAATCATAAGCACCTTCTAGCACTTCGGCACCAAGAATGGTTATCCCCAATAAAAATGACTCTGCCTGAAAGGGTTTTAAGATGATCTGAGGATTTTGATTATTGATAACACCTTCGGCACGAGAGTGTTTCATCCATGTCAGAAATTCATCCTGAGACACCTTAAGTGTATTTTTAAGTCGGTCAGACCGGGTGTGATAGACAACACCTCTTTGCATATTCAGAGCGTCAGAAAAATTGCTAACAAATGTGCTGGAGTCTTCACCTATGAATGCCATGGCTTCACCAGATTGCCTGACGTCGCTAATCATTGGCGGTGCCAAGAGGGTGTCAGTATGTTCTGCCTGAAGCACAAGACCTATAAAATCCGGGTGCAGTGTATTAACCAGGTGAGACTGTTGATAGGTTTCAGGTGCCGGGATTTGCTGGCGGAGAATTTCAAAATCAAGATGAGCAGATTCTGGTACCTCTAGTTGCATAATGAAAGAGGCATCTGTTTTTACAGAAGATTCTAAAAGCTGAACCTTGACTTCGCCATGGGTTAATCCGGGATAAATTCTGAGCGTTTGATATCCGTCACGGTACAAACGTTCATAGAGAGACATCCAATGGTTGTCGTTTGTATCACTGGCCTCGAATGTTGGTGTAATGCCGGTAAGGCGATGAATCTCCAGATAAGGGATTTCAGATTTTGGATAAACAAATCTTAGATTCAAGTGTCGTTGAGCAAAGGTGCTGTCGGTCACTGCCTGCATGTACCCATAACGCTTCCCCTCGGTTAATCGTTGGTGGTAATAATCAGCAGCAGCCAGGCTCTCATTCATTAAACCGTTTGCAAAACGGTATCCTTTGTAGAATAAGTTGTAACTAAAGAAGGTCTTTAAGGCGATAGAAACAGAATAAAGCGGATGAGCAAGCAATGCACTTTTTGGCACGTCAGTAAGCTTGTTCAGCGCATAAGAATAAAAGTGAGAGATCAGGCTAGCCTCAAGAATTTGTTGAGGCAAACCATTCAGACGATCAATATCGACACCTTCTAGCAGAAAAGTTTGACTGCTGGTGGTGACACTGATTCCCATGGGGGAAGAGTGCAATTCAAGAGCCAGTGCTTTTGTAGAAAGACACGCCAAAACCGACAGCAAAAGAATCAGACAACACCATTGCTGGAACGGAAGTGATTGATTTGTTGAAACAGCGTTTTTTTGCATCTTTGTATTTATACCTATAAGAGAAGTAATGGTGCTTATATAAAAGTTTGCAATCAGCTGCTTGTCCAGTTTTCTTATATTTTATTTTGAACAGTCTGAATCAGACGTTGACTGCCTTGTAATAAAAATGCATCCGGTTATCATTGGCTTTACGCTCTATCCAAGAAACGAATAGGTTCCCCTGAGAAATGCATTGTCCATTTTGTGGTGCAGATGACACCAAAGTGATTGACTCCAGACTGGTGGCCGAAGGCAATCAGGTGCGTCGGCGTCGGGAGTGCTTGAGTTGCGTTGAGCGTTTTACCACTTATGAAGCGGCTGAACTGTTGATGCCGCGTCTGGTCAAGCGTGATGGTTCTCGTGAGCCTTTTCATGAAGATAAATTGCGTGCCGGTATGACTCGTGCACTGGAAAAACGCCCCGTCAGTATTGAGCAGCTTGAAGAAGCCATTAGCCGGATTATTCATCGCCTGAGAGCCACTGGCGAGCGTGAAATCAGTTCTCGTATTCTGGGAGAAGAAGTGATGCATCAACTGAAGCTTCTCGATGAAGTGGCCTATATCCGCTTTGCTTCAGTATACCGTCACTTCAAAGATTTGAATGAATTCAGAGAAGAAATTGAGCGTCTGGAAACTGAAGACCGGGATCATTGAGTGCTGTTTTCAAATTACTTTATTAAGGGCGCAGGATGCATATCATTGTTATTGGTCTGGCGATTGTATCGTTAGTTTTTGGCCCTCAGTGGTGGATACGGAGAACGCTCAGACGTTATGGTCAGGAACGTCCCGACTTGCAGGGCACCGGCGGAGAGCTGGCAGAGCATCTTATCCAGCGTTTTGAGCTTGATGGCGTCAAAGTGCAGAAAGGCGGTGTCGGAGAAGATTATTATAATCCCGATGAAAAACAGGTGTCACTTTCTCCGGAATACTATGACGGTCGTTCAATCGCTGCTGTTGCTGTGGCAACTCACGAAATAGGTCACGCTTTACAACATAAACAACAGCACAGAGGTTTTATGTTGAGACAAAAGCGTATCAGGTTGGCGATAATGATTGAACGCTTCAGCGCCATTGCTTTGCTGGTCACTCCCTTCCTTTTTTTACTGACGCGCATTCCCCAAAGTACGTTTCTGACGCTGTTGATTGGCGCTTCCGGTATGCTCGCGGCTATCTGGGTTCAGTTTATGAATTTGCCAGTGGAACTAGACGCCAGTTTTAACAAAGCAATGCCGTTACTGGCTGAAGGGTATTTGTCGGAACAGGATTTACCGGCCGCCAGGCAAGTATTACAAGCCGCCGCTTGGACTTACGTAGCAGGTGCGTTGGCCGGCTTGCTAAATCTTGGACGATGGATCGCCATTCTCAGGCGATAAATTAACCCGATGTGTGACTTTTAATTTCAACATGGCTATCCATGCTACGTGGATCCCGTACAGGGAGTGTACAGAACCCATAAGCCATGGATTGGCAACCTACGAGATAAAAGTCACACACCGGGTTAAATTAATAATTAGAGACTCCATAGTGATTGATGTTTCCCTTCTGGCATTGTTTGTGCCTACTTTTTTTATTGTCTCCGTTACGCCGGGGCTTTGTATGACACTGGCGATGACCATGGGTATGACTATTGGTGTTCGTCGTACATTGTGGATGATGGTAGGTGAGTTAATTGGTGTTGGGTTGGTAGCGGTATCAGCGGTGATTGGTGTGGCTGCTGTGATGTTGAACTATCCCCAGCTATTTGCCCTGATGAAATGGGTTGGTGGTGCTTATCTTTGTTATGTGGGTTATCAGATGTGGTGCTCTAAAGGGAAGATGGCAGTGTCTGCGGATGGTGATTTCAACTATTCAGTTTCCCGCAAGGATCTTGCGACTCAGGGTTTTGTGACGGCGGTTGCTAATCCGAAGGGCTGGGCTTTTTTCATATCTTTGTTGCCGCCTTTCATTAATACCAGTATTTCGATGGTTTCTCAGATTTCGGTTCTGATCAGTATTATTCTGCTGCTGGAATTCAGCTGCCTGATGCTTTATGCCAGTGGTGGTAGAACGCTGAGGCATTTTTTGGAGAAAGGCGGTAATGTGCAAGCGATGAATCGTGTGGCAGGAAGTTTGATGGTCGCTGTGGGAATTTGGTTGGCGGTTGGTTGACATCCTCACCCCAAAGAGACTGTCGCAAAACCAATGTAGGTCGCTTCCCACCGAAGACTGATACCCATAGGGTACAAGAGTCGACAATCAGCATGAAATCTGACCTACGGAGAACGTTTGCGACAGCTGTCGAATGTAGGTTCAACGATAGAGGGAATGGTTGTTACCGTCGGGTCTTGTTTTAAAACGACGGTGCACCCACATATATTGTTCCGGGGCTTTCAGAATACTTTCTTCAATCACTTTGTTCATACGAACGGCATCTGCACGATCATCGCCGCTGGGGTAATTATCCAGAGGGGGTAAAATTTCAACAATATAGCCACTATTATCATTATTTCTGGTAACGATCATAGGCATCAGTCTGGCTCGGGATAACTTGCACAGAGTACTTCCACCAGTCACCGTTGCTGCATCAGGAACCGCGAAAAATGGTACGTATTCTGCACCGTCAGGGCCAAAATCCTGATCGGATGAATACCAGACTGTCTCTCCCTGACGCAGTGCTCTTACAGCGGATTTTAACTTGAACTTATCCAGTAACCCCTTTGCAGATTTAAGGCGCCCTTTTACTTGTAGATACTCCATTACGGGATTGTTATGAGTGCGATAAACGGCAATACCATCACTTTTAAGACTGAAAAGGCGGGCACCTATTTCAAGAGGGAGAACATGCATGGATGACAATAAAATACCATGGCCTTCTTTTTGAACCTGCTCAATATGCTCAAGACCTTTGAAGGTGAGCAATTTGCTTAATCGCTTGTCAGGCCACCACCAGGCCATGCCCATTTCAAACAGAGCAATGCCGGTGGACTCAAAATTTTTCACCAACAATGCTGTACGTTGATCCTCTGGCATATCGGGAAAACAGAGCTGCAGGTTGCGACTGGCTACTTTCTTGCGGGATGGAATTGTAGCCAAAAGCAGGCGGCCAATGCTTTTACCGAGTAGCAACTGCCCGCGATAAGGTACCGTTTGAGTAATCAGCCATAACAGCCCTATACCTGTCCAGAGTGCCCAATATCGAGGATGAAGGAATGAATACTGAAATGAAACGCTGTCAGCGGTAATCAGTGATGGAATGGCTTTGCCTGATGTTTGCATTCGTGTTTTTCATTTAGCTAACGACTGAGTGAGAGCAGTGTAAAGGAATAACACGCTGATTGCTGCTTCCTTGCCAGGGTAATGATAAATCTCTTTTCTCCAGCTCGAACTTTCCATCAATTAATACGTCAATATAACCCACCACTTCTTTTTGCGGTTTGCTTAGTGTTTCCAGTGTATAACCGGTCCATAGCCAGATATTTTTATCAGGCAGCTCATATCTGACCCGCCTGACCAGTTTCAGAATGGACGAAAGGTTTTCCGGAAACAATGGATCCCCCCCTGACAGGGATAAACCATCCCGGTGTATTCTCCGATCACTTAGATCACGGATGATCTGATCTTCCATGGCCTGATCAAATGGGTGCCCTTTGCTGGCATCCCAGCTGGTGGAGTTGTGGCAGCCTTTGCATAGATGCTCGCAGCCGCTGACAAACAGCGTGCAGCGAGTGCCTTCGCCATTAACGACATCCACCGGATAATATTGCAGATAGTTCATCTTTTCTCGTGCTTTATTTTCGGAGATGATCCTCGAAAATAAAGTTACTCCACTGTTAGAGGTGTTTCACCCGGCGAACCACTTCTTCCTGTTTACCTTTGATAAACGGGCGACTGTTAGGTTGACCGAGATAACCACATACACGACGGGTTACTGACATTTTATCGGAGTCCCGATTTTTGCATTGAGGGCACTCAAAACCCCGGTTGGTGGCTTCAAACTCGCCTTCGTAGCCACAACAATAGCAGGAATCGTTAGGCGTGTTAGTGCCGTAATAAGGGACTTTGTCGTACGTGTAATCCCAGACGTTTTCCAATGCTTTCAGGTTATTGACCATGTTTGGGTATTCGCCATAACAGATAAAACCGCCGGAAGCGTGTTCAGGGTAGGTTTGTTCAAAATCTACTTTATCGTAAGGGTTTACCTTTTTCTCGACATCCAGGTGGAAGGAGTTGGTGTAATAGCCTTTTTCGGTCACGCCTTCAATAACCCCAAAGGTTTTTTCGTCCAGCCGGCAGAAGCGATCGCAAAGACTTTCGCTGGGCGTGGAATAGAGGCTGAATCCATAGCCCGTGTCGTCCTTCCATTGTTCAACAGCATTGCGTAGGTGCGCAACAATGGCGACACCTTTTTGGCGCAGGGTTTCATTGTCGTAGATATGCTGGTCGTTACCATAAAGTGCATTAATGGTTTCGTGGATGCCGATGTAACCCAGTGAGATAGATGCACGACCATGTTTGAATATTTCGCTGACTTTATCATCCGGGTCTAAACGCACACCGCAAGCGCCCTCTACGTAAAGAATAGGTGCTACTCTTGCGCGTACATTATCCAGTCGCTCAACTCGGGTCATCAGTGCTTCACGAGCCACATCAAGACGCTGGTCCAGTCGCTTGAAGAAATCAGTTTCGGATGAAGATTCCAGAGCGATACGAGGCAGATTCAGAGAAACGACACCTAGGTTGTTTCGCCCATCATGGATCAGTTGTCCGTTCTCTTCATAAACGCCAAGGAATGAACGACAGCCCATGGGTGTTTTAAAGCTGCCGGTTATTTCGACCAGTTTGTCGTAGTTAAGAATGTCGGGATACATGCGCTTACTGGCGCATCTGAGAGCCAGCTGTTTGATATCGTAATTAGGGTCTTCCGGAGCGAAGTTCACTCCCTTTCTGATGGCAAAGACCAGTTTCGGGAAAACCGGTGTCTTCTTATTGCGACCCAAACCACGAATACGATTCTTGAGAATCGACTTCTGTACCAGACGCTCTTCCCAGCTGGTGCCCAGACCAAAGCCAAAAGTTACAAATGGCGTCTGACCGTTGGCAGTATGAAGTGTATTAACTTCGTATTCCAGCGCCTGGTAAGCGTCGTAACAATCCTTTTCGGTCATCTCCATGGCATAGGCGTTTGCCTTTTCTTGATCGCCAATCCAGTGCAGACCTTTTTTAAGATGTTTTTTAAACGTCATACGAACATAAGGCGCATGGATTCGATCAATCTCATTAATGCTGGTACCACCATAAATATGGCTGGAGACCTGAGCGATAATCTGAGCGGTAATGGCTGCTGCAGTGGTAATGGATTTCGGGGTTTCTATCTCAGCATTACCCATACGAAAACCATTGTTCATCATGCCTTCAATATCGATCAGCATGCAGTTGAACATAGGGAAAAACGGAGCGTAATCCAGATCATGGTAATGAATCTCTCCACGCTCATGAGCAGCAGTTATGTGCGCTGGCAGAAGGTATTGTTTGGCGTAATGTTTGGCGACCACACCCGCCAAAAGGTCTCGCTGGGTTGGAATAACCTTGCTGTCCTTATTAGCGTTTTCATTCATCAACTCTTCATTGTCCTGATTGATGATGCTCAGGATGTCGCGGCTGAGAGCATTACGGGATTCACGCTGAATATCCCGGGTCTGGCGATATTCAATGTATTTGCGGGCGGCATCATGATAGTCGCTGCTCATCATCAGGTCTTCCACCTGATCCTGAATATCATAGATATCCACCTGAGCCTGTTGGGCTACTGTGTTCTCTACCTCTTTGGCAACGTAATCAGCAAAGCGTCATCCTTGATATGAGCATCATTCAAGGCGCTTTTGACGGCTTTGACGATACGGGTGGCGTCAAAAGGTTTGCGCGAACCGTCACGCTTGATGATCTCGGTCATGCGGTACATCTCCGGAAACTGGGTTGTAATATGGATTGTGGTTTGAGGGGGGGGTTACCACAATATATAGTGTTTGGTGGCATATATGACGCCACAAAAGAAGCAAATCTTCAATATTGACAAAGTAAAATCTGAGCGAAGTCAGGTAAAAGAAAAGTAGACTAAGTGCTTACTGTCGTTTAACCCTATGATAAAACGATAGTTCTAAATAGATAGTTTTCTGGTAAGGGTATTCAGAAAATGCGACAACTGACTGTTGTTTGAAGCTCATTGATAGTATGACATCGTCTAATAAATAATCTTACAGGCTGTATAATGCTCAGACGGCCTCTCTGATAAGCAGGAGACCTATCGCCAGGTAATGAGGCTGATGATTGATGGATGAATAAGATGATGCGATGATGCGCGCCCTCATGCATATCAGTCTGTGAATGATATAAAGTAAGAATTGGAGAATGAATTGAGCTTGAAGGATAACATGCCTCTAATCACCGAAAGTGAGTTTGATGGGCAGCAGGAAATACTGCTGGCGGATTTTTTACAGTCCTGTGGTGAAAAGGCTCTTACTATCGCTGGCGTTAAAGGCATGATGTTTGCCGTTGCCAATGCACCCGTCGAAGTGCCGCCGGATCGTTGGCTTATTCTGGCTTTTGGTTCGGAGAAGCCTCAGTACGAGTCTGAGGAGCATGGTGCGAGTATTCGCCATATCCTGTTTAATTTGCTTAACTCAATCCGCGACACTATTCATAGCGGCCGGGAGGTTATGCCGGAAGAGTGCCTTGCGACTAGCATTGAAAGCCCTGAATTTAAGCGACTGAAAGAATGGTCATACGGCTATGGTCAGGCGTCCGCCATGCTAATGGACGTGTGGACGGACGTATTAAAACATCCAAAGATCAGCGAATGGGAAGAATCCTGGTCCAGTTGCATGATCCTGCTAAACGTCTGGAGTAATGCAGACTCCCTGATTGAGAAGTCCAAAAAAGACGACGGTCCGGATATCCACAAGATGCTCGAAGCTATTCCGTCTGTTGCTCGCGAGATGGCAGTGATGAGTCACGATGCCAGAGAAATCTGGCAACACACGTTGAATAAGACACCACCGGTTCGAGTCGAAAAAGTCGGTCGTAACGACCCCTGCGCTTGCGGCAGCGGTAAAAAGTACAAGAAGTGTTGCGGTAAATAAGCACATATTACGTAGGTCGGCTTCCGCCCGAAGGACA
>CBDAQW010000023.1:0-2876 GCA_965199185.1 Endozoicomonas sp. | reverse complement strand
GTTTCTTACATATAGGAGGTGAAATCTTACATATAGGAGGTTAAACTCGTAACGTTACCTTACATATAAGTGGTGTAATCTTACATATAAGAGGTTACCTTACATATAGGAGGTGGCGCGGAAAAGGTTACCTTACATATAGGAGGTGACGCCGACAACGTTACCTTACATATAAGAGGTGACGCCGAAAAGGTTACCTTACATATAGGAGGTGACGCCGAAGAGGTTACCTTACATATAGGAGGTGACGCCGAAGACGTTATCTTACATATAGGAGGTGAAATCTTACATATAGGAGGTTAAACTCGAAACGTTACCTTATATATAAGTGGTGTAATCTTACATATAAGACGTTACCTTACATATAGGAGGTGACGCCGAAAAGGTTACCTTACATATAGGAGGTGACGCCGACAACGTTACCTTACAGATAGGAGGTGACGCCGAAAAGGTTACCTTACATATAGGAGGTGACGCCGACAACGTTACCTTACATATAGGAGGTGACGCCGAAGAGGTTACCTTACAGGAGGTGACGCCGAAAACGTTATCTTACATATAAGAGGTGAAATCTTACATATAGGAGGTTAAACTCGAAACGTTACCTTACATATAAGTGGTGTAATCTTACATATAAGAGGTTACCTTACATATAGGAGGTGACGCCGAAAAGGTTACCTTACATATAGGAGGTGACGCCGAAGAGGTTACCTTACATATAGGAGGTGACGCCGACAACGTTACCTTAAATATAGGAGGTGATGCCAAAATGGTTACCTTACATATAGGAGGTGACGCCGACAACGTTACTTTACATATAGGAGGTTACGCCGAAGACGTTACCTTACATATAGGAGGTGGAGCCGAAACGCTTATCTTACATATAGGAGGTGACGCCGACAACGTTACCTTACATATAGGTGGTGTGATCTGACATACAAGACGTTACCTTGTATACAGCGAATGAGACCGAATATGTTACTTTACATGTGTTGGCGACGTCGACAACTTTACCCTGCACAAATGAGGTGACACCGATAATGTTGCTTGAAATGTGACACCGAGCAATGTAGCTTTAAAGTGAAACCGAACCAAAAACAATACTTTTCTAATCAGAGGTAACATATTATTCGTTTTTTTGAGTGACACATTGTGGTTTACTTTACATATAGGAAGTGATGTTCCACACACTGGTGGTTATCTTACATTTAATAGATGAATTTTTTTCATCGGAGTTTGAGTTACAAGTTGGAAATGATAGCTTACTTTTAGGTGGTTAGCTCAGATATAGGAGTTGACAGCGACAACGTAACCCAGCATTTTTGTGGAGATCAAATTTTTGATTACGATGTAACCTTGCCTACTGGAGGTAAAACCGATAAGCTTACTTTAAATTGGAACATCGGCATGGTAAGAATATTTTACGTATCGAAGATGTAATTTTAGATGTAAGCGGAAATTGTACGTACAAAAGATTGTTATAGTCTTGTCTAATAAATAAACTTAAATTACTACGTATGGGATTTGCTTTTAAACAAACAAGAAGTAACCTATAAACAAGTATTCCTTTGTAATACGTTACATGGTTTCAGTTGAAAGCTCGTAATATGAATATTTTCATATCTGCGCTATTCAAGCATGAAAGTAACCGAAAGCACCAAAATGACTACCGAATACTCCGTGTTAGCAAATAACAATTGTACAAGTAATTAAATGGTTGCCAAATTTGATATTGAAAGATTTAGTGGTTTGATGCCGAGAAATATTTAAACAGTTTTTTACTACTTCTCTCATAAAATTTACTTTGTAGCAATTGACATTTCATTATGTTTGGTAAACCAAATCGACGTTTGCGGCGGCGTAGCTCAGTTGGTTAGGGCGCCGAGCTAGTGATCGTAAGGTTGCTGGTTTGATGCGCGTATTGGGCATTACGTCGTTGTGCATTTGGGAAAGACACATTTGCTCTTTGTGTGGTGTGGAAAGACAGCACATGGTCTGTTTCACAGCGGCATATTTGCATATTTACCGGAGAAAACATAAAATAACAAGTGGACATGGTACTGCCGGTAACTACGAAAGCGGTACTGCCTGTACCTCCGAAAGGGTCTGGTTAACAATTGCCCTATGCTTAACGTCCGACGTTTTCCCACGAGTCAGGAGGATAAAGAGAACAAATAAACAAACGGTCACACATAACGAAATAATTAAATGTGCATAATTTCAGAAACTACAACTACCGATTGTTTGGCTTGATGCCCGTCCCGGGTATTACATCATTGCATCCTTGAGAATGAAACTTAACGCTTAATTCCTAACATTTTGTGAGGTGTACAAACAAGCGCAAAACGATTTCTCTTTCACAACAGCCTGTATACCAAAGAAAAAAAATTAAATCATCAAATAGCAACAAATAAGCAAACATGGTACTGTAGCATCTCTGAAAGTAGAGCTGAATAATACAATTGTCCTATGCTTAAGGTCTACGACCCTGTTTTACGAGTCAGGTGGAAAGAATGCAACTAACTTCTGAACATAAAAATTGTTCTGAAAAAATAACAGGTTGCCATGGCATGAACAAATATTCAACATGAAGCTTTTTGAGAAAACGCAACTTTAATTTCAACAGATTTAGAATTGTGATTTGCCAACAGTATTTCTCAATGATCTTTTACCTTTTTTTTAAATGATCTACGATTTTTTTAATGATCTATTTTTTTTTAATAATCTCAATGATCTACTTTTTTTTTTAATGAACTAGTCTACTCAAGTTCGAGTTCAGAAAAATTTCCTTTTCGAGTTCAAGTTCGATTTTGGCAATACAATCAAGTTTTTTTTTTGGTTCAAGCTCGAGTTAGCAGTCCAAATTAGTGACCCCG
>CBDAQW010000022.1:0-169623 GCA_965199185.1 Endozoicomonas sp. | reverse complement strand
ATCTGCCTTAGAAAGACGCTCACGAAAGGGTTGCACATCAATATCCACACCCACTACATTCGAACCTTCTGAAAGGCTAAGGACATAAAAGACATCGTCGGCCTGGATAGAATAATTCTCTTCGGGTACCAGACGGATAAATTGGGTCGATGAGATGCCATCAGGAATTAATGACTGTTCAGGGCCAAGCACCAATGGCTCAGTCAAAGAGTACTCGGATCCTGCGGGTGCGACAAACAACCGCTTTCCAGAATTATTTTTATCACTTCAGCAAGATTATCAGAACAACTGATACGCACGACTTCATCTGGGTTGTAGTTTTTTATTATTGACTCGCACTCGGTACAATCTTTATATCTATTCAGTTCAGGTAATGAATTAACGTCTCCCTCAGCCGTCAACGTGAAATTAAAAAGAAATAACACAAAAAAACAGAAATATCGCACCATAGAAAAAACTATACATTTTGATACTCTCCATAAATGGGTCTATTAGTCAATTTTCTATCCTTTGATCTTGCAATCCTTTTAAACCGAAAAAATAAGCCGCAGTCTTCTTAACAGATTTTTAAAAGGCAATGACATCCTACAGAGCAGCTTGCACAATCCACTGACAATTGTAACCATATATCATCCCTCTGCCATAAATTATGGTCTATTTATTGAGAGTTCCAGAGGCATACTTCAATTCACCTTGCCAATTTCAACTGACTTAAAACAAGGTCGGGTAACGCAGAGGGTTACCGACGAGTGAGGCTTAGCGCTCTATTCTTTGTCGGCCATTCTTTCAGAATTACCGGCTACAAAGTTTTGCGACAGCTTCGAAGGCGGGGAGCCAATAGTGGTGTGAATTTCCGCCTTCTCGGAAACAATGAGTTTCGAAGACGTTATTTTCAGACAAATTCTAACGATGATTCTAATGGTTCGGCTGGCTCACATCTAAAATTTCAGTCGATTGCACTTATTGTATTAATCCAGATTCATTGTCGCCGCAAGCTTCGTACAGAGCACACCTGTCAAAAAGAACGCTCCATAAATGAACAATTGGTCAACATATTCAGACTCTAATTTTTCAGCTGAATGAAAGGTCTTCTTTTGATTTTTGCATCCACTTCAACTAAACCACTGATTCTACCATCAGAATGAGATACTCTCTCTATGTTGGGAAAACGCGATAAAAGACGATAGTCAGAACTAATTTTAGCGCCTTTCCTGAAAAACTCATCGGGTTTAGATACCTCACCGTCAACCTTAAAAAGCCACGACTTATTAACAAACAACTGGATCTTATTTTTCCCTGATGCATTATCAACATCACCCGAGCCTAGATTGATTTGCACGTTATGTCGATTTTTTGATGAACCGGCCAATAAAGAACACTGCAAAGCGTCTAAATCCGATGTTTGTCTATCGGATAGAATCATCAAGTTATCAAGGCTCAGCTTTTCAGGATCATTAGCACCGGTAGGGTGGTCGATAATAATAGCTGATGCCCCCCCTCAACAATAAAATAACCCTGCTTTACATGCTGACTGATGTCGTGGAGCTCTGCATGAAGGCCAGTACTGTTAATCCATATGCCATCATCACCATGATTCACTTTCATCTTCAACCACAACGCTTTGAATTTCGCGGCGTTCTCTATATAAATACCAGCGCCAGAACCGGTCAACACATCTGCCTTAGAAAGACGCTCACGAAAGGGTTTGCACATCAATATCCACACCCACTACATTCGAACCTTCTGAAAGGCTAAAGGACATAAAAGACATCGTCGGCCTGGATAGAATAATTCTCTTCGGGTACCAGACGGATAAATTGGGTCGATGAGATGCCATCAGGAATTAATGACTGTCAGAGCCAAGCACCAATGGCTCAGTCAAAGAGTACTCGGACCCTGCGGGTGCGACAAACAACCGCTTTCCAGAATTATTTTTATCACCTTCAGCAAGATTATCAGAACAACTGATACGCACGACTTCATCTGGGTTGTAGTTTTTTATTATTGACTCGCACTCGGTACAATCTTTATATCTATTCAGTTCAGGTAATGAATTAACGTCTCCCTCAGCCGTCAACGTGAAATTAAAGAGAAATAACACAAAAAACAGAAATATCGCACTATAGAAAAACTATACATTTTGATACTCTCCATAAATTGGGCTCTATTAGTCAATTTTCTATCCTTTGATCTTGCAATCCTTTTAAACCGAAAAAATAAGCCGCAGTCTTCTTAACAGAGTCTTCTTAACAGATTTTTAAAAGGCAATGACATCCTACAGAGCAGCTTGCACAACCCACTGACAATTGTGACTATATTTCACCCCTCTGCCATAAATTATTTATATTTATTGAGAACTCCAGAGGTACATTTCAATTCACTTAAATTCTATTGACAGAAAGTGGGTTTATCGAATATCCCAATTTTAAGAACGACTCATCCTATTGACCAAAGCCCTTCATGAAAAATAACAACTATTAATATTTAAATATCAGCTATCTTAGCTATCTTGATTGAGTCCTGTGATTTTTTATCTGATCTTTATCTAAAAAGGAGCCAGATATGCGACAACGGTTATTGAGTGCCACCCTGTCAGTGACTATCTTTTTAGCGTCGTTTTTAGCGCCAATCTCCGGCTATAGTCAGAATCAAGTAACTACATCAGCTGAGATAGACTGTGAAGCACTGTTTTCAGCCAATACCGAGCACAGAACCACCTGTGAGGATTTCCGGAATAGAGGAGCGACAATCAGGCAAGTACTGGCATCAGAAGTCAGCGAACCGGGTGAGCTTAATAACATTGTTGAGAAGAGTAGTGATGGTGAACTGCTGATCATTCCTGCCCGACCAGCAAGCAGTCCTTATCTGTTGACCAGACCTTTAAAAATGCGACCCAACATGGGGTTGTTATCCACCGGCTCTGGCGCTAACGGCTTTATGTTTATGGCACGGCGGATCATTTTTCTATCGGAAATGATCTGGTCTACTCATTGTTAACACTGGCAAATGGCAACACCATTACCGGTATTGGTATCGATGCCAGAACATTTTCCAGTTCTGCAATCAGTATGCTTGACGATCTAACCATTGATAAGGTGCTCGTATACGGCAAGGGTCTGACTGACTCAACCATCACCTGGACCAGCCTGCATGCCCGACTCAATATGCTGGCTGCATTCCGGAATGAGAGCGATAAAGATCGTACTGCTAATACTTCAGGTGTGCACAAGCTCAGACGCAGCTGGCTGGAAGCAAATGGAGCAGAAGTCGCTGCTGTGGTTGAAACCAGGGATACCAACATCTCTGATACCACTCAGCTACCAGATGAACTTGATCTGAAACATCTGATGATCAGAGTATCAGGAAACACACCGTACGGAGGGCAAACCGGCTTGTATGTTAAGAATGGTCGTGGAGCAATCAGAGCATAATTATTTTCAGCTGGAAACCTCTTCCACGAGCAAAACCAGAGTACTGATGGTATTAGAAGACCTCTACGACCCGGCACAGGCAAGCATGCCAGGCATTACAGAGAACCATTTCTACTCTCCGCACCGAACCAAAAGAGACACTGACGAGGGTATTCAGTTTATTCAGGGCACTGGCAAGTTTCTGGAAGTGAATATCTTCGCCAACAGCTTCACGAATAATTTGCAATTTGGTTCTTTTGCCAATAATCCATCGGTTGGTCCCGGCGTCAGATTGGCAGAGAACTACAAACAAAGCCCTTTAGATTATACGCCAAGCTGGCAAGAATTTTTTGGTGCGACAAACAGCGTAGACACCTTCCCCAGAGCCGGTACCTGTCATTACTCCTCTATATGCCACTCTTAACGCCAGCAGAGTCATTGATTCAGCAGGTGAGAACGTCTGGTCCGAATTCTGTGGTAGCAGGATAAGTAACAAAGAGTTTAATCTGCAGTATGAATATACAGGTCAGCCTTGTCTGTCCAGCACTACTTTACCTCCACTCACTTGTCCCCCTGCACCACCCTGCCCTACTGTACCAAGTTATACCACAGCACCAGCTTCACCAGACTCTACAAGCTCTGCGGCAGAGTGTAATTATTTTCCTCTGATATTTACTTCTGGTGTTTTTTTTATGGTAGCAACGGCATCCCTAACCGCTAACATCTATTTATCAAGACGCAAAAGATTCGATTACTCTGCTATCGAATAGAATAATGAAAGGCGTTTGACTTGAATCCGCCTAAAAATAGACAAACTCCCCAAATGATAATAGGGCGCTGCTGCTTCACCACTTTCCTGATTTATCAGACGATGAACTCACAGACTCCAACAACTCACGAACCGGTTTGAAGGAAACGTCTTGTGAATAGGGGTAGCACCGAGTTTCTTCAATGCAGTTAAATGCACTTTGGTGGGATAACCTTTATGCCCGGCAATACCATAACCGGGATACTGTTTTTCCATTTCTGCCATCTCCCGATCTCTGGCCACTTTCGCAATAATGGAAGCAGCAGCAATTTCTGGGTACACGGCTATCGCCTTTTACCACCGCTTCAGCCCGACAGGGCAGTTCAGGACACCGGTTGCCATCGATATAGGCCAGCTCTGGCTTTATCTTTAAGCCATGTACTGCCCGCTGCATAGCAAGCATGGTGGCGTGAAGAATATTCAATTCATCAATTTCAAACACTTCAGCCCGCCCCAGAGACCAGGCCAACGCTTTTTCTTTGATTTCGTCAAAAAGCGCATCCCGCTTTTTTTCGGACAGCTTTTTGGAATCATTTAACCCTTTAATCGGTCTTGCCGGATCAAGAATGACTGCCGCGGTAATCACTGGCCCACACAAAGGTCCACGACCAACCTCATCGACACCGGCAATAATCACTTCCGGTTCTGGTGAGAACAGTTCGAATTCATTTTGCTGCATGTTGATTGATCACTGTTTCTAATGCTTCCCAGGCAAGACGGCTGGCATCCTGTCTGAGTGTGAGATGAATATCTGTGAAGTCAGATATCAGGGATTGTCGATATTCTTCATCATTAAGGGCTTTTATTACTGCGCCAGCCAATGACTCCGGGGTTGCATCATTCTGCAATAACTCAGGTTATTAGTTCCCGACCCACTAATAAATTAGGCAAAGACACATAATCCACTTTCACCCAGACGGCTGATGATAGCGAAACTGAGTGGCGACATTTGATAACTAACAACAACCGGCTTTTTATGCAATGCCGCTTCAAGAACCGCCGTGCCCGAAGCAATAAGAATGGCATCCGATGCCGCCATCACTTCCTGCGCACGGCGATCATAAAGGGGTAATATCCAGATCTGAATAGGCTTCTAGCAAAGGCAACAGTTGACGTTTACGCCGCTCATTAGCGCAGGGAATCAAAAACGTTGCACCGGGTATCTCTTCAGCCAGAATCCGGGCGGTATCGAGAAACAGCCCCCCCAACCGGCCTACTTCTGCCTTCCGGCTACCTGGTAACAAAGCAATCACCCTTCCGGTATCTGAAACCCCCAGCGACTTTCGCGCAGCAAACTGATCAGGGTTCATATCAATCTGATCCGCCAACGGGTTGACCTACAAAAGTAACAGGCACATGGTGATCACGATAATAATCTTCTTCAAAAGGCAGCAACGTCAGCATGTGATCAACCGACTGTTTTATTTTTTTCAGTCGACCTTCCCGCCAGGCCCAAACCTGTGGACTGACGTAATGGGCTGTCAGCGATGGCCTGCAGACTTCAGTTGTCGTTCAAGAGCCAGATTGAAATCCGGCGCATCAATACCTAAAAAAAGATCGGGTTTATCGGCAATAAAACGCTGCTTCAACTGTTTACGAATACCCAGCAATTCACACAACCTACCGAGTACTTCGACTAGTCCCATAACGGATAATCTGTCCATAGAAAATAGACTATCAAATCCTTCTGCCTGCATCAGAGGCCCGCCAATGCCATAACAGTAAGCACCAGGGTGATGCTTGCGAATTTCACGAACCAGTCCCGCACCAAGCAGATCGCCAGATGCCTCGCCGACTACTATTGGCTATTTTGAGGGGTTCTGAACTGCGTTCCATCCAGTGTTTCTCTGTAAAAGGATTAATCGTTCGACATACGACAAAGGGATGGCCTGAGACCATCCCTTTGTAAGCGTGCACTGTTCAACAGATAGTTAGCCGTATAGGTTACCGGGTAATGCCACGCGTCGAGGTTTTCAAAGAATCTAAAAGCAATTGTACTTCAGGAGTATCCTGAATAGTTTCCAAGCGCTCAATGGCCTCTGCAGTCCTCAACCCCTTTCTATAGATGGTTTTATAGGCCAGACGCAAATCGCGGATAAGTTCATTACTGTAGCCACGGCGGCGCATGCCCTCAACATTCATACCATGGGCTTTTGCTGGATTGCCTCCGGTCATCACAAACGCAGGCACATCCTTGAAGAGTGCCGTTTGTGCCGCACTCATACTGTATGCACCGATTTTACAAAACTGATGGACAGTGGTAAATCCACCCAGAATAACCCCATCGCCGATAGTGACATGTCCGGCCAGGGTTGCATTATTGGCCATAATGCAGTTGTCGCCAATAACGCAGTCGTGAGCGACATGAACGTAAGCCATCAGCAGGTTGTTATTGCCCAATTCGGGTCAGACTCTCATCCTGAACCGTACCACGATGGATAGTACAGTTTTCACGGATGACATTGTTGTCGCCAATTTCCAGACGGGTTGGTTCACCGGCAAATTTCTTGTCCTGGCAATCTTCACCAACACTGGAAAACTGGAAAATATGATTGTTGCGCCCAATCCGTGTTGGCCCTTTGACCACCACATGAGAATTGACGACAGTCCCGGCACCTATCTCTACCCCCTGACCAATGATCGTCCAGGGACCCCACTTCGACATTCTCTCTCCAGTGTTACACCATCTTCGATAATGGCCGTTGGGTGCACTTTGGCGGTTGGCGTGAATCTCCACCTTTACATCAGTACTGGAATGGGTATTGATCAAGATTACATTTCCTTTCTTGCACAGGTTATATCCGCTGAGCAGACGATCTTATCATCAACCAGCGCCTCACAGGAAAATTTCCAGATATTCCTTTTCTGTGCCTTGAAATAAGCTTTCAGAATAATTTGATCGCCCGGTACGACCGGACGTCTGAAGCGTACGCTATCAGCGCCGGCAAAATAGAAAATAGTCTCATCATTCACCGCCTCCTTTACCTTTCATCTGAAAGCCAAGGATACCGGCAGACTGCGCCATAGCCTCCACAATAAGAACACCTGGCATAATCTGATGATTTGGGAAGTGGCCGGTAAATTGAGGCTCGTTGCTGGTCACATTTTTGAGGCATTCAATAGAGTTATTTTCCTTATCCACACTGATCACCCTGTCCACCAGCAGGAATGGATAACGGTGTGGCAGTACTTCCTTGATTTCCTCAATTCTCATCATATGTGTAACTCAAAACTTCTTCGCATACAGAAAAGGCTGGTATTCCAGCCTTTTCGAATTTATCCCGATTCACCAGAAAACAGGTACAAATCAGTTTGATGAACTGTTTGAACGTTCCAGTTTTTTTCAGGCGTCGGGCCATATCGTCCAACTGCCTGAAGCGAACCACATTCTTGCGCCAGTCACGAGCATCCATAAATCCGGTACCAGAAGCGTAAGAGCCCGGCTTGGTAATGGAACGGGTTATCATCGCCATCCCACTGACAAACGTGCCATCAGCGATCGTCAGATGCCCTGCAAAACCAGCAGCTCCGGCAATTGTACAATTTTTACCTATCTTTGTACTCCCGGAAATACCGACACTGGCCGCAATAGCCGTGCTCTCTCCAATCACAACGTTATGGGCGATCTGGATCAGGTTATCGAGCCTGGCCCCATTATGAATCTCGGTATTCCCCAATGCTCCCCGATCAATACAGGTATTGCCGCCTATCTCTACATCATCACCGATGATCACACCGCCAATTTGTGTAATTTTATGCCAGCGATTTTCACTCTGAGCATTACCAAAACCATCCCCACCAATTAAGGCGCCAGGATGAATAATAGAACGTTTTCCGATGGTAACACCGTGACAGATGGTGACATTACGATGCAGATGAACATGAGCAGATAAAATCGAATCATGACCGACAACGGTACCGGCATCAATGCGAACCTGCTCGGCAATTTGCACACCGGCTTCGATAACAACATTGGCACCAATGGCTGCAGTTGGGTCAATGTCGGCTGTAGGATGCACTACTGCTGATGGGTGGACACCCGCCTCTGCACCTCTGTCTTTCGTGAACAGGGATGACAGACGAGCATAACCAAGATACGGATTGTCTAACACCAGTACATTGCCGGAGAATTCTTTCGCCATATCCGGACCAAGAATCACTGCACCGGCTTTTGAGTCGCACAGATAGCGTTTATAGGCCGGATTCGCCAAAAAACTCAGCTCATGACTTTCAGCATTCTGTAATGTGTTCAGACCGGATAATCGCTTATCCGGATCACCCTGCAGTATGGCTCCGGCTTTTTCTGCCAGCTCTGATAAGGTGTAAAAATTAGGCATGCGATTTACTTCATCTTGTTCAGACGTTCGATAACCTTGCGGGTGATGTCATACTCAGGCTTGACGAAGTGAGTCACTCGCTTTTCCAGAATCAGGTCAAACTTCTCGGCTTCTGCAACCTCATTAATTGCTTTCTGAAGTTGAGGACGAATCTTGCTCAGCTCAGCCTGATCTGACTGAGCTTTTTCCTGACGCAGCTGCTGACCTTGCATTTGCAGATCTTCAAATTTGCGGCGAATTTCAAGGCTACGGGATTCAACCTGAGCTTTGGTCAGCGTTGGACCATCTTTTTCCAGCTGCTGTTGCATTTGTTTAACCTCTGCTTCAATCGCGTTGAGGTTCTTGATACGAGGAGCAAATTTGGCTTCAGCCGTCTTCTCATAACGTTTTGCAGCATCAGACTGTGTTACCGCAGCTTCAGAATCAATAACAGCAACACGCTGATCAGCCTCAGAAAAAGGGACTAACAGACACAGAGCTAAAGCAGCAAATTTGGATAGTTTCAAATCTTATCTCCTGGTTTCTACTGAAAAGTGTGAGGGTGTTATCAGCGTGCCATTCACAATACCGGCACACATCCTTCAGCAATATACAATCAGAGAAACATTATAATGAAAAGGCACCTGGAAGCACTCTTTTAGTAAGAAAATGCCGCTATTTTCGAGATAAAATACAGCGGCATAATCATTAAAGGTTACTTTCATGATTGAGGTTAATCACAAAACAACCGGTTTCCATCACCAAAGTGCATCATTTGATGTACCTTGGCATTAGAATGGAGTACCCAATGAGAACTGGAAGGTTTGGGTTTCATCCTTTCCTTTTGGATTGAGTGCATTGGCAAGGCTGAAGGTCAAGGGTCCTAATGGTGTAACCCAGGTCAAACCAACCCCAACACTGTAGCGAAGCTCGGCTAAATCAACCTTGCTACAGTCAATAACATGAGGGCTACAGCTGGAATCAAATACATTACCATAGTCAAAGAAAATACTGGTTCTGAGGGAACGCTGATCTTTAACAAACGGCATGGGCACCAATAACTCAACAGTACCTTCAATGAGGATGTTACCACCAACGCTGTTGTTATCATTATCTTTTGCCTTAGGCCCCAGAATATTATCCTTGTAGCCACGCACAGAACCAAAACCACCGGAATAGTAGTTCTCAAAGAAGGGGACTTTTGAGGTACTTCCGTATGAGTCTGCGTAACCCAAACGCGTCGCCAGACGGGCTGTTAGCGATCTGGTCAATGGCTGGAAATATTGCCCACGGTACATCAACTTATAAAATGTTACTGTCGAACCCGGTATCGCAGAAGATAAAGACAGACTCTGAGAGAAGCCGTCGGTAGGCAACAAACCTCTGTTCAGCTCAGATTCCGACCAGCCAAGGCTTGCCTTGAAATTAGTGTAATCCCTGCCTTCTTGTGTGAGGTATTCATCAATAACTTTTGGTGTATTGCTACCCGTACTTATGCTGGTTCCATCAACACCGAAGCTCATGCTGATGGACTGAGTTTCAGATAATGGGTATCCAAAGCGTACATTCCCTCCGAAGGTGTCAGCCGCATAACTGGAGATATCAGAACTGGAGTAATCGTACTTGCGATAAAACACATCAAACCCACGACTGACACCGTCAACGGTGTAGTAAGGATCCATAAAACTGAAGTTATAGAGCTGACTGACGTCACTTTTGTTCAACGCCAGAGACACTTCATTACCCGTACCCAGAAAGTTGCTCTGACTGATCGAACCGCCTAGCAACAAACCATCAGACTGAGAAAAACCAATACTGGCGGTGATACTGCCTGAAGGCTGTTCTTCGACCGTATAATTCACATCAATCTGATCACTGGTACCCGGAACCGGTGGTGTTTCAACCGTCACCTGACGGAAGAAACCAAGGCGCTCCAGACGAACCTTGGACTGCTCAATCTTCAGAGTATTTGCAGACGCACCTTCCATCTGTCGCATTTCACGGCGCAGTACTTCATCATCGGTTTTGGTGTTACCGGTAAAATTAATACGACGCACATAGGCACGACGCCCCGGATCGACAAAGAAGGTCAGTAAGACGGTTTTTTCGTCATGGTCTGGCTTGGGTATACCGGTAACATTGGCAAAAGTATATCCTTCGTTACCCAGTCGACGGCTAAGAATTTCTTCCGTCGTCGTGACCATTCTTCGGGAGAACACCTGATCCGCTCTTGCCAGCAGCAGCTTCTCAGCCTCTGCCTCAGGAATAATGATATCACCGGCTAGCTTTACGTCACTGATCGTGTATTTATCGCCTTCATCTACATTGACGGTGATATAGACACTTTGCTTGTCAGGACTGATAGATACCTGAGTCGATGTGATATTGAAGTTAATATAACCGCGGTCAAGGTAGTAAGAGCGCAGACGTTCGAGATCACCAGAGAGCTTTTCACGGGAATATTTATCAGCAGAACTGAAGAACTGATACCAACTGGTCGTTTGCAGCTCGAAAAGCTCTTTCAGCTCATCGTCACTGAATACGGTATTACCCACCACATTGACGTGCTGAATAGAGGCTACCTTACCCTCCTTAACATTGATGGAGAGTTTGACCCGGTTGCGGGGCTGGGCTTCAACATTCGCGGTGATACTTGCACCATACCGTCCCTGAGCAACGTATTGTCGTTCCAACTCAAGGCGAATCGCTTCCAGAGTCGCCTGCTGAAAGATCTCACCTTCGGCCAGTCCGGCCTGACTCAGACCTTTAATCAGGTCTTCCGTCTTAATAGCCTTGTTACCTTTGAATTCGATTTCACTGATGGAAGGTCGTTCAATAACGGTGACGACCAGCACATCACCATCCCGACCGACCTGGATATCATTAAAATACCCAGTCTGATAAAGCGCCCTGACGGCTCCAGCCACTTCAGGTGCTTCTACATCATCGCCCACCTCAACAGGAAGAGCATTGAAAACTGTACCAGCAGACACGCGCTGTAAGCCGTCAACCCTAATATCGTTGACAACGAACGCCTGGGCGCCGGGAGCCATGGCTAAAGAGCCAATCAGCAGAGACAACAGTGATCGCTTCATGGAATCCGTTCTTATCCGTGTTTGTCTTAAAGCATTGCATTCCCCGGAAACAAGAGCATTTAGCGTCGTCTGAGACGACTGCCTTAAATGATCAACCTAAAGAATGAGTGCCTACTCTGGCGGTGTTATTGAAACAACCGGCTCAGATCATTATACATTGCCAGCATCATAACCCCGAGAACCAGAGTTACCCCAATTTTTACACCCAGCATCTGAATCTTTTCAGACAGTGGTTTGCCTCTCACAAGTTCCACCATATAAAACAACAGGTGTCCACCATCCAGCACAGGAATAGGAAGCAGGTTCAAAACTCCCAGACTGACACTCAACATAGCCAGAAAGTACAGGAAATTTTCCAGACCAGATTCCAGAGACGCGCCAGCCACTTTAGCAATGGTTATCGGCCCGCTCAAGTTTTTCACTGAAACCAGTCCAACCACCATCTTCCAGAGGGACTCAAGTGTCATACTGGTTAGATTCCAGGTCGCTTTCGCACCTTCAACCACCGCATCAAACGGGCCTAAACGAATATCCCGGATCAGGGCGTCTGGCCAGGACACGGATTGAACACCTGCACCAATATAACCAAACGTCAGATCATTCTCTGTTTTAGAGGCAGGCGTCAGCTCCAGTGTCAATTCCTGGCCACCGCGGTCTATCCGAATATTGATGGTTTGATCAGGTCGCGCTCTAACTGTTTTAACCCAGTCCATCCAGTCTTTTACGGGTATTTCATCCGCAGCAAGAATTTTATCGCCGGTTTTAACACCTGCCAGCTTTGCCGCTCCGTCATCGACCAGCTGTCCGATAATAGCAGGAATTTCAGGAGAATACGGAATAATACCAAGATCTCTTATCGGACTTGGCTGTTCTTCACCAACCAGCCAGTTGCTGACACTCACAGAAACATCGCGAACACCACCTTCAGGCAGGCTGCCAGGTTCACCAGAGCGGACAGAAAAAACAATTGAACGAGAGTCACCAATAGAAGACAGTAGTTCCATGTTAATGGCCTGCCAGCCGGATGTTTCTGTACCATCAACAGCGACGATTTCATCACCCGACTTCAAACCCGCTTCCCAAGCCGCAGACTCAGGCTGAACACTGCCAATTTGAGGAACTACCGTCCTCACACCTAACAGATACATTAGACACAAAGCTGCGATTGCCAGCAGAAAATTAGCCGCTGGTCCTGCAGCCACTACAGCAATCCGGGCAAGCACCGATTGCGCATTAAACGACAAATGTTTTTCATTGTCGGCGACCGGGCCTTCCCGCTCATCCAGCATCTTGACATAACCGCCAAGGGGGATAGCGGCTACAGAAAACTCGGTGCCATGCTTATCGGTTCTCGACCATAGCGACTTGCCAAAACCTACGGAGAACCGCAGTACTTTTATTCCGCAACGTCGTGCTACCCAGTAATGACCGAATTCGTGGATACTGACGAGAATGCCAAGAGTGACGACAAAAGCCAGTACCGTTTGTAAGGTGTCAAATATCATGCAGCGCCCTGATTCTGTTTTATTTGTATCTGCGCATGTTGTCGTGCCTGACGATCAGCGTCTAGCACTTGCTCAATAGAGCCCGCATTGTTAATTGGCAATGCCTGCAAAGTAGCATCAATCACATTAGGAATATGATCGAAGCGCAGCCGACACCCAAGAAAGGCATCGACAGCCACTTCGTTAGCCGCATTCAACATAGCGGCCGCAGTGCCACCGGATGACGCCGCCTCCTGAGCCAGCTGAAGGCAACGATAACGATGCATATCCGGAGCCTGAAAATCAAGCCGGGCCACGTCAATCAAAGACAGTGGTTCAACACCTGACTTGATTCGCTCAGGCCAGGCCAAAGCATGTGCAATAGGAGTACGCATGTCTGGGTTACCCATCTGTGCCAATACAGAACCATCATCATAGTCCACCAGAGAGTGAATGATACTCTGAGGATGAATCACCACTTCAACCTGATCGGGACGCGCATCGAACAACCAGCAGGCTTCGATAAACTCCAGCCCTTTGTTCATCATCGTGGCAGAGTCAACAGAAATCTTGCGCCCCATACTCCAGTTAGGGTGCGCACAGGCTTGCTCCGGAGTGATGGAGCTGAAAGTATCGACCGGTGTCGAGCGGAAAGGCCCACCGGATGCCGTCAGAAGAATACGACGGACGCCGACTTTTTCGAGCCCATCCTGATAACGGACTGGCATGCACTGGAAGATGGCATTATGCTCACTATCGATGGGCAACAGTTGAGCACCGGATTCTTTAACCGAATCCATAAACAAGGCACCCGTCATGACCAGTGCTTCCTTGTTGGCAAGCAGGACTTTTTTACCTTGTTTGATCGCGGCCAGTGTTGGCAGCAAACCGGCTGCCCCAACAATCGCCGCCATAACCACATCTACCTGAGCATCAGCGGCCGCCTGAGCTACAGCCAGCTCACCTGACTCTACAGTGATTTTGATGTTTTCTGATTTTAATACAGCCCTGAGTTTTTTTGCCGCCTTATGGTCAGCCATGACCACCAGCTCCGGTTGAAAAGCATGAACCTGCTGAAGCATCTTTTCAGTATTGCGGCCTGCTACCAGAGAGTGGACGTGGTAACGATCAGGGTTTCGAGCAATCACATCCAGCGTACTGGCACCAATAGAGCCGGTAGAGCCAAGCACACAGACTTTCTGAAGTACTGTCATATTATCAGCCTCCCCCTACTGCCAGACCAATCATTAGAAGCAAGGTAAATACCGGAATGGCTGCCGTTAAACTATCGATACGATCCAGGATACCACCGTGCCCGGGCAGTAAATGACTACTGTCTTTTATACCACGCTCACGTTTCAGCATACTTTCCCAAAGATCGCCAAGGATAGAGACCAGCACTGTGGTAACGGTCAAAAACAGCAATCCCATTCCCCGGGCAAAGCTGAAGTCTTTCCAAAGTGCAAATCCGGCAGCAATGAGTACTGCCAGTAAGATCCCTCCGACGCCACCCTCAAGGGTTTTCTTGGGACTGACGTATTTTGCCAGGCTGGTTTTACCAAAAATACGACCGGCAAAATAGGCACCACAGTCAGCTGCCCAGACCATCAGTAACACCATAAAAATAAACAGACCGCCGTATTCCATGCTCTTCAATTGAATCAGAGCAAACCAGGCTGGCACCAGAGTAAGGGCACCGAATATCAGGCGCACAATCGGATGCTGACAAAAACGAGCAGTATCGGGGTATCCCTTGACCAGCCAAAGAGCCACCAACCACCACACAGCCGACGCACCAAGCACCATGTCCGCTGGCAGCCCACTAATCAGCCAACAGATTCCTCCCATCAAGAATCCGTAGAAAACTCTTACCAGGGGCTGTTCAAAACCGGCAAGATTAGCCCATTCCCAGCCCCCTAATACAATGATCAAACCAATAAATACTGCAAACCCCGCTGGCGGTAATAAAAACACACCAGCCAGTGCCAGCGGCGCTAATACCAGCGCAGTTAAAATCCTTTGTTTTAGCACGTTACTTCTGCCTCAACCTGTTCACTGGTTCGCCCAAATCGTCTCTGACGATTGGCATAACTCTGCAAAGCACGCTGGAATGCCTCACGACCAAAGTCTGGCCACAAGGTGTTGGTAAAATAATATTCGCTGTAGGCACATTGCCAGAGGAGGAAATTACTGATTCGCTGTTCACCACTGGTGCGAATCATTAAATCAGGATCAGGAAGTCCGGTTGTTGTGAGATGCTGTGTTATAAGCTCATCATTGACCTCTTCCGGACTGATTTCTCCTGCAGCAACTTTTTCGGCGACTTTTTGCGTTGCCTGAGCAATGTCCCATTTACCGCCATAATTGGCTGCGATAACCAGAGTAACTTTGGCATCATGTGCCGTCAGATCTTCGGCTTCCTGAATATGCTTCTGGATAACCGGACTAAAACGGGAAACATCGCCAATGATTTTCAGGCGTATCCGGTTGCGCTGCAATTTTTTAGTCTCTCTTCGCAGAGCGCGCAGGAACAGCCCCATCAGACCATTCACTTCTTTTACCGGGCGATTCCAGTTCTCGCTACTGAACGCAAACAGAGTCAGCACTTCAACACCAAATTCACCACAGGCTTCTACAATCTCCCGGACTCGTTCTACCCCGGCACGATGCCCGGCTAATCCTGGCAGATGTCTGAGTTTGGCCCAGCGATTATTGCCGTCGAGAATAATAGCCACATGCCGTGGCAGGCGGTCTGGCAGTACTCCCTGTAAGCCGGCATTTTCCCTGATAGATGTTTTAGCCATGAATAAAGATGATCTAATTGACGAGGAGCAAAAATTTGCCATGATATGAAAACAGTGCAGGAGCTAGCATAAAAATGCAAGCTCCTGCTACAGAACCGCAATCATGAGCCTATCATAAAACCATGATCAGATTTCCATCAAATCACTTTCTTTTGCAGTTAGAGCTTTCTCTACTTCAGCCACAAACTGGTCGGTCAGTTTCTGAACATCATCGCCAGCACGACGCTCGTCGTCTTCACTGATCTCTTTTTCTTTTTCCAGCTCTTTAAAGTCAGAAATCGCATCACGACGGATGTTACGAATCGCGATACGGGCATTTTCAGCCTCTTGACGTGCCTGACGAATATAACCTTTACGGGTTTCTTCGGTCAGCGGTGGCAGCGGAATACGGATAACTTCGCCCGCAGTAGAGGGGTTCAGACCCAGATCTGACTTCATGATCGCTTTTTCGATATCAGGTACTACTGACTTTTCCCAAACACGAACGGCCAGGGTGCGCGAATCTTCAGTGGTAATATTCGCCATTTGACTCAACGGTGTTTCAGAGCCGTAGTAAGACACTTTAATGCCATCCAGAAGACTGGGATGAGCCCGGCCTGTACGAATTTTATTGAACGCAACAGTGAGCGACGCAATGGATTTACCCATGCGCTCCTTAGCGTCTTCTTTAATTTCATTAATCATTGTTCACCCCCACTTACTAGTGTTCCTACATCACTGCTTCCGCCAACCACCTGAGTGAGCAGATCACCGGGGTTATTCATATTAAATACCCGCAATGGCATATCATGGTCACGCACCAGGCAGATAGCGGTCAGATCCATTACGCCCAGCTTGCGATCCAGAACCTCATCATAGGTCAGATGGTCAAATTTGACCGCATCAGAATGCTTCACAGGATCCTTGTCGTAGACACCATCAACTTTTGTCGCTTTGAGTACAGCGTCCACTTCCACCTCAATACCACGAAGGCAGGCAGCAGAATCGGTGGTAAAGAAAGGATTGCCGGTACCGGCAGAAAAGATAACCACATCACCCGTACTCAGGTAACGCAGTGCACGACGACGGTCGTAATGTTCAACCACCCCACTCATAGGAATAGCAGACATCACCCGAGTATTGATATTAGAACGCTCCAGAGCATCCCGCATCGCCAGAGCATTCATAACGGTGGCCAGCATACCCATGTGGTCGCCAGTCACCCGATCCAGACCTGCAGCACTCAGTTCAGCGCCACGAAAGAGATTACCACCACCAATGACAATACCTACCTGAACACCAATCCCGACTAGCTGGCCGATTTCCAGCGCCATACGATCAAGAACTTTGGGGTCAATGCCAAACTCACCATCCCCCTGAAGGGCTTCACCACTGAGTTTGAGGAGGATACGCTTGTACTTCGGTTGACGATCACTTGCCGGCATGTTCAGCTTCCGAATCTGGTTGGTCGATTCGCAATCAGCCCGGTCAGATGACCGGGCTGATTGCGGACTGAAAAACTGACACCACCTTCCAACAACTGGCGGCAGAAATCAACCTTTCAGTAATAAAGAGCGTGTTTCACTCTGAACGATTACAGGCCAGCCTGCGCACGAACCTCAGCAGCGAAATCCACCTCTTCAACTTCGATACCTTCACCCACTTCAAAACGAACGAAGCCGGAAACAGTCGCGTCAGCCTGCTTGGCAAAAGCGCCTACTTTTATTTCAGGATTCTTAACGAAAGGCTGTTCAACCAGAGAGTTTTCAGCCAGGAACTTGTTGATACGACCACCCATCATTTTCTCAACAATGTTTTCTGGCTTACCAGCCATATCTGGCTGAGCCTTAATGATCTCTTTCTCTTTCTCAACCAGTTCAGCCGGCATATCGTCTTTGTTAACAACCGTTGGGTTAACAGCAGCAACGTGCATAGCGATATCACGGGCAACGTCCACCTGACCGCCTTCCAGCTTAACCAGAACAGCAATCTTCTTGTTACCATGAACGTAAGAACCAACAACACCGCCTTCTACCAGTTCGATACGACGAACAGAAACGTTTTCTCCGATCTTCTGAACCAGACCGTTACGGGCTTCTTCCAACTCACCAGCCATCAGTGCTTCAACACTGGTTTCTTTACGATCGAAAGCAGCTGCAACGACTTTCTCAACGAAGATGCCCAGGTTTTCGTCACGAGCCGCGAAATCAGTTTCACTGTTTACTTCAACCAGAACACCGAAGCTGGCATCATCAGCCACTTTAACAGCGACAACACCTTCAGCAGCGGTACGACCAGCCTTTTTAGCGGCTTTAGCCTGACCAGACTTACGCATCTCTTCGATGGCTTTTTCGATATCACCTTCAGCGGCCACCAGCGCTTTTTTGCATTCCATCATGCCCAGGCCAGTGCGCTCACGCAGTTCCTTAACCAGTGCTGCAGTAATAGCTGCCATGGTTGATTCCTCTTGCAATTGACAGTCTTGTTCCGAAAATCCGGAACAGAATGGTTATCTGTATATCGGAAAAAAGGGGGCAATGCCCCCTTCTTACTCACTACAAAGTGTTACGTTCTTAAACCCAGTCGTAAGCAGCGACACGCCATCCGACCTATTCTCTGCAGCAAGCCAGCCCTGCAGAAGCGGATTACGCTTCTTCAGAACCTTCTTCAGCTTTTTCAGCTACTGCTTCTTCAGCCTTAGCTTCTTCTTCAACCTCTACAAACTCGCTCTCAGCACCAGTGTTAGCGCGAGCACGACCTTCCAGAATAACGTCAGCAGAAGCGCTCAGGTACAACTGAATAGCACGGATAGCATCGTCATTACCCGGGATGATGTAGTCAATACCTTCCGGGCTGGAGTTGGTATCGACGATACCAATAACAGGAATACCCAATTTGTTAGCTTCCTGAATAGCAATGCGCTCGTGCTCAACATCAATAACGAACAGAGCATCAGGCAGACCGCCCATATCCTTGATACCGCCCAATGAACGATCCAGCTTTTCCAGATCGCGGCGACGCATCAGCGCTTCTTTCTTGGTCAGCTTATCGAAAGTACCGTCTTCAGCCTGAGCTTCCAGGTCACGCAGACGCTTGATGGACTGACGGATAGTTTTATAATTGGTCAGCATACCACCCAACCAGCGGTGATCAACGTAAGGCATACCAGCGCGGGTAGCTTCTTCACGGATGATCTTGCCAGCGGCACGCTTGGTACCAACGAACAAAACCTTGTTCTTGCCTTCAGCCAGCTTGCCAATGAAGTTCAGCGCATCATTGAATGCAGGCAGGGTGTGCTCAAGGTTGATGATATGAATCTTGTTACGAGCACCGAAGATGAACTTGTTCATCTTTGGGTTCCAGTAACGGGTCTGGTGGCCGAAGTGCACACCGGCCTTCAGCATGTCACGCATAGTGACTTGAGTCATGTATTTCTCCTGATACAGGGTTATGCCTCCACACACCCCATGAACTCAACCCGTATCAGGTTCGATAGATTAACATCAGACCTTTGGGCACCCAGAGTCATGTGACGGTGTATGTGAGTTCTGTAAAACTTCAAAATTAACTTTGGATTCAGAACAGTCCAAATCCAAAGACGGCGTTTTATATCATAAAACCAATTATTATCAAAGCCTGCAGATACCCATAATCAAACCGACAGCCAGCCAAAACGCAAATTACAAATGCAAGCTACTTGTCAGCGGTATTCTGATACCATTAGGCTTATTGTTAACTCATTGTTTCAGGATCTTCTTCCGAAATCTGGAGCTGTCCTCCCGACACTACCAGTACCTGAACAGCCCAAAACAGCAAATTTTATACAATGAATGTAACTATCAAAACCTCTGAAGAAATTGCCAAAATGCGCGTTGCCGGTCGACTGGCTGCTGAAGTTCTCGAAATGATAGAACCCCACGTTAAGGCGGGCATCTCAACCGGAGAACTGGATCGAATCTGCCATGAGTACATCGTTAATGAGCAGGACGCCATTCCCGCACCACTGAACTATGGTGCAGCACCCGGTCGTCCTGGATTCCCAAATGCTACCTGCATTTCTATCAACCAGGTGGTTTGCCACGGAATCCCCAGCCATAAGAAAATTCTCAAGAGTGGTGATGTGGTCAATATCGACATCACTGTTATTAAGGATGGCTTTCACGGTGACACCAGTAGAATGTTCATGATCGGCAAGGTACAACCTTTTAACGAACGCCTGGTAAAAGTAACTCAGGAATGCCTGTATAAAGGCATCGAGGAAGTAAAACCAGGCAAACGTCTGAGCGACATTGGTCGTGTTATTGCCAAACACGCACACGCCAATCATTTCTCAGTGGTTGAAGAATACTGTGGCCACGGGATTGGTCGCGTTTTCCATGAAAATCCTCAAGTTCTTCATTATGAGGGCTACAACGACCAAAACGACTGCGTGCTGCAAGAGGGTATGACATTTACCATCGAACCAATGATCAATGCGGGTAAAAAAGGGACCAAGTTACTCGGTGATGGCTGGACCGCCGTCACCCGGGATCGCCGCCCTTCCGCCCAGTATGAGCACACCATCCTGGTCACAGCCGACGGTTATGAGGTTCTGACCAAACGTAAGGAAGAAACTTTTTAAGTAAGGCTCTTTAAAAACCTTGTAATAAAGTTTTTTAATACTGTGCCCGACTTATCCACAAGCCGGGCTCGCTTATTTATTCATTTATACAGAAAACCAGAATAAGATGAGCAGCACTCCATACAACATTCCCGAAGAACTGAAACAGGCTTTGTTTGACAAAGGCCAGTTTCGAGCAGATCTGACCATCCACCCCTCCCCCATCCCCGCCTACAAAAAGATTCTAAGCAAAGCGTCAGAGCAGATGGATAAGTGGTTCCGTCAAGATACTGAAATTGAAGTTCTGGTTTATGCTAGAGCCTGGCTAATCGACCGAGTGTTGAGTCTGGCATGGAATCATCTTAACTGGCATCAAGGTTGCGATATTGCACTGCTAGCTGTCGGCGGCTATGGCCGGGGCGAATTACATCCCGGCTCAGATATTGATTTATTAATTCTTCTCGAAACGGAAGATTACGCATCCCACAAAGAAAACATTGAACAGTTTCTGACGCTGCTCTGGGATATTGGTCTGAAAGTCGGCTCCAGTGTGCGCTCTCTCGACGAATGTCAACAGCAAGCCGCCAATGATCTCACCATTATCACCAACCTGATGGAATCCCGGCTCATTTCAGGCCCCTCCCACTTGCCCAATAAGCTGCACGAGAAAATCTCAACCAGCCATATATGGCCGGGGAATGCCTATCTTCAGGCAAAATTCGAAGAGCAGCGTGAACGACACCGGAAGTATAACGACACTGGCTACGACCTTGAGCCTAACATCAAAAGCTCCCCCGGCGCATTGAGAGATCTGCACATGCTGGGCTGGATTGCCCGCCGTCATTACGGTACGCATGACCCTTCTGAACTATTACGCCTCAATTTCCTGACGGAAACCGAATGCAATCAACTAATTCGCTGCCGGGCATTTTTATGGAAAGTACGCTGGGCTCTGCATTCCATCACAGGGCGTGGAGAAGATCGCCTGCTATTTGATCACCAGCGCACTCTGGCGGAGCAATTTGGTTATCACGACCACAAAGGCTCGCTGGCTGTCGAACAGTTCATGCAGAGCTACTTTCGGACCGTGATGATTCTGAGCCAGTTAAAAGACTTATTGCTGCAACACTTCTCCGACGAAATCCTCAATGCCGGCAGCCATCAAAACATCCGACCGCTGAACACCCGTTTTCAGGTCTGCAATCACTTTATTGAAGCCATTCACGATCAGGTGTTTGCCGATTACCCTCCCGCCATTCTTGAAGTCTTTGTACTGATAACCCGGGATCATGAGATTCAGGGCATTCAGGCTGAAACCATTCGCCTGATGCGTCATTATCGCCACCTGGTGGACCAGAATTTCCGGGAAGACCCTCGCTGCACCCGGCTGTTTCTGGAGCTCATGCGGGCTCCCTATGCACTCACTGCTACGCTCAGAAGAATGGCGCATTACGGCATACTTGGTCGATATTTGCCGGAGTTCGGACGAATTATCGGACAGATGCAGTATGATCTCTTTCACACCCTGACAGTGGATGCTCACACACTCCTGCTGGTTAAATATCTGCGCAGCTTCAGTTATGAAAAAAGCCGTCAGCGTTTTCCGGTAGCTGCCCGAATTATTCACACCGTACCAAAACGGGAACTACTGTATCTTGCCGGTCTTTTTCATGACATAGGTAAAGGCCGGGGTGGCGACCACTCCGTGCTTGGAGCTCAGGATGCCGAAAAATTCTGTCGCCTGCACGGCATTGGCAAAGAAGATACCGATCTGATTATCTGGCTGGTGCGAGAACATCTGACCATGTCCGTCACTGCGCAAAAACAGGATCTTTCTGACCCCAAAGTCATTCAGGACTTTGCTCGCAAAGTGGGCAGTATCGAGCGTCTGAAATATTTATATACGCTCACTGTCGCTGATATTAATGCGACCAACCCGACCCTCTGGAACGGCTGGCGAGCATCATTACTACAGCAGCTTTACACAGCCACCAGAGAAATGCTCAAACACGGCGTTGATAATTTGCCGGAGATCAATGAACGAATCAACAACACCAAAGAAGCCGCTTATTCTCTGTTACAACAAAAATCCTTTGACCGAAACACGGTCTTCGATCTGTGGCAAACGTTTCAGGACGGTTACTTCACCCGCCATCAACCAGAAGAGATCGCCTGGCAAACGACGGGTATTTTACAGATGACACCGGGCGAACCCATGGTGATGATATCAGAACCAGATAACGGCTTTATTCATGGTGGTTCCAACGTATTTATCTACACAAAAGACACCAATAATTTGTTTGCAGCTGCCGTTGCTGCGCTGGATCAGATGGGACTCGATATTCAGGATGCCCGGATTATTACCACAAAGGACGGGTTCAGTATTGATACCTTCACGGTTCTGGAAGCCGACGGCTCAGTTATTGGCAGCAATCGGGAGCGCATTCTGCAAATCCGTAACCATATGAAAAATACGCTCTCCAGCCCGGACCAGTTCCCGGATTTGATTCAGCGCAGAACTCCCCGGCAACTCCGGCATTTCAGCATGGAGCCCGTGGTATTAATCAGCAACCGGATCACAACACGGCAAACCGTACTGGATATTAAAACCACCGACCGCCCCGGACTGCTGGCACTGATCGGTAAAACATTTACCCGACTAAACCTGCAGGTTCATGGCGCCAAAGTCGCGACCTTTGGTGAAAAGGTAGAGGACAGCTTTACGATCACCGATGATCTGGGCAACCCAGTCAACGATATCACCACGGGTGAAAATATCTGCAAGGAGCTCAGTGATGTACTTAGAGAAGCCTCTCAACTTGATGTCATAAACTAGGGGGCGTAAATAACTAGGAGGCCGTAAACATCTTGACGCTTTTAATGCGATTATCCTGCACTGAGAGAATTTCAAAACGGTAAGTGCCTACCTTCCAACAAACACTTGCATCGGGGATGGCTTCCATCTCTTCAGTGATCAAACCGTTAATCGTTCTGGCTTCACCCGCCGGCAAACTCCAGCCCAATGCGCGATTCACAGAACGAATAGCTGCAGAACCATCGATAATAAAGCTACCATCATCCTGTGGCGTGATATCCTGACCGGTATCAGAGACATCTGTCGTAAAATCGCCAACAATCTCTTCAAGAATATCTTCCAGAGTCACCAGCCCCATCAGGTCTCCGTATTCATCCACGACCAGAGCTGAGCGCTCCTTGGTTTTCTGAAAATTAAATAGCTGAGTATGCAGCGGCGTGGTCTCCGGCACATAATAGGGCTCGATGGTTTCTTGCAACAACATCGCCTTATTAATTTCTTCTCTGGTTAACAGACGCGCCACCCTGCGCATATGCAACATACCGATAATATTGTTGATATCACCGCGATAGACTGGCAATCGAGTGTGTTGACAGTCACGCAGCTGGTCGAGAACGTCTTTGATATCGTCCTCAATATCGACCCCTACCAGCTCGTTGCGGGGAATCATAATGTCATCGACTCTGGCCTTCTCCAGATCGAGAATGCCCAACAACATCCCTTTCCTTTTTTGGTGAAGACGCAAGCCGGACTCATCCACCAGCGTGCGCAACTCTTCTGTTGAAAGGGTATCTTCCCCTTCCTGCCCGGGTCGGATCCCCAAAGGCCGCATCAGCAGAGAGCAGATCCAGTTCACCGCAACCACCATAGGGTAGAGTATTTTCAGCAAAGGCGTGAGTACCAGCGACGCAGGAAAGGCAACTCTCTCAGGGTACATAGCGGCAATAGTTTTGGGTGTCACTTCACCAAAAATCAACACAAACACCGTCAAGCCGAGTGTGGCAATGGCGATACCACTGTCGCCCCAGAGGCGGACCGCAATAATAGTGGCCAGAGCAGAAGCGAGAATATTGACAAAGTTATTGCCAATAAGGATCACACCAATCAGACGATCAGGGCGATCCAATAAAGCACTGGTGCGTTTGGCAGCCCGATGCCCCTTACGGGCAAGGTGCCTGAGGCGATAGCGATTGATCGCCATCATACCGGTTTCAGAACTGGAGAAAAAAGCAGAAAACAGCAAAAGAAAAAACAGAACGCCGATCAATACGCTCAGAGGTGCTTCACTCAAGGTAACACTCGCTCTTGGCAATCTATAAGTATTTTGTGCATTCTACCTTTTCGATTATTGCGCAACAACAAACTCCAACACCAAACGCCAACCGAAATACGATAACAGCAGCAAAACAAAACCGGATACCGTCCAGCGCATGGCGGTTATGCCCCGCCAACCAAAACGCCAGCGCCCGACCAGCAGCATGGTAAAGAAACCCCAGGCAGTAATAGACAATAGCGTTTTATGAATCAGCCCACGAGCAAACATATCTTCAAAAAACAGAAACCCGGTACTCAGAGACAGCGTTAACAGCACTACACCAACAAACAGGAACTCAAACAGCAGCTTTTCCATGGTCTGCAGTGGCGGCAAGGTTCTGACGGCTCTTTTATGCCGGCGCAATTGCCGCTCCTGATAAAACAACAGCAATGACTGAAAAGCCGCCACCATTAACATTCCATAAGCCAGAATAGACACCAGAATATGAACCACCACCTCTGGCTGGGGTTGCCATAAAATATGTTCGACAGGCACCAGCCAGGCCGCCAGTACCGTAAGGATGCTCACCGGCAAAATAAGCACCAGCAGCCCTTCAGAAGGTCGCCGCAAACTACTGAGCAACACGGTCAGAGTCACCATCATCGTGCTCAAAGACGCAATGGTCGAAACACCAAGGTTAATGCCTTTGCCACTATGAATGGCAGAATAGAGCGCAACGATGTGGCAGACCAGCCCCACCATAGTTAACCCGAGCACACCTGTGCGGGAAATACGCCAACCGGAGTTGCGCATACCCTGTCCGACAGCACCTGCTAAATAACAGCCTAATGCCCCAACACTGACCAGCATCACATTCATTGACTTTGCCTAAATCCCCTAACGTTCTACTGCATTGTTTTGATATGTTCAGCAGTTTGTCACAAATAAGAAGCATTCTCAATAAGGTCGAGTATACAAAAGAATCTCGAAGTTATCCCTTAAACGGATGCCGCTATTCCCATGATTCCTATATAATGCAAAAAATCAGAATTGTACCACCTTACTCAAGGTAATTATCAGGGTAACCCCCAGAATGTTCGAAAATTTAACCGAACGCCTTTCCCAAACGCTGAAAAGCGTCACCGGCAAGGCGAAGCTGACCGAAGACAATATTAAAGACACCCTGCGCGAAGTGCGCATGGCTCTGCTCGAAGCGGATGTCGCTCTGCCCGTCGTACGGGAGTTCGTCAAGCGTATCAAAGAGCGCGCTGTTGGCCAGGAAGTTCAGGCCAGTCTGAGCCCGGGTCAGGCTTTTGTAAAGATCGTTCAGAACGAACTGATCGACGTCATGGGTGCTGCCAATGATGAACTGAATCTTGCCACTCAGCCACCCGCTGTTATTTTGATGGCCGGTTTACAAGGTGCCGGTAAAACAACCTCTGTCGCCAAATTGGGTAAATGGCTGAAAGAGCGCCAGAAGAAATCGGTAATGGTAGTATCTGCCGACGTTTACCGCCCGGCAGCCATCAAACAGCTCGAAACACTCGCCGATGAAACCGGCCTGGGCTTCTTCCCATCTACTGCCGAACAGAAGCCAGTAGATATTGTTAATGCCGCCATTAACGAAGCGCGCATCAAGCATTCAGATGTTCTGATTGTCGATACCGCCGGTCGCTTGCACATCGACGACGAAATGATGGGCGAGATCAAAGAGCTGCACAGCGCCGTCAACCCCATCGAAACCCTGTTTGTGGTCGATGCCATGACGGGGCAGGATGCTGCTAATACCGCCAAAGCCTTTGGTGATGCCCTGCCACTCACCGGTGTCATCCTTACCAAAGCCGATGGTGATGCCCGTGGTGGTGCTGCTCTCTCTGTGCGTCATATCACCGGCAAACCCATCAAGTTTATAGGTATGGGTGAGAAGACCGATGCCCTGGAACCTTTTCACCCGGATCGTATTGCCTCCCGTATTCTGGGCATGGGTGATGTACTCTCCCTGATCGAAGAAGCGGAACGCAAGCTCGATAAATCCAAAGCCGATAAGCTCGCTAAGAAGCTAAAAAAAGGCAAAGGCTTTGATCTTGAAGATTTCCGCGACCAGCTCCAGCAGATGAAAAAGATGGGCGGCCTGAGCGGTGTGATGGACAAACTGCCCGGCATGGGCGGCATGAGCCAGCAGATTCAAGGACAGATGGACAACAAGATCTTTGTCCAGATGGAAGCTATCATCAACTCCATGACACCTTCTGAACGCGCCAATCCGGACATTATGAACGGTTCCCGCAAAAAAAGGATTGCAGCGGGTTCAGGCACTCAGATTCAGGACATCAACCGCCTCATCAAACAGCATAAGCAGATGAGCAAGATGATGAAGAAAGTGGGCAAAAAAGGTGGCATGAACAAGCTGATGCGCGGCATGAATGCCATGAAAGGCCAGATGCCAGGAATGGGCGGCATGCTGCCTCCCGGTGGTGGTAAGAAATTCCCTTTCTGACGAGTTATGTCTGATGCAGTATTTCTGAAACGATATTTCCAATGACCTATCGTCGGCTTCCAAATTGGCAAGCCGATGATAGAATCAATCCATCAATGGCTTTTCCCAAGAGTCCTGAAGCTTAATTTGGTAGCCCCGGTAAAACGCCCTACGTCCTGAACGATCGCATCTTCTTGTCCATTTCTTATACGGGCATAACCGAGATAAGGAAATCTTGCGTAGCTCCAGTCTGCACCACGACAGAGTGAAAAGGTATATAGCGGCGCATCGTTACTGGTTACCTTCTCGCTTGAGTAAACAAGTTTCATACACCCCTTCGACTTATTCATTATTTTACTGATTGCATTCTTATTCTGGTTTTCACAACGTGTATGGAAGGCTTTAACATCAGCAAATATTTTCAAGTTTGCCTCTTCTGTTTTTGCATCCTTTTGCTTTTCTGGTTCAAAAGCACAGTCAATTAAAGAAGCAGAATATTTTTCCTTCAGCTTATTGGATGAGCTAACGTCCCATAAATTAGCCCGGTAACTGCCTCCATCTGAACCAAATGAAAAAATGTCAGGCCCTCTTCTGTAAGTCAGCATATCACCCAGCAATTTATGAATAATCGTGTAATCAAGGTAATAGTTGAAATAAGACTTCGGCGCGGTAGAGCTATATCCATAAAGGCTGTCAACCCATGTACCGCTGTAAATATCACCGGTACCTCCGGCAATTACATCGGTATAGTAGTTCAGTGCTTCTGTGCTACCAACAGCGTAATCACTGACACCTTTGCAGGCAGCAATCCCTCCGGCAACACCGACCGCAATATAGGGGTGATTACCAATAACGGCTTTGGCTTCACCCATTCCGTCATAGACTCTAGCTGTGGCTGTCGCTTTATAGCCACCAACAGTTGTAGCGACGGCTGCTCCCCACCCCTTAATTCTACTCATCAGACCCGCTTTTTTGGGCACTGCAGCAGCGGCAGTAGCAGCTCCAGCCACCCCTGCAGCCTCAGCTACATCTTCAGCTCCACCCTCCCCTTTAGCCTCAGCCACGTTTGCAATCTCAGCTACATCTTCAGCTCCACCCCCCCCTTTAGCCTCAGCCACGTTTGCAATCTCAGCTACATCTTCAGCTCGAGCCACCTCTGTAATCCCAGCAACCTCTTCAGCCCCAGCAACCTCTTCAGCCCCAACCACCTCTTCAGCCCCAGCGACCCCTGCAACCCCAACGGCCTCGACAGCTTCAGCAGGTGCAGCTCTTCTACAGAACGATGCTAACTTAGACACCCCAAGACCGACTCCATAAGTAACGCCAGACGTCCCTGCCGCAATCAATCCCAGCGCAATCGGCTTGTATTTTTGATTCGCCCAAAAGCCGGGTGCTTCACTTTCACCACTCCAAAAACCTTTCAGTTTATTAACAAAATACATAGGTGTATTCAGGGCGTAAGACCAGGCAGGCGCGTTCACTTCAGAATAGGCATAGGAGAGATCATGCAATCTGGAAACCTGCACCCGATCCGGCTCATTATGGAACTGGCTATTCAGAGTATGCAGAGAGATACGAGTATTACGGTTGACCGAAGAAAGATAACTGATTCTGTCGGAAGGCCCTGCCATTAGCTCATAAATAATATGAGAAAAAAGCGTCTCCACATGTTCAGATGTCCCCATCAAATGACTTTCATTGTATTCAATCGAGCCTTTACTGGCATTGGCCATTGAGAACGCCACATTAAAAGACAATAAACTAAGAAAAAAAGAAACAAGGAATCTTTGCAGAATCGCCTGCCTGGAATTTACCATTACATGCCTCCAAAAGAAGCTTTATAAATCAAGAAAGGGACTAATAGATAGCCGGGAGATTCGACAGTCAGCACTGTCAGTGAGCTTAAAATAGAAGCAGGTTTTTATGATCGCAAGGCTTTGCCTTTGCTTACTTCAAAATAGGATAAGAAGACGATAAATATATAGTTTTCAGTAACATACAACAAAAAAACTGACTCAAATTACAGCAACAAAGTACCGATCACAATAAAAAGAGCGACCAGTGAAATGACTGGCCACTTTAATCCACGCAATACAAAAAAACCGACGATAAGAAGAGCGGCTTTTTCAGAAGAGGGTTCAGAAAAATGCACCGCAGAGGTCAATACCGGATGGCAAAGCGCACTGAACAACAGACCGACCACGGCAGCATTAATGCCAGCAACAGCACCGGCTATTCCAGCCCTTCTGGACAGCTTCTCCCAGGCAGGCAGCACAGCCATCACCAATAAAAAACCAGGCAGAAAAATCGCTAGTGTTGCCAACAGTGAAGCCAGTACCGAATTACTTTCCAGAGCAAAATAACCAAGATAGGTAGCCAGAGTAAACATCGGGCCGGGCACCGCCTGAGCCGCTGCATAACCGGTTAAAAAGGTATCCGTGCTGATCAAATCCTGAGTACTGCTTTGCAGTAGAGGCAATACCACATGCCCACCACCAAACACCATACTGCCGGTCTGATAAAAATCACGCATTACTCTCAACAACCCAGCATTATCAGCCACTAATGGCAGGCCAATTAACAGCAGGACAAACAGTACAGCAGGCCATGCGTTCAGCCTAACTGGTGACAATATTTGATTAAATGTCTGATCACCCAAAGGCATCCGGTAATAACCCACCACAGCGGCCAGAACCATGGCAATCATCTGCACCATAATGCCAGGAAAGAGCAGCAAAATAACCGCCGTCATAACACACAAAGTCATTTTCAAAGCATCTGTACAGAAAGACCGAAACATCTGCACACAGGCATCAGCCACAACCACCACAGCCAACAATTTAAGCCCGGCAACCATGCCCTGATACCAGTTCGCCGACAGCACCCACTGACTCCCTGTCGCCAGCGTTAGAAGGATAATAAACGAAGGCAGAGTGAATCCGGCAAAAGCCGCCAGCCCTCCTGCAAGACCAGCGCGCTGATAACCCAGAGCAAAACCCACCTGACTGGAACCAGGCCCGGGCAAAAACTGGCTGAGTGCAATCAGTTGCCCGTATTCGTCATCTGACAGCCAGCGACGCTGTTCAACAAAAACGATTCGAAAATAGCCAAGGTGTGCAGCCGGCCCGCCAAAGCTGGTCCAGCCCAACCGAAAAAAAGCCAGAAATATCTCCATAATGGATCGCACAGCCGGTATCACTCTTTTTATTTATTTTGATTACCCGATGTGTGACTTTTAATTTCAACATAGCTATCCATGCCACGTGGATCCCGTACAGTCCCTGTACGGGATGACAGCAGAGTGCACAAAACCTCTACTCGCTGTCATTCTGTACAGGGAGTGTACAGAACCCATAAGCCATGGACTGGCAACCTACGAGATAAAAGTCACACATCGGGTTTTGATTACCTCTGATTATCCTGACCTGTTGTTATGGATCAATCCAGTCAATTTCACCCATCGCAATGAGTCAGGTGCCCCACCATCTCATGCGTACAATTCGCAAGTCAAATCCGGTATTAAGATGGCCGCTTAATATTGCCACCTTCATTTTATTTCCCTACAATATGCGCCCTTTATGGTTGGGTGCAAACCAGCCATAGCTGCAAGTATGGACTAACGTAAGATTTCACCAAGTCTTTCGCTGGTTGGTATAAGTAGCTAAGTATCTGTGACTTTTCGAGATTTTCAGCTAGCTGAAAGCACGGAAAGATACAGAACCCCAAGTTGCCGGAAACAACTATAGGAAAACCTATTCCATGGTAACCATTCGTTTAGCTCGTGGCGGTTCCAAGAAGCGTCCATTTTACCACCTGACCGTTGCTGACAGCCGTCGTGCCAATGGCAGCAAGTACATCGAGCGCGTGGGTTTCTTCAACCCTGTTGCCCGTGGTCAGGAAGAACGTCTGCGTATTGACAATGAGCGTGTAGAATTCTGGCTGGGCCAGGGCGCTACTGCATCTGATCGCGTAACCAAGCTGCTGAAAGAAGCTAAAGCTTGAGGTTATTGACTCAGTGACAAACACAGTCGAGGAAAAAACAGAGGCCGCTGCAAAGCGCGTTACCCTAGGCCACATCAGCGCGGTCTATGGGATCAAAGGCTGGTTGAAGATTCATTCCAACACCAGTCCGATGGAAAACATTCTCGACTATAGCCACTGGATCCTTAACCGCGATGGTCTGACCAAGGCCGTCGAAATCGATCAGTCCCGCCGTCATGGCAAAGGACTGGTTGCCCATATTGTTGGTTGCGATGATCGTGAACTGGCTCGCACGTATTGTGGATACCAGATTACTATTTCCGCCGACCAGCTGCCCGCACCGGACGATGACGAAGTGTACTGGCATCAACTGGAAACGCTGAATGTCTATTCGCGCAACAGCGCCGGAGACAACATTCTGCTGGGCAAAGTCAGTCACCTGATGGAGACTGGCGCCAACGACGTGATGGTGATCAGCCCGTCAAAAGGCAGCGTTGACCGTCGTGAGCGTCTGGTACCCTGGCTTATTGATCAGGTAGTACTGGAAGTAAACCCTGAGAAGGGTTTTATCCGGGTAGATTGGGATCCGGAGTTTTAAGTGGCCATGGATACTCTGAATACAGCCTTGAGCGATCAAAAGCTGGAAGATCAGGAACCAGCCATGGACACCCAAATGTGGTTCGGTGTTGTGAGCCTTTTTCCGGAAATGTTCCGGGCCATTACTGAGCACGGTATTACCGGTCGCGCAGTAAAAGAAGGCCTGATTGACGTGCAGACCTGGAACCCCAGAGACTACACCCATGACCGGCACCGAACTGTGGATGACCGACCTTATGGCGGTGGTCCCGGCATGTTGATGAAAATTCAACCTCTGCGTGACGCCATCCATGCAGCACGAGAAGCTGCAGGAGCCGAGGCCAAAGTAATTTACCTGTCCCCTCAGGGTCGTATGCTCGATCAGGAAGGTGTACAGGAACTTGCTCAAAGCAAGAAATTAATACTGGTCGCGGGGCGATATGAAGGTATTGATGAGCGCGTAGTCAAAGCCGAGATTGATGAAGAATGGTCTATTGGCGACTATGTATTGAGTGGTGGCGAACTCGCCTCCATGACTCTGATTGATGCAGTATCACGCTTTGTTCCGGGCACCCTGGGTCACAAAGATTCCGCTCAGGAAGATTCATTTGCTGATGGTCTCCTGGACTGCCCGCACTACACCCGTCCCGAGGTTTTCGAAGGACAGGTCGTGCCGGATGTGCTGCTCTCGGGCAACCATGCGCTAATTCAACGCTGGCGCCTGAAACAGTCACTGGGCAGAACCTGGCTGCGACGCCCCGACCTGTTGGAAAACAGATCACTGTCCGCCGGGGAGGAAAAACTGCTCGCTGAGTTCATTGCCGAACATCACGATGCAGACAACGACAGCACTCTTCTTTAAAGAGAGTCAGCGCTGATTGAGCGGAAACACTTGACTAATTGGGAGCACATGTAAATGAGCAAGAACAAAATCATCCAGGCGCTCGAAGCCGAGCAAATGGAAAAAGAAATCCCTGCTTTTGCGCAGGGTGACACCGTAGTCGTTCAGGTTAAAGTGAAAGAAGGTAACCGTGAGCGTCTGCAGGCGTTTGAAGGCGTAGTTATCGCTAAGCGTAACCGTGGCCTGAACTCTGCTTTCACCGTTCGTAAGATTTCCAGCGGTGTGGGCGTTGAGCGTACTTTCCAGACTTACTCTCCAATGATTGCTTCCGTCTCTGTGAAGCGTCGTGGTGACGTTCGTCAGGCTAAGCTGTACTACTTGCGTGAGCTGTCTGGTAAGGCCGCTCGCATCAAGGAAAAGCTCAACTAAGATTCAGTTTAATTTTTCCGGCAACTGTATCTTTGATTCGAGCGTTAGCCTGAATCACAAAAATAAGCGACTTCGGTCGCTTTTTTTGTCACTTCACACCCACCTCACTCTCTCCTTTACCGCCAGAATAAACGACAAAGGACTTGTTATTCGCGCCCTCCCCTCGCTTTCTGATTCTTGCAAAGCATCACATTTGAACTAGCCTTCCCTCGTCGAAACAACAGATGTTTGACTCGGATTCACAGTACACCAGTTAAGCAGTTCAGAACTCTCAATTTTTCTTTGTTAAGGATTGGTACGTCATGCCTGACTCAAGCCAAACGGTTAAACGATTGCAACTTCTCTTATTTATCTTGTTTATCTCAAGCTTTTGCAGTCTTCCGGCAACCGCCAGCACCACACCGGAAAATACCATTATCGGGATTGACCTGGGTACGACCTATTCCTGTGTCAGCGTCATGAAAAACGGAAGAGTTGAAATCATCGCTAACGACATGGGTAATCGCATCACACCATCTTACGTAGCCTGGACTGACAGTGGAGAACGTCTGATCGGCGATGCCGCAAAAAACCAGGCAACCTCAAACCCCAAAAACTCAGTCTTTGATGCTAAACGAATGATTGGCCGAAACTTTGATGACCCTGAAGTCCAGGCGGACATCAAAAAATGGCCTTTTAAGGTCACAGGGGAAGACAACAAAATAAAAATCAATGTCACCATCAACGGCGAAGAAAAAAAATTCAGCCCGGAAGAAATAAGCGCAATGGTTCTGACAAAAATGAAGGAGACAGCAGAGTCTTATCTGGGTCATAAAGTCAGCAAAGCAGTGATTACTGTTCCCGCCTATTTCGGGGAGGCGCAACGACAGGCGACCAAAGACGCAGGCATCATCGCAGGGCTGAAAGTAGAAAGACTGTTGAACGAACCTACCGCAGCTTCACTGGCGTTTGGAACATCCAACCTGGAAAATGAGACTAAAAAGATACTGGTTTATGACTTAGGAGGCGGAACCTTTGATGTATCCGTTTTGGAGTTTGAAAATAAAGTCTATGAAGTAATGGCAACAGATGGTGACACACACCTTGGCGGTGAAGACTTTGACCACCGACTCATGGATTATTTCAAGAAAAAAGTTCTCACCAAACATGGCGTTGACATCAGCACCAACCTTAAAGCCATGCAGAAGCTACGCAGGGAAGTGGAAGGAGCCAAGCGTCGCCTATCTTCATCAATGTCTACTAATATCGACATTGAGGCGCTAGCGGAAGGTATTGACTTTACCGATAAGCTGAGCCGGGTGAGGTTTGAACAAATCAATCAGAAGTTATTTGATAAGACCCTCAAGTCAGTTAGAAAAGCATTGGAAAAAGCCGACGTTAAGGTCAGTGATATTGATGAAGTGGTTCCGGTTGGTGGTTCAAGTCGCATACCGAAAGTACAGTCAATGCTCAGTGAGTTTTTCCATGGCAAAGCCCTGAGTCGCGGTGTTAACCCGGACGAAGCGGTCGCCTACGGCGCTGCGGTTCAGGCAGCCGTTCTCAGTGGAGACGATCAGGCTGAGGATCTCGTATTACTGGATGTCACACCTTTATCTTTGGGGATTCAAACTCTGGGAGGCATTTTTACGAAATTGATAGAGAAAAATACCGTCGTCCCTACCAAAAAACAGCAGATATTCTCAACCGCATCAGACAATCAGCCCAGTGTTTCTATTTCCATTTATGAGGGCGAGCGCACCAAAGTTGAAGACAATCACCATCTCGGAAATTTCGAGCTCACAGGCATTAAAGCAGCACCAAGAGGCGTACCTCAAATAGAGGTCTCCTTCCAGCTGGACGCCAATGGCATTCTTAATGTTTCAGCCGAAGACAAGCAGTCTGGTAACAAAGAACAGATTTCCATAAAAGGCGACACCGGACGATTAACACCCGATGAAATTGAACGAATGGTTAATGAGGCAGAACAGTTTGCGGAAGAGGACAAAGTCGTGCGGCAACGCGCCGAAGCCAGAAACCAATTTGAAGCTTTACTCTATAGTTTAAAATCTCAGGAAAGCGCATCCAGCGGCATTCCTGATGATAAAAAGCAACAACTGTCTGAGGCCGTTGACAGAGACCTCCAATGGCTCGAAGATACCCCTGATGCCAGCGCCGACGACATCAGAGACAGACTGAATTCCCTGCAGCAGCTCTTATCAGAATTGGGAGGCAGCGCAAGCTACGCCAACCAAGATAATAACGATGCAGATCAGGACAGTGATGACATCGACGAGGATATTCACGATGAACTATAACAGGATCCTCTTCGATCACAGTGTTTTGAACAATAACAAGAGACATATTTCATGTTAGACCTATTACCTGATCTTTGTGATCAGCACCTTGAGCAACTAACGGTACTTCCCCCCATCTTCCGTCAGTTTGGTGGGCGCAAAATTTTTACCGGCCCGGTGGTGACCGTTCGCTGCCCTGAAGATAACTCCTTAGTGCGACAGTACTTATCGGAACCCGGTCAGGGTCGTATTCTGGTAGTGGATGGTTTCGGCACCCACCGCAGGGCGTTGCTGGGTGATAATCTGGCGCAACTCGCTGTCGATAATGGCTGGGGCGGCATTGTAGTCTATGGATATATTCGTGATGTTGCTGCTATTGCCACCTTACCCATTGGCGTGCAGGCACTCGGCGCTATGCCGGTGAAAACCGACAAGCGCGGTCTGGGCGACGAACAGGTTGTCATCGATATTGAAGGGCGGCTCATCAAGCCGGGGCAATATCTCTACGCAGACGACAATGGTATTGCGATTTCAGACAAACAACTATCACTAGCGTAGTTTATTTTCCAACCCAAAGGGCACAAGAGCCGACAATCAACGTAGAGGCTGACACAAAGCCATCTGCTTTTACGCACTCTTCGAGCGCATTGTCGGCTTGTCCCTGCGAGGGCAAACCGACCTACGTTAAAAGACATCATCCTTTATGGCAGAACTATCCAGCGACATTTCCGAATTTCTTCAGCACCTTTGGCTAGAGAAAGGTTTGAGCAAGAACACCCGTGACGCCTATCGAAGAGATTTACAACTGTTTCAGCAGTGGCTGAATGGCAAATCACTGATCTCAGCCACAGAAGACAATCTAAAAAATTTTCTTAGCTGGCGCTTTGCACAAAACTATCACCCTCGCTCTACTGCACGGCAGATTTCCAGTTTACGGGGCTTTTATCGCTTCCTGTCAAAAGAAGAGCGTATTACGCAAGATATTACTGCCAATATTGATATGCCTCGCCAAGGCCGGTCACTACCCAAAACCATGACTGAGCAGGAGGTTGTTGCCCTACTACATGCACCCGACACCAACACCCCTATCGGCCTGCGCGACCGCTGCCTGCTCGAACTGCTGTACGCCTGTGGATTACGGGTGACAGAGCTGGTCAGCCTGACCCTTGATAACATCAATACCCGTCAGGGTGTGGTTCGCATAAAAGGCAAAGGCGACAAAGAGCGACTAGTTCCTATGGGACAGGAAGCCCTTGAGTGGTTGTTACGCTATTTACATCGTGCACGATCAGATTTAATGAATGACAGTGGTCTCACGACACTCTTCCCCGGAAGGCGAGGACGCCCCATGACCCGGCAAACCTTCTGGCATCGTATTAAACACTACACATTACTCGCAAATATCAAAAGTGAGGTTTCACCTCATGTTCTGCGACACGCTTTTGCAACCCACCTATTAAACCATGGTGCAGATTTGCGAGTCGTGCAGTTACTTCTCGGGCACAGTGATTTATCCACCACCCAAATTTACACGCACATTGCCAATCATCGACTTCTGTCTCTGCACGAAGAACACCACCCCAGAGGCTAAACCGTCTCTATTGACAAAGGCTTTGCACAGATTTGCACATAATTGCAGCGATGGAGGTTTCATATTCCGTAAATGCGGCTACACTTGCCCTCTTTAAGTCCAGAGCTTTCGGAACCCGCCGAAACAAAGTGTGTGCCCATCCATAGCACTAACCAGCCCTGTAATTCAGCCAGGACTGGGGACGAGAGAATAAACCGAGGACATTATATGCGACAAATCGCAACCCTTATTCTGGCAACCCTGCTCTCATCACAGCTAGCAGTGGCTGCTCCTGTAAAGAAAGATATGCAGGCTATTGAAAAAGCCATCACCACTGAGCTGGGCAACCTGGACCCAACGTTGGCCATCAAAAGCATTCAGAACTCTCCTATAGACGGCGTTTATATGGTCATCCTGCAACGCGGCAACATTCTCTACAGTAGCGCTAACGGCAAACATCTGCTGACGGGGGATATGCTGGAAATTCGAGACAACGGCATCGTCAATCTGTCTGATGAAATCCGAAGCAAAGCCAATGCCAAGAAACTGAAAGCCGCCAATACCGACGACATGATTATCTTTAAACCCAAAGGCAAAACCAAGTCTGTGGTTTACGCCTTTACTGATGTTGATTGTGGCTACTGCCGTAAGCTCCACCAAGAAGTTGCTGAAATGAATGAACTGGGTATTGAGCTGCGCTATATGGCTTTCCCAAGAGGCGGTCCACAGGCTCCCGCTTATGCCAAAATGACCGATGCCTGGTGCTCTGACGATAGAAAAGCGGCCATCACTGCTCTGAAAACCGGCAACTCGATTCCAGCCACGGAAGATGCCAATAAAAAATCCGCCTGCGAAACCATCATCAATACTCAATACAAACTCGGTACTGAACTCGGTGTTAATGGCACGCCTGCCATGGTTCTGGAAAATGGACAGATGATCCCTGGCTACCGTCCAGCCAAAGATCTTGCCAAATTGCTAGCCATAGACACTACCGAAAAAAGTAATCCTGAAAACTAAAAATAACTTCCCAATTTAATCTTCTTTAGCGAAGGTGAGGATCTACTGTTCGTAGTAGATTCCTGCCTTTGCTGGAACGACAAGTTCCGAGGACATTATCTTCAGATGAATCCTATGTAGTCACAGTATTCAAACTTTTTTGAATCTGACTGGAATTGAAACCTCGCTGCATTAGAAACCGCTGCTGCCTGGCACGCTGTTTAAAATCAATCGGTCTGTCCGCACCAAACTTTCTAACTCTCAAGCCTGATGCCATTTGCTCCCAGCATTCATCATCATCTATCAACCAAAGATTGATCAATTCACTATCTACGCCTTTCTGATACAACTCCGATCGAATCCGCACCGGGCCGTAGCCTTTCTGTTGTCGGGAGTAGACATAGCTCTCAATAAAACGCTCGTCATTCTGGAGTTTTTCTTCTTTAAGGCGGGTTAACTGTTCAAACACTATTTCTTCAGGGAAACGCAGAACCAGCTTACGAGTCAGCTCTGCGAAACTGTGTTCGCGCCTGGCCAGCAAATCCATTGCTGCCAGGCGAACACGTTTAGCGAGGGTATCGCGATCTTCCAACATGGTTACTCAGCCAGAGGGCTGTCCTGAACTGCTTTATCTTTGCTCTTTTCTTCAGTGACTTCTGCTTCTGGTGAAGACAGCAGTTCTTTACGAATCTGCGCTTCAATCTCATTGGCAATTTCAGGGTTATCTTCCAGATACTGAGAAGCATTGGCTTTACCCTGACCGATCTTCTTGCCTTTATAGGCATACCAGGCACCGGATTTATCCACCAGCTTGAGCTTCACTCCCAGGTCGATGACTTCACCCATATGGTAAATACCTTTACCGTAGAGAATCTGGAACTCAGCCTGACGGAATGGTGGCGATACTTTGTTCTTAACCACTTTTACACGGGTCTCGTTACCGATAATCTCATCGCCCTGTTTAACGGCACCAGTACGACGAATATCCATACGGACAGACGAATAAAACTTGAGGGCGTTACCACCTGTGGTGGTTTCCGGGTTACCAAACATGACACCAATCTTCATACGAATCTGATTGATGAAGATCACCATGCAGTTGGTCTGTTTGATGGAGCCTGTCAGCTTACGCAGCGCCTGAGACATCAAACGCGCCTGCAAGCCGACATGAGAATCCCCCATGTCACCTTCAATTTCAGCTTTTGGTACCAGCGCCGCCACCGAGTCAACCACAATCACATCCACCGCACCGGAGCGAACCAGCATGTCGGTAATTTCCAGAGCTTGTTCACCGGTATCGGGTTGAGACACATAAAGATCATCAACATCGACACCCAGCTTGCCAGCGTACTGAGGGTCGAGGGCGTGTTCTGCATCAACAAAAGCACAGGTAGCACCCTGTTTCTGAGCTTCAGCAATAACACTCAGGGTGAGCGTCGTTTTACCGGAAGATTCCGGACCAAAGATTTCAATAACACGACCTTTTGGCAGGCCTCCTATGCCCAGAGCGATATCGAGCTGTAAAGAGCCGGTAGAAATAGCGGGGATGGCTTCCTGTTTCTGGTCCCCCATCCGCATAACCGCACCCTTACCGAACTGCCGGTCGATCTGGCCCAGGGCCGCAGCCAGTGCTTTTTTTCTGTTGTCATCCATTTTGATACCCTCAGCGAGATAAGAGTCAGTTTAAAAACCGAGTACTGTATATTTAAACACTAACTGTATTTTTGTCCAGTATAAATTTCATTTCGGCCGACCTATTCTTTTTCTATCCTTGTCAGCATATTGAGTAAGCCCTGCAAGGCTTCACGAACAGCCTGTTCTCTGACCTGCTCCCGGTTGCCTTCGAATACATAGCAATGTGCATGTGATTGTTGATGCAACCGCCAGGCAATCCAGACAGTGCCTACCGGTTTGTTTTCTGTCCCACCGCCCGGTCCGGCAATGCCTGTTAGTGATACCGCCATATCCGTAGAAAAAACGTTCTGCGCTCCATTTGCCATAGCCAGAGCAGTCGGCTCACTGACGGCACCGTGTTGTTCCAGTATCTCACCAGACACCTGCAGTGTATTTTGTTTCACTGCATTGGAGTAGCTGATAATACCACCTTCGTACCAGTCAGAGCTTCCGGGCACAGCCGTCAGCTCTTTACCCACCCAACCACCGGTGCAGGATTCTGCGGTAGAGAGAGTCAGACCCAATAGTCGTAATTTATCCGACAGTTCAAGCGCCAGTTTGTTCACATTTCTGACCGTTTTATCAGGACAAAGTCACTATCATAATCGTTCTTTCTGATAAGTGATATTTTTCTCAACCTCATCGCCTGCCTGTTTAACTGTCTGCTAACGCTTATTTACCTTCATTTTTCGCTTGAACGATAGATATATACCAATAATCCACGGCATTAGTACCAGCAAATCAAACCATCTATAACTCAGGGAAGCGTTATGCAATTGCACAAAAAAACCATTCTGCGACTGGCTGTTAACGGCATACTCTATGGCTTGTTTTTACCGGCGGCGGCCAGCGCCACGGATAATATCATCAGTGAAAGTGTTAAAGATAAGGTGTACGACAGTCTGAGAGAGGACGACACCGTTGTCATTAATAAAGATGTTACTGTGAGTAGCAGCATCGCAACAGAGACGGCACTGACTATTGATACAAGAGACGATAGTAACAACAACCCCAGCCCGGTCCTCAATCTGAACGTAACGAATAACGGAACCATCACCGGTGTCAACGCGCTGAATACCCTTGGTGGGAGTAGTCTGAACTTTAACAACAACGGGTACTTCCGAGGACTAATTTCGGGAGATGGCACAATAACCCTCAACAATAAGGGCACAGCTTACTTCAGAATGAACAATCCCCCGGCAATGAATATCACCAACAGCGGGTTATTCATTGCTTACAATGGCACCAATCTGGGCAACGGTTATCTGAATACTGAAAATGGTACTCTGATGATCAGCTTTGAAGACAGTTCATCCGCTTCAGGGCTGACCACAACAGGCAATGTCTTTGTTAATGATGCATCTGTCATTAAAGTCTCTGCATCGCCCGCCATCTTAAAAGCTGGTATTCAGTCAGTACAGAATGTTGCTTTAGTCACTGGTAACATGGAGTTTATAGCGGAGGGACAAAGCTCTGCGACTCCTATTGACGATCTTAATGCACCTACGCAAGGCTCTTTCAAAGTAGAAGGTGGTAATATTCTGGTGAAGGTCAGTAATGTACAAATAACCAGTACGGGTGTCACGGCTGATATAGCAGCCAACGACATCAAAGCCATCACCAGCACACTGGGTTACGCAGACTACATTCAGTCCATAGCAGACAGCCTGCAAAAAGGCACTATCTCAGCGAGTGAGCTATCAAGACTGACCACCTCTTATGGCGATCTGGTCACCAATGCAGATTCCAATGAAGCACTCATCCAATACCTGAACAGGGTTCGGCCAGACGACACCAACTCTGCCGCTGAAGCGGGTGCCGAAATGGCTCATGCCGTTGCCGGTAATATCTCAGCCCGCAGTGCAACCGTTAGAACCGGCCTTAACTACGGCAGCATGATGGCAGCCGATGGATTCTGGTTTCAGGCCATCAAGAGCGAATCTAAACGGAAAAAGGATGGGGTCAGCCTTGGCTTTAACGGCACGCTAAGTGGTGGCAGCATCGGTTATGACCGGCTGTTTGATAACATGACCGCCGGGCTTGCTTTCAGTTTTGGTAACTCTAGCACCAGTTTTGTAGAACGAAATCAGCAAGAAGACGTGAAATCTTACATAGGCTCTTTATATAGCACCTGGCAGTGGAACAACCTCTATATAGACAGCAGCTTTTCTTTCGGATTATCTACTCACACTAGCACCCTTGATGCAGGCTCAGCCAAAGCAGAGTATCAGTCAACCCAGTTAGGCGCTGTCACCAACATTGGCTATTACTTTAATCTGGGCAGAGCCGTTCTGGAACCCATCGTCAGCGGTCGCTATACCCATATTAACCTTGATGCATACCAGTACTCTGCAGACAACCGTTCAGACGCCGATAACCTGACGCGTTTTGAATTGGGCGCAGGCCTTGCTCTGAGCACATCCTTCAAAGCCAAAGATTCTGGTGTGTTCACCCCCAGAGCCAACATCCATTACTATCGTGACACCGTGAATGAAACGCTTGAAAAAGACGTTATCTTCGGTGGCAATCGTTACACACTGAAAGGACCAAGCCCTGAACGTAATAGCTGGGAAGCCGGTCTGGGTGTTGATTTCACATCCGACAGTAATGTGTCAGTAAGCGGCTCCTACACCCACGTAAAGAAAAACAAATTCAGCTCTGATAGCTACAACGTTAAGATCCGATACGAATTCTGAGTATCTCTCTACACCCTGCCAACTCCGGGGATAAAAGCAGTTCTCCCCCCACACGTTTCTCACAGCCTCTTAGAATCTCGGTGAATCTCAATCAGAAGCCAATATCGATGACAGAAATCGATAAAAGGAATTGATGAATGTACTATGGAGAATGGTTCTTAAACGGGCTGGCATGAAACAGAAAAGTCAGGCCATAATGCCCCAACAATACTCCAAAATACTCCCCCTATTACCGAATCGACTGATATTAATGGCAACAAACGACCTAACCAAACACACGCCGATGATGCAGCAATACCTGCGCATCAAACAGCAGCACCGTGACCAGCTGGTTTTTTACCGGATGGGCGATTTTTATGAGCTGTTTTATGACGATGCTAAAAAAGCCGCACATCTACTGGATATCACCCTGACCGCCAGAGGCCAGTCCGGTGGCGAACCGATTCCGATGGCGGGTATTCCCTATCATGCGGCTGAAGGTTATCTTGCCAAGCTGATTCGCCTGCGGGAATCCGTCGCTATTGCAGAACAAATTGGCGACCCCGCCACCAGCAAAGGTCCGGTTGAACGACAGGTGGTTCGTATTCTGACGCCAGGAACGGTCAGTGATGAAGCGCTGCTGGATGAACGTCAGGATAACCTGCTCATTGCAATTACCCGTCAGGACGATACATTCGGGCTGGCGTTTCTGGATATCAGTAGTGGTCATTTCACGGTTCTGGAAGTGGCAGGCGAAGAAGCCTTACTTTCTGAGGTAGAACGACTGAACCCGGCGGAACTACTTTTGAACGATGAATTCAGCTGGTCAGAAACACTTCTGCAACGCGCCGGTTCCAGCAAAAGACCACCCTGGGATTTTGACCGTGAAACCGCGCTTGAACAATTAACACGACAATTTCAAACCAAAAGTCTCGAAGGTTTCGGTTGCGCTCACCTAACGCTAGCTATCGAAGCGGCCGGATGCCTGCTGCAATACGCCAAAGAAACCCAGCGTACTGCTTTACCGCATATTCGTGCGCTGTCTCAGGAAAATCGTGATGAGAGCGTGGTATTAGATGCTGCCAGTCGCAAAAATCTGGAATTGACCATTAATATGAATGGCGGCCGGGAACATACTCTGGCGTCAGTGATTGATCGAACTGCTACGGCCATGGGCAGCCGCCTGATCGGACGCTGGATTAACCGACCACTGCGCAATCTGGCAAAACTGCAGGCACGCCAGAATGCCATTTCGGCCATTAAAAAAGGTTTTCATTTTGAAGACGTGCATCAGACTCTCAAAGGGATTGGCGATATCGAGCGTATCCTTGCCCGGGTTGCGCTGAAATCGGCCCGTCCAAGAGACCTGGCCCGCCTGCGTGATGCGCTGCATTTATTACCGGCATTGCAGGCAACATTAACCACCATCGATAGCCAGACTGTCCATCAACTGGCACAAAGCATCAGTGAACACCCACAACTGGCGGAGTTGTTACAGAAAGCGGTGATTGAAAACCCGCCTGTGATCATTCGTGATGGTGGTGTGATCGCCGAAGGGTATGACGAAGAGCTGGACGAACTGCGCTCGATCAGTGAAAACGCCGGTGATTATCTGGTGCAACTGGAACTTCGTGAACGTGAGCGCACCGGGCTCGCCAGTTTAAAAGTAGGTTACAACCGGGTACATGGTTACTACATTGAACTGAGCCGCCGCGAATCAGACGATGCCCCCGTGGACTATATTCGTCGTCAAACTCTGAAGAATACCGAACGCTTTATTACGCCGGAGCTAAAAGAGTTTGAAGATAAGGCGCTCTCCAGTAAAAGCCGAGCCCTCGCCCGTGAAAAAGCACTCTATGACGAGCTGCTGGACAAACTGGTCGATAGCCTGGGTCCACTGCAAGAATGCGCTATGGGACTGGCAGAACTGGATGTGCTTAACAATCTGGCAGAGCGGGCAGAGTCTCTGAACCTGTGCCAGCCAGAACTGAGTCAGACACCAGGGATTGATATTACCGAAGGTCGTCATCCGGTTGTGGAACAAGTACTGGATAAACCCTTTGTTGCCAATAACACGAACTTTAATGTGCAGCGCCGGATGCTGGTGATTACTGGCCCGAACATGGGTGGTAAGTCTACCTATATGCGCCAAACAGCACTGATCGTATTACTGGCACATATTGGCAGTTTTGTTCCGGCTTCACAGGCTCACATTGGTCTGGTCGATCGTATCTTTACCCGAATCGGCTCTTCCGATGATCTGGCCGGTGGGCGCTCTACCTTTATGGTGGAGATGACGGAAACCGCCAACATCCTGCATAACGCCACAGAACACAGTCTGGTACTGATGGATGAAATTGGCCGGGGCACCAGCACCTTTGACGGTTTATCTCTGGCCTGGGCCTGTGCCCATTATCTGGCGGAATCGGTCAGAGCCTTTACACTGTTTGCCACTCACTACTTCGAACTGACGCATTTACCAGAAGAGTCTAAGACAGTGGTCAATGTGCATTTAAACGCTACTGAACATGAGGATCGGATTGTTTTCCTGCACGCGGTTCAGGATGGTCCCGCCAGTCAGAGCTATGGTTTGCAGGTTGCACAGCTGGCAGGTGTGCCCAGGCATGTCATTATGCAGGCTCGCCAGAAGCTCACTTCTCTGGAGAATCAGTCCACACCAGCGCAAAGAATCTCCCGACCCATGCAGGTTCAGGAACCTGCGCTTCAGAGTGATATGTTTGCTGCACCTCAGCCACACCCGGCCATCGACATGCTAGATCAGATCACACCGAATGATCTAACCCCAAAGCAGGCGCTGGATCTTTTGTATCAATTAAAAGCGGCTGGCGACCATTAATGAAAAACATCATCCACCTAAAAGGTGGGTGATGTTTTTTTCTGCTATTAACAGTATTTACAAGTCTGGTAGACTTAGCGGCACCGTCGTGTTGAGAACTCTTTTATCCTGTAAAACGGGATAGATGATCATGAGCCAACTCACAAAGCCGCTTTGCTCAACCTTATTTCTGACAAATTATTACCGGAGTTAAATCACCATGACTTTCGTAGTGGGTGAAAACTGCATTAAGTGCAAATACACCGATTGCGTAGAGGTCTGTCCTGTCGACTGCTTCTATGAAGGCCCCAACTTTCTGGTTATTCACCCGGACGAATGCATTGACTGTGCCCTGTGTGAACCTGAATGTCCTGCTAACGCCATCTTTTCAGAAGATGAAGTACCCGATGATCAGGTCGTCTTTGTCGAATTGAATGCCGATCTGGCAGACGTCTGGACAAATATTACCGAGAAGAAAGACCCATTACCTGACGCTGAACAGTGGGACGGTGTGGAAGGTAAGCTGGAACATCTGGAACGTTGATTCACTTACCCAGTACTTACCCAATGATGTACTCCCACCACTAAGCCGCTTAAGCGGTTATAGTGGGGGCTTCTTGCTACCCGTGCTGAAAACTTTCAACCTAAATTCAGCAGTTGGATGATTTACTGGCCAATCGTCCCTAACGGATTAAATAGAAACTGAGCTAACGGTGGCGGCAAAGGCAGGTCATTAATTGCAGATTTTAAAGAACCGGTTCTGGTTTCCAAATGCTCTGCCAGTCGTTGTCGAATGCATGAACGGCATAGGGTTTGCAACGAGGTGACTGGCTGTGAAAGCTGAGCGTCGGATGGAAAACAAACGTCTATTTTACTGCCTCTGAAGTAGACCGTTTCGGTATTTTCGCTCTGGTTGAGTGTTGCCCCATAGTTTCGCAGCAGCTGTGTAACATGAGGGCGTGATTGTTTCATGGCTATTTCTAATGCGCTTTGAAGCGGAAAGTCAGGACAGTAGTCGATCAGGAGACGTATTACATCAAGCCGTTGATAAGAGATTAACCCGGTTATGAGGGTTGGTGTGAACATAGGGAAAATCTTATGATCCAGCAGGATGCGAGTGGTTTCAGCATTCATATATCCATCTTGTAACTGGCTGGAAAACGCTTCGCGCCAATCCCTCAATGTGCACCAGTCCATCGTCTTTCTGGCGAGAAACATATTAATGATTTCAATATCATTCCCTTCAAGGACGGAGCTGAGGACTTTGGCTAAGTCTTTCGGTTCTGCTCCATAAGCCAACAGTGTCATTGTCATCATGTTTCGGAGTTCGGGTTCCGTCCAGCTGGGCTTAGCGGCAGCTTCCAGAGCGTCAGATAACCTGGCTGGGGGGCTGCCGATGTCCAGCAATCGATTGACACTGTCAACACGGCCATTTTTTACCGCTGTCGTTAAAACATCAGATTGTCCGAGGTCTGCTCCCAGAGACCACAGGGTGTTGATGAAGTCGATACTACCTGAAGCCAAATCCATCAACTCTGACAGCTCTTCATGGAAAAGATCGGATTGGCCAACGTCCAGTAAGCGATGAAAGCAGAGATTCGCGCCACGCCTCATAATAGAAGATGCTAATCCTTGAATCCATTGGGGGCGGCGTACTCCTTCGGCCAGTAAAGCGTCCATTATCTCAGTACTGTCGGGGTTCAGAGCTAAGTCGATTAAAGAGTCGGATGCTTCACGGGGATTCGCACCGTAGTCTAAAAGCTTCTTAACAATCTCAATATTCTGATTCTCCGTGGCAGTTTCTAATACATTTTTATCTGATTTTTTTGATCCGGGTTTGTAATCAGGGTCTGCTCCATGGCGTAAAAGTAGCTCCACCATTTCGGGTTGGTTTGCTTGTACCGCGCTCATTAACGCGTTGGATATGTGGTATTGATTGATGTCGCTTTGTGAGAGAAAAAAAAGAGCATGCTTACTGAAGCCCATGCTGACGACACGACGCAGATTATCGATTGACCTGCACTTACGATTGAGTTTGACTCCTTTATTGAATAGGGCAGTAATAATATCCCTCCGTTGGGCGTCAAACGCAGACGCCAGCATGCCCGTCAGCGTTGAATCACTCAGAGTCTTATTTAAAAAGAGGTGAATGATATCGATGTTTCCTTTGTGAACAGCCGTGCCGGCAGCGTATTCCAGTCTGGAAGGCTCTAAGTCGGGAGCCGACAGTAGCGCTGCAACAATGTCTGCATGCTCGTTACTGATGGCCTTCTCCAGAGCTTGGTACAAAGTGTCAAAGTGAAAGCCGTGAGGCAGTAATGCCGTCATAATATCGGTGTATCCATGTTTGGCGGCGGCAATAAAGGCCTGTGATGCGGCATAGTTACCGATGCCATGAGCCAGAAAAGAATGAAAACAATCAATATGCCCTCTATTAATCGCCAAAGTGATCTCTTCCTCTGAAGAGTAAGGATTCGAATCGTGGCTTAACAGGGTGCTGACCATGTTGGCACGTCCGGCCATGACTGCCGTTTTCATCGCTCTATGCACTGACTGCCTCTCAACGCCCTTGGCTAACAGTGTCCTGACCATTTCCGGACTTCCCAATCTGACTACTGTATTCAACATCCAATCGGGTGATTTCTCTCCCGACAGTATGGCATGAGCCACTTCTTCATGGCCGGCAGTCAATGCAGCTTTGATGGCAGCCTCCCGGCGCCACTGGTTGTTGCTCTGATTAGCCAACAACATCCGGACGGTATCTGTTGCTCCTTTTGCAGCAGCACACTCAAGCGCATTTCTCGCTTCGAGCAGATTGGCACCATGAGCTTCAAGCAGTCGGCACACTGGCATATGGTCATGTTTCAATGCATAGGCCAGAGCCTCCGGTAACAAGTCAGGGGCAGCATTATGATTCAAAAGGGCAGATACAATCTCAACTGATCCGTCGCGGGCGGCCTGATTTAAGCTGCGGGGCGTGACTTTGACACCGGGAGTTAGCAGGTTGTTGACTGCCTCGATGTTCCCCCAATCAACAGCGGCCTTGAGACAATCCGAGTCAGGGGACTGCGCCTTTGTCTAACAGAAGGTTTACCATCTCAATGTTCCGGTTTTTGATGGCTTCCGGTAAAGCCTTGTTCAGATCATCAGTAACAACGTCGTATTGCAGGAGGCATTCGACGGTCCCCATATCATTGTTCTCGGCCGCGACCTGTAAAACCCTGAAGGTTTGCCTGGCATCTGCGCCTGCTCTCATGAGCTGGCGGACAATGTCCGCATCACGATTAACGACGGCTTTTTCCAGAGCTTGTGGGATTGAGGCCGGCGTCGCCCCGCTTTGCAGCAGTGCCGTAACGATCTCAGACTGGCGGTTAGCGACGGCATACACTAACGCGCTGGCGGATTGAGCCAGTTTAGCGCCATTATCCAGTAACAGGTTGACCATTGTGCGGTTACCGTTACCTGCGGCATATACCAGCGCATAAGGGGATCGCGCGGGCGTCGCACCATGGGCCAATAATGTGTGGGCCATATCGTCACGATTGAGTTTGGCTGCGTACACCAGAGCCAGAGGGGAGCGGTCAGGAATTGCACCATGATTAAGCAAAGTGTTCACCACCGACAAATCACCCCGACACACAGCCTGCGTTAAAACAAAGGGGTTGTGATTCGGATTAGCACCCTGCGTAATGGCTCTTTCAATGGCCTCAACATTTCCTTTTTGGATCGCCGTAATTAAATCAGGCACCGTGTTATTTTCTTTATTGATGTGAACTGGCTTGTAGATCACCGGAACAAACCGTAAGTTCCCTGTTCAACACTGACGGCCTGATTAATGTCTGAACGTTTCAGATAAATGGAGCTATTTCAGAGTCACGCTTCGTCGCGGATAAAATAAAAACCAAGTCAACGGGATAGGCAGAAGCAGTCGACAGGCTCCCAATGAGAGGCTATGGATGGAGAGTTTCTCAGGTTTCGTAAGCAGTTGGACGCTTGAATTTAGGTTAAAACACCCGATGTGTGACTTTTATCTCGTAGGTTACCAATCCATGGCTTATGGGTTCTGTACACTCTGCTGTCATCCCGTACAGGGACTGCACAGGATCCACGAGGCATGGATAGCCATGTTAAAATTAAAAGTCACACATCGGGTTTAAAACTAAAAAAGCCATGAGCGGTGAGTTCATGGCTTTTTTCAGTTGTCCGCAAAACGGCTTAGCTAAACAATGATTCGCCGGACAGCCCCTGTTTCTCGAGGATAGAGCGTAAGCGCTTCAACGCTTCGACCTGAATCTGACGTACTCTTTCACGAGTCAGGCCAATTTCCCGCCCTACTTCCTCCAGAGTACTGGTTTCGTAGCCTCGCAAACCAAAGCGGCGGGCAACCACCTCTCTTTGTTTTTCAGACAATTCACCCAACCAGCGATCAAGACTGTCGTTAAGATCCAAATCCTGTAACAGTTCTGCTGGGTCGGACTCTTTATCGTCAGAGATAGTGTCCAAAATGGATTTATCTGAATCAGGCCCCAAAGGCGTATCAACAGAAGTAACCCGCTCATTAAGACCGAGCATCCGTTTGACGTCTTCTACCGGTTTATCCAGTAGTTGGGCTATTTCTTCAGGGCTTGGATCATGATCCAGTTTCTGAGTCAGTTCCCGTGCCGCACGCAGGTAGACATTCAGCTCTTTGACGACATGAATCGGCAGCCGGATAGTCCGAGTCTGATTCATGATAGCTCGTTCAATGGTCTGCCTGATCCACCAGGTAGCATAGGTTGAGAAGCGGAAGCCTCGCTCAGGATCAAACTTTTCTACCGCCCTGATCAGCCCGAGGTTGCCCTCTTCGATCAGGTCAAGCAGTGTCAACCCTCGATTCACATAGCGCCTGGAGATTTTCACCACCAGTCGCAGGTTACTCTCAATCATACGACGACGACCCGCTTCCACCCCCTTACGGGCAAGTCGTGCGTAATGAACTTCTTCCTCAGGGGTAAGCAGAGGAGAAAACCCAATTTCGTTGAGATAAAGTTGTGTGGCATCAATAGATTTGGCGAAGGTATCTTCATCTTTACGCTTGACAGTACCCGATGCTGGGGTAGCTGCCTTAGCTGATGCTGCAGACGATTCAGCTGCATCGGTATCTGCTACAACAGTCAGCTCACCAGATTCTTCCACCGAATCCTGTTCTGTCTGTTGATCGTCCTGGATTACATCTTCAGCAAAACTGCTTAACTCTGCTTCATCCCTCTTCGGTGCCATAAGAGTCAGTCCTATCCGAAAGTCCCACTCATTGTCGAGCAGCTTATGCTGAACGACGCCCGTGAGATCCATCTACTTAACTAAAGCCGCTGACATCGAAGCCTTTAGCGTTTTGGCAGGTATCCCATTGGGTCGACCGGTTTGCCATTGCGCCTAATCTCGAAGTGCAGCTTAGGCTCCGTCGTTCCTGTAGAACCTATTTCGGCTATCTTCTGGCCCGCTTTAACTGAGTCTCCCTCGCGCACAAACATCTCCTTATTGTGGGCGTATGCACTCAGATAGCTACTATTATGTTTCAGAATAATCAGCCGACCATAACCAGTGAGTTCACTGCCCGCGTACACCACTTCGCCACCGCCCGCTGCAATTACAGGCTCTCCTAATCTGCCACTGATATCAATCCCTTTATTGACCGGTGCCTTAAGAGAGTAGCGCTGAACAATACGCCCTCTTGCAGGCCAACGCCAGCTTAATGTGGAGTACGATGGTTTTGATTTACCAGTACTCTGTGTCGTCTGTTTTTTAGCGACCTGTTTTGAAGAAGAAGCCGGGCGCGGTTTTACCGGTTTGGATTTTGATTGATAGGCTCTGGTTACGGTTTTAGCGGGCACCAAACTGAGTGTCTGCCCCGGATAAATTGTATAAGGCCTGTGGATATTATTGGATCGGGCCAGGTCGTTGTAATCCCGGTTATACAGCCAGGCAATGGAATAAAGTGTTTCTCCATGACGGACAATATGCTCACCTCTGGTGATCTTGGGAGGCGTTCTCAACTCACGCACTACGACAGTAGCAGGGTCATGACTGCAACCAGCTGTCAGTAGAATAAGCGACAGCAACAGCCATTTTTTGGCGTGTTTCTTCAAATAAAACTCAATACCGCGTTCACTTAATGCCACCCCACCACTCCAGAAAAAAATCACGTTCCGTCAGACCACAATCAACATCAGAAAAATATTATTGACTTCTCTTTCCCAGCCGTTCAATAACCAGTACCAGAAAGATAGCCACCAGCATAAGACCTAAAGACTCATAAAAAAATGCAGGTTGTCCGGTGACATTTTCATAAACAAAAGGTGACAAGTTGGACTGCAGTAGAGGCACTTCTTCACCGGCACTATTGATCCGGGTTTGCAGGGTTTCCTTCCAGGGCCAGACCTTACCAAGGGCACCAATCATGAGTCCGGTCAGTAGAGAAACGGCCAGATTATGGTATTTCTTAAGCAACCAGGACAACACATGAGAAAAGGTCAGTAGCCCCACTACACAGCCACTGGCAAAGATCGCCAGCGTGACAATTTCAAAGCCTTTGATTGCTTCCATTATGGTGCTGTACAACCCGAGCATCAGCAAAATAAAACTGCCAGAGATACCGGGCAAAATCATGGCACAGATCGCCAGAGCACCGGCAAAGAAGAGGGTGACTGGCTCCGGCGTCAGCGGATTGGGGGTTAAAACACCGACCCAGTAAGAGAACAATGCACCCGCCACTAAGGCAGCGACATACCCCAAATGCCACTCACGAATCTGACGCAACATATGAAACGCAGACACCAGAATCAGCCCGAAGAAAAAAGACCAGAGCATTTCAGGGTAAGTGGCCAGCAGATAACTAATCACATGGGCAAAGGACAGAATACTCGTCAGAATTCCACCAAAAACACAGAGTAGAAAAGCGCCGTCTACTGCTCGCCAGGCAGATGCGAAGCCCTCTGTAAACAGCAATTTCACACCTGAAGGTACCGATTTGAGTGTACTTAAAAGGCGATCATAAATACCGGTAATAAAGGCAATGGTGCCGCCAGAAACACCCGGCACCACATCCGCCGCGCCCATAGCCATTCCCTTGGCAATCAGTGCAATAAAGGATTGCATGTTTGACTATCCTACTCTGCTTTATTGAAAAGCTTTCATGAAAAAACGTTTGTAAAAAACAATAACTGCTAGCGAACAACACCGCTCAACAATGGTACAAAACGCACCGGTTCCAGTTGCTGCCTGTGAAAGGCATCACCCTGACGAACTACCAGCTCAAGATACTGACTGCCATCCGGGCCAATGGGAGCAATAAGTCGCCCACCATTAGGAGACAGTTGCTGCAACAGCGTATCAGGCAGTTTTGCCGGTGCTGCCGTCACAATAATACCGTCGAACTGTCTGTTTATCGGCCAGCCCATGCCTCCATCACTGAGCCGCAAATAAACATTATGTAAAGAGAGTCGCTTCAGCCTATGCCGGGCTTTTTCCTGCAATGGCTGAATGCGTTCCATCGAAAACACCTGTTTGACCAGCATGGCCAGAATAGCCGTCTGATAGCCAGAACCTGTGCCTATTTCCAGCACCTTATCCAACGGACCATTGTGCAGCAGGGTCTCAGTCATTCTGGCAACAATATAAGGCTGAGACAGCGTCTGATTATGACCAATGGGCAGAGCCGTATCTTCATAGGCCCGATGTGACAAGGCTTCATCCAGAAACAAATGGCGTGGCACTGTGCGAATCACATCCAGAATATCCATGGATGTGATTCCCTGATCCAGCAGGCGCTGAACCAGCCGTTCCCGGGTTCGCAAAGAGGTCATCCCGATGCCATCCAGCTCCAGATTATTCATAAATCAGGCTCCCAGCCATTGCTCAACCTGCGATAAGGTGTTGTGGTCGGTTTTATCATATTGCAGCGGTGTTACTGAGACATAACCTTCTGCGATGGCATGAAAATCTGTCCCTTCTCCGGCGTCCTGCGCGTTGCCAACCGGGGCAATCCAGTACGCGGTTTTGCCTCTCGGGTCGGTAACCCTGACCGGAGGATTTGGCCGTTCACGATGCCCCAGCCGGGTCATCCGAACACCTTTAATCTCATCGTAAGTACAGGCTGGCACATTAATGTTCAAAATAGTGCCTGCTGGCAGAGTCAATGCATCAAGACGATCAAAAAGTTGCAGCATCACTCTGGCAGCCACTTCAAGATGCGCTTCTGTTTTGCCACAACTGGAAATCGCCACGGCTGGCTTTTTCATAAACCGACCTTCCATTGCCGCAGCAACAGTACCGGAATAGAGTACATCGTCACCCAGATTAGCGCCGAGATTGATACCAGAAATCACCCGTTCCGGTGCTTCAGACACTAAACTGTTGACGGCCAGATGCACCGCATCTGAAGGCGTGCCATTCACACTGAAAAAGCCATTATCGTGCGCTTTAACACGCAATGGTCGGTCCAGCGTGATTGAGCTGCCAGCGCCTGAGCAATCATTATCGGGAGCAACAACATGACAGTCTGCGACATCACGCAGCCGTTGATACAACAGTTTCAGCCCTGGCGCCGTCACTCCATCATCGTTAGACAGCAGCATGGTCATGGTGTTCTGGCTCCCTGCAATCCATTAACTCCCTTAAGACTGATGTTGCAAAACACCCTTTAGGCAGATAAAAACGTAATTCAAGGGTATCATCACCCTGCCAGTTCCAATGCATATTCTGTGGAATTAACCGGGTAATTCGACGCTCCTGTTTCAGCCCGGCGTGTTCCAGGCCATCGCAGAGTTCTGGCACGGTTGCCGCCATCTCTTTTTCCAGCGCCAAAATCTGCTCAGACACAGCCAATTCACCTCGCCCCCAAAGAGCCGCTGTAGGGCTAAGATCACCGGATGCCATCCGGCTGGCAATACGGTCGTCTGCAGTATCAAAAATCAGACTATTACTGTCGTAAAAACCCAGCACATCGCCGGGTACCAGCTGATTCCAGCTACCATTGCAAACACGCTCAGAAACCATCCGGTTAAACAGCCAGGAACGAGCCGCAGAAAGATACATAGAGCGCTTATTACGATTCACCCGGAACTTTCCGGCAAACATTGCCATCGCCCGGTTAATATTGCGACCACCAAAACCGAATCGCTGTGCGCCGTAATAATTAGGCACACCGGCTGCTTTAATGGTTGTCAGCAAAAATTCCAGCCTGTTTTTATCTGCAGAAACCTCTCGCAAAGTAATCACAAAGTGATTGCCTTTTAAGGCACCGGTTCGTAACTTTTTACGATGGCGAGTCTGCTGCAATATGTTGACATTATCCAGTGGTAACTGATTCCAGTCCGGATCATTCTGCCCCGGCAGGGTGACACAAAACCATTGTCGGGTAATGCCCTGACGATCCTTACGCCCGGCATAACTAACCGACTGTCGTTTAACACCGGCATAATCCGACAGTTGCCCAGCTACCCAATCGGTATTTTCGCCCGCTTTTTCCACCAACAGTAAAGAGTGCTCGCCTTCACCTTCTGGATCAAAGGGCAGTACTTCATCCACTCTGAAGTCTTCCAGCTGAGACTTAAACAAGCAGTGCCCGGCCTGACCACCGTGAGCAAAAGCCCAATCGAGAGGAAATTCAACCGCTTTTACTTCAGAGGTTTCGTTCTGATTACTCATTGACTATCCAGATGTTTCAGAAGTACCACCGCATGAACGGCAATACCTTCTTTTCTACCGGTATAACCCAGCGTTTCAGTAGTGGTGGCTTTGATATTAATTGACGCAAGATCAATACCCAAATCATTAGCCAGACAAGTCTTCATAGCATCGATGTGTGGCGCCATTTTCGGCGCCTGAGCGATAATGGTGCTGTCTATATTGACAGACTCCAGCTGTTTATCTTTCAACAAAGCCACTACATGACGCAGCAGTTGACGACTGTCGATGCCTTTATAACGAGGGTCGGTATCGGGAAAATGCTTGCCAATATCGCCCAGACCGGCAGCGCCAAGCAAAGCGTCACAGACCGCATGAAGCAACACATCGCCGTCGGAATGAGCCACCAAGCCTCGGTCATAGGGAATCTTCACTCCCCCCAAAAAAATGTGATCGCCTTCACCAAAGCGGTGAACATCAAAACCATGACCTATGCGCATTATGAAATCTCAATCAGTTTGGATTGCTGCTCTATATAAAGGGAAGCCAGCGCCAGATCAGTGCCCCGGGTGACTTTGATATTATCTGGATGCCCTTCCACCATCACTGGTTGCAGACCCGAATATTCGATAGCACTGGCTTCATCAGTTACCGGCAACTGATCACCAATTGCTTTTGACAGCGCCTGATGCAACTGCCCGATGCGGAACATTTGCGGAGTTAGTGCATGCCAGAGTGTTGCCCGGTCAACGGTCTCTGTCACCCGACCTTCGACATCGGTGCGTTTCATGGTGTCACTCACCGGATTACCCAGAAGCCCACCCACCGGATGATCTTTCACTTGTTGCACCAGCCAGTCCAGATCAGAACGGCGAAGGCAAGGGCGGGCAACATCATGCACCATCACCCAGTCATTCCCGGCAGCCAGTTCACTGAGTACTTTCAACCCATTAAGCACGGAGTCATATCGCTCAGAGCCGCCCTGAGTCAGCAAAATACGAGGATTCCTGAGTAGCCGGATGTCCTCATAGTAGCTGTCGTCTTTATCCAGCACCACGACAATTTTTTCGAGCAGTGGAAAATCCAGCAGCCGCTGTATCGTATGCTCCATCAGAGTCTGCCCACGGATTTCCAGATACTGTTTGGGAATGTCCACGTTCATGCGCTTCCCAACACCAGCGGCCGGAACCACCGCCCAATACTTCACTGCTTGTGTCTGCTTTGCGGTACTCACTATGACACCATCCGCTCAATCATAGGTAAGGAAAAAAGTTTCATTGCGCCTGATCATCCCCAACTCCTGGCGAGCCTGTTCCTCAATGGTTTCAAGACCCTGTTGCAATTCGATCACTTCTTTTGCCAGCAATCGGTTACGGCTGTAAAACCGTTCGTTCTCCCGCTGTAGACGCTCCAGCTTTTCACGGGAAGAGACCATTTCAGCCAGACTGCCTTCACCAAACCACAAACGGGTTTGCAACAGTATCAAAAAGAGAACTAGAGACGTTATAACCAGATTACGCATTCAGAAAACCAGGCTGTTATCTTCAACAAATAAAACATCAACACAGTCTAACCCGAATATTTTATAAAAAAAGCAAGTTCCACCCAACCTATTGATATGATTGGGTCGACCCAAAAAATACTTTAGAAGAAGCAAACCAGAACTTGCCATACCCCAATCTACACAAAAACAGCTTCGTTTTCATCCATCGAACGGCAAAAGATATGAGGTGTGACGTTTATTTTGATGGTTATCAATCTATGGCTTAGGGAGCCTATCCCTCTACAGAATGACAGTCAAAGATGTTTTGTTCTCTCTGCTATCATCTCGTACAATCCCGAGGCTGTTGCAACAGCTCTTCGTAGTGCGCTCAAAAAGCGCATACAGCGCTGTTTTTTTCAGCATTTCATGCTGATTGTCGGCTTCCTGCTCCACAGGAAACCGACCTACATTCATTTTCCAACAGCCATCATGATAAAAGTCACACATCGGGTTTTCTTATCAAGACAGCACTGTTTAGATATAGTTACCTTCTTATCAGCAGGAAGCTTATAGATAGATGTGGCAATAAAGCTCAGGGTGATAAGTATCCAGCCCTATGATTCCATAAGGCTGGGTATTTAGGGAGTGGTTTTTCTGGTGCAGCCCTAAGCAATGGCTGGATCAAGAGAATACCAATGTGAATTTATATCTTGCATTTCTTGCATTGCAATGAATAGATCATTTGTTGCTCGGTCTAACCTATCTGGAGCATTGAATCGAAGTGACGGAGTAACATTAATTGCATTCAAATCTTGAGCTTCAGATTCAGACAAGTGTTTGGGAGAATCACTTACCGGAAAATTAGTTTTATTGACTTCATTAAATCTACTTATATTTCGTTGATTGATTTCTTTTTTACAAATCGAGCATTCCCTATAACCATTCGACAATAATTGTTTCATACAAGAAGAATGATAATAATGCCCACAAGATAAGGCAACGGCTGTTTTATTATTAAAAAAAGTGAGCTCATCTTTACTTTTTTCATCATTACCAATGATAAAATCATCATGACATATTGAGCATGAAGTATTTATTGGGTTGGTTGCTGTCGGTACTGGCACCATAATCAATCTCCTGAGTCTATTGATACTTAATTAAGTACCCAGTCATATGGAATCATATGACTGGGTACTTAGCATCATACATAGCCAAACAACGTTCTCTCTAACTCAATGGTGAGTATCTCTGACAAATTGTTTTGAATAGGCATAACGAATACTCACGACTCACCCTCTTTATCCACTTTATTTTCACCGCCAGTCAGAATATTGAATTCTACCCCCAACGTGCGGACTGCGCCGATCCAGATCACAAAAAAAGCCAGAGCAATCACAGCCACAAAAGGCGCTATAGCGGTCAGCGAGCCAAGAATAACCATCAGAATCTGTTGTATTAACGAACCGGTTGATTTTCCAATTGGATTGCCAATAATATCGACAGCAGCTTTACCCTTCACTTTTTGCTCAGGATCAAGCGGGATGTAACTCATCTCTTTGGTGGGATCAAAAAGAGAATATTTGGTTGATTTACTCAGGACATTCTGTAGAGCGCCAAAAATAACAGTGAGCATGAGCGGTGTAGTACCCAATGCTATAAAAATGGCTTCAGGTATGTAATGTTTGAATAATACAAAACAGAAAAACAGTATTCCAGTCAACAACAATACGACAGGTGTACACAGAGCGGATATTGTCCAGCCAAAACGGCGAACCATATTATTGGTGAGCAATAGCATCATCAACATGGTCACTATGCCTGTGCAAGTGGAAAATAAGCCCATGAACTGATTGTATTCATTAGGGTTAGGGTATTGCATTCGCAACTGATTTTTCCATGTAACTTCAACCAGATTAATACAGATTCCGTAACTTATGACCAGCAGAGCAATGCACAGTAGGTATTTTGAGTGGATAATATGCTGAAAACTCTCTTTCAGACTCAGTGATAATGTATCTTTATGGTCATTTGCCCTGTCAATGGGCTGATACAACTTTGGATCAGTCAGCACATACTTATTCATCCACCAGTAAGTAGCCATAATCAGCAAGCCGCTGATCGTCAAAACAACGGTCAGCAAGTTCAGAGAATAGCCCCAGGGGTCAACATTTTCTGGAAGGTCATGCCTGACACTGGAGGCCAGGTAGACAAATAACCCCGCCGTCGGTAGCGCTAAATTCCCCATCATGCCAAAGAGCGCATAAAATCGTTTAGATTCTGAAATTTGAGTTATTTGATTGGCAAACCCCCAGAATAAAAGTGATAAGCATACACTACCCCAAAGTTCGGACATGACGTAGAAAATCGAGAATGTCCAATTGCGAATCACAGCAACCAGTCCGGTCAACCCGGGCGGGAATATTTCCTGTAGATAATCTGCAAAATCAGTAGGGTGAAGCATCTCCCGCAAAGGGTATAAAAACAGAGAGAAAAAACAAAAGAAAAGTAAAAAGCCTGATATAACTAAATAAAATAAAGTTTCCTTTTTAAATACATTAGACAGTTTTGCGAAAATAATAGTGAAGATTATTGCAAATGGAACATTCAACCATAGCTTTAAAAAAGGGATTATCTCAGCACCTGAATTCGCACCGGTAACGACCAGTGAGTCTTTAGTATCTCGTAATATGGTGTAATTAAAGAGTATCAGGTAGAACATTATTACCATCGGGATAAGCTTTTTCAGCTCATAAGAGTGTACAGGCCAGAGCCTTGCTCGCCATTTACCAAACTCATTATTGTTTGACATCTTTTTACTCTCTGCTTACTTTTTGATCTGCGCGCGAGTACTACGATGACTGTAATTAGTAGGAAGTAGTTCGATAAAAGGCAAATGCTTTTCTAGTTTTTTTTATCATGAAAATCAAAAAAATAGTAACGAATTTAATGTGTAGTTGTTTGCTTGCTATTTCATCTGCTGTCCTGAATGCTAGTCAATTGGACGACAGTAACCATGCAGACATCATTGATCACTTGAAGACAGGTGTCGCCTGGGGTCTGGTGCCACTAGGTTCTGAAATTGCTATCAATTCACTTGATATGTACTTGAAGCATAACAAGCTCAGCTTTCTGTTAAAGCTGTCGGCCGTCCATAAAAATAACATCAGACGAGCTACGAGCCAGCACCTCACTGACAACATCAGTGCACGACTGGAAAGTGTTTGTTACAAAACCTTGTCGGATGATCATTCAAAAAAAAAGACCGATGAGCTACAAACAGATCTACTCTACCAGTCATTATTTACTTTTTCTGTTCTGAGTAGCCACGCCCAAAAAGCCAGAAAAACGTTTTATCGATTATTGGATATTATCGATACAGTGTCACATTCTGCAGGCTTATCCCTATCCCGGGGAGATGAAGAGCAGGCAGCAGCATTGATGGCATTAAATGCACTGGCAATGGTGTATCTCCACCCTGAGATTCCAGCCCGGGATGTCTTAAACAGTATTTATACCAATTTCAGCAAACCGGTTAGCTGGCCTGATCATCCTGATTTCAGGTCTCGCGTCACTTCTCACCTCAAGGCTATGGATCCTTTGATGCAGCAATCGGCAATCATGAAACTCAGATATTGCGATATCCTTAATGTGTGGAAAATAGGCGATGAAAATTGTCAGCAGTTGGAAGAAGGTGCCTTGGGTGAGCTAAAGAGTCTGGCTTCCGATTCAAACCTTGAAGACGTTGGGTTTGTGAAAAAGTTACTCAAAACTATTCCCAGAGATGAAGTCAGAACCAGCATCTTCATTCTGGGAGTTTCCTTGCCCGGGGTATTTCTCTATTTTGTCGAAAACAAGCACTTTGCCATTGATGTAGTAACGAAGCATTTTGCCAAGGTAGCTGGGCTTGCAACGACAAAAGAGAATATGGAGCGATTCGCTTCCCGATCACGGCGAACGCTTGAAAACTGGGGTGCCATTAATACAGGCTCTTCTGTGAACAGAACGTCAGGCATCACCGAGCACATCAACCAGTACTTTAGTTATTTACAACAGAAAGCAGGGATGATTCTGGCCGAACAACCCAACTTTGCTCGTTCTAACAGTCAAAGGGCACTGGAGTTGATGGTTACTCATTTTTCAAGCGCTCACAGGAACCCTGAGAATAAAGCGTCCATACTAGCCGCAGCTCTTATTCAAAGCCATGTAGAAATGGTCGAAGTCAACGCTAACGACACGGTCATTCGAGCTGCAATAATGGCCTATCAACCAATCACAAAAACATCAGATATTGTAGAAGTAAACAAAGAGGTTAAAGCCCTTGGTTCTGAGTTTTTTGACAGCACAACTGACTTCACTTCAGGCTATAAAGCTCATCTTGAACATTGGGCAAAGATTTCTCTGGATAAAAAGTCTACAGCATCCGAGCCTTGGGGCAGCAATGAAGAAAACGACTACTGCACTATTGATCGCTGTCCACCTCAAGAAAAGAGTCAATCCGAACAGGCTTACTGGTATTCCCACTACTTACCTACCCCTGAATCTGTGACCACAGCAATAGTACACAGTGCAGCTTTGGGGTATTCAATGGGAGTCGCTTTGATTCAGCCTTTTGCCATAGGTAAACTTGCGCGCTCTGGGTCACCTCAATCCTATTGGCAGCTGTCTACCTATTACTTCTTGCTATCCATGTTTGATTTTGGTCTTCGTTCAGTCGGTGAACCGGCTATTGTGCATCTGCAAACGGTCGTAAAAAACTGGATAGGCGGTACAACCGGTATTCTCGATCTGGAAGATCTGAAAATTCAGAGCCAGTTGGCCGCAAAAGTCAATATTCTAAACCGAAAACTGAGTATTGAGGCGCAAACAAGTCGGTCTTATAAAATGACAATGGAGGTTATATTACTAAAATACTGGTCGTTGGCAGCCGAGCTACTGATGAACCAAAAGCAAAAATATGCGGAATCATCAAGACTCTTAGCCTATGCAGCCTATACCCTCAGACATTATCATCCGGAATTTGAAAGCACGAGCGAAGTGATTGTCACACTGGCCAACTCACGTCTTAGTGGCGCTAAAAACCTGTTGCAGCAAAAGAACCTAATGCAAATGTATGCGGAACAGACCCTGTTTTACCTGGCTGAGCTTGACCCAGACTACCAGGACAAAAACGTTAAGCGTGACTATCTGGAAATATTGAATAGCTGGGGTATTCAGTGCGACCAGAGTGATGCTCAATACGCTGACGACGTGCTTGATTCTTGGGTGGTTTATGGCGATTACATACTGGGAACGACAGGTTTTTTGCTGCAGTCAGTCATTAAGGCCATCTCTCATCATCAAGGGCTTATTTCACGATCTATCGTTCACTTTTTAGCGAATACGCTTGAGTTTGGAACCACGGATCCTCTGAGAAAAAGAATTTATGCCTATTCCCGTCAGGCTATGTTAAATGTTGCTACACCCGATACTGATGATGAACAGTTAGCCGCCAGATACGCCAATGAAGAGCTAACGAACTCTTTCAGACGTCAGAAGTTTTATTTTGGCAAGCCAGAACTGGACTCTCGCACTCAGCTTGTACAATTGATCACTTCAGTGACGCAATGCTTATCAGAAGCCCGTTTTTTAATTGCCGCTCATGAAATGGACAGGGCGACTGACCAGATTGCTTCAGGTTTGGTTCGGGTTATTTTGTATGCACCGGATATATCCAGCGATAATAGCCACCTGAAAAAAGCAGTGATGGTGTTAACCGCCTCATACCAAGACCAACTGAAAACTGAAACGGAGACCATTCTGAGCAAAGTCAGTGAGCAATTATCCAGCGCATTCAATATGGATAGCGACACCTACTCCAGCGCCATGTCGAAAGCAACGCTAATGCTACAAACCTGGTCAAAATAGTGATTAAAATCATGCACAAAAAAAGGGAAACCCGAGGTTTCCCTTTTCAGCATTCTTTGCAGAACTCAGCTGTACCGATTAAGCACGCTTGAATTCAGCAATACCACGGTAAGGTGCTTTACCTTCCAGCTGTTCTTCGATACGCAGCAGCTGATTGTACTTGGCAACACGGTCAGAACGGCACAGAGAACCGGTCTTGATTTGACCAGCACAAGTACCAACCGCCAGGTCAGCGATGGTCGCATCTTCGGTTTCACCGGAACGGTGAGAGATAACCGCAGTGTAACCAGCGTCTTTTGCCATCTTGATGGCATCCAGAGTTTCGGTCAGAGAGCCGATCTGGTTGAACTTGATCAGGATAGAGTTAGCAATACCCTTATCGATACCTTCTTTCAGGATCTTGGTGTTGGTTACGAACAGGTCGTCACCAACGATCTGGATTTTGTCGCCCAGAATTTCAGTCTGGTACTTGAAGCCGTCCCAGTCAGATTCGTCCAGACCATCTTCGATAGAGATGATTGGGTACTCTTCGCACAGCTTGGCCAGGTAGTCAGAGAAGCCATTGGAATCAAAAATCTTGCCTTCGCCCTTCATGTTGTACTGACCATCAACGTAGAATTCAGAAGCGGCACAGTCCATCGCCAGAGTCACTTCTTCGCCCAGCTTGTAACCAGCAGCAGCAACAGCTTCTTTAATAACGGCCAACGCTTCAGCGTTAGAAGCCAGGTTTGGTGCGAAACCGCCTTCGTCACCAACGGCAGTGTTCAGACCTTTGCCGGACAGCACTTTCTTCAGGGCGTGGAAGATTTCAGCACCCATGCGCAGCGCTTCAGCGAAGGTTTTGGCACCAACAGGCTGAACCATGAACTCCTGAATGTCGACGTTGTTGTCGGCGTGCTCACCACCGTTCAGAATGTTCATCATAGGAACAGGCATAGTGAACTGACCGGAAGTACCGTTCAGGTCAGCAATGTGCTGATACAGAGGGATGTTTTTGTCAGCAGCAGCAGCTTTGGCAGCAGCCAGAGAAACCGCCAGAACCGCGTTAGCGCCCAGAACCGCTTTGTTGTGAGTGCCATCCAGATCGATCATCTTCTGATCCAGACCACGCTGGTCGTTGGCATCAAAGCCAACCAGTGCTTCACGGATTGGGCCGTTAACATTAGCAACAGCTTTCAGGACACCTTTGCCCAGGTAGCGGGACTTGTCGCCGTCACGCAGTTCCAGAGCTTCACGGGAACCAGTGGAAGCGCCGCTTGGAGCACAGGCAGTGCCGAAGGCACCAGATTCCAGGATAACATCGGCTTCAACAGTTGGGTTGCCACGAGAATCCAGGACTTCGCGAGCCTTGATTTCCTTGATAGCGGTCATGTGATACTCCGGGTAGAGAATTCGGAAACTTGTTAATCCGCAACGAGGCTGAGTAAAGACAACCGATCAATACCGGATCACCCAATTGCGGCGAGCTGCAACTATACCACCGGCATTTCTTCTGTCAAAGGCTCAAAGAAAGAGCCACAGCCCTTGAAAACAGTAGCTTTGAGCGAATTATGAAAGCTTATGTGCAAACCTGTAACGAGCGTGTGAGCGATCGTTAAAACCGCATAGAATAAGTGATGATAACTGATAATCCACCTGACAGGCGCGAGCAAAGGCATGAAGAACAGAGCGTATGATTCGCACTTTTATTGCTTTAGATCAATTTGTCATTAAACACCGTAGGTTGGTTTCCGCCCGAAGGGCAGAAGCCAACAATCAGCATGAAATGCTGAAAAACATAACGTGATACTCAAACGCTTTTTAGTGCAGGTTGCCCGGTTTTAGACATTTAAAGTACGCATTTTCGGATTCCGCCGGAAGGACAGAAGCCAACGTATCAAGAGCACAACCCCAAATCAATCTCAGTGAGTATCCAGAACCTCAAAGGATTTCACCAGATCATCCAGCGCTTTGATTTGCTTCAGGAAAGGCTCGAGCATTTCCAGACGCAAAGCAGAAGGACCATCGCAACGGGCATTATCCGGATCTGGATGCGCTTCCAGGAACAACCCACCAATACCCACCGCCATACCGGCACGAGCCAGTTCAGTGACTTGATGACGACGACCGCCGGAAGCCGCACCCATCGGGTCGCGACATTGCAGAGAGTGGGTTACGTCGAAAATCACTGGTGCGCCACCGCTAACTTCTTTCATGGTGTTGAAACCAAGCATATCGACCACCAGGTTGTCGTAACCAAAGTTCGCGCCTCGTTCGCACAGGATAATCTTGTCGTTACCGCCTTCTTTGAATTTATCCACAATATTACCCATCTGCCCGGGGCTCAGGAATTGTGGTTTTTTGATGTTGATCACAGCATCTGTGGCTGCCATGGCTGCCACCAGATCGGTCTGGCGAGCCAAAAATGCAGGCAGCTGAATCACATCAGCAACTTCAGCCACTGGTTTACATTGATGCACTTCATGGACATCGGTAATCACCGGGCAATCAAAAGTATCTTTGATTTCCTGAAAGATTTTCAGACCTTCTTCCATGCCCGGACCACGGTAGGAGGCAATAGAAGAACGGTTGGCTTTATCAAAAGAGGCTTTGAAAATATAGGGAATGCCCAGTTTGTTGGTGACTTCGCAATATTTTTCAGCCACCGTCATGGCCAGATCACGGGACTCCAGCACATTCATACCGGCGAAGAGTACAAATGGCTTATCGTTAGCAACCTCTATATTGCCAACGGATACAATCTTGCTTTGCATATTAACTTCATCCTTAAACAAATCACGTATAACTCAGCGCATTGTCGGCTTGTCCCTTCGGGGCAAACCGACCTACGTCAACAAACAGAATTTACGGTTTGCTATTTTTGATCGCTGCATTAATAAAAGCAGTAAACAGCCCATGGCCATCACGAGGCGTAGAAGTGAATTCCGGATGGAACTGACAGGCAACAAACCAGGGATGATCCGGCACTTCCACCATTTCAACCAGCGCATTGTCTTCAGAGCGACCGGCAATCACCAGCCCCGCTTCTGTCAGCTGGTCTACATAATTATTGTTCACTTCGTAACGGTGGCGATGACGCTCGGTAATCACATCCGCACCGTAGGCTTTGTGGGAAAGAGTGTCCGCCGAGAGATTACACTTCTGAGCACCGAGACGCATGGTGCCACCCAAATCAGACTGTTCTGTCCGGGTTTCAACAGAACCAGCAGCGTCTTTCCACTCAGTGATCAGGCCAATGACCGGATGCTCAGAATTCAGGTCAAACTCGGTACTGTTAGCCCTTTGCAAGCCAGCCACATTACGAGCGTATTCAATCACTGCAACCTGCATACCGAGACAAATGCCCAGATAAGGCACTTTATTTTCACGGGCATAACGAACGGTTTCAATCTTGCCTTCTACACCCCGATTACCAAAGCCGCCGGGCACCAGGATAGCGCTGACACCATCCAGAGCACCCATACCCTCTTTTTCCAGACTTTCAGAATCCACATAGCGGATTTTTACTTTGGTGCGAGTACGCAGACCTGCATGTTTGATGGCTTCTATCAGTGATTTGTAGGCATCCAGCAGCTCCATGTACTTGCCGACCATGGCGATGGTAATTTCGTCGTTGTAGTTAAATTCACGATCAACTACATCGGCCCATTCCGACAGATCCGCGTCCTGACACTGAAGATTGAATCGGTCAACAATAATCTGATCCAGACCTTGCTTGTTCAGCATTTCCGGAATTTTGTAAATACTGTCAGCATCTTCCAGAGAGATAACCGCACGTTCTTCGACGTTGGTAAACAGCGCAATTTTGCGACGGGCCGACGTATCAATGTAATGCTCGGAACGACACACCAGGATATCTGGCTGCAAACCAATAGAACGGAGCTCTTTCACTGAGTGTTGAGTCGGTTTGGTTTTGGTTTCACCAGCCGTTTTGATGTAAGGCACCAGTGTCAGGTGCATTAGCATGGCACGATTAGAACCCAGCTCCACCTTCAGCTGACGAATGGCTTCAAGAAATGGTTGTGATTCAATATCACCCACCGTACCACCGACTTCGACCAGGGCAATATCGGCATCGCCTGCACCCAGAACGACCCGGCGTTTGATCTCATCAGTGATATGTGGAATCACCTGTACGGTGCCGCCCAGATAATCGCCACGACGTTCTTTGCGCAGAACATCCTGATAAATGCGACCGGAAGTAAAGTTGTTGCCCTGTTTCATGGTCGTGCGGATAAAACGCTCATAATGACCAAGATCCAGATCAGTTTCTGCACCATCTTCAGTAACGAATACTTCACCATGCTGGAATGGACTCATGGTGCCAGGATCCACGTTGATATATGGGTCCAGTTTCAGCATCGTCACATTGAGACCACGAGCCTCAAGAATGGCGGCCAGAGATGCCGATGCGATGCCTTTACCCAATGAGGAAACAACACCGCCGGTGACGAAAATATAACGCGTCATGCTTACCTGCTGTGATTACAAAAATGCGGGGTGGAAAAGAAGGACTCAAGATGGGAGATCAGGATACCAAAACATCCATAAAACGTAAAACACAAAACGCCCAAAAGACATGGTTAGCCTGACTGACAGCTTCGTTATTATCTTTAACCATTACAGCCCTTAACATGACTCCCTTTGCGTGGGAGGGTAATACACAAGGTGAATTTTCAACCCAGTCTTCCGGACCCTCATTAGTCATAGCTAAGAAAATAGTTCATACACCAGCTTTGCTTACATTTTTAATTGTTATGTCTTTATGAGTAACCATTCCTGCCAGTTCTATAGCTTCAGTTAAAACAGGCGTACATAAAAATCACGTTTAAAGCAATGAATTTTCAGGAAAAGAAATGGTTGGTAAACACTCTTTATTGGGATGCGTGGTACCGCTTCTTCTGATGAATCTAAGTGATGGGCTCTGGTATTTCCAGAATAAAATGACCTGATAACCAATTACCAAATGCATCCTTAACAGGAAACGGTTGAAGGTCAGGTACTAAATACCTGAAAATACCTTCTTTGGTGGGTTGGATGGTACAATTGCCAGCACTGAAAATCACTATACTTGCTCCTTTTAAACCATACTGGCCAAAGCGCTTTCTGGAAAAATCATTAACTTTCTGATAAAAAACCGTAAACTTGTCGTTTATCTGACTTTTCTCCACCCACTCCCTTCTTCCATAAAAGTCAGAATAACTCGTTGCGGGAATTGCCTTTCCGAGGTAAATCCTGCAAATACATTTGCATACAGAAAATCAAACTCTCATGAGGAGTCAGAATGATTCTGGCCAGCAGGCGCATTATCAAACCTTTCATCTTCTGGGACTGGGGCAAGAAAAGTGTCAGGCTTTTCACCACCTTCATCAGTAATCAATTCCAGTTTCCAACAATCCTGCAATCGTTTAATTGATCTGAACAAAACGGGGTATTTCATTCTGTTATCCGGTGAGTGGCTTTTATCCCGACGATTGCCTATTCATAGCTTATGAGTTATGTACGGGATCCGGCTAACATGCATTGACATCTAAAAGCATACACTGGGCATTTGTCATTAGTACTAATACATAAAGACATAACGAAAAAAACTTATTTCTGAGCCAGTTTTTATGACGCTATAGAACTGTCAGGAATGGTTACTCATAAAGACATAACAATTAAAAATTTAAGTAAAGCTAACGTATGAACTATTTTCTTAGCCATGACTAATAAAAGAGAAACGAGCACTATGCACCCATCCAGACTAATCATCCGTTCTCTTATTCTCTGTTTCATCTGCATTCAACCTGCTTTTTTCTCCTTCGCTTCCTCACTCGAAGACCTGAGCATTCTCAATAATACCAACCAAAAATTTTCAGTGGCGTTCTTTCAGCAGCTGTCACAATCACAGGAGGGCAACTTTTTCATCTCCCCTTACGGTGTCTCTATTAGTTTGATGATGTTGTACCTTAATACAGCTTGTAATTACGATGGTGAATTCGAGTTCGGATCATTCCTGAACTTTTCAGATAAAAAGGACAACATTCCCACAACGGTTAAAGAAGGCCTGAATCGGTATGAGGGCAGCAGTCAGAACGACCACCAGACAAGCGACTATCAGACAAGCGACCACCAGACAACCCAAGTACCCAGCGCTGTTTCCTGCAACAATCCTTTGGGTACATTGTCCCATACTCAGAGAAAAATTTGGGAAAGATTTAACAGAGACCTTGAGGGAGGCTTTACTTATTATACTAATATTTGGCTTCCCAGAGGAGTGAATGGAAAGATCAACAGTCTAATGGGGCAGGAGCAGGAGGCTTTTCATTTCTTGTTACAGAGTGGTGCTTTAATGAAGGGGTACTGGTCTGAGGCCTTTGATCCTGCACAGACTGATCAAAATGGAATTTTTACGTCTGAAACAGGTCTACCGCTAGTCAGCCCTATGATGGAGCGAAAAAGCAAATTCAGAATGGTGGAGGGTATCTCAGAAGATAGTGGCGACGCTATCAATATTCCCTTTGGCAATTATGAACAGCTGGTGATGACGGTTATTCTCCCAAGGTTGGGCATTAATCTTTCCCAGCTAAGTGCCCGACTGAATGAGGAAAATCTTAAACAAGTATTCAGAGCAGTGGATACCGCGACTAAATCAGACGTTCATCTGAAATTACCAAAGTTTTCGCTCTCTTCTGACTTGTTCTTGGACGACCTATTAAAAGCTATGGGACTGAAAGCGTCCTGGAAATATACTCCAGACTTTGACAAGTTTATTAACCCCACGACTCTTTTACCTAATGTGTTCCATAAAACACTTTTGGAAATCACTGAAGAAGGGGGGAAAGATGCGACGTATTTTTCTAGAGTTCATGAGCGAGGTGAAGAACCCTCCTATAAGTCTTTTTTTATTAACCGACCATTCATTTTCTTTATCAGGGAGACTGATGGAAATATAAAATTTATGGGGCGGGTACTTCATCCGGAGAGTCTTTCTGTGAAAAAAGTAAAACACGCTAATGAATGGCTGTCATCTTTTCCTGAACTTAGTCGACTTACACCTGAGCAATCGCATGATGATTTTATTGTTGATACCCATCCTCAGGTAAACAGCGAATCCATGGCAACAAGAAATATAATGACGTCAACCACCAATGCACCGGATGCAACAATCCGACCGGATGTAACAACCCGTTCTAAACCACCGGAAATGTTAAAAATTGCCAGAGTTGTTACATCGGGCGAGCCATTACTGACTGCATCGATTCCACTGGTGTTTCTGGCCTTTGCACTACAAAGAATGTATTTGAATTGATATCAGCAGCAGTGGAAAATGACCATTAGCTACATCAAAACCGGCGGATAATGCAGCATCATCTGGTGAGCCTGGTAAATTCTGTTCTTCCTCTACCCCAAGTGCAGTTAGCGACAGGCGTTATAAGGCAGAGCAGAAGGCAACAAGCAAACAAACAGAGTGGTGCATTGAATCATTCCTGCTTAATACTTATTCGAGTATACATTCCGTTTTGTGCGGACTATTAACTATCTATGTATACCTGATGTGTGGCCAATCCATGGCTTGTGAGTTCTGTACAGAATGACGGCTCGTAGAGGGTTTGTGCGCACTCTGCTGTCATCCCGTACAGGGACTGTACGGGATCCATGGGCATGGATAGCCATATTGAAGTTAAAAGTCACACACCGGGTTATGTATAGATTGCATTATACGATTATGATGCGTACTCAATCCTGCGATTAAAAGCCGGCAGGGAATCCAGAATCATCTTCCCGTAACGAGCAGTGACCAGTCTCCGGTCCAACAAGGTAATCTGACCAGTGTCCTGTTCAGTTCTGAGTAATCGTCCACAACCCTGCACCAGTTTGATGGCGGCATCAGGCACTGTGATTTCCATAAACGGATTACGCCCCTGGGCTTCGAGCCATTCTGACAGCGCGGCTTCTACCGGATCATCGGGTACCGCAAAAGGTATCTTGGCAATCACCACATGCTCACAATATTCACCGGGCAGATCAATACCTTCTGCCAGACTGGCAAGACCAAAAAGAATGCTGGTTTCATGGTTATCAATTCGTTCCCGGTGTTTTTTCAGCAATTCCTGACGGGAATAGTCATCCTGCAACAGAATTTTATCCTGCCAGGATTTGGAAAGCTCATAATGCACATCTTTCATCTGCCGTCGGGATGAAAACAGTACGAGCGCACCTTTTACCTTCTCCAGAAGATCGGGCAGCATATCGACCATTTCATCGGTATGTTCTTCACTGTTACGCGGGTCAGACGCCATGGCGGGCACCACCAGATTCGCGGCCTGCCCATGGGCAAAGGGACTAGGAACCACCATGCATTTGGACTCTGAGGGGATACCCGACCGCATCCGAAAACGATTAAAGTTGCCCAACGCCGTCAAGGTTGCCGACGTTACAATAGACGCATACCCCGGATTCCATAATGTCTGCCAGAGGGTCATGGACGACAGAATCGGACTACTGAAGACTTCAAGTTCTTCGCCAAATGCACCTTCACTCCACTTTAGCCAACGGGCGCCCGGAGGCTCGCCTTCAGGGTCCGTCAGTGTATAAGAGAGCCATAATTCAAAATGCCCCTCCATGCGTTTTTGCATGGCGCCAATTTCTGGATAAAGCTGTTCCGCCTGCCAGCGATCAATACCGGGCACATCGCCATCCATCGCCTCATTGAGTTCTGAGGCGACTTTTTCCAGAATACCAGCACACTTACTGAAGCCGGCTTTTAATAGTTCAGCTTGATGGCGCAGGGGTTCAGGAACTTTGCCTTCAGGAAACCGGTAAGTGGCCACCTGAACATCACCCTGAGGCGTAATCTGGGTTCTTGGTTCAAAGGTTGCGATGGAGTGCAGCATTTCCCGGGTATGACCCAGCGCATTAACAAGCGCATCAAATTCCGGTTGTACCTTTTCCAGCATCTCGCCCAACGTACCGGGCAGCGCATTCTGAGAGAGCACTTTCTGCAAATGCTTATTGGCTTTCTCGAGCCAGGTTGCGGTGCCTTTTACCCGAGAATGACAGGCAAAATGATCAATGGCTTTGTCTGGAAGATGATGACCTTCATCAAACACATAAATGGTGTCTTTAGGATCAGGCAGAATAGCACCACCACCTAGTGCCAGATCGGACAGCACCAGATCATGGTTAGTGACGACCACATCCGCCTGTTCAAGATCCTGTCGGGCTTTGAAAAAGGGGCATTGATTAAAGTAACCACAACGACGACCGCTGCATTGAGCATGATCAGTGGTAATCATTCGCCATTGCTGATCCTCCAGCGCATCGGGCCAGCTGTCACGGTCACCTTCCCATTTTGAGGCGGCAAAGTCTTCCAGCATTTTCTGGTAGAGCGCCAGAGACGATTTATCATTTTCAAGAGAGTAGCCATCGTAAGCAAACATATCCATCAGCGAAGCGGTGGCCTCTTCTTCCTGCAACAGCCGATCCAGCTTGCTCAAACAGGCATAACGACCACGTCCTTTGGCCAGCGCGAATGAGAACTTCAGTCCCGCTTTCAAAATAATATCCGGCAAATCCTTGCTGATAACCTGTTCCTGCAAAGTGACGGTGGCGGTTGAGATCACTAGCCTTTTCTTTTTGGCCTGCGCCATCACTACCGCAGGCAAAACATAACCAACGGTTTTACCGGTACCTGTGCCCGCTTCTATGACGGTCACTGAGGGCTCAGAAGTCCGGCGTCCTTCAGAATCGCATGCCACACTTCCCAGCGCCCGGGCAATTTCGGCAATCATTAGCTTTTGCCCCGGTCGGGCTTTCAGCTGTTTGTTATCCAGGAAGGTTGAATAGGCTTTCTGGATGGATTTTTTCTGAGCGTCTTCTAGCACGTTGTCAGTCGTCAGCTTCTGATTAAAACAATTCTAGGATTCTAACGGATAATGCCAAGAATGACAGGCTGCAAACCAGGCTATGCAGGGCGATCTCATTTAGCACTAACTTTCAAATAATTCCTTGAAGCAGCAGTGTTCTGTATTCGTCATCCGCTGCCGCCATGATGCGCTTGTTCTTGATGCCAAGCTTTAAGGTAGTCTCCTGCTTCAGCAAGTTTAGAGCTATTTGTCTGAATATCGCCATATTCTCTGGGCCAAAGCCTTTTCTAATACGACACTCGTCTTCTCTAAAGCCAATGTCGAGTACCCAGTGCAGATTGTTCTCCACCGACCAATGAGATCGCACTGAATTCATGAAGTGCTTGGCACCTGTGGTTAGGCTAGAAATAAAATATCGACGCTCAATACTCACCTGATCACCTTCATGACGCTCACCTTCAACAACCCCTATCATAGCGAGATCTTTCCAGTCTTCACGCTGGACAAGCCAATGAATATCAGTACTTGTCCAACAGCGACGTATTTCTATTCGTCCATGACCTTTTTCTATCGTTTCATGAAAACTTGCGCTTTCAGATAGCTTTTCCTTTGTCGCCAGATCATCAAGATAAAGCTTGATATCATCGTGTAGGTGCGGCTGGTTTCCTTTTACAGCCAGCAGGTAGTGCGCATTTTTATCTCTGATTTTTTCAGCGATCGCTCTTTGGCAGCCCATAGCGTCAGTGCTGACAATGCACCCGCTGATCTCTAGCATATCGAGAAGTGCTGGAATAGCGGTTATCTCATTAGACTTGGCTGCTGTCTTAAGTTGCCCAAGTACCATACCTGTCTGGCTGGCCCATGCGTTGACCATATGGATAGCGGCCTTGTTATCACCTTTATCGTATGAGCGACGCAGTGTTTTTCCATCAATAGCGATGACTTCACCATGAGTACGCTCAGCAATTTGTTTAACCCAGGTTATAAAACATTGGCGAAACTCATCTGGATCAAGTCGTTCAAAAACTCGAATAAATGTGTGATGAGATGGGACGCCATGAGGAAGAGGGATATGAAGCTTTAGCCAGGATTTCTTTTTCTTGGCAAGTTCTGAGACCATCTTCCAGTCTTCAGCGCCACAAGTGATCATGCAAACAGCTATGAAAACAAGGTTTGGCAGAGGATAACGATGATTATCAGCACGAATTTCAGTCAGTTCGGAAAATGCATCCAAGAGGGTCATATATGGCATCCTTAGTCTTAGGGTGGAGAATGCCATACCTTTTGAGTTGTTTTAATGTCACAGGGCAAAGTATGTTAGTGCCAAATGAGATTGCCCTGCCAGGCTATGGAAAACGGGCAACGCTTTTGCAAGAATGTCCGATTAATTTTTGACGATATTTTATCTCTGTGAACAGCAATCTATACAACGGCCTTTGCCCCTGCGGCTCCGGCGACGCCTACCCACTTTGTTGCGAACCCTTTCATAACGACACACCAGCACCTACTGCTGAAACGTTAATGCGGTCAAGGTTCACCGCCTACGCCATGCATCGGGTCGATTACCTGATCGCCACCACATGGCCTGCTCAACAAGAAACGCTGAAACACAAAGGGATTCACACCCGTGATGATAAAACCTGCTGGACTCGCCTTGAAATAATAGACTGTGTTGCCGGAACCCCCTCTGACAAGACAGGTGTCGTTGAATTCAAAGCCTGGTTTACTGAATCTGCCGGACAGCAAGAGAAAATGTATCAGGAGCGTTCTGATTTTATTAAAGACAATGGTCGTTGGTATTTTATCTACCCAAATCTGCCACAGACACAGGCTACGTTAAACACGCCCGGACGTAATGATCCTTGCTCCTGTGGTAGTGGCAAAAAATATAAAAAGTGTTGCATGAGATAAAGCCCGCAACAGTCGGGGTATGTCATCCCTTGATTTGCATTAAAGGTGATGGCAGAAGAAGACAGAAAAGCTTTTCATGTCTATGCTCAACACTTCATACTTACTGTAGAGGTTTTATGAATAACTTTTCATGGTGCTTTTGTGGTCGTTTTTTTACGTTTTTTCTGTTGGCTATTCTCTATTCTGGTATAGCTAAAGCAGCGCTCCCGGAAGCTCAGGTTAATTTCGGTGAGCTGATTTCTATTTCTTTTAAAAATAATATCCTTCGACTCCCAACAAATGGCGCCAATGTTGAGACCGTTCATGATCTTCATACTATTATAAGTAAAAATCCTATTTTTAGGGCTTATAACGGTCGTTTGAAGATTAAATACAATGGGCAAACTCTGCTTCCGTATGCAAATCTTACCCCATATCTTGATCAGTTGAGTCCGTGTATTTTTGACGTTGAAGAGGAACCATTACCACCTTTTTCGCCTATGCCACCTACTTCGCTTGAGGCAAGGTTAACCGAGGGGTTGGCAAGCTTTAACAACCTTCATGGAAGGGAAGGCTATCAACCTCCCTTTTATCTCTTTGAGCCTCCCCGGTTCGGATTTGCTTACAACCCCTCAAGTCATATGTCTGGCAATATCGGTGTATTTCAAACCGGTTTTGGAACACCTCTGGGGGACTTTCTGATGTCGCCAGATAGCCACGACATTCCCTATGATGCATTACGAGCTGAAGCGATAAAACTCGGTGCATCATCAGAAACGTTTCACTATCAGGCCAACGTGCATAAAGAACTCATCATTGCGGAACTAACTCCCGATCTTTGGAAAGCGGCGTTGGAAAAAATTTCTGACTTTACCGAGTTCCTCTGGGCAGAGAAATCACAACGTTTAGCAGAACCTTTTCAGGATATGCGAGCCGTTATTTCAGACGATCTGTTTAGTCAATTAATCGGTGATGCATCGGTGTCCAAACGCCTAATTTACCTGTTGCACGATGTGTTATGGCAGCGTGATGACTCGGAAGTACCAGAGTCAAGGATTGTTCTGAGAATGGTGACCGGGCCGACTCATGCTGGCATTGGCTTTCATATTGATTATCCAAACGCGACCCGAACCCTTCAGGTTATGCTGAGTGACCCCTTGGATTACACCGGTGGGCGGTTGGCTTTTTTCACATTTGATCCGCTGGATAAATCTAAAGATACATTCAGTATGCTGGAGCGAACCAAAGGGTCTGCCTGTTGGCATTCAGGTTGGGTGCTTCATGGTGTAACAAGCTTGCTCAGTGGGGAACGCAAAAGCCTTTTCGTGATTGATAAAAACAAAGGGCCTTTGGAAAACAACATGGACCTTGTTACAAAAGAGCAGGTGGACCGGTTTATATCCCGGTCACTTTAGTATTGTTACCTGATCAGAGTGATCGCTCATTGGCCGGAAGTCTGCCAGTATGGCGTAAGCTGCCGGGATCACAAAAAGCACCATCAGGGTTGAGCTGAAAATGCCAAATACGATTGAGACAACAATGGGTTGTACCACTTGAGCCTGCAGGCTACCTTCCAGCAACAGTGGCAACAATCCGGCAGCGGTGGTTAGAGAAGTCAGAAACACAGCCCGAAACCGGTCACGACTGGCGTGAACAACAGCCTGATGAACCGATTCACCGGTCTGCAAATGATGGCGGATATACTGAACCAGCAGTATAGAATCATTCACCACAATGCCAGCAAGCGAGACAAAACCGAGCACACTTGGCATAGATAGTGAGTAACCCAACAATAAATGACCCCAGAATACTCCAATCAACGCCAGAGGAATGGCCAACATCACCACAAAAGGTTCGGTATAACTACGAAACTGAAAACTCAGTATGGCAAACACACCAAATAGTCCCATCAAAAAACCTTTGCCCATAGAAGACGATGTTTTAGCGTTTTCTTCGACCTCCCCTTTAAAGGCGAAGCGAATCCCAGGATATTTCTTTTCCAGCTCTGCCAGCAGCTCTGTGCGTAACTTTCTGTTGATCTGACCGGCACTGGCCTTGCGCTGATCAATATCGCCGAAAACGGTTAGCGTGCGCATGCCATTAATACGCTGGATGCGGACGTAATTGCGCTGGAACTCCAAAGTAGCAACAGTAGCAAGGGGCACCTGACTGCCATCCTGAAGAATGATGGGCAGATGATGAAGGTCATCAACCGTACTGATATCCCGGCTTGCCATTTGTACCAGCAGTTGCAAATTTTCAGGACCAAACTGAATCTCGTCGGCAGTTTGCCCATAATAGTTGGCACGTAACTGACTGGCGATGGTTTGTCCATCAACACCATAACTCTCTGCACCGGGACGAAGTTTGATTAACACTTCTTCTTTGCCACGACGCATGTCGTCCATTAAATTGCTGGTGCCATCAAAGCCTGCCAGATACTGTTGAATGTCGATCGAGGCGGCTTTGATGGTGTCCAGATCCTTGTGTTGTATTCGCACTTCAATGGCTCTGCCGGAGGGCCCCATTTTCCCCATGGTGAACGAAATCGTGATAGCTTCCGGAACAATGCCAACAGACTGTCGCCACTCCTCCAAAAAATCATCCAGCAAGGTATGACGTACTTCAGCGGATAGCAGATCAAGACGGACTGTCGCCAGATGCGGTCCGGATTCACTGGCATCGGTATTGCGATGATAGATGGTGGTAATGTTTTCAATCAGTGGCCGATCCGCTTCCTTTTCGTTGGAAAGCTTTTCCCCCAATTGTTTAGCCGCTTTGATCACATGAGCGGCAACGGCTTCTGTCTGTTCAATCGTCGCCCCCGGTGGCAACAGAATTCGGGCTTCGGCCTGATCACCTTCCACCTCCGGGAAACCAATAAAATACAATGTGCCGCTGCTGAGCAGCGCTAAAGACGACAGTAGTAATGCAAAGACGCCACCCATAAAAAAATATCGTCGTCTAATGATCGCAGTCACAGCGTTTACCAAGGTTCCGTTGCGGAAAGTGTCAAAACGGGTCAGTAATGCACGCTTGAATCGAGGGGGTGTTGTTTCAGCCTTTTTTCGGTGCAGCGAATGAGACAGGTGGTGTGGCAAAATCAGAAATGCTTCCACCAGACTCAAAGTCAACACGACGATTAATACTTGTGGAATGACCTTGAGAATGGAGCCCATCTGTCCATCCAGAAATAGCAGACCGCCGAAAATACAGATGGTGGTCAGGTAAGAAGAAAGCACGCCCGGTAATACTTTTTTCACACCATGCCATACCGCATCATCCACCGGCATACCTCGATCTATATGCGCAGCCACTGATTCTGAAATCACAATAGCGTCGTCCATCATGATGCCGATCGCCATCAATAGAGCCACAAGAGAGATAATATTGATGGTGATACCCATCAGCGCCATAATCACCAGGCTGCCCAGAAAAGCCACCGGTAAACCTGCAGCTACCCAGAATGAATAGCGTAAGGAGAAGAACAACCACATGACGACAAACACCAATAAAATGCCCTGACCGCCATTTTTAAGCATCATGGTCAGGCGATCCCAGAGCAGTGAAGACAGGTCGTTAGTCATGGCCAGGGTGATGCCATCCGGTGCCCGTACCTGTTCTTCTTCGATAAAACGGCTGACAACCTCTTTAATACGAAGGGCGTCGTCTTGTTTGTTTTTGCTGATGGTCAGCAAGGCCGTTGGCAGATTATTAAATTGTACGGGTATGTTGTTCAGTTTAAATCGATCAGTGATGACGGCAATATCTGCCAGCCGGACAACGCTGCCATTAGCTGATGAAGCAATCACCGTTTGCCCGAGAGTTTCTGGTGTGATCTTGCGTTCATCAAACCGAATCAGCAGTTCCTTGTCTTTGGTTTCTACCGTACCACTGGGTAGCTTAATATTCTGACGTTTCAGTTTGGTGGAGATATCTGCCACAGTTAACCCGAGGCTGCGCAAATTGGTTTCATTCAGTTCGACCCGCAACTGGTGATCGGAAAAACTACTGAGAGACACCATGTCCAGTCCCGCATCCACTTTCATGCGCTGCTTGAGGTCTTCAGCGTAGGCTTTGAGATCATTCATACTGGTGTTGGCAGTGATCGCTACATCGACGACGGGTTCATTCCAGTCAAATTCCTGTACTACGGGCGGCTCAATGTGTGCAGGGAAATCATGGATAGAATTGATGCGTGTCTGCACGTCAATCAGCAGTCGCCCGGTGTCGGCATGATCTTCCAGCTTGAGAATCATTGAACCATAGCCTTCTACTGCAGAGCAGCGGGCTTCTTCTATATTGCTGAGTCCATCTACTGCATCTTCCATACGCATGCAGATGCTTTCTTCCACTTCCTGTGGTGTTGCACCGGGATAGGCGACACCGGCAGAAATGGTGCTGGCGGTAAATTCCGGAAAAGTCTCTCTTTTGATGCCTGGGAGAGTCAGAATGCCAGCCAGTAAGAATGCCAGCATCAGCAGATTGGCTGCCGTAGGGTGACGGATGAAATAGCGAATCACAGATTACCCTCCATCACCTTCAGTTTCATGCCGGGAATGGCCGGCACCAGATCATTGCTGACCAGTCGGTCTCCGGCGTTTATATTCCCTTTCACGGCTGCCATGTTGTCCCGGCGAAACAGCACCTGAACATCAACCGGTTTCATACGACTGTCGGCATCTATCAGGTAAAGGGTTTTGCCATGTAAAGCGCCTTCAGGTACCACCAGATGCTTCTGTAACTGCCCTTCAATAGACGCTTCCACAAACAGGCCATTGGCAAGCGGGATTTTTCGCTCAGTAGCCAGTGTCTGATAACTCTGAGTTACAGACAGAATAATGCCCAGAGTACCTTGATTCGGATCAATGCTCTCACTGATCCGGTCAACCACTGCCGGTTTTGAGATACGGAGCTCGCCGCTGCTAATGAGCAGTTCTGCTTTGAGCCCCAGTTGGTCGGGACGAACCTTGCGATAATCGGATACCAAGCCTTCATTAATACTGGACAACAATGTTCGTGCATCGTGCAGTGCCACATGAGCTTCTACTTCCATGGTTTCAATGCCGTAGAGTTGTGCCAGCTGTTGCTGCGCATTCACCGCCTGACCCAGTTCAACATCAACACTAGCCACTCTTGCGGTAACGGGTAATGTAATAATGGTATTGTTCAAAGCCCGCTCTGCTTCTTTGACTTTGGCTTTATTAATACGCAGGTCAGCCTGCATTATGATGCGGTTGTCAGGTATCATGAGTAGCTGGTTTTTCAGATTTAAGACCTGACTTTGTTGTGCCAAAAAACTCAAGCTTTGGTGGTCGTAGTCAGATTGAGAGAGCATTTTCTTATCCAGCAAGCCTTTGCGGCGTTGTAGCTCTTTTCGGTTGAGTTCCAATCTTTTTTGTTCAATATCCAGCGACACTTTGATGTTTTTCTCCTCCAGCGTCAGCCTTGCCAATTGTGCGGCACTGGCTCGTACATCGGACTCGGCTTTTGCCAGAGCCAGCTGGTAATTCAGAGGGTCAATTTTTAAAAGAATGTCATCAGCAGGAATAACCCGACCCTTTTCCAGATCAGGGTGACGATAGATGACTTTGCCACTGACTTCGGCAATAGCTTTCCAGTCCACTTTTGGAGAAACACGACCAAAGCCGGATATTTTCGGTGCTATTTCCTGTTCAACGACTTCAGTCACTCGAACAGGCGTTGACCGTTCAGGAGCTGGCTTGAGGGGAGGAGACTGACTGTTTTTGGTGGCCAGGATCAGAATCACAATGCCAACCGCCAGCGAAAGGAAAAAATATCGTTTTTTGGTCAGTTCCATGAAATGCTATTCCGTGTTCTCGTAATGCGCTTAACCAGCAAGCAATCGCATAGCTAAATCAGCTTCTCTATGAGAGAGATCCCCATAGGGTACAGGAGCTGGCAACTAGCATAACATGCTGACAAAATTCAGTTTTTTGCGCTCTTCAAGCGCATTGTCGGCTCACCTGTCAGGTGAGCCGACCTACGTGACTCCCCTACGACTCAGGAAATTTCACCGGCCAGGCTGATGCCAATCTGTTCACGCACCTGAGCAGAATCCAGCCCCAGTGAATAGAGATGGTGCAACTTGCAGAACATGGCTTCTGTTGTGGTATCCAGTCCACCGATCAGCCCGGCATTGGCCAGCGCAGAACCGGCGGCATAACTGGCCTGATGGACAGTACCTCGATGGCACTGACTCAGATTGACAATGAGTTTGCCGTTGCTGGTGGCTTCGGCAAAGGTGTCCAGCAATGCTTTATCCGCATCCGGGCCATTACCCGTGCCATATGTACGCAGAATGAAGGCATCCATTGGTTGCGCCAGAGCCGATTCCATCCAGCTGGCGGTAATACCCGGGAACAGCTGCAGAATGCCAACATGGGTGTCAGAATCACAGGCGAGCTGGAAGTTTTCAGTGGCCCGTGGTTTCCACAACAGTGATTCATTCAGCTCCACATGAATGTCTGCGCGCCCTAGCCAGGGGTAGTTTGGTGTATCAAAGGCATCAAACAGATACGCGTTCAATTTACGGGAACGGTTACCACGCAATAGACGACCATTGAAGTACAGGCAAACTTCTTTAATCCGGTCATCGGCAGCCATAGTCAGAGCACCGACAAAGTTTTCCAGGCCATCGGTGCGGGCTTCGCACAGTGGAATCTGAGAGCCGGTGAAGATAACAGGCTTGTCAAGATTTTGCAGCATAAAGGAGATCATGGAGCAGGAATACGACATAGTGTCAGTACCATGCAATACCACAAAGCCGTCAAACTCGTTATACCGGGTGGCAATATCAGTGGCGATTTGGCACCAGTTATCCGGGCGGATGTTACTGGAATCAATCAGCCGCTCATATTCTTGCAGCTCAAATTCCGGCAGACTGGCCATGACTTCAGCAGACAGCTTTTCCTGCAGCAGAGCCATCAGGTTGCCACTGGGCACATAACCCGACTCGGAAGGCTGCATGCCGATGGTTCCACCGGTGTAGGCAACGTAGATCTTTTTGCTCATTTACTTTTTCCTTAATGAAATGAAGTGGATAAAAAGTCGATAAGATGTTCAGTATTCTAACATTTTCAGGATGGGTTCGAAGGGGAGGGGGAAGAGGCATTGAGAGAGGTAGCAAAAGGTAAGTAGAACAGAAACGCCGCTCACGAAGAGCGGCGCTGAAAACACAATGCCAATCAGGCGGCAGCCACCTCACCGCTAAACGTTTCTTCTTTTACTGGTTTAACGTATTTGCCATCTTCAGGGCGGAATTTACCCAGATAAGCAAAACCGATAACCAGAGCAATACTGATAAAGCTCATCCACATGTAAGGCACATAAGCAAAAGTGGACACGCCCAGCAGACCAGCCATGAAGATACCGTTATCAGACCATGGCACCATACCGGAAGTCAGTGTGCCACCAAACTCTGCACTACGGGACAGCATACGACGGTCAACACTCATGCGGTCGTAGTTACCAGACATGATCTTCGGCGTCAGGATCAGGGAAACATACATGGCAGAACCAAATACGTTTGCCAGGAAGGCTGTCGCCACGGTGTAAGCAGTCAGGTTGCCTTCGTTGGTGATTCTTTTTTCAAACTGACGGGCGATGGTTTCAAGAATGCCGACTTTATCCAGCAAACCACCAAAGCCAAGACCGAAGACAATAACGGCGACAGAGCCCAGCATGTTAGACATACCGCCACGGTTCAGGATGTTATCCAAAAAGGCGTTACCGGAATCCACGGTCAGAGGAGCCCACAGAGAACCCATGGCTTCCACCGGAGTACGGTCCTGGAACAGTACCGCCCAGATCATACCCAGAGCTGCACCAAACATGATGACCGGATAGGATGGAAATTTTTTAGCCAGAAGCGTCAGAACGGCCACAACCGGAATGAACGACATAATGGAGATATTGAAGTTGGCATCCATCAGCGCCATGACTTCCTGAACCTGAGCCATATTCGCATTACCACCAAACTGGAAACCATAAATGGTGAAGGCGATACCGGTCAGCACATAGGCAGTCAGGCTGATAGGCAGCATACCTTTGATGTGGTCAACAATTTCCACGTCAGACATAGACGACGCCAGGATAACACTGTCGGACAGAGGGGACAGTTTGTCACCAAAGTAAACACCGGAGAGAATGGCACCTGCGGTCACTGGCGCAGGTACACCCAGACCCTGACCAATACCCATCATGGCGATACCGGCAGTACCCGCAGCACCCCAGGAAGTGCCGGTGGCCAGTGCTGTCATGGAACAGATGACCATGGTTGCCAGCAGGAAGATAGATGGGTGAATGGTCATCAGGCCGTAGTAAATGATAGAGGGGACAATACCACCAGCAATCCAGGAGCCGACCAGGGCACCCACTGCCAGAAGAATCAGAATGGCACCGGTACCCTTAAAGATACCTTCAGCAGCAGCGCCTTCCAGATCCTTATAGTTGTGACCGAGTTTGACACCCAGACCCATCGCCAGAAACCAGCCGATACAAAGTGCCAATTGAATAGGAAGGTTGAGCTTGGCGGTAAAGGCAAAAGCCAGCACCAGAAAAGTTGCCAGAACCAGGAAAACCTGACCCATAGATGGCAGCTTTATTTTCTGCTCCATGCGTTGTACTCCGAAGATTGTTAGTATTTATACCCGATGTGTGACTTTTAATTTCAACATGGCTATCCATGCCACGTGGATCCCGTACAGTCCCTGTACGGGATGACAGCAGAGTGCATAAAACCTCTACTAGCTGTCATTCTGTACAGGGAGTGTACAGAACCCATAAGCCATGGATTGACAACCTACGAGATAAAAGTCATACATCGGGTTATTTATGTAAACTGGTGGCTATCCTATGGTTTTTTTCGGAATATTTTATGATCTGAGTCAGTGTCTGGCTGCTTACTATTCGGTCGTCGCTCAAAACAATATAAATATCTGTTTTTATTGTTTTTTGTAGATTTTGCTTCTGCGGTTAGTGTCTATGACACCCCTGCAAAACACCTTTATTATTGTGTTAACTCGCCTTAACTTATCAGAGGAATTCTGTGAAGTTGGCTCTGATTATTTCCAATGTTTAAAAAGCAATTTAAAAAAGCGTTTCAGAAACTATTTATCAGGGGTGAACTTAACCAATGATCAGGCGAGGTGGATTTCAGTTTTTCGGTTACTGCTTCCAGTCCCTGCAAAACACCCGATTCGGTAGGATTAATGGTTAAAATCCTTGGATGATTCAGCATACTGCGAACATATTCATTGCTCATGTTCAGTAACCTTTTGCTGTGAAATACTACACTCATTAGCCATTGAACGGGCAAGGGTTGAGAGTAGTGGTTGTTTAAAAGATGCTTTACACTGGTTTTCCTTAGGGACAACTCTTTTTCGTTCATCCTGGCCAGCGTATTGGTTTGTTGTTCCGGTCTTAGCATAGGAATATCTGGCAGGTCATCACCCAATACAGACATAAGCACAGGTTTTCCTTCAAATGCTCTGGCTTTGTGCATGAGATGAAGTGCAATTTTTAAACCGGTGCCTTTATTGACTCTATGGTCACTGAGCATCAGATCAACCACTTGATCATTCACCACGATACTGGTTTTGGCAACATAGTTTGAATGAAATTGAGGCAGTTTTTCTTCTATTGTGGTGAGGCTTTTTTTGCGGGGAAATATGCATCAACAGGTAAGTGAAAGGAAGCTGACAGCCTAATGCCTGACCGGACTCTACAGATGGCCCTTTGTGCCCGGTCAGATCCTTCAGCAATCTTCTGGACATATGAAAATCCTCAACAGACCATTCGTACAATTTGTTGTTGATTGCATCCAGCAGACCCTCGGGTAAAAAGGGTGTCAATTCGGGGTTCATGGCAATATGCCCGCCTCCCTTTGTAATAATGGCATCCGGAATGGGTAGGCATAATGAGTCTGGGGTGTTGTTGGTATCCAGAACTAGCAAGTGGTGTACGGGGGACAGTGACTTACCTTCATTTTCATCAAACAGCCATGTTCTTGTATTGATTTTTTTATGATAATGAAGTTGCTGACGCGCTGTATTGTAAATAAGACGAAGATTGATGCCTGGCCGGTTTTTAAGGGCTGCCAGCTGATAGAACCACTGCTGCTGTAATTGTTGAATGCGCTTAATGGAGAGACCTTTGAAGCCTGCCTGATCGTGTAACAGAGTACGATCGATATCGAACACCAGCAGAAAAATGATCTCTGGGTTTTTCTCCAGAATCTCTGTCAGGCTTCTGATCATATTATTAAATTGCTGAATACGTTTTCTGAAGCTTACTTCCTCAGGGTTTTCGATGAGTGATGTTGATGCGTACTTTGTTGTGTTGGCAGCCTTTCGAACTTCAGGAATAGGATGACTCTGACTGTTTCCGACGATTAAAATGTCGGGGGCACGGAAAGGGGATAACGCTTTTGATGTTTGAGACATCATAGCCTGAGTCCCAAAAATAGTGGATTGCTTTGCTACGACTCCCCCTGGAAAAGGAGTGACAGAGAGATTCCCGAAAATATACCCTGAGAAAAGATAAAGAGAAAATAAGAGGTATTGATTCATGCCCGATAGTCTAGACCATAAAACCAGGCCTCAGAGTTTTTGAAGCAATGCCGCAGAAAGCCTTTAAGGGTTCGGCTTCAGGGACGGAAGCGCACAATGATAGACGACACCTTGTAGCGTTTATCCAGAGCCGGTTTGATGGCCTTCAAATCTTCCTGGCGAACTTCAGGCCCGACAAACACCTGATACAAAATAGCACCATCATCTCGCCGGACTGGTTCAGTATGTGCTGAGTAACCGGCTTTTTTTAGTCTTTTCTCAAGTTTCTCAGCGTTTTCCCGGCCTGTAAAGGTCGCCATCTGTAACACCCAGGCTTTCAGAAAGCCATCTTCTTCTGTTACCGGAGGAACCGCAGGAGCGATCACATCAACGGAATCTGGTGCTGTATCCAGTACTTTTATATAGGCAGGTACTTCAGGACTTTTGGTTAGTGCCGGCTGCGTCTCGATAACCAGAGGGTGCTCATTGCCTCGCTGAAAAAGCGCCGGTGCCAGCAGAATCAGTAGCCCTAATAAAACCACAACGCCCAGTAATCGCTGTTTGAGTCCGTGTCCCAAAGGATGCTCCAGAGTCAGAAGATAAGAGTCAAAATATACTTGTTCTATAGTTTCAGCGTTTCCGAGGAAAGGTCAAGGTGTTTGCGAGTTTCCGGGGTCGGATTCCACCACCTGGATTCCGACCTGTGTGATAAAGCAAAACATCCGGATGTTAAATCTTTTCAAGAGCCACACTACCAATAGAATAACCCGCACCAAAACTGCAGATAAGACCATGGTCGCCTGTTTTAAAATCAGTCTGATGCTTATGAAAAGCAATGATTGATCCGGCTGAACTGGTGTTAGCGTATTGATCGAGAATGACGGGGGCTTCCTGTTCTGATGGCGTACGACCCAGCACTTTCTTACTGATAAGCTGGTTCATGCTCAGGTTGGCCTGATGCAGCCATAACCGTCGTAACATAATGGGTTGCAGCTCCAGTTCCTGAAGATGACCATGAATATGTTCGGCAACGGCCGGGCAGACTTCTTTAAAGACCTTGCGACCATTTTGCACAAACAGCTTATCCGGTTTATTGGTGCCGGTTTCATCGCAACGATTAAGAAAACCAAAGTTGTTACGAATATTGTTCGAGAATTGTGTCCAGGTTTTAGTGCCCAAAATTCGGAAAGCCTGTGATGAACTGACCTGATCTTCTCGTTCAACAACCACTGCCGTACACGCATCGCCAAAAATAAAGTGACTGTCCCGATCCCGGAAATTGAGATGGCCACTGCAGATTTCCGGATTCACCATTAGAACGCAGCGGGCACTGCCACTTTGCACATGACTGGCTGCAGCCTGAATGCCAAAGGTTGCAGAAGAACAGGCGACATTCAGATCATAGCCAGCACCGCCGGCGCCCAGAAAATGTTGAACTTCGACGGCCAGCGCCGGATAAGGACGCGGCATATTGGAACAGGCAACAATCACCAGATCCACATCCGACGGTTTTTTGCCCGCTCGATCCAGCGCTTCCTGAGCCGCTTTTAGTGCCATTTCGCATTGCACAGAAGGTTGATCGTCAGAGCGTTCAGGAATACTCGGGTACATTCTCTCCGGGTCGAGAATGCCGGCTTTATCAATCACAAAACGACTGTGAATACCGGATGCCTTAACAATAAATTCGGCGCTGGATTCCGCTTTGGCAGTTAATGTGCCTTCAGCAATGGCGCTGGCATGGGTATGATTGTACTGATTAACCCATTGATTGAAGGACTTCACCAGCTCTTCATTACTGATGGCATGGGGCGGCGTGTATAAACCGGTGCCGCTGATCACCGCATTGGTGGTACTGATAGTACTGAGGGTATTCATCTTATTCTGATCCTCCACAACATTCCCGGTTCGGAGATGAAGGTGATGGTTATTGTTTTGATGGTCTTATGATCGCTGTCTGCTCATGCTTAGGCAAGGTAATATTTCAATCCTGTTACAGCCTCAATACTGTGGACAGTTTTCAGATGTGAACAACCATGAGAAAAAACTGCGATAATCGAGAAATCAAACCCTCTATGCTCACTGCACACCTTCTCTCATGAAAACATAGTAAAGACCGCCCTGAATAAGATGTCTAAGGTTAAAAAGCCAAAAAAGTGAAGGGTTTGTCCAAACTTTGAACAAACCAATAGTCGAATCAGGGGCAGTTAGGCATCCTTGAAGCGCAGAATGGTTTCTTCCTGTTTTGCACTGGATTTACATGTCTGAGGCATGTAACCCACTCGTTCAGACTCGGGTACATGCTCATGTTCATAGACGATAATAGCCTGCAAACCGGCTTCACGCTGGTCGTCCGTCAATCTTTCTCCGTTAGGCCATCGCCCCAACTCCAGAGCCTGTTTCAGGGTTTGGTACAATTGCGGGCTCATCGTTTGCAGGAAATCGTCTAGCTGCATAGCTCAGTCTCTTGTTATTCCATTGACCAGTTGGCTTTAGAAGGTCAGAGACTGATGATAACAAAATTACATCTCATCATCAGAAGACGGTGAATGACTTATCTCAACCGCAGCCGGAATGTGCAACGCACCAGCAGTCACTACACCAAGCCACAGTAAAGCATCGTGCATTTTTTGATGGAGCAGCACGACATTCTGAGGCACATTAGCGGCTTCAGCTAAATTGATGGCATCCTCAGCTGTTGACGCAGGGCTCGCCACTGTAATTGTTTCGAATCCAAGTGCTGCTGAGCCAGTCAGGAAAGATGCCATGGCTGCACTACCATATACATTTAAGCGCTCAAACCAGGTAGCATCAGGATCGTTGCCAACCGCCAACGCATCTAACATCGAAGAGGCAAACAGCATTAATGAACTGACGAAAAAGGCCATTGGATCAGCTGCGTATGCGGAGTAAGCCATGACAGCATGCCCCACGCTGCCAACATACTTTGACGTTACTTTGAGAGAGCCCACCAGCCCCCCTCCCGATGGTTGACTAATACCATCTACAGCATCTGAAACAGAGTTCGCTACCAGTGCGGCAGTCAGTACTGGAATAGCAGCTTTACTGCACGCCAGGATTTTAATGTAATTCAATGCCGTCGAGGTAAAATAGAGAATTGGCGCTATGATATGAAAGGCTAAGGAAGTATTTTTGGCAGCCGGGCTGACCCCAATCGCCCGAACCATCTCCTCCGGCTCTTTTACATTACCGATAATAGCCACATTGACGGGCCTTCCATCTTTCACATAAAGAGCAGTGAGGTCTTGGTCAGTGTAGGTGTGATTGACATGCATACCTTCCCGATTCAGAGCCCCACTATATGTATTGGGCGAAAAGCCCTGAATCAGAAAAACAGTAGAGAATATGAACAGCTTAAGTTTTATACAACGTAAAAAAGTAGTCATATGGTACGGCTTCGTTAAGAATCAGGGAAAAACAGATCAAATATTGGTTCTTTTGCTCCATGAAATATCAGGATGAATATTTCATAGTAAATCACCACACTCGATCCACCCGGATCACCTTAAAGCAAGCATCAGACCACCTAACCTATTGATCAACAAAGATTTTTACAAGTGCATTACTGATAACCATTTCAGGTTATGCACTATAAAAACCAGGGGTACTTTCTCTGTTTTTCTCCGTTTTTGTGTATTTTTCAAGGCTTGGACACCTCGCTCTTATTCATTTCAATACAAAATGCTCAAATATGGTCGGTATAGCGTCAATGAACCAAGCCTTGCCAATAGAGCAATAAACGACACCTTGCACCACAAAGTAACAACATGCACCAAAACAACACAAATGGAATTTTAAACCGTAAAGTCATCGGGTTTTGAACAAAAAACCAGCCAATAAACCCAGTAGCCCTCCCATCAATAGCCCTCCGGTATGAGCCGCATTTGCCATATTGCCAAAGCCTATAGCTCCGAGAATGTCGGTGTAGCCGACCAGCAGCCAGAGCAGCATAAAACCATAAAAGACCGGAGGTATATCGAAGAACCAATGCTTATCGACTTTCTGGCGCATCATGCAGTAACCCATGAGGCCATAAACCACACCGGAAAAGCCACCAAATATGGCACTATCTCCACCCCAGTGAAACTGAGCAAAATTAGACATGAGCCCGGTTGCCAGGATAATCAGCAACAGGTGCAAACCACCTTGCCGTTGCTCCAATCGACTGCCAAAAATAAACAGCGACAACATATTAAAAGCCAAATGAGCAAAACCAAAATGCAGGAATATCGGCGTAATCACTCGCCATAACTCACCATCCGCCATAGCCGATGTGAAGCTACCAAAGTACAGATAGTTACCGGCAATTTTGAAGGGCACAAAAGTGAAATAAGTTATCATGCCCCAGCTATCACCGAAGTTGGTCAACAGCGCTACCAGAATACAGACCAGCATCATCCCCATGGTGACCGGAAAATGCTTCCAGGGAATATTGCGTAAAATACCACCGGCATCTAACCCACGCCTTTGTGGCGCCTGATGCAGTTGCAGCTCACCGGATTGCCATTGTTGATAGAGCGAACAGATCAGCACAGCCTGTTCTTCATCAGGTGTCCATATCACCTGTTTGCCAGACTCTTCGCTAATTTGATGAGGGACTCTCTGACTATACAGAAAGTAGGATAAATCACTCAGATCTATATTCGCCGGTAACTCCAGAGCTCTGTGCATATTGGTCTCGTATCAGCGCCCGCTGCCATGGTAGTTCCAGCGCAGCTTGGAACGACAGGCCTCGTAAAAACTATGGTTTAAGGGGTGCAGCAATTTCAGCCGTCCTGGCTTCTTTCTGATAATAATTTCATCGCCGGGAATGGATGTCATATCAATCTGCCCATCACAGGTCACCTGCGGCGACACCGTGTTTTCTTCCCGGATGATCAGTTTCAACTCACTGTCTCCACCCACCACCAGTGGGCGGTTGGTGAGCATATGAGGGTACATGGGCACTAATACAATAGCATCCATTCCGGGATGAACAATGGGACCACCACCAGAAAGTGCATAGGCGGTGGAGCCGGTGGGCGTAGCGATGATCAAACCATCAGCTCTTTGCTGATAGACAAACTGCCCATCAATATAAAGCTCAAACTCAATGATGCGAGTGGATAATCCGGGATGCAGTACAATGTCATTCATGGCAATGCCCTCCCCGACCTTCTGTCCATCACGATATAGCTGACTGGTCAGCAAAAAACGTCCTTCTTCGTGATAATGTCCCTGCAGCATCTCATCCAGATGCTCTTCCAGCTCATCCGGGGAAATATCCGTGAGAAAACCCAATCGACCACGGTTAATGCCAATCACCGGGACATCGTGACAGGCGAGGGAGCGGGCGGCCCCAAGCATACTGCCATCTCCCCCCACGACAACAACCAGGTCACAGATATCACCCAGATCATCACGCACTTTGACTGGCAATGAATGCCCTGTCATCAGATCGCCTATGCGCTCATCGAGAACCACAGAAACCTGCCGCTGCTGCAAAAAATCAATCAGATGATTCAGGGTATCGACCACTTCGACGCGCCCATGGCGGCCGGTAATTCCAACGGTTTTAAATTGATCCATAATTTCAGTGGCACATTTCTGGTGTTGAAGCGGGTAGTATACTGCAGTAATGAAAAAGACTTCACCCCAGACCCTGCAGCGGGCTTTGTGCTGGATTAAAAACACAGCCCCCTTGTTTTCTGTTGAGGCTTCCAGCTTCATGATACAACAGACGATTCCGGATGATTTTCACCTGCCGGAGAGTAGTCACCCTGCACTTCAGACATTGTCTGAGAGTATCAATGCACAGCCTCGCATACGGCTCGGCCTCTATTATGAAGCACTCTGGCATTATCTATTAAGGCAACATCCGGAGTGCACATTACTGGCTCATAATCTACCGGTAAGAACGCCAAGAGATAAGGGCAACGCAACATTGGGTGAGTTTGATGTCATTTATCAATACAGAAATCAGATATTTCATCGGGAACTGGCGGTTAAGTTCTATCTGGGCATTCCCGATAAAAACTCGTCAGAACTGACTTCACATCACCATCAATGGGTTGGCCCTGGCTTGAAAGACCGACTGGATCGCAAGCTGCAGCATACGCTCAATCATCAAATTCAACTGAGCAACAAACCTGAAGCCATGGACGTTTTAAAAGGTATTCATGTTGATTCAGTACAAAAAGAAATTCTGATACAAGGACGGCTTTTTTACCCTTTACACGGCAATTGCCCGCCACCGCTTCACAGTCACCCTGATCATTTGCGGGGATTATGGATGACATTATCGGAGTTTAAAGACTGGCACCCAAAGCAAAAACTACAAGTGTTTTGCATGCCAGAAAAACGACAATGGATTGATAATAAGCCAACAGCGCAATGGCTGACAGCGAATGAACTAATAACAAAGCTGGAAGCCGATCATTCACCACAACTGGTTTACAGCAAAAAAGGCTGGTTTTTTGTCGTTACCGATAAATGGCCAGCCCGGGCTTGTGAATGCACTTTGTGAAATCAACGGCATACCGAACACCGATTCAGTATTAATCTATAAAGATATAAAAAACTAATTTTAAATGAAATTCAGTCATGATAATCATGAATAATTCTCGCTTTTACTTATCGCTCGTTATGGTTGAATAGCGTCATCAAGGTTAAGCAGTATAAAGAATATAACGATGAGTCTTACAATTTTGGATGGCGGTATGGGGCGCGAGCTGCAACGCATTGGCGCCCCTTTTTCTCAACCGCTTTGGAGTGCCCAGGCGTTGATTGAATCGCCGGAGCATGTTAAGCAGGCCCATCAAGGGTTCATTAAGGCTGGCGCACAGATAATCACCGTCAACAGTTACGCCTGTGTTCCCTTCCACCTTGGTGAAGAACGGTATAACGAACAGGGAGCAGCATTGGCAGAACTCGCCGCCAGTATTGCCCGTGATGTAGTGGCCGAATCCGGTCAAGACGTAACCGTTGCCGGCTCCATCCCTCCTGCTTTCGGCTCTTACCGTCCGGATTTGTTTGAAGCGACAAGAGCACAGGATATCAGCACCACACTCTTTCATGCACAAGATCAGTATGTTGATATCTGGCTGGCCGAAACGGTCGCCAGTATTGCTGAAGCACAGGTGATCTCAAACGTCCTGGCAAAAACAGACAAGCCAGTTTATATCTCTTTCACCCTGGCCGACGAGACTGGAGACACACCTTGCCTGCGCTCAGGTGAGCCAGTAACGGATGCCGTCAAGGTTTTATTGAATTCCAATACAACAGGCATCTTCTTCAACTGCTCCGTTCCGGAAGTCATCGAACAAGCCATCGTTGCTACAAAACAGGTGCTTGAACAATCCGGCAAATCGCTAACCATTGGCATTTACGCGAACAGCTTTGCGCCCATTAAATCAGGGCACCAGGCCAATGAGACCATTCAGGCGATGCGCCATTTTTCTCCAGAGGATTATCTATCCTTCGCCCAATCCTGGTATCAGTCAGGAGCTCGAATCATCGGCGGATGCTGCGGTATAACGCCTGAACACATTGAGGCGTTAGCGTCATGGAGAGATCACCTTGAAGAATCTTGATTTTGGATTAACCGTTCCGGCCGTCATTCTGGTTCTGTTTTTGCTCACCGTTTCGACGCTGTATCCTGAACAATCTCAGGCACTGGCTGGCAGTGCCATGAGTTTTGTGACCAGCTGGTTTGGCTGGTTAGTACAACTGGCCAGTCTGGCTCTGGTCGGATTCCTGCTGTGGCTGGCATTCTCTGAACATGGCAACATTCGTTTAGGTGATGACAAACCGGAATATTCCAATTTTTCATACGGTGGCATGATTTTTACCGCGGGGGTGGGCGCTTCCCTTATTTACTGGGGCATTGGTGAGCCAATGTATTACCTGCAATCGCCGCCGCTGTTTGCAGAAGCGAACAGCTACACCGCTGCCGCCTGGTCGGTCACTTATTCGATCTTTCACTGGGGCATTACCGGTTGGGCAATATACTGCTTGCCTGCGATTCCTTTTGCTTATGCTTTTTACGTACAAAAAAAGCGCACACTGAAGTTATCCACGCTATGCGAACCCGTGTTGGGGAAGAATCCTATTGTTGCCAAAAGTATTGATCTGCTGGCCATCTTCGGCACCCTTTCTGCCTTTGCCAGTTCACTGGCTCTGACCGTGACACTATTGAGCACCGGCGCATCTGAGCTGTTTGGTATCGAGAATAATCTGTTACTACAGGGCGGGATTATTCTGTTATTTGTAGCGGTATTACTGGTGGTCATGTTGGTTGGCTTTAATAAGGGCATCAGCAAAGTGTCTGACTACACCGTCATGGCTGCCATCTGCTTTGCACTGTTTGTGCTGTTCGCCTCCAATGCACAGTTTGTTTTAAACAATGTGACCGACTCTCTCGGCGTGATGCTCGACAGTTTTTTCCGGATGTCACTATGGACCGACCCAGTGCAGCAAAGTGGTTTCCCTCAGGGTTGGACTCAGTATTATTGGTTCTGGTACTACGCCTACCTGATCATGATGGGGCTGTTCATTACCCGGATATCAAGAGGTCGCACCATCAGAGAAGTGATTTTGTACACGCTATCGATGGGCTCTCTGGGCTGCACTTTCTTTATCTCCATCTTTGGTGGCTATGCGGTCTGGGCACAGCTACTGGGTGGCTTCCCGGTACAGGAGTGGATGGCGGATGGCGGGCTGACCTTTGCGGTGGTATCACTGATCAAAACATTACCCGCGAAGAATATCGTTCTGGCCGTGTTTCTGGTGATTCAGTTCTTCCTGATGCTGACCACGATGTCCAGTGCCAGTGTTGCCACTTCCATGCTGACGACTCAAGAGTTATCCCTGAGCGGTGACCCGGATAACAAAGTCAAACTTCTGTGGGCGGGTGCTATTGCACTGATCAGTTTCAGCGTGTTCCTCAGTGGCGGCGGCATCAACACCATCAAGTCGCTGTGTGTCGTCGCAGGCTTACCGATGATGTTCATCTATGCCGTTCTGGTGAAGCAGCTGATGATGCAACTTTCTGGTCGTCAGGTAGATAAAACAGAAACTGAAACTTTTGTAAACTCTCAGGAGCTGGTTGCCTAATAAGCCTTCCCGTATGCTGTCTGTCAGATTAGCGCTTACATCCGTAAGCCTAACCTGACAGCAAAAAACTGTACCCGATTCCAGTCAAAATGTATAATCCCCGCCCCCTCCTATTCATCCTGCTTTAAACGATGGCTATTGAAAAAATCCTGATGAACCGTAGCGGTTCAAAATGTGAGCTCTGCTCTTCCGAACAACAACTGGAAGTGTTTACAATTCCTGAATCCCCGGATGCTACTGCACAAAGCTGCATTCTTACTTGCGACATCTGTCGTACTCAAATCGCCCAGACAGACACTATTGATGCTAATCACTGGCGCTGCCTGAATGACAGCATGTGGAGCCAGGAACCGGCAGTGCAGGTGATGGCTTATCGTATGCTTAACAAGCTCTCTGTCGAGAACGGCTGGGCTCAGGATATGCTGGATATGATGTATCTGGAAGACGACACTCGCACCTGGGCAGAAGCAGGCATTGCCGCCGAAGCCGATCATGTACCGACCCGTGACTGCAATGGCACCATTCTTGAAGCAGGCGACACGGTTACACTGATTAAAGACCTGGTGGTAAAAGGCGCGAACTTCACGGCCAAGCGTGGTACAGCAGTTCGTGGTATTTCACTGACAGATAATCCGGAGCATATTGAAGGCCGGGTAAACGGTACCCGTATTGTTCTGGTCAGTGCTTATTTGAAGAAGTCTAACTGATCTTACCAATGACCTTCTGTTCAGAAGGTCATATCTCACCCAATCAATGACGGTAAATGGTTTCAATCAAATGAAATCCGAACTTGGTTTTTACCGGACCATGGACGGTTAACAGCGGCTGCTTAAACACCACTTTATCAAAAGCGGGCACCATCTGACCCGAACCAAACTCACCCAGATCGCCACCTTTCTTTCCCGAAGGACATTGTGAATATTTACGGGCAATTTTGCTAAAATCTTCCCCTTTGGCAATACGCTGCTTGAGCTTTTCAGCCTCTTCACGGGTTTTCACCAAAATATGGCGGGCGCTGGCAACCGACATCGTGCAATCCTCAATCTGAAATGGCGCATATCTTATCAACAAATCATGATCAGTAAATGCATATTCCATGCTCTGCCAGCAATCCTGGCAGGTGCACATCCAGCTGCCTGACCTGCTCTTCGGTCAGGGCAATTACTTTTAGATCATGACTTTTGTAGAGATTGATTTTTATGGTTTTGCGCTGGTGGTAATCGGTATCTGAATCCTGCCCCATAAATTCGAGATAGACATTGCCCGCTGGCAGATAAAACTCTGCATAGGCTTCCACAGCAATGGGCAGCCGTCGTTCATAAGCGTGAACAATACCTGCCATATACAACCAGTTATCGATCATCAGTTCGGTCTTGGAGCGCAACATGTGACCATCGGCGGCTCTGAGTCTGGCAGGAAACTTCTGGCGATACACACTGATTTCATTATCCGACGGTTCATCAAGCCCAATGGCATGAGAAAGATCGGCTTTGACATCTTTCAAAGAAGAAATCACATTGGGATTGTGCAACACCTGCTCTGGCCAGCACACATAACTTAAATGGCTATGTGAATTTTCTTTGACACGCCCACCCAGTTGCTCACCTCTGGCAGTGGCTATCCAACTTTTACCAGACCGGCGAATCCAGCCCAGCTCGGCAAACATCCGGTTAATCTGACGTGCCGAGAGATGATTACGCTCACCAATCTGAGTAGCGGTTAGCGCACCATTATCAACAGGGCGCTCTCTGGTTTCTGCAGAAAAGGAGGCGATCTGTTCAGGCCAAACGATATAGGTGCCATATTTCACATGAGTTGTGTATTCACCACCTTCTGACTTTCCTTTAGCGGTTAATACCCAACTCTGATTATTGCGCTCAATCCAACCTGCCTGTTCCAGTTTCAGGAACATATCTTTTACCGACAGCTCCAGAGATCGAGCCAGGGCACTGGTGGATACTTTACGAATTTTACTGGCTTCCATGACGATAATCCGCGCAGGGAGTTAATACCACAACTGAAACCGGGATAAACAGGCATCCGGCATCTACACTCTAACCACTTTTGATAAAATACAAAACACAAAAATTCAGCCATCAAACCGCACCAATTTCCGGCAAGATCGTATAAAAGGAGACACTGGCATTCTTTTCAAGAAAGAACTCTGCCAATAGAACGCTTTGGGTTGTTTGCCCAGATAATCAGGCAAAAAAAATCCCGATGAGCAATGCATCGGGATTTTTTAATTGAGGACTTTTCTTTTTACTTATTCATTGCAGTAAAAAGCGAGTTTTCACCGGGACTGACAATGACCTTTGCGCCACCGTCCTTGGTGGCGATTTCTCGACACGCTTCATAGCCTGATTCATCAGTCAAATAGAACTTGATAGCAAAAGCACCGAATGCACGAATTTGGGTGGAATGGTTGGAAATCATTGGTTCACAATAAAGTGTATCTTCCGCTGGTTGGTCTACAGCCATTACGCTGCCGGACATCAGTAGGGCGGCGAAAACTCCGGTTATTTTCTTCATTTCTGAATCTTCCTTGTTTAGGTGGGTGGGTGAGAACTGATAGTTATCGGTTGTCTATCGAATACTTTAGTTCAAATCATTAGCAAGAAATTTGAAAAGGAAGAAAGGTGCCAGACGGTTATTATCAAGGATAAAGTGATCCGAAAAGTGGGTTTATATGTGAGTCGGTTTGTCCTGAAGAGACAAGCCGACAATAAAGCTCGCAAGCGGCACAAATACTGTTGACACGCCTGTGTCAGAAACCAGGTGTTACCTGAGAATGTTACTTTTTGGTTCTTGTGCTTTATGAATATCTGCCCTTTTGGGCGGAAACTAACCCACGAGGTTTGCGTTCTATCAGGAGGTTCCTACCTTTATAGCCAGCTCAGCAGTTCGGCAGGCGTAACCCATTTCGTTATCATACCAAGCGTAGAGTTTTACCATACGGTTGTTCACCACCATAGTAGACAGTGCGTCGATGATGGAAGACCGCTGATCACCTCTGTAATCAATGGATACCAGTGGCTTTTCTTCAAAACCAAGAATGCCTTTCAGCTCATTCTCAGAAGCAGCTTTCAGCAGCGCATTGACTTCTTCCGCTGTGGTATCACGGGCAACATCAAACACAACATCAGTAATAGAAGCATTCGCCAGCGGTACCCGGACGGCATGGCCATTCAGTTTGCCTTTCAGTTCCGGGAATATGTCAGTGATGGCCGTCGCTGAACCTGTAGTGGTTGGAATCAGAGACATTCCACAGGCGCGAGCACGGCGAAGATCTTTATGAGGTGCATCCAGAATGGTTTGCGTGTTAGTCAGATCATGAATGGTGGTCATGGAACCACGCTCAATGCCCAAATGCTCATGAATAACCTTCACAACCGGCGCCAGACAGTTTGTGGTACAGGAGGCCGCTGTCACCATACGGTGTTGTTCCGTATCAAACAGGTGATCGTTGACACCCATCACCACATTCAGTACGCCTTCTTCTTTGACTGGTGCTGTCACCACGACACGCTTCACACCCTGATCGAGGTATTTTTGCAGAAAAGAAGCTTTGCGATGAACGCCAGTGGCTTCAATTACAACGTCACAGGCTGACCAGTCAACGGAATCAATATCTCGTTCTTGCGAACAGCGGATTGGCTGATCGTTGATCAGCATAATGTTATTTTCCGAGGATACGTCGTAGGGCCATGTGCCCTGCACTGAATCGTATTTCAGAAGGTGAGCCAATGTCGCCGTGTCACCAGCAACATCATTCACTTGAACAAACTCAACATCCCTGCGGTCAAAAGCGGCTCGAAGAACCAAACGACCAATACGACCAAAGCCGTTAATACCAATCTTGATACTCATGATTTATCCGTGTCAGAACTTGGTTTGAATATATGGATGTGCGTATATTTGCTTTTATATACGGCAGTGTCAATGTTTTTCATTAAAGGGGTGGTTATAGGATAGTCTCATCCTCAAGCAGCGAAATTATTTTTTAGACAGGTTCTGGCGACTTTGTTGACAAACAACGGAATAGGGGTTGCTTAGGATTTTCCCAAAAACATCTGCCCAATTTAATGTTCTTAAATGTCATCCCGCGAAGGCGGGATGACGAGTTACGAGGACGATATTTTCAGAAGATCCAAAGGGACAAACTGACCTGTGTGAGATTACAGCTTATAGTTCAGGGACGCTGCGATAACGCCATTCCCCATATCATTGGCGTTGCCTCCCCAACTCAGGGTGGCAGAGAGGTCTTCATAAAAAGCAGTCAAACCAATATTGAGTTTCTTTTCGCCTTCTTCAAAGCGACCGGTGCGGTGAGAGTTACCACTGACATCGTGAGTAAAGCGAAGGGTAGATTTCACTTCAACGCCAGGCTTAACAACATTCTTCCAGTTAGCACCCAGCATCAGGTTGTAACCCCAGCTAAACCGATCGAGCCGGTCATGCGCATTGTCGGAGCGTTTTTCTCTAAACCAGCCATTGGAATTTTTAGCCGTAAAGGTATCGTAGTCTTTCAGGCCTGATACTTGCTGTCCTGCCACTTCACCGACAACATACATCAAATCCGTTCCAAGCACTGCACCAAAGGGTTGGATAACAGAAAGAGAGCCATCCCAGACAGGCGTGCGAACAAAATTATCATGAGAGGTACCCAGGGTATAAGACCGATCAATATTCGCCTGAGTGATCTTTTCAATGGTTCCGGTTTTAGATAACGCTGGTACACCAAGAACCAAGTTGGCAATAAGGTCATCCGGATGGTCAATCCAGATAGGCAAATTTTCGGTGTAGCTTAACTCACCGGCAATTCGTGTATAACCAAATACTTTGGTACGGAAGCTGGCTCCCCAAACTTTGATATCTTCTCCATAAACGGTTTCAGCAGAGGCTCCTTTGTTGAGCATATACATACCGAGAAGAGTATTTTCAGCTTTTTGTCTGCTCCCATCGACAGCCTCAGCAATTTTGGCTTCATCCGTGATACCCATAGCTTCCATCTGGGCTCTAACTTTCTTTTTAACTTTTTCGAGATAAATAAAAGCTGTTGCGTTTCCACTTAATGTTGTGGCTCCAGACTTTAATGCAGGTAGATCAATTCTTGCGTTAAAAGTAGGGAGGCCTGAGTGGTAATTGGCGTAGTACAAAGCAAACTCGGTATCTTTCAGAAACTCTGGTTTAAAGGTGACATTAACGCCCCACTGGCCACTGTCTCTGGCTGACTTGACGGCAGAGATATCAGCCACCTGGAACATATCCCCTGTCGTGGGAACAGTGATCGCCTTGAGTATGGTTTTCAAAGCATCCAAATCGCCACCCGTTAACCCCTTGGCAAACGTTGGCAAATCGTAATAAGCCTTTTCAGAACCCGGCACAAAAATATCCGTATCTATTTCATGACCTTTAAACGCACCTCGACCGTTTAAAATAGACTTTTTCCACTTGTACTGAGTAAAGCCTCCAACAGAAATCTGATCATTAAAGGCGAACTCAGCCTTCAGCATACCCTGGCCAAGAAGGAGGTCGTCTTTAGAAGCACCGGGGAGGCTATATAATGCCAAATCATAAGCATTCAGATCCTTCAACCCGCCACAATAAAAAAGATTGGTTCCCCAGTCATGGGTCTGATCACCCAGTTTTACACTGAGTTTCTGTCCCCCGGAAAACGTCCAGTCAGCATAAAGATAAGCCCGCTGAAACTTGGCCCCCTTACCCTGATTATGTTTCACTTCATCACTCCAGCCAGGGAAGGTGCCATCTTCATCGGCCAGCCCATTGGCGATATCTTTCTTATTGTTTTCATGCCATTTGTTAGGGCCATTCATCAAGACGTGATCGTAATACGCCGTCGCCCGAATGAACGCACCAAGATTATCTTTTTTGATATCCAGTTCAGGCGTGATTTTTAGCACATCACTGACAAAACCCCCGTCAAATGACTTGTAGCCATCGTTTTTATTTTGGTCGTTATCCGCAGGAGAGTGATACTTCTCCAGACCATATTTGGTACCAATACTAAAGGTTGTATTCAGAGTGGCTGTAGCCCCGGTTTCACCCAGCTCAAATTCAGCGGCCTGAAGAGCGGGGGCAACCATAAGCGCCGTACTGAGAAGCGACGTACTGAGGATGTAGCCTGCGGTGGCTGGTGCAAATTGCAGACGCAGGTGATTGGTTACAGAGGAAAGGGTACCTGGCTGTGTTTTCTTGTTTTGGTTACCGGTGAGCGTTTTTGTGCGTAGTGGCAGGCGATGAAAAAATTTGTTCGTATAGTTCTGCATACCGTTACTTCTTTAAAATGCGGCATGAGCCGGATGACTTTCCATTAACGCCGTCGTCACACAGCATTAATCCACTGATTTACATCATGGCTTATTATTCAAGCACAGCTTTAGAAACATGCTGGGAGATCGAGAATAGATTGAGGTGATATTGAAAATTCAACTAATAAATACGCCCATTGACGCTTATATTGATTATCAGGAAAGGTCGGGGATCACACCCACTGTGCCAGAAGGTCGGTTTGCCCGGAAGGGACAAGCCGACACAAGAGCCTCTAGCGGTCTTCAACACTTACCGGGAAAATACTGGGATTTATTGATGGTTTTATTGTCGGCTTCTGCCCTCCGGGCGGAAACCGACCTACGGTTACAGGATGTAGATCTGGGTAGGTCGGTTTGCCCCGAAGGGACAAGCCGACATAAGAGCTTGTAGCGGTCTCCAACGCTTATCGGGGAAACGTTGGAGTTTATTGATGGTTTGATTGTCGGTTATAGGGTGTAGCTCAGGGCTGCAGAGATAACACCATCCTCCATATCGCTGGCATCACCACCCCAGCTTAAGGTAGCGGAGATATCCTCATAAGACGTGGTCAAGCCAAGATTGAGTTTCTTCTCACCGGCTTCAAAACGACCAGTGCGGTGGGAGTTACCGTCAACATCGTGGGTGAAGCGGACAGTGGACTTTACGTTAACACCGGGTTTGTAGACGTCGTTCCAGTTGGCGCCGAGCAGGAGGTTGTAACCCCAACTGAAGCGATCCAGGCGTTGGTCTGCGGTGTCAGAAGCATTAGCATCACCATTCCAGGAAGGCGCGCCTTTGGCGGTAAACTGGTCATAGTTTTCCAGACCAGAAACTTGCTGCCCTGCCAGCTCACCAACAACGTACATCAGATCAGTGCCAAGTACGGCACCGAAAGGTTGGATGACGGAGAGAGAGGCATCCCATACAGGCTTTCTGATGTAGTTCTGATATACGTCACCGATTGTATAAGATTTACCAATACCGGCTTGAGAAATATCGGATGCCGTTCCATTTGAGCCAGAAAGAACGCCCAGTAAATGACCTGAACTTTTCAAGATATTAGCTATCAGATCATCAGGGTGATCGACAAAAACAGGCATATTCTCGGTATACGTCAGCTCACCGGCAATTTGTGTGTAGCCAAATACTTTAGTATGGAAGCTGGCCCCCCAGATCTTAATATCCTCACCATAGGCTGTTGATGCATAAGTTGCTTTGTTTAGAAGATAAAGCCCACTAGAAGCTATTGAGGCTGAGTCAGGACTCCCTCCGTTTTGAGCGATAGTTGTAGCAGTTCCTACAATTGTTGCATCATTCTCAATCTGAGCATCAATCACAGGAATACTGGAATGATTGTTTGCATAGTAAACAGTAAATTCAGTATTACTCATACTTTCTGGAGAGAAAGTGAGATTAACCCCCCACTGGCCGCTATCACTTGCTTTGCCTGTTCTGCTGGTATCAGCAACTTTGACAAGATTTCCTTCAGTTTCAAAACCTGCCTGCTTTAATCTATCTGCTCCACCAAACGGTGTTGCATCCTTCCAGGCAATATCAGACCCCGGTACAAAGATATCCACATCGGTCTCATGCCCTTTGAAAGCACCCCGACCGTTAGAAATAGACTTTTCCCAGTCGTACTGAACATAACCACCCACAGACACCTGCTCATTAAAAGCAAAGTCTGCTTTCAGCATGCCCTGACCAATAAGCAAGTCATCTTTCGAACCGGGCAGTGTATTCAATGCGGCATCGTAGGCATTCAGATCTTTCAGCCCGCCACCATAAAAAATGGTTTCACCCCAGTCATGTGCCTGCTCGCCCACCTTGACACTGAGCTTCTGACCACCCGCAAACTCCCAGTCGCCATAGAGATAAGCTCTCTGGATTTTAGCGCCCTGCCCTTGATTGTCCTTTACTTCGTCACTCCAGCCGTTAAATGAGCCTGTTTCATCAAGATGACCATTGGCCTTATCTCTGGCCGTATTTTCAGCCCACTTATTGTTATTATCATTCATCAAAAAATGATCGTAATAGGCTGTGGCCCGGAAAAAAGCACCTACATTATCTTTCTTAATATCCAGTTCCGGTGTGACTTTTATCACCTGACTGACAACGCCTTTGTTAAAAGACTTTTGTCCGTCATTCTGGTTTTCATCACTGTCAGAAGCCCACTCGTAACCTTTCAGCGCATACTTGATACCAGCGCTTATTGTTGTATTAATGGTGGCAGTCGCCCCGGAATCCCCAAGCTCAAATTCAGCCGCCTGGAGAGAAGGCGCGAAGATCAGCGCACTGCTGAGAATAAAACCTGCCGTGGTTGGTGCAAATTGCAATCGGTTGGTGTACATCATAGCGGTGGTTGTCCTAGCCTTTGTTGTTGTTTTTATATGGGTTGGCGTAAGTATATTTACGCACACTCTGGAAAGATTCAAGACTTTAGTCGTATGGCTATAGACGACAATATCTGTTTAAACGACCGTATTAACTTTCTGAAATCGCCTGCCTCACTCAGACTGAACACTAACCTATTGATTTGTAAATCTTATTCAACAAGCTCCACTGGCAAGTGTTTATCGACAATAACAGATAAAAATCAGTGATATTGAAAATTCAAAATCTAAATACATATTTCGTCGTTTATTTGCCCGGCGTGCGTTTTTAGATTTCACTACAGTTATCCATAAGCCATGGACAGGGCTGGATTCAAGATAAACACCGCACACCGGGTTTTATTGCTACAAAAGGTATTGACAATTGGCTCGCTCAAGAACATGATCGCCTTTCGACGATAAACAATATCCATTATTTCTATGACAACAGAGTGTTTACATTCTCTGGAGCAACTGGACCTGAATGCAGCTCAGGAGCAACGATTAGCTTCAGTCGCCAAAGCCCTGAGCCACCCGGCTCGTATTCGCCTGTTGAAGATTCTGGCCAGTCGCCAATGTTTAGGCAGTGACCTGGTGGGTGATCTGGGGCTGGCACAATCCACTGTATCCGAACACTTGCGCATCCTGCGGGAAGCCGGTTTTGTGCATGCTGAAGTGATGCATCCCAAAACCTGCTACTCACTGCGCAGGGACACCATTGAAGCGTTTAAAAGCCTGCTTCAATACCTTGAGTGACACGTAAGTTGGCTTGCCCCTTCGGGGCAAACCGACCGCAGATTGATATTAATCTAATTAATCGTTATTCGACGAACAACGAAGGAAAGACCATGGGGATTTTTGAACGTTACCTGAGTGTATGGGTAGCTCTGGGCATTCTCGCCGGTGTGATCGGCGGTGTGATGCTGCCCGATCTGTTTACCATGCTGGGCAACTGGCAGTATGCCAATATTAACCTGACCATTGCCGTACTGATCTGGCTGATGATCTACCCGATGATGATGCAGATTGATTTTGCCGCGGTGAAAAACATCCACCGTCGTCCAAAAGGTTTGATCATCACACTCTCCATCAACTGGCTCATCAAACCTTTTACTATGGCACTACTGGCGATGTTCTTTATCCGCCATGTTTTCGGTGCCTGGATTTCTCCGGAACTGGGCGATCAATACATTGCCGGGATGATTCTTCTGGGCGTTGCACCTTGTACCGCAATGGTGTTTGTCTGGAGTCAGCTCACTAAGGGTGATCCAAACTACACACTGGTTCAGGTCGCTGTGAATGACCTGATCATGGTAATCGCCTTTGCACCGCTGGCGGCTTTCTTGCTGGGTGTTACCGATGTGATTGTTCCCTGGGATACTTTGCTATTGTCTGTGGCACTGTTTGTGGTGATCCCACTACTGGCAGGCTGGCTGACCCGAAAGATGCTGCGCACTGAGCAGGCGCTGGAATCTCTGAACAGTAACATCAAACCTTTTTCTATTATTGGCCTGATCGGCACTGTCATTCTGCTGTTTGGTTTTCAGGCGGATAAAATCATCAGTAATCCGATGGATATCGCCATGATTGCCGTCCCTCTGATTTTGCAGACGTATCTGATCTTCGTCATTGCTTATATCTGGATGAAGAAATGGCAACAGCCCCATAACATTGCGTCTCCCGGTGCCATGATCGGTGCATCTAACTTTTTTGAATTGGCTGTGGCTGTGGCGATCAGCTTGTTCGGACTTAACTCCGGCGCAGCACTGGCAACCGTGGTGGGTGTGCTGGTAGAAGTGCCGGTGATGTTGTCGCTGGTAGCTTATGCCAACCGAACCAGAGATCAGTTTGTCGTTGCAGAAGCGGTTTGACCGAACACAAAAAAAGGGTTGCTTAAGGCAACCCTTTTTGTGCAAAGCGGTTTATTAGCTGGCCGCTAATTCCCCACCGGAACGCATCATTTTGATCAGGTGGTACATATTAATGCACACAATGAACGCGTTGGTGAAAGCCACCGGATAAGCGCCAGTTTGAATGCCATAGAGGACAAACAGACCACAACCGATAGAATTCAAAACCCGCAGGCTGATGATGTTTTTCATCAGAAAAGAGATAACCAGCATCAGAGAAGCGAGGTAGCCAGTGATTTCAACCAGATTGAATTCCAAAATAAAGCCTCAATATACAATAATCATCAATATCCTGAAGATGGTAACACCGGTGTTTATTCGGTGAACAATAAAAACTATTGACTGGTTGTTGTAAAATTTTTCAGATAGTCCTTCTTGAGCCTCGCTTAACTTGGGCCTTGCCTAAAAAGCACGTTGCCTTGCAAACTACTTGTCCCTGCTGATTGAGTTATATAGCATTCCTGCAGTCGTTTTTTATCAGGTGAAACCGTTGTCTGCTGTTCTATTTCTATGTACCGGTAACTCTGCCCGCTCCCAACTGGCTGAAGCGCTATTTCGCCATATCGCTGGTGACCGTTTTGAGACTTATAGTGCCGGGACTCAACCTCAAACCATTGACCCGCGTGTTTTTCAGGTACTGGATGAACAGGGTATTGATGCGGCGGGTCTTCAGAGTAAAACCGTAGAGACACTGTCTGTTTATCCGTTTGATTATGTGATTACGCTCTGCGACAACGCGAAAGATGAATGCGCCCGTTATCCTGATTCTAGTGCGCTTATGCATTGGAATTTACCCGACCCAAGACCACAGGAAGGCATTGAACCCTTCCGGCAGACCTTTGCCAAACTGGAAGAGTTTATCCATCTGTTTCTGAAGCTGAATGCACCTGACGATGTGGCATTTCCGGATTCGCCATCAACGTTTTTCAAAATACTGAGCGACAACACGCGTTTGCGTATTCTGATGCTGATTGAAGATGAAAAAGAGCTTTGCGTATCTGAACTCTCTGGTGCACTGAATGAGATTCAACCGAAGATTTCACGTCATCTGGCACAAATGCGTGCCATGAGAATCCTTAGCGTCCGTCGTCAGGGGCAATCAGCGTATTACCACCTTTCCGGCGATCTGCCAGCCTGGATCAATATGGTGCTGGCAACGGTTCGACAGGGTAATCCGGATTTTATCAACAATGAGAAAATTCGTTTAAAAGCCATGCTAAACAGACCTAAATAACGATGTGACCGAATACTTGTAGGTCGATTTGCCTCGAAGGGATAAGCCAACAATGCGAAATGCGACCTACCCTATATTCAAACTGATATTCACTCGTTCACAGGAGTTTCCCAAGATGTCGCTGAATCATCTCGTTGCGAACAAGGGGTTGAAAAGTTACGCTCTGGTAACTTTTAATTACTGGAATTTCACCATTACCGATGGCGCTTTGCGCATGCTGGTGGTCCTGCACTTTTACAGTCTGGGTTATCAGCCACTGGAAATCGCTATGTTATTTCTGTTTTATGAATTCTTCGGCGTCGTAACCAATCTGGTCGGCGGCTGGCTGGGCGCTCGTATCGGCTTAAATCGTACCATGAATGCCGGGTTGGCAATGCAAATTCTGGCGTTACTAATGATGGCATTGCCATCTGATCTTCTTTCAGTGCCCCTGGTTATGGTAGCGCAGGCGATTTCCGGTATTGCCAAAGACTTAAATAAAATGAGCGCCAAAACCTCCATTAAAAATCTGGTCAGCGCCAATCAGCAAGGCAAATTATATAAGTGGGTTGCCGTGCTGACCGGCTCCAAGAATGCGCTCAAGGGTGCTGGCTTTTTTCTGGGTGGCGCGCTGCTGAGTACCATTGGCTTTCAGAACAGTATGCTGGCTATGGCGGCCGTCTTGTTGCTAGTACTTGTGGGCAGCCTGATATTTCTGGAAAAAGAGATAGGCAAGGCGAAAACCAAACCCAAATTTAATCAGCTATTTTCCAGCAGCAGAGCAATCAATATTCTTTCTGCGGCAAGAATGTTTCTGTTTGGTTCGCGGGATGTCTGGTTTGTGATTGCACTGCCTATTTATCTAGGCTCAGTGTTTGGCTGGAATCACTCTGAAACCGGAGGCTTTATGGCTCTGTGGGTGATGGGTTATGGCGTGATTCAGGGGCTGGCGCCAAAAATCACCGGTTCCGGACAGAGCGCCGCGCAGAGCCGGGTATCGGCTATTGTCTGGGCTATTGCACTACTGACAGTCTCGCTGCTGGTAACGCTGGGGGTTCAGTTTCAGTGGCATCCTTCGTTCACCATTATTGCCGGACTTCTCGCTTTCGGCGCGGTGTTTGCCATTAACTCGTCGCTGCACTCTTATCTGATCGTCAGTTATGCCCGTGAAGATGGTGCATCTATGGACGTCGGTTTTTACTATATGGCAAACGCTATGGGACGATTGATTGGTACGGTGCTATCGGGTTGGGCTTTTCAGGTTGGCGGGCTAATCAGTTGTCTGTGGATATCCAGTGTGTTTATTCTGCTGACCGTCTGTATTTCATTGATGCTCCCTGCCTCTTCACACCGGGCTACCACCCGAAGCAACGCCCTGTAGATCGGAGTTGGCTTCAGCCTGCTTTGGCCTGCTTCGACCTCCCACCATGAAAGCAATCCTTTATTAATACTGAGAAAGGGTGTTAGTCTGTCTTTGTGATTCAGAAAGACGGTTTTGGATACATGCTAATAACCGTTGGCAGTCATTCTGTTAAATAGATGGTAAAACTCAGGTTGAATAAACTTTCGTACTAATCAGTAAGAAAGCATTTCAAAATAATAAAGTTATTACCTGTTTTGCTTATTCAGCGTCTATTATCAAACATCAGCGGATTCATTGTGTCGTCGGGAGCATTAAATCCATTTGAATAACAAACTGTAAGGAAACTGTATATTTCAGGATTTTTTTATGAAAATCGACGATATTACAGTTCAACCGCAGACGTGCGTATGCCATGATTGCCCGCTGCTTGAATGTAACTGCCCCGCAAATAGATGGGGACAAAACGACTACAACTACGGATACCGATATGAAAAAGGTTTTTAAAGTCTCCGCTTTGGCTGCGGTGTTTATGCTGGCAGCAGGTTGTAAAGAGGATACCCCGAAATCACCGGAAGTTCAGCTGAATACCGATGAACAGAAAGCAGCCTATGCTATCGGCGCTTCTGTTGGTAACTTCGCTAACCAGACTTTGAAGCAGCAGGATGAACTGGGTGTTGTTCTTGATCGTGCACTGGTCAAACAGGGTTTGATTGATGCTCTGGAAGCCAGCATCAGGATGACTGAAGAAGACATTGGTTCAGCCCTGCGTGGTCACGAAGCGCGTATGAATACAGTGGTCAAAGAAAAGGCTGAAGAAAAGCTGACCGCTACCAAAAAGGCTGGTGAAGAGTTTCTTGCAGAAAATGCCAAGAACACTGCCGTAAAGGTCACTGACTCTGGCCTGCAATATGAAGTAATCAAAGCCGGTGAAGGTGCCAGGCCTACGGCTGCAGATACCGTCACCGTTCACTACACAGGTACATTAATCGATGGTACCAAATTTGATAGCAGCATTGATCGTAATGAACCTGCTACCTTCCCGCTGGCAAATGTCATCAAGGGTTGGACCGAAGGCGTTGCCCTGATGAATGAAGGCGCTCAGTACAAGCTGTTTATTCCTGCAGAGCTCGGTTACGGCGATCAGGAAGTCGGTAATATTCCAGCAGGCTCTGTGCTGGTATTCGACGTTGAACTGATCAGCGTTGAAAAGAAAGAAGATGAGAACAAGCCAGCTGATGCAGGTTAATCTTTTTTCAGGCTGAATAAAAAGGGAGAATCTGTATGGATTCTCCCTTTTTTATGAAGGGCTAATCGCTTATTCTGATCAAAAAAAGGAGTCAGCCACAATGAACTTGTTAACCATACTTTTGGTACTATTTGTCAGTCTTCTTATTTTAGTTACGCTTGCCGAACGTTTTGGAAAACCCATGGATCCTGAAAAACAGGCAAAATTATCAAAAATAGCATTGATTCTTATTGGCGTATTACTGGTCGCCAGACTGCTGAAAGAAGTGTTTTAAAATAGCATGAACGGCAATCTGGTCACTCGAGCCTATTAATTAAACAATTTCTCTATGCGACCAATCACCCCTTCAATCTCATCCGTTTTAGCCGGTGCCACAAAAATCGTGTCATCGCCTGCCACACACCCCATGATACCGCCTTTAACACCCACAGAATCCAGCAATCGGGCAATCATCTGTGCTGCACCAGGGCTGGTTTTGATAACAATCAATACGCCGTTATGGTTGATTTCTTCGACAAGATCCTTAATCTGAATACCCGAATCCATCTTACCCAGCTCCGGCGGCAGGCAATACACCAGTTCATTCAATGCATTACGTGCCCTGACCGCACCATGACGACTGAGCATTCTGGACACCTTGGATTGACTGATATTGTCAAAGCCTTCAGCTTGAAGTACTTTGACGATCTCAGTCTGCGAACCACAGCGCTCTTCTTTTAATAGCTGCCGAAAAGCCTGCATCAATTCGTCCTGTCTCGAGTTGCTCATAACCGTTTATCCTGAAATCTTTAATTTCATCCATTAAAAGAACAAATATGTGAATAATTATTCACATATTACTTGATTTTACCCACCCTTTTAAAGCAAAATCGCACTACATTCCCAAATACAAGCAGAAATAACCATGGGCATTGCAATACAGGGTCTGAGTAAATCCTTCGGTGACAATACCGTTTTAAAAGATATTCACTTTACTATCGCCACTGGCGAGACCACCGTATTGCTTGGTTCCAGTGGTGCAGGCAAAAGCACCTTACTGCGCATGATGAATTTACTGGAAACACCTGACACCGGCAGCATGCACATAGCTGACATGGACTTCCGGTTTGACCAACTCAATGAGAAGCAACTCATCAGGGAAGCCACCAACCTGCGTCGTAAGGTTGGTATGGTGTTTCAGCAGTATCATCTCTGGCCTCACATGACGGTACTCGACAACCTGATCGAAGCGCCCATACAGCAAGGCATACCAAAAGATCAGGCAACAACCAAGGCACACGAATTGCTGACCCGGATGGGATTGCCTGACAAGGCTAACGCCTGGCCTGCTTCTCTGTCTGGTGGCCAGCAACAGCGTGTGGCTATCGCCAGAGCACTGATGTTGTCACCTGATGTATTACTGTTTGATGAGCCGACAGCAGCACTGGATCCGGCTATTACCAACCAGGTGGTGGAAATCATCAAAGAACTGAGTGACACGGGTATCACTCAGGTCGTAGTGACCCATGAAGTGGCTTTCGCCAGAAAGATTGCCAGCCGAGTGATCTATCTTGAACACGGAATAATAGTGGAAGATGGCACCCGGGATAATTTCGATAAACCACAAACAGAGGCTTTTAAAGCTTATCTGGAACATTAATAACGCCAGTTAATATAGATAAAAAACAAAAAGCCACAATACAAATAGAAGGACTCTTATATGAAGAAGTTAATCACCGCTCTTAGCCTCACTCTGGCAATCACTCAGATTCAGGCTGCCGAGACCATCAGCTTTGGCATGGAAGCAACCTATCCTCCTTTTGAGTACATGGATGATAACAATCAACTTACCGGTTTTGATGTTGATCTGGCCAATGCGCTCTGCGCTGAATTGAACGCAACGTGCGAATTTAAAAACCAGCCGTTCGACAGTCTGATTACCGGCTTGAAGTTTCGTCGGTTTGATGCCGTGATTTCTGGCATGGACATCACGCCCAATCGTCTCAAGCAGGTCGATTTCACCACCCCTTATATAGAAAATTCGGCTGTTTTTGTGATCGCCACTGATGGCCCTGCCAACGTTGAAGCACTTAAAGGTAAAATTGTAGGCGTCCAAAATGGTACCACTCACCAGACCTATCTTATCGACAAGCTGGAACAACAAGGGATTAAAACTCGTCCCTATGACAACAGCCAGAACGCTCTGCTGGATATGACCAATGGTCGTCTGGACGCTGTATTTGCAGATACTGCTGTTGCCCGTGAGTGGATCAAAGCCCGGGCCGATGAAAAGTACACGACGATGGGTGAAGAAATCAAAGATGCTGATTATTTTGGCATTGGCATGGGGATCGCCACCCGTAAAAACAATGAACTAACCGAGAAACTGAATCAGGCACTGGCCAGCGTCAAGCAAAACGGAACCTACGATAAACTGGTTGCCAAATATTTTAATTAATCTCGTAGACAAGGTTTCCCGCCACTTTGTCCGGGAAACCCCAGCAGTGACGCATTTGAAATGATTAGCGAGGTATCCGTGGGACTAACCACTCTATTTGCCCAGGCCACCCTGATGACTTTAGGATTGGCTCTGTCTTCTCTGGCTCTCGGTCTGATATTGGCCATGCTGATTGCCCTGGGTGAGCTGAGCCGTTTTCGCGTACTCTCTATTGGTATGAGTTCACTGGTTACCCTGCTGCGTGGTCTACCTGAGATACTGGTTGTCTTTTTTGTCTACTTTGGCTCAACCCATGTTTTATTTCTGTTGACGGATGAGTTTATTGAGGTCAGTCCATTTATGGCTGGCACTATTGCTCTGTCGTTTATTTTCGCGGCCTATGCTTCACAAATACTCCGTGGTGCTTTTCTGGCGATACCCAAAGGACAGATGGAAGCCGCTAAAGCACTGGATATTACTAAAAGTCGCTGCTTCATTCGCATCATTCTACCCCAGGCTTGGAGACATGCTCTGCCCGGACTCAGTAATCAATGGCTGGTTCTATTAAAAGACACGGCTCTGGTAGCATTGATTGGAATGAATGACCTGCTGCATCAAGCCAAAATGGTCACCGCCAGCACCTACGAACCCTTTACCTGGTATTCAGTGGCCGCCGTGATCTATCTCGCCATCACATTGATTAGCAAGCAGGTGCTTAATCGTATTCAGAAAAACGCCAGTCGTCATCTACCCAGTATGGAGAGTGCTACATCATGAATATGAGTTATCTCCCCGAGTTACTGCAAGGGCTACAAACAACGCTGGAGCTGACGATTGCCAGCTTACTGGCCGGCTTGGTGCTCGCTCTGATATTCACCGTTATTTTAACACTGAATATGCGCCCACTGACCTGGCTGGTCAAATTCCAGATTCTGTTATTCACCGGCACACCATTATTGGTACAGATTTTTCTAATCTATTACGGCCCGGCACAATTTGACTGGGTAAAAGACAGCAGCCTATGGCCTATCCTTAGTCAACCTTGGTTCTGCGCCATGCTGGCTCTTGCTCTTAACAGCGCCGCATACTCAACTCAACTCTTTAAAGGTGCCATAGATGCCATCCCGAAAAGCGACTGGGAAGCCTGTCTCGCTCTGGGAATGACCCACCGCCAGGCATTAATGAAAGTAATTTTACCGCACGCCATGCGTCGTGTACTACCTGCTTACGGCAACGAAATCATTCTGGTTATGAAAGGCTCATCACTGGCCAGTACTATTACTCTTATGGATTTGATGGGTTACGCGGCGCGCCTGAACGCCCAGACCTACGACACTCTGACAGTATTTACTATGGCGGGTCTTATTTATCTAACCATGACAGCCATCCTCACCTTATTGATTCGTATGATCGAAAACAAAGCGCTTGCGTTTGACCGTTGATGGTTCATATCTGGCCACTAATGGCTCATGATGATGTCCACACCCGCCTCCTGTTACATAGGAGGCCGGCCTACGTTTGCAATAAGCATGTTAACCACCGGCATACACATGGCATCCACCGACGAACGATCCAGATAGATGCCGTCGTTCAGCAAACGGCAAATACCATGTAATGTGCTCCAGCTCACCTGCGCCAGCCTCAGAGCATCAACCTCTGCTGAGAAAATACCCCGTTGCTGCCATTTAGCAATAAACTCGACATAAAGATGAAAACAGTCGGCTGACTTTTGCCGCAAAGAGGCAGTGGGTTCCCCTGCTTTCCAGATGGGTCTGCCAAACATCAGGTCGTACTCTTCCGGATGGTCACAGGCAAAATCAATGTATTCCATCACAAAATCGGTTAACCAGCTGTGTAATGGCTCAGGCTTTTGATCGAGCAAAACGGCAAAACGCACCAGCCAATGCTCAAATCCCTGTTCCGCAATGGCGCACAACAGAGCATTCTTATCTTTGAAATGGTGATAAGCCGCTGTTCTTGATACACCGGCAATCTGAGCAAGATGGCGCATAGAAAGCTGCTCAATACCAGACGCTGCAATCAGCTCTGTCGCCCGATTAATCAGGCTCTGTCGTAAGTTACCGTGGTGATAGGCGTTATTATTTTCAGGCATGATTTAAGCGCTTTATATCTTGACAGTGTCAAAATACACCCCTATCTTGACACTGTCCAGATAATTAAAAATAGAATAATCATGACCTATTCAACCATCCGGGTAACACTGGAAAATCATATTGCTCATGTAGAACTCAACCGCCCAGATAAACTCAACGCTATGAATCAGGCATTCTGGCAAGAGTTCCCTGCCACTATCAAAACGATTGATGAAGAAGCCAGCGCCCGGGCTATCGTGATTTCCGGTGAAGGCAAAATGTTCAGTGCAGGTATGGATCTCAATGTTTTTATGACACCGAATAAACGACTGGTGTCTGGCGAAGAGGGACGAAGAAGTGAAAATCTCCGGCGCACCGTTTTGCAATTACAGGACAGCTTTAATGTACTGGAGTCGGTCAGAATTCCAGTGCTTGCAGCAGTGCATAATGGTTGTATTGGTGCAGGAATCAATCTGATCAGCGCCTGTGATTGTCGTTATGCAACAGAAGATGCTTATTTTACCATTAAAGAAACCGCTCTCGGCATGACGGCCGATGTTGGCGTGCTGCAAAGGCTACCCAAGATTATTCCTGAAGGCATTGTCCGGGAAATGGCTTACACCGCACGCAAACTATCAGCAGCCGAAGCCTTGAATGTTGGCCTGGTAAACTCAGTCTACACGGATAAAACTGCCATGCTTGACGCAGTGATGGCTATTGCACGACAGATAGCCAACAATTCACCGCTGGCGGTTGCGGGCAGTAAAGAGATGATTAACTACACCCGCGACCACTCCGTTGCCGACAGTTTAAAATACATGGCAACCTGGCAGAGTGGCATGTTCCAGCCTAATGAAATGATGAAAGCCTTTCAGGCAAAAGCCATGAAAACGGCACCGGATTTTGAAAACCTCTGGTCGGTTGAAGAACCACTGAAGTAACTCATCGGAATTAATCTCAGGGCGACAATAATGACAACTGCAATGACAACGGCTTATCCGCATCTTCTTGAGCCTCTTGATCTTGGTTTTACAACACTGAAAAACCGGGTTCTGATGGGTTCAATGCACACTAATCTGGAAGAAATGCCCAATGGATTTGAACGGCTGGCGACGTTTTATGCAGAACGTGCAGCCGGTGGTGCCGCGCTTATTGTCACCGGCGGTATTGCACCGAATGTGGAAAGTGGTGGCATGCCGGGCGCTGCGACCATGCAAAATGAAAAAGATGTCAGCAACCACCAAATAGTAACTCAGGCGGTTCACGATGCGGGTGGTAAAATCTGTATGCAGATTCTGCATACTGGTCGCTACGCTTATCATCCACAATCTATTGCCCCCAGCGCTATCCAAGCCCCAATCAATCCTTTTAAACCCAGGGAACTGGCCGCAGAAGATATTGAAAAGCAAATAGAAGACTTTGCCAACTGCTCTGCTCTGGCTCAGGAAGCGGGCTATGATGGCGTCGAGATCATGGGTTCTGAAGGGTATTTTATAAACCAGTTTATTGTCACCCGCACCAATCAGCGAGCGGATAAGTGGGGCGGCGAATACGACAATCGCATGAAGCTGGCGATAGAAGTTGTCCGTCGTACAAGAGAACGGGTTGGCAAACATTTTATTATTATTTACCGGCTTTCAATGCTCGACCTGGTGGATAATGGCAGCAGCTGGGATGAAATAGTTCAGCTGGGTAAACAAATTGAAGCTGCCGGCGCCACCATCATCAATACGGGTATTGGCTGGCATGAGGCAAGAATCCCCACTATCGCCACAATGGTGCCCAGAGCAGCTTTCACCTGGGTGACTGAACGTTTACGCAGCGAAGTCACTATTCCTGTCATTACTTCTAACCGGATTAATATGCCGGAAGTCGCTGAAGAAGTACTTGCCCGTGGCGATGCGGATATGATTTCCATGGCTCGTCCTTTTCTGGCCGACCCTGAGTGGGTGAATAAATCGCAGGAAAACCGCGCCGATGAAATCAACACCTGCATCGCCTGTAATCAGGCCTGCCTTGACCATGTGTTTGAATTGAAAACCGTCAGCTGTCTGGTGAATCCAAGAGCCGCTGAAGAAACCACTCTGAACTATCTGCCCACCGACAACCCTAAAAAACTCGCTGTGGTTGGCGCAGGCCCTGCCGGTTTGGCTTTTGCGACAACTGCCGCTTATCGCGGGCATAAAGTCACCTTGTTTGATGCAGCAGCAGAAACCGGCGGGCAGTTCAATATTGCCAAACAGGTTCCCGGTAAAGAAGAGTTCAGTGAAACGCTTCGCTACTTTAATCGCCAGATTGAATTAACCGGTGTTGAGCTAAAACTGAATACCAGAGTCTCAGCAGCCGACCTTGAAGACAGCGACTTTGATGAAGTGATTGTTGCGACCGGCATTACTCCCAGAAAACTGGATATTGAAGGCATTGATCATCTCAAGGTACTGAGTTATCTGGATGTATTTAAAGGTGCCGAGGTAGGCAAAAAAGTCGCCGTGATTGGTGCCGGCGGTATCGGCTTTGATTTGTGCGAATACATTACTCAAGAAGGCACATCTTCCAGCCTCAACATTCCAGCCTTTATGGAGGAATGGGGTGTGGATATGTCTCTGAGTCATCGAGGAGGATTATTACCAGAAAAGCAGAATCCCGCCAGCCCGAGAGAAGTGTTCCTGTTGCAACGTAAGAAATCCAAACCCGGTGCTACTCTCGCCAAAACCACCGGCTGGATTCACCGCAGTTCTCTGAAACACAGGGGCGTTCGCATGTTATCTTCCTGCGAATACCAAAAGATTGATGATCAGGGGCTGCACATCAACATCAATGGCGAAGAAACCATTTTAGATGTTGATCATGTAGTGATTTGCGCCGGTCAGGAACCATTACGGGAACTGGCAGATCAACTGAGCAGTAAGCCGGTTCACCTGATTGGCGGTGCCGATGTTGCCGCTGAGCTGGATGCCAAACGGGCGATTAATCAGGGATGTAAGCTGGCGGCAAGTATTTAACTTCAATTCAGCACATTGTCGGTATGTCCTAAGGGCATGCCGACGAATGAATGAAGGTTTGGATCAAACGTTCTCGTTAATCCGCATCGGTTTCTTCGGAAGAGGTTGTCTTCTCACAGACCCAACCCCACTCTTCCTGCCGTTTGCTGAACTCCGCCGCTCTGGCTTCACAGTAACCTTGCTCGTAGCGAGCACTCCAAAGTGTTTCACTAACACCGTTTTTGATGTAGTTCACTTCACATGGAAGTGCGGACTCCCTTTGTAGATATATTACTTCTATGGTTCGTACATCATTGTCGTGTTTACATTGGTAAGAATAACTATCAGAAGCAAGAGCTATTGCACTACCCAAGGCAAGCGCCAGACTTGCTATTAAATAAGAGAGCTGTTTCATAATCCCTGATCCTGAGTGTATTTAGCCTGAATCTATCACAGCTTTAATAGCAAAAACACGGAATACCCGTTAACCCGCCTTATCGGAACGCTTCCGCTTTACTGATTTGCCTGCTCTGCGTTTTTTACGGAATGGGTTTTCTACCGGCGGCAGATTAGCGACCCCCGGCAAGCCATCGGTCATGGTCTGATTCAATAGCCCACGTAGCTCTGCATCAAGATTCCCCATAAAACTACCATAACTGCCCTGTCTTTCGACAATGGAATTGAGCGATGATTCCCAGCGGGCGGTCATATCCGGTGTACTGACTTTTTCTGGCAATGCGTCAATCAATGCTCGCCCGGTCGGAGTGGCGTGAATATTTCGCCCTTTGCGAATCAGAAACTGACGATTGAACAGAAGTTCAATAATACTGGCACGTGTGGCTTCTGTACCCAGCCCATCGGTTTCTCTCAGCACTTTACGAACTGCAGGGTCTTTGACAAAACGAGCAATCCCGGTCATGGCAGACAACAGCGTAGCATCATTGAAAGGCTTGGGAGGCTGAGTCATTTTTTCCAGCAGCTCGGCACTCCGGCAATCCAGTACATCGCCTTTTTTCAGATCGGGTATCGAACCAATGGATTCCTCGCTGGCATTTTGCTCCTTTTTGGGCATGCCCGTCACCGCCTTCCAGCCTTCATTCAGGGTTTCTTTGCTGCTGGCTTTGAACAAGCCCTTTTCTATTTCAACCTCAACCTGGCGTTTGCGGAAGGTGAAGTCAGGATAAAACTGAATCAAATATTGCCGGGCAATTAATTCATAAATCTTCCGATCTGTTTCCGACATTCGTTCCAAATCAGCACGCTTTGACGTTGGGATAATAGCATGGTGTGCATCGACTTTTTTATCATTCCACGCCCTTCCTTTACGTTCTGGTAGAGCACCATCAACCGCTTGACTCAAGGTGTGGCGATTGTGTCGTATGGTTGCTAATACTTCTGGTGCTTCCCGGTGATGCTCTACCGGCAGGTAACGACAATCTGAACGCGGGTAGGTGATCAATTTTCGCTCGTACAAGCGCTGACAGATATCGAGCACACCTTTAGCATCGAGTCGCAACGATTTAGCGGCATCAATTTGCAGAGCTGAAAGTGAATAGGGCAAGGGCGGTAGTTCTTTGCCTTGCTTATCTTCCGCTTTAGTGACTGTACCCGGTTTGTTTTTGATGCGATCTGCCACATTCTGTGCCAGTCTTTTATCCAGCACCCGACCTTCTTCATCCATCCAGGGACGGCAGGCTTCGCTGGGTTGCCATTTCACTTTAAAGAAAGCCTCTTGCTGATCAAACAAGACCGCCAGCACTTCAAAAAAAGGTTTTGGTTGAAAGCTCTCTATCTCTGTATCCCGCCGAGCGACCAGTCCCAGGATGGGTGTTTGTACTCGCCCAACAGACAGCAACCCATTATAGCCTGCTTTACGCCCCATCAGAGTACAGGCACGCGTCAAGTTCATACCATAAAGCCAGTCTGCTCTTGAACGCGCCAAAGCTGATACCGCCAAGGGCACATATTCCTGATTGCTGCGCATTCGTTCCAGCGCTTTTTTTACAGCTGCGGGATTAAGGTCGCTAACCAGCAAGCGTTTAATACTCTGTCGTCGGACTTGAGACAATTTGAGGTAGTCGAGCACTTCATCGACCAGCAACTGCCCTTCCCGATCCGGGTCGCCTGCATGAACAATAACATCTGCCCGTTTTAGCAGTTTGCGAATCACACCTAACTGAGCACGCCCACCCTTTCTTGGGCGAAGCTGCCATTGCTGGGGGACTATGGGTAAATGTTCCAGCATCCATTTTTTGTAGGCAGGGTCGTAGGCATCCGGTTCTTCTTGTTCAAGAAGGTGGCCAATGCACCAGGTCACCACGTCACCTGAGGCGGCTTCAATATAGCCTTCATGCTTTTTCAGAGGCTTTTTCAGTACATCAGCAATAGCCCGGCCAAGGCTGGGTTTTTCGGCTATGATCAGACGCATTAACAGATAATCCGGAAACCTTTGTATTGCACTATAAAAACAGCTGTATATTTAACCAGTTAATAATACTCAATAATAGTTCCTGATTTCCAGCCGAAGGTTACTTTATCGCTTTATAAACGAAATATTGTTGATCCAAAACGTATCCATGAACTATCTCGATAAAATAACAGCAGCCCGCCCACGCACCAGTCAATCGGCCAAAGCCAGTCTGATCGAAGAAACCGAAAGCAACCGGGGGCGTATTATTCAGTCTGCTGCTATCCGACGCCTGCAACAGAAAACACAGGTTTACCCACTGGAAACCAATGCCGCTGTACGCAGTCGTTTAACGCATTCGCTCGAAGTCCAGCAGACAGGGCGCTTTTTAGCCAATACTATTTTAGAAAAACTTGAACAATCCGGACAATTACAAGCTTTAGGGCTGGCTGGAATAGAAACCGCTTTTACCAATCTGGTAGAAATGTCCTGCCTGATGCACGATGTCGGCAATCCGCCCTTTGGGCATTTTGGCGAAGCGGCTATCAGCCGCTGGATGACACAGCATGCACAAGCGTGTTATCAAAAGGCATCAATACAACCGCCCTCCAACCTGTTTACCCATACTCTGCTACCCGATTTATGCGTGTTTGAGGGGAACGCCCAGGGATTGAGAATTATCGATACCCTCCAGACGCTCAATTTAACCTGGTCACAAATTGGCGCTCTGATTAAATACACTCGTCCACCCTATCAATCAAAACCTGGTTCATTAGACCCTTTTTATTATCGTCAGAAAAAACCGGGGTTCTACTATTCAGAACAAGCTCTGATTACACGGCTCTGGCAAAATATGAAGATAGACGAGGGCTGTCGTTATCCACTGGTGTATATTATGGAGGCTGCTGACGATATTTCTTATTGCATTGCTGACCTTGAAGACGCTGTGGATAAAGGCATTCTCACTCTGACCGAATTAAAGTACTGGCTCAGTAAAGAATGGGAAAAAATTAACCACACTGGTACAGGCTATCTTCCGGATATTGTTGAGTCTGCCAATAGAGCCGCTGGCAATTATGCCCATGAGTTTATTATTCGCCTGCGAACCCGACTGGTGAAAGACCTTGTCAGCTATGCGGCCAATCGTTACTTGCAGCACCATCAGGCTATTTTTGACGGAACACTGGATGAACCATTGATTGATGGCGACTCCGATCAGCATCGGGCGCTGGAAACCCTCAAGAACGTCGCCATTCATCATGTATTTACCAGTCGTGAAAAAGAAACACCAGAGCTGCGTGGCTTTGCCGGATTAATGGGGTTAATGGATATTTATCAACCCATTCTGACACTTCCCCGTAAGGCTTTTGCGGATATTGTTGAAAACAATTGCCCTGAGCATTTTATTGAACAACGGTTATTTCATCGCCTGTCAAGAAAGTCGGTGGCAGCGTATCAACGAGCTGTTTCTGAACTGCGAACCTCTAACCACACAAAGCAAGAGCAGAATGATCTGGAATGGTATTACCGCGCCCGCTTAATGATTGATTACATCAGCGGTATGACCGATCAGTTTGTTATGACTGAATATCAAAGCCTGTCGGCAATCTGAGCAATAAACGATTTTTTCTCTCTTGCCGCTTTAACATCAGCAAGCCATTGGCTGCCTTCGGTTTCAAAATACTGTTTGCTGCTCTCGTAGCCCATCTGAAATAAGGCTTCGAGCTGTTCATTTTTTACCATGAAGGCACCCCAGTCTTCTATTCCTTCGGGGGCAATAGAGACATCCGCCAAATCGATATTGGTCAGCAGTCGTGCGGAACTGTAAATCTGAAAAACCCGATCCAGCACATCGAAAGCATTGCCAAAATGGTCACTGGGTTTATCCATCACCGGCGCAAGGTACATCCCCATCAAATGGTCGCATTCATCTCGGATAATATCGGTGGGATAGTTATTAATAATACCTCCATCGGCATACACATTGCCGTTCCATTCCACCGGCGTAAACATGCCCGGATAGGCAGAAGAAGCGAGAATCGCTTGCACCAGAGAGCCGCTGGAGAGAACAACCTGCTCTGCTTTATTCAAATCAGTCGTGACAACTCGCAGCGGTATTTGCAAATGATCAAAGCTATCCTGAGGCAACCATTCAGAAAAATCCTTCCCCAACTTATCTGACTTAATTAAACCCAGAGCCGTGAAGGAGAGATTCTTCATGCTAAACATCCGGGTATTGGTAAAGAACTCGAGTATTTTTTCCGGCGCATGCCCTGCCGAATAAAGTGCCCCTACCATTGCACCACCGCTGACCGCAGAAATAATATCAGGCCTGAGATCCTGTTCATCCAGATAGTTGAGTAACCCGATCTGCGCCATACACTTGGCACCCCCCCCCGACAGAGTTAACCCGAGCTTATAAGGTCTGGTTTTGAAAAACTCACCTCTGAACATGCCTGATCTTTCCTCCATCTCCGGGTTAGCCATCATTATGTCATTTGAACCAGCTAGACTGAAGAAATCCACCAGAGATTTCACGGAGCCCGGGGATGATATCAAACACCGCGATGACCGAATCTATTATTAACCATGTGCGCGTACCTCATCTTATTTATGGCACCGCATGGAAAGAAAATAGCACCACCGAACTCACTCTCAATGCCCTGATGAGTGGTTTCACCGGCATTGATACGGCGAACCAGCGCAAACATTATTATGAAGCCGGCGTTGGTGACGCACTTGAGCAGTTTTATCAGCAATCGAATAAACAGCGCCAGGATCTGTTCCTGCAAACCAAATTCACCTACGCTGCGGGTCAGGATAATCGCTTACCATACGATTCCGACGCCAACTATACGACGCAGGTTATACAATCCTTTGAGTCATCACTGGAACATTTGCAAACCAATTATCTAGATGCATTTCTGCTACACGGGCCATCACAGAGAGAAGGGCTGGGCGATGCCGATCTTGAGGTCTGGCAGGCAATGGAGTCTTTGTATCGTGACGGGAAGGTTAAATTATTAGGTATCAGCAATGTCTCTGCCGATCAGCTTGAGCAATTGAACTATCAGATGGCCATCAAGCCCGTACTGGTTCAGAACCGCTGTTTTGCCAGCACAGGCTGGGACAGAGCCATTCGGGACATTTGCCGCCGCCATGATATTCAGTATCAGGGGTTTTCTCTTCTGACCGCCAACCCGGATGTTTTCAAAACAGAAGCTTTTCAAGAGATTGTTCATACCAGCGGATTAACCCCGGCTCAGGTAGTTTTTCAGGCAGCAATTCAATCAGGCATGATCGCTTTAACCGGCACATCCAATCAGAAACATATGCAAGAAGATTTGAACTGTTTACAGTCACCACTGAGCGAAGAAGCGCTGCAAACCATAGAAGGGGTTTTGCTTAAATGACAGGTATAAAAAAAGGCCAACCGAAGTTGACCCTTAAAACTGGTCGGGGTAGAGAGATTCGAACTCCCGACATCCTGCTCCCAAAGCAGGCGCGCTACCAGACTGCGCTATACCCCGTAAAACTGATGCGAAACGATAACCAGAAACAAGCATCATTTCAAATAAAGCTGGTCGGGGTAGAGAGATTCGAACTCCCGACATCCTGCTCCCAAAGCAGGCGCGCTACCAGACTGCGCTATACCCCGTAAAACTGGCGCGAAACGATAACCAGAAACAAGTATCACTTCAAATAAAGCTGGTCGGGGTAGAGAGATTCGAACTCCCGACATCCTGCTCCCAAAGCAGGCGCGCTACCAGACTGCGCTATACCCCGTAAAACTGGCGCGAAACGATAACCAGAAACAAGCATCATTTCAAATAAAGCTGGTCGGGGTAGAGAGATTCGAACTCCCGACATCCTGCTCCCAAAGCAGGCGCGCTACCAGACTGCGCTATACCCCGTGCCATAGGCCAGCTATCTTATTCATTTTATTGCGCTTGTCAATTAAAACGCGCCGCATACTTCGGATAAGCCCCCTTAATATAAGCAGGATTAGCCAATTTGCAAAGAACGGCATTTTTTCATGGTTTCTGAAATGAGGAATGCCAGCTCAAGCACCTGATCAGCATTGAGACGTGGATCGCAATGCGTATGATAGCGATTGCCCAGATTGTCTTCCGTGACGGGTTTTGCACCACCGACACATTCCGTGACATTTTGACCGGTCATTTCAAAATGAACACCACCCGCATGAGTACCTTCAGCACGATGGACTGCAAAAAACTGTTCGACCTCGGTAAAAATACGAGACATTTCTCGTGTTTTATAACCATTACTGGCTTTATAGGTGTTGCCGTGCATTGGATCACAACTCCACAGCACATTACGACCCTCACGTTGTACAGCACGCAGTAACGGAGGCAAACCTGTTTCTACTTTGTCGGCGCCCATGCGCACAATGACATTAAGGCGACCGGTTTCATTATCCGGATTGATAATATCAATCAGTTTAATCAAATCATCCGGATCCAATGTTGGACCGGCTTTTAAACCAATCGGGTTCTCAATACCTCTGACAAACTCCAGATGACCACCGTCCACCTGCCGGGTGCGATCACCGACCCAAAGCATATGAGCCGAGCAGTCATACCATTGACCGGTCAGACTGTCCTGACGAGTCAACGCTTGTTCGTAAGGCAACAACAATGCTTCGTGAGACGTGTAAAAATTGGTTTCACGAATGGCGCTGGAATGTTCTGCGGTAATACCGCAGGCTCGCATAAAGGCCAAAGCTTCATCGATGCGGTTTGCCATCTGCCCATACTGTTCGGATTGAGGACTATTAGAGACAAAGTCAAGATTCCAGGCATGCACTTCATCAAGAGAAGCCAGGCCACCTTGGGCAAAAGCCCGCAGCAAATTCAGCGTAGCTGACGCCTGATGATAGGATTTCAGCATACGTTCAGGGTCTGGATTACGAGCCTCCGGTGTTGCTTCAATACCATTGATGATGTCGCCCCGGTAAATAGGCAGCTCAACACCATCGATGATCTCAGAACCAGCACTGCGTGGTTTGGCAAACTGACCGGCTACACGCCCCACCTTAATGACCGGCATACTGGCTCCAAACGTCAGCACCACAGCCATCTGCATCAAAACTTTGAAGGTATCGCGAATATTATCAGCACTGAACTCCAGAAAACTTTCAGCGCAATCTCCGCCCTGCAAAAGAAAAGCCTTACCTTCAGTGGCTGCCGCAAGACTGCTTCTCAGTTCTCTGACTTCACCAGCAAACACCAATGGTGGCAAATTCTTGAGCTGAGACTCAACCAGCTTCAGTTTATTCTTGTCTGTATATTCAGGTAGCTGGAGAATGGGCATTTCTCTCCAGCTGGCTACATGCCATGGTTTCATTCAATGTCACCGGGATCAAACAAATACAAATAACCAGTCTACCCCATTCGCAGGCTTAAAGCTTTGGAATACGCCAAATAATCCGTAAAAATACATAATAATCAGCGTCATAAGCTTATTTTTTTTCTTTACAGACTGAACTCTGACTGCTATAAATTTGACCATCAAATAACGAACAACATGTTTACCAACTTATGAAAAACTCGGCCTCTTCCACCATCAAACAGATAACCGGCATGATTATGATGTGCTCGGGGGTCTGTCGTGGATAGCTGATCGCATTAAGACAGGCCCCCGCATCAATCTGGTTCGGGGGCTTTTTTTTGGCTCGCACTTTTAAACAATAAGGAAACCTGACATGAGCGACCTAAACCTGAAACTAATCACCACTGGTAATCCCGGCCTACTGGAGCAGACTTTGTATAACAGTACGCCGGATACTCTGCACATCAAAAGCTTTTCTGCCAGACATGTTTCGTCAAGAGACCATTATGAAGTCATGCTGTGTATTGGCGGCTGCCACTCTCCTCATCAACTCATCCGCCAGCTGGCGACAGAAGAGAGCATTCGCGAACTTACTCCACTTAAGAAAGACCGCCTTATCTGAGCTATTTACCGACAGCAATGGGGTGATGCGGATCAGTGATCCATTCACTCCAGGAGCCGGGGTATAGTATTGCCTGATTCAATCCGGCACAGGCCATTGCAAAAATATTGTGGCAGGCAGAGACCCCGGAGCCGCAATAGAATACCGGATAACTGCCTTGCAGAATGATATTTTCAAACTGCTGCCGAAGGCTTTCACGAGAAAGAAACCGCCCCTGCTCATCCATGTTATTGGCAAAAGGGTGGCAGATAGCACCTGGGATATGCCCGGCTCGACTGTCCAGAGGTTCCGCGTCTCCGCGAAAGCGCTCCTCTCCCCGGGCATCAATCAGTGTGAAATGCTGACCGCCGAGCTCATTGGCAATCTCTGCAGAAGAGATGACAGGCATACCGTCATAAGAGGGTGAAACGTCGGAAGCCGTACGATGTGCAACCTCGGTTGTCATGGGATAGCGAGCCCCCTGCCAAGCCTTGACTCCACCGTGCAACAGAAAGACTTTATTAAATCCGGCCCAGCGCAACAGCCACCAGGCACGAGCTGCCATGACATGACCACCTTCATCGTAAACGACAATGTTCGTATTTTCAGTCACACCCCAGCGGCGAACTGTTGTAGTAAAGTCCAAAGGATCAGGAAGAGGATGACGACCCGTTCGGCCCGGAATTATGCCCCCGGAAAGGTCCTGTTCAAGATCAGCATACAAAGCACCAGGAATGTGCCCCTGATCATATAACATCTTTCCTTCTCTGGGATTTGAGAGGCTGAAGCGAGCGTCCAGCAGTACAACCTTGTCATCGTGCAGCAGAGTCGCCAGCATCTCTGGCTCCATTAGCAATGACATCCAGCACCCCCTGTGAAAATGTTTCAGGCAAGAATATCATTATCCTGGTTGAAGGCAATGGCTTGTAGGGCTTGAGAGAAATAAATAGAAAAAAATATAATCAATACTTCGGACAGTTTCCGCCAGATGCGGCCATGAGAGAAAACAGCGAAAATGGAGAAGCTCACCCCCTCCATTCGCTGATACTTTTCTCTCATGGAAAACATAGTAAAGGCTGCTCTGGACGGCATGTCCAGTGTTAAAAAGCCCCAGAAAACCTTCATCGCGCTGCTTCTCTCTGCTCTCATAGTGGTTCAGGGCAAAGCCAACTTTCGGAATATGAGTCGATATTCCCCGATGAGTGAGAAACGCTTTAGTCGCTGGTATCGCCGTTCCTTCGACTTTTCCAGTTTCAACTGCCTGATGCTCTCTGATGTAGTTGAGAAAGCTCAGGAGTTAATAGCTGCTCTCGATGCCAGCTTTATGACCAAAAGTGGCAAGAAGACGGATGGGCTCGGAATGTTTTGGCGTGGCTGCACAAGTCGCTCTGAGCGAGGACTTGAGCTATCCCTTCTCAGTGTTATAGACCTTCAATCCAATACAGCGTATGCACTGGATGCTGAGCAGACCCTTGATGAAGACGGTAAAACTCGCGTCGACCTCTATGCAGAGCAGGTTATTCGTCTTGCAGAAAAAATTCTGAATCTTGGTATCAGCTATCTGTCTGTAGACGCCTATTACTTCAAGGAAAAATTTGTATCCGCTGTGGTTGCTACTGGCCTCCAGATCGTTGGCAAGTTAAGAAATGATGCCGACCTGCTGTGGCTCTACACCGGTTCATATTCTGGCAGTGGACGCCCAAGAATTTATGATGGTAAGGTCAACCCTGACAAAGATCTACACCGCTTTGAGCACGTAGGCCAGCTGGAAAGCGGAGAAAATATCTATACCGCAGTTGTACATTCCAAATGTCTGAAACGTCGTATACGTGTTGTTATGTTGCGGACTCAGCGAGGCACCAAAATGGGTGTATCGCTGCTCTACTCAACCGATACAGATCTGGACGCGATGACAATCATCAAATATTACAAAGCCAGGTTTCAGATCGAATTTATTTTCCGGGATGCCAAGCAGTACACAGGGTTGATGGACTGCCAATCTTGCCGGAAAGAGTGTATCCACACACAAATCAATGCTTCGTTTACAGCCCTGAATGCACTCAAGCTGGAAGACCTGGAAGAAAAAAATACCGATGAAGAAACCGTGATTTCTATCGCCACCTGGAAACGCCGAAAGTTCAATCAGCACTTGATGTGTAGAGTTTTTGAGAAGTTAGATTTACCCATGAGCAATGAAAAAGTCATGGACACTTACCGACAACTCAGTAGCTATGGAGCTATCGCTGCATGAAAGTGTCCGAAGTGTTGATAATGAGAGAGAAATAAAAACCCGCCGAATCCTTGGCAGGTTCACATCCGTGTGATGTTTGCTTTCCATGCACATTCAGATTAACAACCATCAAACACAGAGAAAAGGCAGTAATTTCACCGAATCATTGTGAGAGATTACTCACATTGGGCGAGATACCCACCTGTATCAGGTGGATAAAGTCAGACAAACACACACGTCATCGCAAAACGCTTATGCTTTGCACAGAGATACACCGCAAGAGGCCGATCATTGCTTATCTATTATTTTTCCATCTTTGATGACTTTCTCTGACAACAAATTACTGATTTCATCACCTCCCGGCTCAACGACAATAATCCGGGTTTCGTCTCCGGCATCGACAAAATCGTCCATTTCATCAAATTCTGGCTCGATATTATCTTCAGGTTCATCATTAGCCATCGAAGGTTGCTCAACCTTTTCAACCACCGCTTTGGCAGGCAGTGCATCCTGATCGGTATCTACAGAAAATATCAGCCAGCCCAGCACAGCAACCACAACAAAAGCCACAACGCCAACAGCAACTATCGTTTCCTTTCTCATACGGAATCTGCTCCTATCAGGACCACAACAGGTCTGTTATCACAACAGTGTTAAACTCATCGTTACGCTAGCAAATCATACCAGCTGAAGGTCACTAGCAATACTGTGGACAGTTTTCAGATGTGAACAACCATGAGAGAAAACAGCGATAATAGAGAAGCCAAACCCTCTATGCTCGCTGCAAACTTTCTCTCATTGCGAGCTGGCAGCGTCGCCTATCCAACCAGCACCTGATGTGCAGAGTTTTTAAGAGGTCAGGATTGCTCATGAATGATAGAAAAGTCATAGGCGTATACCAGGAACTCAGCAATGATGGTGCTATCGCTGCGTGAAAGTGTCCAGAGTATTGTACTAGTGACGGTTAAAATAATAACTGAATCGCTCTAGCTACTGTTGACACCGAAAACTTTGAGCTCACAACTTGCTTTTTTTTTACTACCTGCGAACATTGAGAAGATAACAACTGTACAAAAATAAAAGACCAACGATAACTATCCTTACAGACCAAAGACAACTATGCGTGCTGAATTTCCGCACCACTAAACTATAACCAGTCTTCCGGATGGAGAAACCATGCCGATTAACCATGCACCCTACATCAGTTGTGTTGTGCCGGTATACAATGAGGCAGAAGTTATTACCCCTTTTCTGGCGGCTCTGACAGAACAAATGAAAGCCGTCACCCCCCAGTTTGAAATTATTGTTGTTGATGATGGCAGTCGGGACGACACCATGCAGCTTGTGGAAAATATCACCAAAGAAAACCCCCACGTCAGATTAATTGCCCTATCACGAAATTTTGGCAAGGAAGCAGCACTAACAGCAGGCATTGATATGATTAATGGTGAAGTTGCCGTATTGATTGATGCTGATTTTCAACACCCTCTGGAAATGATCCCGGTCTTTCTGAATTACTGGTATCAGGGATACGACATGGTTTACGGAGTGAGAACCGAGCGTGAGGGAGAATCCTGGCTGAAAAAAAAAGGCGCGCAGATGTTTTACCGGATTATGAGCAACAGCACCGGTATTGAAATGCCTGCCCATGCCGGGGATTTCAGGATGATGGGACAAAAGGTGATCGAAGCCCTGCAGAGCATGCCTGAGCGAGCCCGTTTTATGAAAGGTATTTACGCCTGGGTCGGGTTTAAGAGCATCGGCATTCCTTTTGAAGTACAGAATCGTATGGCGGGAGAGTCCGGCTGGGGCTATCGAAAACTCACCAACCTGGCACTGTCCGGAATCACCTCCTTTACCACCGTGCCTTTACGACTGGTGGGTACTCTGGGTTTACTTATTTCTTTTATCTCAGTCTTTTATGCGTTATTCGTAGTATTCAGAACTATTGTTTTAGGCAGCCCTCTGCCAGGATGGCCCACAGTAGTCATTGCCATCACATTTATTGGCGGGATACAGCTACTGTCTCTCGGACTTCTGGGTGAATATATCTCTGGTATTTTTAATGAAGTTAAACAACGTCCCAACTATCTCATCCAAAAGCGCAGCGGCTTTAACAAGAATAACGATGAACCTGCTAATTAAATTCACCGTAGTTGGCTTGCTGGCTGCACTGATACATCTGACTATTTTACACTGGCTGGTTGAGTCATACCGAATTCCACCTCTGTTTGCCAATGTCATGGCTTTTATGGGGGCTTTTTGCTCCAGTTATTTTGGTCAAAGTCTCTGGACATTCAACCATCGTCAGCACAATCATCGGATCGTTGTAATACGCTTTCTGGTTGTTCAGCTGCTGTGTAGTTTCGCTTTAAATCAAAGCATCTATACGCTGGTATTGAAATACACTCAGCTTGATTATTTGATGGCGAGCATTCCGGTTCTGGCCGTGGTTGCCATGGCCACATTTGCTCTGAGCATATACTGGGCGTTTCGATGAAGCGAATTACCTTATGCGCCGATGACTTCGGTATACATCCATCCGTATCAGAAGCCATCATTACTCTCGCTCAGCAACAACGCATACAAGCCTCCAGTGCATTAGTGACATCGAAGTACTGCCAGCAGGATGCAAAAGATATTACTCGTCTGAACAACGCCATTGATATCGGGCTGCATCTGAATTTCACCGAAGGCTCAGGGCTAAGCCCTGCCTTCAAAAATAGCCTTCCGGGGCTTGCCTCCATGCTGGTACGCAGTCACTGCCGGTGGTTATCTCATTCGTTGCTGATGGTTGAAATTCGTGCCCAGCTAGACAGGTTTGAAGACCTGTTTGGTATGACACCTGACTTTATTGATGGTCATCAGCATGTTCATCATTTACCCATCGTTCGAGATGCTCTGATAGCTGTACTCGCTGAGCGACATTATGAGAAATTGTGGATACGCAGCGTCACCCCCATGTTCAGCTACTCAACCACCGTGAAAAGTAAAATGATTGAATGGTCAGGTGCTGCAGCTCTGAAACGATTGATCGAAATGGCCGGTTTTGAAACCAATCACGGATTTGCCGGTGTTTATTCTCTCTCTAAGCAAGCATACTTTGAAAAACTAATGAGCGCCTGGCTATCTGCCATTCCGGACCGAGGGCTGATTATGTGCCATCCAGCCTTAGCCACAAATAGCGATGCAGCCATCGATCATAAGGAAGCGCGCCATCAGGAATACCTGTATCTGACATCCAATCAGTTTCTTTCAGCATTGCAGTCTACAGGTGCCACGCTGACCAAATACTCCCAATTCCAGCGTGTAAAATAATAAACATCTATACTCCTGTTTTCTGATCATCAAACCTACATTCAAGTTAAACGATCAGAGTAAATCGTCCGCCTGCGACAGGATAAAAAACACAGGGCGATCTCATTTAGCACTAACTTTCAAATAATTCCTTGAAGCAGCAGTGTTCTGTATTCGTCATCCGCTGCCGCCATGATGCGCTTGTTCTTGATGCCAAGCTTTAAGGTAGTCTCCTGCTTCAGCAAGTTTAGAGCTATTTGTCTGAATATCGCCATATTCTCTGGGCCAAAGCCTTTTCTAATACGACACTCGTCTTCTCTAAAGCCAATGTCGAGTACCCAGTGCAGATTGTTCTCCACCGACCAATGAGATCGCACTGAATTCATGAAGTGCTTGGCACCTGTGGTTAGGCTAGAAATAAAATATCGACGCTCAATACTCACCTGATCACCTTCATGACGCTCACCTTCAACAACCCCTATCATAGCGAGATCTTTCCAGTCTTCACGCTGGACAAGCCAATGAATATCAGTACTTGTCCAACAGCGACGTATTTCTATTCGTCCATGACCTTTTTCTATCGTTTCATGAAAACTTGCGCTTTCAGATAGCTTTTCCTTTGTCGCCAGATCATCAAGATAAAGCTTGATATCATCGTGTAGGTGCGGCTGGTTTCCTTTTACAGCCAGCAGGTAGTGCGCATTTTTATCTCTGATTTTTTCAGCGATCGCTCTTTGGCAGCCCATAGCGTCAGTGCTGACAATGCACCCGCTGATCTCTAGCATATCGAGAAGTGCTGGAATAGCGGTTATCTCATTAGACTTGGCTGCTGTCTTAAGTTGCCCAAGTACCATACCTGTCTGGCTGGCCCATGCGTTGACCATATGGATAGCGGCCTTGTTATCACCTTTATCGTATGAGCGACGCAGTGTTTTTCCATCAATAGCGATGACTTCACCATGAGTACGCTCAGCAATTTGTTTAACCCAGGTTATAAAACATTGGCGAAACTCATCTGGATCAAGTCGTTCAAAAACTCGAATAAATGTGTGATGAGATGGGACGCCATGAGGAAGAGGGATATGAAGCTTTAGCCAGGATTTCTTTTTCTTGGCAAGTTCTGAGACCATCTTCCAGTCTTCAGCGCCACAAGTGATCATGCAAACAGCTATGAAAACAAGGTTTGGCAGAGGATAACGATGATTATCAGCACGAATTTCAGTCAGTTCGGAAAATGCATCCAAGAGGGTCATATATGGCATCCTTAGTCTTAGGGTGGAGAATGCCATACCTTTTGAGTTGTTTTAATGTCACAGGGCAAAGTATGTTAGTGCCAAATGAGATTGCCCTGATAAAAAACACGGCAAAATGGACGACCGAATTAAAGGGCGCTAACATCAGTAACAGAATATTCAGCACTGATTGATTTATGGATATTAAACCTCAACCAGGTACTCCACCTTCTGAACGAATAATAACAAAGATGGCTCCGTATAAATGGTTGCTTCTTTTCTGTGCATTTCAGATCTTGTTCTGGACTTTGGGGCCTTGGGTCATTCGTTCCAATCCAATGTATGACACTATGGAAAGTTTTGTATGGGGTAATCAGTGGCAATGGGGCTATGACAAACACCCACCCTTTACCGCCTGGACAACAGCACTGTTTGGTAACCTGTATTCTCCTTCAGATTTGCCCATTTACCTTCTGGCTCAACTCTGTGTGATCGTTACATTTCTAGCCGTCTGGCGTCTGGCAAAGGAGTACCTGAGTAGCTCAGGAGCAGTGCTAGCAGTCCTGATGCTTACCGGAGTATTGCATTACAGTAATCGGGTAGAGCGGATGACGCCGGATACTATGCAATCCCCTATCTGGGCGTTGCTGGCTCTGAGTTTTTTTCTGGCAGTAGAAAGGCAAAACCTGCGTTACTGGTTAGCCACAGGCATACTTGCCGGAATTGCTTTTTTAACCAAGTACCAGTTGATAGTGCTGGTTATTCCATTGTTTTTTGCTTTGCTATGGTCAAAAAAACGACCCATTATTTGGCAGTCCCCAGGCCCCTGGCTAGCTGCTCTTACTGGTTTTGTAATTACTCTCCCTCATCTGATCTGGCTTTATAATAATAATTTCCCTGCCTTTCACTATGTAAAAGATCACTATGCATCAGGAATCTTTGTTGACCCAAAAAGCTGGGAGATGCACATCCTGGCTCCTCTGGAATTTTCCCTGAACGCTCTTGGCTACATCCTTTTAATACTCTTTGTGATGTGGCCCTTATTCAAAGCACGTAAAACAGACCATAAAAACATCCTCAACAGAAAAGATTTTAAGCATCTCTATCTGATCTCTCTGGCTCTCGGCCCAACATTGCTCACTATCCTTGTAGGTTTTTTTAATGGAGAGAAATTAATTCCACGCTGGACCACACCTTATTTTGCCTGGCTACCTCTGTTTATTCTGGTCACACTTCGTCGAGAAATAAGCGACAGCTTATTCCGACGTATTTCAGTTCGCTGCTTTATACTTGCCATCACGCTCTGGTCATTGCGCATTGGTTATCTCTACCAAAAGCCCTATAAATCTCATGACTACTGGACCGCGAGTGAAACCACGCCAGCCGAAGCCAGTATGATGAAAGCAGAATTGCTCTGGAAAATGCGCTACGAAGAGCCTTTACCTTATCTCGGAGGCTCTCATTACCATGTGATGGCGATGACATTTTATGCATCCGGCAAGACCATTCCCTTTTCAAATCTCAATATTGAAAATAGTTTATGGATGAAAGAAGATGATTTCAGAAAGAAAGGAGGGATTATTGCTTTTGAGCAAGGTGATGAATCTCTGAATGAGGACGCGATATTAACTCGTTACCCAACCTTGTTATCAATGGGCACGTTTAAATTCCGCCCTCGGGTGCCAGACGATATGAAAGATGTCACCTATTCTACGGTTACCTATTACCTGCTGCCGCCTGCAGCGGTTGAACCATAAAAAGCCTGAACGGCTTTTTCAACGGTTCACCTTGACCACACGGCTTTCACCACCAGATTGCGTGAGAACCTTGACCCGGTCTCCATTATTCAGCGGATTATTTGGATCAGCCTCCTGCACCACGGAAACATAAGCCCCATCTTCTAAATGAACCGTCAGCTCAAGCCCTTGCTTATCGGTGATCTTTTGCTCAGCCATATTACCAAGAACACCTCCGGCAACCGCACCCGCAATGGCGGCAATCGCACTACCACTGCCACCACCAATATTAGACCCGGCAATACCACCCACAGCAGCACCTGCCAGAGAGCCTACTCCACCATCACTTCCATCGAGCTTAACAAACTGAATATCCATTATTGTGCCGAAGCGCACATTCTGCAGCTGCCTGGCTTCACCGGCACGATAGCTGGTTCCGGTAAGGTCGGAAGAGCAAGCAGACAAGCCTAAAAGGGAAATTGACAGCAGAATAGCTTTTGTTAGTTGATTTATCATAGGTCTATCTCCTGAAACGTCCATGCCGTAAAAGCATAGACATTCTTCAGGAGTCTGTCATCAGACCAAAAACGAGCCTGGATTAGCCAACCCAGACCCGGGCATTACGGAACATTCGTATCAAAGGAGCGTCTTCACCCCAGTCATCAAGATACCAACTGTTTTGCACAGAGCGAAACACTCGTTCTGGATGAGGCATCATAATCGTGACACGACCATCCACAGAGGTCAGACCCGTCACGCCCTGGATAGAACCGTTAGGGTTGTAGGGGTATCGAACCGTTGGCTTACCCAGGTTATCGACAAACTTCAATGCAATCTGTCGACCAGCCTCCAAAGCCGTCAAATACGCCGGATTTTTAAATTCGGCATGACCTTCTCCATGCGCTATCGCAATAGGCATTCGTGCACCTTTCATGCCCTGCAGGAAGATGGAATTACTGTCCTGCACCTCGACCATCGATACCCTTGCTTCAAACTGCTCAGACTGGTTACGTACAAAATGCGGCCAGAGTTCAGCACCGGGAATCAACTCATGCAAGTTGGACAGCATCTGACAGCCGTTACACACCCCAAGAGCAAAGCTGTCTTTACGTTCAAAGAAATGGGCAAACTGATCCCTACCACGACTGTTGAATAGAATAGATTTCGCCCAGCCTTCACCAGCCCCTAAAACATCGCCATATGAGAAACCACCGCAGGCCACCAGACCCTTGAACTCTTCAAGACAGCACCGACCAGACAGCAGGTCACTCATATGCACATCAACAGTATCAAAGCCCGCACGATCAAATGCAGCTGCCATTTCCACATGGCCATTAACACCCTGTTCACGCAGCACCGCCATGGCTGGACGGACTCCGGTCGCTATATAAGGTGCAGCAACATCCTGACGAATATCGTAAGGCAGGGAGGCGTGCAACCCTGTATCATGATCATCCAGCAAATTATCGTATTCCTGCCGAGCGCATTCAGCGTTATCCCGCAGAGCCTGAATGCGATAGCTGGTTTCAGACCACCAGCGTTCAAACTTAACCCGGCTTTCACTGATCAGCTGATGACCATTGAAACTGAAACTGACACGTTGCCTCTCCTGCAAGACACCAATGGTATGACTACAAGATGCCAGGCCGTATTCAGCCAGAATATCTTTTACCTTACCTTTTAAACCACGCTTCACTTGCAGTACGGCACCCAGCTCCTCATTAAACAGAGCGGGCAGAATCATATTTCCGTCACCCGCCAGTTTATCCAGCTCCACCGCAATACCGGTACGACCCGCAAACGCCATTTCAATCAGCGTGGTAAACAAACCACCGTCTGAGCGATCGTGATAGGCAAGCAATAAATCTTTTTCCAGCATGTCCTGAATGGCAGCAAAGAAACCTTTTAGGTCGTCTGCAGAGTCTACATCCGGTGCTGAATCTCCCATTTGCTCATAAACCTGAGCCAATGCCGAGCCACCCAGACGGTTTTGGTCACGCCCCAGGTCAATCAAGATCAAATCGGTATCGCCTTGATCCGTACGCAACTCTGGTGTCACCGTTTTGCGAATATCCTGCACCGGCGCAAAGGCGCTGATAACCAGAGACAGAGGCGCAGTCACGCTTTTTTCTTCACCGGCTTCCTGCCACTGGGTTCGCATGGACATAGAATCCTTCCCGACCGGAATAGCAATCCCCAGCTCCGGGCACAGTTCCATACCGACGGCTTTTACCGTGTCATAAAGATTGGCATCTTCACCGGGATGGCCTGCTGGCGCCATCCAGTTTGCTGACAACTTAATATCACTTATTTTTTTAATCCGGGCGCTGGCCATGTTGGTAATTGCTTCACCAATAGCCATTCGTCCGGAAACAGGCGCATTGATCAGAGCAAGCGGTGTTCGCTCCCCCATTGCCATCGCTTCTCCGACATAACCGTTAAAGGAAGAGGCTGTCACTGCACAATCAGCCACTGGCACCTGCCAGGGCCCTACCATTTGGTCACGATGCACCAGGCCGGTAATGGTCCGATCACCAATAGTAATCAGAAATTTTTTACTAGCCACTGAAGGCAGCTTCAGGACCCGCTCAATGGCATCGCTCAACGGGATACCCGCAATATCAAGAGAGTCCGAAATAAATGGTATACGTTCCACATTACGATGCATACGGGGTGGCTTACCCAGTAATACATCCAGCGGCATATCGACAGGCTTACTATCAAAATGACTGTCTTCTACCAGCAAATGTTTTGCTTCGGTGGCTTCACCGACGACAGCAAAAGGGCAACGCTCCCGCTGGCAAATAGCTTCAAAGCGGTCAAAATCTTCCGCCGCCACAGCCATAACATAGCGCTCCTGCGATTCATTACACCATAGCGCCAATGGTGACATACCCGGTTCATCATTATGGATAGCGCGTAGCTGGAACTGACCACCACGACCACCATCGGATACCAGTTCAGGCAAGGCATTAGACAAACCACCGGCACCGACATCATGGATAAAGGCGATAGGGTTCTCGTCACCCTGTTGCCAGCATTGATCGATGACCTCCTGACAGCGCCGCTCCATTTCAGGGTTATCACGCTGAACACTGGCGAAATCCAGATCAGCTAGACCTTCACCGGATGTCATAGAAGAGGCCGCCCCACCACCAAGACCGATCTGCATGGCAGGGCCACCCAGAACAATCAGTTTCGCACCTACGGGTATATCGCCTTTTTCAACATGCTCATTCTTGATATTGCCAAGCCCACCAGCCAGCATAATGGGCTTGTGATAACCCCGCACTTCGTAGCCCTGTGGGCCTTTCACCGAGGCTTCAAACGTACGGAAGTAGCCCGTCAGGTTTGGTCGACCAAACTCATTGTTGAAGCCAGCGCCGCCGAGCGGACCATCAATCATGATATCCAGCGCCGAGACAATACGCTCCGGCTTGCCATAATGGCTTTCCCAGGGTTGCTCAAAACCCGGAATATTCAGATTGGATACCGAAAAACCCGTGAGCCCGGCTTTCGGCTTAGAGCCTTTACCGGTCGCGCCTTCATCCCGAATTTCACCCCCAGACCCCGTCGCCGCACCCGCCCAGGGCGCAATAGCTGTGGGATGGTTGTGGGTTTCTACTTTCATCAGAATATGGATATCTTCTTCAGAGAATCCATATTTCTGACTGGCGGACTCGGGGTAAAATCGCTCAGCGGTAAAACCTTCAATGACCGAAGCATTGTCTTTATAAGCTGAGAGCACGCCCTCAGAATTCATGGCATGAGTATTTTGAATCATTTTGAACAGGGAGAGATCCTGTTCTTCACCATCAATGGTCCAGCTGGCATTAAAGATTTTATGGCGGCAGTGCTCAGAGTTCGCCTGAGCAAACATCATTAACTCGACATCCGATGGATCACGATCCAGTTTGATATAACTATCGACCAGATAGTCAATTTCGTCCTCTGCCAGTGCCAGCCCCAACGTCTGGTTAGCTTTTGTCAGAGCCTCTCGACCACCAGACAGCAGGGGAATGCTGGTCAGAGGCAATGGCTCGGACTCAGCAAATAACTGTTCTGCTTCATTGGCGTGCAACAATACAGCTTCGGTCATCCGGTCATGCAGACTGTCGATCACCAGAGCCTGCTGTTTGGCATTTAATTCAACAGACGCAAACACTCGATAGGCGATACCACGCTCAATCCGCTGAACCCTATCGAGACCGCAGTTATGAGCAATATCGGTAGCTTTACTGGACCATGGGGAGATTGTGCCCGGGCGAGGCGTCACCATAAAGAAAGCTTCACTATTACTCCGTCCGGGCTCAGACTGAGTAACAGTGGGACCGTAGGTGAGCAGCTGTTTCAGAACACGAGTCTGTTCGTCAGTAATATCTGAACGGGTTTTTATAAAATGTTGGAATTCAGCCATCATGCCAGTAATTTCTGGCACCTCGCTTTGCAAGGACTTTAATAATTTCTGGCAACGAAAATCAGATAATGCAGGAGTGCCACGCAATATGAGCATGTTCAGGTCTGTCCTCGGACACTAAGGGCACGCAAAAAATCCTGTTCCATCCCTTACGCAACCCTATAAAACTCAGGAGAATAATCAGCGCAGCTAATGATAATCGAAACCAACCTGCAGAAACCAGCTATACCCATTCATAAATGCGAAAGAAATACTCAATTACCCTACCTTTTTACAAAAATTCATGCGCATTTATGAAGAGATACCTCAGCACAAGCGCAATTTTTTCTTGGCCTCCTTTATCTGCTGTCGGCGATCCCGGAAAAAATAGCTGATCATGGTGCTGCATTCTTCTTCCATCACACCGGCAACCACTGCCACCCGATGATTCATCTGAGGTTGTTCAAATACCTTGGTAACACTGGTAACGGCTCCAGCCTTGGGTTCAAGAGCACCAAAAATAACCCGACGTATCCGACTGTGTATGATGGCACCTGCACACATGGTGCACGGCTCCAGAGTAACATACAGATCGCAGTCAACCAGCCGGTAGTTATTGATGGCACTGGCCGCCATCTGCAAAGCCAGAATTTCAGCATGAGCTACAGGGTTACAACCGGAGATTGGCTGATTATGAGCTCTGGCGATGATTTCCTGATCTCTGACAACAACCGCGCCAACAGGTACTTCATTTTTATCACAGGCTTTTTGGGCTTCTTTCAGAGCTTCCTGCATCCAGAACTGATCATCCGACACGGTCACACTTTCACTTCCTGTATTTCATAAAATTCATGGCATTATAAAGGATAAAGACTGATTAAACCTTGCCGATTAGTGTTTGTAACGGAAGCACCTATACTGGTGTAAGTATTTATCTTACCAAGCCTGAATATATACCACTGGAGGGTATGGCCAGATGTCCTATAAGCAGAACGTAGAAGAGAACCTACAACACTTCGCCGAAAGCATCGGTCTTGGAGACCTCAGCCTCAACGAGCATGATGCCTGTGGTTTATGTTTTGATGATTCGTTGATTGTGAACATGGAGTATCTGGAAGAAGACGAAGCGCTGGTCTTTGTTTCTTCTGTTAAGCCGATGGATGCTCATGACACAGGCAAGACAGCCCTTTACGAGAAAATGCTCTCGCTCAATCTCCAGCATCATAGCATGCAGGGTGCATTTCTTGCTCTCAACCATGATCAAACCGAAGTTTTATTAATACGCTCTATGCAAGCCTCAACCGACTACGGCTCTTTCGAATCCACTCTTGAAAAGTTTGTGAATACTCTGGAGTGGTCTGTCAGTGAAATTCAAAATATTGAGCAGGGTGCTTCTGCTCCTGCAGCCAAAAGCAAGCCTCATCAATCCGGTTCCGGTGGCCCAGGCGATATGGGCATGATGGTGTAAGACATCTGCAAAAGGGTCATTCGGCCCTTCAGTTTTCTCTCCCGCCCTCCTTTCTCCTATCTACACTTAATTTAAGCGTTTCGTAATTTTTATCTCCCAACAAAAGGACACAGGACGTGGCCGAGGCACTCAATTATCTCACTAACGCATTACAGGGCGCGGTAGAAAGCAGTCGACTGGTTGATATCCGTGGCCGGGTCACCGAAGTTCAGGGCATGATCATCAAGGCAGCCGTTCCGGGCGTGAAGATCGGTGAACTCTGTGAATTGGTGACACCCAATGATGAAAACAAAGCTTATGCCGAAGTGGTCGGTTTTCAGGGGCACGAAACAGTGCTTTCGCCGATGGGTGAAATCATGGGTATATCGTCCACCACTGAAGTAATTCCTACCGGCAAAGTCCATCATGTCGGCGTTGGTCCTCACTTGTTAGGGCATGTTCTGAATGGCATGGGAGAGCCTCTCGACAAGACGGCCTTCGAAGGAATTGAGCCAGAAACTTACTACCCGGTGTATACCGATGCTCCCGACCCTATGACCCGAAAAATCATCGATCACCCACTGCCATTGGGACTGAGGGTTATGGATAGCGTTCTAACTTGCGGTGAAGGTCAGAGAATGGGGATCTTCGCCGCCGCTGGTGGCGGTAAATCCACCCTCCTCTCCATGCTGGTAAAAGGCGCTGAAGTAGATGTGACCGTGTTGGCACTGATCGGGGAACGTGGACGGGAATTACGAGAATTTATTGAGCACGACCTTGGGCCAGAAGGGGTCAAGAAGTCGGTTATCATTGTTGCCACCTCCGATAAGTCCTCCATGGAACGAGCCAAAGCTGCTTATACGGCCACCGCCGTCGCTGAATATTTCCGGGATAAAGGTAAACGAGTCCTGTTACTGATGGATTCCGTTACCCGTTTTGCCCGTGCCCAGCGTGAGATCGGCCTTGCTGCCGGTGAACCACCCACCCGGCGTGGCTTTCCGCCTTCAGTATTCGCTACTCTGCCGAAGCTGATGGAACGGGCAGGCATGTCCCATACCGGCTCAATTACCGCACTCTATACCGTACTGGTGGAAGGTGACGATATGACTGAGCCTGTTGCGGATGAAACCCGCTCCATTCTTGATGGTCACATCATCTTGTCGAGAAAGCTGGCAGCAGCCAACCACTATCCAGCCATTGATGTGCTAGCCAGCGCCAGCCGTGTCATGAATGCCATCACCACCAAAGAACATCAGGCCGCTGCAGGCAGGATGCGAGAGCTGATGGCTAAATACGAAGAAATTGAACTTCTGGTTAAAGTGGGTGAATACAAACAAGGCGCTGATGCCGTCGCCGATGAAGCGTTGGCCAGAATAGAAGCTATACGAACGTTCCTGCAGCAGCGTACGGATGAGTTAAATGATTTTGATGACACCCTGAACAAACTGCATCAGGTAACAGGTATCTAGTCTTATGCTACATGACCTTCTCAAGATCAAACATATCCGGGAACAGTCGGCGGAAAGAGAAGTACGTAAATGCCAGAGTCAGCTTGAAAAAGCACAGCAGGAAGTAAAGAACCGGCAGACAGCCTTTGAAGAATATGTTGAATGGCGGGTTCAAGAAGAAAAGCGCCTTTACGATAACATTATCAATGCGGAAATCCACCAGAACGACCTTGATAAGCTGAAACAGGAAGTCGCTATTCTCCGAGAAAAGGATGTCACTCTGGAACAGGCTATCGCTGAAGCTGAAAAAGAGGTCGAAGTGGCAAAGCTGGCACTGCTCGAAGCCCAGCAGCAGCATGCCAAAGCCATGCAGGCGGTAGAGAAATTTGAGGAATTTACCAAGATTCAGGATGAAGAAGCTAAAAAAGAAGCAGAGCGTCTTGAAGATCTGGAAATGGAAGAATTTACCGTAAGACCGAGATTTTAGGAGATTCAATCATGGATGGCGTCAGTCCAAATAATCAGACACAGCAAGCTGCAACCTCTGACAATACGCCTGCTCAACAGCAACAGAGTGTGTCTGACAAAGAAGCTAATACCTTTGCTGATAAAATTAACAGAGACAAAAAAAGCACTGAAGGAAAAAAGGAAGACCCTTCTCTTGAAAGTCTTATGGCAGAAAGAAGTAAAAAATCCCGAAACCCTGTTGAGGGGCGCCTTCAGGAGCAAAAAGGCGAAGGAGACCAGAAAAAAGAATTTCAGCGCAATGGTTCTCCACACAATGATTCGCTTATGAGCGACAAAAACCTGAGTAAAAAAAACGACTTACCCACTGCCCCGAAAGCCATTAACAAAAACACGGATCTACCTGTTGATGACAAAGTCATGAGCAAAAAAGCTGACCTGCCCACTGATGAAAAAGTCATGAGCAAAAAAGCTAACCTGCCCGCTGACGAAAAAGTCATGAACAAAAAAGCTGACCTGCTCGCTGACGAAAAAGTCATGAGCAAAAAAGCTGACCTGCCCGCTGACGAAAAAGTCATGAACAAAAAAGCTGACCTGCCCGCTGACGAAAAAGTCATGAACAAAAAAGCTGACCTGCTCACTGATGAAAAAGTCATGAGCAAAAAAGCTGACCTGCTCACTGATGAAAAAGTCATGAGCAAAAAAGCTGATCTGCCCACTGATGAAAAAGTCATGAGCAAAAAAGCTGATCTGCCCACTGATGAAAAAGTCATGAGCAAAAAAGCAGATCTGCCCACTGATGAAAAAGTCCTGAGCAGAAAAGGGCGGGGCAAAGAGCGTGATACGTCTTTGGAAGACATAAGCAAAGGACGCGATGCAGTCAACGGAGAAATGGGCGTAATCAGAGGCAGTGAATCTCAGATCAGAGCCGATATCCAGATTCGAGAAATCCCCCCCCCCACCAATATAAAAGAAGCGAACGCCGCCCTTCAGAAAATGGCCGATCAAATTCATGTCACTTCCAGAGATGCGGTGAACGGTGCTGAAATCCGTATTTCTCTGAAAGAAAGCGTCATGCCCGGCACCGAAATTCGCATCCTGCGTAATGCTGGTGAATTGACGGTTACGCTGAACACGCGCTCTGCGGAAGCCAATAATTTCTTTGCCTCCCATGAAGCCAGCCTGCAGAAAACCCTGGCAGAACGATTCACAGGAGAAAAAGTCAACGTCAATATCAATATGTCCGGCGGTGATAACCCGGAAGATGGTCGCTCCCGTAATCAGTACACCAATGAAGACTCTGACAACGATAAAGAATAGGCATATCGATGACGGCTACACCCATCAAGCTTCCTGCAGTGACGCCAGCGCAGTGGCAACTTCACAAAACCATCTGCTCACGCCGGAATGAATTTTCATTTCAGCTCGGCGATGGTTTATGCCATCTAAAGCTTCAGCCTTCAAAAGCAGCGCCCGCCCCGGAATATTGTCTGACGTTCGCAATCGACAACCAGCTCGTTCCTTTTCATGTGAGCAGTGGATTTATCAACCAGCTACTACCCACACCATTGAATGATAAAGCCGCTCGTAAATTACCAGAAAACCTTTTTAGGTCAGCCATGATTTACTCGATGGAACCTCTGGTGTCAACCATCAGTTCGAGGCTCAATATGCCTGTTGAATATGTCAGCCTCAAGCAAGAGCGACCTGAGATTATTCAGACTGGGCTAACCCTGCATCTGAACTGGAATAAAACCATCCACAGCATTCTGGTCAACGCCAGCCCGGTCATCATGACACTTTTGTCACGCCTTCCCACTCATATCCACAGCACAATGCCCGATATACCTGTATGGGCCGAGCTGATAGTAGGACGATCCATTTTATCTCTCCCTGAAGTCGGTGGCTTATCCATCGGGGATGTTGTCTTCATGCAGCAGTATGTCACCGGGCAACAATTAATACTACGCATCGCCCGGCAAAGTGCCTTTGTCGCCGATGCGGAAGATAACCGGGTTACGATCCGGCAAAGGATGGAGCTTATGGAAGAACAAACACATCCGGCAGAAACAGACGCTCAGAGCAGTGTTGATATGGCCGATATTCCGGTCGAATTGCTGTTTGAAATTGGTCGTCAGAAATTCAGCATCGCTGACATCCAGGCCATGCAGGAAGGTTATATTTTTGAACTGGAGCGTCCTGTCGATCAACCCGTACTGGTCCGCGCTAATGGCAAAGTGATTGCTCAGTGTCAGCTGGTTCAGATTGATAATCGTCTGGGTGCCAAGATCACTTCTCTGAGCGAATAGTAACTCGAACTCATCAATAGAGATCTGAGCCAACAACAGCAGTCATAGAAGGAAGAGTGTGCCATGGGAAGTGACATGCTGACGTTAACCAGCCCATTTTATTTAATGGTGCCATTGGCGCTAATGGCGCTGATACCCTTTATGGCAGTGATGGGCTCCTCTTTTTTGAAACTGGTGGTGGTGTTTTCCATCCTTCGTAATGCCACCGGCCTGCAACAAATTCCACCGAATATTGCCATTAATGCCCTGGCAATTATTCTGACCCTTTATATTATGGCGCCCATCGGGTACGAAACCTACGAGCTTATCGAGCGAGAAGAGCTCTCTTTTCAGATGGACGAGGATTCGAGCTGGATAGAAAGCCTAGAGCTAGCAGCTCAACCCTATAAACAGTTCATCAAGAAAAACACCAACCGGCAGCAAACCGATTTTTTCCTGAAATCGACCCGGATGCTCTGGCCGGATAAATATCGGACCGAGTTGTCTGATACGGATTTCGTCATACTACTGCCGGCCTTTTGTATCAGTGAACTGACCAAAGCTTTTCAGATCGGCTTTCTCCTCTATTTACCTTTTATCATCATTGATTTGATTGTCTCAAACATACTGCTGGCGATGGGCATGATGATGGTATCGCCCATGACCATCTCTCTGCCGTTCAAACTCTTGCTGTTTGTATTGCTGGATGGCTGGACCCGATTGATTCACGGACTGGTGATGAGCTATGGCTGATCCGCACGTATTAACGCTCACCGCCCAGGCGCTATTGCTGGTACTGCTGCTGTCTATGCCACCTATTATCGCAGCTGCTGGCGTTGGTCTGTTGATCAGTCTTATTCAGGCTCTGACTCAGATTCAGGAACAAACCCTACCTTTTGCTTTCAAACTGATCGCCGTTATTCTCAGTATTTTTGCCACCGCCCGTTGGATGGGGCTGGAAGTTTACCACTACTCACTGGCCATCATGAAAATGATTGCCGAGATCTGATCCATGATAATGCCTGTCGACGATATTAAAGCCTGGTTTTATATCTACTCGATGGGATTACCCAGAATCATTGCTCTGTTCACCGTTCTTCCCATTCTGCACAAACGAGTGCTTGGCGGTGCCATGATACGAAATGGCATTGCCGGTGCTCTAGTGATTTTCCTGCATCCAATGCTGGCTGAACACAAGCCTGAAACAGAAATCTCCCTCTATTTCACAGCCGCTATTGTGATGAAAGAAGTGTTTATTGGCTCGCTTCTGGGCTTTTGTATCGCTATCCCTTTCTGGGCTTTAGAGTCCGCCGGCTTCTTCATCGATAACCAGCGCGGTGCCTCGATGGCCAGTTCCATGAACCCACTGTCTGGTGCTGAAACCTCACCCATGGGTATTCTATTCTCACAAGCCTTTACCGCTTTGATTATGGTTAGCGGGCTGTTTTTATTGATACTGGAAAGCCTCTTTCTCAGTTATGACACCTGGCCGGTGTTCAGCTACTTTCCCAATTTGGACTTTAAGGCCGCCAAGTTCTTCTTACAGCAGTTTGATCTGATTATCGGTCTTGCCATGTGGCTGTCAGCGCCGGTGGTCATTTCGATGTTTATTACCGAATTCGGTATCGCCCTGATCAGTCGATCAGCACCTCAGCTAAACGTGTTTATTCTGGCAATGCCTATCAAATCTGGTGTCGCTGCCGGCATTCTGGTGATTTATGTCGCGACCATTATGAAACTGTCTCAGGAGCATGTAATGACCGTTCCGGACATATTCATTACTCTGGGACTACTCTGGCAATGAGTGCCGAGAAAACCGAACAACCCACCCCCAAAAAACTCCGTGATGCTCGGAAAAAAGGGCAGGTCGCCAAAAGCAAGGAGGTCTCTGGGACTTTAGGGCTCATAGCCGTGGTAGCCACACTTTGGGGGCTCAGCGATACCTACATCGTCACTATCATAGAGATGGTTGTCCTACCCGCCGACGTCTACACCGAAAACTTCAAAGCTGCCTTGAAAATTGTCACCACAGGGGTACTTGAAAAATCCATCATGTTAACCATTCCGCTGATTCTGGTGGCAGTGATTTCCGCCATTGTGGGTAACGTACTTCAATTTGGCTTGTTATTTGCGCCAGAGGGGATCAAACCTGATATCAAAAAAATCAGCCCTATTGGAGGGCTGAAAAAAATCTTCGCGATTAAAAACCTGGTGGAGTTTATCAAATCCATTATCAAAATCGTTTTTCTATCCTTTGTGGTTTATTACGTCATAAAAACCAGCATTGGCGATATGATCAATCTTCCTTATTGTGGCAGCCAGTGTATTTTACCCATCGTTGGCGTATTAATGAAAAAGCTACTGATTTATGCCTGTGTTGCCTTCATTATTATTGCCGTTCTGGACTACATGTTTGAACGTCAGCAATTTATGAAACAACAACGCATGAGCAAGGACGAAGTAAAACGTGAATACAAAGAGAGTGAAGGTAGTCCGGAGATTAAAGGTAAGCGGAAAGAAATTCATCAGGAAATACTGAACTCTGCTGAAAACACCTCCAAATCCGATGTTGTGATTAAAAACCCGACCCACCTCGCCATTGGGCTTCGCTACCGACAGGAAAGCACGCCTCTGCCAATGGTCACTGTGAAAGGCCGGGGTGGCCATGCCCGCTTCATTATCAAGATTGCAGAAAAAGAAGGGATTCCAGTACTGGAGAATGTACCTCTGGCTCATGCGCTCTACCAACTGAACATCACCGATTATATTCCGGGTGAATTAATTGAACCGGTGGCTGAGGTGTTTCGATGGGTTCAGGAAATCAAAGAGCAGGAGAAGTACAACGATAACTCTGTCAATTAATGCTTTCGCCATTCAATAAAATTCAATGAAGAACAAAACGGCTAACTGCCCTTCTTGATAACCATTCAACATTTAAGTAATTACACTTATTGCTGATAGTTATTAGCAGTAACAGACTAACCCACTGCAATCAGTTGAATTATTTAGAAATTTTCACCATTCAATTGACCTAGAGCACTTTTTTTACTTGCATAATGTGAGTGGTAATGACAGATATTATTAACTACCGAATCGAACACGACCTTCTTGGTAAAGCTCAGGTTCCTGAAAGCGTTTATTACGGAATTCAAACCCAGCGGGCTGTTGAAAACTTCAAAATCACCGGCGTTGAATTAAATCACTACCCAAGTTTGCCCCGCGCCCTGGCGATGGTAAAAAAAGCCTGTGCCCTGGCCAACCGGGATTTGGGGATGCTGGATCCAAAACAAGCTGAAGCGATTGCCGATGCCTGTGACGAAATTATTGAAGGCAGACTGCACGATCAGTTTGTCGTCGATATGATTCAGGGGGGAGCCGGAACATCCACCAACATGAATGCCAACGAAGTCATTTGCAACCGTGCTCTGGAACTTCTGGGTTATCGTCGCGGTGATTATGAATTCCTGCATCCAAACACTCATGTCAACATGGCACAGTCTACCAATGACGTTTACCCAACAGCGGTTCGTCTGGCAATGGTACTGCAACATAAAGAACTGATTGTTGCGATCAAAGCCCTGAAGAACGCCTTTGAAGTCAAAGCCGAAGAATTCAGCAACATCCTGAAAATGGGTCGCACCCAGTTGCAGGACGCCGTTCCTATGACGCTGGGTCAGGAGTTTCAGGCATTTGCTACCACCATCGGTGAAGACATCAAACGCATTGGTGTTCAGGCTGATCTTCTGCGCGAAATCAACCTGGGTGGCACAGCTATTGGTACAGGTATTACCGCAGACAACCGCTATGCACCTCTGGCGGTTCAACATCTGACGGAGATTTCCGGTCAGGAAATGATTCTGGCTGGCGATCTGGTAGAAGCCACCTCTGATATGGGGGCTTTTGTTATCTTCTCCAGTGCTCTGAAGCGTCTGGCGATCAAACTATCCAAAATCAGCAATGATTTACGACTACTGTCTTCTGGCCCACTTTGCGGTCTGAACGAAATCAATTTACCTGAAATGCAGCCAGGCTCATCGATCATGCCAGGCAAGGTGAATCCGGTTATTCCAGAAGCCATGAGTCAGATTGCTTTCCACATTATCGGCAACGATACCGTCGTCACCATGGCTTCTGAAGCTGCCCAGCTACAGCTGAACTACGCAGAGCCTGTACTGGTCTACAAGATTCTGGAATCTCTGCAGGAACTAACCAACGGCATGAACATGCTGGGTGACCGCTGCATCAAAGGCATTACTGCCAACCCTGAAGTTTGCCAGGGTTATGTAGACAACAGTGTTGGTCTGGTGACTGCTCTGAACCCATATCTCGGTTATGAAAACTCCAGCCGAATCGCCAAAGCAGCCCTGAAAACCGGGCGTAAAGTGGTTGATCTGGTTCTGGAAGAGCAGCTACTAACGGAAGAGCAACTCAAAGAAATCCTCAAGCCTGAAAATATGGTGGCTCCACTCGATCTGAGCAACGCTACTCATTAAAAGAGGATGTCTCTCTGAGTCTTTCTCTACGTCATCTGACGTATACCGAAAGCCCATGAAAATCGGGCTTTCGGATCAGCCCTCAGCCCATTGAAAAAACGACCAGCCACCCACTGAAAACACACCCGGAATCTGACCTCTGGTTGTTTCAATGTTCGTACTTTATTTTTTGTCTTTACCAATATTGATTAGCTATACGTATTGCTTGCAAAAAACTTCGCATTCCCCCTACTAACAATACTGCACAGTTCGTCTAATATTGCGCAGTCCTGTCAGGCGGCATCAGAAAGTCGAAACCAGAGGCGCACGGAACGCTACAAACGCCAGTTCAGAAAGAACAATTTGACCAAAAGGCCTGTGTTTTCCGTGAATGTCAAAGCACTACCTTGCGAACGCAATGTGGTCATCCTCTGCTACAATATGAGCGAATTCCACAGCCGTTATGCGACTCGAAGCCCAAGCTGGTTCGCCATTAAGCTATCTCAGCTAATAACAGAACAGTTTCCGCCTGACGGCATCAAAACCAAATTATACGGCAAATTGCTCACAGTGGAGTCGTTATGCAGCAACAGGATATTAAGCAGGAACCCACGGTTTTCATCATTGATGATGACGAGGCTGTGCGAGACTCTCTCAAAATGCTGATGAAGTCTGTTGGTCAGGTGGTAGAAACCTACGCCTCGCCGGCAGAATTTCTTGAAGTGTACGACGAGAATCGCCCCGGATGCATTGTTCTAGACATTCGCATGCCCGGAATGAGTGGTCTGGAACTGCAAAGCAAACTGAACGAAATGCACTGCATCCTGCCTATTATTTTTATTACCGGTCATGGTGATGTACCCATGGCAGTTCAGGCCATTAAAGATGGCGCAATGAACTTCATTCAGAAACCATTCCGGGATCAGGAATTACTTGATCTGATCAACGATGCACTTAAGCTGGATACTCAGCAACGCCGCGAACTGCTGGAACACAAAGAAATTCTTCGCCGCCTGTCCACTCTGACTGATCGTGAGCGTGAAGTGCTTCACCACGTTGTAGAAGGAAAAGCCAACAAGGTGATTGCTGCTGATATTAACCTGAGCCAACGTACCGTGGAGATTCATCGCTCACGTGTGATGGAAAAGATGGGCACCAAATCTCTGGCGCACCTGGTCAGACAGGTTATGCAGGTTAAAGATCATCTGGAAGGTGAGTTTAACTTTAAGATCTGAAACTAACCCAATGCTGGCTGTTTTTGAATATTTGCTCAAAAACAGCCAGCACTGCTGCCATTTTTTCGTAATGCCGCCCCTCAGCGGTGCAATCTGAAAAGAAACTCTCGCAAACTGACTACAGAAACACTAAAAAATCTCGGTCAGACATTCAAAACCTTGCCTTATTAGTAATAACACACTTCAGTAAAACAACGCCTATTAGCTCTGACGCCAGAGATGGGAAGACTTTAGGTAGTCCCCGTACAACGTCTAGTACATCCCTCCATTCAGCAAAATGATCGCTGATTCTAAACTGATCCATATCCTGAGACAGAGGCTTTGGTGAGGTTGTGTATGCAGTTTTTTCCTACGCTCGGGCATTTCGATTAATTTTTGACTGACATTTGAGTTAGCTCTGGCTCATTTATAGCAAGGCTGCCTAAACATGAATCTGGCAAATCCATACAACGTGTATCTTCTAGAAGAAGACGCCTGCATTACAAAGACAGTTTCGAATCTTTGTAATGAAAAGTCATTACGGCTGAGCTGCTTCAGTTCCAACGTTGAACTGATGGATTCCGTTATGACTTCGCCCCCCTGCTGCATTATTGCTGCGAATAACAATGATCAAGCACTGATTCTGATGGGTGATCTAGCCAGCAGAAATCAGAATATTCCTGTCATTATTCTGGGAGAGCACAACGATGTTGCCAGTGCTGTTGCTGCCATCAAAGCTGGTGCTCTCGATTACATCGAAAAGCCGACCGTCTACGGCCGACTCGCAGAACAGCTGAACGAAGTTAAAAAGTACGATGCTATATCAGCATCAGTATCCGCTTGAGCCATATCTGTCCAAACAGAGATGATCAATCGATAAGATCATGTTGCAAACCATGCACGTACTGTTCAAGAGCTTGCAGGACTGCCCGTTTGGCCTGATCGTCGCCAACTTCATTCCGTACTTCGTTCAGGGCATCAGCAAACGCTGTAAAACCCAATATGTTTGGATCCTCGGAGCCGAATAAACGCTCTTGGCAATATCGCCGCCACTGTGCCTGATCTTCTGAATCCAGCGTTTCAGGGTAATGGCGACCACGATAACGAAACAACATTTCTTCCAGACGGCTATCGCGAAAGGATAACCCTGCCCCAGTCAGCTTATCTGGTGCAGTCGCAATAATCCGGTTCATCATCCGCTTATCCGCCGGAGAAAAGAAGCCACCTGAATAGAGCATTTGATCAGGGTCAGAAGTCTTGCCTTCAGGAAGCGCAGAAAATACCGATTGCACTTTCTGCTTGAGCTCCGGCTGCTGCAATAATGAGTCACGGTTTCTTTCGCAGACGGCCATATCGATTTCAAGACGCTCACGATCTTCCGGGCGAATCACGCCAACAGGTGCCAGGACAGGGCATTTATTAATATGCACTGTTTTCAGAGGAATACGACTCTGCCCTTCAGGCAGCTGGTCAGCCGGAGTAAACAGTCTTTGCTGTATTTCCTCTACCGATAATTCCAACAGCGGTGCTGGATCAACAGAAAGATCATAAACAATAATGCCATTCTGATTAACAGGATGGTCTGCCAGAGGCATGACCATTGCCATATTATGACGATGAGCCCCAAACATGCCAGATACATGCACCCGCATTTTTTGTTCGGCCATATTCAATATTTGAGAGACTTCCCGCTTGCCCCGATTATGCAAAACAAACTGAAATAACTTAGGTTGCCGATCCCGAATTAATCGAGCCATAGCAATAGTTGCACGTACATCGGATAAAGCATCATGAGCATCACCGTGCTCAATGCCATTGGCAGCCGTTAATTCTTCTAATCGAAAACTCTTCAAGCCATCGTCCTGAAGTGGCCACTCAATGCCTTCTGGTCTGAGAGCTCCGGCCAGTCGCACCATATCAATCAGGTCCCAGCGGCTGTTACCGTTCTGCCACTCTCTGGCGTAAGGGTCATAAAAGTTGCGATACAATGCGTTGCGAGTCACTTCATCATCAAACCGAAGACTGTTGTAGCCCACACCACAGGTGCCTGACTCCATAAATAGCTGATTAATCTGTCGAATAAATTCTGGCTCAACAACACCTCGTTCATTCACTATCTGAGGGGTTAGTCCGGTAACCACTGCTGCCATTGGGTGTGGCAAATGATCAACCGGCTGCTTGCAGAAAATATTCACCGGCTCACCTATTTCATTAAAATAGGCGTCGGTGCGAATGCCCGCAAACTGCGCAGGCCAGTCGAGCGCTGGGTTAGTTCCGAACGTTTCATAGTCATGAAAAAGAAAGCTTTTTAGCATTAGGACTCCTGTCAGATAAAATCATCTGACTGAGAATATACCGTTCAATATCCATAACAATAAATGTGAAATATATCAGCTGAATCAACCTCCTGTAAAAAATCAGGTGTACGCAATAATTTAGCTATATTATTTTTCTTTTTATATTTATTTACGATATTAACTACCGCTTTAAACAGCCAATACTATAATTTTTGTCTTTTTGGGCAGAATGCCTGACATTCACCCTAATACCATCTATTCGCTTAGTGTAAAGCCTTTATTGTGAAGCAAGGCTGCCTGAAGGGTTATTGGACAGGAATCATGTCTTCAAAAAAATACAGTACCTCTTTTTATTGTTTGCTGGCTGCCAGTCTGCTCCTTTTTTATTCCTCTCTATTTTATGGGGACGAAAGTACTTTATCTGATAACATACTCACACCGGTTCCTGTTAAATTCTATTACCTTTCAACACTAGATCATGAAGCACAAGGTACTATGTCTTGCATCAGTGCTTTTTGCAGCTTTTTGTCCTCAAAAACTAATACGGCAGATGTATATCACTATGAATCCGTTAACACCTTGGATCTGCTTCCGGATGCATTGATAAGGGTGCCTTACTATACCTCGCACATTGCTGATACTGATGCTTTAGATACTGCATCAGCAATATGGAGCAAAACTCAGGAAATGCTTAAGAACCATGTTTCCGATCGCGCTCTACCCTCAGATGTTATAAACCTCGTTCTCATGCACATTAACGCGAAGCATTTTCTGCTGGTTATCAATAAGACTCACCATCGTTTGATTCATTTAAACACCCTCAAAGATCAGCCGCCTGAGACAATTTCCGATAAAATCTCCATAGCCAATATCGCAGAAAAGACTCTTGAGCATCATAGGTTGAGTACTACAACCAGCTTATCTGGAGTGTCAAACCATTTAGAAGACATAATCCGTGTCATAAAACAACCCGAAGCATTGAAAGTACGAGCCTCTGCACTTGGGACAGCTCCGGGTAACTCCAATGGCTGTAGCTCTTCCGAATCACAAAACAATCAAAACTTCGGGAACAGGGGGAACAACAACAGCCATCGAAGTACTTTATCCGCGTTTGGCCGCTCAGGGGATGATGGCAAAGACCCGGATAAACCTTCTGATTACAAAAAACGCTCTCGTTGTGAACAAGATTCTGAAATGCCAGAGGAAAACCACACTGCATACCAGGAAGCCCCCTCTGAATTAAAAAACGCAGCCAATGCTGAACCCAGCACTTCCTCAAATACTGGCAACAATAGCCAGTGTACTCCTGAGCAAACACGAAGAGACAGAACGGCTTATCACAGAGCTCACCGCCCTGCATCTGCAGCGTCATCAAGACCGGTTAGACCGGTTCATCCAAATGCAGTACAGGACTGGCTAGTGAAAGGTGGAAATATGAAAAGTGAGTATGACCGAATTAAAACCTTTCGTTACAGCTCATTTAAGTGGCCACACCATCATCAGGGCATTTCACCAGAAGCTATGGCAGCAAGCGGTTTTTTCCTGCTGGGAGGAGGCGGGAATAGCCTTTATAGCGACAGGGTACAATGCTTTGAGTGCATAATGATTATGCATCAGTGGCGTGGTTGTGATAGTGCCAACGATTGGCACAGACGTCACTCGCCACACTGTGATATGGCACATGGCAGATCGACAAGAAATATTCCATTAGGCGATAATCCACCACCTCCTCCATTACAATCACCTCGTAATGAGTTTTTTCAACCCGCACAAGAACCAGGAAACAGCCATTCCGAGGACTTTTCCAGTGGGTTATTCGAACAGTTTCTGGATCGAGTGCCTCAAGACAGGATTGATGCACTCTTTGACCAACTAATAGCGCCAGCTAACGATCCCTCACCTGAGCGTATCGAGCTCATTATTACCACAATGGCAGAACATAATGGCATTGAAATCAACCTTGAACACCTGAGAGAAGCTCGCCCCAGGCTACCATCTATTAACCCTGATGATTTGATGAGAAGGGCAGCGAGGGGAGGAGATCTTGAGGATTTCGATCGCCAGGATTTTTTACGCCTGGTGGAAGAAGAGTTATTTCCGAATCAGCCTGGTTACCTAATACCGGCAACCAATCATCAAACATCTGCTGTTCAGCAGCAACCAGAAAATTCTAACATTCTACCTGTTTATGAGCGGATTACTTTAAGGCTGGATGAAATGGGAATACCCGTAAACCAAGACTTCCGGGAAGTACTCACCGGGATAATAAATAATTACTCTTCAGACTCAGATGATTTCATTATTCAGGCATGCATTGATCATATTTTCACGCAAAGAAGTCTTATTTTAAGCAGTAGCTCTTCAAACGTCGCAACGACTGGCTCACCAGAAGAACCTTCTGCCCCAAATACAGAAGTGCTTAGTGAACCTCAGCCACACCACAGAGAAGCACTCACACTTGCACAAATGCACTATGTTTCTTCAACTGCTGCCTGGGATGAAGAATCGCTTTCTACTGTTCCAAATCCGACAACAAGCACAACAGCTTTGATTTCGTCTGCAGCATCAATGCAACAGGATGAAGAAGCCATCGAGCGAGTTGAAAATCTCATCCAGGGCGTTAACCAGAGGGTAGCACGAGAGTGGGAATTTGCTCCTAACTTTAATCGTAACGAGCTGGCTCTCTTGCTTCACGAGAGCGGAAGAAACTGGGAAACGATTAATGTAGATGAGCTTTTCGGGCTCTTGGCCAACCATCTTTATAGTGAAGTCGAGAGGTCTTCTCTCTTTCTGAGCTCTGCAATGACTTCAGTCAACCCTGAAGGTCCCTCTACATCCGGACTGAATCACCATCATCATAACGATGCCAACATTGACAGCAACTCCACTCCTGCTGACGGAAAGGATGTTATCATCTGTCCTATATGCAGAGAATCAAATATTCTTCCGGTGATTTTTACGCCTTGCACCCACACAGCCTGTAAAACATGCTCGTCAAAAATAACTAAATGTCCGATTTGCAGACGCAAAATTGAAAAAACAAGTACACCTTTTTACAGCACGAAGTGATGACTTGAAGATCCTAAGTGCTCAATAATGGGCAGGCTGCTATTCCTGCCATTTAATCTGAATTTTCCCACGGCTTACCTGTGAAAGCTTTTCAGACAGAGAGTGACAAGATGATACCGGCGCCGAAATAGTCATTACGACTTGCTCACCATATTCACAACGGGTTAATGCAATCTGATCTTGTGCAAGATAGTGCCTCACCATCTGCTCTTGTGAGTAATCAAAGAACAGTGTTCCTTCATTCGTAGCAATACGACAAATTAAAGTCAGCTCTTCACAAGCCAACTGAACGGCTGCACTATAGGCTCTGACCAAACCGCCAGCTCCCAGTTTGGTGCCACCAAAATAGCGAACCACAACCGCTACAATCTCACCGATTTTTTTATGCAGTAAAACATTTAACATGGGTTTCCCGGCGGTGCCTGAAGGCTCCCCATCATCATCAAAGGCAACGGCAGCACCGCCATCCGGTGAGCCCGCAACAAAAGCGGTGCAATGATGAGTCGCATCAGGGTATCGCTGTCGTATGGAATCAATATAGGCTAGCGCATCAGCACGGGAAGCGGCGGGAGCAAGAAAGGTGATAAAACGACTTTTTTTGATTTCAATTTCAACCACTACTGCTTCAGCAGGAACAACATAATCGGCAGACATGAATAACGTAGGCTTTTCGGGACATAAAATGATCTGCCTGCATTAAAGGCCATAAACTTACCCGATGTGTGACTTTTAATTTCAACATGGCTATCCATGCCACGTGGATCCCGTACAGTCCCTGTACGGGATGACAGCAGAGTGCACAAAACCTCTACTAGCTGTCATTCTGTACAGGGAGTGTACAGAACCCATAAGCCATAGATTGGCAACCTACGAGATAAAAGTCACACATCGGGTTAAACCTCTATAGATGTAGATAAACGAAACTCACTTCATCTCAGAAAAAGAGAAATAACCCTTTAGCAGATCAACCAGATCAATAATACCATGTCCGGCATTAACAATACTGTACCCGGAATCAAAAAATTCTGGCCCTACATCCGGCTTGCACCAGTGACACCGAGCGTCAAAATCAAGATATTGCTCTGTCCCGTTTACGTCCGGAAGAATGATTCTCATATTGTAGACAGCACCAATCAAAACAGGCACCGCACTGATCAGCATCAATCCATTACAACTAATATTACCGATACTGCCCATCTCCCGAAGTGTATTTCGATTATATACTCTCAGGTAGTCGTGTAACTTGTGACGCACCAGCGAACGGCGTTCCTTTCCTCTTGGCGTTATACCCATAAATCCACCTTACCTGCCGCGCAGGTACTTATGTATTTCAGCGTGCAATATTTGATTGCATCAGCACATCCTGTGCTTTGATTTTATTCACTACTGCTTCAGATCTATCTGCAGAAGCTGTATCCCATTGATCCAGCTCAGTCATTATGTGCTCTGTTAATTGACTGATACATTCCTGAAAGCCTTCAGATGCCGGGTTACGGCAAAATTTGATAGCTTCATGCTGATCATTGATATTTTCCTGAAGCGTTTTGGCTTTATTGATCACCGCATTCAGAGCCGATGATTTGATAGAACCCGGTTTAAAATTTAGTTTGACTTTATCTTTGGCCGTTTTTCCATCCACCTGCCAGTTCAAAACATAATAGGTTCTACCCTTCACATTCATTGCATCTCTTGAATTCAACAGCATTAATACATCTTTGTATTTTTTATCATGAGGAATATTTTTCTGATCGTATTTTTCTTTCAGCTTTTCCGCTTGTTGATAGCCTTTTGAAACAATATCGAGTTTAAACTTATTATCAACTGTGAATAATGATGACATTTTATCAATTGTGTCTTTCAAGAATTTTTTATTGTTAGCTCTAGTGACTGAGCTGGCATTTAAGGCGACATACTGGAATTTTTCAACAAAATCATTGAGAAAACCGGTCATAAATTGCTCCGTCTGAAGAGCAGCCTGAACGCCCTCTATGGAATTCAGCTTGACTCTTTCCATTTGCGCTTCCAGATCATTTCTTTTCTCCTTGAAGGCGTCTAAACTAACTACCAGAGGTTGCTTCTCGTAGGCATCAATCACGTTATTAACAACTTTCAAACTTTTGTCGTATATCGCAAGTGACTCGATCTGGAGTTTTTCCAGAACAGTAACCGGCTTACCACTAGCATCCGTAAATTCTTTGGATTCAATATCTAATGGGGACATCTCAGTGAGCGAAATACCATTTTCCTTCATTTCGTTCAGCATGTTATGCACTTCTTTCCGGAAAAAGTCGATCTTTAGTCGATCCTGAAGCTGATCAGCACCGGCCGGTAAACAGACTGTTCGACGCGGTATAATCATTAGCTTATCTCGGCAATACTTTACCAATCCAGATTTAATGTACTCAGAGACACCCGGGGAATTCACACTGGCGGGCACAGTCAACTTAAACGTTTCCAAATGACCATTCAGACCTGTTTGCAACCAGGTATGCTCTTTGGCAAAAACTTCATTCATATAGCTGGCAACTTTTGCTTCCTTCAACTTTTTCTCACATTGTTTGACCAACGGATTTTCTTCTCGCCTCGCGAGTCCGGCTGCCAGCAACTTAAGACAGCTGGTTCTGGCATACCACTCTTTCTTCTTGAAATCTTTCAACGCATTTATCTGGGCTTTATTGAAACCGGCAGCAGGCCATTCTTGTTTGATGCTCTGGAGCGTACTTTCATCAAAATTAATAGTTTTATACGACACTTTATCACTAGCTTCTGTTTCCTTTTCCTCAAACTGAATGATATTGAAGATAATACTCTTCTGTTCAGGAGAACAATCTTCAATCCCATATCCCAATGCACTTTCCAAGTGTTGCCGGGACGTTTTCATTAACTCCCGACTCTGTTGATAGTCTCGTTTATATCTCTCATCAATATCCAGCTCAGTGACTTTTGACTCGTCAACCACAACAAACAATGCCTGACTTTTCCGAAGATCTACGCCAGCTCGTTTCTTACGACCAAACTGCTGGGAAATATAGTTCAAACGACCTTCATCACTCTGCTCCAGTAAGCCCATATGCACACCAACACTGTGCTCACCCTGAGGTGCATCAGTACCTATGGACTGAGCCTGAACGAGGCTGACATCAACATTATCGCCATGGGTTGCCCGAATATAGCGTTCTTCTTCTGGAGGAACCGCAGCCCCGCCATTTACACCATAGGTAGCATGCCCCGGCAGATACAGTTGCAACTCTTTGTTCTCATTGTAAAACAGAGTGCCTCTGCTTCTGGCTCCACGTTTTTTCCGAATCTCATTACACCATTCATTGACCCGTTGAGCCTGCATCTGGCCACTGTCGTCTTTACAGTTACCGTCAAAGACGAGCATTTCCCTGTCTGTTGCCAATCGTATCCATCACCTCACTCATGATCCGCTTGCCGGCACCAGCCCTGCTACTGTCATCGACATAGACCAAATGAGCATTATTCAACCAATGCCAAAATCTTTGTTCTGTGGTCAGGAGATCCTTATGACAGGCAGCACTAATCTCCGCCGGGCTGACTTTTCCTGTAACCAGTGCCGCACCATATTCTGATGGTAGTGTGGCCGACATCAGCAACTTTTTCTGGCACCCAAGCACCATCTGAGCATGACTGCCAACAATATCAAAAGGTGCAATATCGGGTATATTTGCCGACCTCAACGGGCTTAATGCTTTATTAATATCGTTAGCCAGACCACGTAAATCTTCCACCCTTGGAGGCATCAGAGTGAAATCCCACTCATCCATAAGCACCATGGACTGATTCATCAAATCAGTCACCGCATCCAGCTTAGATAGAGCCACCTCTTCGTTGTGAGACCTGTCTTTCTGCTGAAGTCGATTACGTAACTGCATTAATATCTGAGCATCCCGGACAGAAAGCCCCACCGGCGCTCGCAACTCATTGACTGCAGTGACACGATCTTCAGCCGCTGTATCTGCATCAATACCCAATAATGTGTTATGAATTCTTGAAATATTCTCGGGTGTCCACCAGATTTTTTCCCTGTCAGCATAGTCTCTCTGAATATCCAGAGCCTGATAATGTCGGCCACTGGAAGCATAATATCGTCCAAGCGTATTATTGAGCTCTGCCTGATTGCTGCTCGGTGCACACACCAGAACCGAACGCTCCGCATGACCGATATTATTCAAACAGGCATGGTCACTCAGCATTTGAATGGCGGTGCTTTTCCCCCACCCAGTGCCTTTCTGGGAAATCCGGGACATACTGCCATCTGGCGCACTCATGGCTCCGGTAATTTCATCCATGACTTCAGTGACTTCTTCAACCTGGTTTTCCTCTGAGTACTGTATTAGTAGCAGCCTCAAAGGCCAGCCTTGCCCGGCAAGCATGGCTGAGTGTTTCTTCATAATAGCGATTCAGTTGTTGACCAATATCCGCCTGCTTTGTTGCCAGCAAAGCCAGATCTAGATTAAAGCTCTGACACTGTCGTTTGTATGCCAGTTTATCGTTATCAACCAGCAGGGCTGAGTCTCTTGCGATTTTCTCCAGCATTTTCATCAGCTGCCGCTTGTGATTGATAAATTCCTCTGGCTTGCGTCAATTCATTCTGCGCCAGCATTACCCTGGTCAACAGCCGGGTGTATTGCTCTTTCGCCAAACCAGCAGGCAGCCTCTCATGAAGATTGCCATTCTGGAACTCTCTGATCGCATTACTCAGCACTTCACGATCAGAACGTACAGACATCGTCCCCTGCTCACCACGCAATACTGCTATTAACGCCTGGCGATCGGCTTCTAGCTTGCTGAGTCAGGCGCATTCGGTGATCGCGATTAACCTTGATCACCTTGCGTAACACTAACATTACATACTCAGGGGTGCCTTTTGTAAGTTTGTTACCGGACTTATCCTGCCTGCGTTCCGGGTTCAGCTCACACCCCGAATAGACAGTCAGCCCTTTAAATGCCCGCGCCTGAAAATCTCTGCGATCACGAGCCTGAAGTTCTTCCCAAGGTTCCTCTAAGCGCTTCCGGCTTCTTGCACTGGGTGGCAAACTCACGCCCCACTTCATCGAAGGTATTGGCAGTGGTAAATCGTTTGTATAACGTTGGCTGCCAGTTTTGCAATCTGGCCCCCGTGTGTTCTGGTTTGATGCCCCTATCATTCTCTTTGGCAGCAGCCGTTGTTTTTGACTGTTTCTTGTCGGCAATAACCTGCACAGGGGGTTTTTCAATTTGCACAGCATCAAGAAAATGAGTACTAGCGATGAAAGAGAGACTATCAACAGATTCGTCTTTAACTTTACGTCTGGCGTCGTCAAGCAGTCCCTGCAACTGATTCAGAGAAAACGGTTTTGACCAGCATAAATTGGCACCAAATAACTTTTGGACCACAGATTCGAATTTGCCATTTGCTGCCCTGGCTTCTGCTTGTTCTATTTTTCCAGCAGCAACGTCGTATAAAAAAGTAGCTTCGGTTTTTTCCTGTTCAGGATCGTCATGACCAATTACTCTAGGCACCAGAGTATTTCCGGAGCCTTTCTCGTACAAAAAATACCGCACCTCTCCCGGCACTTTACGCAGCAGGAGCACAGCGGTCTCCCCTCCCCGGTTTTTCAGGGGAATCCAATCTTGTCGATGACGACCGGACACCTGCCCTTCAAAGGGAAATCACAAGATCCGGATTATCCAGAATAAAAGCAGGATCAACGGTCCAGTGGCTACTGGCCAGACTAACCTGCCAATGATTGTCATCCTTATTAGTAAATGTCACATCCTCCGGGTAACCATCCTTCAATTGCAGGGACTTTACATGCGCTGTTTCATTAACGAGCAACGTTGCGCCTTTAGGCGTACCACCCAGAAAGTTATTCATTAAACCATGGCTATTAGGCTGAATATCGGTGATGACTCCAGCTGCCGTCACCCTGGTTTTACCGGTGCGATCATCATCAAATACAGATTGATTCTTAAAGCATTCAACCACATAGGCGTGAGGGTGTTTTGCCAGTCGATCACCTTGCAAGCTCTGGCCGCGATAGTAAGTTTTCAGATCTCCCGCTAGTTTCAGAGCGTCTTCTTTTTTTAGGTACTCCTCACAGCGCAGCCTGAGCTTTTTACGACGATTGACATTTGATTTATCTTGCGACTGACCAAGATGTTGTGACTCTGCTTCAATGGCTAGCATCGAACCGTCTTGTTTGAGATCTTCAATAGCGACCTTCAGCAGTTCCGCCATCGCCGGTATCTGCAACAAACCATATTCATCACGGATAAACTTCAAACCGACAACGGAAGCACTGAAGTAATCAAGATCGGTCTTAACCCCTTCATGAGATGGCTGCACACTGGAGAGCAAAGACAAAACAGCAGGCCTGATTTGCGCATCGGCAATCATCTCTCTGGCGATACTCAGGCCAGATTTACCTCTGACATCCGGAGCCTGCTCGCCGTTAGCGGTCTGCAGAACCATGCCCTGTTCCAGCTCAGCAATCTGCCGACTAACGACATTATTAATATATTCTGCACCCAGCGCATCCAGCTGTTTGCCCATATCCAGAGGTAAATTCATGGGGAGCAAACGCTGTAGTGCCGATCTATGTTGATCCAGTATTTTTCGTTTACCCTCTGAAACCTCTAATTCTGTTCCTGTCAGAGCAGACAAAGACCTCTGATAGCATTCCAAAATAGCTCTAACCGAGCTATTGACCAATAAGCCTGCCAGATAATCTCTAACTTCCGGATTTTCCTGTGACAGGGTTACTTTCAGAGAAGCCTGAGTTCCCAGAATAATCTCATCCAGTGAGTCACCGTCAATAGCGTCAAGGATTTTCTGGTATTGCTGGATTTCGCCTTCAAAAGCTTCCTGCAGCCGTCTATAAATGTCAGATACGATCTCCGTCACTTTGATAGCCTGATTAAGCCGATCAATTACACCGTCAACACTTTGTATCGTATCTTCGCTGGCATTGTTTTTTTCTGGCTCAAGTTCTTTCAGGAAATCACTTTTGCACTTTGCCAATTCTTTAACATAATCAGAGAACAATGTTTTGTACCCTTTCCTCAAATACTCATGGCTTGGTGGGCTTCCTGTGGAAGTATTCACCTGTTCTCTGTCCTGCTTTTCAAGGATTTGTTTGTTATGAGCCAGCTTAATACTGAGATTCTTATATCGGGTTTTCAGATTATTAACTGCCAGATCCAACCATAGATCCTTACCATTGGTTCCCTCAATACCAGCAAGCTGGTCGTAAACACTATCTGCCAATAGCTCCAGCCCTTTTAACCCGCGACTGCTCAGTCGTTTTGATTCAGCCAGTTCATCTTCCAGGTCGCTAACCCTGCTGCTGGTATTACTCCCTTCGGATGGTAAAGACTCAAAATCCGATGACGTACTGGGTGTCGATATGTCTGAGTCGTTTTTCTCTCTCCATTCCCTGATAAAGTCGTGAATATAGTCATTCTCATCATGCTGGATTGACATTTCAGCGATTGTAGGTTCTGCCTGAACCGATTTATCTGTCGTTTCCGGTGGCGTCAGTCGTTTTACTTCCGCCTGCAGTGTAATCATCTTTCTTTGTGCTTTATCTCTTTCTGAATGAGCTTCATTGAGTTTTATCTGTAATTCCGTTTTTTCTGAAGTTTCAAATTCTAGTGCACGCCGGCTGCTATTAAGTGCTTCATTCGCCGTCTTTATCTGACGGTTTAAATCAATACTGCTGTCTGCCACTTGTGCATATTTTTTTTCCAGACCTGCGATCTGTACAGATAATTGCTCTGCCCTGTCAATTTGATGCGTTAATTGATTCTGAAGAGATTCAATTTCCTTATCCTGAATTTCACTACTGTCTTTTGACTGACGTTCAAGCTCACTGAAGCGAGTTTGCCACTTTTCTTTATCAGCTTTCTCATCAGTTAATGCCTGATTAAGCGTTTTGATAGAACGGGTCAGTTGTTGATTCATAGCCGCTGCTACCTGACTATTCGCGGCTCCACTTTCCCTGGTTTCAGCCTCGCTATCAAGAAGTTCTTTGACTCGCCTGTTCAACGTTTCCTCAACCGCTTTATGCTGAGCATCCTGTTGTTCCAGCTTCTGTCTGAGTGCTTCAAGATCTTTCTCTTTCTGTGACAATATACTCTGATTCTCAATAATCAGTTCACTCTGTTTTTCTCTCAGACAGCTATGTTCATCCTGCAACCGAGTGATGGTTTGGTGCGCTTCCGATAGCTGCTGGCTAACGGGCTGCAATGCTTCCTGTAATCGGGCTTCGGCTTTACTTTCCAGCGACTGTTTCTGATGCTCTAATGCATCCTGTAGCCTTTGTCCTGCTTCACTATCGAGAGTTTGTCTCAGTTGTTTCAGGGCTTCTTTTTGCTGTTCATCTAACTGAGGCTGCAAGGCATCAAACTGTCGTTTATGCTGTTCAGCAGCGTGGATTAATTCAGCAGTGAGTGCATCTATTTTATCTTTTGCTTCAGAATAATTCTGTTCGGAGGTTTCCAGTTGCAATCTGATACCTGAAAGCAGCTGATTCGCCGAATCCAGTTCAGCAACAAGATTATCACCGATCGATTTTTGCTGATTCAAGTCTGCCTGATATTGACTGAGTTGCTGCTCCAGACCCGATAGCTTGCCCTGTTCATTCAATAATTGCTCATCGTGGGCTGATTCAAGGTTCTTTTTCTCCTGATCAAAGAAAGCAAGAGCTCTGGCTAATTCTTCGTTTTTCTCCCTTAGAGCATTGTCAATATCAGAGACCTGTCCCTGCAACTCAACAATTTTATATTCTGCCTGTCGGAGGCTATCTTCCAGCTGCCCATTATTGACATTAAGCCGGTGATTTTCTTTAGCTTGCTCTTCACTGGTACGTTGGAGGTTATTTCTTTCAGATATCAGGGCGTTAATTTCATCACCCTGAGTCTGTAATTGTTCACTGGCTTTCAAACCAGAAGCCGACGAAGCTTCTTTTTCTCGCTCTATTTCGAGCTGAAGGACTTTTATTTTCTGCTCAGACTCTCTCAGTCTGCTGTAAAAATCCGATTCAATGCTGTCAGGTTGAGCTTTAGACTCCGTGGTGGATATTTTGCTTTTCAGCGCCGTTAAATCTTCCTGCAGCCGAACATTACTGGCTGATAGGGATACCTGTGAATTCTGAAGTGCACTAATCTGTCGCTCTTTGATAGCCAACTGCTGTTGAAATGCTCTTTGCTGCTCCTCAGCTTGAGCCTGCATCAGCGCATTTAGCTGATTCTGTTGAGTGATCAATCGCTGTTCCAGCTCATAAAAACGATCTTCCGACACCTCCTTCCTCTCCAATGAATCCATAGGCGGCGTTGGCAACACCTCTATATCCATATCCATTAAATCAGCACTGTAAGCACTCGAAGGGGGTAGAGTATGGGGCGGCGTTTCAATAATCAGCGGTTCATGACGACAAATCTCTACTACTACATTATGTAAATCCGTCCATGCCTTATGGAGGGTGCCTGCTTCTTTAAATCCTGCTTTCCAGGTTTCTACATTTTTATTATCTGCATTAACACGCTGAAGCATGTCTTGCTCCGTTTGTTGCAGCCGGAGACCAATCGACTTTAGCGCATGTGAAATAACTTTTTCACAATCATCATCTTCATCAAAATCGATCAATAATGTCTGCTTCACTTCCGGCATGCCAAGACTTTGCTTAACCTGAGCTATTCTGGCCAGCATTTGCTCTTTATGGGATTCACTGACCCAACGAATCTGGTCGGCGGTTATATCCGGTTTCATTTGCTCAAGCTGGCTAAGCACCGCCTCACGAACCCTCTCACCAATCTGACCAACCTGGTTGATGGGTAAAGGCTTAGGGATTTTGGGAATAACAGGGTGTACACCCGTCACATTCCAATACTGCAGAGCCCTACTTTCAGGAGGTTCACCGCTGGGAATCTGTTTCCCGTTGACCGTAACTGTCTGAGCATCATCCCGTTGCGATCCATCGGGATGCAGGCGGCCAGAATCTATCTTCCAGCCTGGGGGCAGTTGTCCACTGCTATTTGGGGGGCTATTTGATTCCATCCTGATTACGGCATCGCTCTGTTAAATCAATCCAAAGATTGTTTTTAAGGTTGCCCATACCGCTCAGGCAAAAAATTAAAAAGATCATTTCTATTACTTTCTTTTGAAAAGCAGGATGATCTTTCAGCTTATAGTTTTCAGGCTAGCAAACAGTAATCAACAAGGGTGAATACAGGGACATAAATTCACAATAATTGGATAATCTGTTATCAATGGATTCAGTCTGCCATGAATTTTTTGTTCGGCTTTATTGATTGGATGGGATTCATCGTCAACAACGACTGACTTTTGGCGAATACTTATTGTTGTTGTTTCGATAGTTTTAAATGTGACAGGGCTTCATTCATAAAGCGCTGCAAAACTGGCGTTAAGGCCACATCTATCTGGTTAAGCCGAGCCGGTGATAAATGCGACTCCCCCTTACGATCACGAAGCTGCTCCAGCTCCTGCCAACTCACGGAACAACGTCCGGAGCTGATCAGCTCTGACCCGAGCTGCCCCTGTTCATTCAGTTTCAACCAGTCCAGAGACGGTCTTCCGAGGTGCTGTGAGACCATAGCAATGCGCTCAAAAGCCGTTTTTTGCACAATGGGGTTGGTATTTGGCGAATATCTCAAATTTAACGCCGCCTTCGAAGTGAGCAGACTGAAGCCGGGAATAAGGAGATAGCGGTTATCACCTGCCTTACCTAACCAGTGGTTTACACGCTCAAAGTTGTAAAGTGAATGGCTGCCCCAAAGCCCATTCAACGTATAAACCTGCTTGAAGGAACACGAAGAAAGTTCCCGGTTCAACCCTTCCGGGCAAGCGTGCTCAAGGCTACTAATCCAACGTTGGAAGAGCTGAAAGCTATCCGACTCCGGCGCAAGATTAAGGAACGAATCAAGTGACTGGTAAACAGGCAGGCTTTCTTTAAAAGCAGGAGCCAGAGTTCCATCTTCATCGGCTCTCAACAGTGGCATCAAAATCGTCTTCTGCCTGGTAAACCCGGCCTTCATCATCTTGCCGCTGAAGTGGCATTGCCCTTTGATCATCACCTGCCCACCCGTCAACTGTGATAGTGACTCCGGCAAAACAGCGTTAAACTCACGCTGATAGCTCCAGGTTGGCACAGACCCGACTGTTTCAGGTTCAGAAGTGGGATTCAGCCAATCGATCTTGCCGAAAGAGCAGGCTGCCAGAGTCACAGACACTGCACCGGTGACCACAATCCCTACTATTTTCCTGAACATTAATCACCGTTTTTTATGATTAGGTGCTGAGGGCAAGGAGCCAGAACAGTTACTGAATACTCGATAGCTCCTGCGTCTGAGGCGCATTAAACTTAGCCAGATCCCGCACAGAATTTTCTAATTGTTGAATACGCTGGTTGGTTTGTGTACGAAACGAACTAAAACTATTATTCAGCGTCTGTTGTCTGGTTACATAATCACTGATTATAGATTCAATACGCTGTTGCTCGGCAAATAAACCTTCAAGACGATCCATCTCCTGATGCAGCTTTTCCATGTTAGCAGCCAGATCGGTATTCGCAACCAGATGCTCAGTCGTCACCGCTTTAATCAGCTGCTCAACTTCTGCCAGTCTCGACTGAATTTTGGTGGTATTGTCTCTGCCCTGCTGGGCCAGGTCCATCGCTTTTGTCGCATCAACAGAGATTGAATCCAGCTTTTTGGCATTATTGACAATGTTTGCTTTGTTGTCGTTAATCCAGCGGCGATTACGTTTATTAGACACATCCCAGAGTTTGCGAATCTCAGAATCCACTGTCTTCAGTTCAGACCGAAAAGTAGAATCACTCTGACTAATAGTGGCACCAGCGGCAGAAACATCCCCGGTCACTTTATTTAAGGATGACTTAGTCTGCAAAAGTTCACTCTGCGTCGCCATAAGGGTCTGTTGTAGCTTATACATTTGCCAGGCACCAGCACCTGTGACAATGATCAGGATCAGAAAAAACACCCACATCATGGCACCCGCATGATGGCCGCCGCTATTGCCAGTGCTATTTTTTACTGCAGTATTGCCGCCATTAGGCTGACGGCTTCCGTTTCCGGCACGACGGCGATCAGGCCGTTCATCGGCGGAAATGGAAAAGCCTTGATTATCCTTACTAATCGCTCTGCCCTCTCACATCATGGTTAGTCAGTACAAGAACGAAAGTCATTGTAGAAGAAACCGCTATTCAGCCCAAGCCCGAAGCTCATCTATAGAAAAAATATATTAGCAAGATCGCAACTTTCAATGGAAAACAGTGAAAAACGAACTTGGATTACGACAACCCGCAATGCTACTATCGCCAGCATCCGACGTTCAATCGATAAAGCAAAAAATCAAATACGATTCAATCGCATTTACGCCTTTGAATCAGTCTATACACTATTCCAACGCTAGTGGAGAAAAAAACATGGCCTTTGAACTGCCTGCACTGCCTTATGAGCGCGATGCTCTGGAACCTCATATCTCCAAAGAAACTCTGGACTTCCACTACGGCAAACATCACAACACTTATGTGGTCAAGCTGAACGGCCTGGTCGAAGGCACTGAACTGGAAAACAAAAGTCTGGAAGACATTGTTAAAACGTCTGAAGGCGGAATCTTTAACAATGCGGCTCAGATCTGGAACCACACTTTTTACTGGAACTGCCTGAGCCCGAATGGTGGCGGTGCTCCTGAAGGTGAACTGGCTGAAGCCATTAACAAGGCTTTCGGTTCTTTTGACGAGTTTGTTGCCAAATTCTCGGAAATGGCCGTCAACAACTTTGGTTCTTCCTGGACCTGGCTGGTGAAAAACCCTGACGGTTCTGTTGAAATCGTCAACACCAGCAACGCAGCCACCCCGCTGACCACCGAGCAGAAACCTCTGCTGACCTGCGACCTGTGGGAACACGCTTACTACATTGATTACCGCAATGTCCGCCCTGATTACCTGAAAGCTTTCTGGGCGCTGGTGAACTGGGAATTTGCTGCAGCAAATTACGCCTGATTTATGCTCTCGTTCCCACGCTCCCGCGTGGGAATGCATACCTCCAGTTCGTCACACTCCGACGCAGGAGCATGGGGGCGAGGAAAAACCATTTTTATGTATAGCAACCAATCAGGCTTTTGCTATACACAAATCTGATATAAACCTTTTTTATGTATAGCAATGAAACGGAAATCGTAGCTTGTTAAATAGTCGGGTTGTTCTCGTTCCCACGCTGGAGCATGGGAGCGAGGAAGGATTATAGCTCTCCGGCGAAGGCTTTTTGACTTAGGGAGTTGAATAGCTCTTCATAGTCAATATTTGCAGATGATAGTTTCGTCTTGAATTCTTGAACGCACTCATAACTTTTCTCATATTCGTTCTGTAGTTCTATTGGGGGCAATAGCACATCCAATGTTTTAATGTCAGTGAAATTTAGTCCCGACTTAACTGCTGACTTATTCTTCAGCTCGAATTGTTTTACGCCACCGTTTGATGAAAGGTATGCTGATAAATATCTGGGGTTTAGCTTATTTTGATCAACTCTTAGCAAGGCTAGATGCTGATTGATATGTCCGCCTTTGACTTCTTTGGTGACCAGAGCGGATCTTCCTAAATCGGCGGTAATGGACAATAGCACATCCCTATATTGGACTTTGGTTCGTATCGCTTCTGCACCCTCTGGAGCATTTACATAAGCCATATCATCTAGAAGTAACTCATTTTTACCAACATTCTGGATTCGAATAAACTTGCTACCTGCTTCTGAATAATATTTCGCCCAACCTCTTGAGCCACTCGTCAGAAACAATAGACAAGACTCAAGTTCTGGCGTTTCCCACCCCTTCGGATTAGTCACCGGATCACCAAACATATCCAGAAATACGCTGCGGAGGAATTCGTCGGCGAGGCCGATGGCCTGCTGGCGTTTCTGGCGTAGCTGGTCGGCTTTATCCAGAATGGCGGCGATGCGTTTTTGTTCGTGCAGTGGGGGGAGTGGGATTTCCAGCTCCTTAATTTGTCCTAAACTCAAGTTTGAGATAATTGCCGTTACTTTCTTGCCGCGAATTTGCCTATCAGCTTCAGGACTACTTAACCAATGAAGCAAGAATAACGGAAAAAGTTTACTCTCATCAAAACGGACAATTGCTAATGCTTGGTTGCAATTACACTCAGGAAACCCATCAGGAACTATTGTTGTTTTTCCGATGGTGCCAGCAATCGTAATTAATAAATCTCCAGATTTTATCTTTGACCTACTCAAACTGTTATGAGTTTCTTGAGAAATATACAAAACATTATTCAGAGTTAAATGACCATTCTGAATATCTGTAATTCTCAAAAATGGGATACCTTGATTTGTGAAGTCCATACCGACAGAGGTAGGAGTGGTTCCCTTGGTTACAACGCTGCACAAAGAGCCAAGTTTTACTTTCGACCAGTGGCTACTCACAACATCCCCTCCAACTCACCCAGCTCCTTCTGAATCTCCGCTTCCAACGCCTTCAACCGCCCCAGAATCTCTTTCGGCGGATCGTACACTTCTTCCTCATACACCACTTCTTTATAACGGTTAATGGAGAGATCGTATTTATTGGCTTTCAGGTCAGCCCTGGGTACGACAAATGCCTTCTGAGTGCGGTCTTCCCACTGTTCAGGAATTTTTGCATCGCCTAACAGCTCTTTAAATTTATGCCCAATAAATTCATCAGCAGGCAGACTTTTACTCAGGCGGTATTGTTTCCAACTGGCAATCAGATGCGGCAAATCGTTTTTATCAACAGGATTCCGCTTGTCATCCAGACTGTACCCGTCGTGTTCCAGATCATAAAACCAGACATGATCGGTTTCGCCGCCTTTGGTGAAAATCAGAATCGCCGTAGCAACACCGGCATAAGGTTTGAACACACCGGACGGCAGATTAACGACCGCTTCCAACTGATTATCTTCCACCAGTGTTTTACGCAGACTCTGATGCGCCTTGCTGGAACCAAACAAAACCCCCTGAGGCACAACCGTGGCACTGCGGCCACCGATCTTCAGCATTTGCAGAATACGGGCGCAGAACAGCAGCTCGGTCTTTTTGGTTTTCACCAGTTTGAGAATGTCCGGGTCGATATCTTCTTCATCCAGCGTGCCGGTAAAGGGCGGATTGGCAAGAATCAGATGAAAACCGTTGTGCGACGCTTCCGGATAACGGTCCGAAAAACTCTGGCTCATGGTGTCCTGATAATGGATATCCGGCTGATCCACGCCGTGCATAATCAGGTTCATGGCGGCGATGCGGAGCATGGTGGAGTCGAAGTCGTAACCGTGGAACATATCAGTATCCACATGATCACGATATTCGCCGAGCAAATCACCAGAGAATACCTGCTGCTGTTCCAGCTCACCCTTTTCATTGGTGACGGTTTCGGTATGAATGCTGTCCAGAGAGCTGTATTTTTCCAGCAGGTATTCATAACTGGTGGAGAGAAAACCGCCCGTACCACAGGCCGGATCACAAATACGTTCACCACGGGCCGGATTCGGCTCCATCATTTCCACCATAGCCCGGATAATATGCCGCGGTGTACGAAACTGGCCGTTTATTCCGGCGGTGGTGAGTTTGCTGAGCAGGTATTCGTACAGGTCGCCCTTGGTGTCGCCCCGGTCCAGCGGCAGGTTTTTAATCATCTCTACCGCTTTTACCAGCAGGCTGGGTTTGACGATTTCCAGACGGGCGTCTTTCATAAATTCTGCTAACAGACCATCGTCGTTTCGCTGTTCGGACAGACTGCGGAAATGACGAAACACTTCGTCCCGCACAATCTCCATCATTTCATCAGCGCCCAGATTGCTGTACTGCCCGAACCGGCACTCCTGCTGATGCGCCGCAAAGCGAGGATGAAAATCGACACCGGCCAGCATCTTGCGCTGTTCGTCCTTGCTCTCCTGCATATCCAGCATACGGGAATACATCAGGAAGGTGATCTGTTCAATCACCGTGAGCGGGTTGGTAATACCCCCCACCCAGAACTCTTCCCAGAGCTTGTCGATTTTGCTTTTGAGGTCGCCTGTGATCATCAGGGAGTGTCCAGAGTAGTCAATGATAATGGCGGGGGATTATACCCCCTGTTGGCTTGCAGGAGTTCGATTTTCTACCACACTTGACCATTCTGTATTCGACCAACTCACACGGTTGTCGATTGACAACCAAGAGAACAACAACTAACCTGTTTCAAGGCAACAAAATGCCCAGAAAAAAGCATCCGAAAAAAGAGATTGAAGCTGCCTTACAGTATGCAGAGAGTAAAGGCTGGTGCGTTAAATACGGAGGTGGCCATGCTTGGGGCAAAGTTTATTGCCCCTTTAATGACGGTGAATGTC
>CBDAQW010000021.1:0-41028 GCA_965199185.1 Endozoicomonas sp. | reverse complement strand
GATCTGAGGGTAAAATAGTCATCGGCAAAACTGACCTCCCGGATCTCGGTATCAAATTGTACTGAGCCCAGGTTCTCTGCCACCCAGCTTAAATATTCGACAAACTCCGTACGGCTGATAACCATTTTCTCGGTGGACAGAAAGGAATAAAAGCGCCCTTTATTCACCAGAAAAGAAAGAAATGACCATGGACTGGTAGGTTGTACTGCAGTTACAAGGTCTTTCAAACACGATGTCTGCATATGAGCGCCTGGCAGCATGAGTCCTGGATGCCAGCCAAACGCTGATTTTTTTTCAAAAAAACGAGATGTGATATCAGATTGACTATCCAGCAGAGCGGCAAGGCTCATATTAAATGGACCGGCACCTAAACCTGCCAAGATCGAGTATTTGATTATCTGGTGTGTATAACTTTTCAAATTTCATGATTCTTCCCTGAGTGTAGCGGTCAAAGGGTTTTTCAGTGGAGAACCCAGTTCAGGCACTGGACGCTCTACATAATCTCCATAGCCCAGTTTAAAACGGACCCGGTTAAGACAGATCCGGCCCATTTCTGGTTGAAAAAGGTCGAAGAGTGCAAAGCGCTCCTTCAATTCCGGGTGAGTTTTAATGTACGACTGAAGCTGTATACCGAGCAGTTGATAAAAACGGGCTTCGGAAAAGCCCTGTCCAGCAAGGCAACTTGAGATAAATCGCAGCACAGTGACAAAATGACCGGTTTGCAGATCATGAATCAAATATTCCGCAGGCAGGCGAGTGGTCACTGATTTTGCGTAGGTGCTTAAGCTGGCTAATTCTGGGAAATCCTGATCAACCAGTCGCAGATCACCCTGAAAATCTTTTAAGGCAACCCTTGAGGGTCGATGGCTTTCCATTACCAGTGTTACATTCTGCCCATGGGCAACCAGTCCAACGCCGTACTTACAAAGCAGGTGATAAAGCGGAATAACAACCACATCGAAGAGTCTGGAAAGCCACTGCTCCGTTGTTAATTCTGATCGGTGAATGTACTCACAAATCAAAGGATAATTAAAACCATCCCGCTGAAACAGGGTGGACATTAAAACAGCGTTCTCTGATGTCTTAATTTTGTCGTGTACACTATCGCGCCAGATACAGCCAAGCATTTCATGATAGCGATAAGGCGCATTATCAATCTGTGCAAAACAGGGGTTAGGGTAGAAAGCGCCGGCAGGTTCTTCCAGAATGATAGTTTTACGACTGGCTAACACTGGGTCTGATTTTGCAATATCTGCCAACCAACTTGAGATAACCGGACCAGCCTGAATGTATTTTCCCGGAATACCCCGATAGCAGGATGTATTCAGTATCGAGAGTGGTAGCTTGATGTTGAGCTGATCAGGCCGCTTTCTATTCGACAAGGTCCTGAGTGACTGTTGGGGCAACATCGGGTCACCAAAAGCACCAAGGTGAACAATTCTTCCATGGGCAATCTCGGTTGCAAACATATTGACCAACCGGTTTTGCCACTGCCACGGGTGAACGGGCATAAGGAAGAAATCTTTCATCGAAAGATTTAAATGCTGGCAGCGCTCTTTAAGCCTGTTTTGCTCCGGGTTATCCAGCACCGCGTCAAGCAACTGTTTCTCTGAAAATGCCTCTTTTGTTGATAACTGAAGGCTTTGACGACTGACAGCAAGCCATTCCAGTTGGACTTCCGGTAAAAACTCAGTAGCAAAAGCTTCGTAATCATTCAAACCCCAACCCACTCTTCCCTTACTGACTGTAACCTTTGGATGGCCATCCAGATAACACTGCAAATCGTCGTCTGTCAGGTTAATCAATTCAGAGGCCGGTTTTTGAAAATAGTTCTTCTGAACCTGAGCTTCTGCCATTAAGGTATTGGCCAGTTCCTCAAGAAAGTTGGCTAATGTTGCAGAGCTCATACCCAGCTCAGCCTGGGCATCAATGAAAAACTGGCTGACTTCCACATCTTTGTTGCTTTGCCCCTTTGAGTCAGTTCTTTTTATCGATGCAGTATCAATAATCAGCTGATCCCAGATGGATCGCCAAGCGAGAAACCGGTAGCTTACACCGCTCGCAAGCGATAGAGCATAAACGCCGTTTCCCGTCTCTTCAGGGCAAATGGTTTCTTCCCAGCTCAATTCGCTTAACGATTTGGCTAGCAGTCGTTTATTCACCTGTTGCCATAAAGGTTTCGCGTCAAGGTTTTGAACGCTGGTGGTGGGCAGATTTACAAACTGGTTCATAAACGCACCTCTTGAAAGAAAGTGCGTCGATGACTATTCACCAGAGCGGCACGTTTATGGGGAAAGTCAAACTCTTTGACGACTGACCAGGCAGCAGGCTTGAGTATCTTTAATGCTTTTTGGTGATCAGCTCTTGGCTCTCCAACCAGCCTTGAGGTTCTAGGGTCATCCAGATAAAGGAAGTGCGTTATTGACTTGGTCCAGATGTCAGAGAATCGACGGCCAAGAAACTTTTTATTGCCAACCAATTGATGCAAACCACGATCCCAGGGTTGGCAATCGTAGTAGGGCGCAATGCGATCTTCCATTGCCCAGTAAAGTTCAAAGTAGCCAAAAGGTTCATCATTAAAGCAGCCAATCAGAGGCCATGTTCTCCTGTCGTTTAATAAGGACTTCAAATACTCCTGAAGCTCTGTATGACATTTGTTCATTTCCCAGAATACAGCAACCCGCGGCTGATTCATCCAGCCGTGAAACAGGTCAATATCTTCTTCCGGGTCAATGGTCCGGAAGGATATGGTGATGTCATTCTGATAGTCATAACGCTCATAAACGACGCCGGTTGGTTGCTCCTGCCGTATTGGGTGTTCTACGCCTTTGCTATTTTCAGTCCATATTTCAGGAGTAACAAAATCATTTTTCTGCCAATGCCAGAGAGTTCGATCCTGATAAAAGCCAGTGCGAATATTATTTGCCAGACTGTCTTTAAAATGGTGAATGAATTTCAGGCCAGATAATCTTTCAGAAATCTCGGGTGATAAGGAAACGGAATTCAGACTTCGATTATTTGTATAACAGTAATCTAGGGCTGCAGCCAACAAGTGGTCAGGAATGCTGTCAGTCAAGTCAGTGGTATTTTCAGGCGATAAAAGTATACCTTCCTGATGGCTTATTTTTAAAAGTATTGATGAATTGTCATCATTCACCAATAGCGACGTTGGTGATAGAAGTTGCAAGGATATTTCCCGATTCAATTTTCCGGATATTTTAATAGGCAATGAGGTAGTCATAGCTTTCCCTGAGCTTTTATTATTAAGAGGTTTTGGTTGATCTTTGTTGATCAGTAATCAGTCGCTGTTAGCAATGCAGTGGGTTTTTCATGGTGTGATAAACACCCATGGGGTTGTCCAGTGTGTTTTCATTAATCGCACAGTAGCTACAGTAAAAATTGCCTTTAGACCAAAGCTCATGGCTGTCCAGAATGTAATCAAGACAACTGCTGTCGGCTGGTTTTGCCTGTCGCATTGATTCCAGAAATGCTTTTAGATCCTGCAGCAATTTCTCTTCTGGCAATAGGTTGGCTGCGCCGAGGGCGCTAATGACGCCAAAGGTGGAGTTAATGATCAGGTAATAAGTGAAGAGCCGGTTTCCCAGAAATTCATCAACATAATGTTCCTGCTCTTCTGATGTTTCATCCATGATTTTCGTGAGCAGTTCTCTGGCCAGATGACTATAACCAGTGCCCTGACAATCTCGGAAATAAACGGTTTCCGGATAACCGTCTGGCATATTTAATAGCAGATTCTGCTGGTGGGCTCCAAACAGCAAACCGAAATTGGATTGTCCTCCCACCAATGGCTTAACGACAGCAGTTAGGTATTTTTGAAACCATTTTTTGACAATTGTCTCAGGAGGAAGGCTTTCTTTAACAGCGAGTTTTCTAACCAGGTTAATTAAACGAGATTCGCCAGAGGGGTTATCCTGAGTTAGTGTTGCCAGTAGTTCTGTTGATTGGTTGATATCATCTTTATTAAATGGATTTTCACGAAAAACAATCATGGTCTCAGGTAGTGGTTGACCATTCTCGTCAATAATTGCAGCATGTGCGGGTTCCGTAAGAATTTCAAAATTGGGATACAATAATTTCATACGTTGACCAATCGCCGTATGGTATTTCACTTGATGAATTTCTTTGCCGCGAATAACTTCTTTTGGGAGTAAGTGACGTACAGAATTGGTGAGTTTTACACTCAGAGAATACTTCAACATGAAAGAGGCATGCTTTGAATGAATGGCACGTACCGAAGATGTTGCTCTCCACTCACTTCCAAACACACCAAAGTCGATCATTTGATGGCTACTAATTAAATCTTTTATATAAGTGTTCTCCAGCCAGCGGTTGGCCTGCCAGGGGTGCGCTGGAAGTAGAGTATGGTCTGGTGGAATATCATTGAGCAGGCTTTGGGGGAATTGAACATCTTCTTCTGCAAGAGAGAGTGTTAGTTCTTTGAAGGAGAGTGAGTGAACACTGTCGTCAATAAGCAAAGCGCTTCGGATGGAAAACCAATGTAGCTTAAATGCATTACCATACTCTGGCATATAACGTTCCGCATCTTGATCACTGAACTGTTCACGACTTTTGGGAGTTGGGTGAACAGAGTGGCCGGTAATCAGTGACTGCTCGGATAATTGAAAATCAGTATCCTTATCAAAAAGATGAGCAAGATCATTATGCCGGTATTGTAGTGTCGATTGAATATTTTCAATACTGGCTAAAACCCGTTTTAGAAAATGATTACGGGTCTCTGGATCGTTTTTCCAAAGTTGGTCTGCTGAAATTAATCGCTCAACAGCATTTGCAAAAGATACCTCCTGATATTGCCTCCGGTGCTCATTAAATAGAAAAATAGGAAACGTTAGTTGATGCCTTCCACTGATCGAAAAGTGGCTAAGAGAAATGAGTAGTGAATTATCTCCAATAGGGAGTGTAATCACAGCTTCAGTCTCAGCTGGGATAATGGGGAAAAAGGAACCGTATGAGCTGGCTGTTTTTCCACTTAAGGCTGTCTTGATTCGGTGCAGAGACCAACCATCCCACTCCCTCAACAAGGCATTGAAAAAACAATTTGCACTCAGTCGCTCAGCTTGAGCTCTGATATCTTTTTTCAGTGTTGTATCAGATGATGTCTTCATTATTCGAATTAAAATTATTCTCGACTTTCAAATTTTGGTTGCTGCCAGAATATGAATGGCCTGTCCAATCATTGAACTAGCTTCAATATTCTTGTGGTAGCAATCTATCAAAAACACCTGATCAACTTGATTAAAAAAGCATCATCAGGCAAGCTAGCCTTTGCATCCTATATGATAATTATTATCATTTGCAACAACGCAAATAAAAAATATTCATTCACCGGCTCAGGATATGCTGATGAAAGATATAAAACCGGACTCGCCTATTGAGTTAGACGGCATTAAGCCTATTTCATATGGCATTAGTCGTATGTTTTCTGTCTTTGTGCTCGGGGCAGGACAAACAACGCTATTGATCTGTCTGCCGGTCATAATGGAAGAGACGGCCATTGGCTATGGCCTGCTCAGTGTCATGGTTGCATTAGGGACTGGTCTTTTTATTCTCTCGGCGCCTGCTTGGGGGAAAATGTCGGATCGATATGGCAGAAAGCCAGTAGTTCTTGCTGGTTTAATCGGAGTGTCTGTCAGTTTTGGGCTTATAGCCTTAAGCGTATACATGCTGGCTCTGGAAATAATCAGCCAAAAACAGGCTCTTATGACTCTCTTCAGCGCGCGTGTTGTCTACGGTTTGATGGCATCAGGGCTTTATCCGGCTGTACAGGCCTGGGCAATAGATGATGATCCGGAGAATTGCCCAAAAAGTTTGAGTCGAATCACCGCCAGTATTAATGGAGGCCGCTTGTTAGGCCCTTTAATTCCGGTACTGTTAACTCAATGGGGGAGTACTTACCCCCTTGCTTTTATCGCGATAATGGGTTTTCTGTTATGTCTGTGGATCATTGTGCTGCCTGCTAGAAAACGGGTAAGTCAAGGAAAGCATCAAGCAGAGCGTCAGTTATTTTGGAAGCTGTTATCAGACGTGTGGCCATTTTTGCTTTTGGCGTGTTCAGTGACCATTTCATTTGGCTTTTTGCAGTATGTGATTGGGCCAAAGCTCTTCTCCTTTTTTCATGATGGTACCGAAACTTCACAGACACTCTCTTGGTTGATGATGCTGGTGGCTTTAGCAACGATTGTTACTCACTTTCTGTGTTCAGGTTGGGTACAGAAACAATTATCAATGGCCCTTAGATTGGGAAGCTCGCTTTTGCTGATCGGCGTACTTCTTGTGATGTGCAGCAACAGTCTGCTTTGGCTGGCCATCGGCCTGGTTATCAGTGGCGCATCTGTCACATTGTTGACTCCCGCATATACGACAATCGCCTCAACACAGGCTAGGCAGCAGGGTTTACTGACCGGAGCGCTCAGCATGATTCACACCATAGGTTATACCGCAGGTGCTCTGTTGGCAGGAATTGCTGCTGGGAAAAATGATTGGATCATAGTGATGATTGGTGCTGTGGCAGCAACGACTGGGCTTATTATCACTTTTTTATGTATTGATGTAGAAGAAAAAGCAGTGGAGAAAAGTTATGTCGGCAATTGACATGATGGGTTGGCCAGTGGTCGCAGTGAGTTTTAACTACCCGGCCACTAACGAAGAGGCAGAGGTATGGCTTCTGGAGCTGACAAAACTATTGGAAAAAGAGAAACCTTTTTCCATGGTTATTCAAGCGAAACCCAATAGTGAATTTTCAGCGGAGGCGCGTAAGCAGCTGGGGCTTTGGTTTAAAGATAATCGGCAACAATTAGGTCGATACTGTCGTGGAGTTGCCCGTCACGTGCGGTCATCTGAAGAGGGGGAGCGTGTCGTAAGCCAAAATATGAAAAAGGCAATGCCGTTTCCTATGCAGGCATTCCTGAATTGGGAAGATGCCAAAGACTGGGCGCTGGAAGGGTTAGCGCAGAATGAGGTTTTACTTGATTAGATAAATGCAAATCATTATCATCTGCACCACTCTGTCTTTTCGATGATAAATGAACAGAGGTCTTAGGAATTATAAAAACGACACATTGACGTTAACCAAAAAGAAAAATGAATGAGTAATCTAACACTGGATCTTGATCAGATCAGTTATGACGCTGGAAAAAAGCGGATAGTGAACAAGATCAGCATCGAATTAAGACCTGGAAAAACCACTGCCATTCTTGGGCCAAATGGCTCTGGAAAAAGCACACTTCTGAAATTATTGTCGGGGCTGATTACGCCTTCATCAGGTGACGTACGGCTTGGCGGTAAAACATTACACAGCTGGCGTCGTAAAGCGTTGGCCAGAGAGCTAACGCTGTTACCACAGCACTCTCCAGTGCCATTGGGCTTGACTGTTTCAGATTTAGTGGCTTGTGGACGCTATCCCCATGCAGACCCTTTTGGGCGGTTGAAGGCTTCTGATCATCAAGCGGTCAACTCGGCAATCCAAAGAGTGGATATGGTGCCCTATGCCTCTGAGCTGGTGGATCATTTATCCGGCGGTGAAATGCAGCGGGTTTGGCTTGCCATGGTGCTGGCGCAGGAAACCGGCATTCTTCTGCTGGATGAACCAACGTCATGGCTGGATATGGCTCATCAGCTTAAATTATTGGAGATTGTGCGCCAGTTAAATCACGAGAAAAAGACAACCGTCGTTTGGGTGCTCCATGATCTGAATCAGGCTCTTCAATACAGTGATGACATTGTGCTGATGCAAAAGGGTGAGGTTGTTCGTCAGGGTGAAGCACGACAGATATTGGACAGTCAGATTATTTCAGATGTGTTTGGCGTTGCAACCAAACCCTATTATCCCGATGGTCAGGATGTTCCGCTTTTTCTTCCTATGAATAAGTCAGTTAAGGCTAGCATACTTTCCAAACCTGAACGAGAATCAGAATCTGAGCGAGAAGTTGCCTGATGTCGTTTTTAGTCTCAAGAGTATTCAAACCCGCTTTTCTCTTCAGCACTCTTTTTTTAACGGGAATCGTTTCAGCAAACCAGGAAGCTCCCCGCAAGATTGCTGCACTGAACTGGACTCAGGCAGAAATGCTATTAACGCTCGGTGTTGTACCATCTGGCGTCACATCGGTTAAAGGCTACAAAGAGTGGCAGTCAAATACACCAGCATTGCCAGAGGGTGTTCAGGAGCTGGGGCTAAGGGCCGAGCCGAATCTGGAAGCGATTGCCATGCTCAAGCCTGATCTGATACTCGGTTATATATGGCGTCATCGTCGTATAATTGCCGAGCTTGAAAGTATCGCTCCAACTGTCCTCTACCGTCAGTATCCTGATGCGGTTGATACTGAAAACTACTATGTGAGAATGCAGCAGATTTTTCGCTCTGTTGCCCAGCGGTTGAACAAACAAGCACTGGCAGAACAAAAGCTGCAAGAAATGCAGCAACGCATTAGTCAGGCGAAAGATAGGATCAAAGCAAAGGGCATATCAGGGCAGTCAGTCGTGGTTGGAAAGTTTGTCGGTATGGGGCTTGGATTGAGAGTGTATGCCGATGAATCGATGGCGGCGGCGCTGGTTAATGAATTAGGGCTGAGAAACCGCTGGCACAGTTCGTTGCCGGGCAGAGATTTTACCCATGTCGACTTACTGAAGCTGACGACCATCGGCGATGCCAGTTTAATTATTATTGGCAGTGAACCCGATGAACTACCGGCAATGACAACATCGCCAGTTTGGCAATCAATACCGGCGGTGCAAGAAGGGCGTGTTTACTACCTGCCAGCACTCTGGTCATTTGGTGGGCCACTATCTGCAGCACGCATGGCAGAAGCCATTGCTGCAAATCTGGCACCGGAGGCGTGATGAATCTTCTTGCACAAACAAAACCATTAATTACGACAGTTGCCGTATTGGCATTTTCTCTGATTGTGGTTTCCACGTCATTAATCACAGGCCCTGCAGGGCTGGATATCAGCCTTTTACTCCATATTCCATGGCTCAACGAACACACACTGACCAATGATGGAATGACAACGGCTGTGCTCACCTGGCTTCTTTTGCCCAGAACCCTAATGGCTTTGCTGTGTGGTGGAGCCCTTGGTGCTGCTGGAGTACTGATTCAAGGGGCGACTCGAAACCCTTTTGCCAGCCCGGCAACATTGGGGGTTAATGCAGGTGCAATGCTGACCGTTGTTCTGGGCTCTGCATTGTTGCCAGAGTTAACAGTTCAATACCCTGTTGCAGTGGCATTCAGTGGTGCGATTCTAACGACACTATTTGTCTTTAGGCTGGCCAGTGCCATCAACGATTCACCAGTCAATTTGGTGCTGATTGGCATGGCGATGACCCTTTCACTCGGGGCGCTCAGTGCGGGCATGCTGATGTTTTACGAAAACCGGTTGGATGGCTTATACACTTGGGGGGCAGGCAATCTTTCCCAGTTTGATTACCGGTCGATTCAACGCAGTTGGCCGATCATGGGTTTGATGTTAGTTGCTGCTTTGTTCTTTGCACGCAGGCTTGATCTTATAGAACTGGGTTCTGATCAGGCTGAAAGCCTTGGTGTGAATGTTCGTCGTACCGTTGGTTTCTCGTTGTTAATTGCCGTATTACTGTCGTCTACAGTGGTCAGTCAGGTTGGCATGATCAGTTTTGTGGGCTTGATTGCCCCGCATATTGCCCGGAGTCTGGGTTGTCAGAAGGTTTGGTCACGTTTATTCGGTGCAACGTTCATTGGTGCGTTGTTGCTCCTGAGCGCTGATGTTTCTGCGCGTCTGATTCCTACCTTATTCACCGAATCACACTACAGCTTTCCTGCTGGGGTAATGACCACTGTTGTCGGAGCGCCCTTTATGTTGTTTTTACTGACGCAGCGTCAGCGAGTCAGTGCATTGACGACAACATCCGGTGAAACGGGAATACGTGCTTTTTTTCGGGCTTCACCCTCCGTATATCTGGTGTGCCTGAGCGTTCTTTTTTTATTGGTGCTTCTCGGCAGTCTGTTTGCAAAATTGGAGATTCAGTGGATTGATCTGCGCTGGCCTCGGGTATTAACAGCAGCCTTAGCTGGTGCAGCACTGGGTGTAGCAGGGCTTGTTTTACAAACCCTGACGCGCAACCCGTTATCCAGCCCCGATGTGTCGGGTTTAACGACAACGGCTGTGTTATTTATTGTGCTTGGAACGGTGTTGTTTCCCGGGCTTGGAAGTCTGGAAATTACGATTCTGGCGATGATGGGCAGCGGCACAGCGCTGCTTTTATTACTAGGCCTTGGTCGTTTGACAGGATTTAACCCACTACTCTTTGCCCTTGCAGGGCTTTGTCTTTCAGCCGTGGCTGCAACCCTGATCAGTATGGTGCTGGTGTTGGGCAGTAACCAGACCAGCGAAGTGTTAATTTGGTTATCTGGCAGCACCTATGCCGTTACCAGTGAACGATTCTACCTGTTGTTTTTCTCCGTTCTTCTTGTGTTACCTCTGCTTTTTATGATGTGGCGAAGGCTGGACATTCTTCAGTTGGGAGATGCTTTACCATCGCTGCTGGGCTTACGGATACAGGCAACCGTGGCGCTGGTCCTGGTTGTTGTCGCACTGCTCAGTGCCGTCAGTGTGGCTGCGGTTGGTGGCATTTCCTTTATTGGTTTGATGGCTCCCCATATTTGCCGCGTTACCGGGATGTTCAGCCATCGGCATTTAATTCCAGCCACGGCAATGACAGGTGCTCTTCTTTTAGTAAGCAGTGACTGGTTATCCAGAACCGTCATTGCACCTTTTGAAATTCCTTCCGGTCTTATGGTGTCGGGAGCTGGTGGCATTTATTTCGTTTTGCTACTGCTTACCGGTAAATACATCCAGCGTCGTTAAATAACCTTTCATCTTTTGAAAACAAAGAGGCCTGCAGGAAGTGGGCTCTGAATAACTACAGGGATTAAATGAGAATAATAAGCACTACACAGGAAGCTTAATAATAATGAAGATGTTAAAAGCGCCACTGGCCGTGGCGATTTCCGTGGCTACTTTTGGCCAGTTGGCTGTTGCTGATGAAGCCAGCGTAACAACATTGAATCAAATCGTTGTGACCGCTTCACGCTCTGAAGCCAGTGTTTCTGATATATCGGGCACTGTTCAGGTAATTAGTCAGGAGGAGATCATTCAGCAGAGCCAGCCGGGTCAGAAACTGGCGGATGTTCTGGAACAGATCATTCCTGGCTTTGGCCCAAGTACACAGACAGTGACGGATAGAACCCAAAGTATGCGTGGCCGTAAAGCATTGGTGTTGATTGACGGAATTTCTCAGGCAGATAACCGTCAGATCAGCCGACAAATTTCGTCTATTCGCCCTGAAAATATTGAGCGTATTGAAGTTATTTCCGGTGCCAGTGCTATTTATGGTGGTGGTGCAACTGGCGGAATTATCAATATTATCACTCGCCAGCCAGAGGGAGATAAGATTCGTTTTGCCTCTGAAGGAGGGATAAAAATCTCTGATGATCGGCTGACCTCTTATACCCTTAGCCAGAGTATTAGTGGCCGCCAGGATAACTTTGATTATCTGCTGAGTGGTACTTATGAAAGCCGCGGTGGTATCTTTGGTGCGAATGGTCAGCGTATCAACCCCGATCCATCTCAGGTTAGCCGCATGGATTCGGATACTAAAGATGCTCTGATTAAATTGGGCTATGACTTGAACAACGAGCAACGTTTAGAAGCCACGTTGCAGTTATTCAGAGATCAGATGGATTCCGACTATGCACCAAACTATGGTGATCTTTCTGTGCCGGGCGCTCAAGGCGAAGTATTTGCTGAACCGGTCAAGGGGTTGAACCTGAGTGACCAACCTTACACCGACCGCGACAGTATCAGTTTTGTTTTTACTGATGAGGATTTTTTAGGGCAGCGTCTGGACACACTGGTTTATTACAGGGAGCGGGAAGCTCGCTTCTATCCGTTCTCCTATGATTTCAGAGCAAATGTGAGTGGATTGTTAAGAGATCCAAATGGTCACCTGACGGTTGATAATGATTATATTGTGAATCAATCCACCTCTACTTCGGAAGCCTATGGTTTCAAGCTGGTTCTTGATAAAGAGTTTGATGAACAATTCAGAACCACTTACGGTTTCGATTACGATGTAGATAGCGGTGAGCAAAAAGCTCGCAGTTTTGATGGTGATGCCTTTGTTGCCAGCAATGGGCTTAATCTTAACCCTGTGGGTGATTATTACGATTATGGCCCTGATGTTAGGGCGAAAAAATTTGGCGTCTTTTTCCAGAATGCCTTTGCTGCAACCGAAGACCTTACCATCAATTTCGGTTGGCGTTACGAAAAACATAAATTGGATATTAGCGATTACAATCCGATTGCTGAGACATGGTATATCCCTCTTTACGATCAGGATCCATTTAATCCATTATTCCAGAATATGCGATTGTCACAAGCTGCCGCAGCAATGGGACGAGATTTGTATACACCACTAAAAGGTGGCAAGAAAAAGTACGATGCCAATCTCATTAATGCCGGCCTTGTCTATCAGTTGGGAGAGAATCAGGAACTCTTTATAAACTATTCTCAAGGTTTTGAAGTTCCGGATGCTGCACGACTGCTGCGCAATACCTATTCAGACGACAGTATTCTTACAATATTGGGTACTGCCTTCACACCAGGGGCTACTCCCACCAGTGTGAACAATGCCAACCTGGATGCTATTAAAATTGATAGTTATGAACTGGGTTGGCGTGGGGATTTCTCTGATTTCAGTGCGAATGTAACTGCTTTTTATAACGAGTCGGATAAAACAATCGACTTCAATGCTGACTACAGCGTTGACTTGTTAGACCAGGAAAAGAAAGTCTATGGCATTGAAGCGTCTGCAGATTACTTGCTGAACGACAACTGGTTTGTTGGCGGTAGCTACGCCTTTACTGAAGGTCGCAGCTATTATGAGAAAGTGGGGCAATGGATTGACCTTCAAGCAGCCGATGTTTCACCTCAGAAAATGACAGCCCACGTTACTTATGAACAAAGCGACATGAATCTGAGACTGCAGGCTGTCAGTTTTTCTGATTACGATAAAGGTGGAAAACTCAACAACAAAAACGAGATTGTTAAGTACGACATTGATGGGTATACCACCTTTGACTTGTTGGCTTCATTTGAGCTGCCCGTGGGTACTGCGAAGGTGGGCATCACAAACCTTTTCAATAAAGATTATGAAACCGTATACAGCCAATGGGCGAACACGACTTATGGCAGTCTCAGCGCCCATAAAGCCGAAGGCCGTGCCTACAATCTGAGCTATCGAGTGGAATATTAATTTCTGACGGGATAGATAAACGGTGACGTTTGACCTGATCACTTAACGACAGGTCAGACTTATTCATTAGAATGTAAGCGATCGGGCAACCCCATCTACCCCTACTCCCACCAATTCGCTATTTTTAAATCGTCCGGTGTGAGATTCATAGGCAACAGGTGTTCAACACACGATTCTTTGGGCAGTTGAGGAACTCTGGACAGCACGTAACGTAGCCAGGCGTATGGCTCCAGACCATTCGCCTTGGCGGTTTCGATCAGACTGTAAAGTGTAGCGCTGGCATTTGCGCCGTTTACGCTTTTAGCAAAAAGCCAGTTCTTGCGGCCAATAACGAACGGTTTGACGGCTCTCTCTGCCGCATTGTTGTCAATATCCAGTAACCCGCTATCAAGGTAACGTATCAGATAAGGCCACTGGTTTTGCGCATAGGTGATGGCTTTGCCAAGCTTGTTTTTCGGAGGAATTTTGGGTTGCTGTCGATCCAGCCACTCTTTCAGCTTGTCCAGGGTCGGGCGGCTTTCCAGCTGTCTTGCCTGGAAACGCTCTTCTACTGTTTTATCTTTAATCCTTCTCTCTATAGTGTAGAGCGTCTGGATCATGGTCAGCACCTGGGCGGGCTTGGTGATTTTGGTTTGTGGCTGGCCTTTTTTCTTCGGGATAGCGTCCAGTGCTTCTTTGAATTTTCTCCGGACGTGCGCCAAACAGCCAACCAATTCTATTCCCGGTTGCTTCTTACTCAGCGCCTTGTAAGCAGACAGTCCGTCGCATTGCAGATAGCCCCTGAACCCGGACAGGAATGCCTGTGGACGACTATGGTCACGACCTGACTGGTAATCGTAGAGGATGACCGGTGTCCCCAGTTGCTCGGTGGTGCGGTATACCCACATGTAGGATTTATCCTGTGGCGACCGTTCGGGCTCATCCAATACCTGTAGCGGCGTTTCGTCAGCCTGAATGCTGGTTTGCCTGACCAGCATCTTCTGTAATACGTCGTATATTGACTTGAGTAACACGGACACCCTGATCATCCATTCAGCCATGGACGCACGACTGATCTCGATATTCATACGCTTCAGGATAAACTCCTGACGATATAAAGGCAGGGCGTCGCAGTATTTGCTGGTGATGATCCAGGCCAGTAATCCGGGAGTGGCAATGCTTTTCGGAATGGGCAGTTTTGGCATGGGTGCCGTTTTGACACCGGATTCACACTCACAGGAGTACTTCAGGCGCTGGAACTCAACAACTTTCACCTGTGCCGGAACGATGTCCAGCTTACAACTGCTCTCATGGCCGAATGCCTTGAGGGCCTTACCACAGCAGTCGCACTGTTTTTCTTCTTCGGTGATATCCAGCTGAACGACATCCCGGGGCAAGTGGTCAGGCAGTGTTTTCCTGATCGGCTTTTTGCGCTGATGCGCTTCTACCGTCTGGGTTTCAGGTTGCTCAGCAGACTCTTCGGCCAATAATTCAGGTTCATTGAACAGTGACTCCTGGCCCTCGAAACGTTCACTGGAAGCGGCAAATTTCTGATGTTGATGCAGGCGGAACTGTTCCTCGTACCACGCCAGTTTCGCCTTCAGCTGAACGTTCTCAAGCTGAAGGGATTCTATGGTCGTTTTGTCTGGGGTGGTCATCGTATTCATGTCGCCTATTATCCAACATAACCGCCGTCGTTTGCATTGTGGCAGGTCATGGACATTCAGGCGGCAGGCTGATAGCACAATGTCGGGTGCGCTTTTTTCTGGTCGAGAGGCAAGCCGTCCAGAAGCCAGTTCAGCTCACGGCGGGTCAGCGTGATGGCCTGATTCGGACTTTCATAATCAGGCCAATTGAAACGGCCTTTCTCAAGGCGACGATAGTAAAGCCAGAAGCCGTTAGTCTGCCAGTGCAGTATTTTAAGTTTGTTGCGTTCCCGGTTGCAGAATACGAACAGGCTTTCGGAGAACGGGTCCAGGTTCAGTACTTCGCTGGCGATCAGGGAGAGACCATCGATAGACTTGCGCATGTCGGTGACACCGGGAGCCAGGTAGACCTTGAGGGAAGTCGCATCACCTATCATGCTGCAACCTCCAGGGTTTGCAGTACGGTTCGCAAGGTCTGGGGGTCGAATCCCGGTGCCAGTTCGATACGAAACCCGGAGGGGCTGGTCAGGGTGATGCCGGTCGTTCCTGGTTGAGCAGGGGGCGAATTGGTCTCGATATTGGCTACAGTGACTGGTAATAGAGGGGTCGGCTTTTTATCAGGGGCCGATTGTTGCCTGTAGCGACGACGGTAATAGCCGAAAGATTTGATGGACAGTTTCTGCTGACGAGCGTATTCCGCCTGAGAAAGTCCGCTTTGCTGCCATTGTTCGATGTGCTGAAACCAGAATTGTTGTTTTTCGGACATGTTGCCTCCTGAAAGCTGGAAGCATCAGTATCCGGATTGGCGGTAAGGCTGGGTAGATGGGTTTTGGCTGACGCTTACATTAGAATTATGGGATATTCCGGTGCATGCAATCATGCCTGCCGGTGTGGCACCAGAAAATCTGATCAACAACGTACGTATTGTAAGGACTTAGGGGTTATCTAAAAAATATCCTCAGAACTCATCGTTCCTGTGAAGGCGGAAATCAGCACGAATAGTCGATCCCCGCCTTCGCGGGGATGATATTAAGGAAGATAAATTGGGCAATTATTTTCAGACAGATCCTTAGTAACCAATATCTGGTCTGACATTCTCTGGTCCATTATCACATGTACCGTCAGATCATCCATCCAGCCTATTGCTTTGCCTTTTTCTGCAGGGCTTTATAAACCTGAGAAGCTTGCTCAATGCTTTGATCTAACTCGCTTTTATTTTGTTTCCATTTAGGCACTAACTTGCCTTCAACAAAATGGCGCTCCCAACTTTCACCAGGATTAGGTGTTGAAGCCTTCATTTGTGCAAGAAGATCCAGGTATTTCTCCGCAATTACTGGGGCTTCAGACTTATTCCAGAATTGTTTATTTCCATCGACATAGACATAAACAGCAGAGCTGTGAGCTATGCCTTTGCCTTTACCAAAGGCTCTGACAGCAATCCACTGAGATTCTTCAGGCTTAATTTCATAGTCTATTTTGACAATGTCATCGTTGCCCTTCGCATACTCCGTGTGAACCACTTTTCCATGCACTACCAGCTCAATTTTTTCGATATCATCAATATCAGGGTTCACACTGGCTTGTGCTGAAATATTGAGGCGTTGTCCCTTGCTTATTTCGAATTCTGAGCTTTCTGTATCACCATTGACTGAAAATTCTAATATTGGGCCGTTTGAAACAAAAGAACGCTTATTTTGCCAGGCATCGAACCAGTTATGAGGGCTAAATTCCCCACTCAAGTGGGCATATATCCGCTCACTGCCGACAACATGAATAAAGGGGTGATCCGAACCTGCTGAAGGTAACAATTTAAACCCCATATTCCAAAAGTCATACAAGTATTCGGTATTCAAATGCGACATTTGCAGTACTTCTATGAAGTCCACATGTTGGTTGGCAACGTCTAACGCGAGGCTATACCCAACATTAAAAGCATTCAGGGCTACGTGTGCGTAACCGAACATTCCCCCATCAGCATGAATTAATTTAGCGACTTCATCGTAGAGGAAATAATCATCCCGCCAGTGATATTCATTAGCGTTAAGACCAATGGCGTGCCCACGATGTGCAGAACGAGGCGATTCCTGACCAGAGACCAGAGAGTGATGACCTTCTACGTAGTGGCCGTCATGACCAAATTCGTACTGTGGATAGTTATCTTTTGATCCAACATTACTGACCTGTAAGAGGTTTGCGACGTGTACGTCTTCCGCTCGGGTAAAGGCAAGGGTGCTCTCATTGACTGTTTCATCTGGACGAGAGATATGAATGTGCCCATCCGCTGAATACCAGCCTTTTGCCGGCATATCGATCCAGCGTTTTAGGTCAATGTTCAGTTCGGTATTTTCTCCCTCACGAACAGTCACTTTGTGCTTGGCAATTCGATACTCAGGCCCTTTATAAACGACAAGGTCATAATCGCCTGCGGGCAGTCGTGTTTGGTATTCGCCGTCCACATAAAACGCATATCGTCCATGAGGATGCCAGCCTTTCACGACAGCGTTTAAAGGCCACTCTTTGAACTTCTCTATAAAAGGAATGAGAGTCACAGCTGAGTTATCTGGAAGCGGGCTGTAACCATCCTTTCGATATAAACCCACACGAACAGAATCAGGGTTTCCCTTCTCATTCAGAACACTCAGAGTAAAATTCCCGTGTTTTTTTTCTGTAACAGGGGTTGTATAGGAGCGCGAAATTTTCATGCCACATACTGCCAGCTTACCGCCAAATTCAGGGCTGGGCGGATGCTGAGAACCTAAGGCGCCTAAAGAGAAGTCAGTCTTTTCGTATTTGCGATTGGCAAACCGGGCCCGTTCAAGTTCAATCTTGACGGTTTCAAAGCGTTCCTCGTAGTTTTTATCCAGAACAATTTGTTTTGCTGTAGGCTTGATGGCCTGATCATAAGAAAGATTAAATCCTTCTGTCAGTTCGCGATCAACCAATAACTCCAAAGTAACGGTTTCATCAATATTGAAGGCGTAATTGTCATGCACATCGAAGAAAAAATAGGGGCCGACTATGCATTGATGCTCTCCCCGTTTTTCGACCCTTCCTGGCTTCTCCCAACTGACAAAAGAGCCACCACCGTGGAAGTCAATGTTCATCACTATGGTGCGCGCCAGATTTTTATCCGGTGTCCAGTCCAGATGGAAATGCCCGAGGGGGTGAGGGTTGTGAGCATGTGCCTGAATCGCCGTGAAGGCCATCAGAAGCACATAAAAGAAGCGGATAGCTTTCTGTAATAACATAGGCAAAATACCTGCAATTTTGTTGATTAAAAAACAATAAAGAGCAGGGAGAGGTATTGGTATAGTGCAAATGCACTGTATTCAACAATACGTGGAGGTGGTAGTTAACTTGAAGGCGTGGTTGCGGTGAGGATTTGAGCCAGTTCCGCTTTGTTTTTTACGCCTAGCTTCAGATAAATAGATTGTATGTGGTTTCTGATCGTGGAAGGGGAGCGGCAAAGATCATTAGCGATATCTTTGTAGGTTTTACCCTCCGCAAACATGCAGGCAACCAGTTGTTCCCGTGAACTCAAATCATCTATTGGGGACTTCTGGCGTAGGCGAATAAGAATTAACTCACCCACCCGTTCAGAGGTGATTGAAATATGTTCACCTACTGTTATTTTCGTTGTTTTGTCATATGAAGGTAGCAATCGCTCGTCTATCGCTAATCCTTCCCAATCGGGGTATTCACGACCAAGCAAACCTTTAAATGCATCTTCCATCTCGTAAAGAATGCCTCGGCTATCTGTAATCGCCATCGTTTTATGATCTTCTGCTAAGTGCTCTATCCTCTGGCTCTCCAGGAGATGTTTGGCGCACTGGTTAACCGCCTCTGATATATGGGGCAGTATGCATTGCAATAGCATCCTCTCCTCGGAATCAAATGGGTCTTCGTCTTTAGAGCGATAAAGCGATAGGAAGTCCATTAACTTACTTTCACCAAGTACACCGCTTTCATTAAGTGCGATGATGGGGTCTTCCACAACACAGCATATTACTTGGGAAATCTGATACCTCTCGAGGAGAGAGATAAGAGGGGCAGGTAAATCAGGTTCGTTTACACCGCTGATGAAGGTTATATAGGGTGTCTGGCTTGCCCCGCAGGCGATATGGTCAGCTTCTTTTGTGTCTTCCCAGTCCTTTACAAAGGTATCCGGAAGATTGAACAAATAATATCCACGTATGGTGGGCGCTTCATCTGTTCCGGGTGAAGAAGTAGACCTCCCCCAGCACGCAGAATCAAAATGAATTAGCTGTTGAAGATGCGGCATAACCCAAGCTTGAAATATATGCATAGGCATCTTACGGGATGCCCGATAGATATCGTGTGTGATACGGCTAAAAGATTGTAAGCGATCTTCAGAGAACGACATTGGCAACCAGCTACTGCATAATTGTTTTGGGTGAAGAATATCAAATAAGCGTTGTATTCTGAATAATTAACAGCTCTATCCTTGAGAGTTCTTCTTCAGAAAGCTCATCAATGGATTTGTGCATAAGTATTTGGTGTAGAAAGAGACAGCATCCCCAACTGTCATGGATTACACCCAGCCCATGACAGTTGATACAAGGCTATCTTTCTTTTCCGTCAGTACAGAACTCCCGGAAGCCACAACGAAATAGCAGGCACCAACAACAGCAGAATTAAACGAAGAATATCAGCACACCAAAAAGGCGTAACCCCTTTGAAAATAGTGCTGGTTTTGATGTCCTTTATCACACTGCTGAGTACAAATATATTCAGGCCAACCGGCGGTGTTATCAGGCTGATCTCCGTTACAACGACAACGATAATCCCAAACCACACCAGATCGAACCCCATGCTTTGCACCAGAGGGAAGAACACCGGAACCGTGAGCAGCAACATAGACAAGCTTTCAAATACCGTTCCTAAAATGATGTAAATGGCAATGATCGCCAGCATCACCAGAAATGGCTCTGCACCAATAGACTGAATCATACTGACCAGCTCTTCCGGTAAGCCGGCCCGATTGACAAAGTTGGAGTAAATCAACGCGCCAATAATGACCCCAAACAACATGGTGCTGGTTCTTGCGGTTTCGAGCAAAATATCTTTTAGGACGGCTAACGATAACGTACGACGAAACATGGCTATCAAGAAAGCACCGGTTGCACCAATGCCAGCCGCTTCGGTGGGAGTGAATATTCCGCCATAAATACCACCCATCACCAGCGCAAACAGTCCGAGAATAGACGACACAGAACGAATAGCGTGCCACTTCTCCTGTTTTGATAATCGTTCACCGGCTGGCCCTGCTTTAGGGTTTCGCCATACGACAAAACGGGTGGCCAGCATGTAGAAGACAATGCCCAACAAACCGGGTAAGAAACCGGCTGCAAACAAGTCACGAATACTTTGTTCGGTCAACACGCCATAGATAATCAAAATAACGCTTGGAGGAATCAGAATTCCCAACGTTCCGCCTGCGGCAATAGACGCTGCTGCCAAAGAATCAGAATAACCATATTGACGCATAGACGGCATCGCCACCTTAGCCATGGTAGCCGAGGTCGCAAGGCTGGAACCGGAAATCGCCGAAAAACCGCCACAGGCAGCGACGGTTGCCATGGCTAACCCACCCCGACGATGCCCAAGAAACGCATAACAAGCTTTATACAATTCCTGAGACAAACCCGCGCGGGTAATAAAATTCCCCATTAAAATAAACATGGGAATAACAGACAGACCGTAATCCTGCGCCGTATCAATCAGACGACGGGCGCTGACTGATAGTGCACCATTAAAATTCCAGTCACCCAGTGCGGCATAGCCAATAAAACCCACCATACCCATGGCAAAAGCAATCGGCATGCGCAACAGAATGAGCAACATCAGGGCCGCAAACCCAATTAAAGCAATGGTCATAGGGTTTACTCCTGATTCTTATAGGCTTTGTTAACGAGGCGGGTAATGACTAAGACCAGTGCGGTGATGGACGTCAAAAAACACGAAACAGCAATGAAATGAATGAAGTAGCTCACCGGTATTTCCAGATACTCAGTCACTTCTTCGTAACTGGCAGCCCGGTCTGCAAGGCTCCAGACTTTCATGCCAATAACCAAAAGGCTGCCACCGATACATAAATCAAAAAACATATCGCGGAGTTTCTGAATCATTGGAGGGAACATGTTATCAATCAAATCAACGACAATATGTTCTTTGCGCCAGGTAATTAACGGCATGGCCGAAAATATAAGACACCCGAGTAATAATTCCGTTATTTCAACACTGCCCATCAACGGGCTATCGAACAGATACCGGCCTATTACATCAACACAGGTAACGGACATCAAAACAAACAGGGTGGAGGCTGCAAACCACTTCAGGAGCCACTCGAAGCCTAAGGCTCCGAGTTCCCAAAGATGTATTATTTTTATAGTGACATCTTTCATTACGATCTCTTTTACAACTGCAGAGGCTTATAGTTACGAACTTCCTCCTTAAAGGCGTTCAGAGCTGCTTTCGCATCGACTTTGCGTTTTTTAACGGAATCTAACCAGTTGTCTTCCATTTCCGCGACCAGCTCGTTGAAATAAACGACATCAGCCTCAGACGCGTTGGTGACGGTACTGCCAGAAGCAATAATATCCGCTTCACCCACTTTATCTGCCTGATCCCAGAGCCTGCCTGCCAGAGCCGACAGTTTTTCACCTGATACTGACATGATCGCTTTTTGATCTTCATCAGACAGTTTTGCCAGGAAATCAGGGCTCAGGAAAATACCAAAAGAGCCAAGATACAGACCATTCGGTAACTTGACGGTGTAAGGAGCAACGTCCTTGAATCTGGCGACCTTCATCATATCCATTTGCATGAACAGACCATCAGCCACACCTTGCGACAACATCTCGTAGGCTTTATTCGCCGGTGCGCTCACACCAGAAACGCCGAGACGTTTGCCCACTTCAGCCGAAACACCGCCACCGATACGTATCTTTTTACCTTTGAGGTCTTTCAGGGATTCCAACGGTTCACGCATGTGAACCTGCCCCGGCCCATGCACAAACAAACCGGCCAGTTCTACGCCGTTATATTCACCGGATTTTTTGAAGAACTTCTCATTGACCCGCCAGTGGGCGACGGATGCCGCTTCAGGCGAAGACGATATATTGGGCAGCTCTGCTATTTGCGGTAAACGGAAGCGCCCCGGAAGATAGCCATGAAATGTCCATGAAGCATCCACTGCACCATCTTCGACCATATCAACCAAACTTTTTGGATGACCAACGTCGTATTCCAGCTTGAGTTTTACCCTGCCATCGGTGGCTTCTTCAATCCACTCACCCCAGGTTGGCAAGACTTCTTTATTCATGGTGTGATTCGGGCTTAGCCAGGTGGCAACGCGCAATTGCGTTTGTGCTGCCCAAACATTGGTAGCAGAAATGCTCAACCCAATGGTGACGATGCTGGTTATTATTTTTCTTTTTAGCATGAGTTTTTTCCTTTTTTTTATATCAGGAAAATGACACACATTTGGTGCATTCGCAAGCTTTTGTGTATCAAAATAGTGAGATCTTTAACAAGCATTAACACTTGAGCGATGAGTTCTGTTTACCGGAAAACAGGCAGGTATTGGAAGGCTGTAGCTTTGATTCATAACCAACAAGGCCAGCGTAAAAATGCTGGCCTTGTTTTGTTCATTTAATAGAAGAAAGTGGGAGTTTAGAAAATTTCATAGACCAATGTTGACCCTGAAACTTCATGGCCAATAATCAGCAGTGGCTTACCGGTTGGGCTATCTGCATCATCGACGAAAACCATGCCTTCGGGAGAGAGGTCTCCGGCCAGTTCTGGCTGATCCTCCACATTCACCGAGAAATCCCGATTGTGAATGTAGCGAACATACTCCGGCGACTGTGGACTGGTGATGTCGTACATAAACAGACCGCCAGTTCGTTCGAGGCCGATAAACGCATAGTGTCTTCCATTCACTTCACCGATAGCAAGCGCTTCAGGCTCTGGGCCTTTATCATCACTCCGGTTATCGCCTTTGGTTTCATCATCGTTATTGTTGAAGTCCGATTTCAGAATTTCTGCGGTGATGCGCTCGAAATCATCGCCGGAATCAAAGACCAGATTGCCAGATTCATCCCAGATGGAAAATGAACGAGCGCCGTAGGAATAAAGCTGTTCAAACTCACCATCGTTATCAAGGTCGCCCAACGTGTTGGTGATTTTTAAACGAGCCAATTCAGCCGCATCTTTTGCTTTATCCGCATTTGGATGCTCGTTGGAAACTTTTACCTTCTTAACACGAAATTCTTCCGTATAAGCAAGACAGCCGTCGTCTTCATCAAACTTAAGGCCGCCAGAATTCAGACAATCTGTTTTGCTCGGGCTGTCATACCAGTAATCACGAGCATCACCTTCGTTGGCAGATACCACATAGGTTTTACCATTGACCTCGTAAGAGTCAATGGTATCGGGTTGATACATACCGTATACACCGGACCAGGTTTTTAGATTCACGCCACCATCTTTGTTGCTGATGTCTGCGGTGTATTGCCCAAAGTCTTTGTAGCCCAATGGGAATATTTTAACGACTTTTGCAGATTCAATATCGATAACCGCCTGTGCATTGTTTTCCTGCAAACTGACAAACGCCGTCGATGAATCACCGGATACCGTAATGAACTCTGGCTCCAGATCCTGCGCCACGGTCGCGTCTCGACCAAATACACGAACATTCTCATCTAATTCGTGATGCCTTGGGCCGTATTTGTTGAAATCCGTAAAACCAACTTGCCTGACTTGCCCAACAGTACCGTTCTCATTGATTTGGATAATGCTGATGGAGCCTTCAGGGTCGTTTTTGTAATCTTTTGAAGGCTCTCCTTCATTGGCAACAAGAGCAAATTTTCCATTGGGAGTGAAGGTCACCATATCCGGTAGCGCGGAGGTATGAACGTAGTCCCGATAGGTCGCATTACCTTGCTCATCAATTTTAAAAAGAATAACAACGCCGTTTTCCTGCTTAATATCCGCCTCGACGGCAATAGCCAGCAGGTCACCATGAAGTGACAGGCTGTTAGCTGCACCCAACTTGATATTTGGCAGGTAACTTTGAATATCGATACTGCTTCGTTTTGGCAGGTTAGAATCCGTCAATGGATTTGCTAAAGCAGAGCTGGTTAACTGGCTGGCGTCCAGAATATCAACGGTCTTTTCTCCGGCGTTAACCACAAAAATGGATTGGCTGATTTTGTGCCAACCGACAATTTCTGCTGCGCCATCAAAGAAAGTACCTGATGCATAGCGACCAACCGGCTGCATATTGGGATGCTCAATGCTGGCTGTTTTTGTATCCATCGTGCAACCAGAAATAATCAATGCTGCCAATACGGGTGTTATTCTTTTGAATGTTAATGTCATTGGGCTTACCTGCCGTGTTTAATGATGCAACAGTTATACCCCTGAAAGATGAAAATAATGTGACAGAAAAATCACGACAAATGTAGTTCAATTCACTGCTTTCCGGTTAAGCGTATCTGACCCGGATTCTGAGGTAAGCTGTCTTCAGTTTCCGGCGAATCACTAAAGAATAACTCCAGCAATGAGCGACGACAGATTAAATTGAGGTTTGTTTTTCGGGCTATTTGTTATAACGAGAACGGACAGCGCGTTATTATTTGGGCAGTCTCTTGGTTGCTTGACCGATTACACAAAAAAAACGACAGTTTGCCCATAACAAGCTAAACAGAAAAACACAAGATGCGATAAAAAGCTGATATTAAATCACACGACTATGAGATCTTATTTCTCTGCAAACTTCAAAAAGTTCAATCGGATGTGCCAACAACAATAATCGGAAAACCTGATTACTCTTAATTTGTACGGATAAATGACGGATTATTTTAGGCTTTTCATTTATCACCAGACCGTATCAAGGTTTACGTTTGCGTAAACCTTGGCGTCTTGTTATGGTTTTTGAAAACAGGTTATCAATGTCCCTGCGCTCAGAGACTGAATTAGTATAAAAATAACACGAGAGCCGTATGCCTTCCTTACCATCAGATATTGTGATTGTCGCCGCTGCCCGGACTCCTATGGGTGGGTTTCAGGGGGCGTTATCCGATCAATCCGTGACAGACTTGGGTAAAGCGGTCATCAGCGCGGTGCTAGAAAAAAGTGGCGCTTCTGCTGATCGCATTGATGAGGTGATTATGGGCTGTGTGTTACCTGCTGGTGCGGGTCAGGCTCCAGCTCGACAATCGGCATTGCAAGCGGGTGTTCCTGATCATGTTCCCTGCACCACGATCAATAAAGTCTGTGGCTCTGGTATGAAATCGGTGATGTTGGCAGTCAGTCAGTTGCAAAATAGTGAAGTCGATCAGGTCATTGCAGGTGGCATGGAGAGTATGACCAATGCCCCTTATTTACTCGACAAAGTCAGAAGTGGTCTACGTCTCGGACATGGCAAGATGATTGATCATATGTTTATTGACGGACTGGAAGATGCCTATGAAGGCAAAGCGATGGGCGTATTTGCCCAGCAGACGGCAGATCGTTTTGATATCGGTCGTGAAGCGATGGATGATTTTGCTTTTCGTTCACTGGAGCGGGCTAATAAAGCCATTATTAATGATGTTTTTGCTGAAGAAATAGTGCCCATTGAAACTCGTACAGGGCGGGTTGATATGGATGAGCAACCCGGCAAAGCCAGACCTGAAAAAATCCGCAGTTTACGGCCGGCATTTACCCAAGACGGTACGGTGACGGCGGCTAATTCCAGTTCCATTTCTGATGGGGCAGCGGCGCTGTTACTCATGCGGGAAAAAGATGCCCATAGTCAGGGGTTACAGCCGCTGGCAAAAATTGTTGGATACACCAGCCATGCACAAAAGCCTGAAGAATTTACGCTTGCTCCGGTGGATGGCATTCGCAAGCTGCTTAAGAAGATAAACTGGCAGGTCAGTGATGTTGATCTGTTTGAAATTAATGAAGCTTTTGCAGTCGTGACTATGCTTGCTATTCAGGAGCTTGGGCTGAATGAAGATCGTGTCAACGTTCATGGTGGTGCTTGCGCGCTGGGGCATCCTCTGGGGGCCAGTGGTGCCCGGATTCTGGTCACTTTACTACATGCATTGAAACATTCTGGTAACAAACGCGGAGTGGCTTCACTATGTATTGGTGGAGGTGAAGCCACGTCCATTGCCATTGAAATGGTCTGAAAACATAGCCAAACAAGAAAAGAGGCCGCTATGGATTTTAATCTCACCGATGACCAGATGGCGTTCAGGGAGCTGGCCCGGCAGTTTGCTGAAACAGAACTGGCACCTAATGCCGCTGCATGGGACAGAGATGCTTATTTCCCGGTTGATGTGATTCGCGCAGCAGGACAGCTGGGTTTTTGCTCCCTGTATGCCAGCGAAAAAATCAACGGACTGGCATTGTCCCGCCTTGATGCTCATCTGATCTTCGAACAGCTTTCCAAAGGGTGTACGGCCACTACCGCCTATCTCACCATTCACAATATGGTCACCTGGATGGTGGGAGAATTTGCCACCAAAGCAGTACAGGAAGCCTGGGGTGCATTACTGGCATCCGGTGAGAAGCTGGCTTCTTATTGTTTGACGGAGCCTGGCGCAGGCAGTGATGCAGCGTCTTTAAAGACCAGGGCTGTTCGTGATGGTGATGATTATGTTATCTCAGGCACTAAAATGTTTATTTCCGGAGCTGGGAGTACCGACATTTTGTTGGTAATGGCACGCACTGGAAGTGAAGGGCCGAGAGGCATCTCAGCCTTTGCAGTGCCAGCCAATCTGGACGGTATTTCTTACGGTAAAAAAGAAGAAAAAATGGGCTGGAATGCTCAGCCGACCCGATTGATTTCATTTGATCAGGTTCGTATACCCGCTAGCCATCTCCTCGGCGAAGAGGGGCAAGGTTTTGTGTTTGCCATGAAAGGACTGGATGGTGGACGCATCAATATTGCCACCTGTTCACTGGGAACTGCGCAGCAAGCGTTAACTGTTGCTCGGCAATATATGAAAGAGCGTCAGCAGTTTGGTTGTGATCTGGCCAGCTTTCAGGCGTTGCAGTTCAAACTGGCCGATATGAATACTGAGCTGGTGGCTGCACGACAGATGGTACGTATGGCAGCGTCGAAACTGGATCATCATAACCCGGAAGCCTCTATTTATTGTGCCATGGCGAAACGGTTTGCCACGGATGTGGGGTTCAATGTCTGTAATGAGGCTCTGCAGATTCATGGCGGCTACGGTTACATTCGTGAATACCCGCTGGAGCGTTTTGTGCGGGATACACGGGTGCATCAGATCCTTGAAGGAACCAATGAAATCATGCGTTTGATTATTTCCAGGCGACTGCTGTCGGATGAAATATCCAGCTCATTATCGGAGTTAGAATAATGCCTCATGCACTCAATCTTGCTATTGAAGGGCGGACAGCCATCTTAACCATGGATAATCCACCTGCCAATACCTGGACACCGGAAAGCCTGAACGACCTCAGAGATATTGTGCTTGGTCTGAATCAGCGCCCGGATATTGTGGCGCTGATTATCAAGTCTGATTCAGACAAATTTTTCTCAGCGGGGGCGGATCTCAAACGCTTTAATGGTGTAAACACCATCGAAGCACGATTGTTTGCTGAGGCCTTTGGCTGTGCCTTTGAAACTCTGAGTCAGTTTCGGGGGCTGTCTATCGCCGCTATTAATGGTTACGCCATGGGTGGTGGACTTGAAGTGGCACTGGCCTGTGATTTGCGTATTGCCGAACAGCAAGCGGTGATGGCGCTGCCTGAAACCGCCGTTGGGCTATTGCCCTGTGCAGGTGGTACACAGAATTTGACATTGTTGGTGGGCGAAGCTCAGGCCAAGCGGATGATTCTTTGTGGTGAAAAGGTCGATGCAGAAAAAGCTCTGAATATTGGTCTTGTTGAAGAAGTGGTCGGTCAGAGTGAATCATTAGATAAAGCAAAAGCACTTGCTGCCCGCGCAGAACGACAGAGTCCGGACGCTCTGAGAGCCTGTAAACAGCTTATTCAAATGGGGCGCTCCGGTCATTTGATCGACAATCTACCAGAAGAACGAGAGCGATTTATTGACTTGTTTGCAGGCAGTAATCAGCAGGAAGGGGTGCAGGCATTTCTGGAAAAACGTCAGCCTGAATGGTCTTTTGAAGAATAATAAGAGGTGAGTCTATGGCCAGTGTTGCATTTATCGGTCTGGGTAATATGGGTGGCCCGATGGCTCGGAATCTTCTTGACGCAGGGCATCAGGTGACGGGGGTTGATTTGTCCTCTGAGGCATTAAAGGCGCACCAGGATGCTGGCGGTGATACCGCAGAAAGTGCTGTGGATGCTGTCTCGGGTGCCGATGTGGTGATCACCATGCTGCCAGCGGGCAAACATGTTCGTGAACTGTATCTCGGTGAAGGTGGTTTACTGAATCAGTTATCTGTTACACCCCTGATGGTAGATTGCAGCACTATTGAATCGGATGTGGCTAAAGAAGTCGGTGCTGCTGCCAGCGAACGGGGCGTTTTTTTTCTGGATGCACCGGTTTCCGGTGGTACCGCTGGTGCAGCTGCCGGACTGCTGACGTTTATGGTTGGTGGTGAGTCTGAAGCGGTGTCGCTGGCTCGTCCTTATCTGGAAGTTATGGGGCAGAATATCTTCCATGCGGGCAGCATTGGTTCCGGGCAAGTGGCGAAAATATGTAATAACATGCTGCTCGCCATTCTTATGACCGGTACCTCCGAAGCACTGAAGCTGGGGATGGACAATGGCCTTGATCCTGAGGTCTTATCGAACATAATGAAAAGTAGCTCAGGTGGTAATTGGGTGTTGGAACAATACAATCCGGTGCCGGGTGTGATGTCGGAAGCACCTTCGAGTAAAGGATATCAGGGAGGCTTTATGACCGGTTTGATGCTGAAAGATCTGAATCTGGCGCTGGGTGCTGGTCATAATAGCAAGACGGCTACACCTATGGGCTCTATGGCCGAAACGCTTTTCAGGATACACGCTAACAGGGCAGGGGAGTTGCCAGACTTCTCCAGTGTGATTCAGTTGTTTGATGAATAAAATACCTGCTTTGTGGTGTTCTTGAGGTATTTTATTTTTTGCAGGGAAGCAAATCACCATGTCGCAAGTCATCGTTTATTTATTCAGGAATCTGCTGTCTGTCGTTTGTTTGTCGCTCTTTATATATTTTATGACAACTTCAGAAGGGGTGGCTGAACAGGTGTATCCTTCGGCTAAAGTTGCGCTGGTAATTCCTGGTGGTCATGTGGCACCGGAACATTCGGAAACATTAAAGGTACTACCAGATGCCGAAGCCGTCAGACGCTGGGAACAGCAATACACTGATCTGGTCGTAGGGGGTGATATCGGTGAGAATCTGCAAACATCTGCCCCTCCAACACTAGGTTATATGTATAACCAGAAGCTGGATTTCAATCCCACACTTCTGGAAATGTATGTGCGGCAACGTGCAGAAACAATGGGAGACTCTTATGAGTCCCTGTTTCTGCATTTTGCCGAAGATACTTGGTTGAATGTTAAAAGACCACACCATGGGAGTCTGACTCCCTTTGGCGGTTTTCCTTATGCTGTTGGTTGGACGGTTAATCCCGGACATGCAGGTTATCAAATTTATCAGCGCCCACCTTATGATAAACCAGTCTGGAAACATCATCAGAAGGGGGGAGGGCTGTATGTCTATCTGTTCGAAAAGTTTGATCGCTTAAATCTTAGCCTCTCTGCGAGTGCCGGTGGTGGTCAGCTGGTGGTTGAATACCCTTCCGATGTGGATGCCAATGGTTATGTGACTGCCTGGAGTGAATTAAGTGTCACAGATGGCACCGATAATTTATCAAAAAGCGGTGAGATTCGCTGGCAACCGCCGATTTCATGGAAGCGTGCCATCACCCATGATGGTTCAGGTCGATCCTACGGTGGCGGCCCTTTTATGGCGAAGACTCTGATTCGTGATGGAGGGCGGTTTTATGTGGTGCGCTTGATGTGGCGTAATGGCAGCGGTCAAGTTCCGAGGCTGGCAGATGTTCGTCTTAAAGATTGGATGCCGGTGGTATCAGGTAGCCAGCAGAATCACTCTGTGATCGGCGCAGTGGATAATGCTACCACCAGTACAGTGAGGCTGATTCCCGGCTGGGACCCGGATAACGATAAAAACGGCGACGGTTATGTGGACGACAGTGAGTTCAATAATCTTGTCAATCCTTACGCCCGGGCACGATTTGAATACGAAGCCCGTGTTGTACCATTGGGAAGGATGTGGAGTTCGCGCTCGTCTTATTGCAGACCGAACCTGTTTCACCCGCGCATCGGTCAATATCTTGCTGAGTTTTATCGCGAAAGTTGGTTCTCAAAGGGGCTGTTGGGTGCTTACAATGATGATCACTATAAATTACTCGGCAAAGTGTTCACTGTTGTCAGCGGTGGGCGACTTAGAGAATTTGATGGGTTGGTCTCTGAAGAAAAAACAGAGAACGCTTATCGCAGTCAATTTGCCCGTGTCCTGACACAAATTGATCAGGATACAGGGTATTTTGTTGGCGCCAATATTTCCATGCTCAACCCCTATGAAAAAAAGACCAGTGCCCGCGAATTTCTACCGGCTTTTTCGGTGTTGCTCAGAGAAGGGTATATTCGACCCAGCCTTGGTCTCAGTGGCTGGTTTGGGCTTAATCGCGCCTGGGATACCTTTGCTTTGGCGGCTCAGGATCGCTGGTCGGTATTAATGGCAATGGTGAATCATGGCTCCCGGGTCCATCGTCTGGGAAGTGCTGAAGATCATTGGCAAAAAGATATTGAGTCCAATCTGGCGCAGTATTATCTGCTAAATGTGCCAGGCAAAACCTTCTTTCATAGCTGGAACCAGTCCTTCAGCTACGGCAGTGGGAATACCAGTCGGGTGACGTTTCATGCAGCGGGCATTCCAAAGAATGTCGCGTATCGGCCTGAAGGCATGTTAAGGATTGATATTGGTGCTCCTGATCCACTGTTTCCTTCGGGTTTTGAACCTATGTCGTATATGTCCAAAACGGACACCGGCGATTACACGCTCATCGGTGACTCTAGTCAGTCCAGTTTACTGGATGCTCACCCTGAAGCTGATGGGCGTCGTATTGAGGTGATACCTTCTAATATTTACTACCTGCAACGAAGTGATGATGAAGTGGTTCCAGGTGGACCTGCCGAAGCAGTTCTTGCCAGAAACTATACTAATGGGTTGGTGTTATATCGAACCAATTTTCTGGGTCATAATGCAGAATTTCAGAATACACTGTCAGTGAATATCATTCTACCCGGAATTTATCGGAGAATTTTATACGACGGTTCTCTGTCAGATCCACTGTCTTCTATCCGGATATCAGGCTATGAAGGTGTAATCTTACAAAAAGTTGACTGAGATCAAGCTTGCTAAGGTTTGTTTTGATCGACGGCGATCGATGTGTGTTTTTTGTGCTTCTGTTATGTAGAATGCGCTTCTCGGTAATTACTTTCTGTCGATTTATTGATCGATTCGTATAATTCGCCACGAATCATCTTTGAGGTAACCTGTTCTTATGCAAATCTTAATGAGCTTGGTGGGTATTGTTACACTGCTGGCTATCGCCATATTGCTTTCTGATAATCGCAAGTCTATCAATCTGCGCACTGTAGGTGGCGCTTTTGCCATCCAGGCCAGTTTGGGTGCGTTCGTTTTGTATGTGCCTATTGGTCAGGAGATTCTGGGTTCTATCTCTAACACAGTGGCCAGTATTATCAGCTACGCTAACGATGGTATCGGTTTCCTCTTTGGTGATCTGGGTCGTTTTAAAGTTGGCTTTGTCTTCGCCATCAACGTACTGCCGGTCATTATTTTCTTCTCTTCCCTGATTGCTGTCCTGTACTACCTTGGCATTATGCAAAAAGTGGTTGCCGTACTTGGTGGCGCACTTCAGAAAGCGTTGGGCACCAGTCGTGCAGAATCCCTGTCGGCCACTGGCAACATTTTTGTTGGTCAGACTGAAGCACCGCTGTTGGTTCGTCCTTACATTAGTCGCATGACAGAATCTGAACTCTTTGCTGTCATGTGTGGTGGTCTGGCTTCTGTTGCCGGTTCTGTACTGGCGGGTTATGCCGGTATGGGAGTTGAACTCAAATACCTGATCGCAGCCAGCTTCATGGCTGCACCTGGTGGTCTGCTGATGGCTAAGATCATCAAACCTGAGACTGAAACACCAGACAACTCAGAAGGTGATATTGACGCTGATGCTGGTGATCAGCCAGCAAACCTGGTAGATGCTGCTGCTTCGGGTGCTGCTTCCGGTATGAAACTGGCTGCCAACGTTGGTGCTATGCTGCTGGCCTTTATCGCTCTGATTGCCATGGCCAACGGTCTTGTCGGTTGGGTTGGTGGCTGGGTTGGTATGCCTGAGCTGAGCATCGAACAGATTCTGGGTGTTGTATTCAGTCCTCTGGCCTTCCTGATTGGTGTGCCATGGTCTGAAGCTCTGACTGCCGGTTCCTTTATTGGTCAGAAGCTGATTGTTAATGAGTTCGTTGCTTACATGGACTTCATTAACTATCTGACCCCTGAAGCTGCCGCTGCTGCTGGCGTACAGCAACTGTCTGCGCATACTCAGGCGATCATTACTTTCGCTCTGTGTGGCTTCGCTAACCTGTCTTCTATCGCTATCCTGCTGGGTGGTCTGGGTGTTTTGGCACCAAATCGTCGTGCTGATATCGCTCGCATGGGTCTGAAAGCCGTTGCTGCTGGTACTCTGTCTAACCTGATGAGTGCTACTATTGCTGGTCTGATGTTGTCTCTGTAATCAGAGTCACATCAAACTCTGAAAAAGGCCGCTGACATTTTCTGTCTGCGGCCTTTTTTGTAACTATATTTGTGACTGTAAGACCATCAGAGAACAGTCGCTATGAATGAAGTGTTTTTAGCCACCGTCACAGGCTTTGCAGTGGGTATCTTGTTCAGTTTCTTCCGTCTCCCCATTCCTGCACCTCCGGTTCTGCCCGGAGTGATGGGTATTGCAGGTGTTTATCTTGGGCACGTTGTGTTTCAGGAATACCTGAGTCGTTTTTTCAGTTGATTGAGCCTGGTAGGCTTATCCATTTGCCAAGGCCGCAGTAGTTACGTGACTTTTCAGACGGCCTTTAAGTACTGGCTGATAATAAAAGAGGAAATCCGGAAGCCCGCAAAGGTTCAGTCTGCTTGTGATACTGGCTAACCTTGAGGTGCCTCTTGCCTGCAACGCTGTTTTTGTTGGGTGTGGATGAAGCTTATATCAGGCAATAACCGCATTATTGTCAGGGTGAACTGAGCGGTGAAGGGGTTGAGAAATCAACAGGGACAGATTGTGTTACACTGAATTTAAATAGGCTGTTCTCTACCTATACCTCTTGGCGAGAATTCACGGATGAATCTGACAACCAGGATCTTACGATCCCGAAAAGAGAAGAAACTGTCTCAACAGGCGCTGGCCGATTTGATTGGTGTTTCACGCAGCGCTCTGGCTCAGTGGGAAACCGAGATGAGCAGTCCAAGTCTTGAAAATCTCCGCAAAATGGCAGAAATTCTCAATATTTCTTTTGAATGGTTAGCTACAGGGCGTGGAAATCAAAACCTCACCCCAATGGCTGACACTATCTGCGACACCAAAGTCGATGGCGAGATCATTAATCAACTGAATCGCATGTCTACCAAGAAGAAGCGGGCAATCTTGAGTGTGATGCGAGCCATGGCTTAATGACTTTCCGATTGGGTAGTTCAGAGAATGTATTAATCGGAAAGTCGTTGTTTGAAGGCAGAGATAAAGAAAGTTACTTGACTACTTCGCGGAATCTATTGCCGGGCTTGAACTGGGGTAATTTACATGCAGGTATATGTATCTCCTGTCCTGTCTGTGGATTTCTGCCTTTTCTTGCAGCTCTGTCAGCGACAGAGAAAGTCCCGAAACCAATCAACTGAACTACATCCCCCCTGGCCAGAGACTCCTGGGTTTGATGTATAAATGCATTAACCGCCAGTTCAGCTTTGCTACGAGATAGGTTGGCCTGAGAGGCAACCTGTTCAACTAATTCCTTCTTATTCATATCCAGACTCAATGAGTTGTCAATATGTGAAAGAAACAGCTCAGAAGAGAGTGTCTTCTGAGCACATGGTTGTTTAAGTCATACCACTTAAACAAGATGATCTGGAACAGTATAGGTATCACCAATGGCTGATGCTGTATTAAAATAGTTGCTCACAATTTACACTGTGCGCAGTGGTTTAAAACTGCTGGCAATCACTGCTAGCATATATCAGAAATAGACTCCTGCCGTTGTCTATTTTCAGTACTCTCCCTCATCATCAATATGGTTCTTTTTGGTTTTGACTTGAACAATCTTGAACAATATAGAAGCTTTGTCGGTGTTCGTCCCGAATTGTGTCTGCACTGATGTGTTCTGGACGGGTAATCTTGAGTATCTTGTCATCACTGGCAGATTGATTCGATACTGCCGGATTCCACTTTATGGAATCCGGCTAACGAAGGAGGTGGAAGCTTGATTAAGGGGGGGTTACTGATCAAGTTCTCTTTCGAGAGGCATCATATGGTGTTTAGGCTGTAGTACCAGTATGTCGGTATCAACTTCACTGATTAGCTGTTCAGCGGTATTGCCGATAGCGAAGGCGCTTAAGCCGGTGCGGGCGTGAGTACCAAGAATCAGAAGTCGGGCACCATGATCCTGAATTAGTCTTGGAATTAGCGTTTCAGTTGGACCCGGCTCAATAAACAGGTTTTTTTCATGCAGCTTATAACGGCGGGCGTAGTCAGCACAGCTTCGGGCATAAACATCCCGGTCGGTAATCTGCGCTTCGTAGTTTCGTGCTGCCAGATTGGTCGTAGGGTAGGCGGCAGCCAGTTGAACTTCAGAAGCGTAAGCGAAAGCCAGTTCCGTCGCATAATCGAGGATGGCCGTGTTCATGTCGGCATGCTGGTGGTCTTCAGGATCAGCATTGATGGCCGCTAAAATGGGCGCATGTTCCCAGGTGATGTCATTCTTAACCAGAAGCACAGGAACGCGGCTGCGTCTTAGCAGACTCCAGTCATTGGGTGTTTTAAAGGCATTTTTAACAGGCTTGAATGGGCGAGCATCTTTGATGATCAGGTGACATCGCTCAACTTGTCGGATATGAATAATGGTGTCGTTGAGATTATCATGCCATGTTTCATGCAGATGGACGTCCAGACCTTCTTCCTGTAAAGGTGCTGCAAGCTGCTTCAGCGTTTCCAGGGATTCAGGAGAAATGTTAGGGTTGGGTGCCAGAATATGCAGCTGTGCACCACTGATCCGGGCAAACTGTGCTGCACGACTCAGTGCCAACTGTTGCTCCTTTCTAGAGTCAATCACCGTCAGTATCTTTGTAATTCCGCGCATCCTTACCTCCTGCCTCATTTACGATGGTCATCCCTATTTTTACATTTATGGTTGCATGTTAACAGGCTTCTAAGTATTGATCTGAGTCAATTTTCTTTTCTGGAAATCCGGTAAACACTTTTTGCTGTGTTGGTATTTTGCGTTACATTGAGGGCACTACAAATCCTATAAAGAACCGATGTTGTCATGAACGCCTGCCTTCTTAGTGATATACCTGCCGAACTGATTGAATTTCTCCCGTGCCGTACTTCTGATGACTGGGTTGAAATTGCTCTTCAACAGCAGGACATTCTTTTGATTGATCACGCCAACTGTGAAAAAAAAGCGGCTGCTACCGCGTTGAATCTGATGTTTCGCTATGTTGATAAACCCGATCTCTTGCAGAAAATGTCCCGTTTGGCCAGAGAAGAGTTACGACATTTCGAGCAGGTCCTTGCCTTGATGCAAAAACGGGGTATCGAATATCGGCACCTGTCCCCCGGGGAATACGCTGGCAAATTGCGAAAGGGTGTGCGTACCTTCGAACCTGAACGTCTCATCGATACGCTTATTGTTGGCGCTTTTATTGAGGCCCGTTCCTGTGAGCGATTTGCTGCTTTGATTCCCTGTCTTGATGAAGAACTGGCACGTTTTTATCAGTCGTTGCTGAGGTCAGAGGGGCGACATTTTCAGGACTATCTTAATCTGGCTACTCGCTATAGTGGTGTCTATCCCGCCGATCGAGTGGCTTTTTTTGCTGACCTTGAGCAACAGGCGATTGACGGTCAGGATAATGAATTCCGTTTTCACAGTGGTATGCCGGTTGCCCCGGACTGATCGGTCTGTCCAGTGAGGCAAGTGACTGAAATGTCCGTTTTTTTTATGAACTTCCTGATACTGACCTACTCTAATCGCTCCCGTTACATTCATTTTGGGGTGATCAGAGTGTCAGACATCAGGTATCGCTACCTGCAGGCCACTGTTGTTTGTTCAACAGCCTGTCTCTTTTGCGTTTATCAATTCATGCTACAGTCGGCACCGTCGCTGATGGTGCCGGAGCTTATTGAGGGGTTAAATCTTGATCTTGCAGACATTGGTTTGTTAACCAGTAGTTTGCTCTATGTTTATCTTTGTTTTCAGGTGCCGGGTGGTTATGCGGCAGATCACATTAATGCAAGATATTTATTGCCTGTCTCCGGTATTCTGATGGCCACAGCCTGTTACTGGTTTAGTCATGCCAGCAGCATGACCGAGGCTTGTCTGGCCAGGGGCCTGATGGGGGCCGCGACATCACCGGCCATGGTCGTCTGTATGAATCTTGCCAGCCGTTGGTATCCTGATCGTTGGTTCTCCGGGATGTCTGGGCTGGTAGAGGCTTTTGCCATGACAGGGGGCGCTCTGGGCCCGTTAATACTTCCTCAGATTATTGCTGATTACGGATGGCGAACGTCCATGGACTATGTTGCTCTGACGGGGCTGTTGCTGGCAGTCATCAGTGGGCTGCTGGTTCGTGACCGGCCACCCAATATCAATCATGCAGAGCTGGAGCTTAAACCGCTTGAGGCGGCGAAGAGTGCTTCACATTTCAGTCGGTCTCAATTCATTTGGCTTTGTCTGTTTGGTTTTGGAATGTTTGGACTGTTGACTAGCTTTGGCGGACTCTGGGCGATCTCCTTTCTGGAGGTCGAATTTCCCGGAAGAGAAGCAGAGGTTGCAGACAAGGTGTCCCTGATCTTTATTGGTGCGGCCTGTGGAGCGCCTGTGTTTGGTTTAATCGCTTCCTGGTTGAATAAAGTTCGGCTGATCATGCTGATGTCAGTGGTTGTAACGACCCTGCTGACCGGATTACTGGTTCTCGCAGATTTCAGTCTTGGCATCAAGGGGGTGCTATGTTTTTTGGCGGGTTTTTTCTGTGGAGGCTATGTACTGGTCTTTACACTGGCCAGAGAAATGGGGAAACCCAGTTCTCAGGGAACCGTGTTGGCCATAGCAAATGGCACCATGATTTTATCAGGTCCGATATTGCAGCCGCTGATAGGTTTCATACTGGATGCACGCCAGGCTGATCGAGCCGTGTTGACCCTTTATGATTTTCAGATTGCCATGGTGCCGTTATTCCTGGTGCAGTGCATTGCGCTGATCGCTATTATTGCTCTTCTCAGAGTTAGACAATAAAGGGGGGCGAGCCATCTGTACTGTCCATCTGTCATGGATAGCGGTATCCTTGCTCGCCGAATAGTCGGTGAAACCGGCGGTATTAATCAATGGCCTGGATAGCAATGCCGTTACTTAGATTTGAAAACATCAGTCTTGCCTATGGCGATCAGCCATTGCTGGATAAAGCTGAATTCCAGATTCGCCGTGGAGAGCGGGTCTGCTTGCTGGGTCGTAATGGCGCTGGTAAATCCACTATGATGAAGCTGGTGTCAGACCAGATTCACCATGATGATGGATCCATCTGGCGCAAACCCGGTCTCAAAATCGGGATTCTTAATCAGGATTTGCCAGAGCAGGATGAGCAGAAGGTTTATGATGTGGTCGCGTCGGGTCTGGAGCAGGCGGGTGATCTAATCAGCCGCTACCATGAGTTGTCCATGAATTTGAATACTGAAGCTGATATGAAAGCTTTCGAACAGATTCAGCAAAAACTCGAAGCGGTTGATGGCTGGAGTCTCAGTCAGAAAGTAGACACCATTATTCAGAAATTGGGCTTGCCTGCAGAAAAACAGATGAAAGAGCTGTCAGGCGGCTGGCGTCGTCGGGTGGAGCTGGCAAGAGCACTGGTGTGTGATCCGGATTTACTGTTGCTGGATGAGCCTACCAACCATTTGGATATTGTGGCTATTGACTGGCTGGAAAGGCAGCTGCTGGATTTTCGTGGTGCCCTGTTGTTCATCACTCACGATCGTTCTTTTTTGCAATCCCTGGCAACACGAATCATTGAACTGGATCGTGGTCAGCTGACCAGCTGGGATTGCGATTATAAAACCTACCTCGAACGCAAGGCGCATGCGCTGGAGGTGGAATCGGAACAAAATGCGCTGTTTGATAAGAAGCTGGCTCAAGAAGAAGTCTGGATTCGTCAGGGTATCAAAGCGCGTCGTACCCGTAATGAAGGCCGTGTCCGAGCCTTGAAAGCGCTTAGGGCTGAACGACTGGAGCGTCGGGAGGTTCAGGGTAAAGCCAGCTTTGGGTTGGATAAGGCGGACAGCTCCGGCAAGCTCGTGCTTGAAGCGAAGAATCTGTCGCAATCCTTTGATGATCAAACCATCATTAAGGATCTCAGTCTGCGAGTCATGCGCGGTGACAAGATCGGCCTGATTGGTGCTAATGGTGCAGGAAAGTCGACCTTGCTGAGTTTGCTGTTGGAAAAAATGCAGCCGAACAGTGGTTCCGTCAAATCCGGTACCAAGCTTGAAGTCGCTTATTTTGACCAGTTGCGTAACCAGCTTGATCTGGAAAAAACGGTGATTGATAACGTTGCTGAAGGGCGGGAAAGCATCACTATCAATGGCAAAGACCGTCATGTCATTAGTTACCTCAGTGATTTCCTTTTCCCGGCGGCACGTTGTCGGGTTCCGGTAAAAGCGCTTTCTGGTGGTGAGCGTAACCGCTTGCTGCTGGCTCGGCTGTTCAGTAAGCCTGCCAATTTACTGGTGATGGACGAACCGACCAACGATCTGGATGTAGAAACTCTGGAGCTGCTGGAGTCTATTTTGGTGGACTTTACCGGCACTATCTTACTGGTCAGTCACGACCGGGAGTTTCTTGATAATGTGGTGTCCAGTACGCTGGTATTTAAACCCGGTGGCAAGGTGGAAGAGTTTGTCGGTGGTTTTAATGACTGGTTGCGCCAGGGTGGTGCTATTGCTCAAATGGTGGCTGAGTCGCCATCCGCTAAACCGGAAAAAAAAGCACCAGAAACAGAAGCTAAACAGGTGCAGGCTGTATCCGCTAAAAAGAAACTCAGCTACAAACTTCAACGTGAGTTGGACGCTTTGCCTGAGGACATCGAAAAGCTTGAAGAAGAGCTGGTTGAAATAGAAGCAAAAATTGCTGAGGCGGGCTTCTATCAAGGGGATTCCGGTGATGTTCAGTCTACCCTCAATCGCCTGGCCGAGTTGAATCAACTCATTGAAGAAAAAATGGAGCGCTGGGAAGAACTCGATAGTATGTAAGCTCTTAGATATAAGCTTTCAGATGTGAATGCCTGGGCTGACTTCTGCTGTTCAGATGGAAATCAGCCTGTGTGCATTACATGGATATTGTATTAATGATGCAAATGCTCGGCAGCATAGAGTGTGTTTTCCATTAGAGTAGCGACGGTCATCGGGCCGACGCCACCCGGAACCGGTGTAATCCAGCTCGCTCGCTCTTTTGCTGTTTCAAACTCGATATCTCCAACAAGACGACCGTCATCCATGCGGTTGATGCCAATATCAATCACTACAGCACCGGGTTTAATCCACTCTCCTTTAACCAGTCCGGGTTTGCCAACGCCTACTACAAGAATATCCGCACGACTGACTTCACTTGCAAGGTTCTCGGTGAATCGATGGGCTGTCGTGGTGGTGCAGCCGGCGAGCAGTAACTCCATCGTCATTGGCCGACCAACAATGTTAGAGGCGCCGACAATGACTGCATTCTTGCCGCGAACCGGGATGCCGGTGCTTTCCAGAAGTGTCATAACGCCTTTGGGGGTGCAGGGGCGTAATAACGGAATACGCTGCACTAGTCGTCCAATGTTATAAGGGTGAAAACCATCCACGTCTTTATCGGGACGGATGCGTTCAATGACCAGATCGGTATTAATGTGCTCGGGCAAAGGCAACTGAACAAGAATGCCATCGATTTCCGGGTCATCATTTAACGAGTCAATCAGGTCAAATAACGCCGCTTCGCTAGTGGAGGAAGGTAGGTCGTAAGATACCGATTTAAAGCCAATGCGTTCGCAGTCCTTACGCTTTTTGCCGACGTAGACTTTTGATGCGGGGTCGTCGCCAATAAGAACGACGGCCAGTCCCGGCGCCCTTAATCCCTTGTGGACTCGTTCTCTGACCTGTTCGGCAATGGAGTCTGTTAATTGGAGTGCAATGGCTTTGCCATCGATAATTTTCGCTGTCATAGGTTGTTTAGCCTGTAGCCTTGTAGGCAGCTGGTGAAATACTGCGCCTAGTTTACCAGTTATTGCAGGCTGTTTGATAAATCTAATGGAAGAGGAGTGGGTGGGTGATAAATGAGTCGTAAAAGCGTTGTGAAAGAACCGTAAACAAAAAGCATGTGTTTATGGGTTTGAATATTGAGATGTCGCAGGAATCTTGCAGGAGTGTTGACGTAAGATGCTCTAATGAGTAATATTCTTCGCCGTTGAACAGACACTTCAAACGGTCTGAAAGCTAACGGGGTATAGCGCAGTCTGGTAGCGCGCCTGCTTTGGGAGCAGGATGTCGGGAGTTCGAATCTCTCTACCCCGACCAGTTTATTGTTCTCATGCAGTTCTTTGTGATTTCATGCGAATATAATGATTGGAGCGCCCGTAGCTCAGTTGGATAGAGCATCCGCCTTCTAAGCGGATGGTCGCAGGTTCGAATCCTGCCGGGTGCGCCATTATTTCTGTCGATCAATTCTGAAGAAATAAATATTAACTCTCTGTTGA
>CBDAQW010000020.1:0-1407 GCA_965199185.1 Endozoicomonas sp. | reverse complement strand
TTGGTCAAACCAAACGAAATTTATTTACGCGCTTGAATGAACAGCGAACCCGCCAGAGTTCTGAAGTTTGCGGGCACTTATGGAAAATGCCAAACACACTGTAAATTGTGACTCACCCATCATTTTGGACAGAAGTAACTATAGTACAAAATTACGTATAAAAGAAACGCTACATATTGCCAAACGTCAGCTCCAGTTAAATGTTGATAGTCAATCACTGTCACTATTTCTATTTAATGCTTAATAATTTCTCATTCACCGTTTATTTGGAATCCTGTACACGATCCCGAAAAACACAATCCCGAATGGACACAATCCCGAATTGGGCACCATCCCGAATGTGCGTGCACCATCCCGAATGTGCGTGCACCATCCCAAATGTGCACCATCCCGAATGCGCACCATCCCGAATGGGCACCATCCCGAATGGGCACCATCCTGAATGGGCACCATCCCGAATGGGCACCATCCCGAATAGGCACCATCCCGAATAGGCACCATCCCGGATGGACATAATCCCGAATGGACACCATCCCGGATGGACACCATTCCGAATGGACGCAATCCCGAATGGACGCAATCCCGAATGGACACCATCCCGAATGGACACAATCCCGAACGGACACAATCCCGAATGAGCACTTACAATTATATAGTTACTTTGGTGTTTTATAGCTATTGCTTGGTAAGATCTCTTTTACGAAGACGAGACGAGGATTTAAACAAAAATTAATTCTTTGATTGAATTTAAGTGATCTGTAGAACAATACTGAAATGTTACGTTGCTATTGACTAATACGTTTTTTTTTATTACGTAAAGTTTGAAAGCCTGCAATTAGCAAAATGCTGCAAAAATATTTTTCAAAACACGAAAATTTAAGTTAATGCAAATAAACACGTGATACCTTTCCTAAAATTACGTAGTTGCGTGCTTGATTTATACCTGTGTATTTTGCATATGGTTATTAACTAGGAAATTTAACATAAAACTGCAACATAGCCCGTCTCTTTTAGTCCAGCTTTTATGTTAAGTCAACTTTTACTATCCCATTTTCACGTCAGAGAGTGGATGAATTTGAAATTGAACACGATTTGGTAGATGGACAAGTTCTCGTAACTTAGCCTCGCAATTTAACCACAAGTAAAAAGACTTATAAGCATTTGATTAACTTTTTTTTCGTTTAGCATTTTTCTCAATTTTATTCCGTGGAGTCAATTGAGTTCAATTGGGCAAAACTAAGGCAATAAGGTCGCCAATTAATGAAGAGAGTTATCAATATTTTAGTTGAATAGATACGTTCTTGAGTAAGCAGATAAAAATTTTTTTTCACAGCAATTCAGTTTAATCAGTTCTTCGCAATTGCATTTTCGATGTAACACGTGCGAATTCAATGCAGAGTTTTTTCC
>CBDAQW010000019.1:0-13102 GCA_965199185.1 Endozoicomonas sp. | reverse complement strand
GCCCGCCCGAATTCCTGCCCTTTCTGGCCGCCTCCCTCTCGCTCGACCATTGGGACAGTGACTGGCCGGAGGCCGACAAGCGCGGCGCGATTGCCGCCGCGATGCGCGTCCATGCCCATAAGGGCACGCGCGGCGCGCTCACGGATGCGCTCACCGGGCTCGCAATCGAGGCGCGCATCACAGAATGGTTTGAGGCGCGGCCCCATGCGCCGCGCGGCACCTTTGCGCTCCAGCTTGCCGCCCGGCCGGGCCGGGCGATGGATGGGCCCCGCCAGGCCCGCGCCTTTGAGGCGGCAAGATCGGCCAAGCGGGAAAGCCAGCATATGCGAATGGGCATTGAGGCCCGCTTTGCGTCCCGCCTCGGCCTTGCCGCCGGCTTCAGCGCGGCGCGCTCTGCCGCGCTGTCCGGGCAGGGCGCCGGGCGACAGCACGCGCAGCTGGCGGTGGCCAGCGCCCTTGCCGGCCACAATGACTTTGCCGCAGGCGGGGCGCTGCGCGCCGCCCGGCCGGTGCAGATGGCGCGCGCCTCTGCCCTGGGCGCGCGGGCCGCACTGGCCGCGCGCGGCGTGGCCAGCGCATCGCGCACCCTTCATCTGCGCGCCGCGCAGATCATCACCGCACACGCCGGGCTTGTTTTTCAAGGAGTGATCAAGTGAGTGACTTTTCTCCCGTCTTTACCGATGCCGGGCGGGCCGCGATTGCCGATAGTACCGGGCGCGGCCTGTCCTCCATCATCACCCATATTGCGCTGGGGGCCGGGCAATACGCCGTGCGCGCGGAAAATGATACGCCCGTTGCCGCCGCGCTTGCCCGCACCGCGCTTCTTGATGAGCGCCTGCGCGTGCCGGTCAGCGCCGGGGACAATCCGGCCCCCGGCTCGATTGCCCTGCTGGCCGAGATCCCGGCCGCCACAGGCAAAGCGGGCGAATTCTTCATCAATGAGATCGGCCTCATCGATGACAAGGGCGTGCTTGTCGCGCTCTGGTCGGATGCGGCCAACAATCTGGGCTTTCGCGGCCAGCTCGGCGGCTGGTCGCTCTCCCTCACCCTGGCGTGGGTGGATATGCCCGCCGCAAGCATTTCAGTGAATGTCCAGACCGCGCCCTTGTCGCGCCAGCTGGCGGCGCAGGCGCGCATCACCGCGCAGATCCGGGCCATGGTGGAAGGCGCAGGGCTGACATATGATGCAGACGATGCAGAGCAGCTTGATGCCGCTGTCAGCGCCCGCATTGCAAAGGCGCAAGACGCGCGCGGGAAGGCCGGGCAAGACCCGGCAGCCCGGCATAGCTATGAGCGGGTGCGCACCCCTTTGGCCCTGATCCCCGAAGAGGGCGGGGGCGATACAGAATTCCGGCCCACACTCATTGGCAATGCCTTCTTCTCCCCCGATGGCTTTGCCCATACATCGAGCCGCTTCCAGATTGCGCGTGCAGCCGGGGAGAACAGCACCACAGCCGACATTATATATGACACCGGTGCCGCGGGCACCCCGGATGCGCCGGGCACCCCGGATGCTGCGGGCACCCCGGATGCCGCGGGCACCCCGGATGCCCTGGCGGGTGTCACGCGCCACAGAGTGCCGCCAGCAGCCGCGCTGGGCCAAAACACCGCATATCGCTGGCGCCTGCGCTATGGCGGCACGCTTGCGCAAGGTGAGACGCAGCGCAAGGCGCAGTCAGGCTGGTCGGCCTGGGCGGGCTTTACAACCGGCGTGCCGCATATTGTGGCCCCCTCCATCCTGGCGCCTTCCGATGCAGCCACCGGGATTGGCGAAACCCCCACCCTGGAGGCGAGCGCCTTCATGGCCCGCCATGGCGCAGACACCCATCAAAAGAGCCAGTGGCAGATTGCGCGCGATGCCGGTTTTGCTGATATCGCCATTGACAGTGAGGTCACGGGCGGCGATCTGACACGCCTTGCCGTGCCGGCTGACCGGCTTGTCCCTGCCACCACCTATCATCTGCGGGCACGCTATTTTGGCACGGCGCGGGGCGCGTCAAGCTGGTCGGGCGTCACCCGTTTTACGACGCGCTCGCGGTTTGATTATGTGACCGCGCCGCAAGTGACGGCCCCGGCAGAGGGCGCCGAAGTCACGTTCAAACACCCGCTGGTGAGGCTCGGTGCCTTCACCCTTGCAGGCAATGAGGCCGATACACATGCGGCCACACAGATACAAATCCGCAGCGGCGCGGGCAATTGGGAGGCGCCCTTTCACGACAGTGGCCCATTGCAGGGGGCGGTCACGCAATACCGGCTGCCGGATACGGCACCGCTTGCCACTTCCACCTCTTATATCCTCCGTGCGCGCTATCGCGGCGCTTCCCTTGGCTGGTCGGACTGGTCCGCGCCGGTGAGCCTGACGACAGCGGCGCGCCTGACATCAATCACCACCCCTTCCATCACTGCGCCGAGTGCAAACCAGAGCCTGAACACCCTCACACCTACCCTCACATGGGGCGCCTTTGCGGCCACGGGCGGCACGGACACCCATGCGGCCAGCCAGCTGCAAATCCGCCGCGCGAGTGACACGGGCTGGTCCGCGCCCCTTTATGACACGGGCCTGCCGGGCAGTCCCGGCGCGCTGGGTGCCGTCACCACCCATAGCGTGCCGGCAAGCGCGGGGCTGACCTACGATACAAACTATCTCATCCGCCTGCGCGTCAGGGGCGCGGGTGCCGGCTGGTCAGAGTGGTCAGCGGAGATCGGCTTTAATGCCGGCAAGCGCAGTGTGGGCACTGACGGTCAAAGATATTCCAGTGGGCGCATACATTTTGGTGGTCTGGGTGTGGTCTATGACCGGCGCGGAGCGGATAATTTTACCGTGCCATCCGACGTGACATCCATCCATGTGGCCGTTGTCGCCGGTGGCGGTGGGGGCGGTGGTCTCAATGGACGCGGCTCACCGGGCGCTTCGTCATCCTTTGGGACATATGTCACGGCCATGGGCGGCCAGACAACGGGTGCCCCCGGTGCGAACAATTCAGGCTCTGCTACGGAATTACTTCGCGGCGGGTCTGGAGGAACTGGCGGATCAGGCGGTACAGGCTTTGCGGGCGGTGATGGCGGCAATCACAATCAGAGCGGGCAAACTGCAAGCGGCCCTTATGCCAGCAATGGCGGTCAATCAGGTTTTTTACGTCGCTCCAATCAATATCGCTCCGGCGGCGGGGGTGGCGGTCATGGTGGTGGTGACGGTCAGAACGGTGTTTATGACAGCCGTGTTGCCGGTGGTTCTGGTGATGGCAGCTTTGGAAATGGCGGCGGTGCAAGAGGTCACAACGCTGGCGGTGGTGGCGGCGGCTATGGCGGCGGCGGCGGTGGTGGTGGCCATGCTTCTTCCTCATATTACCAACGCGGCGGTGCAGGCGGGGGCGAACTGCGTATCCTGAATGGAATAGCGGTGTCTCCTGGCTCTATAATTCCGCTTGTTGTTGGACGAGGCGGCCGTACTGACGGTAATGGCCATGGCGGCCACGGGGGGGATGGATGCGTGGCGATCCGCTGGGATCAACCTTTCAGGATATCGTGAGGAGACCTGCCATGTATGCCCGAATTGACTCTGATCGCCTCTGCGTCGAATTCATCGAATTTGATCCGCAAGGCTGCTTTCATCCCGATCTCGTCTGGCAGGCGGTGCCGGGCAAACTCACCCGCTGGATCGATCATGACTGGCGCTTTGAGAAAAAGCGCTTCGCCCCGCCCGATCTCGACAGTTTGCGCACAAAAATGCGCGCCGGGATCGCCGCCCATCGCTGGGCCGTCCAGTCCGGCGGGATGGAAGCGGTGATCGGCCCCGCCCGCCTCAATCTGCGCACGGACAGCGCGTCCCGCAGTGATCTGCTCGCCGCCAGTTTGCGCGGGCGTGGGGCAACCCTTTTGTGGAAGTTTGCCGATGCCAGTTGGCACCGCCTCACCGCCACCCAGCTTGCTGCCCTTCAAAGCGCCCTGCGCGGCTTTGTGGCGGCCTGCTTTGCCCGCGAGCACGCCATTGACACAGCGCTCGGGCGCATCACCACGCTGGATGGGCTGATAGACGGCTTTGAGCTCCAGATCGCCACAGGCTGGCCCGAAGCCGCGCTCCATGGAAGGCCGGCCACATCGCCCACACCGCCCACACCGCCGCCCCCGGATAACGAGGACGGCACATGATGGGGACAGCAATTCCAGAACAAGCCCGGTTTTCACGCATCGGGGCGTGCGATGACAGGCCGCCGACCGGCGGCCCGCCGCATAAAGCAATTTCAGCGAAAGTTGCCAGACTTTCGCGCTCGCGAAATTGCGCCATCAAAAATACGGCGCGCTTGGCAACAGCCGTTGACCGCAGGTCAACTGGCGCGAGCGCAAAGAATGCAGCGGCGTCGACTGACGCCCGGCCCGGTCAGGGCCGCCCCCGTGGAGCCGCCGGGCGATAGCTCGGCTGGCGCGAACGCAAATAAAGAAAGGACATATTATAATGAGTGGATTTTTACACGGCATCGAAGTGCTGCAGATGGAGGGTGGCGCGCGGTCTGTCACCACACCGGCCTCCTCGGTGATCGGCCTCATTGGCACGGCAGATAATGCCGATGCAAACGCCTTTCCCCTGAATACCCCCGTCGCCATTTTGAAACCGGCAGATGGCGCGGCGCTGGGCCCGCGCGGCGGGGGCGGCGCGCCCGGCGCGGGCGGCACGCTCGGCCCGGCGCTTGACGCGATTTTCGATCAAGCACGCACCCCTGTGGTCGTGATCCGCGTGGCAGCGGGCGTTGATGCCACCGCCACGCTCGGCAATCTCACCGGATCGGCGCGCGAAGGGACCGGCGTCCATGCCTTCAGGGCGGCCAAGGGCACCACCGGCCTTGCCCCCCGCCTGCTCATTGCGCCGGGCTTTACCGCCCAGCGCCCGCAGGGCGTCACCGCCATCACCGTCACCAATGGCGGCTCGGGCTACACTGAAGCGCCTGCCGTTACACTCACCGGCAGCGGCGGGGCGCGGGCCGAGGCCGCCATTGAGGACGGGGCTGTGACCGCCGTCACCCTCACCCATGGCGGGGCGGGATACACCCGCACCCCTGCCGTCAGCTTTTCCGGCGGCAGCGGTGTGGGCGCGCGCGCCAGCGCCAGCGTTTCTGCCAGCGCCAATCCGGTCGTCGCCGAGATGCTTGTCATTGCCCGATCCTTGCGCGCCATCATCATCGCCGACGGGCCGGGCGCAGACACAGGATCCGGTGCGGCCACCGCGTCCGGTGCCTCCACCATGACCGGTGCGGCCACCATGCCCGGCGCGGCCGATGCCGCGGCCATCGCATGGGCGGGCGATTTTGATTCTGACAGGGTCTATCTCGTCGAGCCGGGCGTCAGGATATGGGATGAGGCGACACACAGCGCCATGCCCGCCCCCGCCTCGGCCCGCGTGGCAGGCGCCATTGCCCGGCGCGATGGGGAGCGCGGCTTCTGGCACTCCCCCTCCAACCAGAGCATCGCCGGAATTGTCGGCACCACCCGGGCAATCGAGTTCTCCATGAGCGAGGCCGCCAGCCAGTCCAACCTTCTCAATGACAAAAAGATCGCCGTCATCATCCGGCAGAACGGCTTTCGCCTGTGGGGCAACCGCACCCTTGCCAGCGACCCGGCATGGGCCTTCCTGCCCGTGCGCCGCACCGCCGATATGGTGTTTGAGGCCATCGAGCACAGCTTCCTGTGGGCCGTCGACAGGCCGCAATCAGCAGCCCTCATCAGCGATATTGTGAGCTCTGTGAATGCCTATCTGCGCAGCCTCATTGCCCGGGGCGCGCTTCTGGGCGGGCGCGCATGGTTTGATCCGGATGTGAATGGCAGGGCCGAGCTCGCCGCCGGGCGGCTCACCATCGATTTTGAGCTCGAACCACCCGCGCCTGCCGAGCGCATCACCTTCCGCGCCCACCGCAATGGCGAGTATTACACCGAGCTCGCCGCCACCGCCGCGCAGGCCGCGGCATGAGTGATGGCGCTCGCGGCAGTGTGGCCTTTGCTTCGGGGCTCTTGCCAAGGGCGGCCCTGACCGGGCCGGGCGTCAGTCGACGCCTCTTTCCATCAGCGCCGGAGACCATGGAGGACACTCACAGGCGCTGACCAGGGCCCGCCGCACCTGCTGAGCGGGCGATATAAAAGAAAGGATCACGATCATGCCTCTTCCAAGGACCCTGATTGATTTTAACGTCTTTACCGATGGCGAGAACTGGGCAGGCCGCGCCCGCGAGGTCACGCTGCCCCCCCTCACCCAAAAGACCGAGGAATATTCCGCCGGCGGAATGGCCGGGACGGTCGACATCCCGATTGGCCCGATGGAAAAAATGGAGTTCGACATCACCTTTGCCGAGCATAACCCGCGCATCTACTCCCTTGCCGGGCGCGATGATGTGCCGGTTGCCTTGCGCGGGGCGCTGGGCCCCGGCGGGGCCGCCGCCCAGCCGATGCTGGTGGAAATGCGCGCCCTTGTCCGCTCCATCGAGCCGGGCAGCTTCAAGCGGGGCGAGGCCAGCGCCGTCAAGCTGATGGGCACGGCAAGTTACCTGCGCCTTGTCATCAATGGCAGTGCCATCCTCGCGATCGATGCGGGCGCCTATATCCACAATCTGGACGGGCGGGACCTCCTGGCCGGGGCGCGCGCCGCACTCGGCCTGTAGGAGATCTGGCGCGCAACACAACACGCTTTACCCCCCCCGTTTGAGGGACACATAAACCCCCTTTTGAAAGGCCTTTGAAATGAGCACAGCAAACGAAAACGAGACCGTCACCGTCCGGCTGGAGCCGCCCGCCATGATTGACGGGCACAGCACCCCCGCCATCACCTTGCGCGCCTTCACCGCCGGGGAGCTGGTCGGGATCGACATGGCCGATCTGGCGCGGCTGTCCGTCACCGAGGTGGCCAAGATCGCCCCGCGCATATCCAGCCCGGCCCTGACACCAGAGGCCGTCTATGGCCTTGCCGCGCATCATTATCTGGCGCTGGCGGGCAGCATCGCCGGTTTTTTTACGCCGCCCGGCAGCCGGTCGCAGCCAGGGCAAGCGCCGGCGGCCGGGACGCAAGCCGCGGCGATATCGAGGCCGTGATGGCCGATATCGCGCTTGTCTTTCACTGGAGCCCACAGGCCCTGAAGGCGATGGGGATTGGCGAATTGATGCGCTGGCATCACCTCGCCACAGAGCGCATGGGCTGGATGGCCGGCAGGCCGGGCAGCTCAGGAATGTGAGGAAGGCTTCTGTTCGGCACCGGGATCGCCGCCCTCGGCCAGCACTTCGCGCACCGCCGCCTTCATCTCCTCGGCGCGCTCCGCCTTCGCCGCCGCCTCGGCGGCCTGTTCGCGGGCCTTGCGCCGGTCGCCGAGAAACTCATCGAGCATCCGAATTAAAATCACGATTGTAATCGCCGTCCCAAACAAAAACCAAAGACCGCCATCGAAGGCGGCGGTGATGAAAATCGCGGGGAACAGCGACAAAAAACAAAGACCGTAATAGAGCCAAGGATTCATAATGAAAGGAATACCATATGAGCCAGATGGATGTCAGTATTTTCTTGAAGCTTGTTGATCAGGCAACCGCGCCCCTGAAGGGGCTTGGCGACAATCTGGCCGCCCTTGCCCGCCAGAGCAAGGCGATGCAGGAGAGAATGCAGCTGCCCGATACGGCCGGGGCGCGCTTTGCCGCGCTTGAAAAAACCCTTGCCGCCACCGGAAAGACGCTCAAAACGGCGCAAGGAGCGACCGCCAGGCTCGGCAAGGAGATGAAGGCCAGCGCCAGCCCGGCCAAAACGCTTAACGAGCGCTTCACTGCGGCGCGGCGCGAGGCGCGGCGCCTGAAAGAGGCGCATCGCGGGCAGGCGCAGGCGCTGGAAAGGCTGCGCCGGGAGCTTGCCGGGGCCGGGCGGGCCAGCCGCCGCATGGCGGGCGATCAGGATATGCTGGCGCGCAGCGGGCGCGGCGCGCTGGAGACATTGCGCCGCCAGAGCGAGGCGGTGCGCAGGATGCAACAGGCCATGATGCCGGCCCAGGCGATGCGCGCGGCGGTTCCGGCCCTTGCCGCGCCCTCTCCCGCCCTTGCCAATGCAGGCAATCTGGCGCTGGTCGGCCAGGGCGCGGCACGGCTGCGCCATTTCCTTGCCCATGGCGGGCGCGCCCTGCTGGAACCGTATCGCGGCGAGGAGGAAGCGCGCGGCGCGCTCGCCACGCTGGGGATGGATAATCTCAACGCGATCGTGGCGGCAGGCCGTGACCTGCAAAGCCAGATACCGGGCATCACCTCATCAAGCTATCTGCAGGCCGCCTATGACATTAAATCAGGCATCTCAACCCTTTCCGATGAAGGGGTGGCGGCGATGACGAAGGCCGCCGCCATCACCGCGCGCGCCACCCGCGCCCATGTGGGCAAGATGTCCGAACTCTTCGCCGTCGCCCATGGCACCTACAAGCGGCAATTTGCCGATCTCACAGATGGCGCCTTTGGGGATCTGTTTTCCGGGACGCTGGCAAGGGCTGTGCAGCAATTCAAGACGACAGGCTCAGGCATGCGTCAGGCGATGGTGAGCGCCGGGGCGGGCGCCACCAATCTCGGCAGCACGCTCGCCGAACAGATTGCCACGCTGGGAATGCTACAGCAGACGATGAAGCCGGAAGGGGCGGGCACGTCGCTAGCCGCCTTTGCGCGCTCTGCCGGCAAGGCACAAGAGGCTTTCAACAAGCTGGCCGGATCAGCCAGGAACCCGGTCGCGGTCAGGGTGCTCGATGAAGGAGGCATGCTGCGCGCCTTGCCGGAGATCCTGCGTGATCTGGAATATCGCTATGGCGATGTGCTTGATGCCAGCGAGAAGCTGGAGATCCAGCAGGCTTTCGGATCAGAGGAGGCCGTGCGCCTCATCGATACGCTCTGGGGGCAGAGGGAAGCGCTTGCCGCCAATACCGCTGCGATGCGTGAGGCGGGCGGGGCCGGGCTGGAAGTCGCGCGCTCCATGGCAACGCTCAGGGCCGACAATTTCAACGACCAGATGGTGCAATTGCGGCAAAACATTGATCTTGCCAAAACCGTCTTTGCCGAAGCACTGGCCCCGGAAATCGCCGCCCAGGCACCCAGCCTTGCAAAATTTGCTGAGCAGATGGGCCGGCTCGCCAAAGAATTTCCGACCCTGACACAATGGACAGCGCGCGCGGCAATTGGCATCGGTGCCCTGGCCGCTGTCATCGAGCCGATTGCCGGGACGATTATCGTCGTGGGCGGGGCAATCATATTTGTGGCGAAGCTTGTAAGGAAGCTGAGCCCCTTGCGCCGCCTTGTGAATATTTTTCGCGGCATCACAGGTGCGGCGCGCGGCCTTGGCGGTTTGCTTCTGCGCCTGCCGGCCCTGTTTGGGCCCGCTCTGGCCGGGGCCAAGGCGCTGGGCGCGGTCATCGGGCCCAAGCTGGTGGCGGCCCTGCCGCTCGCCAAATCCGCCCTGTTCGCCGTGGCGGGCGCCATCAAGGCGCTGGGCGTGGCCCTGATCGCCAACCCGATTGGCGCGGCCATTGCCGGGATTGCCGTCGGGGCCGTACTCATCTGGCAACACTGGGACTGGCTCAAACAAAAGCTCGCCCCCTTATGGGAAACCCTCAAATCGGGCTTCTCCGGCCTTGCCGACTGGTTTGCGAATTTTGATTTTGCAGAAAAGCTGCAAGGCATATGGGACCGGATCAAAGGCATCCTCAAATACACCCCGCTTGGTGTGGCGCTCGCGGCATGGCAGCCGCTTGCCGACTGGTTTACGGGCCTGCCCTTCGCAAAGGCCATTGGCGAGGAATGGGGCAAAATGGACAGCATCCTCAAATACACCCCGCTTGGTGTCGCCGTCGCGGCATGGCAGCCACTCGTCGAGTGGTTTGCAAAGCTTGATTTTGCAGAAAAGCTGCAAGGCATATGGGACCGGATCAAAGGCATTCTGGACTGGTCGCCGCTCGAGGCGGTCCGCGCCGCCTGGCAGCCGCTTCTCAACTGGCTGGAGGCAACCTTTGGCGGGCTGTTTGAGAAGATCGAGACGCTGCGCGCCGCGATCCCCGCACTGCCCGATCTTGACGGGGCGCTTGATGGCGCGCTCGGCAAGGCGCGCGATGCCGGGGCGGCAATTGCCGATGCGATGGGCGGGGCGGCCGGCAGCGCAGGCAATGCCCTCAAGCAATGGACCGATGATACCTTCGCCTTTCTCACCGGGGCGGCCGAGAGGGCGCGCATGGCCGGGGATACAGTCCGCCAGATCGCCGGACCCACAGTCGTTGCCGGTGCGCTGGCCGCCGCCCCGACTGCTGCCAGTGCCGCATCGCCGTCGCCACCACAGATCACCGACAACCGGCATATCGAAATCCATGTCACGGCGCAGCCCGGCGAGGATGTCGAGGCGCTGGCCGAGCGCGTGGCAGGCCAGATCGAGCGCGACGAGAACAACGCGCTTTATGACATTGAGTAGCACATCATGTCTGTGATGATGGCGCTCGGCCCGTTCACCTTTTCAATCCGCACGGCGGCCTATCGCGCGCTGGAGCGGCGCCGCCAACAGCGCATGGCCCATCATACGCCAATCGCCGGGCCGGTCATCACCCAGATCCTCGGTCCGGGCAATGAGACGATGCGCCTTGAAGGGACCATCTACCCCCATTATCGCGGCGGGGGCGGTGCGCCCGGCAGGGGCGGTGCGCCCGGCAGGGGCAGCGTGCCCGGCGAGGGCGGCCTTGCCCAGATCGAGGGGTTGCGCGCCCTCGCCAGGGCCACCGGGGCGGCGGGTGCAGGCAGCCCCCTTGGCGCGCTGGCCGGGGCTTTGGGGGGCAGCGCAGGCAGCCCCCCTGGCGCGCTGGCCCCGATGCTCACAGGCGCATCCGGGACGGTGTTCGGGCGGCATTGCGTCACCCGGGTCGGTGATACCCAGACCCATTTTGCCGCCAATGGCAGCCCCGCCCGCATCGATTTCACCCTCGAGCTGCAATGTACCGGGTGACAGGATATCAAGCGGATGAATGACATGATCTATCGCACGGTTGAACACGACATGGCGGACGCGATTGCCCATGCCCATGGCGTTGATGTGCATGCGCTGCTCAAGGCCAATCCCGGCCTTGCCGGGCATGGGCCCCATCTGCCGGCCGGGATCATTGTGCGCATCCCGCCGCCGCCTGCCGCGCCGCGCATTCGCGCCACCACCCGGCTCTGGGATTGACCAATGCAACAGCCCGATTTTGATATCGCCATTGACGGCACCCCCCTTGCCCCGGCCTTCAAGGCCCGCGTGACCGCCCTTCACACACGCGATGAGGCCGGCATCAAATCAGACCGCCTGAGCATCACCTTCGCCGATGACGGGATCTTCGAAAGCCCGAAGCGCGGCGTCACCCTCACCCTCGCCATGGGGTATAAGGGCGGCCATGCAGGAGGAGGACTTGTGCCGCAGGGGCGCTTTATTGTGGACGGGATGGAACGCTCCGGCCCGCCCCCGGTGCTGACTGTGAGCGCGCGCGCCGCCGACATGCAGGGCGGGCTGAAGGCCCCCAAAACACGGAGCTGGCATGACAAGAGCCTTGAAGACATCGGCGCGGCCATTGCCGTCGAGCACGGGCTTGAGCCTGCCATCTCAAAGAAAGCAGGGGCCATCGCCTTTGCCCATCTTGATCAGCTCGGCGAATCAGACCTCCAGTTCCTGACGCGCATCGCGCGGGCCCATGATCTCATCATCAAGCCTGCGGGCGGGCGGCTGGTCATGATCAAGGCCGGATCAGATGATACCGCCTCAGGCACAAAGATCATGCCCGTGCCGATCCCGGCGACAGATATTATCGATTATCGCCTCACTGAAGAAGACCGCACGGCCAGCCATGGCGCGGCGATTGCATGGTTTGTTGATCCTGCTGAGGCCAGCCCGCTTTCCATCAAAACTGGATCCGGCGAACCGGTCCATGAAGTGCCGGGCGTGTTTGCCAGCAGGCAGGAGGCGCTCGCCGCCGCCAGGGCGCGAATCGGCACCGCCACACGGCGCGCCAGGGCGCTGGACCTGACGCTCATCGGCAATGCCGCCCTCCATGCAGGCGGGAAGATCACGCTGGACGGTTCCACCTTCGCCGGTCTCTGGCGGCTGGCCAGCGTCACCCAGACCATGGGCGGCACCAGAGGCTTCACCACAAAGCTGCGCGCTGAACAGACAACACGCGCATGAGTGACATCCCCGCCGCGTGAAGGCGGGGGACGGGCTGCGCATTTTTGCGCTCGCGCGAGTTGACCTGCGGTCAACCGCTCCGCGGGGGCGGCCGAAAGGCCGGGCGCCGGTCGGCGCCTTGGCACGGGCGTGCGATCACAGGGGAGCAATTCCAGCAAAAGTTGCATGACTTTTGCGCTCGCGGAATTGCGAGTGTGAAAAAGCCCCGCCACCTGCGACGCAGGCGGGCAAGTTATGAGTGAAAACAATCATGGAGTCGACTCCTGAAAACCCGGCGCATCGCGAAGTTGCGCCGCTCACACCCCCCGCGCCCTGGATCGGCGGCAAACACCTGCTCGCCAAACGCCTTGCCCGGCGCACACGAAAGCCGGTGTCCGAGCTGATCATCAGCAATGCCAGGGCCGGGGCCACGCCATGAGCGGGGTGCCGGGCCGCACAGCTGATGCGCTGCGAGCGAGCTTCTTCTATCCCCCATTCTCGATCCTTGATGCCCGCGCCGGCTGGTGGCAGGCGCGCAAGAAACTGTGGCTCCGCGAGGGCCTGCGCTCCGATCTGGGACGCAAGCCCACATTCCAGTCAAATGACAGTATCTGGCACATCGCGCAAAGCCGCCACAACACCTCCATGCACACCCGCCCGCCCGCATGGGCGACAACCTCGATCTTCGACCCGGTGCTGGCCGAGATTGCCCTGCGCTGGTTTGTGCCAAAGGGCGGGCGCGTGTTTGATCCGTTTGCAGGAGGGGTGGTGCGCGGCCTTGTCGCCTCGCGCCTCGGCCTTTCCTGGACCGGATGGGAAATCCGCCAGGAGCAGATTGATGCCAACCGGGCGCAAATGACGCGCCTCCAGCGGGCAGGCGACCCGCCGCCGGTGTGGAAAAATCAGGATGCCTGCACACGCATCTGGCATGGCCGCATCCGGCGA
>CBDAQW010000018.1:0-205607 GCA_965199185.1 Endozoicomonas sp. | reverse complement strand
GAAGCGGAATACCGTGTATTACGGCAACAACCATTTCATCCATGAATCATTGCCTGTGTTAAAAGACACCCATCGGGTCTTTGCCCGTATCACTCTGCCCGAAGACCATCAATACACGGGCACGAAACAATGAGCAAAGAACTTCTGACCCCTGCCCTTCGGCAATACAGGCATAACAATAGCGAAGGCTTTCTCTTCGCATATGAGAAAGAAGAAACAGAAGCAGTCATTACTGAATTGCAGAAACAAATTGAAAGGCTTGAAAAGGGGTTAATCGACTTTAAAAGTAGATATCAATTCAGCCCTTGGATTCAGAAACAAGTAGACGAAGCAATAAACGGATAAGGGAGGAAAAATGAGAACAGAGTTCACAGCCCCATACTTAATTGACGCAATTCGGGAAGCTGATTCTTTGGAAGAGCTTCAAAGAATGGTTGGTGCTTCTGATAGTGAACACGATAAAGCCCAAAAAAGGCTGGATGAAATAGATCGCATATGGGAACGATCACAAAAAGACAACTGGCCTGCCAATGAAGAGTTATGGCCTTATCCTTTCGGGGAAAGATACAAGAGGCTCATTGATGAGCAAACCGAGTTCGAGAACAAATACTGCTGAAAGCCTGTCCTGACTGTGGGCATACGACATTTTTCAGTAAATAAGGAATAGACATGAATAACTTCATAGTAATTGGGCGTATCGAAGGAAAGGAGAATGAGGTACTGGAAATCAAAGCTGAATCCCGCGAAGAAGCAGCCAAGATTTTATATCAAAACCTGATCCTTGAGCACGAACCAGAAAAAGGAACAATGATCTACATTGATTACGTCATCGACTGTAAAGACGTTAAACCCGAAGTGCATGGATGGTTCGCTGGATACGATAACTACGAAGTATAAGGCAGGAAATAACAATGAAGAAAAATGAACGCAAGGAAGCACTCAGGGAAATTCTGCATCTATTAGATCAAGCACCCGATAGCCCAGAAGTAGCAAAGGCCAAAGAAAAAGTAATTTCAATGCTGGCAGGCCACGGGCTTTTCCTAATACGCGCCGATGCAAAGGTAGATTGAATGATGAAACAAATCGACCTGGAATATTACCACATAATCAAAGGACGCCTGACAGATACCATAGCTGAATACAACAAGACCGAATCTGCTGAGAATGCAGCCCAGTTGCTTATGTCTATCGATATGGCTCTTGAAAAAAGAATCGAAAAAAGCGTGGGGGATTCGGCTGAAGTATTACGCCGGTTAAACCATATGCTGCGAGCAGAGTTAGATAAAACAACCGAGGTCAATAGACCATGACTGAAGAAAAAAGAAACACGGAAAATGCATTCATTGTGCAGGGTCAACAAAACATCGACATCCTTATCGACCATTTAAATGATGCGGCTGCACAAATAAGACAACTGGAAAAAGAAAACAACCTGCTGCGTGAAGTCCACTGGCAAGCCAGAACAGTTTTTAGATATGACGGCATCGATAAGACACGAACGGAACAAGCAGTAAAATCACTCAAGGATGCAGTCTATAAAGTCAATGATTACCACCAAAGTTGTGGGAACGGTTGAGGGCCTACACATGTATGAATTTGCAAAACTATTTAATACAAAACAGCATGGGCAAATTCTAGCTATTATTGATGAGGGGGATGAAGGACCAAAAGTTCGTTTTTTATTTACTCCTCCAAATCTTGGCGTTTGTCAACAAGCAATGAAGTTTAACCAAGAAGACGAAACGGGGTGGGATAAAGCTCAAACATTCTTTGATTCACTGGATGAAGAAAAGGCTATCGAGTTTATAAAGCCTACGCTCAATCTGGTGGCTCAGGCATGGGACTAAAGGTATAGCCTCAAGCACCGCTAAGGGAAAGACTATGAATAAAACGCCTTGGGGTCCTAGCAAAAGAGCAATAAAGCGAGTGAAGAATCCACTGCCCAAACCAGAGCAATGCAACTGCTGTGGTCGTGAAGGTGTGGTTATAAAATCCAACGCTGAAATATACGGCAGAGCCTATGGCGAATGGCCTTGGGTTTATATCTGTGAAGGTTGTGGCTCTTATGTTGGAATGCACCCATTCACTGACATACCGCTTGGCACACTGGCTGATCTGGCTGATGCTGCCACCAGAGAAGCCAGAAAAGAATGCAAAGCACCTTTTGAAGCTCTGCACAGAACTGGAAAGATGACACGCAGCGATGCTTATCAAAAGCTGGCAGACAAGTTAGGTATCCCGAAAGAAGAATGTCATTTCGGGTGGTTCGATGCGGCAATGTGCAAAAAAGCTGCTGCCGCTGCCCGTGAGATTTATTTAGGCATTTAACCGTCGAATTAAGCCGCCCGAACGCAGTGAGGGTCGGGTGGAGGCCAAAGGCCGGAACGTATTTGAGCGATTTGTTATGTGTCGTCCATCCGACAGGGGGCAATATGGAAGCAATAGATTTAAGATGGCGCTTACTTTACGGTCGAGTTCCTGATGGCTGGATAGAAAGACAAGCCGATGTGGACGACTACCTGATTAAAGTCTGGCTTGCATCCAGTGGTTTTTTTGAGTGCGTTTTGGTTCACATAAAAACAGGCAGTAGATTCAGAGCAAGAATTGATTCTAGCGAACTTGATGAAGCCTGTATTGAAGCGGCTGAAAAGTGTTTAAAGATGATAGCTAGAAACGAGACATAACCCTTATTAGACGTAACACCGCTTTTTCTCTTTAACAACCGTACCAGTAAACCTATTTTTTAGGTTTACTGATTTCGATTAGCAGGTCTGCATTTGGGGTACGATCATCCACTACAACCCGAACACTCGCCCTATTAAGTAAAGTACGCCAAATACGATGCCTTGAAAAACCGGTAAAACCGTTATTCCTCCTTGCTGAGTCAACATGATTTTTCACAGTCTCGGGGGAAAGCGATAAAAGAGAAGCAATCTCTTTATATTGAGAACCAAACAGGAAAAGGACAAAACAGGGAGTCTGCATTCTGGTGAGTATTAAATCATCAACAATAGTCCCATAAAGAATAAACAACAAAACCCCCTAATATACGACAAGTAGCAGGAAGTAGACCATCCCCTATAACAGGGGAAGTACAAATAACAGCAATACTGGTACAAAAAACAATAAAAAGGCTTTCTATGACCGCCTCCAAAGCTAAACCGGTACTAAACCGCATACGGAATCAGTTCCAAAATATAGAACAGGACTCGGACACTTACAAAAAAATACTGGCGGGATGCAACAGTATCGAAACTCATTTTTCCCCGAGCATAATTGAAAAAAATTCAACCGAGTGGTTAACAAGAATGGTGCTGGTTTTAGCTCAACTGGAACCGGCAGATCATCCTGAATACATCGCTCATATAATAAACAAAACCGTGTATCTGGTGGATAAGGAGCTACAAGACGCTCTTATGGTGCAGATGCACACACACTACGGAAAACCACATTGAAAAGACTAACTATTACACCATGGTACTTATACTGCGACGAAGATTTCTATTGCCCTCGCTGGGCAAGGCATGACTACCACCATTTGGTAAGGAAACTAAACAATGGACTTAAAAGATATAACAGCAAGCCCAACCACCGTCTACTGGTGCAGAGAACACCGTTCTTACTGCAACGTAATGGGGTGCTGTGAATACGACGGCGCAACCTTATTTATCCAACTGCATGACCTGGATGACAGTATTGACGAATATCGCGTTACCGAATCCTGTGAGCTTTTCACTGACCCTGTACAAGCATTGGCATTTGAACATAAGGTCGGGAAAATCACAGAAACCCATGTATTGCAAATCGACGGAACAGCACAAACAGAAAAAATCAATATCCGTTATAGCGAGGCAGAAGTAAGGGAAAAGAACTTCAGCCAACAATTATATGGCGATCTGGCATTCGATCTCGACCCTGAAATAGCAACACAGATATGCCATTCCGTAATGGATATGGTTGAAACCGGAGAAACCGAAGCAAAATTAAAAAACAGTAAAACTGATCTGGTGCTCACCTACCAAACTGAGGACGAAAGTTTTTCTTATAGTGGATGTGATGCATGTAACCCAGGACTGGGAAACACTGTGAATAACTGCATAGCCACAAACGAGTCCGATGAATTTTACGAATTTCACATCTGTAGTACCTGCCTGTATCGGCAGGAATACGGTAATCAGGGATAGAACGCCATGACACCTATTGTTAACAGTTATTTCAGCGGCGCACTGAATTTCGTCATTCTTAAAAGCCCCAACATAACCAACAACGCCACCAAAGGCTCACCCTGCGTACCAAACATGGGGGTTCTGGACTCTCTGGATGGTGACTATCAATGTTATGACGTACCCGCTGACTGGCGTGATGGGGATGAATAATGGAAGACCTGTTTATATCAGTGGAAGTGGGATGGAATGCCACCAAAAGCCCTGAACGGAAAAACAACCCGAAAGCAGAAACCAGCGGTTGTCCCTGCAACGACTGCGTGTATTTTGACAGATGTAAAAAGCAGGAACTGGCCTGTGACAAATATCTGGCTTGGATGAAAACAGGATTGAAAAGCAGACGATTTACAAGAGCAAAAAGAGTCCCATCAAAAGAAGTTTATTTGAAAATATTAGCATAGCTAATTAATGAGAGATGTTTTGTATTACTGGGGGATGATATGAAAAAGCACAGGTACACCACCTACCCTTTTTTACTGCATAAGGTCAGAAAACTTTATGGAAAAGAGGCCGGTAAAAAGATAACTGATGCAGAAGCCCTGCGGGTGATTGCACGTACCCAACCAGAGCGTTTTCTTCGGATAGAGGCTGCTTTTCTGGCAGAAGAATACCACTGGAGAAACCTGTCACCTCGCCCTGTTATCTTCCCAGAATCAGCAGAAGTCATCGACCGGATACGCAAAACAAAATACAACGTATCCATGGCAGAGGCCATAGAACCACCTTTTGAGTCCTTTATGCTCTGCTTTCCCCAAGGGTATAAGATCGAAGGGCTACAGGTTCCTGCCTGCCTGATTACCGATATGGGGCACGAAGACCGCAAAAGCAAAGTCTTTCTGCCTATGCTGAAAAAGGTATATAACAAACCACCTGAATTCGCCCAGGACAACAGCGAATCGTTTATTGCAGTCAACTTTTGCCATAAAGCAGACACCCCAACAAGGGTCTGTATCCCCCGACATCTCTTAGGGCAAGCAGTCGCCTGTAATTCACCCGAAGAACTTACTGAACTACTGGGAGTACTGGACGGTTCTGAGCGCACCATCAACCAGAAGGAAGAAACTCTCCAATTCCATCTGATCAAACTGATCTGCTCGATATATGTCTATATACAGGCGACAGGTGACGCTCTCACTGAAGGATTCCCAGCAGAAAACCGCCCAAATATCGAAGGTGGAAGTTTTCAGAGAGCTACTGACTTCACCCTGAAGACACAGAGCAATCGCCAGCAGGATAAACCCAACGACCACTATCGATCAGGGCATTTCAGGCAACTGACGCACTCACGCTTTTATCAGGGCGAACACATAAACAAACCGGTCGGCAGCAGGATTGTCTGGGTAAAAGACACCTTTGTAGGCCGTGGGGTCGATCCACACACACTCAAAAAGGACAAATAACAATGGATAGATGCGATGCAACTTTTCAAAGAAAGGTCAGTGAATATGTCAGTACCCATGTTCACTGGTGTCTGAGCGAACTGGTCAGCAAAGTCGCCCCCAAGGTCTTCGAGGGAGTTTTCGAACACTATAATGAAGAAGACGTTCTCGACCTGTTCAGAACAGTACCTGACCAGGATGATTGTGAAAATGCGGGATACCAATTCTTTCAACAGGGGGAATACTGGTATTTCGAATCCGACGAGCACAATGTTGAACCGGAAGACTTGGGTGAATATTCAAAAGAAGAACTGATCGAATTCGCTTGCGATGAAACAATAGCCTGCGAAGAAAACACACTCGAAGAAACTATCGAAGCCCTCGAAGATGAGAACTTTAAAATAGACCGGAACCATTACGGCGGGGATGAGCCAAAAACCTACACCCTGTGGAAACTGTTTGATGTGTCCTGTCACGACGAGTACGACTCAGAAGATGAAGCGGTAGAAGCCTGCATTCAGGAAAACGACATACAGGGTGTGGAAGTCTACGAACACTGGCTGGTATCCAGCCACCTTGCCTACAAGCTGAGAGAGCACGGACAAACCGTAGTTGATGACTTTTTCGGTTTACAGGTCTGGTGCAGAACCTGCACAGGCCAAAGTATCTCAATGGATTATGTCATTTGCAAAATCTACGATGAGGTGCATAGCCATGAAGAATAAGATTGAAGAAATCCTGCAAGGGGTACAACAGGCTTTAACCGGTTACGGAGAAGAATCATACTCTTTTACTTTTGGTGAAATGGAATGGATCGCCAAAATTGAATACGACAGTGACCCATTAAACCCGTTCACTGACTGGGATCACCCAAAAGGTTTTGGGATCGACATGAGTAACCACCGTGATTATCGCGGGGGCGAATATGGCGAAGAAGCGAGCGTTGATGTTCCTGCTTTTCTGGAATGGATCAACGATGACCGTCCTGATCTTGCCGAATATCTTAACAGCTATAAGTGCCCGCATTGTGATATCGAGTGGGAAGAATACGGCGGCAAGAACACAATAGATACCTGCTCTGAATGCCTCGAAGAATTTCGCCCCGTTACAGAAGAACTTAACCAGGATGAAACGCAGGAGTTCAAAGAGTTTGAGGATGAATTCTATTGGCTCCCCGTCTATATGTACGATCATTCTGGAAGAACCGTGAACACCACCGGTTTCTCCTGTGGATGGGACTCGGGATGCGCTGGCATCACCTTTATTCCCAAAGACACCCTGACCAAAGAAGGAGTATTTGGTGCAAATGAAAGCATGTCAGAAAACCAGTTAAACGAATGTGCTGAAAAATTCCTCAAAAATCAGGTTGAATTACTCGACCAGTACATGCAGGGAGAAATCTACGGTTACTCAGTACAAAACGAAGAGGAAACTGTTGAAGATTCCTGTTGGGGGTTCTGGGGAGACACTGGACGAAACGACGCCATTTCCCAAGCTGTAGCAAACTTGAAATGGATGCTGGAAGAAAGAACAAAAGAATTACAGGAAGAAGCTGAGTCTATAGCCCTGTACGAAGCCACCGAGCAAAAACTGCTAAAGGCTGGCCCAGAAGTAACTGTCAGTTTACACAGCGAGGGTGAACCAGGGGAACAGGTATGCCTGCTCATCGCAGGTGAGCTGCGAGATGTTTTCCCAACCTACGAAAAAGCCCTCTCCGCAGCCAATAGCATTTTAATGAACCTCTATATGGAAACAAAGGACTGAAGATATGAACTCACTATTCGACAACCTACTCAAAGGCGCAGAAGAATGGGTCAAGAATGTTGTAGACAAACGTGTTCAAGCAATGTGGGAAAAACCCGACTCGCCGGAACACGTTCAGAAAATTGTCGATGATCGCATGGGCTACGCAGCCGGAGAAATCGTCGAAAAGATCATTAACAACAGCGAAATGATCTCTGAAAAAGTCATTGCAGTAGCTAAAGAAGTGACGCTCTCAGAACAGTATGTGGATCGGCGCATTCAGGATTTTCTGTCGGAAGTAGAAATCCCCACACCGGAAGATATTCAGGAAACCGTCCAGCAAGAACTGAAAAACGAAGACTGCCTCTGGGATGAAAAGAGCATCAAGTCTACAATGGAGTTCTATTTCCAAGACATGTTCAGGGACGAAATTGCTGGAAGTTGTATGTTTGATGATGCCGTCAAGGAAGCCATAAACGATAGCGGTATCGCTCGTACAATCCGTGAAGATATCGAAGAGAATATAACCACGGATAGTCTGATTGAGTCGGTTGCCGGAAGCCCTGTCCTCCAGGATAAAATTATAGAGCTTATTGCTGAAGATGAAAACATGCGTCGTGAACTGGTGAAATCTCTGGTCAAAGCACTTGCACGTTTGTATTGATTCTTGTAAATATTAGCAATGCTTATAACTATAACAGGACTATGCCATGAGCTTCATTACTCTGGATTATGAAACTGCCTTCAGAAGCAGAAAGAATAAAGGCACAGAAGGCCCAAGCTACAGCCTGAAACACTGGACCTATGAAGAATACCTGCGGGGAAGCAAATACGCCAAAACCCACGGTCTGGTTGAAGTCCCCTTTCGTGCCCATGGTGTTGGAGTCAAGGTTGATCGTGCCCCTGCTGAATGGGTCAGCCACGATGACCTGCCCTACTTCCTGAAAGAAATGTTTCCTGAAAACAACGACCATACTGTATTAGCTCATAACACCATGTTTGACGGGGCTATTATGGGCTGGGTACATGGAGTCCACGCTAACAAGTACTACGACACCCGTGGTATGAGTGCTGCATTATGGAATCAACGGTCATCCAGCCTTGATGCACTGGCAAAACGCTGTTTCCCAGAAGACTCCACCATGTGGAAACGCAAGGAAGACCTCGATGTATCCGATGGCATCTGGCACCTCAATGAAGAACAGGAACAGATTATCTCTGATTATTGCCTTCAGGATGTAGAAATCACCTTTGGCTGCTTTGAAAAAATGTGGCAAATGGGATTCCCACAGGAAGAACTGGAAGTCATGGATATGACCCTGAAGATGTTTATCCACCGTCCTTTCGTACTGGATCGTGAACGTCTGGAAAAATACCAGCGTCGTCTGCAAAGAAACAGACAACGCTGGTATCGTATCAGTGGGTGGGCTGAATCAACCCTGTCCAGCAATGACAAGTTTGTTGCCCAACTGGAGAAAAAACACGACATCAAAATCGAAAAAATACCCAGCCCGACTCAGAAAAACCCAGACAATATGAAGTACCCACTGGCAAAGGACGATCTGGAATTTCTGGCATTGCAAGACAAACACCCTGAACTGAAAGCAGTCTGGAAAGCCCGTATAGCTGCCAAAGCGAACTCTGAGATCAGTCGCTGTGCTCGTGTACTTGATCATGGTTCTGTCAGTCATATCAACCCGCACGGCAATATTGCCATGCCTCTTAACTACCATGCCGCCCACACAGGACGATGGGGCGGCACCAACAAACAGAATCCACAAAACCTCGGTCGTGGTTCTATCCTCCGTAAAGCACTGAAAGCCCCCGAGGGGTATTTAGTTGCCGTTCGGGATTTGTCGAATATCGAGGGCAGAATGAACGCTTGGTTTTGTCAACAGGACGACCTTCTGGAGGCACTGGCTGGCGGTGTAGATATCTACAACGATATGGCAACTGATATCTATGGTTATCCAGTAAACAGAAAAGAACCACGTTTTGCCGTCGAAGGCTTTGTAGGGAAAGTCGCCTGTCTCTCTGGAAACACGCTAGTCCTAACTAATAATGGGATTAAAACACTCGAAAACATTAGCATTGCTGATAGCGTATGGGATGGAGAAAAATGGGTAACACATCAGGGATTGATATACCAAGGGGAAAAGAACACGATTACACTTCAGGGGGTAAACCTGACACCAGACCACAAAATATTGTGCGGAACCCAGTGGAAGGACGCAAAATATCTGGCACTAGACGAAAATATCCTCTCCCAGGCATTGGACACCGCAGCGGAAAACTTACCGTTACAGGGTACATCCAGGGTGAACGAGGAGGTGTATCGTCCCTTATGGTTGTATGCTCCTGTAGCCCAAACGAAGAATATCCAGTACTTACAGCAAACTTTAAACGCTTTAAATCCACACGATGCAACCGTTGCGCCAAAGAAGCAGCAAGAAAAAAACGCTACTGGAAATACGCTGAAGCAATGCCAAACGATGAGCACCGTACCCGCTTACTTAACAGGTTGTCCTCCGCAATATCCCGATGCCATAAACAGACAAACCGATCCTATGAAAATTACGGGGCAAGGGGTATACAGGTCCACGACCTCTGGAGAAAAAATCGATCAGACTTCCTTAAATACATCCAAACGGTTGAAGGGTGGGATGACCCAGAACTGGAAATGGATAGAAAAGACAACAGTAAAGGATACGAACCAAACAACATTCGATTTATTACCCGACAACAAAACGCCAATAACAAAAGAAGGATATGCGATCAAGAAAAAAGAATCAGGGAACTTGAAACAAGGATCGTTCAACTGGAAACAGAAAATGCCAGTCTACGATCTGCTGAATGCAGGGCCAAAAAACAGATTTACGATACTCACCAATAAAGGCCCTCTGATCGTTCATAATTGTCTCGGGCTGGGCTATAACATGGGTGCCAATAAGTTCCACCACACTCTGGCCTCTGGAGCCATGGGGAAACGGGTGGACATAGGACTGGCAGCAGCAACAAATGTTGTGCAGACCTACCGCCGCAAAAACTGGAAAATCACCCTGATGTGGAAACGCCTACAGGGGGTTATATTCGATATGGCTAACCCAAACATGGAACCCTATATGCTGGGTCCGGTGCGGATTGAATATCGACGCATTGTACTACCCAATGGACTGGCTCTGAACTACCCAGGACTCCGAGAAATCGAACACCCAGAAGCATTCAATGAGTATGAATACTGGGAAGGAAAGTTCTGGAAAAAAATATATGGCGGTCTGCTTCTGGAGAACATCATTCAGGCGCTGTCCCGAATCATCATGTCGGAAGCAATGGTTCGCTTCAAACGATGGCTGGGGAGCAAAGGACAAATTGCCCTGACTGTCCACGATGAAGTGGTCGTTATCGTAAAAGAAGACCATGCAGAGGCTGCATATGCCCAGTTAGACACAGAAATGTCGAAAATACCCGACTGGTGCGACTCCCGCCTGACGCTGGAAACCGACGGGGGGATAGACCACTGCTATTCGAAATAATGCTAACATGATATATTAGCAACGCTAATAATGGAGAAAGAACCCACATGGACAGGCTGACCTTTATCCAGCACATCAAAAACCCTCTCTCCAAGACCTTCCATGCAGACGGAACCGTGGATTCCTACCCACCGGCAAAACTGCTGAACAGTGTCGAGAAGGAGGTAGAATTTACCCAAGAGGGGCTGGTCGAGAAACATCGCCTGTTAACCCTGTTTGCCAAAAAAGGGTTTGCCTTGATGAAAGGCCCCCTGACGCAAATCCTGAATTCAGAAAGCAGAGCAGGAAAATCTGACAGGGATGCTAAAACAAGGACTGTGGTTTTTGACTTTGACGATATCACTTTAACTGGTGTTGATGTCCCAAAAACATTTGACAGCGATTCACTCAGACGGATCACAGAATACGTGGTTCAGAAGCTCCCAGGATGTTTCCATGATGCCAGCTACATAGCTCACGCCAGCTCCAGCATGGGCACCAAAAAGCACAAAACAGTCAGCCTGCATCTGGAATTCTGGACGGTCGAAGAAATCATACCTGCCAAACTGAAAGACTATCTTTTCTGGCTTAACTTCGATCTGCCCTTTTTCAGTGAACAGATAAAACTCAGCGCCAGTGGTGGTGCATTATCATACAGACTGGACCCCTGCCTTGCAGACAACAGCCGTGTGATTTTTATTGCCCCACCGAAATTTGAGAAGAAAAAGCAGAACCCGTTCAAGAAAGATGCTGACCGGATTCTTCTGGTTCAAAAGCAAACACCAACAGTCAACCTGACAACCCAGCTCCTTCAGGCACAACCAGAGAAAGTGAAACAACTGGTAGAGAAACGCCTGAGAGAACAGTATGAGCTGGAAACCGGCAGTAAATGGGTTAAGCCAAAAACAAAATCAATCACCCTGGCCTCTGGCAGAGTACAACTGCAAACCAACCCCCGCCGCCTGCATATGAGTATGTACGCCGACCATGGGGATTATTGCTCTTTCAATGTAGGTACAGGCGACAGCCATGGGTATCTGGTCAATAAACAGGAGCCTCTAATTGTCAGAAACCTGAAAGGCGAACCGAATTTCCTGTTTCAGGAAGCTGACCCAGATACTTACGACTGGTTTGTTAATGAATATCTGGAGGCAGAGAAAAGCGAAAAAAAGTCATCGACTGGGAATACCGACCCCCGAGTGATCCCATACGCTTATATCAGCCGAGAGCAGGACTCCCTCAAGTATGGTTGGTACGCCAAAGAGACCAATGAGCTGATTGATATTCTGCCAACTCGAATGAAAACCGAGCTGGAGAACTGGTTCAGCCAGAATGGGGCTTTAATGCCAGAGCAACTGCCCTATCATAGCGAGCGATTTGATCCTACCGACAAACGGACGGTCGATCTGGACAACAACTTCATCAATACTTTTCGCCCTTCACCTATATTTGGCACAACAGCCGAATTACCCGAAGGAGCAAAAGGTGCTGACATGAATAGCATCCAGAAAATGAAGCTAGTTGCGCCTACTATCTATGACCTGCTTCAGCATGTCACCTGTGGTGGTGAGGAATTCCCCTATTTTGTGAACTGGCTGGCAGGAGTCTTCCAGAAAAAAGACAAAATGCGGACAGCATGGGTTCTGCATGGAGTCCAGGGCACCGGTAAAGGTTCATTGATAGACGGCATTCTGCGCCCTATTTTCCAGAAAGCTGCCAGAAGTATGAACCTGAGCGTACTGACCGAAAAATATAACCAGTGGCTGGCTGAATCACTACTGGTAATGGTGGATGAGTTCAAAAGTGCGGACGCAATGAATAGCGACCACCTGAATAACACCATCAAGGAATACATCAGCGAACCCTATGTACCCATTCGGGCCATGCAGCGCAACCACAGCGAGCCAAGAAATTTCGCCAACTTCATCTTCTGTTCTAACCAGCACGACGCTGTGTATATAGAGGACTCAGACCGCCGCTTTAATGTCTGTCGTCGTCAGGAGATCACGATTATGCAGCGGTATCCTGACTGGAAGAAACGGGTAGAAAAAGACATCCCAAAAGAGTTGGAGCTATTCTGCGCTTTTATGCAGGATTTCAAGGTCGATATGGGTGCAGCCTGTACTGCCCTTGAGAACGAAGCGAAGGAAAACATGCGGGAGAACTCCAGAAGAAGTCAGGAAACCTTTGCCAATGCTCTGCGAGAGGGCGACCTGCTGTACTTCGCAGAAATACTGAATATTGATCCTCAAATCTCCAACCATTCTGAAGTGAATACCGCCAAGAACTATGTCAAAGCTTGGGTCAGGGATTATAAAGAAGGCGACGAGACAAAAATATTCAACGGAGAACTCAGAGCCGTATATGCAGCCCTAATAGGATTTACCGGATCAGAAGAGAAGTTCGGAAAGCTGATGAGGCACTATGGAATCATCGGCACCCGATTCAGAAGAGACAAAAAGCCAGGAAGAGGGATACGAGTTAAATGGAAAATAAACGACATAGAACGCCAGCAACTGATCGATTACCACCAGATCACCGCCTTCTGCACAATGGGGCTGACAGAACACAAAAACTCCGAGAAAAAGGACTTGCCCAGCTAGACTGCTGCTGTCAAACCCTGTGCTGCAAGCAGGAGGTAATTGATTACATCCAGCATTTAGAAGAAATTATTAGCAACACTAATAGCAAGGAAGATCAATGACCTATACACCCCCTGAAAACAGCACAATCACCTTCGGGAACAAGAAAGTAACCCCCGAAGAGAAGGCAAAACCCACATTTGAATTTAACCCGACCCGAAGCGAGAAAGAACGATTAGCCCTGATCGCTACAGACGGTAGTAATGACCCACAAGGCGGTCTGGTTACATTCTGGTCCCACAGTTCACTGCAACAGTTTCAGGAGTGCCCCTACCGGCTTTACCTCCGACGGGTAAAACGAATCAAAGAACCTTCTGGGGAAGCGGCTGAACGGGGAACAATGATCCACGATCAGTGCGAAGCCTACGTCAACGGTTCACGTATCGACCTGCCTGAAGGAAAAAAGACACAGGAGTTTCAACACCGGTTCGAGACACTGCGTTCTTTGTATTTAAAGGGGCAAGTCCACCTCGAAGAGAATTGGGGTTTTGATATCGATTGGGGAACATTAGCCGACGATGGCGCACTCTATAAAAACCCCAGTCTCTGGTGCATTACCAAACTGGATGTATTTGTTCGGGAAAGCGAAACCAGTGCAAGGATTATCGACCATAAAACAGGCCGGAAATTTGGTAATGAAGTCAAACATGGCGGTCAGGCCATGGAGTACGCCGTATCCGCCTTTATGCGATACCCAGAACTGGAACACATCACCACAGAATTCTGGTATCTGGATCAGGGACAGGATGGTGTCAGAACCTACAACAGGCAAGAGGCCATGCTACTTCTGCCAAGGATCAACCAGCGAGCAATCAAGCTGACCAGTGCAACAAAATTTCCAGCAAAACCTTCGGACAAAGCCTGCAAATGGTGTCACTACCGCAAATCAGGCGACTGTGAATATGGGGAGGCCATAGGATGAGTAAGAAATACTATGGGGTGTTATTGGATAAAAGAAAAGCAAACGGAAAATTAATTAGAGCCTGTAGTCTACTTAACATTCCATCATTTCGTAAAGCTGTGAGGTTAGCCGAGGCAACAGCATGGTTTGCAGGAATGGATAGAGGCTCGACATTAAAAAACACAGTCCTACACCCCAATAACGCTAACTCGTATACATCTGCGTTATCGAGTGAACGGTATAGATTCCCGTGTAACAAAGGAAAAGAACTTATAGAGATAAAATTCATTAGCTACGAGAGGCGGTTAAAAGAATGAACTTAATAGAAATCAAAGAAGCCATCGCCGCCGGTAAAACGGTGTACTGCAAACAAGACAATTATGTAGTGAAAGAAGTTAATGGGAATTACTACATAGTTTGCACAAACAATGACTACACCATCGGTCTAACTTGGCAGGATGGCGTGACACTCAATGATAAGGAGGAGAACTTCTATACCAGAGGGTCACGTATCCATACCCGCCACGCCATAGGCTGTTCTGGCAATCTCCACTGGCAACGGGGGTACAGAAGAGATATGGCAACAATCCGTGAAAAATATGCCTACACCCACAAGGAAATCACTTCTGGCAAAGAACTCTGCGCCACATTAAGAGCTGGCGAGTATGCATGGCCTGGGGGCTATCAGCTCCTGTTTATAGCCAGCGACGGAGGACTTCTGCATTTTGACTGTGTTCGGGAGAACCTTTACCAGTGCATCTATTCCATAAGGCATGAAATCGACGACGGCTGGCGAATTGTTGGTTGCGAGATGATTGAAGACATCGCTGACGGTGAGAACCTTTATTGCGACCATTGCGGTGTCTGTTTCCTGCCGCTGGAGGAAGACGATGCGGAAGAATAACAAAGACATTCTGGAAGTAGCAAAAACCCTGGGATACAAGGACTCTGCCTTGCATAGGGAATCAATGGAAGAAGCCTTGAATTACAGCAATAAAGTCTTCGAAAAATGCCCTGAAGAGTACCAGATGATGTTGCAGCATTCCCTCCAAACCGTCATCAACACATTAACCTGGGGTATCGCTGAACGGGTTATCAAGGAGGATAACAATGGGTGAAGGAGTCTATGTTGTATTTGCAACCCTCTATCAGGGTTTAGGTACATACAACCCAGAACGGGGATAGGTGGGATCATAAAGATACTTACGTGATCGAATTCTCAAAAGAAGAAGCACAAAAAAGATATGCCAAGTTTACCAACGACCCCAAATGCTACTGTGCAGGTTTGGCAAAACTGGAAGAAGGAACAGACTGGTTTTCACAAGGAAGACAGCAATGAATGAAGCCATAAAAAACAACCTGACGCTAGAAGAATATATGAAATACGTAGCTGATGGCATGACTAAAGACAAGATCGAACAATTTATGTATGAAACGACGGTCTTACTAAAAGAAACTGAGGAAATAACCAAAGAGGCACTAATCCTGCTGGGCGGAATTCGAAACGCTATTGATGAAATAAAAAGCGGACTTGAAAAACAAATTCGTGAGAACCCAGATATCGAAGACATCATCCAACCAATCATCGAAGATTATGAAACACTGGATGACGACCTGTTAGAACTGGAAGGCATGATAGAGGACACAAAGCAATGAGCACAATTACCTTTTTCGAAATTCTCCAGCATTGTAGCGGCCATTATCTATGCGATCCCCTGCCTAACAACTGGGAAGAAATGAACGAAGAGGAACAAGATTCATTTTTAGAAAACAGCGCATGGGAACCACTGGAATATGCAGTAGCGGAGTATATTCGTGAGGCGATAGAAGGCGCTGCCCACAGCACAAGACGCTTCTTAGAACACAGAGGCATAACCGTCGAGGACTAAACCCATGGATGAGGATGACTACGACGAATACAGACATCAGGCCATGCTGGATCGCCGTTACAAAAACGCCCTGCTCCGCCACCCTGACTGTCGTGACCCAGATCACCCAGGATGTGAAAAGTGTGAACCTGAGTTATTTACAGAATCCGATTGAATCAGATTATTAGCATTGCTAATATATTAATATGGTATTTTCCCGCCAGCCTGCGGCGGTTCAATAGCAGGTAGGGTCCCAGTGGGCGGTGGGCCAATGAGAAAAAACACCCACAGTGAGAGTCGATGGACAAAACCTCCCTGTTCGATGATCTCACCGACTGGCTCCCGTAAGGAGCCAAAACCACCAAAGGAATAATAAAAATGGAATTATTTACTCATCAGGAACAGGCTGCTGCCTTCTGGGTAGAAGTCCCAAGAGGATTCAATACCTCAGACCCAGGTACTGGTAAAACCATCTCCTCATTGGAAGGATACAAACGCTCTCTCGAAGGCCGCTTACTGGTCATCGCCCCATTGTCGATATTGCAGCCGAGCTGGGGAAACGACATCGAGAAATTCCTGACCGGTTTTACCTACAGCATCGCACACGGTAGCCCAAAAAAGAGAACTGAAGCCTTTACCGGCGGTTCAGATATTGTCATCACCAACCACGACGCCGTGAAATGGATTGTTAAAGACCTTTCCCTGCTGGATGGTTTCTCCCATGTCGTTATTGATGAATTCACCTGCTTCAAAAACAGAACAACCCAACGTAGCAAAGCACTGGCCCTGATCACCAGAACCATCAAGAACGTAATGATGCTATCCGGTACACCCAACAGCAACCATATTACTGACATATGGTATCCGGCACTGCTGCTGGATAAAGGAGAACGGCTAGGTAAAAACTTCTTCGGCTTTCGTGATCAGGTGTGCGCCCCGATTCAGGTTGGCCCAAAACCAGAAATGAAAGAATGGCGTGAAAAAGACGGGTGTCGTGAGCTGGTAGCCGACCTGCTTAAAGACATCACTATCCGGCACAAGTTTGAAGACTAATGGCACTGACTTAAGGCTCATTCTCTGAAACACCAAGGCTTGCCCGAGAAGAAAAACGACTATAACAGTCTTTGAACAATTTCATCTCCCCGAGCAAGCCATGACCAAGTTTAGCCCTGAATTTCTGTCCCTCGCTAATGATTGCCTTCGTCAATTTGCCCAAACTGGCAACGATGCACTGTCATCGATTCTCACCCCTGATGACCTCAACGCTTTTCAGGCAAGTTATCCTGGCTTCAGAGCCAGGGACTTTCCTCCCTCTAAAACCCTAACCCTGTTCATGAAACAGGTCGCCAGCGACACCAAGTCATGCCGACACGCCCTTATTGATGAGGCAAGAGATCAGGCCGTCAATGGTAACAAGCCTTCCAATACCGGAACCGGTGCGTATGCCAAAGCACGGCAGCGATTAACAGAGGAATCAATTAACGTACTGCTGCGCACCTCAGGCAATAACCTCGACAGCGCCTCACCAGAATCCTGTCTCTGGCATCAACGCCGAGTTCTGATCACTGACGGCTCAACACTCTTAATGCCGGACACCGAGAAAAACCAACATGAATACCCTCAGCCTGACACCCAAAAAAAGGGCTTGGTTTCCCTGTTCTTAGAATTCTTGTTTTGATATCCCTTGGCAGTGGTGCGTTACTCGATTATGCAGTAGCTCCTTACCAGGGCAAAGAGACGGGTGAGCAAGCCCTGCTCAGAAGGCTCCTGTTTCACCTGCGTGCTGGCGACATTCTGCTGGGTGATGCGAATTTTGAAAATTATTTCCTGCTGGCTCTTGTGCTGCATGCCGGGGCAGATGTGGTGTTTGAGAAAAACGGTGCACGACTTATTGACTTCAGAAAGTGCTACCAACGGTTGGGCAACAAAGACGGGCTGTTCAGGCTAACACGCCCTGCAAGACCGGAATGGATGAGCCGGGAATTATACGATCAGATGCCTGATGAGCTGGTTATTCGTGCCGTCAAAAATAAGACCCGTATAATCGTCACCACTTTACTGGATGCTGAAGAGTATTCTCGTACCGAGATCATCGGCCTGTATCTGAAGCGCTGGCACGTTGAAACCGATTTTGATGTGATCAAAACCACTATGCAAATGGAAATGCTCCGGTGCAAAAGTCCGGAAATGGTGAGAAAAGAAATTGCAGTGAACCTGTTGGTTTACAACGTGATACGCGCCCTTATGGGTAAGGCAGCAGTACGCATCAGGAAAATGCCCAGAGAGATCAGCTTTAAAGCGGCACAGGAAACGCTGGTATCCTTCCACCAGACATTACTGGGAGCGCGCGGCGACTGGCTGGAAGAGAAGATCGTCAACATGCTGGAAATAATAGGCCGACATGTTGTTGGTAATCGTCCGGGAAGGTCAGAACCAAGAGCTGTAAAGAGACGACCAAAGCCGCATAAAAGGCTACAACACCCGAGAGCTGAGGCACGCAGATTGAAGCAGTACCAAGGGAAAGCGGCTTAAGTCAGTGACATTGGTTTGAAGACTGCCTTGATATCCCTGAACACTCTGTCAACACCATGCTTATTGATATGCCGAAACAGGTTATTGCCCAGTACCACGAATTACGGGAGCAAAGCTGGCTGGAAACAGAAGAAGGTGAAATCAGCGCACTACACGCCGGTAGCCGGATCAAGAAAATGCTTCAGCTTTTATCTGGGGCTGTCTATGACCAGGATGGCGAGATCATCAAAGTCCACGATAACCGCTATGAACTGGTGATGGAACTCGCCGCAGAAAGGGAACAATGTGTCATTGCCTTTAACTGGCGACACGAAAGAGAAGCCCTCCAGAGATGGGCTGACAAATATAAATTCTCATACGCCTTTATCGATGGTTCTGTGCCAATGAACGACAGAACCAAAATAGTTGACCAGTTTCAGCAGGGAAAGCTGAAGCTGATCATGGCCCACCCCCAATCTGCGGGACATGGGCTAACCCTTACGAAGGGGACTAGCACTATCTGGTGCTCCCCGACGTATAACGCAGAACACTATCAGCAATTCAATCGCAGAATCTACCGTGCCGGACAGACCAGAAAGACTGAAACAGTCAGGATAGCTGCCCGTGACACAGCGGAAGAAGACGTTTACGAAAAGCTGGATGGCAAAGTCGAACGTATGGATGACCTGCTCGACCTGTTCTGTAACTTCACAAAAACAAAAACCGGAGCATAACAATGACTGATGTCAAAGCCCCTGCTGAAACCAACAAAAGCAAAACCGACGACGTACCAAAGGGTGCAACTATTCTCTCTGTCGCCAAGGACATGGACAAAGTTAAAAAGGCCATGCTCAAAGCAGAAGGCGCACTCAATGCTACCCAAAAGCAAATCAATGCAATGGAAGCCAGGAAGAAAGACGCTCTCGGTGATATTGCCGAGCTTGAGGAGCAGATGGAAAACCTTCAAACCGCCATGCAGAACCTGATCAATGACTGATCTCGATGCGCTATCCCAGCGCCTGATACAAATACGGGATGAACGTCGTCTTCTGAAAGAACAGGACAAAGAACTAAGCAAAGAATTTGAGGAGATATCCGAACAGGTACTCGCCGCCATGAACGAAATGGGTACGGACTCTACACGTACCGCCCACGCATCCATGTCTGCCAGCACCCAAATTGTTGCAAACGTAAAAGACTGGGACAGTTTGTACCAGTTTATTAGGGACAACGATGCTTTTTTCCTGCTCCAGAAACGGGTTTCAAACACCGCTTGGCGTGAGCAACGGGAACTGACAGGTGACATCGCCGGTACAGAAGCCTATGAAAAAGTATCCCTGAATTTACGGGCACGTTGACCTCTATGGGTTAATGCATCTGTAAATATTAGCAATACTAATTTAACAATAAACTAAAGGACTATTGCCTTATGGCTAAAGCAAAAGAAAAAACTGAAAACACTGAAGTTGCCCTGTTCGGTTCACAGTCAGGCACCGCAGTTGCAGTAACAGATTACGACGCCGCTGCTGGCCTCGGTAACGAAAACGTAGGTAGTGAAGACCTTGCTATCCCACGAATCGTTATTGTGGAAAGTAACAGTGCCGCCATATTGGATGGACTGGAAGGTGCTCGCCCAGGACTGCTGCAAAACACCATCACCAATGATTTCTTTGAATCATTGCTGATCGTCCCTCTTTACTACGAAATCCAGTACACTGTCTGGAAAAGCCGTGATCTCGGCGGCGGTATTCAGGGAACTTTCGATACGCTCAAAGAAGCCAGTGAGCATATGGAAACCCTGCAAGGCGGTGAGAAAGCTCATAACATCGCTGAGACAGCCAAACACGCCATTCTGGTACTGGATGATGAAGGTAATGTTCTGCATCCCGCCATCATGCACTTCTCAGGCACCCGCCTGACAGCCAGCAAGCAATGGAACAGTGCAATCCAGCTTAATCACCCACAGAACGCTCCACGCTTTGCGGGTATCTGGCGACTATTCCCTGAAAAGAAATCAAATTCTAAAGGTACATGGTTCGTACCAGGATTCGACTTCATGGGACTTTCCCCGAAAGCACAGTATGACGCTGCCTTTGAGATGTACAACAACATCAAGGGTACGACTCAGGCTGCATAACCCCCACCCTATGCCCTCCTTCGTGAGGGCTTTTTTATTCTCCCTGAAAGGAATCTCCTTATGCTCAACCAGATCATGCTGGATATAGAAACCCTCGGAAACCGACCCACCTCCGCTATTATCGCTATTGGTGCCGCAGCGTTTAACTTTGGCTCCGACGAAAAAGAAACTTTCTATGTAAACGTCAGTGGCGACTCGTGTATTGATCTGGGCTGTACAACAGACGACAGCACCCTGAAGTGGTGGAAAGAGCAAAACGAGGAAGCTCAAAAAGTATTAACAGCAAAGGACGCCCTGCCTTTGCCAGAAGCACTCGACCTATTTACCAAGTGGCTTGTAAAGATCAGGAAACAAGCACCAAAGATGGAGTTGAATATCTGGGGTAACGACAACACATTCGATATTGTTATCACGGAAAATGCTTTTAGTGTTTGCGATATGGCCTTTCCATGGAATTTCTGGGAATCACGCTCAGTAAGAACACTTGTCTTCTTGGGACAGCAATGCGGAATCGACCCGAAGAAAACAATTAAAAGAAAAGGTGTTCACCACAATGCTGTGGATGATTCTCTGCACCAAATCGAATATTGCAAAGCAATTATCGACCATATCACAGGAACAAAATCATGGACCTGAACTGGATTCAAAAATACGTCTTTGTTTCTTTTCTGAAAAGAGCTATGGAAGAAATGCCTTTGGATCGTGACGAAATAAGAACTATCAAGTTTGTACTAAACAACCTGGAGCAAAATGAAAAAGTATGAACGAACATTCTTACATACGGGCTGTTACACGACACCTGCCAAAGGACAAGTATAAATGGAAGATTAACGATAACTATGCCGGTGGAGTACCGGACTGGTTTTTCGAAGGAGAAGCAAAAGATTTGTGGGTAGAATGGAAATATATAAAAGTATTCCCAAAACGCCCACAAACAATGATAGACCTGACTTCCAAAAAGTATCTGTCTACACAACAACAAAGATGGCTCGAACGCAGAAATCGTATTCGTGGTGACGCATGGGTAATTGCAGGATCAGAGCACGGCGGAGTTGTTTTTAGGGGGCTGGAATGGAAAAATTCGATCTCCGCTGAAGCCTTCCTCTCCAAGTGCCTATCACATAAAGAGTTGTGTAGCCTGATTCTACAAAACACTGTCTAAATACACAGCATATACTACCTCACGGAGAAACATTAATATTATATACAATATTGATGCTTTTCGGTGGGGCTACTGCTATCCGCACCAGGCATAAGCACAAATTTTGTACCCCACCGGATATCACTTCTCGGTGGCGGTAGCGTGGCTGAAAAATAAGCTATGCTAATAATATCTCCCTTCCTTCTGGTACAGAGGTTTAGTGATGGCTGACCGAAAAATCACCGAAAAAGACAGAGAAAAAGCAGCAAAATTAAAACAGCTTTATGAGAATAAGAAAAAAGAATTAGGGCTTACGCAAGTAAAAGCTGCTGAAACTTTAGAGATGACACAGGGTGCAATAAGTCAATATTTCAATGCCCTTGTACCTTTAAACACCGACGCAATATTAAAGTTCTCCGAACTCCTTCAAGAAAAACCTGAGAGAATAGACCCTGAGCTAAAACTAGAAAAATATATTGAGAATAGTAACTTCATCTCCTCTGTTCCTGTCATGGGGACCTTAACGAATAGACAACCTTCGAAATACTTAATCTCACTCTGGTTAAAGAAAAACATCAAAGAAAAAATTGCAATAGAAGCTGACGCAGAATATGAAGATATAGAGAAAGGCCAATATATTATTTTAGATATGAAAACCCGCCCCAGAAAAAACAATAAAGTAATTATTAAACTAAGAAAAAGAAATCGATTCGATATCGGCAAAGTAATCGAAAGCTCAAATGAAAAAACCACTGTAGACATTTCCGGCATATCGTCATCCTACACCCCTAACGAAATCAGTTACATTGCAAAAATTAGTGAGATAGCTTCTCCCTGAGCCATCTGGCTCTTGCTCTAAAATTATTAGCTATGCTAATATTTGGAAAACAATAACGAGCAAGAGCTATGACGCAAAGCACCCCAGCCTCAGCCCTCCCTACCAAAGAAGCAGCCAAGTACATTGGCGTCAGTAAACAACGCTTGGACCTATCAAGAACCACAGGAAATCTCTGCGGAGTCACCCCACCACCTTTCTTCCGAATTGGTACAAAGTTAGTAAGATATAAAGTGTCGGATTTGGATAACTGGGTGGAGAATCAGAAGACGTTCAAAACACTGGCAGAGGAACATGTTTCCTGATGTATTCTCTACCAAGTTCGCTATAAGTTCGCTAAAGGGTTTTGGGAAGAAATAAGAATGGCAAAAAAAAGCCTGTAATCTTTTGATTTTATTAAGCTATTTTGAACTGGTCGAGCGAACAACTTTCACCATGTCAAGGTAGCGCTCTAACCAGCTGAGCTAACCGCCTGAAGTTGCTGTGTATATTATCAATGCGGATAAAAAAAGCAACCTTCAGGAACGGTTAATCTATTAATGTTTCAGAACTTTATCTCGAAGAATGGTGATTTCGTCACGCACGTCGGCGGCTTTTTCGAACTCAAGATTCCTGGCGTGTTCCATCATCCGATCTTCGAGTCTGGTGATTTGTGCAGTCATGGCTTCCGGGGTCATATCAATATCGTAAGAGGCTTTGGGTTCTGCCACTTTCTGCGTTTTTTTAGCGCCCTTCTTCTTGCCGGGCACTACCGCACCTTCGAGAATATCGGCAACAGATTTCTGTACACTCTTAGGGATAATGCCGTGAGCTGTATTGTGTGCCACTTGCTTTTCACGACGACGTTCGGTTTCTTTGATCGCTCGCTCCATCGAGCCAGTCACTCGGTCGGCGTACAGTATCGCACGACCATTCACATTCCGTGCAGCCCGGCCTATGGTCTGAATCAGCGAGCGATCAGAACGAAGAAAGCCTTCCTTGTCAGCGTCAAGAATAGCAACCAGCGATACTTCTGGCATATCCAAACCTTCACGTAACAGGTTAATGCCCACCAGCACATCAAAGGCACCAATACGCAGATCCCGAATTATTTCTACACGTTCAACGGTGTCAATATCCGAATGCAGATAGCGAACACGCACATCATGCTCATGCAGGTAGTCGGTCAGATCTTCTGCCATACGTTTCGTCAGTACGGTCGCCAGCACTCGCTCACCTTTGGCAACGGTGTTATGAATCTGTGATAAGAGATCATCTACCTGCGTGGTCGCTGGTAAAACATCCACGATCGGATCCACCAGCCCGGTTGGACGAACCACCTGATCGACGATTTGCCCCCTGATGTTCTTCTTCATATTTGCCTGGTGTCGCAGAGACAAAGATAGTTTGCGGGCGACGCCCTTCCCACTCTTCAAACTTCATGGGCCGGTTATCCAGCGCCGAGGGCAGACGAAAGCCAAATTCTACCAGTGTTTCTTTACGCGAACGATCGCCTTTGTACATAGCACCGATCTGCGGCACGGTAACATGGGATTCATCAATAACCAGCAAGGCGTTGGGCGGAATATAATCAAACAGAGTGGGCGGCGCTTCACCAGGCTTACTGCCCGATAAGTAGCGGGAGTAGTTTTCGATCCCGGTGCAATAACCCAACTCGGTCATCATTTCCAGATCGTAGCGGGTGCGCTGCTCCAGTCGTTGAGCTTCTACCAGCTTGTTGTTCTTGCGCAATACGTCAAGGCGCTCGACCAGTTCAACTTTAATATGGTCAATCGCCTGGAGAATCGTTTCCCTCGGTGTCACGTAGTGTGTTTTTGGGTAAATAGTGACTCTTGGCAATTTGCGCAGGACTTCACCGGTCAGCGGATCAAACTCACTGATCTGCTCCAACTCTTCATCAAACAACTCCAGTCGTATAGCTTCTTTTTCAGATTCAGCAGGGAAGATATCAATCACATCGCCTCTGACTCTATACGTCGCCCGGCGAAAGTCCATATCGTTACGGGTATATTGTAATTCTGCCAGCTTGCGGAGAATGGTGCGCTGATCGACAATATCACCGCGATCCAGATGCATCATCATTTTCAGATACGATTTGGGATCACCCAATCCATAAATGGCTGATACCGTAGCGACAATAATAGCGTCGTCTCTTTCCATTAACGCCTTGGTGGCCGAAAGACGCATCTGTTCAATATGCTCATTGACCGATGCATCTTTCTCGATATAAGTGTCGGAGCTGGGTACATAGGCTTCTGGCTGATAGTAATCGTAGTAAGAGACAAAATACTCTACGGAATTATTGGGGAAGAACTCTTTGAATTCACCGTAAAGCTGCGCCGCCAGCGTTTTGTTGTGCGCCATAATGATGGTTGGACGCTGAATCTGCTCGATGACATTGGCGACAGTGAACGTTTTTCCTGAGCCAGTCACCCCCAACAACGTCTGACAGGCCAGCCCCGAGTTAATCCCTGCCACCAGTTTTTCAATGGCTTCAGGCTGATCACCTGCCGGACTGAATATCGAAGATACTTTAAACTGGCGAGCCATAGATTGGATTTCCTACCATCAAATCTCGATTAAAAATTGGAAAAAACGAAACAGAACTATGGTAACCCATGTACTGCATGTTCTATTTGTGTATTATGCGCTAGAGGATACTAGACTCTATCGGCATCTCACCGTTCTGACAATGATAAAAGAGGATTACTGTGACAGCTCATCCTTCCCAGCGCGTACAAATGGTCAAGCCCTCCCCGACTCTGGCAGTCACCGCGAAAGCGGCTGAACTGCGTGCCGCCGGACACGACATCATCGGTCTTGGCGCAGGCGAGCCTGATTTCGATACTCCTGAACATATTAAAGTGGCAGCCATCAAAGCCATTAATGAAGGCAAAACAAAATACACAGCAGTGGATGGCACTCCTGAACTAAAGCAGGCAATCATCCGCAAATTCCAGCGCGATAACGGCCTTGAATACACGCCCGGTCAGATTCTGGTCTCCTGTGGCGGCAAGCAGAGCTTTTTTAATCTGGCCCTGGCACTATTGAATGCCGGTGATGAAGTGGTCATTCCTGCTCCTTACTGGGTTTCCTATCCAGACATGGTGGTCATTGCCGAAGGTGTGCCTGTGGTGGTTGAAACCGATCTAAAACATCGCTTCAAGATGACAGCAGAACAGCTGGACGCAGCCATTACTGACAAAACCCGGCTAGTAGTGCTCAACAGCCCTTCCAACCCATCCGGCACGGCATACACCCGCAAAGAGCTGGAAGCACTGGGCGAAGTATTGCGCAAATACCCTGAAGTGATTATCGCCACCGATGATATGTACGAGCATATCCTTTGGGCTGATGAGCCTTTCTGCAATATTGTCATGGCCTGCCCGGATCTATATGAGCGTACGATGGTTCTCAATGGTGTATCTAAAGCCTATTCCATGACAGGCTGGCGTATCGGTTATGCCGGTGGTCCGGAATGGCTAGTGAAGAACATGAAGAAGATTCAATCACAGAGCACCTCCAACCCATGCTCAATTGCTCAGGCGGCAGCAGTGGCGGCTTTGGATGGCTCGCAGGAGTGCGTCAAGGAAATGCTGGTTTCGTTCAAAAAGCGCCATGACTATGTGGTGGCTCGACTGAATCAGCTACCCGGTGTCAGTGCCATTGAAGGTGACGGGACCTTTTATGCCTTCGCCGACTTTAACGGCGCCATGAAAACACTAGGCATGGAAAAAGACACCGATCTTGCGGCCTTATTCCTTGAAAAAGGCGTAGCTCTGGTGCCGGGTTCTGCTTTTGGCTCTGAAGGTTGCATGCGACTGTCGTTTGCCACCAGTGATGAAGCTTTGGCAAAAGCACTTGACCGCCTTCAAGAAACCCTATCCTGATGCTGTTGTGTCGGAATCCATAAACCGGACTCCGACACAACCTCTTTTATTATCGCTTTCTTATTTTGCCGGGCTGTTGGCTTTTGCTCTGTTACACCACTCCCGAGTACCATTTAACGCAATAAACATCAGTATCGCGTATTCAATGGACATGGCATAAACGCCTTGCACCGTATAGACCCCCACACTGATAATATTAATCACCACCCACAGAATCCAGTTCTCTACATACTTACGGGTCATCAGAATTTGGGCGACAATGGACAACACTGTCATGGCTGAATCCCAGAAAGGAAACGCATCAGGCTCCAACACCGGACTGGCAAGGTCTGCACCCATGAGATTCATGCTATCAACAACCAGATTCGCCAGAGCAAAAAAGAATGGATCAATATAGGCAGTCATCAGTGCAATACCAAGCACACTCAAACCGGCAGTCAACATCAACTTTTGTCTGGAGAGCCAACGAATTTCAAGGACATCACCATTATCAGACGCGGGTCGTGTCCAGGCGTACCAACCATAAATATTGGCGCAGAAGAAAAACAGTTGTAACAGTAACAGTCCGTACAGTTTAATCTGGAAAAAGATAACCGCAAACAAGGTCACATTAATCAGACCAAACAGATAATTAATCGTCTTTTCCTTACTCGCTAACCAGATGCACAGCAATCCTGCCAGAGTGCCAATGGCTTCAATCCATGACATGGCATAACCACCACCAACAGGAATATTGACGAGCGTGTTATTAATATCGAACCAGTGAATAATGCTCAACCTTTCTACCTCCTTTGATTTAGCCAGAGGTAGTGTAAAAAAATAAGCAGATATTCACCTATGATAAATACACTTGTTATTTATCGATCAACACGTATTGATAATTGTGCAACGTATACACTGCGCATCCGCCACATCAGATGTAATCGAACAAGCTGGTACCATTGACCATCGCAAACGCCTTTTGCCCGGCCTGTAGCTGATTTTGCATCATGGTAAAGTCCATGGTCGCCTTGGAAAAATCGGTATTTTCCAATCCGCCTTTCATGGTTTCGTTATAAAGCTGCTGATCTGAGTTAGTGTCTTTTGCCATCTCCAGCTTATTCAAAGAGGCACCTACTTCAGTAATAGACTGGTTAACTGAAGCCTGGGTTTCATCGATAGTAATCAGCGCATTCTTAATAGCTTCACTCAACTCTTTCTGCGTGGTATCCGGGTCGGTAGCCATATCAGCAAACCCTGCAAGGTCGCTGAAAAAATTATCTTCGCCCCTGTCAAAAAGATCACCAGCAACAATACCCTGGTCTACTGCCTGAGAATCACTAACCTGGACTTCGCGCACATTATCACTACCACCAACAACGTATTGCCCAGTCTCTTTATTCAAAGAAACGACTTCCGCACCACCTCCAGTACCCCCAAAGATATATTCCCCGGTAGCACTTTTCGTGTTGGTAATATCAGCAAGATTACCCAATACCGCTTCTATCTCTTTGACATAGGCTGCGATATCCGCGTTATTGACCGACTTTTTTGAACTGCCTTCTGACTCTGCTTTTTCTTCAGCCTTTTTGTCATCGTCTCCTTTGACATCATCAGCCTTTTTTTCACTCCCGGACAATGGTTTACCACCCATTGCCAGAACCAGATCACGCATCCGGTCAAGAGAATCATTCATATCAGTCAGCATTGTTTCTGTCATAGCCAGGCTACTTTCCGCCTTGCTGATAGAAGATTCGTAGGATTTCAGTTGAGCAGTGTCGTCTTCCAGACCAAGAATCTGTGTAGCGGCCAGCACATCATCAGAAGGTTTATTGACTGACTTCCCGCTACTCATTTCCATCAGTGTTTTATTCATCTGACTGGTCGTTGACATCATGTTGTACTGCATGGCGCCAGTCATTTGCATTGTGCTTACGCGCATATTTATAGTTCCGTAGGTTGGTTTACGACAAAGTCCAGGCCAACATTGCGCCATCAGGCGCATAAAAAAGTAACCAGTTTCACCAGGGCTTGATACTGGCTCACCGAATAACAGATTGTCACCAGCACCCAGTGCTGGTTACCGGCGTCCTATCATCGACGGGAAGCCAACTTGCATTTGTTCTCAAATCCCTAAAATAGTGTTAAACAGCTTGTCCGCCGTACTAATCACCTTAGCGTTCGCAGCATAGGCCTGCTGAAAAACCAGCATATTGGACGCTTCTTCATCCATATTAACGCCTGCTACGCTCAACAGATTGCTGCTAGCTTCCTGATGAACCATTCTGGCAGCGTCGTATTCTTTCTTGGCTTTTGCAGTGGTGCTGCCAACATCAATCACCAGATCGTTATAGGCTTCATTAACACTGAGATTACCTTCAACCAGATCAGCATCCTGCAAATCAGACAATGCCAAAAGATTTTTATTATTACCTGGCTCGTCAGGATTTGATGAGAACGCGAGATGCTTAGGTTCTTCCATCGTCACTTCAACATCTGCAGCGGCATTATTACCGGGCTGAATAAAAAAACTATTGCCGGGCTGCATTGCCCCTTCCGCGACACTGATCGCCATGCCATCAAACGCCATAGCGCCATCAGCGTTAAGGGTGGGTTTAAAAGATTCGCCACCGGGATAGACCGTCACTATTGGCTGACCGGCTTTGTCAATTTCGATCAGATAGTTTTCTGCAGTGAGCTCGCTACTGTCGGTAATCGCCACTGTGAGATGGGCACTGGTGCCCTCCGCGGACGTAGAGCGTGCTTTCATGGCTTCATTAGAGTTGATGTCATTAAAGAGTTTCTCACCCTCTTTTCCGTCAAGATCATACCCTTTTGACAGCTGTTCATTGACAGCACCTGCCAACACCAGCGCCATTCGATCAAGTTCATTAAGGGCCGGCTGTAACACATCATCTCTGAAATCCAGCTGCGCCTGTAACGCTCCACCGACTTCATCGCCCAAAACTTTGACATGAGTTCCAGTATCGAGGGCAAGCATACTCACTTCAGTATCAGGTGTACCTTTTACCTGCAGAAGCTCATTAGCATCGCTATTCACCACCAGCGGTTCACCCGAAGACAGGAACAGGTCTACGGTATTATCATCCTGATAGATAACCTCTACGCCAACCAGCTCAGATAATTGCTGCACCGACCGGTCACGTTCATCAAGAAGATCAGCAGAAGCTTTCCCCACCGCTTCCGCCTGAGCAATTTCATCATTCAACTCAGCGACCTGTGTCAGAAGACCATTGACTTCTTTCATCATAGTGCCGAGCTCGTTATCAAGATCGTCCATCTGATCAATGATTTCTGTTGATAGCGTATTAAACTGCGATGCAAGATTATCAGCTTCACTCAATACCTGTTGACGATAGGCGACATCCATAGGGTCAGCCTGTGCCGCATCAAGAGATTCAAAAAAACTATTGAGCGATGATGACAGACTTATCGCATCACTACTCAAGGTACTTTCCAGCTTGCCGCTCTGACTGGCAAACGCAGTGCTATATCCAACAGACGAACTGGCATCCTGCACCTGAGATACATAGAAGTCATCGGTCACACGCTCTATACCGCTGACAAACACACTACCTGTAGGCGATGTACTGTAAGTTGCTTGCTGGCGTGAGTAACCCTCTACCGAAGCATTTGCGATATTGGTGCTGGTCACCATCAGGGAAGTGGAGGCCGCCGTCATTCCGGCCATCCCGTTTTGAATCATTGTCATGGATAATCCGGGCTCGTGGGTCCCGCTCAACAGTTGCTATATCAGGAGTACGACAGAAGATGTATTTTTTTAATTAATTTTTCTGTGTTCCAGACGTTCTCTGAGCAGGATAAGATCGAGATAACAAACCTCATGTTTCAAGTAAATTCCAACCGGCGAAAGGGTATTGCATCCTTGCTTGCATTTATACTTTCGCTAATGTTGTTTTTTTCCATAACGACCCCCAAAGACCGGAGTCAGTCACTGGCCGTCTTATATTCAGTGATCATCGTTGAAGTCTTTGGCTCACAGAATCATGTGGAAGAGTACATCAACGACAGCGGTCAACTGGTTCAACGCAAGAACTCATCCATTCTCAAAGATGGAGAGCTTGAAGAAACCGCTCTGATTACATCCGCAAAAATCATGCTATGCATGATCATGTTTTTTATTTTCCAAACGATCTTTAAGTGTGGTTTTAATTTACTTCAGCTCCAACAAGAAATTGAAGACACTGAAGATGAGCTGGAAACCATTATAGAAGCGGATGAATTACGAAAAAAAACACTGGAGAACCCTTCTCAAACACGATTATCCATAGCCGGCATCCCATTTCCGGATAAAACAGACATCAGCAACCTGATTATCTGCGGCTCTTCCGGCAGCGGCAAAACCGCCAACCTTAGGGAAATTCTTGCCGGTATTCGCAGAGCCAGACGTAAAGCGATTATTTTTGACCCCACTGGTGAGCTGGTCAGCCTGTTTTATCGCCACGGAACAGATATTCTGTTAAACCCATTGGATCAACGCAGTGTCGGCTGGGATATCTGGTGCGACTGTCGCCATTATCAGGATTATCTTCAGACTGCCAACACTCTGATAGCCGATCATCCCGGGCAGGAAAAGTGGGTAACAGGCGCACGCCTGGTCCTCGCCAAACTGGCTGAAGCTGAAGGAAACCGTGAAAACCCGCGCACTCTGCATCTGATGGAAAATATTGAGCAACTGAATGACGAACAGATCATCAGCGCCCTCAGCAATACTGAAGCCGCGACTATCATCGCTGAAAATGGCGAAAATGCCTGCTTTGGTATCCGTGGTATTTTAATGGAGACACTGGCTCCACTGAAAGAGCTAGACAATGCCAGCACTCGATTTTCTGTACGACGCTGGGCTTTTAATGAGAACTCCGACAACTGGCTATTTATCAGCACCACCCCGTCTGAGCAGGATAGTCTAAAATCCCTTAGCGCAACCTGGCTAAACTTGGCAGCCAAAACACTGACCGGGTTACATACTGACCATCTGCGCCGAATTTTTATGGTAATTGATGATTTATCGTCCACTCACCGCATTCCTGCCCTGATTGATTACGCAGTACAATCTCGTCGAACCTGCGCCAGCGCCATTATTACTCTGCGGTCAACACCGGTATTAGCCTCTATCTATGGAGAAGAGGACAGCAATGCCTTGTTGCGAGCTTTTGACAACATTGTCGCGATGAGCAGTAATGACCCAACCACCCAATACTGGCTCTCATCCAGGCTGGGTTTCAAGAAAACCACTCAAACGACAGAGGTCAGCTATGGCAACAGCGACGAAAAAATACAGTCTCAACGATTACTGACCTTACCGCTTGTGACACCTGAAGAAATCGCCAGACTGCCTCAGTTACAGGGATTTGTTCGTTTTGGTAATGACCTGCCTACAGGCCGGTTTCACAGTGTCGCCAGAGAACTGAACGCAATCGCACCAGCTTTTAGTTCGAAGGAGACAAGCAAGACGATCACTGAACCAGTGCAACAGATAGCTGAAGAAAATACAGCGAATGAAAAGGTGGAAGAGAAAGAGGCAGAGACGGCGAAGGAAGATACCAAACAAAATACCGACAACCTGATATTGGCGTCTTGATGTTGTTGGCTTCTGCCCTTCGGGCGGAAACCAACCTACCCTGATTACAATCTATGCAGACAATTGGCAAAGAGCGCACATCATTAGCGCTCTATACGCCAGGTAGTACCTTCCCGACTGTCTTGTAGGATGACACCCTGAGCCGCCAATTCATCACGAATACGATCAGACTCAGCGAAATCTTTGGCTTGTTTGGCATCCTTACGCTTTTGAATCATAGATTCAATCCATGCCTCGTCCACATCGGAGCCAGACTTCAGAAATACTTCAGCATCACGCTGCAAAATGCCCAGAATACCGCCCAGCTTACGCAACAAGGCTGCCAGAGGCAGTGCTGCCACGTCACCTTCAGCACGCACACTGTTCAGCTTGCGGGTCAGTTCAAAAAGTACCGCCAGTGCCTGAGGTGTATTAAAATCGTCGTCCATTACCTTGAAGAAGTTCTCTTCAAAGTCGGTATTTTCTGCGGCTTCAACACCGTTTAGATCCAACCCCTTCAAAGACGTATAGAGCCGCTCCAGGCGCACCCCGGCGTCTTTCAGGCTATCTTCTGAATAGTTGATCGGGCTGCGATAGCCGCTGGAGATCATAAAGTAACGAACCACTTCTTCATCGTATTTATCCAGAACTTCTCGAATGGTGAAGAAGTTCCCCAGACTCTTCGACATCTTGACGTTATCAATGCGAATAGCACCGGAATGCATCCAGGTATTCACGAATTTTGCGCAGTTGTGGGCTTCGCTCTGGGCAATTTCATTTTCATGGTGCGGGAACTTCAGATCAGAGCCGCCGCCATGAATATCAAAGGTGTCACCAAGGCAGCTTTTACCCATGACAGAACATTCGATATGCCAACCGGGACGACCATTACCCCAGGGCGATTCCCAGAAAGGTTCGCCCGATTTGGCGGCTTTCCAGAGTACAAAATCCAAAGGATCTTCTTTCTCCTCATCGATTTCAATGCGGGCACCGGCTTCCAGCTCTTCCAGAATTTTGCCCGACAGCTTGCCGTATCCATCAAACTTGCGTACACGGTAATACACATCACCATTACCTGGCGCATAGGCAAAGCCTTTGTCGATCAATCCCTGAATCATGGTCAGCATGCCATCAATATGATCGGTGGCTCTTGGTTCAGCATCCGGTGCCAGATTACCGAGACGAGCAAAATCATCCCGCATCGCTTTAATCATGCGTTCAGTCAGCGCCATAAAGTCTTCGCCATTGTCAGCAGCACGGGCAATGATCTTGTCATCCACGTCAGTAATATTGCGGACATAGGTCAGATCATAACCTTTGGCACGCAGGTAACGAGCCACCACATCGAAGGCAGTGACGGTACGGGCGTGACCAATATGACAGTAGTCGTACACGGTCATACCACAGACATACATGCGCACATGGTTGCCGTCGATGGGGGTAAATGGCTCTTTTTTGCGAGTCAGGCTGTTATAAATCTGCAGCACATTAATTTCCTGTAATTCACATCCCTTGACGCAGACCGGCTTACCCTAAAGGGTAAACCGACCTAAGTGATTAGATTTTTTTCGCCCAGGTATCTTTTAAACCAATAGTCAGGTTGAACACAGGCTTCTCAGCGCTGTGATCATGACGATCTGCCACAAAGTAGCCTTCACGTTCAAACTGGAAACTTTGTTCTGGTCTGGCTTCCACCAGACTCGGCTCAACCCTGGCGGTCTGAACCTTGAGGGATTCCGGATTCATGTGCGTGATAAAGTCTTCATCACCCCGATCCGGCGCTTCGTGGTTGAAAAGACGATCGTACATACGCAGCTCAGCTTCTTTACTGTGTGAAGCCGATACCCAGTGAATCACACCACGTGGCTTGATGCCTTCCGGCGGATTCTCACCAACAGTGCCGGGCACATAAGAAGCATGCACCTCAATAATGTCACCATTATCGTCTTTAATCACCTCGTCAGCCTTAATGACGTAGGCACTGCGAAGGCGCACGTATTCGCCAGACACCAGACGTTTAAACTTCTTGCGAGACAGCGTAGTATCTTCGGTGAAGTCGGCACGATCAATATAGATTTCACGGGTGAATGGCAGTGTGCGTTCACCCATTTCTGCTTTGCTGGGGTGTGCCGCTGCTGTCATCTCCTGAACTTCACCTTCTGGCAGGTTGGTAATCACCAGTTTCAGAGGGTTCAATACGGCCATGGCACGATAGGCATTGTCATTAAGATCGCTGCGAATGGCATGTTCGAGCATGGAAATATCAGCAATACCATCGGTGCGACTCACGCCCACCATTTCAGAGAACTTGCGAATAGACGCAGGCGTATAACCCCGACGACGCATACCGGACACCGTTGGCATACGAGGATCATCCCAGCCGGATACACGCTCTTCGTCCACCAAGCGCTTGAGCTTGCGTTTGGACGTTACGGTGTAGTTCAGATTGGTACGGGCAAACTCATACTGAACCGGTTTGGAAGGTACCGGTAGATTCTCCAGAAACCATTCATACAGTGGGCGATGATCCTGAAACTCCAACGTACAGATAGAGTGGGTAATACCTTCAATAGCATCTTCCTGGCCATGAGCAAAATCGTAGCTTGGATAGATGCACCACTTATCGCCTGTCTGATGGTGGGGCACTTTGCGAATTCGATAGAGCACCGGATCACGCATATTCATGTTAGAACTTTGCAGATCAATTTTGGCACGCAAGCACGCCTTGCCTTCTTCGTAGTCACCGGCACGCATTTTTTCAAACTCGACCAGATTTTCTTCAACACTTTTCTTGCGATCTGCGGTTTCTACACCAGGCTTATTAAAATTACCACGGGTTTCCCGCATGGATTCAGCGTCTTGATGATCAACATAGGCTTTGCCTTCTTTAATCAAATGCAGAGCCCATTCATAGAACTGGTCAAAATAGCTGGACGCAAAACGCACACCTTCAGACCATTTAAATCCCAGCCATTTAATGTCTTCCTGAATGGCATCAACGTACACCTGCTCTTCCTTTTCAGGATTAGTGTCATCAAAACGCAGATTACATTGACCCTGGTACTTTTCTGCCAGACCAAAGTTCAGGCAGATAGAAGTAGCGTGCCCTATGTGCAGAAAGCCATTGGGCTCCGGCGGGAAACGGGTATGAACAGTAGCGACCCGGCCTTCAGCCAGATCTTTTTCAATAATCTGTTCCAGAAAATTCAGAGGTTTGTCTGTTGCGCTCATTATCACTGATGCATCTTTGAAAGGGTTGCAGATGAGTCGCCAGCGTCGGAAGGTTGATCCTGAGCCTGGGACCCTGAAGCATAATCGGCAAAGACTACCATATCCGCTTTGCTTGAGAAACGGATATCCACAAGGGAAACGGATTGATTCATCGTAAGAACCGGCTTTTTTCAGACGTCCTGTACCGGTTTCATGGCGGATTGCTTTTACAGGAGCGTTATAAACGCCTAGAATCTGCCTCTCACGCCCATAGTGGCATCACTGAGAAACGGTAAACCCATGGTTGTATTACATACCAATTTCGGCGATATCAAACTGGAACTGGATGGCGAAAAAGCCCCAAAGACAGTTGCCAACTTCCTTGAATATGTAAAAGAAGGTCATTTTGATGGTACTATTTTCCACCGCATCATTGATGGCTTTATGATTCAGGGCGGTGGTTTTGAACCCGGCATGGAGCAAAAATCCACAAAAAAACCTATTGAGAACGAAGCCGATAATGGGCTGAAAAACGAACTCGGTACTGTAGCCATGGCTCGCACTATGGATCCACACTCAGCCACTGCTCAGTTCTTCATCAATGTGTCTAACAACTCTTTTCTGAACCATAGCTCTAAAACTACCGATGGCTGGGGCTACTGTGTATTCGGCAAGGTAACTGAAGGCATGGATGTGGTCAATAAAATCAAGGGTGTAAAAACCACCTTTCGCTCAGGTCATCAGGATGTACCAATGGATGATGTGGTGATTGAATCTGCGGAAATCATTGAATGACCGTCCTGTTTATTTCGGACTTGCATTTAACTCCAGAACGCCCGGTCATTGCCCGGGCGTTTTGTGAGTTTATGACTCATCGTGCGCCAAAAGCTGATGCGCTCTACATTCTTGGTGATTTCTTTGAATACTGGGTTGGCGACGATGCTATGGAACCCTTCCATCATGACATTGCCGCGCAACTGAAGCAGTTTTCGGATACCGGAAAATCCCTTTATCTGATGCCAGGCAATCGTGATTTTGCACTGGGCAAAGCCTTCCTCAAAGCAACCGGTGCTCACTGGTTAAAAGACCCTTGCCTTATTGAGCTTAATTCCGAACCGGTATTATTAATGCATGGCGACCTGCTTTGCACGGCAGACATTCAATATTTGAAATATCGAAAACGGATTCGAAATCCACTGGTGATGGCCATCTTACGCAAAACACCGCTCTCTTATCGACAAAATCTAGGGAGCAAGATTCGTGAGAACAGCAAAAAAGCCAAAACTGGAAAAACACTGAAAATAATGGATGTCACACCTGAAGAAGTGATTCGGGTTATGAATAAGGCTGGCGTCACCAAAATGATCCACGGTCATACTCATCGCCCTGCCATTCACGATGTTAAATTAGAAAGGGGGATGGGTAAGCGTTACGTACTGGGCGACTGGGATCAATTTGGCTGGTGCCTGGAAGCCTCAGAAAAAGGGATAGACTTACAAAAATTTTCGCTATAAACCACCTAATGGAGTGCGGTTTAGGAATAGCCACGAAATAACTTCCTGATTCTCCCACAGCTGTTGATTAAGGATAATAGTACCAGCCCAATAAACCAGAAATATTCGACTCCATATGACCGGGTACTTATATACCAATCCTACCTTCTACCTACGCTATTGCGCTGACAAACTGAGCGCCAGTCCTGCGTTGGAATTCCTCGCAATAGCTCGCTATTACTCATCATTCCGCCTTGTGCTGACGACCAGCCTGCCATGCTCACTACGGTAATTAGAAAGCAGGATAGGTATAACAACCTTGTCAGCCTCGCTGTACAAAATACGAACTTTATCCTGTTTCAGAACTCTTAGTTTTCACAGCCATTAGAAGAAAGCTTGAAGCAATAAGGTAAAGGTAATAAAAAAATGGGAAATGAAATCAGTAAGCTTGAGTATACAAATCCGGAACAACCTGAAGCATCATATACCAGCGGGCAGCCATTAATCCCTGAGACACCTAAAAGGTGGTGCGGAAAAGATGTATACCTCATGAGTCATCCTGTGCAGGTATATTGCACTGACGAGAAGGATATAACACTTAATCCAGAGCTCAACTTCCCTTGCAGCAGAAGATCAATTTTAGACCGTAAAGTGTGTGCGATTGGCATAAAGAAAGAACAAAACCCTTTCACCAACCTTCTTAAATCAGGAGAAGAAAAAAAAGATTTCAATGAAGTATTTAAAGTACTTAATACCAAAAAAACATTTAACACAACATTTAAAGGTGCTTTTTATTGTGAAAATGAAAGTCAAGATTATTTTTCTGATTCAAAACCTATCAGATTTACCAATCAAGATAACAACCCGCTAAGAAACATAATAGAAAGCATCTCTGATAAACATAATTGCGGCATCGGTGCTAACTTCGATCAGCACTGGCACATGGAAATAAAGCACAATCTTCAGCCCCATGAAGATGCTCTTATATACAATTCATCTGTCTTACCAGGAAGTGGAAACGAAACAGGGCCTATAGCTAACTGTGACTTTTTACTGACCTACGTTAGAAGTGTAAAGGATCCTGCTCTCGAAAAAGACAAGATGACGCTTTATCTTGCTGCAAAAGGTCTTGGTAATGTGGTCAAGAACGAAAATTTAATTACCACTCGCGCCGCTCCCTACATCGATAACGATCCTTTAGGTCTTTTAAATTCTATCAACCAGAATTACCCCTATGCTCTCCGCATAGTTGGTATTAACAACAAGACAAAGACTGGTTATAGCATTAAGCAAACAGCCGAGTACTCTGTTAATGTTGAAAAGCATGAAAACAAGTACATAATAAAATGTTTTAATAGTGAAGACAGTGACCAGATATTATTTGAAAAAACTATCGAGACAAAAAAGACAACTAATGTTATAAAAGACAGTGATGATCTTGAGTCTGCATTAGCCTCTCAAATATTAGATGAATTCATAGAAAAAAATCATAAAAAACCAGCAACATTTAAAATACTTCATGGTTATGAACGCTCAACGGATAGAATAACACAGCAAGCACCAACACAACAGACAACAACAGAAGATGTCGAAGATTTTAAACGCCAAATTCTGATAGGACGTATTTCTGCCTTCCCGAAAGAAGCTGAACTAGAAGCGTACCACTATAACAAAGCAGCGGATTATACTGGCATAAAGGATTGGCGCGAAATTATTTCTATAGAAATGAAATTAAGCAATAAAACCATCAAAAATATTGATTTCTCTCAACAGTTAAAAGGAAAAAAAATTGCATTTATTTTTGAAAACATTACTTTTGAAAACTGTCTTTTCCATACAGATAATAATGATAACAACGAAGTCATCAAACACTATCAATTCATTAACTGCCGCTTCATATTTGACAATGAAAAGCATGACTATTCAGTTCGATAAATTCCTTCCAAAGTGGAATTACAGAGCTATTCCTGTATCTGGATGCAACAGGGAAATTATTTCAGGACTATTCCTTAGCCAGGTGCAATCCAGCGCACTTCTGTTGCCAGGCCTGGCGCCGGAAATTCCATTTCCAGTACGAGAGCATGAGCCGTGTTAAAACCAGGGCCTCGCGAAGTAACACCATCGCAAAGCAAGCCTGCAAGAACACTGACCAACGGCATGTGGCTAGCCAGCAAAACGGTACCCGATTCAGGCAGCTGCTCAACCACTTTGCCAGGGCTTCCCTCTGGAATCAGGGCATCAAGAGTACCGACTGAACAGCCCAGCGTTTCAGCCACGATGTCAGCCGTCTGTTGTGCCCGCAAATAGGGACTGGCGAGCACCTTATCAACCGTCTCTTTTTCAGCCAGCTTACTGGCAGTATTCAGCACTTCCTGTTGTCCGCGCGCAGTCAGAACCCGCTCAAAATCACTGGCGGCAGCCCAACCTGCCTCGCCATGGCGCATGATAATCAACTTCATTGGGTGGTATCACTCACGTCTTGATTGTCAGAATCATTGTCCGCATCGGGCCAGTCTGAAAACGGGTACGGTTTGTCGTCACTGTTATAAGTCAGAAACTGAGCAATCTGGAATACGAATCGATTTAGCCCCTCAGTGAATGCCATCAGCCGCTGATTGCCTACTCCTTTGACAAAACCGTGAGCCGCCTGAATCGCAGCAAGCGCCATAATCAGCCAGGTAGCAAACACACCTACGGTGCCAAAGAACACCATAAACAGGAGTCTCAACCAACGAGATTCTGACTTTAGATTCTTGATTACGTTTTCGTCCATCCCGGTATTCCTCCAAAACTGACTGTGGTTATTTTATTGTCATAAATTCTACGTCTGTTTTCTGCTCACGCAACATCATACCTTTCACCAGAGTATCAATACTGCATTCTTCGAAAATTATTTTATACAACCCATCCACCAGCGGCATATACACATCCAACTCATCTGCTTTATGCTTCACCTGACTGAGTGTATTTACACCTTCAGCAACCTGGCCAAGCGAGGTTTCTGCTTCATTCAGCGTCTTACCCTTGCCGAGAGCATAGCCCACCCGATAGTTACGACTGAGACTAGAGGTGCAGGTTGCGATCAGATCCCCGACTCCGGCCAACCCCAGAAACGTCATCGGATCAGCACCAAGCTTCACAGCAAAACGACTCATCTCTGCCAAACTGCGGGTAATCAGCATACTTTTGGTGTTTTCACCCATGCCCATGGCAGCACCGATACCGGAAACAATAGCAAAGATATTCTTTAATGCTCCGGCAAGCTCGACTCCATAAACGTCAGTGTTTGAGTAAACCCGGAAATAATCACAATGCAATACTGACTGAATAATCTGTATCAATTCAGCATCTTCACTGGCAATCACCGTTGCTGTAACCGCTTTGGCGACAATCTCTTTCGCCAGATTTGGCCCACTCAAAACACCAAGGCGGATATCCGGGATTTCTTCACGGAGAATTTCACTCATCAAATCAAACGTGACCGGCTCAATACCTTTAGTGGTACTTACAACCAGTTTTTGCTTCAGTAAACCACCGGTTTTCTGAACCACCTCACGGAATGATTTACTGGGGATAGCGATAAATACAATATCCGCATCAGCCACTACCTGCTGTAGATCAGCGGATGCAGACACTGCAGAATGAATGGTGAAATCCGGTAAATAACGGCGATTTACGTGCTCATTATTGATGCTGTCAACCTGTTCCTGGCTGCGCATCCATAAACGGACACGATGACCATTGGTCGCAGAAATATCCGCCAACGCCGTACCAAAACTGCCTCCCCCCAGCACTGCTATGTTATAATGCCTGCCATTGTTGTTTGGCGTATCTGTCATAGTGTCTGCAACCGTTGCTCAAAGAGCCCTTGTTGATAGCTGTGGTAAAAAACTTTGGCTAGAAACTGTCGCCAGAAAAGTAAGAATTAAACGTCTCTGCTATTCTACCGGTTTGTTTGTGTTAAGAAAACGCAGCAATTCAGAACACCGCTACCGGTTTTGTAACTGACTCTGTTCAATTTGCCCTGTCCTTTTATCTGCACAAGGCTTATGAAAAGCGTTGTCAGCCTTATAAAATGGGCTATGTCAGTAGCGTGTTACGAAGTGGTTTATCTGTAAGACTGATATTTCAGGTTGTTTTCCACTGTTGTCTTTTTGTTACATAGAGCCGCCTACCCCTGTGACAGAAGCCTTGCAATGGTATATTCAGTGCCAGAACTAATGATAGAACCCTCTATTTTTACAGGGTACTATGTTAAAGGCAGGCTAACAGGCAGGCGCTGGACAATCCAGGAACCAAAGTACTAATGAAGCAAGACTCCTTCAATAAAGACGACCTTATTCGCTGCTCACAGGGTGAGTTGTTTGGTGCTGGCAATGCCCAGCTACCAGCACCAAATATGCTAATGATCGATCGCATTGTGCGCATCAGTGACGAAGGTGGCAAATACGGCAAGGGTGAGATTATTGCAGAACTGGACATCACTCCCGACCTTTGGTTCTTCGACTGCCACTTCCCCGGCGACCCTGTGATGCCGGGTTGTCTAGGTCTGGACGCCATGTGGCAACTGGTCGGCTTTCACCTCGGCTGGCTTGGCAACCCCGGGCGTGGACGAGCTCTGGGTAGCGGTGAAGTAAAGTTCACTGGCCAGATTTTGCCGACCAACAAGAAAGTGACCTATCAAATTGATATTAAACGTGTGATCGCCCGCAAGCTGGTATTGGGGATTGCAGACGGCAGTGTCAGTGTTGACGGTAAGGAAATTTATACGGCGGAAGGGCTGCGTGTAGGGCTCTTCCAGAACACTGACTCTTTCTGATTTTTACAGGCTATTCAGGTTGACACAGATGAAACGTGTTGTTGTTACAGGGATTGGCATTACTTCCTGCCTTGGTATCACTCAGGACGAAGTGGCTGGCGCACTTAAACAGGGACGCTCTGGTATTCGTTTTAACGAAAGTTACCAGGAGCACGGTTTCCGCAGTCAGGTCAGCGGTTCGGTTGACATTGATTTTGCCGAGCACATTGACCGCAAAACACTCCGCTTTATGGGAAATGCAGCGGCTTATGCTTACATCGCCATGAAACAGGCAGTGGAAGATTCCGGTCTCACAGAAGATCAGGTATCTAACCCACGCACCGGTCTTATTGCAGCTTCTGGTGGTGCCTCTTCTGAAAACATTGTCGAATCCGCAGACATCATGCGTGAGAAAGGTGTTAAACGAGTAGGTCCTTATCGGGTAACCCGCACTATGGGGTCCACCATTTCGGCCTGTCTTGCCACACCATTCAAGATCAAAGGTATCAACTACTCCATTACCTCGGCCTGTGCGACCAGTGCGCACTGTATTGGTAATGCAGTAGAACAAATACAGCTGGGCAAGCAGGACGTCGTCTTCGCCGGTGGCGGTGAAGAAGAGCACTGGACCCAAACCGGTTTGTTTGATGCCATGGGCGCACTGAGCACCAAGTATAATGATTCCGCAGAAAGTGCTTCCCGAGCTTACGATGCCGACCGTGACGGATTTGTTATTGCCGGCGGCGGCGGCATGGTGGTTCTGGAAGAACTGGAACACGCCAAAGCCCGCGGCGCCAAAATCTACGCCGAAGTCACCGGCTATGCGGCTACATCCGATGGCTATGACATGGTAGCGCCTTCCGGCGAGGGTGCAGAACGCTGTATGCGACTGGCCATGGAAAACCTGGACGGCCCAATCGACTACATTAACACCCACGGCACCAGTACGCCCGTAGGTGATGTCGCAGAGCTCAAAGCGTTAAGAGAAGTCTTTGGCAATGATATGCCGTTGATTTCTTCCACCAAGTCTCTGTCCGGTCACTCTTTGGGTGCTGCTGGTGTGCAAGAAGCCATATACTGCCTGCTGATGATGAAGCACAACTTTATTGCCGCTTCTGCTAACATAAGCCACCTCGACGAAAAAGCTGAAGGTATGCCAATCATTGTTGGTGACGCTCTTGAGCAAGAAACCACAAGAATCATGTCCAACAGTTTTGGTTTTGGTGGCACCAATGCCTGCCTGGTATTTGATAAATACTCAAACTAAACAGCAGCCACAAAACAAAGCCCCGGATGCATGATCGCCTCCGGGGCTATGGTATTGTCACACCCTGAAAAATAATTAGTCTGCGTCGATTCAATCAAAATCCCTGATCAAAAAGAAGCCTAAAAATGAATCTGGTTCACTATTTTTAGGGTACGCCTTTCAATTAACTGTGCTGGTAACATGATTCTGGTCAACCGGTGTTCATTACTTTTTATCTGATGCAATAAAATTCTGACCGACTCTTTTGCCAGGCGTTGGAAATTCTGCCTGAAGGTTGTAAGCTGATAACTTTTCCAGCCCGCCTCAGGTATATCATCAAAACCAATAATCTGTACGTCCTCCGGAATGGACAAACCGAAATCAAAACGGGCAACATCCATCAATGCAACCGCCAGAATATCGGTTGAACAAAAGACAGCATCAGGTCGATGCGGTGACTTTAGCATCGCAGCAATACCCTTAATCGCTTCGTCGTAATTGTAATTAGCATTCACCACTAGCGGTTTTTTACCTGTTAGCTGTTCAATACCTTCTACAAAACCCTGCTCTCTTTCAGCATTGGTATAACTGGGAATATGTCCGGATAAATAAGCCGGATTCATCGCCCCCCGCTGAACAAATAGTTCAGCCGCTTTCTGACCAGCACCGTAGTTATCAGCGATAGCACAGCTACTAGATGAACCCTTCTCTACTCTGGCAAACTGAACAATGGGAATATTGAACTTTTCACACTCTTCAAAGAGAGCTGTGTTAAATTGTGCGGAAGCAGCCACCACCCCATCGACCCGATAGCGAAAAATATTGGGAATAGAATGCTGCTCTTTATCATTGATCTGCCAAGGAATCAATACGGCAGAGTAACCATTTTTCTGAAGCTCACTACTGATCAACTGCAATGTTTCCATATGAACAGGGTAATCTCTGTCCGGAAACACCAAGCCAATCAGCTTTGATTCATTGGTTGTCAGACTTCTGGCAAAAGCATTAGGCCGATAGTTCAGCACCTTTGCTGCATTAAGCACTTTTTCCCGAGTCTCTGCAGAGCTTGAACTGCTCTCCATAAACACTCTGGACACAGTGGATTGAGAAACCCCAGCCAGTCTTGCGACATCTTTGGAGGTTACGGATTTTTCCTGTTCGGCCATGCTGATATTGATTTTACAGAGGGTCTTAAAGTGGCTGTAGCATAGCTGACAGTCCTCAGACCTAATAGAAGAAAAAAGACTACAAACAAGTTAACAAAATTCTAACAACTCATAGAAATAAGGGGTAGCCGTGTAAATACCTCAGCTACCCCTCCCTTTTAAATGCGTTCTTTTTACCCGATTACTGCTCAGTCAATGAAGAGACATCAAGTAGCTTTACCAACCAGCCCAGCTTTGTCCTTCTTGGCAAACAAACCACCTTTCAGCGTTTCAGGCAAAGTCAACCAAAGAATACCCGCAAGAATCCAGACAAACGGGGAACCCCACATAGCCGTGGTCAAATCACTGCGCTCTTTAATGAAGACCAGAACCATAGGCGCCCACATACCGATAATACGACCACCGTGGAACAGTGCAGCACCAAAGCTACGCAGATGAGCCGGGAACAACTCGGCAAAGTAACCACCCCATACCGCACTGGAAGACAGACCAAAGTTATAGACCAGGCCCAGCAAAGCCAGCAGGTTGATGCTACCAATCATGACATCAGAAGGCGCCACAAAGAAGATGGAAGCCATTACGCCCGCCAGAATAAAGCCAAGCGCATTGACTTTACGGCCCCACTTGTCGGCAATAGCTCCCCAGATCCAGGCACCAATCAAACTGCCGAAGGCAGAGATAGAGAAGATAATCCCCATGGTAGTACCATCAAACTGTCGTACTTCACGCAGATAGGTGGTGACAAAGCCATTGAAGAACTGGTATCCGTAAAAGTTCAAGCCTGCCAGCGCCAGGCAGGTGATCGTAATACGCAGATTACGGCCACGCAGCATTTCACCCCAAGAGCCTTTCTTAACTTCATTACCAGCCGTGTTGTTCTGAGGTTCATCACCAAAGGCAATGGTCGTCTTTTCGCTGGGCAGGATAAATATCATCACCACCGCTGCGACCAGAGGTGGAATACCACCGACCCACATCAGACTTTCCCATGGTGCTTCAATACTGGAAATATACGCAGCGTAGCCACCCATCGCCATCACAGCAACCGAGAACATACTGGAAGCGAAAGCGGTCAGCTTGCCACGAACATCTGGATTAAACAAACCAATCATGGTGGAAACCGCTACGGTGAAATAGCCACCCAGAGAGATACCGATAATAAATCGCATCATCGCCCAGGTGGTGTAGTCGGTAAACATCATATTAATAATGGTGGCACCACCATTCAGAGCGGTAATAGCAATCAGAGTATTCTTTTTGCCCAGGTTTTCAGCAAACCAGGCACAGGACAGTGCACCAATGAGCGCACCCAGAGACTGCCATGTATAGAACTGGGCAGTGTGCGCCAGAGTGATACCGTCATAGGCTTCCACAATGTATGGACGAACGTAGTCGATAATCACAAAGTTATAACAGTAGAAAAAATAGCCCACCAGAATAACAAGATATGCTGCCATTCTCTGAAGCAGAGGTACGTCCCTCATATGCTTTTTATTCATTTGAAACCTGATCCTTTTTTGCACAAATTTTGGCGACATAGTACAAGGTAAGCTTTATGAAAAACTTTGATAGAGATCAAAAAAGCGATGAATGCGTATTCATTAACGCCAACAAATATTCTCACCAAATACTACCCATCAGAAAAAAAGAACCAAAGCCCATCACTGGCTAAAGCCCCCCCCGTAAAACCCTATTGACATAACACACAGCATCACGCGCAAACCTAACCCTTTCTTAAGTAACCCGATGTGTGACTTTTATCTCGTAGGTTGCCAATCCATGGTTTATGGGTTCTGTACACTCCCTGTACAGAATGACTGCTAGTAGAGGTTTTGTGCACTCTGCTGTCATCCCGTACAGGGACTGTACGGGATCCACGTAGCATGGATAGCCATGTTGAAATTAAAAGTCACACATCGGATTAAGTGATTGTTCTCTAAACAGAAATACAAAGTTTCATTATTTTCCCTTAGCTTCATTCATTGTCATATATTGTCACAGATCAATTTTTCAGCAGATAATTTTGACTACGTATTCACAGTTTTGTTTTCATTGCCACCATCAAATCTTCAGCGCTGGTCTGTTATACCAGCCAATTTTTTATTCAGGAGTGTTTCATGGGTCAGTATCAGGAAACAAAAGCGATTGTTCGCGCTTATTTCGATGCAATGGAAGCCGCCACCCCGGAAAATGCAGCGGATGTACTGAAAGAATTTACCAGCGAAGACTACCTGTTCCGTGGCGTTTACCCATTCCGTGAACAGGAAGGTGCAAAAGCGACGGCTGACGTATTCTGGTCACCTCTGATGAACTCCCTAAAGCGCATGCAGCGTCGTCAGGATATTTTCATCGGTGGTACCAACGAAATCAGCGGTGAACAATGGGTGATGAGCATGGGGCATTTTATGGGCCTATTTGATGCTGACTTTCTGGGCATTCGTCGTACCGGCAAACTGATCAGCCTGCGTTACGCTGAATTTAACTGTGTTGAGAATGGCAAGATCACTAAAACCGGCCTGTTTGTTGACCTCATCGGCTTCATGCAGCAGGCAGGCGTTAACCCTATGCCACCCCAGACGGGTGCTACTTTTGTTTATCCTGGTCCTCGTGACCACAATGGTCTGTTGTTTGAAGACGCACCAGCTGAAGAAGGCGTGAAAACACTGGCGCTGGTCAACAAAATGGTGGATGACCTGAGCGCATTAAACGACAGTGGTGCCATGGGCTGCCCACCGGAAGTACTGGAAAAAAGCTGGAGCAAGGACATGATCTGGTACGGCCCTGGCGGTATCGGTGCCACTTACACCATTCCACGCTACCAGCAACAGCATCAGCTACCATTCCGTAACAACCTGAAAGACAAGAAATTCAACGGTCACGTTTGCCGTTTTGCGGAAGGCAGCTTTGCTTGCTTCTTTGGCTGGCCAAACCTGTCCAACACACCAATCGGCGGCTTCCTCGGCCTGCCTGGCGGTGAAATCCGTGCAGATATGCAAGTGGTTGACGTTTACTATCGCAAGGATGACAAACTGTCTGAAAACTGGGTGCTGATCGATATTCCATTCTGGCTAAAGCAGCAGGGTCTGGATATTTTTGAACGCACTCAACAGATTATGAATCCGGAACTGTAAATCATTCAGGTAAACGCCACAAACAGATAGCCCGCTAGTTCGGGTTATCTGTATTTTCTCTGAAGATGAACGCATATTCTGAGATATTTTCTCTCATCACCGTCGACTTTAATACGGATTCGATTGATCAGCAGGATAAGTATGATGACGACGTATCTCTTACTTGTCACTGAAGCATCTATATGGTTACCAGTTCAACGTTTGCGGTAATGGCGGCTTATGTGCTCGCTACTGTCCTGATCAGTTTTGTCATTAACCGTCGTCGTGAAGTCAGTGGTTCCTTTTCCAATGGCGGTCGTCAGTTTAACTACCTGACCGCAGGTGTTTCTATTCTTGCGACTTATGTCAGCTCAATGTCGTTTATTGGCGTACCCGGATGGGTCTATAACGGCGGTATGGAAGCCCTGGCTATTCATCTGAACTACCCTATTGTCGCCTTTTTCTCCATTGTTTTCTTTATCCCTGTTTTTTATAAGCTGAAAGTCAATTCGATTTATGAATATCTGGAATTACGTTTTGGCATCAGAACCCGAGTATTAAATTCAATCATCTTCCTATTGGTTCAGGCAATTTCTTCTGGTGTTGTGCTTTATGCAGTGGCATTAATTCTGGTGCAAATGCTGCCGGTCACTATTACTCAGGCGATTATTGCTCTCAGCTTGTTTACTGCTGTTTATACTTTTTTTGGTGGTATTGCTACCGTCATCTGGACCGATGTCATGCAGTCAGCGGTTCTTCTCTTTGGCTGCGCACTTATCTTTTATTTCCTGATCAACTTGCCTGCTGGCAGTGTTGATCCGGAGATTTTCCGTCAGAAACTTGAAATTGTTAATCATAATTTAGATCTTCAAACAGACACTACGCTCTGGGCAGGGCTGGTAGCTGTCGCATTTCTCCATCTGAGTGTTTTTGGTTCCAACCAGTTAATTATTCAGCGAACGCTAGCGACACGGTCGCTTGAGCATGCTCAGAAATCCATGCTGCTATGTGGTTATGGCAGCTTTATCATTTATGGCCTGTTTGCCGTAATGGGTGTTTTATTGTATCGCTTTTACGGTGGTGCAAATTTTGAAAACAGCAATAATGTTATTCTCGATTTTGTGCTTAATCACACCTCACCAGTGACCATCGGATTGGTCATGTCGGCACTGATTGCAGCAGCCATGTCAACACTGGATTCAACCTTCAATTCAATGGCAACGGTTGCCACCAATGATATTTATCGCCGGTTTATCAAGACCGGAGAAGACGACACGCATTATGAGTCCATCGCCAGAAAACTGAGCCTGTTCTGTGCAGTTTTGGTGATTGCACCTGCCTTATCATCGGTATCCAATGAGTCCGTATTAAAGAATATTGCCAGCCTGTTGTCGCTGTTTGTGGGCATTCGTCTCGGCAGCTTTCTGCTTGGGTTGTTTTCATCCAGAGCCAATGAATCTGGTGTGATGGCGGGAAGCTTTGTCAGTATAATAGCCATTTTTGCCTGTCGTAGCCTAGGCGTAGCCTGGCCCTGGTTTGCACCGGCCGGAACCCTCGTATTTCTAATAACAGGCTATTTAGTCAGTCTGATAAGCGGTGATTTAACAGGCAGTCATTATCAATTTGCTTGCGGTCAGAAGGCTTTATTTTCGAAACCGACTAAAAGCCATTATTTATTATTGGTTTATTGTGGGTTTACGGTTGTACTGGCGCTTTACTTGCCGGATTATCTGTTCTCACTATTAAGCTGATTTTCTGTTTTTATTATTAACACTATAAGCTCATGCAAGGGAGATTCGTGCAGGGGCTGTTAAAAAGAAGTTATTGTATGCTGAGTATTTTTGATATTTTCAAAACAGGCATTGGTCCATCCAGCTCACACACCGTTGGTCCAATGTGGGCAGGCCAACGCTTTCTTGATGAGCTGAAAGAGAAAGCCATCCTGTCCAATATCAATTCCATTCGGGTAAGTCTATACGGTTCTCTGGCACTAACCGGCACTGGTCATGGTACCGATAAAGCCACTTTGCTGGGTCTGGCTGGCTATCGTCCTGACACTATTGACCCGGATGAAGCCGATCAGATTTTTGAAAACATCAAAACTGAGAAAAAAATCACATTGGCTGGCGAACATGAAATTGCCTTCGATTATGATACTCAACTGACTTTCCATAATGGTGAAACCCTACCTGAACACCCCAACGGTATGCGGATATTTGCCTCTGATGCCAATGGCATTGTTGTGTATTACAAATCCTACTTATCCATTGGTGGTGGTTTTATTGTCTGCGCTGACGCGTTCAATGCCCAAAAAAACAGCAACACAGATGAGACAGCCAGCAAGCCTCTTGAAGATGTACCCTACCCTTTCCAGAATGCAGCCGAACTGATTGCCCTATGCAAAGAAAATAATCTCAGTATTGCTGAGTTAAACATAGCCAATGAACTGGCTCGTCACGATGGCAACATGGAACGGGTTAATCAGAAGATTGATGACATCTGGAATGTGATGCGCAGTTGCATAGAACGCGGTTTACGAATGGAAGGCTCACTCCCGGTCAGCGGACTTAAACGCCGAGCCGCCAGCATGCACGCAACACTGACTAGCAATCCGGAAGCCATGCTCAGCGACCACTTTGCCATTATGGATTGGGTCACTCTGTTTGCCATGTCTGTTAATGAAGAAAATGCTTGTGGTGGCCGTGTCGTGACAGCGCCAACCAATGGTGCGGCCGGTGTTATTCCGGCGGTTCTCGCTTATTACACTCGATTTATCTCACGCAACAATCAAAAAGGTATTCGGGAATTTATCGCCACAGCAGCCGCTATTGGCGCCATCATCAAAATGAATGCTTCTATCTCTGGCGCAGAGGCCGGCTGTCAGGCTGAAGTCGGTTCTGCATGCTCTATGGCGGCCGCTGCTCTGGTTGCAGTAAAGGGCGGAACCATTGATCAAGTTGAAAATGCCGCAGAGATTGGGCTGGAACATCATCTGGGAATGACCTGCGATCCTATTGCCGGCCTGGTTCAGATTCCCTGCATCGAACGTAACGGCATGGCTGCTATCAAAGCGATTACCGCCGCCCGTCTTGCCATGCGCGGTGATGGCAATCATGCCGTTTCTCTGGATAGCTGCATCGAAACCATGTATCGCACAGGTCTTGATCTTCAAGCCAAATACCGGGAAACCTCCCTGGGTGGCCTGGCGGTGTACGCCAAAGGCCATTCGACTCTGGCCGCTTTATAAAATATCTATTATGCGGGTGAACTTTCTGTTTCATCCGCACAATGCAGACTGTATTGTTCTCCATTCAATTTCTCACTTACCCTTCCATATCAACTATTCTTTCCGGAGAAAGTCCCCCCACGAGATAAAAACAATGATACCTGGCTGGATAACAATATTGGTAAGCCTCATGATTATCCCTGCATCCGATTATGGCCTCAGTTTATCCCAACAAGATTTCTTTAATCGCAACGGCTATCTGATTATTAAAAACCTCATACCACGCTATAAAATTGATCAGATTGCACATGGCTCCGATGAAGCGATTGAAAAAGCCAGACAGTTGGCTGCTGAGGAAACAGTGCAATCCTCAGACATTAAGCTTGAGGACAATGGTACACAATATGTATTTTCTGGCGATATGCTTCGTGGCAAACATGTAGTTAAGCGCATTGTCTGGGTTGGTTCCGCTTTTCCCACATTATTGAAACTGGGTGAAGACCCCTTACTGACCGTTCCTGTCGGACAGTTACTAAAATCCAACACCCTACACCATCTGATTAATCAGATTCACCCGAAGCTCCCCGGAGATGGTGTTCAATTCCGATTCCATCGGGATATTGAAAGCCGGAGAAAATACGGTCAGCCCTGGACAGGTGACACCATGATCAATGGCGGCTTTATCCAGACCCTCGTCGCTATCGACAACATGAATAAAGGCAATGGTGGCATAGAGATTTACCCCCGCTCTCACTATGATAGCGATGGATTAAAATCTATTACCGATCAAAAAAAGTGTGAAATCATCCTGCAGGCCAGATACGGCCAGCCGTTAATTCCTGATCTTAAACCAGGTGATGCCTTATTCTTTCACCCCAATGTGGCGCATCGCAGTCTGTCCAACCTTTCGCACCTTCCCCGCCGGGTGTTTATCAATGGCTTTGCCGCCGAAGGAGCCAATCCGGGAATTTACCCCGGCGCAGGCAGCGGCAACGTCGTTTATGTCAATGACTAGAGGGGTGGTATTATTTTCTTTATGGATATAACGCTATAATGGCCACCCAAATCTATCGACTACCTGTCTATGCTGCACAATATCCGAATTATTCTCATCAACACCTTTCACCCCGGTAACATTGGCTCGGCCGCCCGCGCCATGAAAACCATGGGATTATCTGATATTTGGCTGGTATCACCGCAGCGGTTTCCGGCACCGGAAGCTGATTCCATGGCGGCAGGTGCATTGGATCTTTTGCAGTCTGCCACCGTAGTAAGCACACTCGATGAAGCCATTGCCGACTGCTCCATGGTTGTTGGGACGAGCGCACGCAGTCGTAATCACACTTTCTCACGCCCTATTCTTGAGGCTGAGCAATGTGCCAGTCAGATGGTCGCAGAATCGGAGCAGAACCCGGTTGCCCTGGTGTTTGGCCAGGAGACCATGGGACTGACCAATGCTGAACTGGAAAAATGTCATTTCCACACCATCATTGATGCCAACCCGGAATATCCTGTACTGAATGTTGCCTCAGCCATTCAGATTCTCTGCTATGAACTGCGCAAAGCCGAACGCAATCTGCAACCACAGCACAATAACGACCTGCCAGAATACCCTTTACAAAAGGAACTTGAACTCTTTTATCAACACCTTGAAACCACGCTGTCAGATATTAATTTTATTGTTAAACAACATCCCGGCCTGGTCATGAACCGGTTACGCCGGTTCTTTACCCGTGCACGCCCTGAGTCCAAGGAGCTGAACATGTTGCGAGGTATTCTTGTTTCAATCCAACAGGTTGCCAGCAAAACCTCGAAAAATAATAAAGACTGAGCAACCACCTGATCAACCGCTTATCTTGGGTAAATGATCAGGTATTGCTGTTAATGGCTTCCAGCCTCTGAATTTCTTCCGGAGTGAGTGGACGATGATCGCCTTCGGGCAACATGTCCAGATGGATATCCAGAAGACGCACCCGCTGCAAATCCAGCACCCGGAAGCCCAGTGCCTTGCACATTTTCCGAATCTGTCGATTCAAACCTTGCGTTAAGATAATAGAGAAACAACGCTCACTGACCCTGCGTACTGTGCAGGGTTTAGTGCAAATATCTCCATACTGGACACCCGCTGACATCTGACGGCAGAAATCGGCAGTCAACGATTTATTAACAGTGACCAGATACTCTTTCTCATGATAGAAATCGGGATGCAAAATGCGCTGACAAAGCTCGCCATGGTTGGTCAGTAGCATAAGCCCACGGGAGTCTTTATCAAGGCGACCGACAGGAAAAAGCCTTATATCAGAAGGGATAAAGTGCACGATACTGTCAGGATCATCTGAATCACAAACACAATCAATGCCAGCCGGTTTGTGATACAGAAAATAACTGAAATAATCCGGACGCTGCAGGCACTCTCCGCGCACCAGAACCTCATCCTGTTCAGAAACCCGGTCGATATGCAGACCTTGTCGACCATTCACTGTTACACCGCCAGCATCGATTAAACGACAGGCGGCCCGGCGTGAACAAAGCCCGGCATCGGCAATAAACTTAGCCAGCCGAATCAAGCTGCTTACTCTGTTGCCAATAGGATTCCATTTCATCCAGTGAGAGCTGCTGGAACGCTTGCTGACCAGCACTGGCCAGCTGCTCCATACGGCGAAAACGCTGTTCAAACTTCCCTGTCGCTTTGCGTAATGCTGTATCGGCATCAACACCAAGATGACGGGACAGATTGACACAGGCAAATAGCAGATCACCCAACTCTTCTTCTACTCGCGCAGGGGATTCAGAGATAGCTTCCCGAACTTCAGTGATCTCTTCCTGAATTTTATCGAAAACAGGTGCCGCCTCAGACCAGTCAAAACCGGTCTGAGCAGCAGCATGCTGGATTTTTGCCGCTCGTTTGAGTGCCGGTAAAACGGTGGGCAAATCATCGGGCAAAGCCGAAGGTAACTGATCAGACGATTGGGGTTTAAGTTGTTTTTCCTGCAACTTAATATTGTGCCAAAGTCGTTTTATTTCCTCTGGTGATAATTCTGAACCTTTGCCAAAAGACTCCAGAGTACCGTCCGGAAACACATGAGGGTGACGACGTAGCAGTTTTTCGTAAATCCCCTGCGCCACCTGTTCAAAATCAAACAGCCCCTGCTCGTCACCCATTTGTGCGTGATAGACCACCTGAAACAGCAGATCACCGAGTTCCTCTTTCAGATTCTGATGATCTTTACGTTCAATGGCATCAACGACTTCGCAGGCTTCTTCCAGAGTGTACGGAGCAATGGTGGCAAAGGTCTGTTTTACATCCCAGGGGCAGCCAGAATCTTTATCCCTGAGCCGCCTCATAAGGGTCAACAGATTTTGCATGGCATCATTCAAACAATCAGCCTCCTATTCTGTCAGTATTCATTAACGTTTATTCATCACCCTTTGCTTTGACCAGAAAAAGATTTTCTATGACGCACCGCTTCAATCACATTGGGTAGCTGACTCACTTTCGCAAGCAAACGGCCAAGGTTATCCAGATTAGGAACTTCCACCGTCATCAGCATATTCGCCATATTCTCTTCCTTACTGGTGCGGGTCTGCATGCTTAGTACATTCACTTTGTCGTTTGCCAGCACCAGCGTGATATCACGTAACAGTCCGGGGCGATCGTAGGCAAAAATTAGAATATCTACCGGATAACTGTATTCTTTTCTGGTTCCCCAGTTCACCTCTATCAGCCGTTCGGGTTCGCGAGTCTGAAGTGCCAATGCATTGGTACAATCCTGGCGATGTATGGTGACACCTCGGCCAATAGTGATATAACCAATAATAGGATCGCCGGGAACAGGCTGACAGCAACCCGCCATCTGGGTCAATAGGTTGCCGACACCATCAATATTGATGGAGCTGTCAGTACCAATATCCTGGCGTTCTCTGGTACGGATCTCAAAGGTTTTCTCTTCTTCAGGAGCCACCTGCTTCTGAGCCAGACCGACCACATGACGCAGCTTGATATCACCAGCACCAATACCCGCGTACATATCTTCAGGTGTTTCAACATTCACCGCTGAAGCCAGTTTTCCTAAGTCGACACCTTTGAGTGCCTGACGTTTAAGTTCACCTTCAAGCAGACTTTGACCATCAGTGATGTTGTCATCCCGATCAAGCTTCTTGAACCAGCTGGTGATTTTGGCACGAGCTCTGGTAGTGGTGACATAGCCCAGATCCGGGTTCAGCCAATCACGACTTGGATGCGCTTGCGCAGCTGTGAGAATCTCCACCTGATCCCCAGTCTTCAGCTTATGATTCAGGGGAACAATACGTCCAGCGACTTTTGCTCCACGACAGCGACTGCCTACTTCTGAATGAATCCGATAGGCGAAGTCGATAGGGGTAGAGCCGACAGACAGATCAACCACATGGCCATCTTTGGTGAACACATAAATCCGGTCCGGCTCCACATCCGCCCGCCACTGGTCACCGATGTCGCCCAGATCACCAAGGTCTTCATGCCATTCCATGACCTGACGAAGCCATGACAGCTTCTCTTCATAACTGTCGCTGCGGCTGTTGGTGTCGGTGCCTTTGTATTTCCAGTGAGCACAAACACCCAATTCTGCTTCTTCGTGCATTTGCTGTGTGCGGATTTGCACTTCAAGTGTTTTACCCTCAGGGCCAAAGACCGCCGTATGCAAAGAGCGGTAACCGTTCTCCTTAGGCGTGGCGATGTAGTCATCAAATTCCTGAGGAATATGATTCCAAAGAGAGTGCACGACACCGAGAGCAGCATAACAGTCTCGCACCTCGCTAGTCAGAATCCGCACTGCCCGGATATCATAGAGATCACGAAAATCCACATTCTTGCGCTTCATTTTGCGCCAGATGCTGTAAATATGTTTTACCCGACCACTGACGTCTGCCTCAATATGAGACTCACCCATCGCCTGCTTCAGCGCATCGACGACATCGATAATGTACTGTTGCCGGTCAAGCCGCTTACCATCAAGTAACTTGGCAATCTTTTTATAGTCATGGGGCTTCAGATAACGAAACGAGAGATCTTCCAGCTCCCACTTGATGTAACCAATGCCCAGTCGATGTGCCAGGGGGGCATAGATTTCAAACACCTCACGGGCAACACGCTGGCGCTTTTCCTTGCTAGCCTTGCTGACCGCACGAATGGCACAAGTTCGCTCTGCCAGTTTGATGAGTGCTACGCGCACATCATCAATAATAGAGACCAGCATCTTTCGGACTTTATCCAGCTGATCGTGTTCCTGATTTAACACCTGTTTGCGCGTCGTATTCTGACTGATGGCCGCCATACCCTGAACATCACGAATCAGCCCGGCAACGGTCTTACCATAGCCGTCAGCAACCGCTTCCAACCGTAATTTGTGTTCCCGAACCGCCCGATAAAGCACCGCAGCCACCAGTGTTTCGGAATCCAGCTTCAGCTCAGCCAGAATTTCTACCATCTCCAGACCGGTTCTGAAACACCCGGGTCCGGTGGGCCAGGCAGTCTCCGTTTCATTCATTTCCTGCCGGGCACGAGCTTCAGCCTGATGAACCAATTCACAAGCTTCCCTTAAACGACCAGTTTCAGAAACACCAAAACGCCCCTTCAGGCGTTGCTGCCAGGCGTCCAGATCGACACTGCCGTCATAGAGTTCCGGTTGATCTTCTCTTACCTTGACCATGTGACCATTTCCATTCCTGCCTATTGCTCCAGCGTAGGTTGAACAACGCCGGTTCTGAAGCTGAGATTATTTTTGCGGCTTGATAAACAGTGCCATCGACTCCACATGAGCCGTCTGGGGGAACATATCCATAACGCTTAACCGGGTCATAGCATAACCCTGCTCTGCCAGAACACCCGCATCCCGCGCCAGCGTTGCCGGATTACAGGAGATATAGAGCAGTTTAGGGGGCAATAAGTTCGCCATTTGTTGAATAACTTCCTGCGCACCGGTTCGCGGTGGGTCGAGCAACACTGCATTGTAATGCGCCTGAGCCCAGGGCTGACGGGTCAGATCACCTGAAAGATCAGCCCTGTAAAAACGGGTATTGTGGATGCCGTTAGTATCCGCATTGGCTACTGCCCGTTGAACCGAACTGCCACTTCCTTCAACACCAATCACCTGTGCAACCTGACGGGCCAAGGGTAACGAGAAATTGCCAAGCCCGCAAAACAGATCAAGAATGATGTCAGAACTGTCAGGATCCAGCCACTCAATGGCTCTGGACACCATGGCTTTGTTGACAGGCCAGTTGACCTGAGTGAAGTCCTGAGGGCGGAATTCCAGCTCTACATTGAATTCCTGCAACTGATAACGTAACCAGGTCGTGTGATTATGCTGATAGAGACAGATGACTTGCCCTTGATTGTCCTGCAAATAGAGATGCAGTTCATTTTCCCGAGCAAAGTCCATCAGTTGTTGTTGGTCAGCATCAGGTACTGGACGAATATGTCTGAGCAATACACCCCGCCCGTTATCCGCCAAAAAACACTCAGCATGGCTGATAGCTTCACGGGCTTTTAATGTCGGCAGTAATGTCCGCAATTGTGCAGGAAGAGCCTGCAAGGGCGCGACCAGAACCGGGCACTCAGTAACCGAGCAGATAGCCGCACTGGCTTTTTCCCGAAAGCCGAGATGTAACTGGCCTTTCTTCCAGCGGATAGATAAACGACAACGGTAACGATACTCGTAAGGCTCTGATTGCAGAGGTTCGATAATGGTTTCCGGCTTCAGATCTGAAAAGCGCCGAAGCTGATCCAGCACAATCTGCTGTTTCCCTTTTAACTGACCTTCATGAGTCCAATATTGCAGGCTGCAGCCACCGCATTGCCGGAAGTGACGGCAGAGTGGTTCAGTCCGCTCAGGCGCAGCCCGTACTATCTCCCGGGTGCGAGCACTGATAAATCGACGTTTTGCTTCCGTCACCTGAACACGAACGGTTTCATCCGGCAATGCCCCTTCGATAAACAGAGCTTTGCCCCGATAGCGAGCCAGTCCGCGGCCATCATGGGAGAGAGAATCAATGTGCACCTCCTCGTCGATACGAGCAGGGGGAGAGGATGCACGATGTGAACGCATGTTGTTACTGCCAGTCAAACAAATTAAATGCCTATTGTACCGATAAACCCAACTGACAGCAGCAATAGATCATCAAGGATTCTGTAAACGATTACTCTCCAAAAACCCCGGTTGACAGGTAACGATCCCCCCGATCACAAATAATGATCACAATGGTGGCATTATGCAGAGATTCTGAGAGCCTTAACGCCGCCGCCACCGCCCCTCCCGATGAGACCCCACAAAAAAGGCCTTCTTCTTTAGCCAGCCTGCGCATCGTAGATTCGGCTTCTTCTTGCGTAATATCAAGCACCTGATCGACACGACTTGCATCAAAGATATCTGGCAGATACTTCGGACTCCAGCGTCGAATACCCGGAATACTGGCCCCATCGGCTGGTTGCAAGCCAACGATCTGAACCTCCGGATTTTGTTCTTTCAAATAACGAGAGGTCCCCATGATTGTCCCTGTCGTGCCCATGGCACTAACAAAGTGTGTTACCCGCCCTTCAGTCTGCCGCCAGATTTCTGGCCCGGTTGTATTGAAGTGCGCCAGCGGATTATCGGTATTGGCAAATTGATTCAGTACTTTACCAACACCTTGCCGTTGTAATTCCAACGCAAGATCTCTGGCAGGCTCCATTCCACCGCTAACCAGTTTCAAATCCGCACCATAGGCGGCCATGGCTGCACGACGCTCGTAGCTCATATTATCCGGCATGATAAGAATCAGATGATAACCTTTGATTGCTGCCGCCATCGCCAACGCAATGCCCGTGTTGCCACTGGTCGCCTCGATCAATGTATCGCCTTCTTTAATCTCACCCCGTGCTTCCGCTTCATGAATCATCGATAACGCAGCACGATCTTTTACCGAACCAGCCGGATTATTGCCTTCCAGTTTCAACAGCAATGTATTGGTTGTATTACCTTGCAGACGTTGCAGCCGAACCAACGGCGTATTGCCAATAGTGGATTCTATTGTGTGATAGGTCATAGACAGAAGACTTCCAAAAAAATATCATCCCGCACAGGGATGTTGTTATTAAGCCATACAATATAAACGGCAAGGCGCAGGAAAAAAATATAATGAAGCGCGATATTCAATCTTTGCATCATCGTATTCTTATGATGTCACTGCTGCCCAGCCTTTTGATTTCTATCATCATGGGTTCCAGCTATCTTCTGGTTCGCTTTAATGAGCTGGACAACCAATTTCTTAATAATGCCAGAAATTACTCTTACCAACAGGCAGTCATGGTTGCTCATCTGCAATTAGATCACCACTCAACGGATGAAATGCATGCCCTGCTGAGCCTGATGCTTGAAGATCCGGATACCTATGCCGTCAGTTTTTTTGATCAGCAAAAGCGACTCGTTTTACATTCAGGTTCTCGTCATCACTCCCCCATCATTCCAGCAGGTAGCATGAATAACGATCAGGCCTTTGTTAAACACGATAAATCGCTGCAAGCGTTTACTCCGGTTATTGATCCGGACACTGGTATGATTTCTGGCTGGTTACTGATCGAATTTTCAACAACAAGAAGCTGGATGATCAAGTATCAATCCATTGTCGCCAGTTTATTGTTAATTATTGGTTGCATTATTCTTTCTATGGTTATCAGTACAAGACTCGGTAAGGCGGTGACTCTGCCTCTGCGCAACCTTGTAAAAAGTCTGACCGATATGTGTAACGGCCAGTTTTCCACCCGTCTTTCTGAACATCCTGCCAGTCTGGCACACAGCCTCGAAATCACCATTAATGATTTACTGGATTATCTGCAGAAACGACACCTCAGCATGACCGAAAGCATTCAGCAATCCCATGATGAACTGCAGGAAACTCTGGAAACTATCGAAATACAGAATGTCGAATTAGATCTGGCCCGAAAGAAAGCTATCGAAGCCAGCAATGCAAAAAGCAAATTTCTGGCCAATATGAGCCACGAAATACGCACGCCACTAAATGCTATTCTTGGCTTTGCCAACCTGATGCAGGACTCCAGACTGACCCCACAACAATATGATTATATTACCACCATTGAGAAATCTTCCCAGGGCATGCTTTCTATGCTCAATAATATTCTGGACTATTCACGAGTCGAGGCAGGCAAACTGGAGCTAACGCCACTGCCAATGAATCTTCGAAGGCTTATCGAAGATGTTCTGATTATGTTTGCCCCCAGTGCTCACGATAAGGATGTAGAAATCATCAGTTTTATCTATGATGATGTTCCACAGTATATCGTTGCCGACTTTCAGCGATTAAAACAGATACTGACTAACCTGGTCAGTAATGCGGTGAAGTTCACATACTCCGGCAGTATTGTGGTACGCGCTCAACTTGAACATACAGAAAAACAATGGGTTACTCTACGAATTTCAGTAACCGATACCGGCATTGGTCTTACCCCTGAACAGCAAAACTCAATGTTTGAGGCATTCACTCAGGTTGCTGCTAACCACAAAAATGGGGGTGCAGGCCTGGGGCTCTCCATCAGCAAAAAGCTGACTGAAGAAATGGGTGGTGAAATCGGCCTTCACTCAGCACCCGACGAGGGGTCATCCTTCTGGTTCACTTTTCAGACACGGATCAGCGAAGAGAACCAAGCGGAACCTGTTGATATTTTAAAAGATAAAAAAATAGCATTGATCGTTACCAGTGAATTGTCCCGGCTGTCGATCTCGCACCAACTGCGGAATCTAGGGGGCACCTCTGTCTGCTATGACAGTTTGCAGCAACTGACTGAACAGGAGATAGAACAACAACGGCTGGATCTCGCTATTGTCTCCCAGCGACTGATTGACAGTGACCACTTTCTTGAGCAAGCGGAAGATTATACGCGACACTTCCCTGTTATTTTATTAACCCGCGCCGATTGCAATGCGCTGACGAACACCGATCTTCCCAATAGAGTTGAGACCTTACTGCAACCGGTCAGTCAGACACGCCTTATTCAGATCCTGTCGAATCATAACGAACAACCTGCATTACCATCGCAACTGAATAAGCGAATTCTGATTATTGATGACAACCCTATCAACCTGAAGCTTTTGGAAACCGTCCTGAGCAGCCTGCATGCAAGTGTAACCAGTGCAAAAGATGGCTTTGAAGCCATTACCGTTTGCCAGCAAAAATCGTTTGACCTCATTTTAATGGACGTACAAATGCCGGATATGGATGGCATGGAAACCACCCGGCATATCCGCGCACTGGATAACCACAATCAACAGACACCGATTGTGGCGGTTACTGCCCATGCCTTGGCAAACGAACGCAAAAAAATCCTTAAGAGCGGCATGAATGATTATCTCACCAAACCGATCAATAAAGCCGTTCTTATAGCTACCATTAACCGCTGGACCAGCCCTGGTCAGATCGCAGAAAGCCGCGTGAATAAAACACTGAATTATCCTGAAAAAGCATCCTCTCCGGTCAACATGGAACACGCCATCAGCCTGGCTTCAGGCAATAAAGACCTGGCGATGGAAATGCTGTCTTTACTCAAGGATGAACTGCCGGACGATCTCGATATCCTCAACAACTGTTGGAATAATGACGATTTTAACGGCCTGCTTGAGCGAGTGCACAGAATGAATGGTGCTAGCCGATATTGTGCCGTACCGGAATTGGTATCCGCCTGTGAAGCATTGGAAATTCTGCTAAAAAATGGCAACACCACTAAAACCAGCGAAATCACCAGCAGTTACCACCAATTGATTGAAGCTGCCATCCGAATCCAACAATGGCAACACGAGGCTGAAAAGATAACCTGAAGACCTCCTAGCCGGTTTCAAGTACCACAAAAGCAATGGCAGCGTCTTTCTCATCAGACAGGCTGATGTGCAAACGATTAATCCCTTTTTGCTGCTGCAGTTCGGCGGCATATCCCGAAAGTGTCAGCATTGGCGCACCCACCGGGTCATTGCTGATCTCCAGGTGCTGAAAAGAGACTTTTCCTATGCCTGTGCCCAACGCCTTTGACGCTGCTTCCTTGGCAGCAAAACGCTTGGCAAGAAATGCCGCTGGCCGACTTGAATCCTTAAATACAATGTATTCAGATTCTGTGAGAATGCGCTTCGCAAACGCATCTCCCAAACGTTCCAGAGAAGCACTGACCCGTTTAATCTGGACAATATCAGTACCAATGCCGACAATCATCGGCTAACGCCTTGAGTCAGATCTTTCATTTCCTGAACAGCCGTTTTCAGCCCGGTAAAAATAGCTCGTCCAATAATGGAATGACCAATATTCAACTCATTCATTCCGGGAATAGCAGCTACCGGCTCGACATTCTGATAGTTGAGCCCGTGTCCGGCATTCACTATCAAACCTTTGGAGAGTGCATACTCTGTCGCATTCTTCAAGCGTTCCAGTTCAGCCTGCCTCTCTTTACCTGTGAATTCAGCATAAGCACCGGTATGCAATTCAACCACTGGTGCCCCTGCACGCATCGCTGCATCAATCTGATCCAATTCAGGGTCAATAAACAGCGACACCTCGATATTTTTTTGTCCCAGCCTTTGGCAGGCATCCGCCACACTATTAAACAAACCGACCACATCAAGGCCTCCCTCAGTGGTGACTTCTTCACGCTTTTCTGGCACAAGGCACACGGCCTCGGGACAAATCTCTTCAGCAATGGTGAGCATTTCTTCAGTCACCGCCATTTCCAGGTTCATGCGAGTCTGTAGAACCTGCCTGATCATTCGCACATCGCGATCCTGAATATGGCGACGATCTTCCCGAAGGTGCAGGGTTATACCATCAGCACCGGCTTCTTCAGCTTCAATAGCTGCCTGTACCGGATCAGGATAACGAATACCCCGCGCTTGCCTGAGCGTCGCTACATGGTCAATATTGACCCCAAGCAATACACGATTCTGAATATTCATTTGACTCAACTCCATGTTTAACTTCCTGTTTCGTGCCCTCCTGTAAAAAGACTGCACGAACAAATCCGGCTAGACCTCTCTGGCCGAATTCGAATTATTTTTAAACAACAACCGACTCTGCAGCGGTCGATTCCCCAGTATTGGTCTGAGAGCAAGTCGGGTAAAACGTTTGAAACCCGGATAATAGTCAGTTCGACTATAGTCACTTTGCGACAGCGCCAGCAGAAGCGCTCCGAAAAAACTCTCTTTGCGAACCATTTCAGACGCTGATTCAGGAACGGGATAGAAGCCATCGTCCTGCTGAAAACGGTAGAGTGCTTGCGGGTGCAAACTATGCCCAGATGAAGCATCAACAGAAAGTTCTGGCAAATAACCCGCTAATTCAAGCAACGACAGTTCAAATTGACGAAGAACGGGCTCAAGAGGCAAGTGATTAGCAGACGGATTATTAATAGACAGTTGTTTAATAACATTCTGATAAAGGTCAGCAACACCTTCCATGTCCTGACCGGGAATCATCGCTCTCAGCAATAGCTCATTGATATAAAAACCACAATAAAGCGCATTACCAGACAACCGGATATTAATGAATGGTTCCAGACTTACCAGCGTTTTCAGATCACTGCGCCCCTTCCAACTCAGCAATAGAGTATTAAACGGTTGCAATAGCGCAGCCTGAGAAGAACGAGCCCTGCGGACACCTTTGACCACCATGGCAATACGACCATGGTTTTCGACAAGAAATTCGGCAATGACCGATTGCTCCTTGTAGGGTCGACTGTGAAGCATCCAGGCTCGCTGCAGTTCCATCACTGGTTATGGTCGTATCCCAGACTTTTAAGGGCACGCTCATCGTCTGACCAGCCCGCCTTGACTTTCACCCAGATGTTTAGCATCACTTTGGAATCAAACAGTTGCTCCATATCCTTGCGAGCCTCCTGACCGATTTTCTTCAGACGGGCACCACGATCACCAATCACGATAGCCTTTTGACTATCACGCTCAACCAGCACCAGAGCACTGATGGTGAGCAGAGGGCCTTTAGGACGAACTTCGTGTTTGAACTCTTCAATTTCAACAGTGATTTCATAGGGCAATTCATCCCCCAACTGTCGCATGATTTTTTCACGCACCAGTTCAGCCGCAAGAAAACGTGAACTACGATCCGTTAACTGATCTTCAGGAAAGTGATGCACACTGTAAGGCATTATTTCTGTAATCAGCTGTTCCAAATCAGACAGATTGTGGCCATGCTGTGCAGACACAGGGATAATAGCTCTGAAGTCCATTTTTTCCTGCAGCTTTTGCAGGTGAGGCATCAGAGCCGATTTGTCATTGATTTTATCGACCTTGTTGACAGCCAGAATCACCGGACAACGTGCGGTATTGATCTTGTCGAATACCATCTGATCTTCTTCCGTCCAGACCAGCCGATCCACCACAAAAACAATGGCATCAATACCAGCAAGCGCACTGCTGGCCGCCTTGTTCATATAGCGGTTAATCGCCTTCTTCTGAACCTTGTGCATACCAGGAGTATCAACATAGACGGTCTGCACGTCCTCTTCGGTCTTGATACCCAAAACCTGATGGCGAGTGGTTTGTGGTCGGCGTGAAGTGATTGACAGCTTTTGACCAAGAATATGGTTCAGCAGTGTCGATTTACCCACATTCGGCCGCCCAACAATAGCAACATAACCACAGCGGGTAGTTTCAGACACCATAGCGCTCTCTTCAGCGGCTGTTCTTTCCAGAACAGATTCTGCATCAGTGTTCATCAGTAATTTCCACACCCAGTTGTTTCAGGGCATTACGGGCAGCTTGTTGTTCTGCACCTCGTCGGCTGGAACCTTCTCCTTTGCTGGGCACTTTAAGGCAAGGCAGATCGCAAAGCACAGAGAACACTTGATCATGAGCCTCGCCACAGATATCAACTACCGTGTAGTTTGGCAAAGACTGCTGCCTGGCCTGCAGATATTCCTGCAAGCGGGTTTTAGGATCCTTGTTTTGCTGATCCGATGCAGACAGCCCGACCAGGCGTTCGTTAAACCAGCTGCGGATACGCTCGTGACAAACCTCCATACCGGCATCGAGGTAAATAGCGCCAATAATGGCCTCAACCGCATCCGCCAGAATGGACTCCCGACGATAGCCTCCACTTTTTAGCTCTCCGGAACCGAGACGCAGAAAATCACCCAATCCAAACTCTCGCCCAATTTCAGCCAAGGTAACACCTCGCACCATGCGTGCGCGCAAGCGACTTAGCTGCCCTTCACGGGCTTTAGGAAATTGTTCAAAGAGGGCTTCAGCGATGACAAAGTTAACAATGGAGTCGCCAAGAAACTCCAGCCGTTCATTGTTTCGGCTACCACAGCTGCGATGAGTAAGAGCCAGCTCAAGCCGGCTTCGGTCAGAGAATTGGTAGCCCAGCTTGCGCTCAAGCTGGGCAAGATCAACCATTTTCACAGATTTATTGCTTTCCAGTCGTGTTCAAACGTTAAGATAAGATCAATATTGTAGAAGAAATCAAGCCGACGTTCGTAGTTAATATCAACAACAACCAGGCCATTTTCTCTTTTTACTTTGATTTCATTCGGCTGCATCACAATCAGGTTGGTCTGCAGGCCTTTTTGGATTTTGGTTCGCACATCCGCCACAGAGGTGGTATCCAGATCAGAGGTTCCATCCAGTGATGACACCACTTTTTTAAGAGCATAATCATCCATATACACTGGACCGAGCTTCAGCAAGAAGGTGGCAAGCAACCCTACCATCAGAAGAGTGGTCAACCATCCCAGCGTACTTGAGCCCCGTTGCTTGCGTTCCATCCTGTTCATTATATGCCCTCTGAAAGCTTAGTGAATAACACTATTATTCTTGAAATTAGGTAATTGTGTCCAGCTCGGCCAGTGCATCCATATATAAACGGCTTTACCAACAATATTCTTTGCCGGCACCATACCCCAGTAACGGCTGTCATTACTGCGATCCCGGTTATCTCCCATCATAAAGTACATCCCTTCAGGTACTTCCCAGACACCCTCAGCACGTGGATCATTAATAGTCAGATCTTTACGTATCTCATGCTGACGATCAACAGGGCCTTCTTTATAGAGGCGATAGATAGAACGATCATCCGAAAGCTGCGCAACAAATTCTTCAGGTACTGGCTTTCCATTCACTGTTAGTCGTTTGCCACTGTAGCGAATTTTATCTCCGGGCAATCCGATCACTCGTTTGATGAAATTGATGTTCTCACGACCCGGCTGTTTGAACACCATCACATCCCCTCGCTGAGGCTCTCCGACAGAAAGAATTTTAGTACCAGTCACAGGCAAACGCAGACCGTACTCAAACTTGTTCACCAAAATAAAATCACCTACTTCCAGTGTTGGAATCATGGAGCCCGATGGAATCTGAAACGGTTCAAATAAAAATGAGCGAAGGATCAAAACCAGAGCCAGTACCGGAAAAATGGATTTTGAAGTTTCGACAACAGCAGGCTCTTTTCTGAGCGCATCCACTGAAGGGTCATCCGCACTTCCCCCCTGATCAAGAAAGCGGGCTACCGCTACACGACGCCTGGGGAACAGGAAAATTCTATCTACCAAAGCAATCAGGCCGGTAATAAACACCGACAATACCAGTAACAGCGGAAAGTTTATATCCATGTATGTGTGTTCTCTATGCCTTATAGTTTTGATGAAAAGGTAGCCCAAATAGAGCGTTTAATAACCTCTGAGACCCTGCCAGCACCCAGAGGTTCCTATATTTACTTTATTTATCGACTTTCAAAACTGCCAGGAAAGCTTCCTGAGGTATTTCTACACGACCAACCTGTTTCATCCGTTTCTTACCGGCTTTCTGCTTCTCAAGCAATTTACGCTTACGACTGACATCTCCACCATAGCATTTGGCGGTTACGTTCTTACGTAACGCCTTCACCGTCGTCCGAGCAATGATCTGACCGCCAATAGCAGCCTGAATCGCCACATCAAACATCTGACGGGGAATGATTTCCTTCATCTTTTCAGTCAGAGCACGACCTCGACCAATAGCGTGGTCTTTATGAACGATAACCGCCAGCGCATCGACCTTTTCGCCATTGATAAGGATGTCTACACGAGCCATTCTGGAGGCTTCAAAGCGATCAAAGCTGTAATCAAGAGAAGCAAAACCACGGCTCACCGATTTAATCCGGTCGAAAAAGTCCATAACCACTTCGTTCATCGGCATATCATAGGTCAAAGATACCTGACCGCCAGTAAACTGCATATCTTTCTGCACACCTCGCTTTTCAACGCACAGGGTGATGACGTTTCCAAGATAGTCCTGAGGCACCAAGATATTCGATTGAACAATAGGTTCACGGATTTCTTCGATAGAAGCCGGATCAGGCAAGCGTGACGGGTTATCCACCTCAACGACCTCTCCCCCCTTCAGTTCGACTTCGTAGATTACTGTAGGCGCCGTAGTAATCAGGTCAAGGTCATATTCGCGTTCGAGCCGCTCCTGGATGATTTCCATGTGCAGCATACCAAGAAAACCACAGCGAAAACCAAAGCCGAGGGCATCACTGGATTCTGGCTCATAAAACAGGGAGGCATCATTAAGGCTGAGCTTTTCCAGGGCTTCACGGAAGTTTTCAAAGTCATCAGAGCTGACCGGGAACAAACCGGCATAAACCTGAGGTTTAACTTTCATAAAGCCGGGTAGAGCTTCTACATCCTGAGTTTTGAACAAAGTCAGGGTATCACCCACTGGCGCACCGTGAATATCTTTGATGCCCGCTACAACGTAACCCACTTCACCGGCTTTCAGAACTCCGGTTGGCTGACGTTTTGGTGTGAAAATGCCAATATTATCCACCACATGCGATTGCCCGGTGGATTTAACAACAATCTTTTCGCCCTTCTTCAGAGTGCCGTTCTTAACCCTGACTAATGAGACAACGCCCAGATAGTTATCAAACCAGGAATCGATAATCAGAGCCTGTAAAGGTGCATTAACATCGCCTTCAGGTGCTGGCACAGTGGATACCAGGCGTTCAAGAACATCTTCAATACCAAGACCACTTTTGGCCGAACATTGAACTGCATCCATCGCATCAATGCCGATAATCTCTTCAATTTCCTGAGCGACCCGATCCGGTTCAGCCTGCGGTAGATCCATCTTGTTAAGCACCGGCATGACCTCCAACCCCTGCTCGATGGCGGTATAGCAGTTGGCGACCGACTGAGCCTCCACACCCTGAGCTGCATCTACGACCAGAAGCGCCCCTTCGCAGGCAGACAGGGAGCGGGAAACTTCATAGGAAAAGTCGACGTGCCCAGGGGTATCAATGAAGTTCAGCTGATAAGTGTTACCGTCTTTGGCATGATAATCCAGAGTAACACTCTGGGCTTTTATAGTAATTCCCCGTTCACGCTCCAGCTCCATGGAGTCAAGCACTTGGGCTTGCATCTCACGGTCACTGAGACCACCACAGGTCTGGATAAAACGGTCTGCCAATGTCGACTTACCATGGTCGATATGGGCAATAATTGAAAAATTCCTGATTAGGCTTAGGTCGCTCACGATAGCATCACTACAAAAAATTTGTCCCCGCACTTGCGAGGACTGAAGTTAAGCTTGCAGACTATCCCGTACTAAAAGGTATCCATCATGGAAAATCAGTCCGGTCCGGGAGCCGCCGTATAAACCGACAGATTCTAACTCAAATCGGCTTTTTACTCCATGGTCACAACCATTTCTAAGGCAAATCTCAGGAAATGAATACTGGCTAGGCTATGAAGTCACAGACCAACCAGTTGTATTGACACTTATTCCGCCAACCTGAAAGTGATATAACCAGGATTACCATTGCGTATAACTCGCATGGAGATTGAACGCTGCTCAGGCAGATCGGCCACCACCTTATTGAACTCTCTCACGGATTCCACCCGAACATTATTGAGATCCGTTATAACATCACCCTGACGCAAACCAATAGAGCGCCCTGCTCCCGACATTATATCAATAACCACAAGGCCTTTTACTTTATCATCCAGCCCCAATTTACTTCGGTAATCTTTATCCAGTTCAGACACCTGAACACCAAGACGATTTTTCTGGTTAGACGGTTTGGAAGAAAGCTGATCAGCAGCACGAGACTCATCAGGCAGTTCGCCTATCTCAACCATAATACTCTTGCGTTTACCTTCACGAACAAATTCAACTTTCGCCTTATCACCGGGTTTTACCACACCAACCGTCATTGGCAAAACACCGGAGCTTCTGATTTCCCGACCATTGAAACGAATAATAACATCCCCCGGATGAAGCCTGGCTTTGTCTGCTGGACCACCTGGCAACACTTGGTTTACCAGAGCCCCCATTGGGCGTTCGAGATTGAAAGATTCCGCCAGATCACGATCAACATCCTGAATAGCTACACCCAACCAGCCACGGGTAACATAGCCTTTTTCTTTAAGCTGCTCCACAGCCCAGCTGACATGATCAACAGGAATTGCAAAGGATAACCCCATAAAACCACCAGAACGAGTGAATATCTGGGAGTTTATACCAATTACCTCGCCATCCATATTAAACAGCGGTCCACCTGAGTTACCGGGATTAATGGGCACATCAGTCTGAATAAACGGCACGTAAGCATCACTAGGCAGACTTCTGTTAAGCGCACTGACAATACCTTTAGTAATGGAGTATTCAAAGTTGAACGGTGAACCTATAGCAGCGACCCACTGCCCGGGCTTTATATCGTCAGAATCGCCCAGTTTTACCACCGGCAGCTTACGATCAGCGTCAATCTTTAACAATGCCAGGTCAGAACGCTTATCAGCACCGATCAGCTTCGCTTCTTTTTCGCTGCGATCACTGAGCCGCACAATAATTTTATCCGCATCATCAATAACATGATTATTGGTGAGGATGTAACCGTCCGCAGAGATAATAAATCCTGAGCCCAGCGACATAGGTCGTGGTTTACCGCCCGCACTATCATCAGGAATAGGAATGCCAAAATAGCGCCGAAATATCTCTGGTAATTCTTCTCCACCAGGCCCGAATATTTGCTGACGACCTTTAGGTTGAGAAAGTGTACTGATGTTAACCACAGCTGGAGAGGCTTCTTCAAACAGCCGGGTAAAATCCGGCAGATTTTTACTGGCAGCAGCCAGACTGGCCTGCATGGCTATCAGGGTAAAAAAGACGACAGACAATGTATTTCTGTAGAGAAGAGCGACTCTGCTCATGGATCATGCTTCTCCAATGCGTTACGGATATTCCCGCAAACAGAGCCATCAGCTTCAGAAAGCACCTGACTCTGCATTTAAAATCAATATCAGATATTTCTCATTGGCAGCAACTCGGAGGAAGAACTCTGCCTTGAAAGCACTCTGACCACCTTAACACGACATAAATCAGTTTCCTGACCCCACAGCTTTCTTGCCGGAATAAAACCTGCTATTAAAGCACAGCCTGCAAACAACAGAGCGACTCCATCACTAAGCTGAGCCATCTGTGCAATCCACAAAGCCATCATAATCAACAACAGCGGTAACAGATAAGCGACAGCGGACGCTTTTAGCAGTGAGCTCTCAGGAATACCTACCAGCACTCGATCGCCTTCAGACAAAGACCATTCGGAAGACGCCCGAATGTAAGCAAAAGCAGATGACGGTTTGTACTTGTCCGCAAGATGCTGACCACACCCGTGTCGTACATTGCAACTTGAACAAGTCGTCTTGCGCTCTGTTTCTATCCAAACCGTATCCTGCTCTGCCGAAACAACCCGACCTTGCTCTTCAACCATGTTGCTGTATACCTGAAATATGTCAGTGAAAGATTATCAGTATCAAAAACATCATCACTCTAATGACATATCGAAATCAATAACCTTCGGGAAATAATAAAAGAACATCCTGAAGGCAAGTTCCAGAGAACTTACCTTTCCATTACATCAGGAGCCATTTTTTACAGGACGAACAGAGACCGCAATACGCTCAGCTGTACTTAAGGGAATCTCACCAACCACCGTCACATGATAGTAACGGTCATCATCACGATAGACTTTGGACACAGCAGCCAGCGAACCTATATTTTCAGTAGCCTGACTCAACACCCGGGCTTCATCAGGCTCAACAAACACAGAGAAACTGGCAATTCCATCAGAAAAATTAAGTGCATCAACTTGCTGTTTACTGACCGGAGAAGGCCTTCTGGTACGACTCTTAAGATCAAAGCCATCGGGAATCCATCCGGCCTCCCAACCCAGTTTGGCCGCATTTTCAAGGTCAGCATGTTGCAATGGAATTACTTGATCCGAAATGAGTTGTTTTTTCTCGAGAGCAGCAAGAGACTTAGGAGAAAGAGAGCCAATATTAATATTGGTAAACTGCATGCGTTCAAGAATGCGACCATTGTCATCAATCATCATGGATTTCAGTAACAATCCACTGACACGATCCAGCCACAACTGGTAACCATAACGAACACGGTCTTTCGGAATAACCATTAGCAACAGGGAGTCTCGACCTGCAACGCGATCGAGGCCAACAATTTTCAATTCATAATGGCTAAGGCTTTGCCCTCTGGAGAGCTTTCCCAGCATAGGCATCAATGAACCATGCTCAAAGCGAGTATTCGCCTGACCATAACTCGAAAACGTCAGATACTGGCCACTACGAACCATTTCTCTTGGAGCACCATCAAGGTACAGGATACGCTCTCGCTCTCTGCCCTGATGATCAACGTGATGGGTAATATTGAGCGTCTCCAGTAAACCCGCCTGCTGGTAAACCAGATCGCCCTGATAGGTGAGCTCTTTTGTCGATGCCACCATCCTTTCGAGCCACTGCTGAGGAGTAGGCTGATTATCCGCATGCAGCACAGAGCTACCAGCGAAAATCAATACCAGAATTCCTTTCTTCAAATGTCCATTTCGTATCATAAGTTAATGTGTATCAAAGCTGGTCAGTCGAGCAAAAGGAAGAATTCCCTGGCCATTATTCATAGCGGATAACTCAGCGTGCTGCAATGCGTAATGCCGGAAGCGTTCTCGCGTGGCATGATCAGCAACATTCTGCGCATGGGCTAACTGTTCAGGAGTAATGCTATCGTGCTGCTTTGAGTTATAACCAGCACGAATACTGTTAGCACCATAGCTGCTACCGCCGGGGACAAGAGCAACAGGCTGGCTCAACGTGGTCGGCCCATTAATGGCTACCAGCGGAACCTCATTAATGACATTCAGGCTGCGAACACCGAAAACAACAGCACAGGCGACGGATGCAGCCATCGCTACACGACCAAGAGACAACCACCAGTCATCCAGCAGAGCAACCCCCTTTCTATTTTTAGGAACTGACGCAGTCGTTGACTGATCGCTTTCCTCTTGCTCAATTGCTCCCATGACGTCTGCACTGATATCAACTCCGACAAATGCATTGGTTTCAGCCCTGATACCATCACCAATCAGCTGATAGCGGCTGGCCGTTGCACGCAGGTCATCATTATAACCAATACTGTCGAGCACTCTGTGAAATTCCAACTCACTGGCTTGCCCGTCAAGGGCTGCCGAGACAGACTCTTTTAGCCTTTCACCGGCGTTACTTTCAGAGTTTTTTTCACTCATGAACTTTCCTCAGGCAGTCTCAGAGACATCAGAAAAGGGATGGCTCCAGCTAAATTTTTTACTACTTCCAGGAATATCATTTAATGGTTCAACTTCTTGCCATCAGCGGACGAATCTCCCGATCTATGGCTTCCCTCGCCCGGAAAATTCTGGATCGAACTGTACCTACAGGACAACCCATAACATCGGCAATCTCTTCGTAACTAAGACCATCAAACTCTCTCAACATAACGGCCGTTCGCAGTTCATCAGGCAAACGGCGAATGGCATCGTGAATCATTGCTTCAATTTCATCACAATAGAGATTACGTTCGGGGGTGTCTACGACTTGCAAATTCGTTGTTGTATCAAGAATATTGGCATCATGTACATCAATATCAGAATCTGGTACACGACGACCTCTGGATACCAGATGGTTTTTAGCAGTATTCACAGCAATCCGGTAAAGCCAGGTATAGAAAGAACTGTCTCCCCGAAACCTATCTAGCGCCCGGTAGGCTTTAATAAAAGCCTCCTGCGCCACATCCTGAACTTCCTGAAAATCACCGATATAACCGCCAACCAGCCCCAACACTCTGTGCTGATATTTTACAACGAGCATATCATAAGCACGTTTATCGCCTTGCTTTACCCGCTCAACCAGTTGCCGATCTGCATCCTGACTATCTACCATTCAGGAGCCTCCCACTGGCAGAAACGAGATAGTCCAGACATTAAAATGACCAGATTGCCCCCGGCGAACTCTTTCTGCATTTATATTGACCATGTAAAAGGGCTAAAAGTTCCCGAAAATTTTAAAAAAATTCAAGATATTGAAAATAAAGACTAATCGGCCTAAAAAAACACTGAAAGCAGGCAAAAAGAGCCTCTACACTTGTTACAGCGTACTACAGTGCCCGCTATAAATTCTATATACTTACCCGCTACAGATACAGACTAACGCGTAGACACAAAAGTCATTATTTCATCTAAACGAATTTGCCATCGGCATCCGGCAACATGCCTTTAGTAACAAAAGCGCCCTGAGTAATAATTGCGTTAAGTTGGGCTAGGTAATTTTAGAAAATTTTTCACGACACCGCTTTATCATTTTTATTATCATTTTCTGCCCCGGGATCATTATGCAGCACTCCTTCGATTACGATGTCATTATCATAGGCTCTGGTGCGGCAGGCCTCAGTCTTGCGTTGCAATTATCAAAGAACACCCGCATTGCCATATTCAGCAAGGATAAACTACAGGCTGGCTCTACTTCTGGTGCTCAGGGAGGGGTCGCGGCGGTTCTTGACCCTCTTGAAGACAGTATCGAAAAACATGTCAAAGACACCCTGATTGCCGGCGCAAACCTGAGCTCTGAAGATACGGTCAGGCATATTGTTGAGCATGGTAAAAACTCCATTGAGTGGCTGATTAATCAAGGGATACCTTTCACACCTGAACAGAGTGACAGCCGCCCTTTTCCTTTTCACCTCACCCGTGAAGGTGGACACTCTTCCCGCCGCATTATTCACGCTGCGGACGCAACCGGCAAGGCGATATCAGAAACCTTGTTAAGACAGGTTAGCGACAGGCAGAACATCGACCTATTTCCTTATCATTTGGCGATTGATCTGATCACCACCTCCAAGTTACGCTTGCCTGGGCATCGTTGTGTCGGAAGCTATTTTCTGGATCTTCAAACCGATCAGATTCGCCTGTTTCGCAGCCGGGTGACCGTCCTTGCCAGCGGTGGTGCCAGTAAAGCCTATCTATATACCAGCAATACCGACGGCGCTACTGGCGATGGCATTGCTATGGCCTGGCGGGCTGGATGCCGGGTCAGCAATATGGAGTTCAACCAGTTTCATCCCACCTGCCTTTATCACCCTAATGCAAAATCTTTTCTGATTTCAGAAGCGGTGAGAGGTGAAGGGGGGATACTTCTGCGCCCTGATGGCACCCGCTTCATGCCGGAATACGATGAGCGAGCAGAATTAGCACCTCGTGATATTGTTGCCCGGGCCATAGACCACGAGATGAAAAAACTGGGTGCGGACTGTCTTTATCTCGACATCAGCCACAAATCCGATGACTTTATCAGAGAACACTTCCCCACCATTGCCAGCAAATGCCTGGAGTACGGTATTGACATCACCCGAGAACCCATTCCGATTGTACCCGCCGCTCACTACACCTGTGGTGGTGTTATCACCGGCTTGGCGGGAGAAACTGATACTGCAGGTTTATTTGCTATTGGCGAGTGTGCCCACACAGGTCTGCACGGCGCTAACCGTCTGGCCAGTAACTCATTACTGGAATGCGTGGTAATGGCAAGAAGCTGTGCCGAGTCACTGAACAAAACACTGCACGAACACCCCACTCCTCCGTCAGTTCCTGACTGGGATGAAAGCCTTGTGACAGACTCTGATGAAAATGTCGTAATTTCCCATAACTGGGAAGAATTGCGCCGGTTTATGTGGGATTACGTAGGCATTGTCAGAACCAACAAACGGCTCCAGCGAGCAGCCAATCGCATACAATTATTGCAAACTGAAATTGATGAGTTCTACAGCAACTTCAAGATCAGTAATGATCTGATTGAATTACGCAATCTGACTCAGGTATCTGAATTGATTGTTCGCTGCGCGCTACTCAGAAAGGAATCAAGAGGATTACATTATACACTGGATTATCCTGACACCAGTGAGCACACAATCAATAGTATTCTGATACCAGACAACTATTTCAATCCGTTAAAACCAATCAACTAAAGGCAGTGATGACTATCTATCATCAATTTTAACCGAAGGCTGTGCAATTCAGATGCTGAAGCGCTGTCCGGCAGCAAGATCAAATACGCCGGACAGCGCTGTCTATCGACTTTCATACGGCTGCACATCAGAAAGGAGGTGACTATAACCTCGCCCTCTGGCCACGCACGATGCCAACTATTCCCGATCAATACCCGCCATTGATTATTAATCAGCCTGGCAACCTTGATGCTCGATTTATGGTCAAGCTTTATATATCTGTCATGATAAAGCCAGACATAACAACACAAAGCGAAGCCGATCGCCGATTTCACAAACACAGGTAACTGACAAAACCACAACCCCGCAACCGATAAAGCAGTACATGTCAGCAGTAGCAATAGCAGGTATCTTGAATATTGAAGATTAACTTCAATCAACTCAGCCTTTATAACGCCCCCGTTCCAGCACAATATTCACCATACGACTCAGATCCACATCTTCCGGGCGGGCATCACTCATAAACCAGCTGAACAGATCCGGATCCTCGCACTCCAGCAAGCGAACATAGGTTTGCTGATCTACTTCATTTAACTCCGGCAACGCCTCGTTGGTAAATGGCTCCAAAAGCACATCCAGCTCTAGCATTCCACGACGACTGCGCCATTTCAGACAGCGAATCTGATCTTCATCCAGCATGTTATGGTTGTCTCTATATTCATTTTTGATGGCTCGATTATACTAGCAAATAGCTTGACTCACAGCGCCTTATGTCAATAATCCGATACAAAGATCAAAATCCTACTAAAAGCCCCACTCATTAACCATGCGGAACCAACGATGAGCACAGACTGGAAAGACTATCTAGCAAGTCAGGGAGCAGAGTTTACCAACTCATCATTAACTGGCTTTTCTCAACGCCCTGAAGCAACAACGGACTGTAGAATATCGGTTCTTGCATCAAAGTCATTTATTGCTATCAGCGGCCCTGACAGCAGTAAATTTCTGCAGGGACAAATTTCCATTCATATGGATCGCCTAAAACCCTCTGAACATCGTCCTGGTGTTGGCTGCACACCAAAAGGTCGTATGTACAGCAGCTTTCGACTTTTAAAAACAAACGACGGTTATCTGCTGGCTTTGGATAACAGCATCGCAGAACATACTATTTCAACACTGAGTAAGTACGCGGTCTTTTTCAAAAGCGATCTTAAGCCTGCCGAGCAAATGGTGGCTCTCGGGCTTTCCGGCTCACAATGCACTGAAGTCATGAAGCAACTGGGCATTGATCTACCAGACGATAATCTGGCGGTATCCGTTGATGGAGGCTATCTGATCAGAATTGCCGACTCACCAGAACGTTTTGAACTCTGGATAGATCAGAAAGCCTTTCCTCACTGGTGGGAAAAGTTAAGCCCGGCTTGCACGCCATCAACCGATAAGCACTGGCTATTGCTGGATATTAAAGCCGTTCACCCCTCAGTCACCAGTGATATTCTGGAAAAATACATTCCTCAACATCTGAACATGGCGACACTGGGTGCTGTCAGTTTTCGCAAAGGGTGCTATACCGGCCAGGAAATTATAACTCGGATGCAAAGCCTTGGGCAGGAAAAGAGCCGCACTTATCGTACACAGTTTGATAGTATCAAAACCCTGAATACCGGCGATAAACTGTACGACGCTCAAGGCAAATCGGTTGGTGAGATCATCATCTCGACAACCGTAAAAACAACTGAGACCACAGAAGCCCTTGCCGTTGTTCGAGTTGATATTGCTGAAACGGGTAAGGCCTTTCTCGATAGCGAACAAACTCAGGAAATACGCATCTTACCCTTACCCTACACAGTAGACAGAAAAGCCGAACTGCAGCAATAATTATCAGTGCAGTTATTAGCGAAATCTATCGACATAATATATCGAAGAAATGTCGTATTACTCCTCTGGTAGTAATACGACAGCTATTAACTCAATTGCTTTTCAATATCCTTCAATATCAGTGCTGCTTCCTCGAAATCATAACTGCTAACAGTTTCTCTGAATCGCACCAGTACGTCAGGTTTAATCTGCTCTCTCAATCCCTGAATCAGCTCTGGCAGAATATTAACCGCATTAGCATCCCCTTGTTGTAACTGGCTGTCCATGGAGCCGACAAGGAAGTGTAACCTTTCCACCTCCACACGCCCCTCACCAACAGGCTCAAACTCAATACTGTGCTGGTAAAATGCCGACAGCCCTTCCATGACCAATACAAACGCGTTATCGAATGCATTAATCAACGATTGATCTGGCAACCTGTTTTCCATGCGTAATGAACGCTCAATTGCGGCAGCTGCCTGGTGCAAATCGTCAGCACCAAGGCTGCCAGCAGCGCCTTTCAGGCTATGAATCAACATAAGTGCTTCCTGCCAATTACCCTGTTCAAAGTAGTCTTTCAGTTTCTGAAGATCACTGTGTTGGTCACGGTAAAAGCCACAAAGCAACTTTTCATAAAGCGACTGATTACCCATCACTCTGGCCAGACCGGCTTCATGATTAATACCCGGCAGCATAAGATCAGCGGCCGTTGAGGTCACACCCTTCTCTGGCGCTGCTGAGTTCGACACCATCGACTCTGGCGTAGTAGCAAGCCAGTGACCAACCATACTTCTTAACTCAGCCGGATTCAGTGGCTTGGAGATATGATCATTCATCCCCTCATCGAGACAACGCTCACGATCTCCCTTCATGGCGTGTGCCGTCATAGCGACAATCGGCAGTTGTTGTTTATCGGGCATTTTCCGAACAGTGCGGGTCGCCTGATAACCGTCCATTTCCGGCATCTGAATATCCATAAACACCAGATCAAAACTCTGCAACTCAAGCAGTTCAACCGCTTCCCGCCCATTGGACGCAACAATCACTTCAAGCCCCATCCCCTGAAGTAATTCACTGGCAACTTGCTGGTTAATCTCATTATCTTCTGCCAATAAAATTCGGCCATTGAATACCTGCTGCTGAGTCGTCGATTGACGAACCACCTGATGCTCAACCTGCCTTTGCCTATCCATGGTACGTAACATGGTTTCAATCAGAACTGAATTATTGACTGGTTTTATCAGGAAGGCATCCACTTTATCAGAAACCTGACTCATGACTTCTTCACGCCCATAAGCAGAAACCATAATCAACGAAGGAGAAATACTTAGTTTCAATGCCCTGATTCGTTCAGCCAGCTCTATACCATTGATATCCGGCATTCGCCAGTCAAGCAGAACCTGAATAACCGGCCTACCCCTGCTTTCCTGCTCCCGAAGAATCTCCAGCGCCTGATCTCCACACCCTGCTTCCAGAGCCTCACAACCAACAGCACGTAAACTTTCTACCAGTACTATGCGAGCATCGATATCATCATCAACCACCAGCACAGGAACACCGTTCAGGGCCTGATCAGTGATGGTCATTTGTCGTGCAATACCTATTTCGATATGAAAACAGAAACTACTGCCTTTACCCGGCACTGAAGTAACTGCAATATCACCGTTCATTAACTTAACGAGATTCCGGCAGATCGCCAATCCCAAACCAGTGCCGCCAAATTTTCGGGTTGTTGAGCCATCCACCTGAGAGAAAGGTTCAAACAGTTGGCCCTGCTGTTCACGGTTGATGCCTATTCCGGTATCGACAACACAAAACTGTAAACTAGCACTCGTTTTACGCATTCTTTTGAGGCGAATCTTGATACTCACTTCACCTTGCCGGGTGAATTTCACAGCATTGTACGTCAGATTCAATAGAACTTGCCCAAGTCTGAGAGGATCACCTTTCAGCTGACGAGGTACATCCGGTGCAATATCATAGGAAAGTCGCAATCCTTTTTCACTGGCTTTGATACCGCAGAGGTTATCCAGATTCTCCAGAACATCATCGAGATCAAACTCAATATTTTCAATATTCAGCTTGCCTGCTTCAATTTTGGAAAAATCGAGGATATCATTAATTATACTGAGCAGATCATGAGCAGAGCTCTGGATTTTACTGACATAATCCTGCTGCTGAGGATTCAAAGTCGTTTCACTCACCAGATGCCCCAAACCAATAATGGCATTCATTGGTGTACGGATTTCATGACTCATATTGGCCAGGAAATTACTCTTGGCCTGGTTCGCCTGATCAGCCACCTCCTTCGCCTTATGCAGAGCTTCCTCAGCTTGCTTGCGATCAGTAATGTTTCGACCTGACGCAAACAGATAGCCCTCGCCTTCGTACTCCATGTAATTAGCCGTAACCTCCACTGGAAAGACCAGCCCACTGGCTGTTTTACGCAAGGTGTCGTATGTCATCCCCTTGCGTAACTTCAACTGCTCCCAGAGCCTTTCCCAGGACGCTTTGGTCACGGCCGGATTGATATCCATAATGGATTTTTCCATCAGCTCAGGCTGATCGTATCCCAACGCTTTGCAGGCGGACTCATTCACATACATATGATGACCATCACGACGGAACCAGTGAATATGGTCACCGGCATTATCGAGAGAGAAGCGAGACATAGAGAGTTCCCGCTCACGCTCAATCTGTTCCGTGATATCGATCATGGTGCCAACGACACGCAGTGACGCCCCATTTTCATCTCTAAACACCACCTTGCCTTTGGTTCGCACCGTCGCATAGCTGCCATTTTTACAGCGAATCCGGTAAACAAACTGGAAAGATGTATTCGAATTTGCAAGCTGCTCATCAAAAAATCCCAGTGCTTGCTTCTTGTCATCCGGATGCACTAAACGACGCCAGGCACTTATTGTGGTCAGAAGTTCTGAAGGCTGATAACCGAGCATAGTTTGATAACGAGGGCTGAAATACATTCTGTCATTGACAACATCCCAGTCCCACAGACCATCAGAGGCAGCATCCATAGCCAATTGATAGCGCTCCTCACTCTGGCGCAGGGCAAACTCCGACTTCTGCCGATCTCTGGCGGAGGCTATTAATTCACCAATACGTCGCAGCAGATCCATCTCATCAATATAAACCTGATACTCATCAGGCATATTAATCAGGCTGATACCGCCAACCACCCGGCCAAAAAGTACCATTGGCGCATAGATCACCGTCTTCACACCCAGGCGATCCATAATCATTCCCCTTCATGATCGCCTTGTTGCTCTATTTCATTGCGCTCCAGACGGTAGATCCGATCCTTCCTTGAAGTCCCCAGAACCTGGGCAAAATCATACCGGAGCAGAGTTTTATAGGCTTCAGGATCGCAGTCACCGGTTTGCGTCCAGTACTGGTCTATCGACGGTTTGGGAGACCAGGAAATAATACAGATAGCTTCTACATTAAGATGACTGCCAAGCTGGCTGAGAAAATACTCATTGGCTTCTTCTATGGGTTTATCCATAAACTGTCGTGAAATATCACTTAACAGCCGGTCCATTTCAGAACGGACACGCAACCCGGCTTCTGCTTTTTCCCGATCGGCAATTTCAAGGGTTAGACGACGATTCCAGTATATAATCAGAATCAACGTCACCAGCACCAATACCAGGCCGATAAACAGCTCTTTATCAGGCCGCCAGACCCCTGCACGAATTGATAGCCAGTTACTTTCCAGCTCTTCACGGTCTTCGTCGGTGATGGTATCAACCGCTTTTTCAAGAATGGCACTCAATTGTGGCTGGTCATTACGGGAAGCCACGGCAAATTCATAATCAAAGCCCGCTTCGGCAACCACCTGCAAATTAGCAATCTTCAGTCGTTCAATCTCATAACTGGCTGAAGCCAGATTGATAATCATGGCATCCAGCGCACCACTGGCCAGCTGATTAAGACCACTACTGATACTCTGAACGCCCATAAAGCGGATACCCTGATAACGCTTTCGGAATACGTCATAGGTCGCATAACCAGGAATAAAGCCGACATCTTTCCCTCTCAGGCTACTGACGGAACGGATGGATTTATCCGAACTGCGCGCCAGAATAACCGACGGGACTTTCACCAGTGTTTTGGTAAAGTTCAGATACCGCTCGCGCTCTTCGGTTTTTTGCAGCATGGCCACAAGATCCACTTCGTGCCGGTATGCTTGGCTTAAGCCATTGGTCCAGGAGTCATTAGACACAATGTCAAAGGTAATCCCAAGACGTTCTTGCAGCAGGTGCAGGTAGTCGATACCAACCCCTTCCAGTTCTCCGGACTCCCCGGCAAACGAAAATGGCGGTTTATTCTGGTCAACAAGAACCCGAATAACGGGGTTCTCGCCAATCCATCGGCGTTCGCTTTCTGTCAATTCAACCGCACTACCCCCTTTACGGAAAAAACGGTAGGCCGCACTGGATATCCAGCGCCTTTCTATCTCCCGATATTCAGCGGGCGTAATGGCCCGGAGACCATTATTGATCTCAGGCATCAACTCTTCAGTTCGACTATTAAGAATTGCGGCACCGATAGATTCATTAAGGTTAAAGTGGTTGCTAAACTCTACTTCCCCGACCAGTCCAAGACGATTCAGAGCCGATTCCACAACGACCGGCTCACCCATAAAAGCGTCAATCTCACCATCATAAAGGCTGGTAATCAGTTCGGGGATATTGCTTCTGCTAAGGATTTTATTACCTTGCAACCAGCGTTCAGCGAACTCATGCTGACTTGAGTCGGTAATGACCCCCAGTACCCGACCCTGCAAATCCGACTTTCCAGTCATTTTTTTATTGGACGAAAGATAATAAATACGGGTATTGAGGCCGTAATATGGATTTGACATTGTCATCCAGTCATTTCGCCCCGAAGAGGGTGAAACCGCCGCCAAAACATCAGCCTTGCCCTTTTGCAGAGCCGACAGAGTTTCATCCATATCACTGATGCGAAAGCGAACCGGCTTCCCGGTTTTCTCTGACCAGCGCTTCCAGATATCCACAAAAAGGCCTGCAGGCTTGCCAAGCGCGTTAATAAACGACAATGGTGCATAATTGGCATCCACGGCCACAACCAGACTTTGCTGATTAGTGGGGTCGAATCTAAGCCACTTCTGCAACACCTGATTGAATTCTGCTTCCGGAATACTGTTCATACCTCGTTCGACAATTTCTGTCAGATCGGTGCGATTCCTTGGCAACCCTGCCTCCATGTTGACCGGCTTTAACGGCGCTTCCAGCAACAGATAATCATTACTAATGCCCCGGTTATTAAAGTAATAACGCAGAGTCACAGGCCCACCGAGTACCGCATCCACTTCCTGATCGGACGCTGCTGAGATCAGTTCAGACGATGAGTGATAGGAGATCAGGCGCGCATCCGGGTATTTTTCACGCACTTCGGTTCGCAGACTACTGCCCACCAGACAACCAATCTTCAGGGTGCGCATGGCTTCGTCAAAGTCAGTAATGCCCAGAGATTTATCAATCAGAAGGATTGGCTTTGTCTCAGATATTTTTGCCCGATAAAGTGGCAGACGATTTCGATACTCATTGGTCTGCAGCAGCGCAATCAGATCCACTCTTGATTGCTCAAGCCGCTCTACTGCTTTATCCCTGGCAACAGGTACAAACACCACCGGGATATTCATCTTCCGGGACCAGAGTCGCCAGATATCCAGCGCCAGACCATCGGCTTCACCCGTATCGTTAGTAAACATCCAGGGTACATTGTCTTGAAAGTAGCCAACTTTTAATGGCTGTTGAGCATGTCCCGGAATGGCTACCAGCAACAAAGCCAATAAAAAGATCGCGAAGAAGGGCGCGAAAACGGTCTGCAAAAAAAACGAGGAATTGAAAATTCGCAGGGAAGAAACCAAAAAACGCACACCAGTAATATTCAATGCAAAAGGCATAACGACGTGAAAAATCCCTGGAAATGGAAAGCACGGAAATTCTAACTCAAACAACTACAGGCGGAAATACGACACAACAGAGAATAACGCATTAACTGAAAGATTTATGATATTGCCCGACATGGTTCTATTGCCTAGTCTGAATAATGAACTATTGCAAAGAAGACAGAGCGATGGATATTGAACAGAAAACCGCCAGATACTTGGACGAAAGCGAAAAAAACATTAAAGAAGCTCAGAATGCGCTGGAAAAAATGTCGCTATTACGCAACAAGATTCACCTTAAAGACGGCACTGGTCAACGATATCTGAAAAAAGTAAAACCCTCCCAGAGTCAGTTAAAAAAAGCTGAGAAAGAAATTATTGCTCAGTATTCCGGTAGAAATACCAGCACTGACCAGCTAAGCGACAAAAAGAAAAAGCTGGTTCGCAATACCATTGGCAAAAACACGATCTGAGTATTATCCCGCTCCCCGGTTGACAGACAACCTCTGACGGTCAACAGTAGCCTGTATCAACAGGCTACTGAACAATTGACCCCGTGCTGACTATTTATCACTCCAACCGCCTTGATGTACTTAAAGATCTACTGATTGAGCTGATCCGCAGAACCCCGCCTGCTAACCCTCTGACCGATGAACAGATTCTGGTGCAAAGCCCCGGCATGGCTCAGTGGCTGAGATTACAGCTGGCTGAAGGGCTGGGCATTGCAGCCGGTATTAATTTCCCGTTGCCCGCCAGTTTTCTCTGGGAAATGTACACCCGGATACTGCCTGACATTCCCGTCCGTTCGGCGTTTAACAAAGAAGCTATGACCTGGAAGATCATGGCATTGCTTCCCGAACTGACCCACAGAAGCAGTTTTGAGCCTCTGCGCCAGTACCTTGAAGATGACAATGAAGGCATGCGCCGCTTCCAGCTATCCGGCAAAATCGCTGATATTTTTGACCAGTATCTGGTCTATCGCCCGGACTGGATTAATGACTGGGAGCAACAACTTGACAACGCTGGTGTGACAGAACAGCAACCCTGGCAGCCGGAACTCTGGCGCGCACTGGTTGCCAGAACCGCTGACCTGAATCAATCACCTTGGCATCGAGCCAATATGCATCACCGGTTTTTGCAGGAGCTGGCGGACAACCCTCATCAGCAGCATTTACCTGAGCGATTATTTGTCTTTGGTATTTCCGCCTTACCACCACATTTTGTCGAATCACTGCAAGCCATTGCCAGCCAGACCGAAGTTCACATGATGATTATGAACCCCTGCCAGCATTATTGGGGCGATGAACGTGATCCAAAATACCTGCGCAAACTGGCAACCAGACAATTTGCCGAGCATCAGTTAACGGAAGCGATCCGCTCCCACGGCCAGCACAAAAACTGGTTTGATAAGCAGGGTTTATCGCTGGATACCCTCGACGCCATTGGCAATCCATTACTCGGCTCCATGGGTAAGCTTGGCAGGGATTACCTGCACCAGCTGCACAATCTGGATACTTTTGAAGTCGATGTATTTGTAGAAGATCACGATCAGAAACTACTCGGACAATTGCAACAGGATATCCTCAAGCTGGAAGACCACAGCCAGAACCCTGTCGCTATCCATCCTGATGACTCATTACAGATTCACAACTGCCACAGCCCTTTAAGAGAGGTGGAAGTCTTGCATGATCGGCTGCTGGATATGTTTGAGCAACATCCAGACCTCAAACCCAAAGACATTGTCGTCATGCTGCCCGATATCGATAGTTATAGTCCGTGGATACAGGCAGTGTTTGGCAGTATTAACGACCATCGTCGCATTCCCTTTTCGATATCCGATCGCAGCGCCCGCTCTGAGCACCCGATTCTTCCGGCATTACTGCATCTTCTTGAACTGGATAAAACCCGCTGCACCGCGCCTGAACTTCTGGAGCTTCTGGAAGTCCCCGCCATCCAGAAAACCTTCTCTATCAACGGCGATAGCCTGAATACTTTACGACGCTGGGTGGATGACTCTGGTATACGCTGGGGGTTAGATGCTGGCCATCAGAGTCAGTTTGGTGTACCTGAATTAGAAGGCAATACCTGGTTATTTGGTCTGCGTCGCATGTTACTGGGCTACGCCATGCCTGAAGCTCTGGGACTGCATGAAGGCATTCTTCCCTATGATCAGGTTCAGGGCATGAATGCTGAACTTGCGGGTCAGCTGGCCTGTTTTGTTGAACAGGCCGGGTTACTGGCAAAAGCGCTCGATCAAGAACGAACCATCGAAGACTGGACAATCTTGATTAACCAGCTCACAGAACGCTTTTTCACACCTGATGAAGACGATGAATATGCCCTGAAGGTGGTTCGAGACGCTCTTGAGCATCTCCATGAGCAATTACAGGATGCCGATCACCAACAACCACTCTCGCGCGCCATCCTGTTCAGTTATTTAAGTGAACGCCTTAACGCCGAACGAAGCAGCCAGAAGTTTCTCGCAGGTCAGGTCAACTTCTGCACGCTGATGCCCATGCGCTCCATTCCCTTCAAAGTGGTTTGTTTATTAGGAATGAACGATGGCGCTTATCCAAGAAGTATTGCGCCAGCAGGATTCGACCTGATTGCCAGACACTCCCGCCGGGGGGATCGCTCCCGGCGGGTAGATGACCGCTACCTGTTTCTGGAAGCGATGCTTTCGGCCCAGAAACGACTCTATATCAGCTATGTAGGTCATCAAATACAGGACAATAGTGAGCGTATTCCCTCCGTTCTGGTATCAGAGCTGATGGACTATTGCCAGCAAGGCTACCATATTGAGCCAGAGCAACTGATCACCGAGCACCGTCTGCAGGCATTTAGCCCGGATCAGTTTGCTAAAGGCAGCCATCTGTTCAGTTATGCGCATGAATGGCTACCTGCAGCGGCTCGTCAGGGAGACGACAGGAAACCGTTCTATCAAAAAAGCAGCATGCCTGAACCGGAAGCATCAGACAGTAAACCCGGTGAAGTGGAGCTGACAGAACTACTCCGTTTTTATACCAATCCCTGCCGTTTTTTCTGCAATCGGACCTTAAAGGTCTTTTTCGATACACAGGATCAGGCTATCGCTGAGACCGAACCCTTTGACCTGGAAGGGCTGGATAACTATCTGATACAAAGCGAATTGCTGGAAAGTATGATCGCCGAAGAAAGTGAAGATAACATCAAAGCCCGATTAAAAGGCCGTGGTCGTTTGCCACACGCTGCATTTGGTGACCTCTGGCTGGAAGAGCAGCTAACCAGTCTGGAAAATCTGACGTCAAGAGTTCAGCCTCTGCTTCTTGAACCTCGTGACGATCTGGAAGTGAATCTTGTTATAGATCAGACCACTTTGACAGGCTGGGTAAAAAACCGTTACAGCACCGGCATAGTCCGCTACCGACCAGCCAGCATTAAAGGGAAAGATATTATCAATAGCTGGATTGAGCATCTGTGCTGCTGTGCTTCTGGTCAGCAACAGGATAGTTGGTTATTTGGCCTGAAAGAAAATTTAAAATTCAGCCCGGTTCCGGCCAATGTCGCTGAGAGCTGTCTAAAGAGATTATTGTATTATTTTCAACAGGGTCAGCAAATGCCCCTACCCTGGTTCCCGCAAACGGCTTATAGCTGGCTAAATAAAGGTCCAGAATCAGAACCCGCCAAAGCCATGGCCGAAGCACTTCGCAGCTTCAACGGCGGTTACCAGAATCGCCCGAGAGCAGAAAAGTCCGATGCCTATATCGCCCGAATCTATCCAGAGCTGGAAGCCGTGATGACTGAGTTTACAACTATCACAAAAGACATTTTATTACCGGCTCTGTCTGCGATGGAGAAAGTGAAGTCATGAACCAGCCTACCGATCATAACCAACAGGCAGCACAAACTCTAAACCCTTTTAGCTTTCCTCTACACGGCACCCGTCTTATTGAAGCCAGTGCCGGAACCGGAAAAACCTACACCATTGCCAGCTTGTACCTCAGAATTGTACTTGGGCATGGTGATCAGGACTCAAAACATTCAGAGCCGCTGAACGTTGATCAAATTCTGGTGGTCACCTTTACCGAAGCGGCAACCGGTGAACTTCGGGATCGTATTCGTGCCCGCATCCATGAAGCTCGGCTGGCGTTTATTGACGGTCATTCCAGTGACCCATTCATTCAGCGCCTGATGGATGAGCTGGATCAACACGACTATCGCATTCAATTATTGCTGGCTGCAGAGCGACAAATGGATGAAGCGGCGATCTTTACCATTCACAGTTTCTGTCAACGAATGCTCAAACAGCATGCGTTCGAGAGTGGCACGCTGTTTTCCAGTGAGCTGGTGTCGGATATTGAACAACTATTACAGACCAGTGTCGCCGATTTCTGGCGTAAGCGCCTCTACCCTCTGGATAAATCGCTGGCTGCCATGGTCCGGAAAATATGGAAAACACCGAATGATCTTCTGCGTGCCATCCGTGGTTGGCTGGGTTTGCATGGGCTCACTATTGATGATGCACAACTGCCGGAGTCTATCGATAGTTATTATGATGAATGCCTGCAGCCCTGGCTGGATTTAAAACAGCAGTGGCTCGATGACATTGACAATATCAATGATCTTCTCAGTAACTGTGGTCTTGCCGCCAACCGTAAGCCCTATAAAAAACTGGGATCAATGAATAGCTTTGTTCGCTCCGATGTTTTAATACCTGACCTTGGCGGTGATGGCTGGGAAATCTATGGCACAGAGATTCTGCAAAAATCCCTTAAAAAAACCGGTTCGATGCCCGAGCACCCGATTTTCGACCGTATTGACGGATTGCTACAAAACAGTGGTGATCTGAATAAAATCCTTAAAGCCATCATCCTCAAAGAAGCCCTGTCACAGGTAAAAACTCAGCTGGATGCTCTCAAGGCCAGTAAACACCAACTGTCGTTTGATGACCTACTCAGTAATCTGGCAAAAGCATTAAATTCTGATAGTAACGCTTATCTGTCTGAAGCTATTCGACAACAGTTTCGTATTGCCATGATTGACGAATTTCAGGATACCGACCCATTACAGTACAATATTTTCAACCATATCTACGTTGACTCTGGTGACTCCAATGCCGGCCTGTTTATGATTGGCGATCCGAAACAGGCGATCTATGCATTTCGTGGTGCGGATATTTTCACATACATGAAAGCTCGCCAACAGGTAAATGCTCATTACACACTGGATACCAACTGGCGCTCCACCAGCGCGATGATTGAAACGGTCAATACTGTATTTCAGCAGGCTGAATCACCTTTTATTTTTAACGATGATATCCCCTTTGAACCGGTTAATGCCTCACCTTATGCCAATCGCAAGCAACTAATGGATGACGGTGTTGTCGTGAATGCTATGACATTCTGGCTGCTGGAAAATGAAGGTAACACCATTGGCAATACCGCCTATATAGACAGCATGACCCAGGCTACAGCACTGGAAATCAAACGATTATTGACCGCAGCCGATCAACAACAGCTCGTTATTAACAAAGAAACTGCCTCAGAACCGGTACAGCCGGGAGATCTTGCCGTACTGGTAAGAACCAGGCATCAGGGACAAAAAGTTCGTGAAGCCCTTTCTCTTCAGGGTATTCCCAGCATTTATCTGAGTAACTCTGATTCGGTATTCACCAGTCAGGAAGCTATTGATGTACAACGTATTCTGTATGCCTGCCTGATGCCCACCGATGAGCGAGCGTTAAAAGCCGCATTAGCAACCGAGTTGCTCAATATGGACGCAGCCAGCCTGATCGCCCTGAATACCGATGAGCAAGCCTGGGAATCCGCCGTTGAAGAGTTCAGTGATTATCAGCAAATCTGGCAACAACGGGGCGTATTGCCCATGATTCGGACCATGATGAGTCGCCGAGGTATCGCCGAGCAGTTACTGACCACGAACTTTGGTGAGAGACGAGTCACGGATTTACTGCATGTTGGTGAGCAATTATCCGCTGCCAGCCAGTCTCTCGAAAGCCCTCACGCCCTGATTCGCTGGCTGAGTGAACAGATAGCGTCGCCCAATGCCAATGCCGACGATCAGCAACTGCATCTGGAGAGCGAAAAAAACCTGGTCAAAATAGTGACCATTCACAAATCCAAGGGGCTTGAATATAACATTGTCTTTCTGCCGTTTATCTGCGGCCACCGTCGGGCAGAAAACCCACTTTTCCACGATCCGGACAATGATCAGGCCATACTGGAACTGATGGCATCTGAAACCACCATGGAAAAAGCCGAGCAGGAACGACTTGCCGAAGACCTGCGCCTGCTTTATGTAGCTTTGACCCGTTCGGTGCATCGCTGTTATCTGGGCATGGCACCCTTGAAGTCGGGTAACGGAACGTCAGATATTACCGATCTTCATCAATCTGCCATTGGCTATTTACTCAATGCCGGTCGTGACATAGCGGCTTCAGAGTTGCCTGAAAAATTACAGGCACTGGCACAGCATTCTGAACAGATTAGTATCTCTGAACCACCAGCAGATCATTCACCAAACTATAACCCCCCTGAAACACCGAAGCGGGAACTCTCAGCAAGGACATTTACCGGAAACATTGAGAAAGATTGGTGGGTAACCAGCTATTCAGCATTGTCAAAATCCAGCCATGGTAAACACGCTCCTGACGCCAGCCTTGAAACACCGGGGCATGATATGGAAGTCGCCTGCGAAGAAAAAACGACGGTGGTCGATGAATTCAGTCTATTCAATTTCCCTAAAGGTGCTCACGCCGGTACTTTTATGCACAGTCTGTTTGAAGATATTGATATGAATCAGGCTCGCAGTGGGGAGTTCACTGAATTTGTCGGGCAGTATTTGGAGAAAGAAGGCTTCGAAGACCACTGGCTCTCTGCTATCGAAACAATGATGAAAAATTGCCTGAATGCAAGACTGGATGGCCAATCGATGCGTCTGATTAACCTGCCAGAATGCGCCCGCCGCGTCGAAATGGAGTTCTTCTTGCCTATCGCTCAGCTCAATGCCCACCAGCTTAATAAAATCATTGCAGAGCACGATCCACTCAGCGCTCAGGCTGGCAATCTCGACTTTATGCAGGTTCAGGGCATGCTAAAAGGCTTTATTGATTTAACCTTTGAATACCAGGGACGCTGGTATGTACTTGACTACAAATCCAACTGGCTAGGGGATTCCGTAGAAGATTACAACCGTGAGCGTATGGCAAAAGTCATGATTGATCACCGTTACGATCTGCAATATCAAATTTACTCTCTGGCCTTGCATCGTTTGTTAAAACAACGGCTATCCGATTATGACTACGAACACCATTTTGGTGGCGTAATCTATCTGTTTCTGCGTGGAGTTCGGGCAGATGATCCGGCACGACATGGTATATACGACCACCGGCCAGACAAAGCATTGATTGAAACTCTGGATGCTCTTTTTGCCGGAGAACAGGAGAAGGTTGCATGCTGACACGATTAAATGAACTGCAGCAGCAGAAAGTCCTTCGACCTCTGGATTATCAATTCGCCCGACTGATGAATGAACTCTGCCCTGACCCATTGCTGACGCTGGTCAGTGCACTGGTCAGTTATGAGCTGGGACAAGGCAATGTTTGTTTGACTCTTAACGATCTGACGCCTGACCAACTACCAGGACTTGACCATACCATCAGTCACCAGTTAATTGAAAAAGCAGGCATTCCACCAGAGCAATGGCAGAAGCATCTATTGTCACTCTCTATCATCAGTGATGGCAGCCGCCCTGCCCCACTGGTATGCGACCTTAACCGGGTTTACCTGTATCGCTACTGGAATTATGAAACCCGACTGGCTGATTTTTTAAACATCAATAATCCATTGCCAATGGATTTAATACAAGCAAGACAGATTATTGACCGCTTGTTTGGTCAGGAAGACGCTCTGAACTGGCAGAAAGTCGCTGCTGCACTTGCCGCCAGTCGTTCATTTTCTGTGATCAGTGGCGGGCCGGGCACTGGTAAAACGACAACAGTCACCCGTTTATTGGCGCTGCTGATTGAACTTGGGATGAATGCTGGGAAGGTGCCTGCAATCAAACTGGTTGCACCCACTGGCAAAGCCGCTGCACGACTAACAGAGTCCATTGGCGGCGCACTGGCACAGCTTAATTGCAGTAAAGACGTTGTAATGAATATTCCTACTCAGGCAGGCACTATTCACCGATTGCTGGGTGTGATTCCCCATAGTGTCGATTTTCGTCACAACCGCGATAATCCGCTGCATCTCGATATTCTTGTGGTGGACGAAGCCTCAATGGTCGATCTGACCATGATGAGCCGGTTACTGGACGCCCTGCCCGGCCAGGCTCGTTTAATTCTACTGGGAGATCGGAACCAGCTGGCATCGGTTGAAGCGGGCAGTGTTTTAGGCGATATCTGCGCCGCAGCAGATGCCGGTTATTCTGCCACGCAGGTAGAATACCTTCAGGCATTAACCGGTTTCCCGATGCAGGAATACCAAGCCGCATCGAACCAGACAGCAGGAGATCACCTCTGCATGTTGCGTAAGAGCTATCGATTCCACGAGCATTCCGGAATTGGCAAACTGGCTCGTGCTGTCAATATTGGCTGTCACAAAACACTGAAAGAAGTGGCTAATGCTGGCTATACCGATATCGCCTTGCATTCGGTACAGAGTGAAGATTACCAGAGCCTGATCAAGCTTTGCGTCGATGGCTATCGCCGTTATCTTGACCTGGTTAAGATGCAAGCTACCGATCAGGAGATACTTCTCGCATTTAATGAGTTCCAGCTGTTATGCGCCCTGAGGGAAGGCCCATACGGTGTCAGCGGTCTTAATGAAGAAATCCGCCAGGCACTCACCAGAGCAAAATTAATAGCCGGTGACAGCCAATGGTATGAAGGCCGCCCAGTGCTGGTAACAAAAAACGACCATGGTCTGGGGCTTTATAATGGTGACATCGGTATCACTATCCGAGGAAAAGACGACCGGTTACGGGTACTTTTTGAACTGCCTGACGGCACCATCAAGCAGCTATTACCCAGCCGCCTGCCTGAGCATGAAACCGTTTTTGCCATGACCATTCATAAAAGTCAGGGATCCGAATTTGCCCATACGTTGATGGTACTGCCAGACAAAATCAACCCAGTGGTCACTCGGGAGCTGGTATATACCGGCATTACCCGGGCAAAATCCAGGCTTGATCTGTTTGCAGACAAAGCTATTCTGTTGAACGCCATTGACAGCCCAACGGTGAGAGAATCAGGATTAAAACAGCGACTCTCCGGTTAATCCTTAAAACAGCCCGAGCTGATCATCGGTTAGCTGCCTGAAGTTATAACCAATAAAGGGCAACACAGCGTCTGCGACAGGTTGTAACTGTTTTTCAATGTAGTGCTGATAATCAATCGGGCTAACCCGATGCTCAACCGCCTCAGGGCCGTGGATGGTAATGATATAACTGATCCAACCACGGTTCTGGTAACGCTGGGGTTTATTGTTTTTCAGGTTTTGCTCATCTGCATTGCGTGCGGCACGAACCTGTGGCGGAATATTCTTGACGTACTGATTCAGATTACGACGTAACCGCTTACGATAGATCAGATCATCATTACGCAACCCTTCCAGCGTTTCTCGAACGGTCTCCTGTACTAGCCGAACAGGCGACTGGTCTGAAAATACTTTCTCAAACAATGCCATCTGAAACTGCTTTGCTAATTGTGTCCAGTCGGAACGAACGGTTTCCAGTCCTTTAAATACCAGTTGCTGCTCACTGCCTTTTACTTTAAGCCCTGCATAGCGCTTCTTACTGCCAGTGTCAGAACCTCGAATGGTAGGCATCAGGAACCGGCTGTAATGGGTTTCATATTCCAGTTCCAGAAAGCAACTCAGGTTCAATTCATCTGCTATTTTCTGTTGCCAGCACTGATTAATCTCTTGTGCCAACTGTGTACCAATCTGATCTGCTTGCTGATGGTTCAACGACTCATCCAGTAAAACAAAGGTGGAATCTGTATCGCCGTAAATCACCTTATGCCCTCGTTCTTCAATCCAGCGAGCCGTTTGCTGCATAATGTCGTGCCCACGCATGGTAATTGAACTGGCGAGCCTCGGATCGTAAAACCGGCAACCACCAGAACCCAGGACACCATAAAAAGAGTTCATCAGAATTTTGATCGCCTGCGACCGGGCACTGTCCTGCTCCCGCTTGGCTTCATCTCTCTGCAGCCAGAGGGCCGCAATAATATCAGGCAAAAAATGCTTATCCCGGTCAAACTGCCCACCACGATAACCGGGAATCGCCTGCGCAGGATTCATCAGACCTTCTATCATACCCATAGGATCAATTTTGAAGGTGCGAATGATGGACGGATAAAGACTCTTAAAATCCAGCACCAAAACATTTTTATACAGCCCCGGCAAAGAATCCATGACATAACCGCCGGGAGAGGTTAAACCACCTTCATCAGGTAAGTTGGGCGCGATATAACCGGCACGGTGCAATCTTGGCAGATAAAGGTTGGTAAAGGCCTGCACAGAACCACCCATACGATCCAGCTCCAGCCCGGTAATCTGGCTGCGCAGCCTCAGATAATCCAGTAGACGGGTATGGTCAAATATTTCCGAAACCAGACGACAGTCTTCCAGATTATAGCGAGCCAGCTTCTGTTTATTATGCAAAAAATCATCATTGATAATCGCCATTCGATTATCCACATCTTCAGTCGCCTTACCTTTGTTGAGCAATGCCTGAGCAACAAACTCAAGACTGAAACTGTCAAACTGATAAGTAGCTGCTTTAAGTGCATCAATACCATCGATCACCATACGACCGGGAATGGTAATAAAGCCCTGATCTGCCTCTCCACGCCGATTCCGCCAACTGGCTGTTTGCCAGCCCCGTCCCAGTCGCAGACGAATATGATGATGCTCTGCCCGACGGATCAGCAAACGAAAATCAAAATTGATGACATTCCAACCGATGATAATATCGGGATCGTATTGAGCAAATACCTCTTCCAGGGCTTTTAATAAGGCTTTTTCGTCGTCTACCCAATGAATCCAGTCAGTGTCCGGCTCAGGTTTACCAATCATCAATACCCTTTCAAGATTAGCTCCCTGCAATCCGATGGAATAGAGCTTACCGTTCTTGGAACACTCAATGTCCAGAGAAAGTACTTTAAACGTCGGCGTGTATTCAGCCGGTTTAATTCTGACCTGACGATATTCAACATACCCATCTTTCTGAACCGGGTGACCAATAAACGTCAAGGCACCGTTGACAAAACGCTCCATGAGATAACGGTCATGCAACCGAATATCTGCTTCGTAAGTGGTTACCTGCTGTGCCAGCAATACATCTCTGGCACGAAAGGCGGCATCACTGCTAAAAAAATAAAGACCATGAACCGGCTGTTGATTAAAGGTGCGTAATGTCAATTCCCGTTTTTGAAAAATGACCTGCGCCTGCTGCAGACAATATTCAGCTTGACTGAGAGCTTCTGTGGCAACAAAAAAAACAGGTTGCTCATTATCAATGACCAACCTGGCAGGCTGATCGTCAGTCACTACCCAAAGCACCACCTCCGATGAACCAGCACGGTCACGACTATGGCGACTTAGCAGAAAACCCGTCTTTGAAGCAGAAGCGGAATCAGGCAAAATACATATCCGGATTTAGAATTTTGTTCTATCGTACACTTCCGGCTTTATGAAGTCCTCTCCCCAACTCCTGCACATAGTGTGCATTGGCAAGTAACTGTTTGACGTCAAGGTATTTATCAGTACTTCTCGAACGGAATTACCTATGCACTATGGACTGGATATTGGCGGAACCAAAATTGAGTTTGCTGTTTTTAACCGTCACTATCAGCGCCTTTATAGCCAGCGAATAAACACACCGGTTCAGAACTATCCGGCATTTTTGACGCGAAAAACGAACTAGCATTGTCGTCTAACATCCCCTGAATCAATGGCAATCCTTTAAAACAGGATTTACAAGCGCAGTCAAACCGCCCTGTTAGCATTGAAAATGACGCGCGCTGCTTTACCTTTTCAGAAATGTGTTTGCTGGCAGTACGATCCTTAGCTCCTATAAATGCGAATGGCTCCTTTTATCTGTTTACACTCTCGACAGAACAGTTTAGTACCGGGCCCTGCAATCTCATTTCTTTCTAATTCTTTGTGCCTATCGCAATAGATATGTTCGCAATCTAGCAGATAAAGGCTTGAAATTTCCCGGTTACCACATGCTACGCATCTAAGGTGGACTGCCTTAGACGATATAATTTCACCCGCTGGAACCAGATGTACAAAGTCATCTCTCTCCAAGTCAAGCTGTTCAACAGTTGAACGAAGGTCTTCGAAAGTGTAACGACACTGCCCCTCTCTTGCTGCGTCAATCGTCATATTAATTTCTGACATCTTGGCACGTCCAAATTCACGTATCAGTGCCCGCTTCATTTGTGTAAGCACACTCTCTGAGCCTGGTTGAGAGGTATTAACCGATACCGGCACATGAAAATACCCATAAGATGGCTCGCTACCCACGTTGCCAGGACTCTGTCTTAAAGCACTTGAACCATAATTATGTGCCCTGCTGGTACCGGGCCTATTGTTGAGTTCAGAATAAACGGGGGTCGCATCAGCAATGTCTAATAGGCGAGCAGCTAGTTCATTAGGATCTTCGCTGGTGGACATGCTACCCATAAAAACATCCTCAACTTGCTGTTGAGACAAAGTAATCCCTAACTCCCTGCCAAGCGCTCTGATTGTATTCTTCCTTTCTTCACTGGCTCGATGCTCAGCACTGAATTGTCTGTTCGTCCTGCCCTGGTCGCGGCTCTGGTAAGGCAATAGGATACTCGCAACCTCATTCTGCAAGGCACCTATAAGACCATTTACCCTAAGTACTTCTCTGATAGCTGTTTCACTACATTGACCACTTTGCTTAATGTCCAGAATACGATTGATGGCTTGTTCTGTTAGCCCTTTTCTACGCAAAGTCTGCTTTAAAAAACCATCCCACTGATAATTGGATGCTGAAGATGAAGTATTAGAAACCACCGTTGATGAATAACGGGCATCGGCTGGTTGATGTTCTGACGTGGTCACAGCAGAAGCAGCATTAGAGCGAAGACTGGCAAGGGTAGCATCATCCATACGAGCGCCAGGGCCGATTCTGACAGTCATCCCGGGTCGGGTAAAAGAAATGGTTCTCTCAGGCTGATTAGAGATGATATTGGAATTGGAAGCACCTGCCCTGCTTCCAACATAAGATGTAGACGGCACTGTGCTCCAATGGGTGGACTGATTACCGCGTGACTGACCGCCAACAGTAATTACTGTGGTCGTATTGGTAATCGTTGTTGTACCAGCTGTTGTGCTATTTCCGCAATTCATTTCAGATTACTCCTTTACGTGTTCTCAGGTTAATGATCACCGACCTTTCAGATCAGGCTGATTGCTTTTTGATAATTATTAGAGTTACACAAAAAGCAATAAGTTCCTGACCGCCTTGCCTGAGAAATGAAAAGCTTGTCAACTCCCCTTTTGATCTTGCTAACCACAGAGCTGCGCAAATTTCTTGCTTAAAGACTGAATCAAAGATGAGTGACTAATGTTGTAAATACCACAATGACCAATATACGGCACTAATTCAGAATAGACGCTAAAGGGTATTCCTTCAGCAACCGGAATAAGGTGCAGGTCAGCTTTTTCCATTTTAGCCGGATCAAACAATTGAGCTTCTTTTACTGTTTCAGAAAAGATAAGCACTTTTCGTCCACCTTGCTGATACCAACTGGCTAGCAGCTCCGGTAGATATTGATTCACTGGTGCATCATTAACATAATAAGGTGGAGCATCTAATACTAAAACGGCATTTTTTAAATCACCACCTTCGTCTTTAAGCTTTTCACAAAAGTGGATAATTGCCTGCAGGGGATCACTCCGAGTGACATTAATAAACCTGGCAGCAAGCGGGTAAGAATCAGAACAATGCACCGACATCCCTTTAGCCTCGAGCTGTGCTGCCAATGCACCCGAAGCGGTCATAGGAAATAGTAATCGCTGAACCCCCTGTTTTTCGAGATAGTCTTTAAGTTGCGTAGCGGCGGCTTCAGACAGCATTGTATGTATTCGATATGCCAGCTCAACGCGGAGTGCAAGTTTTTCAGACAAAGATTGTGCTAATTTAGACATGTCTCTGGCTCGATACCAGTTTGTTTTTTCGTAGCCGATTGTACTGGAAACACGAGGATTAAAGGAAACAAGTCCGGTTCCTTCTATTTCTTCTTGCTGTTTTATTATTAAAGAGTGTGATGTATTTTCCAGCAAATGGGTAATATCTTCAAACTTTAATAGTTTCATCCAGGGATTGAGAGTGCTGGACATTGTTTTAATAAATTCACCGTTCTGGCATATAAGCATATAAGCGGTATGCAACGATTTTGAGCATTGATACATCTCTTCTGAGCCCAGTTCACCGCGACCTGCATTTTTGAATAGTTTCCTTATGGCTGCAATTTCGTGCTTGATTTCACCAACAGATTGACAGCCGAGCTGATCCATTTGTTTTTCAAGCACAGCAGTGAATTTATCAATAGTATTTGCCACTGCAACCAGACTTTCCCGGTATTGATTATCGATCTTTTCAATAAGATCATACGAATTGCATGGCATATCTAAAATATCATAGCCCTTTACTTCCTCTAACTCAGGGTCTTCTATTTTCTCAATATGAACAGGCTTATGCTGATTGTAATAGTCAATTCTCTCCTGACAGGCATTAGCCGGAAATGCACCTGCATTTGAAGCCGGCGTCACTTTTCTGGAAGAAACAGGAACATCTAGCGCCTGGCATTCAGCCGAAGGTATTTTAGACTCAACTCGGCACTCACCGGCTTTAAGAACCGACTGATTATCCTCAGTCTGATTTCTCGTCGGTATATGTAATAAATAACTCCCCTGACATGGCAACATAAGAGCCCCCTGATACTAATCACTAATAAATCTAATAATGTTATTGTAGGTATCTCCAGATTAATTAACAGTTAACTCAGTAATAATGATACATTGGCTTACTTGGTCGTTACTGTTTCTAACCAATCCTAATACCCTACAGACTTCAGTCTGATTTAAAATCTGGCTTTATTGTTTATCTTCAAACTGGTTAAATCCCAATACTTGATATCAAAACTACCTTTAAGTATTCAGGAAGAAGAATAATGAGCCTTTGCAATAGCCTTGGTATTGATAAACCGATCATTCAGGCACCCATGGCAGGTGTGCAAAACTGGCAATTGGCCGTTGCAGTGGCCAATGCCGGTGGACTTGGCTCAATCCCCTGTGGCATGCTGACGAAAGATCAGGTGCTGTCTGAAATTGTTAATTTCAAACAGCATTCTAATCACCATTACAACCTGAATTTCTTCTGCCATGATATGCCAGAAGTTACCCCTCAGGCTCTTCAGGCTTGGGAAGACAGGCTATCACCTTATTATCAGTCCTTCTCTGTTAACCCTCCAAAAGAGCTATCGGGTTTGAGAATGCCTTTCGATGCTGATATGGCAGATGCCATAGCCCCCTACCAACCGCCCATTGTCAGTTTTCATTTTGGCCTACCCCGCCAAGATCTGGTTAACAGGCTAAAGTCCTGGGGAACCATCATTATGTCGTCAGCAACAACTTGTGAAGAAGGCATCTGGCTGCAACAAAATGGAGCGGACGTTGTTATTGCTCAGGGGGCTGAAGCAGGTGGTCACAGAAGCATGTTTTTGACCTCTGATCCCGCCACACAAGTTCCAACATCAGAGCTTATTGTGAATTTGAAAAATCAACTTTCCATCCCGGTTATTGCTGCTGGCGGAATCGCCACAAACAGGGATGTTAAAAACATGATTCGTTCTGGTGCGTCCGGCGTACAAATTGGAACTTCATACTTGCTTTGCCACGAAGCAAAAACGACAGAGCTCCATAAACAAGCGATACGCTCAAAACAGGCTACAACCGCGCTGACCAATATTTTTTCAGGCCGGCTGGCAAGAGGTATTACCAACAAAGTAATGGAAGATCTCCATTTTATAAACGACAAAGCGCCAGCCTTCCCTTATGCTTCGGTTGCACTGACACCGTTGAGATCAAAAGCCGAAGCACTCGGTAGTAGCGACTTCAGCCCTTTATGGGCTGGCGAAAACCGAAATGGCTGCAAAGAGGTATCAGCATCAGCATTAACAACATCGCTATGGGAAAGCGATGACCCGCTAAATTGACACAAAAACAGGGATGATATAGGATCAAGCCAAATACAAGCTCTTGTTTTGCTAAAGGTATTGCAGGTTTATATTAGGCTCCCGTAGCTCAGTTGGATAGAGCAATCGCCTCCTAAGCGATAGGTCAGAGGTTCGAATCCTCTCGGGAGCGCCAACGCATCACTCTTCTCAGCCTTCCTCTTCGGTTCACCACAAAATCACCTGGGTACTAACCTTGATGTCGAACATTTTGCCTGAGCATAAGAACTGATATCTTGTTCAGTTTTCAATACCGGAATTTCCGCCACCCTCATAATATTGATCAATCGCTCGCACTGACTACCTGGAGGTATCTCTTTACTGGACTTATCCAACCCATGAACAATAACAAATTTGTTATCAGAATGATCTTTCATTTTCCGCAGAAACTGCATAGCATGCTTATAATCTTCATTACTCTTATGCGATTTAATAGAACTTATTTTAAATTCAACCTTAATATTGTTGTCATATCGGTCAATGAGTACAATTGTTTCCATATCTTTTAGTTGAAATGCATATTCAGCTTTCTGGTTGACAATATACCCAGCATTGGATTTATTCGCTATACCAGCAATAAAAAGAGCTGCAGGTTCCTTTTTATGAATAGTCGACAGAAAAATCAATGGATTATCTGTTCGCAAAACAGCCCGCGTAGTAAACCTAGGAGAGTCCCCCCACTTTTTTTTCTCTACCACTGGGTCAAGAAGTCCTTTGGGAGCCAGGTAGAGTACCATTTGTTCATTTTCAATAGCTGATGAAGCGTATTTCACCCGACTAATCAGATAATCATAATGTGGCAAATAGCAATAAACTGTATCACTGTCACTGGTGATAACTTCTTCATCAGAGAGCGCTTTCTCGACTATAGGCGCTATATAGGAACAAGAATCTACATGAAGTTCCAGGTCTTGGCTCATTGCTCTGCTATGGTAATGTGAATTAATCTGGATGATAATTGGGACTTTATTCCTTACGCTTATTTGGTTAAAACAATCCGCTAAATGATTAGTTGATTTTAAGCTAAATGCAGATTCGATGAAGGATTTTACTTCATCTGAAGAAGACTCATCTTTCTTATAGATCACACCTTCCGGATCCAACAGAAATTGATGATATATGCTTTTCTGGTAAAAATTATTATCAATTTCGTTATAACTTTTCATTTCATGTTCGAAAAAGCCGAGCACACCATCAAAAATATGCTCGCCAATATATGGGAACACTTCTTTATAAGGGTTTCCATTGCTTACTTGAAGTAGTGAATTTTTCAGACTGGATCTTTCCGGAGATATTCCAGGAATAACCAAATACTTGTTGAACCGAACATCTGCTGAGCTGTCACTAAATAGTTTAACGCCGTTAACAGGAATCAGCTCTTTCCCCCTCCATTGTTCTATATAGGAACAATCTGAAGAATAGGAGCAATCTGAAGAACTGACACTCTTGACGCATTTTTTATTACCACAGGCTAAGCAGATTTTTTTCTCAGGCGTATGTGCCAACTCCGGATTATCAGAGGGATCATCGCCGTTATATTTTGTCAACTTTCCTCTTCTGATCCACTTGCTTTGTCTTGATGTTGAGGGTGTATCACTCTGAGTTTGGTCGTCAGCGGTCTGATGATGACGACCATGTTTACAGTTTACATTGCCGTGAGTCATTGCATTAGTCAGGATGGTGATCGCTTCTGGAAACTCATTGATAGAATCTTGCCGATACCATTTGAGCTTTTCCATAGTAGCGGATTCTACTTCGAGCAGCATGATTCGATCTTTTAGAATTGGGGCCATAGCCCAATGACTGTTTTTCAACGCCAATTGTCGTTTATTGATTAGACGCTGTAGTTGCTTGAGTTTCTGCTGTTCTGGATCAACAGCTTCATACAACCAATGCAGCTCACCCTCATCAATATCAATTTTTACCGGAAAGTCTGCCATTACATCGGCAATGGACAGTGAGTCATTTCCATCCCCTCTATCATCGTCAACACCTGTACCAGCAGCAGACACAGCTACACCCTCTGAAGGCGCTGGCTCTGTATCCCACTCCTCTTCATGGGCAGCATATAGTGTTAATAACAGTTCGATTGATGCTTGCAGCAGAAGGCTGGCATCCCAAAGTGGGACAGGCAAAACGGCTTTGATATAAAGACGAATAGCGCCATCATTTTCTGACAGAAACAGAAGGAATGCCTGATCATTTGATGGTTTTCTATAAGCAACAATCTGGTCGAATTTCGCCGACATTGATTTGAAATGCGTGCTGCTTTCAGGAATAAGCCAGTGCTTGACATCTGCATAATGATGACTTGTTGTGTCCAGACTGTTTTCGTTTAAATGTGCCGCAAGAACCTGATCTGACTTTTTATCAGAATGCTGAGCTGGAAAAAATTTTTTATTATAAAAATCAGTAGATAAAATACCCAGGGGCAGTTGACTGAATGCCATGTAACTTTGCGGCAGAGCCATAAGTCCTCCCGCCGGAAATACAGATGAACTGTACTGCATACTTAAAAATAAAATCGAACAAAGCTGCCTGAATGATATGGTTAACACTCTTCCACCGTATATTTGAATTAGTACGTCATGTAGAGAATCAAACAGTCCATATAAGAGCCTTCCAGAAAAAAACTGTCGTTCTGGGGGGGATATGCGACCGGCTAAGACCGTTAGGAATGGCATAAACAACTATTCATACACCAAAGGTATTGATTACCCCAAATCAACCAGAACTATTATGATGTAAAATCAGGATGCATCCACCGACTACTAAGATCGATTGCGAATAATATTGAAGCTTAAAAGTTCGTTGCTTTTTATACTCCTGACTCAATGAGCCGTGGGCTTTTTATTTTCAGGCTGGCTGTCTGTATTATTCGCCAGAATGTCGGCTGAAGGTGCCGGTGGCTGCTCCGGCTTCAGCTGTCGCAACTCTTCCATCTGTTGGCTGGACATATAAAAATCAGCTTCACGTCCATCCAGAGAGCCATGACCATGCCAGGGCAAAAGTCGGTAATCAGAATGGTGTGAATAATCCAGAAACGGATATTTGATGATCTGAAAGTAAGGTGAATAATCAAAGTCACTGGGTGTGCAGAGTTTTGGGTTTCTCTGGAACAGTTGTACGCCGGATTCATTATCGTGCTTTACCAGCGGCAAGATCGGAAACTGAATAAAGCTGAACGCTTCGGCAATCATAGTGGAACAGACGGTCTTGGTTTCCTGTCCCGGAGAATACTGGAATAAAGAAGAGCCCAAGTGTCTTGGCAATACGGCGTAAGGGAAGAAAAAACGTGCCAGATCAAGAATCTGGCGAACATCATAATCTAATCCCAGGCGACTGACCGCATAATGCAATACCTGCTGGCTATCACCATAACTTAATCCATTGGGTCGGCATATCCTGAGGTGTTCATCTTCGTAACGACTCAAAAGATGTACTACGGTTCCATAACCTAGTTCGCTTTCAATAATTAATTGTTCATCTGGGGAACCATCGTAGGATTCTCGTACAATTTCACGAATTCGTTCATCTTCAATATCATGGATGCGTCCAACATACAGCATGGCATGAGACCAGGGGCTCTGGGTAATTCGCTTGATTACCTGACTAACACGAGAGCTGCCTTCAACCAGAAGTACATCACAGGGCTTTACTTCATGACGAATACGTTCAAAATCACACAAAGGTAAGGCATCATCCTTGTCTTTCTGCATCAGCCATCGGGTTAGCATCCTGGCCAGCGGTTTAAGCAGTTCCATAGGTGTTTCCTGAACCTGTCAACAGTGTGATTGATACGGTTGTGGCTTCTCTAAGGTTATAATCGCCCGATTACAAAAAGACTTCTGTTTTATAACAAGAAAGGTACCCGAGGTATTCCATGTCCAAGACGTCATCTGCCGAATCCATCGCCGGAAGCCTGCAGCAGTTTGCCAAAAGCAAGGAACTCCCTCCGGTGCATCGTTGGAATCCGGACTTCTGTGGAGATATTGATATACATATCCACCGGGATGGTCGCTGGTTTTATATGGGGTCAGAAATTACCCGGCCAGCACTGGTTCGCTTATTCTCAACGGTTCTCCGTCACGATGACGATGGTTGTTATTATCTGGTGACGCCAGTCGAGAAGGTTCGAATCAAAGTGGATGATGCCCCTTTTGTTATCACTAGCATGGTGCAAAGAACCGGTGATAAAGGAGTGGAAATAGTGTTCACTACTAATGTAGGAGATCGGGTGATACTGGATACTGAACATCCCTTACGAGTTATGGAAAATGCTGTAACTGGTGAGCCCTCTCCTTATATCCGGGTCAGGGACAAGCTGGATGCGCTTTTGCATCGCAACGTGTTTTATCAGTTGATTGCAAAAGGAGTGGAGCAGAAGGTCGGCAACCAGGTAGAGCTGTTGATTTCCAGCCGGGGTGAGCAATATGCTTTGGGTCGGTATCCTGATGAGTAAACGTGTGTTCTTACCGAGCAGGTTTGTACTGTGGATATGATTGTTCATAGGGTGCCATAAATCTAAAAGCCGTTCTCCTTGACTCCGATCACGAGATGAGTATGATGATCACAGCTTTTCCCCGATAGCTCAGTTGGTAGAGCAAATGACTGTTAATCATTGGGTCGCTGGTTCGAGTCCAGCTCGGGGAGCCAGTTTTTCGTCCAGCCTAGTCCTTTCTTAACTCCTTTCCCCTTATATACCAAGCCCTACCACAAAATTACTGTCTGTTCTGGTTCGTTCTAGTCCGTCTTGATCCGGAACCTTTTGGGGGTCTATCCCGAAGTCAGTCTGAAAGAAGCTCGACTGAAACGATATGACGCACGAAAACTCATTGCCTCAGATATCGCCCCTATAACACATCGAAGAGACAAGAAAACTGCTGCACTCATTGCACACAGGGCGATCTCATTTAGCACTAACTTTCAAATAATTCCTTGAAGCAGCAGTGTTCTGTATTCGTCATCCGCTGCCGCCATGATGCGCTTGTTCTTGATGCCAAGCTTTAAGGTAGTCTCCTGCTTCAGCAAGTTTAGAGCTATTTGTCTGAATATCGCCATATTCTCTGGGCCAAAGCCTTTTCTAATACGACACTCGTCTTCTCTAAAGCCAATGTCGAGTACCCAGTGCAGATTGTTCTCCACCGACCAATGAGATCGCACTGAATTCATGAAGTGCTTGGCACCTGTGGTTAGGCTAGAAATAAAATATCGACGCTCAATACTCACCTGATCACCTTCATGACGCTCACCTTCAACAACCCCTATCATAGCGAGATCTTTCCAGTCTTCACGCTGGACAAGCCAATGAATATCAGTACTTGTCCAACAGCGACGTATTTCTATTCGTCCATGACCTTTTTCTATCGTTTCATGAAAACTTGCGCTTTCAGATAGCTTTTCCTTTGTCGCCAGATCATCAAGATAAAGCTTGATATCATCGTGTAGGTGCGGCTGGTTTCCTTTTACAGCCAGCAGGTAGTGCGCATTTTTATCTCTGATTTTTTCAGCGATCGCTCTTTGGCAGCCCATAGCGTCAGTGCTGACAATGCACCCGCTGATCTCTAGCATATCGAGAAGTGCTGGAATAGCGGTTATCTCATTAGACTTGGCTGCTGTCTTAAGTTGCCCAAGTACCATACCTGTCTGGCTGGCCCATGCGTTGACCATATGGATAGCGGCCTTGTTATCACCTTTATCGTATGAGCGACGCAGTGTTTTTCCATCAATAGCGATGACTTCACCATGAGTACGCTCAGCAATTTGTTTAACCCAGGTTATAAAACATTGGCGAAACTCATCTGGATCAAGTCGTTCAAAAACTCGAATAAATGTGTGATGAGATGGGACGCCATGAGGAAGAGGGATATGAAGCTTTAGCCAGGATTTCTTTTTCTTGGCAAGTTCTGAGACCATCTTCCAGTCTTCAGCGCCACAAGTGATCATGCAAACAGCTATGAAAACAAGGTTTGGCAGAGGATAACGATGATTATCAGCACGAATTTCAGTCAGTTCGGAAAATGCATCCAAGAGGGTCATATATGGCATCCTTAGTCTTAGGGTGGAGAATGCCATACCTTTTGAGTTGTTTTAATGTCACAGGGCAAAGTATGTTAGTGCCAAATGAGATTGCCCTGTCATTGCACAAGGCAGTGCCTTTGAGCAAGTCAGTCGTGAATGATTTGCAGTCAAGCTAGCAGATAATGAACGTCCTGAAAGACAGATCAAATGCTACGCTCGACTCAACTTCATTTTAAAAATACATTTTTAAAAGCAGGGAAATGATATATACCGTTCCACAAAATACGACGGTTTTATAATCGCTCGATACTTCTACTCGGTCCGGCAAGTTGGCAGCAACGACTTGATCGTTTTCAACATCAATAAGTCGCCATATTTCATAACTCAGGTTATTCCGTGAATACTCCTGAATAGCCCTTCTTGATCTCACCAATTTATAGGTTTTAGGCCAATATTCATCTTGCTTATAAACCAGATATGACTCGAGGACATCATCATCTCGATCAGATGCCGCCACTATTGGTGAAAACAGTGAAAGAAAAATACTTAGGAATACGGACACTCTGTACATAAAAGTCCTTTCAAATCGGTTTATTAAACAGGCTGTTCCCCTCATTACTGGTTCTAATGAGTTCATGCCACATCACTGATGCCAAATACCAATGAAATCCTTCAAAATAGCTAAACCCATACTCATTGCCTTCTATTTTATGCTTCAGCAGCAGTGCCCGGACGTTTGGGCAACGCGTGAGCCTGACATCAAACTCCTGATTTCAGAGAGTCTCTGCGAATCAACTTTGTTGGATATCATGCAATCGCCAGCTCCTGAAGTAACGTTAGTTCTCCGCGGGCTTCTACCACACGATCAGGGCTTAAGTGGCTTCCTAAGGCGTTGGCATCAAAGAATGAATAAAGTTAATGCCGACATTACGGTTGAGCTGAACCCAAATGTATTTTGGTCTAACGGCGTATGTGAAATACCTGCTATCTATTGATATGCGTTTACGCTATGCGACAGTCTTTTCAAGACAAGCATAAGCCGTATGTTCCGCCCGAAAGAATCCCAGAATTTTCTTTTTCTTCCTCTGCAACGATTTAAGTCCAGAACTCACCGCGCGGAGAAATGCCTTTTTGGTTTTCAATGCCATACGGCCAATATGCCCTGATTTCAGAACACTCCAGACAAGTTCAACAGGGTTCAGTTCCGGTGAGTAGGGTGGCAGTAGCTGTATGTCAAGAAGCCGTTCTTCTTTCTTGAGATATTTCATGACTTTCTTGGCGCTGTGTGCAGAATGACCATCGGTTACGATCATTACAGGACGATCATGTGATGCGACTATTTGCTTCAGAAACTTTATGAAGACATCCGCATTAAAGCGGCCGGTAATTGTCATGTAGCGCATGTGTCCTTCACCACTGACAGCGGCGATCATGTTGATGCCAAAGCGCGCGCCAGTTTTGGTGACAGTTGGCGTATAACCTTTTTTGCTCCAAGTTGTACCGGAGTGATAGTCAGAACGTATGCTCGCTTCATCAATGAAATAGATAATAGCCCCTTCCTCTTCCGCCTGTTTACGAAGAGCTGGATAACGTGTATCCAAATAATCCTGTACTTTTTTTTTCGCTCTGCTGACCAGGCTTTTCGCACTGGCCGCTGAGGCGTTAGACCCATTTTTCTGAGCATCTTACTGACAGCGGCAGGATGCATGGTGATGTTGAACTCTGTTTTGATCACCGCTGCGATGATGTCCCGAGACCACAGTGCTTTATAAAAACCGTAAAACGTTGGGTCTTTGGTGAGAATGATCTTTGAGAGTGTCTCTCGTTGCTCAGGCGAGAGTTTGGCGTTTTTACTGTGTGCGATGGGGCGTGTTTTTAACGCCTCCATGCCACCTTTTTTGTAACGATCAATCCAGCGGTAGATACAGGATCTATCTGTGCTGTATTCGACAGAAAGTGCTTGGACAGAAGCACCGTCTAACCATTTTTGAATAGCCTCGAACCGGATACTTTCTCGTACTTCATGGGATACTTTGCGACCGTCAACTCTGCTCATGGATACCTCTACATCGGAGGTAACATGATACATATTAAGGTGTCGTGTAGTATTGGCTCATATCAATATGCCTTGCTAGTAAGGGTGAGTGCATAATTCGGTCGAAAGCATCAAACAGGCCTCGTATATAAACATTTGCCTGGGTTTCACCAAACTTTTTGAGTGTATAGTCATAAATTCCTTCTAAATCCTTCTCAGCCGCGGGCCTGAAAAGGTACTGCTTAGCTTGGGACACTGTTAACCACGACGCTTCATTCGAGAAAAAACTGTTCCACTTCAAGATCAACAGGTGTGCCACTATTGTCGCCCTCATCAATCATACGCTGTAGCTTTTCAAGATTTGAAGACGCTTTCTGTTCTCTCAGGTTTCTGAGTGCATCTCGCATCACTTCGCTCACGGAAGAATAAGCCCCGGAATCTAGCAGTGTCTGAGCGTAGGTTTGGAGCTCATATCCAAGGCTAATGGTAAGTGTTCGAGCCATAATAGAATCTCTTGTAAGAATATTTCTTACATGCTATAGACTATTACCAGAACGGTTACATTATGGATATCCCCCCCATCCAGTTCCTGTTCTGGTCACTGGATGAAATCTATACGGTCGCCGTTGACCTGATCTGGGGCATCTGGTTTGATCAGTTGTTGCTCGGTATGCTCATGGGCTGGCTGATGATCCGGGTCTATCGACGTTTTCGTGATCGTCATCCTGATGGTCATCTAAGCCACCGGCTGTACTGGCTGGGCTTTTATTTCTCTCGCAGTAAAACATTACCGAACCCCTATGTCCGGGTTTTTCATCCCTGCCGAAAATGCACATTTCTGACTACCTGAAACGACTGAGGCAGTGGCGACAGACTCTCTGCCTCAACCGGCTGTTTATGCTGGTTCTGACACTGAGCAATTTGTTGTTACTGATTCATTGTCTTAACCGGAAACCTGCGGTGGAACTTCTGTTGCCGTTCGTGGATTCCGATATCAGCATCCAGTCGGATGCAGCTTCTAATGATTATTTCGAATGGTGGGGACTCTCCCTGGCAGAACTGCTGGGGAATCGGAACCCTCAAAACCTGTCCTTTGTGGAATCGAGATTGCAAAGCCTGCTCTCGCCGAACCTTTATAAGCAGGTACAGGAAACCCTGAACCAGCAATTCCGGCAATTGAGGGAGGATAAAGTCAGTATGAACTTTGACCCCATGAGCATTGAAGTAGACGACGCGACTCATGAAGTGATAGTGACAGGACATGCTGTGATGTCTTCCGGCAATCAACGGTTAACCGGCCAGAAAACCTTCAGTTTTCAATTCAACCTGATCCATTACCGCCCTGCTCTACAGCTATCCGGATTGACTCTGACCTCGAGTAACCACCTGAGTGGAATCCAATACGAACAACCACTTTCACTGATTCCTTTGATAAATGGATACCTGCCACAAAGGTGCTAACAGCGCCATTCGTGCTAATTATGCTCAGCCCTACTGCCATCTGTTTCTGGCGTTTTAACAACTGAAACTTAAGTGAAGAATCGATATTAATAACAATCAAATATGTCTTCTACTATGTAACTCTGTGCGCCCTTTACAGCAGTGGCGACACACCATGACAAGCCATCTGGCAGACTGTTGGACGTTAAGGATTGTAGCGAGAAAAGATCTGGCTTAAGTCAGTTTTTATGATCATCTGAGGTTAATAGCACTCTATTTATCATAAAGAATGGCCAAATCCGGCTTTTCCGCAGTAGGTCACCACGAAACCCGGCAGACTGCTAGAGTAAGCAAGCCAAATAAGCGGAGAGAGTTTAGTGAACACTCTACATCAATTATTTTTTTCATTTTTTGCTGCATTGTTGTTTTTGATACAGAGTCCCCAGTGCCTATCGCGACCAGGAACCCCGGAATTTATATGGAAACCACTCAACAGAGCAGAATTCATAGTCTCAGATACTGCCGATATATCGACTCAAACGAATATTGACAATGCTAAACTGCAAAGCGTCCAGGTCAGTTATCTGTCTTCATCTGGTGCTAAAACCCAGATATCCGCCTATTATTACTTCGTTAAAAATCCCCTGACTCCGTCCTCCCGACCCACCGTTTTTTTCTATAATGGTGGCCCAGGTGCATCCACTATTTTCCTGCAACACAACTTTAGCCCTCTGGCTCCTCCCATTACCTGGAAAGGACAGAGTAATAAAATACACGCATTCAATCATGTAGATATGGTTTTTATTGATATGCCAGGAACAGGAGTTAACCGGGTTTTTCAATCAGACGGGAATTTACCAACCGACGAAAAATTATGCGAGCTGAGACGTCACTCGATTATCAATTCTGAAAGTGAAACAAGTTCTCATCAGGCTTATACAAAAACTAAAGAAGAGTTCTATGATGTTTACGGTTATGACGGCTTTGGAGCCAGGCACGACGGAAAAGATGCCAGTGATTTCATAAAGAGATTCATGGACCATTTTAATACCAAGGACAATAATCGCAGACATTATGTTTACGGAGAAAGTTATGGCGGCATAAGAAATGCTTACGTTGCCAGTCATTTTACTCAAGACCAAAACTATCGAATTGATGGATTCTGGTTTACTTCTGGAGCCATATTCAATGCCTTTGAAAGAGGCAATGACGCTCCGGCCGTTAACGCTGAAATACTACCCTCATTATGCAAAGGCTTAAGCTATCATGATAAACAAAACACTAAACGTTGCAAAGGCGTACAGAGATTCATCAGGCAAGACTATCCAAATTGTTTTTTCAACAACTATCTTTGTAATAAAGACAAATTTAATAGAAAAATGGAACAGTACACACGGCTTGATAAAAACAATCAAGATTACTTTTACGATCTAACTGAATACAAATTAAACAGCCGAGGTAGCACTTATAAAATTGGTACCGGCACTAGTGAAAGAGAAGTAGTTACTGATGTCTATGACATGCGCTTTTTCAGGGAACTGAACAACACCAATCCAATTAATAATGACTTTTTCATCATCACTCAACTGTATTCAGACTTTGTTGATGACCTTAAAGCTCTTAGAGTCATCCCTCAAGGCAGTAGTTACTCAATTGCAAATCTATCTGATAACATGAGTAGTTCATTTTTGATAAGAATGAACACTAGGGGTTTAGCCTGGGATTTGCGGTTAAACAAACCATCTGAAGATACTAACGACTCCACAAAAAACTCTGTAAGCACTCATCTTTTCAATCGGTATATTGTACCAAGACAAGAAGACAACTGCGATATTTCTTCAATACTTGATAAAATTTTATCAAACTATTGGTCAGGCGCTCATTCAGGCAATTCTACGTACAATAATGCGACTAATAATGCCTATGAAGAAGATTATAGTTATAGCGGTGATTATTCTCTGGAGGAAGCCCCCCTCCCTTGCGAATCAATCGATTCAGATATTGATTGCAGCGCTGCCAAGCTAGTCCGTATTCTCGAAAATTCGATGGACCAAAATGTAAAGATGGGATTTGCCATCGGTGAATTTGACCTGGTGACACCTCAGCTGCAACAAGAAATTATGATCAATCAAATAGAAGGCAGAACCGATATGTATGAGGTGCACCTCTATCCAGGTGGCCACGCTATTCTCCCTCTTCAGCAATCTGAAATGATGAAGTTTGAGAAAGATTTGCTCTGCTTTTTTGGTTTTGACGAGATTTGTAGCGGAAGGCCTTATATTTCAGGATTTGAAATCACGCATTCCAACTGACTGTGTTCATGTTTTTAAACGGTTGAATTGTTTTTCAGGATCTGAGATTACTTTAGCTCAAGTCACTTGGGCTATTTTTACAAAAACCCATTGAAATACAGCAATCGAAATAACAAAAAACCACCTATACAGGTGGTTTTTTTAAAGTGGTACCGGCGACCGGAATCGAACCGGTACGATCTTTCGATCGAGGGATTTTAAGTCCCTTGTGTCTACCAATTTCACCACGCCGGCATGACATGTTATGCCATTATATTTAAATATGGATTCAATATAAAGCCTATTAAATCCATCAAAATTTTCATTATTTTTATCTCGACACTACTACTGGTAGAAGTCAAAATTAAATATGGAGGCGGGCACCGGAGTCGAACCGGCCTAGATGGAGTTGCAGTCCACTGTATAACCGCTCTACCAACCCGCCATGCGCTATTGCACATCTGTTGCATTTTTTGGAGCGGGAAACGAGACTCGAACTCGCGACCCCAACCTTGGCAAGGTTGTGCTCTACCAACTGAGCTATTCCCGCAATTATGCCATTGGCTAAACGACAGGGTTTATGTGTCTGCCGTTGCCTGAACACGAGACGTATTTTAGGAATTTCCATCCTTATGTCAATAGGCTGCAACAATTCTTATGATATTAACGATTCTTACTCATGCGGTTTAAAGGGTGTCAGGTCAGGCCAGGCGGCTTTGAGATAGATGAACATAGACCAGAGTGTCAGCACAGCAGAGATATATAACAAGGCAAGACCGGTGTAACCAATCCAGGAATTAATCGGAGAGGGTGAAAACAGCAGTAACGTGATCGCCATCATCTGAGCCATCGTTTTGGCTTTACCGACCATACTGACGGCAACACTGGTTCGTTTACCCAATTCGGCCATCCACTCTCTTAATGCAGAGATCACAATTTCGCGACAGATAATCACCGCTGCTGGTATCGTCATCCAGGATGCTCTGAATTCATCTACTAACAGGCAAAGCGCAACGGCGACCATGATCTTATCGGCTACCGGATCAAAGAAAGCACCAAAGGGTGTCGTTTGATTCAATCGACGAGCCAGATAGCCATCAAACCAGTCAGTGGCAGCGGCAACGGCAAAGATGCCAGCACACACCTGAAAGCTCCAACTAAACGGCAAGTAGTAAAAGATCACTAGAAAAGGAACCAGAATAATACGAATCAGTGTCAAAAAATTCGGGACGTTCATACACCAGCCAGAAATAAAGTCTAGCAGTCTGTCAGACTCAGACGGCCGCAGCGAAAAAAGTCCAGTTTGAGTCAGTTTTTATGATCATTTAAGGCGAATAGTGAGCTATTCAACGAAAAGGATCATAAAAAATGGCCAAATCCGGCTGTTTCACAATAGGTTAGCGCTAAGCCCGGCAGGCTGCTGGTATTCAGTTTGTCACATACGGTACACAGTCGTACCATCTTGCACAATCATTCATTATGTAAAAAGTCATGGATCTGTCGTGCAAGCTTTTGACTGATACCCTCAACTTTGCTGAGTTCGTCAACACTGGCTTCCACAACACCGTGACGACCACCAAAAAATTTTAGCAATGCAGACCTTCTTTTGCTGCCAACACCGGGAATATCTTCAAGAACCGATCGATTGCGTGTTGCCTGCCGGCGCTGTCGATGACCAGTAATAGCAAACCGGTGAGCTTCATCACGAATATGCTGGATAAGCAATAAGGCCGTTTCGTGTCCCTCAGGGTTAATTTCTTTACCCTGATAAAAAAGCGTTTCAAGTCCTGCTTTACGGGTAACCCCCTTGGCGATACCCAGTAACGGAATAGCGGTCAGGCGAAGTTCTGCCATGACTTCATTGGCGATAGTTAATTGCCCTTTGCCCCCGTCAATAATAATCAGGTCTGGTGTAGCACTGCCATCTTCGGGGAGCTTACGGTAACGGCGGGTCAATGCATCGCGCATAGCGGCATAATCATCACCGGGTTCGATTCCGGAAATATTAAAACGTCGATACTCACTGGTGACTGGCTCACCTTCATTAAACACTACGCAGGATGCCACAGTGGATTCGCCCATAGTATGGCTAATATCAAAACATTCCATACGTTTAACCGGTCGACGAAATGCAAGCAAAGTGCCCAATTCATAAGCCCTTCTGGTCAGGGTAGATTTACTGGCCAGCAATGTTTGCAGACTCTGCTCAGCATTCTTACTGGCCAACTGTTGCCAGTTGAGCCGGTCTCCACGCACCTTATGCTTTATGAGCACTTTCCGTTTTGCGATCTGACTGACAGCTTCAGCCAGGATCTTGCCACCATCATAATCAAAGGGAAGAATAATTTCAGACGGAAAACTCCGGCTTTCTGCCAGTCGGATATAGAATTGCGCCGCAAAATCCGCCAGATAATGTTCTTTTTCCGCATCCAGCTTAAAGTTGGGCTGAAAGTGTTTATGACCTAATACCCGCCCTCCTCTCACGAAAAGCACATCGAAACCAACAGCACCGGATATTTCGGCATAACCAATCACGTCCACATCACCGGCGGCCCGGGTGACTGACTGCTGCTCCTGCACCGCTCGCAAATGAGAAATCTGATCTCGAAGGTTAGCAGCCTCTTCAAAATGAAGTGCAGTGGATTCTGCTTCCATGCGTTTTATCAAATTTCGAATGAGTTGCTGACTTTTTCCCTGCAAAAATTGTCGAGTGTCGTTTACATCGTGCTGATATTCTTCGGCACTGACCTTATCAACACAAGGCGCTTTGCATCGGCCAATCTGGTATTGCAGGCAAGGCCGGGTACGATTTTTGAAATAGCTGTCTTCACACTGACGAACTTTAAAAATTTTCTGCATCAAATACAGACTATCTTTAACCGCATTAGCACTGGGAAAAGGGCCAAAATACTCACCTTTCTGACGCTTTCTGCCACGATGAGAAGCCATTCTTGGAAATTTATCCTCTGTGGACATAAATATAAACGGGTAACCTTTGCCGTCTTTCAACAGAATATTGTATTGTGGTTTACGATCCTTAATCAGATTTTGTTCCAACAGCAGAGCTTCTGTCTCGGAATTGGTGACGATCACCTCTATATCAGCAATCTTACTCACCAACGCCATAGTTTTGGTGGTCAGTCCACTGGCTCGAAAATAACTGCTTAAACGACTTTTGAGGTTTTTGGCTTTACCAATGTAGAGTGTCTTACCCTCTGCGTCACGCATATCGTAAACGCCGGGACGAGGCGGCGCACTGGCCAAAAAGAATTTAGCATCAAAAGAAGATGGGGAGTCTTGATCTGTCATAGGTTACCAGCAAAAAGTACAGAGCTGCGCTCCAGTATAACCAAGCCTGTAATGCAGATTAAGCGACAGAATCAATAAGATTGTAGCGAATGGCCATATGAGTCAGTTCAACATCACTGGATATATCCAGTTTCTCAAACAAACGGTAACGATAGCTGTTGACCGTTTTAGGACTGAGACAGAGTTTATCGGAAATATTCTGAACCCTTTCACAATTAACAATCATCAGAGCAATCTGCATTTCCCGGTGAGAAAGAAGACTGAAAGGCGAGTTATAATCAGGACTGATTGCTTTAAGTGCCAGGGTTTGAGCTATTTCAGAGGAAATAAACTTTTTACCAGAAACAACAGAGCGAATAGCTTGCTCCATCTCTGCAATGTTTGCACATTTAGTGACATAACCGTAAGCACCGGCTTCCATCAATTTACTAGGAAAAGGCTCCTCTACACAGGAGGTAACCACTATGACTCTGGCATCAGCATTAAGAGTGCAGATCTTACGAGTTGCTTCAAGGCCACCAATGCCAGGCATTCTGAGATCCATCAGAACGACATCAGGTTGTGCAGAACGATAAAGCGCTATTGCTTCTTCACCAGAGGTAGCCTGACCGGATATTTCAATACCTTCAATGTCAGACAGCATTCTTGATATGCCAGCCCGAACCAGATCATGATCATCAGCAACCAACACTTTTATCATCGCACACCTGATTATTGGAATTATTAGAGATCATTATGCACAAATAAATATAAAAAGCGCAATTAAACAACAATAACTTTATATTTAGCTATCTCTAGTTTTATCCGATAGCGAAGTCTGATTAAATCAGACCTCGTTATCAGAGTTTACTTTCCAATTCAGGCACCGCTTCAAACAGGTCTGCGACCAAACCGTAATCCGCCACCTGGAAAATAGGCGCCTCTTCATCCTTGTTGATAGCGACAATTATTTTACTGTCTTTCATACCAGCAAGATGCTGAATCGCACCAGAAATACCGACAGCAATATACAGGTTAGGTGCAACAATTTTACCCGTCTGCCCTACCTGGTAATCGTTAGGCACATAACCCGCATCGACGGCTGCACGAGAGGCACCCACGGCCGCACCCAGCTTGTCTGCAACAGAGTAAAGCAACTCAAAGTTCTCGCCATTACCCATGCCACGACCACCAGAGATAATCACTTCAGCGGCCGTAAGCTCAGGGCGGTCCGACTGAGCCAGCTCAGCACCAACAAACGAAGATAATCCGCTGTCGTTCACCGCTGTAACCGTTTCAATCGAAGCACTCCCTCCTTCTGAACGAGCAGGATCAAACCCGGTGCTGCGCACAGTAATAACTTTAACTGAGTCAGAAGACTGAACCGTAGCAATTGCATTACCAGCATAAATCGGGCGAGCAAAGGTATCCTGAGATTCAACACGGATAATATCTGAAATTTGTTCAACATCCAGCAAAGCGGCCACTCTCGGCATCATGTTGCGAGCATTGGTTGAAGTGGACGACAGAATATGGGTATAGCCATCAGCCAGCTCTTTTACCAGCAAACTGATATTCTCAGCCAGATAGTGTTCATAGGCCGAATTATCCGCAACAAGCACCTTACTGACACCCGCTATTTGCGCAGCCTGTTCAGCAACAGCCTGACAACCTGAACCGGCTACGAGCACATGGAGATCACCATCAATAGAAGCACCGGCCGTCACGGTGTTCAGAGTAGCTGCACCAAGCGTGGCGTTATCGTGATCTGCAACAATTAATGTAGTCATTAGATCACCTTCGCTTCATTTTTGAGTTTTTCAACCAGCTCATCAACGCTGGCTACCATAATACCCGCTTTGCGCTCTGCAGGTGACTCAACTTTTATAATACTGACCGTAGACGTCAGTGTTACACCAAGTTGCTCGGGAGTTTTAACATCAAGCGGCTTACGCTTGGCTTTCATAATGTTCGGCAGAGAGGCGAATCTGGGTTCATTAAGACGCAGGTCAGTGGTAACAACTGCAGGCAGGCTAAGATTCAATGTTTGTAGCCCTCCATCGATTTCGCGGGTGACTTTCACACTGCCGTCTTCGACAGATACTTCAGAGGCATAAGTGCCTTGCGCAATACCTGCCAGTGCTGCCAGCATTTGTCCGGTCTGGCCATTGTCACTGTCGATAGACTGTTTGCCCAGCATAATCAGATCAGGTTGCTCTTCATCGACAACGGCTTTCAGTAACTTGGCGATAGACAGTGATCCGGGCAACTGGTCAGTTTCAATATGGATACCACGGTCAGCACCCAGAGCCAGCGCTGTACGAATCTGTTCCTGACATTTTTTGTCACCAATAGAAACGACGACAATGTCGCTGGCGATGCCCTTTTCTTTCAGTCGGACAGCTTCTTCTACAGCAATCTCACAAAATGGATTGATGGCCATTTTGACGTTGGTGAGATCGACATCGGATTGATCAGCCTTTACTCGAACCTTGACGTTATAGTCAATGACTCTTTTGACGGCTACCAGTATCTTCATAGGTATGCAGCCTTCTCTTGTTGTTTTTCTGGTTAACAGGACAGATAAAGAACAAAAGGTTATTACATGCTAACGGTGTTCACCCATCTGTTTGGTCGCCAGTCTATCAGCCCCGATTACAGGGTTCAAACATCTGTTTGAATTTTGCTGTGTTTTTTTGTTCTCACAGGTTTCATTGTTGTGAGAGAGGAACTACTTTGCTTATAATGCTAACCAATTCAAACAACTGTTTGACTCCCTAATAACAACACTCCGCCAAGGAGGAGATTTTTATATGGAACGCGAATCCATGCCATTTGACGTGGTTATTGTAGGTGCTGGCCCTGCCGGGCTATCAGCCGCCTGTCGTCTTATGCAACTGGCACAGGAAGCTGACCATGAGCTCTCTATCTGTGTCGTTGAAAAAGGCTCTGAAGTTGGAGCACATACGCTGTCCGGTGCAGTATTTGAACCCCGCGCACTGGATGAGCTCTTTCCGGACTGGAAAACGATGGGGGCGCCCCTGACCACCCCGGTAACAAACGACGAAATTTATGTATTCAAATCCGCTGAATCCTCAGTCAAAGTGCCCGCACTCTTTGCGCCGCACACCATGCATAATGAAGGCAACTATATTATCAGCCTGGGTAATTTATGCCGCTGGCTGGCTGAGCAGGCAGAATCTTACGGCGTCGAAATTTTCCCCGGGTTCGCTGCTCAGGAAATTCTCTTTAACGACGACGGCAGTGTAAAGGGTATCGCTACCGGCGACATGGGCGTGAGTGAATCCGGTGAACAGAAAGACAGTTACATGCCCGGCATGGAGCTGCACGCCCGCTACACTTTGTTTGCTGAAGGTTGCCGCGGTCATCTTGGCAAACAGCTTATCTCTCAATTCAATCTGAGTGATAACAAAGATCCTCAGCATTATGGTTTAGGTATCAAAGAACTTTGGGATATCGATCCCGAGCTGCACAAAGAGGGGCTGGTGCTGCATACCGCTGGCTGGCCGCTGGCGCTCAATGATTCCAGCCTGACTGGCGGTGGCTTCCTTTATCATCTGGACAATAACCAGGTGGTGGTTGGGCTGATCACCGATCTTTCCTACACCAACCCTCATATCAGCCCTTTTGAGGAGTTTCAGCGCTATAAACAGCACCCGGTTATCCGAAAATATCTGCAGGGAGGCAAGCGGGTTTCTTACGGAGCGCGGGCACTGGCGAAAGGGGGTTTACAGTCTTTGCCTGACATGAACTTCCCCGGCGGACTTCTGATTGGTTGCGATGCAGGCACTCTGAACGCAGCAAAAATCAAAGGCTCTCACACCGCCATGAAGTCCGGCATGCTAGCCGCTGAAACCACCTTTGCCGCCATCAGGCAAGGTGATGATGCACCTGCCGACCTGAAAGAGTTTACCGACTCCTTCAAACAGTCCTGGCTACATGAAGAGTTACATGCACAGCGTAACTTTGCGCCAGGCTTGCACAAGCTGGGGACTTTCCTTGGTGCCGCCTACGGCTTTATCGAGTTAAACGTCCTCCGGGGCAAACTGCCTTACACACTTCATGATCGCAAAGCCGACCATGAAGGCATGATGAAGGCCAGTGAAGCCAAAACCATCGAATACCCTAAACCCGATGGCGTAATCAGCTTTGATCGCCTGAGCTCAGTATTCCTGTCTAATACAAACCACGAAGAAGATCAGCCCTGCCACTTGCAGTTGACTAACATCGATATTCCGATCAGACAGAACCTGCCTTTATATAATGAACCGGCTCAGCGTTATTGCCCGGCAGGTGTCTATGAAGTGGTGGAAGATGAATCCGGTGATGCACGTTTTCAAATTAATAGTCAGAATTGCGTGCATTGTAAAACCTGCGATATTAAGGACCCAGCTCAGAATATTACCTGGGTAGCGCCTGAAGGTGGAGGTGGGCCGAATTATCCTAATATGTGATGTATATATTGGTCGTTTTGTGAGGCCGGTTTGTCCCGTAGGGACAAGCCGACAATGTGCTCGAAGCGTATTGTCGGCTTCTGCCCTTCGGGCGGAAACCGACCTACGTCTCACATTGACGATAAATTCTAGAATGAGGATTGTCGTTTATTTTGACCAGCCTGGCATCGTTGCGCTGCAGTCTTTCCTGACGATGATTGGGGTCAAAGGGCTTTATGCGTGTGAACTCCGGTAACGGCTGCCCCTTTTCCAATTGAACAAACACAGGCAACGGTGTGTTGATTTGCGCTGGGTACTGCTTTTTTAATTCCGGATTTTTCTGACGCAGTGCTTTGATGTCTTTCGGCCAGGTGATATTAGCCCGAAGATGTGGTGCCAGAACCCGTTTGATAACGACTACTTCATCACCGGGCATGGTTCGCAGAATCTCAATATCCTGACTGATTGCGGTGGATGCCAGATATTTGTTCTGGAAATGTTCTATAGCCTCTTCCGCTGTCAATCTGACAGAACCACTGTGACTCGCCGCCCAGCTAAAACCGACACGCTGTGGAGCCTGATCAAAAATCTTCAGCTGCCGGTAACATTGCACAAAATGCAGGTGCTGGATTCTCAGCCCACCAAGCAGCCCCTCCCGTAAGTCATCTGACGTCTGTTCAATCACTCCAATACTGTCACCAAAGAGTTTGCGAAAGGCAGACATTGCCTGTTTAAATTCATCACGGGCTGTATTGAGCTGATGTCCAATCACTGCCGTCGCCGATGAAACACCCACAATGCCCGGCAGTCGTGCAGTTTCCTGTTTATTTTGCTCATCTACATAGGTAAGCCTTGTACTAACGGAAGCGGCCAGTTGTCGGTCATTGTCGTCTTCTGACGCTTTCATGACCCAGGCGGGCAGCAAATGATCTTTTTTAACGGCATCGGCAAACTGCCGATTAATATCCACCAACTGAATCAGGCTATCTCTGACAGCCAGTCGTGCAGCAGTTTCCTTACTCATGAATGATTCTCTATGCTAATCGCTCAGGGAGACAGACGTTCAATGGTCCAGATATCTTCAAGTTGTCGGGTGTAGAGAAAGCGATCGTGCAAGCGGTTGGGTCGCCCCTGCCAAAACTCGATCTTCTCGGGAATAATGCGATAGCCGCCCCAAAAGTCCGGTAGAGGCACTCTGCCTTCTTTGAATTTGCGTTTCATCTCATCCAGTTTCATTTCCAGAATCTTCCGCCTGGAAATAACCGAACTTTGGTGAGATACCCAGGCACCCAGCTGACTGCCCGTCGGGCGACTGGTGAAATAGCGCAGAGATTCCGAAGTAGGCACTTTTTCTGCCCGGCCACGGATAATCACCTGGCGCTCCAGTGCTACCCAAGGAAACATAATTGCCACCTGAGGGTTATTTTCAATCTCTTTCGATTTAGTGCTTTTATAGTTGGTAAAAAAAACAAAACCATTATCATCAAAGTATTTGAGCAACACAGTACGCAATGAAGGCTGACCACTGGCACTGACCGTCGCCAAACTCATGGCGTTAGGTTCAGGCAACTGAGCCTCCTGCGCCTGCTTAAACCAAAGTTCAAACTGTCGATAAGGGGTTTCGTTGAGGTTATCCCGACTGAGACCAGCCTGAGTGTATTCTTCCCGAAGGTTACTGATATCCATGATTACAGGGCATTAGTGATGATTTCCACTATTCTACCTTGTATTCATGGACTTTGGGTAAATGAAACTATTTACCTGAATCTTGATCACTGATCCCAATAAGAATCCTCAAGGCTCATCTCACGCTCTGGCAAAGCGCGTGACAGGCGCGGAGAACTTTGCGCCAGCACTTCAAAGCTCACCCGGTTGGCGTACTTACACACTTGAGCAAAAGAAGAATACGTTAGCCAGGCTTTCTGATGTTTGCTTGATGTCGGCAGAATGGCACGATGATAATGGTTTGCCGCCAGATCGTGAATCAGCGCTGATAAGGCACCATCACCAGCACCATTAGTATTTTTGATTTTGTCAGGACCGCCCAGGTAAGGACTGATATGTGAGTACACTTTCAGCGGCTCATCGCATTGCGATTTTGGCAGTGGGCGACTGAATTCAAACCGGTTGAAATCACTGATTGCGGCAGAGCGAATTTGGTTTTCAGTTTCACGCGCCATTGATTTTTCGGTATATCCGCTCAGATAGAGCCCTTCAGCTCCGGCGGTCAGCAACACCATATCGACCATTTCAAGAGTCGCTTCTGATGCCCCCAGAGGGTCGTCAATGTTCGTCAGTGCTTCGGCTTCTTCTTCGTTCATGGCGGCGATATTGACAAATTCCTCCATAAACTCCAGCAAACGATCACGAATACTGCTCACCAGACCACGGGTACCCAGCGTCAGTACCACCGGCACCCCATGCGCTTTCGCCAGTCGGGCTGCCTTGATCGTCGCCTGAAAAATCGGCAAAGAGTCATCACCCAACGTATAAGCACAAAGCACCAGCGCAGAGGCGCTGGCAACCACCTGTTCATTAATAAAATCCGGGTTAAGATCATTCATTAGTCCCGGACTAATGCCGAAGGTGCGTTCGCCATCCGACGTAATCAGGGTAAAACAGCGTCCAATGGCCCCATCGACCGGCTGCAAACAGGTAAGATCCACTTTACTACTGGTGTTACAAAGATAGCGATAGGCGTAGTCCCCCACCTTGATGTTCTGACTCATAACACCAAACTGTACTGAGCGATCGTCAGCCAGCGTGGAATAATTGTGCAATGTATTGCCGATAGTACCACCAGCAAATTGTTCTTCAATCAGAGCATTGTCGGTCAGAAAGGCATAGAGACGATTGGCGGTTTTAAGGTCAACCCCCTGAGACGCCCCCTTATCCAGACCAAAATCATTAAGAATAGACTCATCAACCTGAGCAATAATGTCCACCATATTCTGGTCGATACCACAGACACTGGTGTTCACATGGCCAAAGACCGAACTTTCCAGATCAAATCGATTGTTGGTATTTACGGGGAAATAGTGTTTGAGTTTACGGCGACCGGGAAATTTCATGATGCTGAAAAAGTGGTATGAGTTGGAAGGTGCCGAATTATTGAATAAAAGTCGCTGGAAAGCCAGTACTGAGTCAGTCACACTAGGAATTGATTCCTTTAACAATATTTACACTCTCTACTCTATCACTACACCTTCACTGGTTGAAAATCACAGCTATCTTGTTTGTATTATGGTGTGCCGGTTTTCAACGGCATAGTGATTTTAATAGTTCATTCCTCCTCTATCTCAGGTATGGTTATATTTTTATGATACAAAGACTGGCGCTAATGATTGCTGGAGTACTGGCCATGATATCGATGACAGGTTGTTCTTTAAAAACAGAAAGGGAAGCGGGCCTGTCTCCTGCTCACGTGGTAAAAAGCCCTGCTGATGATCGAAACTATCGATATTTGACACTGGACAACGGCCTGAATGTTCTGCTTATTTCCGACCCTGATACCGACAAGGCCGCTGCGGCGGTTGACGTCAATGTGGGCAGTTATATGGACCCGGACAACCGTCTTGGTCTCGCGCACTTTCTTGAGCATATGCTGTTTATGGGTACCGAAAAGTACCCGGAAGTGGACAGTTATTCTGAGTTTATCCGCGCCAACGGCGGTAGCAGTAACGCCTACACTGCCGACGTAAGAACCAATTATCACTTTGACATTAATAGCGATAAGCTGGAACCTGCCCTGGACCAGCTGGCGCAGTTCTTTATTGCACCTAAACTTGACCCTAAATATGTAGAACGGGAGCGTAATGCAGTGGATTCTGAATTCCGCCTGCACGCCAAAGAAGATCAATGGCGAATAATCACTGCTCTGAATTCCACAGCCAACGCTGAACACCCGAAAAGTCGCTTCAATATCGGCAATCTGGACACCCTGAATAACGACGATGGCAAACTATGGAAAGACTTACGTGCTTTTTATGATCGCTATTATGTTGCTGCCAATATGCGTCTGGTGGTTTACGGTCGCGAAACACTGAATCAACTGGAAAAGCTGGTTAACCACTCCTTTTCTGCGGTGCCTGCCGGCGCAAAACCTGATCTGACCATCGGTGTTCCAGCCTATCGACCGAAGGACCTTGGCGTGCGGATTAATGTGGTACCACTGAAAGAAACCCGTGTCCTGTCACTGTCTTTCCCGACAGAAAGCATGCAGCCTTATTACAAGAAAAAACCGCTGAGTTATCTTGCCGGCGTTCTTGGTCACGAAGGTAAAGGTAGCTTACACAGCCTGTTAAAAGAGAAGGGACTGATTGACTCTCTGGCCACCTATCATTCAGATTTACCGGGCGAGTTCTCCGAATTTTTTGTCAGAATGGAGTTAACACCAAAAGGGCTTGAGGCAGTCGACGACATTACCGCCATAGTGTTTGACTACATTGATCTGGTGCGCAGAGAAGGTGTACAGAAGCGCGTATATAATGAAACCAAGCAGGTGGCCGAGCTGGGCTTCCGTTACCAGGAAGACCGCAATCCACAACAGACCGCATCAGGGCTGGCAGCTCGCATGCACTATCTACCTGCGAGAGATATTCTCAGCTCAGGCTATATCTACGAATCCTATGATCCAGCACTGATTCAGCAGATGCTCTCTGTTATGACGCCGGAAAACCTGCGCCAGGTGGTCATTGCTCAGGACCTCGCAACGGATCAGGTGGAACCCTATTTTGAAACAAAGTTCAGTACACGCCCATTACCCAGCGACCTGATCAAGCGATTGAAGACGCCAAAAACTCACAACGCTTTTTCCATACCGGCACCCAATGAGTTTATTGCCACTGATCTTGAATTACGTGACAGTCAGGACCCCAAAGAGCCAGACGTTATTATTAATGATAAGGGATTGAAAGTATGGAGCCTTACCGATACCAGCTTTGGTATGCCCAGAGGCAGCATCAGGGTCTTGATATCGAATGAGAAAATAACCTCATCGCCAGAGCATTATGTCACAGCACAACTCTACCGGGCACTGCTATCGCGCAGCTTGAATGAGTACGGTTATGCAGCCAAAATTGCAGGTTTGCAATACGGCCTCTCCATGAATCGCCGTGGATTGCAGATTACCCTTTCCGGTTATCAGGATAAGCAGGAACTGCTACTAAAAGATATTCTTGAAACCATTGAATCTTTCAATCCAGATAAAGCCGCTTTTCAGCAAGAGAAATCCCAGCTGGAAAGAAAATTAAAAAACAAGGTCTTTCAGCCTCCCTTTAGACAGGGACTGGAACAGCTGGCACGACTCACTTATATGGAGTCACCGTCCGACGAAGCTATGCTTAATGCCATTAGCAAAGTCAACTTTGACGATGTTAAAAAACTCAGCGAGGACTTCTATCAAAAAATCCATGTAGAAATGCTGGTTTACGGCAACCACAGTCAGAAAGAAGCTAAATCTCTGGCACAGCTGGTTGAGAAGTCGCTGTTAAACGAGAAAAACCGTGCTGACCGCTACGATGAACCTTTCTGGCTGATAGGTGATCGTGACCTGGTATTGAATCTGGACATTGAACATGATGACTCCATGTTTATCAGTTACTACCAGATACCTCAGACTGACAATCATTCCCGAGCTCAATTTGCACTTCTCGGCCGCCTGCTTGCCAATCCATTCTTCAATGCATTACGAACGGAACAACAGCTTGGTTATGTGGTCTTTGCCGGTGCGCGTCCGGTCGAAAAACACCCTGGCATCGTCTTTGTCATTCAGTCGCCCAAGCTTGATCCTCAGGGAATTGAACAGCGGGTTAACACTTTCCTGACAGACCAGGTGGATCGACTGAAGCAATTATCGAATAAAGAGCTGGAACAATATCGTCAAGGCCTGATCGGAGATCTTCTAAAGAAAGATGACAATCTGGATGAACGTAGCGGCCGCTTCTGGTATGGCATCAGCTCGGGTGAACTGGATTTTGAAAACCGCCAGAAGATTGCTGACGAAGTGCGTAACATGAAGCCACAGGATATTCAGGCAGCTATGAACCGACTGCTTGAGAATCAGGGTAAGGTCGTTGTACGTTCTTCAGGTGTCCCTCATCGCTCTGCCTACAAGAAGGAGACAAAGCGAGAAGAGTGCAACAACATTGAGTGTTTTAATCCCTTAGTGCGCGCCAATTAACCCCAAAGCACTCACAGAAGACAATCACTGACTTTGACATGAGTAATCAGTCCATGGCTGATTACTCCCCTTCAATCCCCTGGATAGGCTTAATCGCTTGCCAAGCGTGACAACTCGGACATTGCCAGTGCATTTTTCGACCAGAAAAACCACAACTCTGACAGTGATAAACAGGCTTGGATTCCAGCATTTTATCCGACAGTCGACGAATAATATCCAGCTCAGTCGTGGGCTTTTTGTTCTGGAATCTGATTTGCAACTCCATCAACACATTAAGCCCTTTTAAGGTTGGATGTTTTTCCAGCTGCTCCGCCAAAAATTCAATAGCCCGTTCATTGCCATAATCCCTCATCAACCTTCGGGTCATAGCCAGAATAACCGCACTCCCGGGACGCTCATTAAGACACTTCGCTAAATAAGCCCCCAACCCACGATGACTACCTAATCGCTCATAAGCCAATTCCAGCAGGGGGATAGAAAGAGACACATAAGATATATCCTGCCGTGCAACTCGCTGCAGCACTTTTACCGATTCTTTGTAATTACCTTCCTCAAACTCCATCTGGCCTAGTAAAAGACTGGCGCGTACGCTGTTTTTATCTCTGGCAAAAGCCTGCCTGATAGCTTGCCGTGCAGATACACGGTTATTGTCTCTTAATTTAATCTCACCCAGTTCGCAATAATAGTGCGCCAGATACACTGCAAATTGCTCACCCTGGCTGCGCCTGAGTTGCTCCGCGATCTCAACGGCCGCAGACCATTCTTTCTCTCGCTCATAAACACTGAGGAGGTTTTGGAGTGCTGTATCGCGATGCTCGTGAGGGTTACGACTGATATCCACCAGAATAGATTCAGCCCGGTCATACAATCCGGCAGAAAAGTAATCTTTTGCCAGTGCCAGCTGCACACGCATAGATTGTCCGGGAGTCAAACTAGGGCGAGCCAGAAGATCCTGATGCAAACGAATGGACTTCTCAACTTCCCCCCGCCGACAAAATAGACTGCCGAGCGCAAGATAGGTATCAACAGTATCATTATTGACATCAAGTACTTTGATAAAGGTTTCTATCGCCTCATCCGTCTGCTCATTCAACAGATAATTGAGGCCAACAAAATAGTCTTTGGATAACCCCTGATCCTGCCCCCTGCTTTTTTGGTATTGATCTCGCCGCCCAAGCAGGTAACCAATAATAATCGCCGCAAGGAGTAATCCCAGCATAGCAATATCAGGCATCCGTTAACCCTTTGAGGGCATTGCTTCTCAACTTCTGAATTTCATTGTCACGCCTGGCCAGCTTGCGCCCCAGACTTTTATTGGAATAAACCAGTCTGGCCACTACCAGAGATGAGACCAGCAAACCAACAAGACCACCCAAAACAAAAGGCACCATCACAAGGGTAGACAGCGATATTTCCGGCAAGATCATACCCACTAGATCAAGACTGACCAACTGAGTATTTACTGAGGTGAAATTAACAAAAAAAACCAGTAATACCAGAAAGGCAACCAGCACCAGAAGTCTTTTTAACCAGATGCTCAGGGTCGAGAACACAGTCAAATCCTACTCCATTCACTCAATCAAAATTGTATCGCTGATAGCTCATAGGAAAGAGCTTTTACCGGTGAGTAGTCTAACCTCTGACAAGGGTCAGCAGCAATCAGGATTGGTGTTTAGCAAAGATAAAATCAGGAGGTAGTGTTGACACGCTCCCGTAGCTCTTTGCCTGGCTTAAAATGAGGCACATGCTTTGCCTGCAAGCTGACAGACTCACCTGTCTTCGGATTTCTACCGACACGGGAAGCACGATAATGTAAAGAAAAACTGCCAAATCCACGAATTTCCACCCGCTCACCATTGGCCAGCGACTGAGACATACGATCAATGATCGCTTTTACGGCAAGCTCTATATCTTTGACAGAAAGCTGTGGTTGTAACGCTGCAATTTGCTCAATCAGTTCAGACCGGGTCATTTTCTTTTCCTTTTCCCTGGCACTCCCTGGCAACATACCGGTGCAAAAACAAACAGTTACACTAACAGTATGACCAAACAGCTTCTACACTAGCTAACCCATAAGTAGAAATCAAGCAACCTTTTCGGTGTTTGCGTAATTCTTAATGGACATTCTCTAAACATGAGCGTTCAGCCAATAACACCTGCAAAATGCTGATACCCACCTGAATATTGAATCCCCTTAATCCAAGAAACTCTCTCCAAGAAACCCTCAAGAACCAAGAACAAAAAACCATTTTATGATGACAAACATAAAGCCATGAGCAACATCACAGCCAGATTAATCAGTGTTGATTTATTATCGCTACCAGCACTTGTAGGACACTGACACGACTCGACCACGGAGTGGTCCAGCTTATACTCCGTTAAACTATTCAACAGTGTGATTTTTTTACCATTGGATTCAAATGCAACAAGCGGGCTACCGTTATAAGTGTACCTGATATCTGTCACTAGAAAGTTAAGTGGAATGGAGGCTATTATCTCCCCCTCATGGTTCTTGATCTTGAACTGATGACGCTCAAAAACCTCTGGATCTATAGTGGTTGAAGCAAACATCGTGGTGTCTGAGTAAGTCTCACTGACAGGACTTAGGGTAGCGGCAGTAGAAAAATTACCATTAGCTACATAAGAACCAGCGGATAATGCAGCATCATTTGGTATGTCTGATAAACTCTGTTCTTCCTCTACCCTTACCGAAGGATTCATAGTAACAGCATTATTGGTCGTTAACGATTCCACGGTTGTTGTAGAATCATGAAAAGGTTCTATATCAATATCAATGAAATATTTCGCAGCCACATCCAATGTTGCCAATTCAGTGACATTAAATGGCCTACCTTCCCCCATCAGGTCGTTCTGAGAATATTCTGAAAAATATGAAACGTTGATTTTCGATGGGTCATGCTCATCAGGTATGAATTTGACAACAACACCATGTTCGTTTGATTTTATGTTTAAAAGAAATGTTTTAACTTTTGAGCCAAAGTTTATCAAATTCTCAAGCCTTCCAGACTGACTGCCAGCTTGGGCATTCTGTGCGATAAACGATAACGATGTATCATCATCATCGTAAGGTTGGAGCCACCAGTGGTTATTATCCCCTCTGAAAACTCGAACCGCCAGGCCACTAAAAGCCAAGAAATACAGTGCGTTCTTTGTTCTGGAAAACGGCTTCACAGACTTAGCGTGTTTGAAGACCTTCGTCGAGTAAACACTCTTTCGGCGTTTTATCTTTTGCTGCCGCAGGTTTACTACTTGCTTGGGTTTACTGATTTTCGGATGCTTTATGCTAGGCTTCCTGGCACCAATTCTTGTTGTTTTTCCACTGCGACTACGCCACTTGCTACTACGACTACTACTACGCCCCCAACTTCCTCTGCCACCCCCACCTCTACCTGCTCCTGCGCGTCTTTTGACGCGAGCAGGTTCAACATCGCCATCAGAAAGGTCAAACAACGAGGCATCATCAAATGGCTCTGCATCAAATGGATCTGCATATTCTCCCAATGAAGCCCGAGCATAATGCTGGGAAAAAAAAGCCGGTAATACTGCAACTAAAATCAAGAAGAAAACTTTTTTTGTGCGTACCATCAAGCAATACAACATATCGCTTTTATCATCAGGATAAGACCTGAGAAAATACTGATTAAAGTGCATTGTGCTTTACTGCTTATTGACTGAAGAGCTCGTTTCTTTATAGTCTACATTTTCAGTAATGTTGAAAGTATTTTCAAAAAATTATTGGTCGGCCAACAAATAGTGTTTCCACAACCCTCCACTGATCATTACCGCTGGCAGGATGAAACTGTAGACCTGATATTGTCTACTATAATAATCCGCCATATATCGCATTAATGATTAATTCCACAAAACCTACTTATTTAATGCGATGATAAAAAAGCTGGAATGTTCTTTATTAAGGTTTTTGTACACATTTATAAATTAAACGATCCTTACTGACAAAAAAAACCGCAGAGCTAGCTCTGCGGTTTTCATAGAGGCCGGAAGGCTTATAAATAAATACGACGCATTATTTATTTGCTTTCCATCTGAGCCTTGATCAGATCACCGATAGTGGTAGGACCAGAAGCTTCTTCTTCCTGCTTGCTACGCAGCTCTTTCATAGCCGCTTTCTCTTCAGCAACATCCTTCGCTTTGATGGACAGGCTGATGTTGCGGTTCTTACGATCGATGCTGATGATGCGAGCTTCAACTTCTTCGCCTTCCTTGAGGACGTTGGTTGCGTCTTCAACGCGATCAACACTGATCTCAGAAGCCTTCAGAGTAGCCAGAACGTCTTCAGCCAGCTCTACAGTAGCAGCCTTGGCGGAAACTTCTTTAACCACACCTTTAACGATGGAGCCTTTTTCATTCAGGCTGGCAAACGAGTTGAATGGATCTTCGGACAGCTGCTTGATACCCAGAGAGATACGCTCACGCTCAGCGTCGATCGCCAGGATAACAGCTTCAACTTCATCACCTTTCTTGTAGTTACGAACGGCTTCTTCGCCAGTTTCGTTCCAGGAGATGTCAGACAGGTGCACCAGACCATCGATACCACCATCCAGACCGATAAAGATACCGAAGTCAGTAATAGACTTGATCTTACCGGCCAGCTTGTCGCCCTTGTTGAAGGAGCCAGAGAACTCTTCCCATGGGTTCTGTTTACACTGCTTGATACCCAGAGAGATACGACGACGCTCTTCATCGATATCCAGAACCTGAACTTCAACCTCATCACCCAGAGATACCACCTTGGATGGGTGAATATTCTTGTTGGTCCAGTCCATTTCAGAAACGTGAACCAGACCTTCAACACCTTCTTCCAGCTCAACAAAGCAGCCGTAGTCAGTCAGGTTGGTCACACGACCAACGCCGCGAGTACCTTCTGGGAAGCGATTAGTGATAGCAACCCATGGATCTTCACCCAGCTGTTTCAGACCCAGAGATACGCGGTTACGCTCGCGGTCAAACTTGAGAACCTTAACGTTGATTTCATCACCAACATTAACGATTTCGCTAGGATGCTTGATACGCTTCCAGGCCATGTCTGTGATGTGCAGCAGGCCGTCAACACCCCCCAGATCAACGAACGCACCATAGTCTGTCAGGTTCTTAACGATACCCTTAACTTCCAGACCTTCCTGCAGAGAGCCCAGAAGCTCTTCACGTTCTGCAGAGTTTTCAGCTTCAAGTACGGAACGACGGGAAACAACAACGTTGTTACGTTTCTGATCCAGCTTGATAACCTTGAATTCCAGCTCTTTGCCTTCCAGGTGAGCAGTGTCACGTACTGGACGAACATCAACCAGAGATCCTGGCAGGAACGCACGGATAGTAGCAACGTCAACGGTGAAACCACCCTTAACCTTACCGGAGATAACACCTTTAACCACGTCTTCCGCTTCGAAGGCTTTTTCCAGTTCCTTCCAGGCTTCCATACGCTTGGCTTTTTCACGGGACAGACGGGTTTCACCGAAACCATCTTCTACCGCGTCCAGAGCTACCTGTACTTCGTCGCCTACGGCGATAGTCAGCTCACCCTGTTCGTTCAGGAACTGAGCTGCAGGGATAACACCTTCAGACTTCAGACCAGCGTGAACAGTTACCCAATCGCTATCGATGTCAACAACCTGACCGCTAACAATAGCGCCTGGTTTCATTTCGATTTCTTTTAGGCTTTCTTCAAAAAGTTCGGCAAAGCTTTCGCTCATGATCTTTCCTGTAACAACGCACATTCAGCAGAGCACCTTATATAAAGACAAACAATACATTGCCATTATTAAAAGTGGTGACTGTCTGTCAGCCACACCGCCAGCCAGTGTGGGTTACCATTAATAGGCTTGAACCTGGAATGCTGGCATTCCACCAGACTCAGCCGTGGTACAAAAAAGCACAGCGGCTATCGCTGTGCTCATGAATTGGATAACCTGAAAACTGGTTATCCGGAATCTTTCAGAAAAGTTTACAGTAAACCTTTCTTTTCCATCTCAGCCAGTATGGCATTGAACACTTCTTCAATGCTCATGCGAGTACTGTCAAGCATGACCGCATCTTCGGCAGGCTTTAAGGGAGCAATCTTGCGATTACTGTCTTGTTCGTCGCGAGCGATGATGTCAGCTAAAAGGCGATCAAAGTTAGCATCAATCCCTTTTTGTTGCAACTGCTGAAAACGTCGTTTTGCGCGCTCTTCTGCACTAGCAGTGAGAAAAACCTTCACCGGCGCATCGGGAAATACCACCGTCCCCATATCGCGACCATCGGCAACCAGCCCCGGTGCTTCGGCAAAATCCCGCTGCCGCTGCATTAATGCTCTACGAACCCCAGGCAGTTTTGCTACTTTGGAAGCCATAGCACCTACTTCTTCGGTACGCAGGGTAGCGCCAACCTGTTCGCCTTCGAGAATAATGGACAGATCATCACTATCTGCTGACGGCACAAACTGAACATCAAGATGCCCCGCCAGCACTTCCAGTGCCGGCTCATCAGCAAGATCAACACCATGATTGATCGCTGCCAGTCCGGTCAGACGGTAGAGGGCTCCGCTATCGAGCAGACGCCAGTTCAACTCTCTGGCCAGAAGTGCTGCAATAGTGCCCTTGCCAGAACCACTTGGTCCATCAATTGTGACAACGGTAACCGCCGCCTGAGAATTACTCACCTGTCTATTCCCTCTCAATCTTAAGCGACTATTTCAGCTTCAGCAGAAACACGTAAGCCTGCACGATTTGCCAGCTTGATAAAATTCGGGAAGGATGTTGCCACATTAGCACAATCCAGTATACGAATCGGTTTTTTCGCCCTGAGCGCAGCGACCGCAAACGACATAGCGATTCGATGATCCCCATGGCTGTCGACGGTGCCACCCTGAATAGTCTGACCACCGTTAATGATCACACCATCTGGCAATGCTTCTGCGTGCACACCCAGTGCCTGCAAGCCATCCACCATTGCCTGAATGCGATCACTCTCTTTCACCCTCAGCTCTTTTGCACCTGTCAGAACAGTCTGACCTTCGGCACACACCGCGGCGATAAACAACACAGGAAACTCATCAATAGCAATAGGCACCAGTCTCTGAGGAATCTCTATTCCTCTTAATGGGGCAGAGCGGACCAGAATATCAGCTACCGGCTCGCCACCAACCATAACTTCATTGTTCAAGGTGATATCAGCCCCCATGAGCTGGAGAATTTCAATCACTCCCGCACGCGTGGGGTTAATCCCCACATGAGAAAGCTTCAGTTCAGAGCCTTCCGCAATCGAGGCCGCAACCAGAAAGAACGCGGCCGAGGAGATGTCAGCCGGCACATCAATATCTGCCGACACCAGTTTACTGCCACCTTTAATGGATACGCTGTTACCCGACACACTGACCGGATAGCCAAACCCTTCAAGCATACGGTTGGTATGATCACGAACAATACCAGGCGCATGAGCCGATGTTTCACCGTTCGAGTACATACCTGCCATCAACAAACAGGATTGCACCTGCGCAGAAGCCATAGGTAACTGGTAGTCAATACCTCTCAGAGACTGTCCACCCTTGATTTTCAACGGTGGACGGCCACCTTCTGCCGTTTCAATCTCAGCGCCCATATCGCGCAGCGGCGTCACCACACGATTCATTGGGCGACCCGATAAAGAGCTGTCACCCGTTAAAGTAACATCAAAAGACTGCGCCGACATAAGCCCCGCCATCAGCCGCATTGCTGTTCCGGCATTACCCAGATAAAGTGGCCCTGGCGGTGGCTGCAGACCATGCATGCCGACACCATGAATCGTCACCTTACCTTCATGAGGGCCCTCAATCACCACTCCCATATCGCGAAATGCCTGCAGAGTTGCCAGAGCATCTTCACCTTCCAGAAACCCTTCCACTACAGTAGTGCCTTCGGCCAGGGCGCCCAGCATAATGGAACGGTGAGAAATAGACTTATCACCAGGCACTCGTAACTCACCGGCTAACTGACCGCCGGGAGCTGCAATAAATGTTTCTGTATTGTTTTCCAAACTTGCCATATACGATCTTCTTGCCAGCATGGTGGCGAAATGATTACGGGCCACACGGGCCCGCTCAAAAATACCCAAAAGCGCGGTACTGTCTTTTGCGACTATTGCCGAGCGCAGCTCTGACAATCCTTTGGTAAAATGATCCAGTGACTCAAGAACCGCCTCACTGTTACCAAGCGCGATATCATGCCACATCACCGGATCACTGCCTGCGATACGGGTAAAGTCACGAAAACCACCCGCCGCATAGCGAAAAATATCCCGATTGTCCGGATTTCCTGCCAGTGTATCCACCAGCGAAAAAGCCAGAAAATGAGGTAAATGACTGGTTTTCGCCAATACTTCGTCGTGATGATTTACATCCATCACAGAGATATTGGCACCACAAGCTTCCCAGAGTGAACGAACCGCCTGTAAACAGGCCTCATTAGTATGGGGTAGAGGCGTCAGTATCACATTGTGAGCCACAAAGAGATCCGCTTTTGCTACACTGACACCACTTTTTTCCGAGCCCGCAATAGGATGACCCGGCACCAAATTGGCCGGCACACCGCCAAAAGCCCGCTCCGCTGCTTTAATAAGGGAGCCCTTACAGCTACCAACATCCGTAATAATTTTATCTGTCAGGTCAAACTGCGCCATTGCTTCTAACACCGACCCCATTCCCAGCATGGGGACTGACAGCATAATCACATCCGCTTCAACCACCCCCTCTACCAGAGAGGCACAACCTGAATCGATAATATTGGCAGACATCGCTTCTTCAATAGACTCTGAACGCAGATCAAAGCCAATGACCCGACGGCAGGCACCAGCGGCTTTTACCGCTGCAGCAAATGAACCACCAATCAAACCAAGACCAATAACCAGTATTGTATCCACTGATTTCACGAGGTTTTCTCCAGAGGCTTTGCCAGAACCTTCTCCAGAACAGCAAGGCAACGCTCATTCTCATCTGGTAAGCCAATAGAAATACGTAAATGATTAGGCATACCATAATTTGTCAGAGGTCGAACAATCACACCTTCTGCCAACATAGCCTGATAGATAGGCATGGCATTCTGCTGAAAATCCACCGTAATAAAGTTTCCAGCTGAAGGAATCCAGTCAAGACCCAGTGTCTGAAAGCCATGCTCCAATTGATCCATACCGGCACGATTCAGCTCAACAGCGTCCTGCAGATAGTCTTCATCCTGCAAGGTTGCCACCGCAGCCATCTGAGCAGGGATATTAGTGTTAAAGGGCTGGCGCAGTCGATTGAGAATATCCGCCACCGAAGCGCTGGAGATGGTATAACCAATTCTTGCTCCTGCCAAACCAAACGCTTTGGAGAAGGTTCGACTGACCACCAGATTAGGATAGTCGCTTAACAGTTTAACGCCATCCAGTAAATTATCCCCTGAGTTATATTCTATGTAAGCTTCATCAAGCACCACCAGCACCTGCTCCGGCACCTGCGCCATAAAATCAGTGAATGCCTGTTTACTAAAACGGGTTCCGGTGGGGTTATTAGGGTTTGCCAGAAATATCAGACGAGTGTTGTCTTTTATCGCTGCCGCCATTGCAGGCAGATCATGCCCCCAGTCCGCCGAAGGCACCTGAATAGACTCAGCACCGGTTGCCTTGACTGCCAGCGGATAGACGACAAAACCAAATTCTGAGTAAATGGCAGAAGCATCTGGTGTTAAAAAGGCTTCTGCCAGCAACACCAGCAAGTCATTCGAACCATTACCCAGAGTGAGCTGATCTTCGCTTATTGCCAGATAAGCAGCCAGCTCTCTTTTTAATGTAAAGCCATTGGCATCAGGATACCGGGATAACTCTGACATACTTTCAGCTATCGCCATCACCGCATGGGTAGAAGGCCCTAGCGGATTTTCATTACTGGCCAGCTTAACGACCGTTTCAGGGTCAAGCCCCTGCTCTCTTGCCAGCTCTTCAACCGGCTTCCCTGGCAGATAAGGGTTCAAATCCCGCACTGCGGGAACAGCTAGCTCTAACATATCACACGCCATGTTTTGCTCCGCAAATCATCATGGTTTTTTACAAAACACCTTTGGGGTAAGAACCCAGCACCCGCAGATCATGAGCCCGCTCCCCCAGCTTGGAAAGTGCTTTGGCAACGACGGGGTCATTCTGATGCCCTTCAAAATCAACAAAAAAGACATAGTTCCAGATACCAGAACGAGATGGACGGGTTTCCACGCGAGTTAAATCAATGTCATGCACATGAAATGGCTCAAGCACTGCATGGAGAGCCCCGGGCTGGTTTCTCATACTGATGACAATGGAAGTTTTATCATCACCACTGGCGGGCGTGTCGTTATTACTGATAATCAGAAAACGAGTCGAATTGTCAGGCTGATCTTCAATTTTCTCAGCAATTTTTTCCAACCCGTACATTTCCGCCGCCATGTCACCGGCAATAGCCGCGGAATTCCACTCCCCTTTTACCTGCCGGGCGGCTTCGGCGTTAGAATTGACTGCAACTCTTTCCGCCATCGGCCAGTTGGCATCCAACCATTTACGACATTGAGCCAATGACTGCGCGTGGGAATAAATACGCGTAATGTGCTCACGACGAGTATTTTCAGACACCAGCATATTTTGATGGATTCGTAGTACCACTTCACCACAGATTTTCAGATTGAAATCCATAAAGCTGTCGAGCGTGTGACTGACGACCCCCTCCGTCGAATTTTCCACCGGCACCACACCATAACTGACGGCGCCTGCAGCGACCTCCCTGAATACATCATCAATGGACGACAAAGGGATAGTCACCGCCGAGTGCCCAAAATGTTTAAGCGATGCCTGCTGAGTGAATGTACCCTCAGGCCCGAGAAAAGCGACTTTGACCGGGTCCTCAAGAGCAAGGCAAGCGGACATGATTTCACGAAACAAGCGAGCCATTTCTTCATCATTCAGCGGACCTTCATTTTTCGCCATGATCTTGCGCAGAACCTGAGCCTCTCGTTCAGGTCGATAAAAAACGGCCTGAGGATTATCTTCAGTTTTTGCCTGAGCAACTTCCTGGGCGCAACGTGCACGCTCGCTGATCAGGTCAAGAATTTTATTATCCAGCCCATCAATCTGCTTGCGCAAACGATTCAACTTATCTTTTGCCATTTATCCGTACCGCTGTTCGAACTCTTTCATAAACGCCACAAGCGCATCGACATGCTGTTCTGGCACAGCATTATAAAGACTGGCTCGCATACCACCTACCGCTTTATGACCTTTCAGATAACGAAAGCCGGCCTGCTCCGACTCTTTCAGAAATACTGAATCCAGCTCTGGCTTAGCCATAGTGAAAGGCACATTCATCCGCGAGCGCCAGTCTTTCGCTACCGGGTTATGATAAAAACCGGATTGATCAATCTGCGCATATAACTTATCCGCTTTGCGTTTATTAATAGCCGCCATCGCAGCTACCCCGCCCTGCGCTTTCAGCCACTTGAACACCAGACCAGCAAGATACCAGGCAAAAGTAGGCGGCGTGTTATACATCGAATCTTTGCTGACCTGAAGCTTATAATCCCAAATTGCCGGACATAGTGGCGACGCCCTGTCCAGCAAATCATCCCGCACAATCACCAGCGTCAAACCAGACGGACCAATATTTTTCTGCGCGCCCGCATAGATCAGGCCAAACTGACTGACATCCACAGGGCGAGACAAAATGTTAGAGGACATATCCGCCACCAGCGGCACATCACCGGATTCAGGAATAAAGGGAAACTCAAGACCACCAATGGTTTCATTGGGTGTGTAATGCAAATACGCGGCATCACTGCTGGTGCGCCATTCACTTTGAGGTGGCAAGGAATGAAAACTGTCGTGCTTGCCGTCAGCGACCACCTGAACATCAAGATAACGCTGTGCTTCCTTAATACCTGATTGTGCCCAATAGCCGCTATTTACATAATCTGCAGACTGTTTATCACCTTTGATATTGAGAGGAATGGCGGCAAACTGCCCCCGGGCACCACCATGGAGAAACAAAACTTTATAGTTATCGGGGATACTCATTAAATCCCGCAGATCATGTTCCGCCTCTTCCACCATAGCCATAAATTCTTTACCACGATGACTGACCTCCATCACCGAAGCACCCACATCCTGCCAGTTCAGCAGCTCATCGCGAGCCTGCTCAAGTACCGCCTGTGGCAGCGGTGCAGGTCCAGCAGAAAAATTAAAGACCCTGCCGTTCAACTGGGCCAGAACTTCATCAACAGAAAAACTCACAACCATGTCCTCCAGGGTACTTTTGCAAAGATTCAAACAAAAAAACACAAAAAAGCCGGCATGAAGCCGGCGTTTTCTAATCAGTCCCGGGACTCTTCAGCTCCCGGACTTTCAGCGGTTTCCGCCTGATTTTCATCAGCTGCATCAGACGATTCTAACCCTTCAATCTCTTCAGGATCTTCAACTCTGGCAACGCCCACCAGGTTTTCTCCCTCAGAAACACGGATCAGCGTGACACCTTGAGTATTACGGCTCATCACGGAAATTTCATCAACACGGGTACGCACCAGTGTACCCTGATCTGAAATCAGCATCACTTCTTCGCCATCCTGCACCTGAATAGCGCCAACCACCTGACCATTACGCTCCGTCTGCTGCATAGCAATCACACCCTGACCGCCACGCCCGGTAATACGGAAATCCTGGACATCGGTACGCTTGCCATAACCATTCTCACTGGCGGTGAGAATCTGTGCTTCATCTTCAGGAATAATCAGGGAAATGACTTCCTGATTCCCCAGCAACTTCATGCCACGTACACCGCGCGCGGTTCTTCCCATGGCACGAACATCTGTTTCTTCAAAACGGATCGCCTTACCCCCGTTAGACAACAGCATCACCTGTTTATCTCCCGTGGTAATTTCTGCACCTACCAGCGTATCTCCCTCTTCCAGGCCCAGAGCAATCAGGCCACTGCTGCGAGGACGGGAAAATTGTTCGAGCGGCGTTTTCTTCACAGTACCCTTGCGAGTCGCCATAAAGACGTAGTGACCCTCGGTAAACTCTTCAACCGGCAACAGAGCAGTAATGCGCTCACCGTCTTCAAAAGGCAGGATATTGACCACCGGACGACCACGACTGGTACGCCCTGCCTGAGGAATCTGGTACACCTTCAGCCAGTAAACCTTACCTCTGTTAGAAAAACACAGAATCTGGGTATGCGTGTTCGCCACCAGCATATGTTCAACATAATCTTCTTCTTTCACCGATGCGGCAGATTTACCTCGACCACCCCGCTTCTGAGCCTGATAGGTATCCAGCGGCGTCGTTTTCGCATAACCAGCATGAGATACCGTCACCACCATATCTTCTTCGTCGATCAGATCTTCAACCGTAAGGTCACGACGGGAAGAGGTAATATCAGTACGACGCTCGTCGCCAAATTCTTCACGTACTTTTTCCAGCTCTTCACGAATCACTTCTTTGAGCTTTTCAGTACTGGAAAGAATGTGCAGATATTCAGCAATTTTTTCCAGCAGCTCACGGTATTCAGACAGTAACTTTTCATGCTCCAGGCCGGTCAGACGGTGCAGACGCATTTCCAGAATAGCCTGTGCCTGGGCTGGCGACAGGTAGTACATGCCATCTCTCAAACCGTATTCTTCTGGCAATTCATCCGGACGACAGGCGTCTTCTCCGGCACGCTCTGCCATTTCAGTCATGTAGCCCGGATTCCAGCCCTGAGCGATCAGCTTCTCTTTCGCTTCAGCAGGTGTCGGAGAGTCTTTTATCAGCTGAATAACCGGATCAATATTCGATAGAGCAACGGTCAAACCTTCCAGCAAATGACCACGCTCACGAGCCTTACGGAGTTCATAGACTGTACGACGAGTGACCACTTCACGACGATGACGATTAAAGGCAGCAATCACATCTTTCAGATTCATCAGCTTGGGCTGACCATCTTCCAGAGCGACCATATTGATACCGAACACCGTTTCCATCTGGGTCTGGGCATACAAGTTATTCAGAACTACTTCGGCGTTTTCACCGCGGCGCAATTCAATAACGATGCGCATGCCGTCTTTATCAGACTCGTCACGGAGTTCGGAAATACCTTCAATTTTGCGATCTTTGACCAGTTCAGCAATTTTTTCAATCAGCCGCGCTTTGTTGACCTGATAAGGAATTTCATGAACGATAATGGTACTTTTGTTTTTCTTCTCATCGTGTTCAATATTCGCCTTGGAACGAATATAAATACGACCACGGCCACTGCGATACGCCTGCAGAATACCGGCACGACCGTTAATGGTCGCGGCGGTTGGAAAATCCGGACCAGGAATATATTCCATCAGGTCATCAACAGACAACGATTCATCATCCAGCAATGCCAGACAACCGTTCACCACTTCAGTGAGGTTATGAGGCGGGATATTGGTTGCCATGCCCACCGCAATACCAGCAGAACCATTCACCAAGAGGTTAGGAATACGGGTCGGCATGACGGCGGGGATCTGCTCGGTGCCATCGTAGTTGGGGACATAATCGACCGTCTCTTTTTCCAGATCGGCGAGCAGCTGGTGCGCCATCTTGTCCATGCGAATTTCGGTATAACGCATGGCGGCGGCAGAATCGCCATCGATAGAACCAAAGTTACCCTGACCATCGACGAGCATATACCGCAGGGAAAATGGTTGCGCCATTCTTACGATAGTGTCATAAACAGCGGAATCACCATGCGGGTGATATTTACCGATCACATCACCGACCACACGGGCAGATTTCTTGTATGGTTTATTCCAGTCATTACCCAATTCGCTCATAGCGAACAGTACGCGCCGATGAACAGGCTTAAGCCCGTCACGCACATCGGGCAGAGCCCGCCCGACGATAACACTCATGGCATAGTCCAGATAGGACTGCTTGAGCTCGTCTTCAATATTTACCGGAAGAATTTCTTTGGCAATTTCAGTCATGGAAACCCAGTCGTCCTTTTGCTTGTGCCCGACAGAAAAGCACCCAGCCCTATGAAATCAATATCGTCTGACTCATTGCTCAGGCAGATAAGCACGGTTATCTACAGCTCAGGCAGGTATAAAGTACAACTGTATCAAGAAGGGGTGATACGGTTGGCGTTATTATCGCAGCCAAAAGCCAATCAAAGAAGCAATAATACCACACTCTTAATTCCAATCGCGAGCAATGGAGGGCTCTAAACGACTCAGGCATCAAAAAGATTCATGAAGCTCTTCAGGTTAATAACCAAGCGGGCTTTCACATTCATGCACCGCTTCTGACCGACAAACAAACGGCTTTAAAAATAGACAGAGAACAATCTACTGCTTAACTCCCCCATCAATACAGGTATAATCCGAACATCTTTAGAAGAAGAACCCGTGAAAGTCATTATAAAAATGACTACTTGAAAAAGACCAACAATCCGAAAAGCGTTTTTTTATTGCATCCTTCTTCCTGGCACACTTAATTCAAGGACTCGGCCCCCTATGCCAAAAGCGCAGAATGTAGATCACAGTGAGATTGCTAAATTTGAAGAGCTGGCCAGCCGTTGGTGGGACCCTCACAGTGAGTTCAAGCCGCTGCATGAAATCAACCCCCTACGCCTTAACTACATTGATGAACGGGTTGGACTGGCCGGAAAAAAAGTCGTCGATATTGGCTGCGGTGGAGGCATTCTCAGCGAATCCATGGCACTGCGTGGCGCCGATGTAACTGGCGTAGACATGGGTGAAGCGCCACTGTCTGTTGCCCGTTTGCACAGTCTTGAAACCGGTGTCGATGTGGATTACCAACAGATTACCGCCGAAGAGCTGGCTGAAAAAATGCCCGGCCAGTTTGATGTGGTTACCTGTCTGGAAATGCTGGAACATGTGCCTGAGCCTGCCTCCGTAATTAAAGCCTGCTATCGCCTGCTGAAACCTGGTGGTCAGGTGTTTTTCGCCACTATCAATCGAAACCCCAAATCATTCCTGTTTGCTATTGTCGGCGCTGAATATATTCTCAATTTGTTACCTAAAGGTACTCATGACCATAAAAAATTCATCAAACCCAGTGAGCTGTGCAATGATATGCGCACCGCAGGCTTTGCCATAAACGACATGATTGGTATGACGTACAACCCACTAACGAAGGTTTATCGTCTGAATAAAAAAGATATCGACGTCAACTATCTGGTGTATGGAAATAAACCTGAATAGCCTGCTGTTCATTTGAGAATCTAAGACTATGACCATAGAAGGCCTGTTTTTTGACCTTGATGGAACGCTGCTGGATACGGCGGAAGATTTTGTCATTACCGTAAATCAAATTCTCGCTGACTATCAACAGCCACATATGCCTGCAGAACTGATCAGACGGCATGTATCAGCCGGCTCCCGTACACTGATGCAGATGGCGTTTTCGCTGCCGGAAGGGGAAGCACTGGAACAACGCCGTTCTGAATTCCTGGGGTATTATGACCGCCACATCCGCAATGCACAGCGCCCCTCTTCTGCCAGGCTTTATCCTGGTATGGAAGCACTGCTCAGTGCTATCGAAGAACGCCATATTACCTGGGGAATCATTACCAATAAGCCCAGAGCTTACGCCGAAATCCTTCTGGATCAGTTGGGTTTAACTGAGCGCAGTGCTACCCTGCTCTGTCCCGAAGATGTCAGCCGGGCAAAACCCGATCCCGAATCCCTGCTGCTCGCCTGTCAGCAAACAGGCTGCACTCCCGGGAACAGCGTTTACATTGGCGATCACCTCAGGGATATTCAGGCCGGACGAGCTGCTGGCATGTTCACAGTGGCGGCCCTGTATGGATATATCAAAGAAGATGATAACCCTCAGCAATGGCAAGCCAACCTCAACATTAATAATGCCAATGAACTCCATCACTGGCTAAAAAGCACCCACTGGACCATTTAATCCTGAGTCATATCAGGGTTTATCGGGGAGTAACTTCATGTTTCAGTATCAGGCTTCACCCGATCTGCTTAACGATCGCATCATTCTGGTTACCGGTGCCGGCAGCGGCATCGGACGTACAGCGGCACTCAGTTATGCCCGCCACGGCGCTACGGTGATTTTACTGGGGCGAACCACCGAAAAACTGGAATCCGTTTACGATGAAATCGAGGCTAACGGCTGGCCACAGCCCGCCATCATTCCATTAAATATGGAAAACGCTAACGATCACGACTTTATCCAGCTGGCAGAAACCATTGAAAATGAATTTGGCAAACTGGATGGCTTGCTTCATAACGCAGGACTGCTCGGAGAACTCAAGCCTATCAGTCAGTATCCTACTGCTGAATGGAACAAAGTCATGCAGGTTAACCTGAACGCCCCCATGATGCTGACGCGCGAACTCTTACCATTAATGCGCCTGTCTGAAAAAGCATCCATTATTTTCACATCGTCCAGTGTCGGCCATAAAGGTCGTGCGCACTGGGGCGCATACAGCACCTCCAAATTTGCCACTGAAGGGCTAATGCAAATTCTGGCTGATGAGGAAGATGGTATCAGCAATATCCGCATTAACAGCATTAATCCGGGAGGCACACGAACCTCCATGCGTGCCACCGCTTTTCCCGGTGAAGACCCTAAGGCACTACCCACACCCGAAGATATCATGCCGGTCTATCTCTACCTGATGGGAGATGACAGCCTTGCAGTTAGCGGCGAAGCATTTCATGCTCAAAAGTAAATAAAACCGCGCCCCCCGAAACTCTCAGCTATATTGGTCTGCACAATACGACTAATGACCGACTGACTGTCCGGGGGGACTTATGCGATACCTATCAGTAATTGTTTTGTTAACCCTCTACTCCGTTTTACTTCCCGCCTACGACCAGCAAGACCTGAACGAAGAAGCCGTCATTGCCGCCAACTGGCAGCAGCTGTCTGGCGAATACATGGCTTTTGTCTATCAGACTTACAATGGCGCAAAAGAGCAACTCAAACAAGCCATCTCCGAAGCACCCGCTGGAAAAAAGCTCGCTATTATTACCGATGTCAATGATACCCTTATCAATACGTCCCCCTATTTCAGCAGCCTGATTGGAACTCAGGACACAAGATCGGTCGAGCGCTCTCAAGCTTATTGGAAAACTCAAAAAGCAGAAGCCCTGGCAGGCGCCGTTGATTTCATCAAATACGCAGCACAACAGGGCGTAGAGATTTTTTATATCAGTGGTGACTATGAAGAAGCCCGCCCGAAAATTACCGAAAACCTGAAAACACTGGGCTTCCCTGTTGACGATGAGCAGCACCTTCTACTGAAGCAGGCAGGCAGCAAAACGGCTGGCAAAGCCAAAAAAAGAGAGTCCATTGAAAGCCTGGGCTACCAGGTTCTTATGTATCTCGGCGATCAGCTCGGAGATTTCCCTATCACTCACTTCAGCCATCATAAAGTACAAAAGCAATGGCTTTCAGGGCAGCAGCATAAGTTTGGCCACCAATGGTTTATTTTACCCAATGCAGTTTATGGTCCCTGGCAGGACATTATTGCCGAAGGCTATCATGAGATGACATCTCAGCAGAAACACACAGCACGACTCAACGCACTTCACTACCCAAAATACTCTACAACCTCTGCTAATGACGTCTTATGGCAACATCTTTTGCAAGCTGAACTCTGGCATCAGGCATCTGCCGAATTCCATGGCACCGCCTATCAGGCTTACAATCAGGCAAAAGCAGCCCTACAAAAACAAAACAACACCACACAAAGAAATCGAGCCATTGTTGCCGATATTGACGGCACTATTTTTGATTTTCATCCAGAGTTTGTCGGCTATCGGTACATAAACCATCCGGATAATAGCCATTATATGGTCGAATTTATTGAAAACATGCAACAGGCGTTGCCTATTCCGGGAGCCAGAGAGTTCCTTAATTATGCAGAAGAACAGGGTTATACCATTTTCTATATTACCGCCCGCCCACCATCTACTCTCAGGCAAGGCACAGGAAGAGATGTCGAAGAGGCAACCATTGCTAAAATTAAACGTCATGGATTCCCACTGGCAAAACCAGAACACCTTATTCTCAGAGATGAATATTGCCTTAATCCATCGTCAAAATGCCGTAAGGTGGATCACCGTAAAGCCATCAAAAATGGCAAGGTCGATGGCACTTCGTATGAAATCACCATGATGATTGGTGACTATCTGCCAGATTTTGATCTGATAGAACGTGGGTATGACTCTATGGACAAAAAAGCCGTTGCCGCTACCAAAGAGTTATGGGGCTCACAATACATTATTATTCCCAATTTTATGAATACCGCCTGGCGTAGAAGTACTTACTCCAAAGCCACAGGAGACAAATACGCAGGCATGTCTCCACGGGAACAAGCTGAGGTTCGCAGAAAACTGACCATCGATTGGCCTGAGAAAAACAGATATAAAGGAAAACAGTAAGGCAGAAAAATCTCTTCAGAAAGAAAAACAGACCCGACCAACGACCTGTTTTATCTGACAGGGATGTCAGAGTGTGTTCCCGTAAAACCCGGCATCCTTTTATGATTGCCGAAAAAACAACCAGAAAATCATCCTCACACATAAGCCTCTTTACGCAATGAGCTCAGTTTTTCATAATCAGAAAGATCACTCTTTTTATTAAGCGATGAAAACACATCGGACAATTCGTCAAACCGAACCGTTGTCTTTAACTTACCACTTTTGTTTTTAACTGATCTTAACAGGACACGGAGTGTAGATTGCCAGTCTCTCAAGATATCACTGCACTGGTCAGCAAAATACTGACACAGGGGTTACAAATTCAGTTACAACCGGCTGACCTGGCGTTTCTGGCTGCCCTGCGATACTGGAAAGACACAGAATCTCAGCCAGAGTTCAACGAAGATGAACTGCATGTGGTTTACCAGACGGTCGATCGCATCCAGCTCGACCGTTTAAACGACAGTTGTCAGCGGCGCTGCAATGAAGCGATTCGTCGTCTACTGGAGCAACATTTACTGATCTGTCTGGAAGGCAGCGAGCACAGAGCTCATGCCTACCTTGTTACCCCACTGACGGAGCAAATTGTTGACTCTGTCAGTACTGGTCTGGAAGCCTCACAAATCGCTCTTAGCACGCTATTTATGACCGTTTCCAGTCACCTTAATGAAATACGCGATGCCGCAAAAGATGGTGGTAATGATCCATTCTGGAAGCTGCAAATAGAAGCACCACTGGATATCACCGTCAGCCAATTAATCACAGCCATCGATCATCGTCAGCGGCAGCTGGACAAAGAAGCCTTACAAACCCGCAGTGAAGTCGTTGAACTATTAAAGCAAGACTGGCAGAACGCCATGAGTCGCTGTGAGCACCTGTTGATGACCACCCAGGAACGACTGCAGGATTTACAGAAATTGCTTCTTGCATCCTGCCATGAACTGAGGCACTTACTGGAAGCCATCGCTAAATACTCGGAGCTCTATGAACGATTTAATGTGCTGGATAGCGTTCTGCGCCTGGAGCAGCATCTTGACCGTATCGAGCACTGGAGTGGTGAACGGCTCGAACACTGGGAAACTTTCCATCATCGTGTGCATCAATACCTGCGTCAGTTTATTAACATGGACGAGCGCAAGGCTTTGATGGAACGCACGCTTGAAAATATACGAAACTATCAGGCCCTGCCCTGGTATTTGCTCTGTTCATCGGAAGATAATCTGATGCGACTACGAGACGTACAACCGCCACTTGAGATAGAAGACAGAGCGCAAATCATACACGACGAAGATGAAGTCACCAGCGTAGAAGATGTTGAAGCTCTTCGACAAGAAATAAAACACTGGCTTCAACAAAAAGTGACCATAAATCAACAGCTGCCAAGCTATGAACAGGCACTAACCGAACTGGCGGGCGAATGGCCATTGCACAAATTACATCTGGTCGCTGGTTGGTTATTTGAAGCCATGACAGCCCTTGGTCATCAGCATAACCGGCAACAAATACCCGATCAGCACTGGCAAGAGATCATTCCTGAGTTCGAGGTAGAAACCCTGGCTCTTGACCCGAACCCACAAAGGGAAGAGACAAATGCACATGGATAACCCCTATCAGAATTTCAGTGATCTGATCACTGACAACCTGTTCCCCGAACTGGATACCCGCTTACGCCGTGGCGAGCATATCGACGCCCGCCATACACAACTCTTTAATATGTTGCGAGATGCTCTGCCTCTGCTGGAAGAACATTACAACCGCTACGGTGCTGACCTGATTCATGCGCCTGAGAACTTCTATTACCTGCGTCCAAATACCAGCAGCAAACATCTAATTCGTTCCCGCAAACTGGATGAACTGACGATGGTCACCGGACAGGTACTAGCTCTCTACCATCTGGATCCCGAACAACTGGAAGGCAGTGGCTGGATATCCATTGACTCCATTTATGAACGTCTGCGCCTGCTACTGGATCAAGACTACCTTTGTAAACTGCTGGAACGCCGTAAACTTGATACACAGGCGGACCGGGAAAAAGGGCTGGAAGTGCTTCGAAAAGCCGTTCGTCAACTGTCTCGCCTTGGCATGATTCGTCTTGAAGCGAATCAGAATAACCGGGTACAAACCCAATCACCGCTAATGCGTTTTATTGAGCCTGTTCGCAGCGCTCCGAACTCCCGCCAGGCACTGGAAAAACTTGTGCAACAGGGTTATATCAGTCTCGATGAAGATATTGAGGATGACTCCGGGAGCGAGCCAGAAGAAACCACCAAATCAAACAAGGAAGTGGCTGAAGCATGAGCCAGAAACGTACCCAAATCCGTAGCCTGACTCTGGTCAATTTTCGTGGCATCTTCTTCAAAACACTGGAATTACATGGCCTGATGAGCAACCTGATCGGTCATAACGGCGCTGGAAAAACTACCATCATGGCGCCCTGCTGATCAACCGTATTCCTGACAATCGCCTTATCCGCCTGCGCAATAATTCTGATAGCGCTCAGGATCGTGGAGATAACGGTGTCTGGGGACGAATTAACACAGGAACCTGCTACAGTCTTGTAGATTATGAGCTTTACGACGGTCGACGTGTTATTGCCGGCGTTCAGCTACGCCGACTCAGCCAACCCAGAGTCGACCTAAAACTCTTTGCCATTACGGGTATTGATAACGAGGTCTCTGTCCGTGATCTGGTCATGCAGCCACTGAGTGATAACCGATTTGAGCCTCTGGAAGGAAAAAACCTGCGCAACAAAGTTGCTCTAATGGGGGGCGAACTGCAACGCTTCGATACCACGGCCCGCTATATGGACTGGCAATTCCACCAACGTATTATTCCTCGCCGCATGGAAAATACTCAGGATCGTCAACGCTATTACCGCATGTTGGAAACCAGTCTTTACGGAGGTCTGTCCTCAGAGCTGCAAAAAGGGTTACGGGACTATCTTCTGCCGGCAGACGACAAAGTCAAAACATCCATCAATTCTATGCAGAGTGCACTTCAGGATACTCGCAATACACGCAACAAGATCGAAGACACCCGCCGACATCGACAAATGGTAAAGTCCGTGCTCAAATCCAGTTATGAGCTGGGAGAGTATGTACTGGCTACATCGGCAAAGAACCATCGGCGTCTGAAAGACGAACTGAACGAAAAACGCCGGGAAGAAGACCGCGCTCGCGACAGCCTTGACACAAAAAAGCAACAGCTGCTTGCCATCAATGCCCGTCTGAGCAGTTTTGAAAGCCATCGCTCCGAGCTGGAATTTCAGGAAGATGAAGCGCAGACACGCATGGAAGATGCCAGAGAACTCCAACGCCTGCACAATGATCAGCAACGACTGGAAGATGAGGCCAGTAATAATCGCCAGCATCTGGAAGAGTTGAATGAACATCAACAACTGATGACTACCCAGTTAGAGGAACAAGAAGCCAGCCTGAGCATTCTGGAAGAAGACGTTTCATTACTGGTTGCACAGCTTTCCAGTGTTGAGCAAACCTACTCTGAAGAAGCTCGCAAGGCAGGTCTTTATCAGGCTGCAATGCGCTCGCTGAATGATGTGCGGGAAGCCTTTAACGAACCAGCATTAGACGCCAGTGAACTAGCAGAACGATTGGCTTATATTCAAAAATTGCGCCAACAGCAATCGCTGGAATTTCACCAGCAGCAACCTTTACTGGAACAGGCAGAGTTCATTGAAGCGCACTTTAATATTGCTTTGACGCTACTCAGTCAACTGGATAATCAGCCGGTAAGCCCCCAACAAGTGGCAGACAGAACAGACCACTGGCTGCAACACAGCCGCGATCAACAACGAACTGCATCCACTCTGGCATCACTACAACAGGCATTACGAAAACGACAAGACGAAGACCGGCAACTTCACAAGCTACAGCAAGCATTAAAAAATCTACCAGAATTCTGGAGCAACCAAATACACGACGAATCCAGTTGGGATACCTGCCTGAAAAGACTAGAAGAAGAACAGAAAAATCATCAAATCAGACTGGAAGAACTGCAACAGAAAACGCACCAGCAACAACAGCAGCGACAGACTCTGATGCTGGAGTTTCAGCAGGCTCGTAAAGATCACCTGGATTGGTCTTCCTGCCAGAATACAGTGCGGGCGATACATGAAAACGACCCTGCTGTTTACCTGTCGTCATCCGATGACTACCAGCAATTGCGCCAGACGGCTCATCAACAACAACGCCAGTTATTACAAGACGATAGTCGTCTTGAAAAGGATCTTGTACAACTGCGCCAACGCCTGCGCAAACTGGAAATGTCTGCTTCTGAAGAGTTGCTGCAATTACAGCGACTGGCTGAACTGACCGGTGGTACCGTCATCAGTGACTATTTTGATAACGACGACATCTCTCTGGAAGAAGCCGCCTGGCTTGAAGCCAAATTTGGCCCTCTGCGCCACGCTATCAAAGTATCGGATATTACTCTCGCAGCACGACTTATCCGAGCAGAGACCGATAAACCAGAGCATGTCTGGCTACTGTCCGGTGAAGCCGGGGATTCTTTTTCTGAAGACGATTATCTGACTGTTACCGATGAAGCCACCGAAGACAGCAATGTTCTGGTCAACCTCTCGAACAATATAGCCCGACTGAGCCAAGAGCCGGAGTTTCCAACCATTGGTCGACTGGCCAGAGAAAAAGAGCAGCACCGACTCCAGCAATTAGAAGAGGATATTCTTGATCAGCGCCAGGAGTTGGCAGTACAACAGCGAATGCTGGATAAACGACAGCAACTATTAGATCAATTAGCCCCTTTGCACATCTGGCTTGACCAGCCAGAACCTCCCGTGACAGTGATCGAACAGAAACTGGAAGCACTGCTCATCTCCATTGAGGCACTTCAACAATCAGGCAATCTAATCAACGAGCAACGGATCTCTGCTCATCAGAGTCTGCAAATACTGAATCGCTGGCAAACCAGTGCCTGGCTACTCAACGATGATCCTACCCGGATCAGTGCCTCAGATCTCGCAAGTCAGGCGAATCAAGCTAATGCAGCGCAAGAGTGGTTAACGACTCATCAAGATCACTTGCGAGAACTGGAACAACGTCGTTTACACCTACAGCAACCACCGGCTGAAGATTTAGAAGCGCTCAAAAGTAAACTGGCATCTCTAAAACAACAGCTTAGCGAGCTGGGATTGCAACAAAACTTGTTAGAAGATGCTTTGAATAAAGCACCAGATTTACGTTTCTGTGAATCACTCTCCCACCGGGATGAAACTGAAAACGTTCAGAACACTTTGAAGCAGGAACATCAGAAGAAAGAACAACAACGACAAAAGCAATCAGCAGAAGTCAACCAACTGAAAGTCCAAAGCTACTCTCAGCAAATGCGAATCGCTGAAGAAAAAACCCGCCTGGATGAAAAACACCGATCTTTGCACTTGTTATCTCAACAGATCAAAGATATCCCATTAACCTGGGAAATAGGTTTAGAAGACTATTGTCGTCAACAGCTCACCGATATCCGGACAGAAAAAACCGAACTTGACCGACAGGTTACAGCGTTGAATAAAGAGTCGGTACTGGTTGCTGCCGATAAGGAACAGATAGAAAAACATCTGAGTAATACCATTGCCGACATTAAAAATCTGGAACCGCGATCGGCTTTTGCTACTGAGATTAATGCTGACATTCTTGCAGCACAGAGCTTGTCGGGGCTTAAGGACAAACTGCATATTGAGCACCTCTTACTGCAGGATTCCGATCAGCTGAATCTTGGTCTGGCCAATGCTTTAGCGCAGCTACAGAAGGCTCTCGATACTGAGCAGGAATCTTCGCTTTATCAGTTCATCGCTTCAGCTAATATAAAAAACCTCAAATCGTTGTTTGAGGGCTGCCTGGAGTCCCAGCGTTTTCTTTCCGAACGCATGGATAAAACGCTGGTACAGTCAGATGACCCTCGTCAGGCACTCGATCAGTTGGAAGCTTATCTGACCCGGCTGGAAACCCTTTTAGAAGATGCTGAAAAACGCTTCCTGGCTGAATCCGACCACCTTGGTCGTACAATTCAGCGGCGGATCAATATGGAGCGCAAGAAAATCCATCAGCTGAACAGCGCTCTCTCGAGTGTTTATTTCGGAACTATTCGCGCCATTAAAATTGAGTTGGAAGTGGTGAACAGTTATCAGAAAGTACTGGATGCCCTGCAACAGCACTTCTACGCAGACCTCTTCCAGCAACCAGACATGAGCGTGGAACAGGCACTAGAGAAATTATTCAAGCGGGAAACTGGTGGCACAATAGTGGGTGAAAAACTGCTGGATTATCGCGAATACATCAGCCTTCGCATACTGATCAAACGCGCCGGAAGCCATCAATACGAAGCGGCAAATCCAACCAATATGTCAACCGGCGAAGCCATTGGAACCGGACTTGCTGTACTGACCATTGTCTTGCATTCATGGGAAGTAGCAACGGAAAACAAATACCAGTTTGGCCATTGCGCCAACCGTTTATTATTCCTCGATGAAGCGGCACGGCTCGATGCCCGGGCACTGGCAACGCTGGAAGAACTGTGCAGCAATCAGTCGCTGCAATTACTGGTTGGGGCTCCGGATAATGTCCTGCCTAAAAATGGCGTCACCTATCGCATGGTTCGACTGATGGATCCCTATGAGCATGTTATTTTCTCAGCAGTGCGTGGCAAGTTACCTGGAACAGCAGATGCAACAGACGTTTAGTCGTAATGAAGTAATGCCCATTAGACGCTGTTCATGATCTTGTTGTAGGCTGCAAATGCCGATAAGCAGCCTACAAAAGATCATGAGCAGCTTCTTAGACTATGGCGTGAGAGCTGAGAGTTTCTTCTGTTTACACTCAACAATCACCGGTTAAAGAGGCTGTCGCAAAACCCGTGAAACTAATCAATTCATCCCATTGATACATGGTTGGCTGTCCTTACTTGAAAAGACAACCACTTGACCGGAAAAATTATTGATTTTTATGGTACCCCACCAGAAAGTTGATGAGCCTATGAAGCACACATAAAAATGTCGAAAAACGACTGCTACAGCCCTGCTCAAGTTATACGCCAGCAGGTGCAATCCAAATTTAGTGTCGATTTGGAGAGTTTTGCGACAACCTCTTTCGGTGACGGCTGAACCAGGCATGAGGTGCTACATACTAAAAAAAGTCATAATACAATTTGTCTCGATGCATTCCGAAAATATGTTTTGTGAATCCTGTTAGGCTAAAAATCATCTTATTGCAAAATTTACAAGAAAAAGAGTTATTGCACAAAAGTTTAATTTCTTTTAATTCATGAGCATGAGAGTTTGAATGATGTTGATACAATGTATTTCTTGATATTTTACGACCACAGCCAAAAAGGCAATTTGATGTTTCTGGGTCGATCTTATTAGAAGAGCTTGAGGGTGTTGTATCAAGATTAAGAGTTCCCAAGCAATGAACTTCGCTTAAAACAGTATTATCTTGATCACGAGCAAGCTCAATATAATGACTGGTTACCATATTTTCTCCATATTCATAAATTCCATTTGTATTATTTCCTTGGTTGAAGAAAATTATATTAATCAATAATTCAAGGAGACTTGAAGTAAAATGTTCTGATTCATTTGTTACGACTAGTTGAAGAGTTGTCTCACTACTAAGAGTTATCTTTCCATTTTCATATTTTATGGCTTCATCAAAGCCAAGGTCATTTTTTACTGTAATTGACATAGGCCCATAATCAGTATCAATATAAAATGTTTTTCCTACTGCAAATAATGGAAAATGTAAAATCAACATTAAGATTATATATTTCATATCCATTTGCTCAATCAATTTAATACGACACAATCCTAGTTCACAAACACGCACCTAACAAATGCTTTCAGTTCACTTCCGGTCTTGCTATTGCAGCTTGCTGATTAGATGAAGCTTCAGCAGAGCCGGAGAAAAAGTTAAGCTGAGGTGTTCGGTCAATATTCAGTTTCTGGCTGGTCATGCTTTTTTATTATGGGAGCAGGCAGTGTAGATATATTGCTTGTTCCCGAAGAGTTTTGCGACAACCTCTAAAGCCGGTGGGTTAATACGCTGGACTTTCAGCACTGCAATTGTTCTCTACTCTTAGCTCGAAATGGTGTTTTCCAAATACCCTTTGATCGTTCTCATTAACGAACGGTCAATGATTGATCCTTATAGCGAAGAAAGGGTTCCAGAAAAAACTCAATAACTCTTCTCCGACCTATCTTTATATCTGCTGTCACAGACATACCGTGGAGAATCGACTCTCTGACACCATTCACTTCAAGAGTATTACCAAACAGTTTCACAAGTGTGGGATAGACCAGCCCTACGCCCTCCAGGGTAACACTATCCTTGGATATCTGCTCCACTATCCCCTCAAGAGAGCCGTAGAAAGTGTAAGGGTAGGTCTCTATTTTGACGTCCACGCTCATCCCCGGACGTATGAAACCTATATCTTTGTTCAACACCATGACCTCTGCCCTCAGCAACTCTTTGTCCGGAACAATCGTCATCAGTGGTTTGGCCGTTTCAACTACCGTCCCTCGGGTCATTGGCTCAATATTGTGAATCACTCCATCAACCGATGACCGGATAAAGCAGTCTCTCAGAGATTCCTGCAACCTAATCAGGGTACTGTTAAAATCCGTTATTTCCCGTTGCAACTGATTGGCCTGTTGGTATTTCTGATTCATAGTCTCAAAATAACTTTTTTCCTTCAGGCTCACAGCCTCATCCAGTACTGATTCAGCCTCCTGACTTTTTCGATGAAAAACCTCCAGCTGCTGGCTGGCATGAACCTGCTTCTCTTTGACTGACAGCCAGTCTGTTTTTGAGGAATGTCCTTTTTTCAGAAGTTGAAGGGTGTTTTTCTCCTGTTCTTCAAAAAAAGGCCTTAGCTCGGAATATTTACTGATCTCCGATTCAATAACCCGGATAGAGGACTGTTTGGTTTTTATTTCATTAAGCATCGAGTGCTCATTACTCATGAATAATGAGCACTCACAATTCAGATGGTTTTGTGCCTGAATAAACAGGCTTTTCAACATGGGCATCAGCAGAAGAGGAGACCTTATCATCCCAAGCATATGGGGTCGTTTTCCCTGACGAGTACCTGCAGCGAGCCATCTCAGAAAAAGCCGGGTTCTTAGGAAGTTCAGTTTGGTGAGCAGCAACGATGACTTAACCTGATTCATCTCAGACACCAATTTCCTGTCGTTCAATTTAACCAAAAGCTGTCCCTGGGTCACATGATCACCATTACCGACCAGCACCCTGTCTACCATACCCAGGCTGATGGAACTGATGGTTTTAACATGTCCGGCCGGAATAACACGACCTTCCGCCGTCGCTTCGATATCCACATAGCCAAACCAGCTGAGCAGAGCCGCAGCTATAAAGACAAAACAAATCATCAGCATCAGCCACCGCCAGGATGCAGATGGTGGGGTTTCAAGAATTTCAATGGTCGCTGGAAGGTATTCCAACTCCAGACGGTTTCTCTGAACCTCTTTTTTCTGAGATTCAGGAAATAACCTGGCCATAAACAACATTTACTCTTCCTTCATTTGGGACTGCCAAAGCCTGGCATAGGCACCGCCCTTTGAGATCAGTTCCTGATGTGAACCATCTTCAATAATCTGACCATGGTCAATCATCAGTATCCGGTCGCAATGGACTATGGTTGACAGCCTGTGGGCAATCACCAGCACAGTACGATCTTTGGCAATTTCCGACATATTCTTTTGAATAATGCTTTCTGATTCATAATCAAGAGCGGAGGTGGCTTCATCCAGAATCAACACATGCGGATTAGTCAATAATGCCCTGGCTATAGATATTCGCTGTCTCTGGCCTCCGGATAATCCAGTGCCACGTTCGCCCAGCTGAGTGTCATAGCCCATGGGCAGTCGGGTAATAAATTCATGACAACCGGCCATTCTTGCAGCATGAACAATGGTATCCATATCACTGGCAGGCTGCGTCAAAGCGATATTGGCTCTGATCGAGTCACTAAATAACAGGCTTTCTTGTGGAACCACACCAATGCGTTTTCTCAGCCAGGTGGGATTGATCAGGGCAATATTATGGCTGCCAAAAAAGATCTTGCCCCTTTCAGGAAGATAAAGCCTCTGCACCAGTTTGCTGATAGTGGACTTCCCTGAACCTGATGGCCCGGTAATTCCAACGATCTGTCCCTTAGGAATATGGAAGCTCAGATCGGCAATCACTTCAGGGCTGCCCGGTTCGTAACGGAAACAAATATCCTCAAAGCGGATATCACTGACCACGTCAGAGGGTGGAGACTGGGTGAGTGTGCTTTTTGTTTCCGGGGGGGTATTAATCACATCACCCAGTCGTTCAATCGATATCCGGAACTGCTGGAAATTCTGCCATAACTGAGCAAGACGAAGGATGGGCGCAGAAATCTGGCCGGAAAGCATATTGAAAGCGATCAGCTCACCCACCGACAAATGCCCATTAATGACTTCTTGTGCGCCTTGCCATGTCAGCAGAATAGTAATCATTTTATTCACCAGGGCCACCAGCTGACTCCCTGCGGTACCAAGCATAACCACTCTGAACGACGCTGCGACATAGCCAGCCAACTGTTCTTCCCAGCGTTTGCGAAATCTTGGTTCAACAGACAGCGACTTGAGCGTTTCCATGCCCGTCATAGCTTCCGTCAGAAAGGAGTGGTTCAGGGCACCGCGCTGAAATTTTGCTTCGGTTTTGTTTCTTAATTCCGGCGTAATCAATATGGAAATCAGAACATAAAAGGGGATAGAGGCGACGACAATCCATGCCAGTTTTTCTGAATACAGAAACAGAACACCGATAAAGACCAGGCTGAAGAAAATATCAATAATCAGTGTCAGGGCACTGCTGGTTAAAAAGTCCCGGATATTATCGAGTTCATGTACTCTGGCAACAATCTGGCCAACAGGCCGTTTATCAAAAAAGCCGATAGGGAGATTCATCAGATGCTGGAATATACGACTACCCAGTTCTACATCAATTCGGTTGGTGGTATGAGACAGTACATAGGTTCGCAGAAGATCGAGAATCACTTCAAAAAGCGAGGTGCAGAAAAGCGTAATCACTAACAGATTCAAGGTCAGTTCTGCGCGGTGCACAAGTACCTTATCCATAATGATCTGAAAAATGAGGGGGGTCAGCAGAGCAAAGAGTTGAATAAAAAATGAAGCAACAATGACATCCCGCAGTAAATGGCGATATTTCACCAAAACAGGAATAAACCATTGAATACCGAACTGGCTGAAGTCTTTCTTCAGCTTGTGCCGGTACGTCGTTAAAATACAATCCCCGGCCCACTCCTGAAAAAGCTCATCATTCGACATTTTAAATGGCGGCACACCCTTTTTTTGAATAAGAATTTCATCTTCATTGGTGGCCGCAAGAATCATATAGTCGCCGTTTTCCAGAACGCCTATACAGGGCATTGGGGTTTTATTGATCCGATGGCGACGGACTTTCGTTCTTCTTGCTTTTAGTCCCATTTTCCGGAGAACCCTGATCATTGTGCCGGGATCAATATCATGACCATCCAGGCAATAATTATGATGAATGGACTCCATATCGAAGCTGATATCGTAATATTTGAGAATAAGGGACAAGCTGTACAGTCCGGAAAACTGTCCGGAAAATGAGTTACCTGTTGATCCGCTCATAATGTATTACTGATCACTCCGGTTCAGATACTCAAAATCCACCACAGGAAACTGTGATCGCTTCCTGAAAGTGCAGTAGTAGCGGAGATAGAATAGACGCTGCATTGTTCTCTGTCAGGATCAAAGATTACAAAACAATCAGTTCATGATTTCAATTCATACGAGATTCATACAAGATAGTTTTGCTGTCTTGCTGACTGAATAAAAACCTCCAGGCTCTCAGAGGTTGCCTGAAAAGTATGTGCGTAGCGAGGACCTTGGAAAATGGATGATAAAACGCTGGTTTTATGAGGAGAATAGCGTGCTATTTGACGAACAAAAGCAGCGCTTTAGGCCCATTTGCCAAGGCCGCAGTAGTCACGTGACTTTGCAGACGGCCTCTCAGAGATCGTCGCTCCCGCAAAGGCGGGAACGATATTAGAGAAGATTAAATCAGGACGTTTTTTTAGACAGACAGTCACTTACTCACTGAGCCCGAATTGACCAGTTGAATTGTTAGCGCTCTGTACATTTAAATACATCTCTCAGCCCCCGGTGTAGGTCATGTTGATTGCCGGGTTCTGATGGCCACCCGGATAAGCAGGTGGGCTGGAAAATCCTATAGCGGATGTTTTGAATGTATTGATGCCCTGCAGTAACAGCGCCAGGCCATCCTGCTGAACCACATGGTTTGCACAACTTACAGACAAGCCGGACAACGGCGTCGTAGTATCCTTTATGCCTTCGTTATTGCCTGAAAGCAGTCCCGATTCGGGCTGGGATTTTTTTATGATCAACTGTTTTCTGAGCCGTCTCGAAGCTGCAGGAGCAGGCGGTATATCAAGAACGAAGTGGTCTTCTTCACCTGATGCATAAATCTCACCGCAGGGGATTTCATCACCCAGGTCAATATTCAGTTCAGCCGTTGAAAATCGATGGATCACCGTCGCATCATGATTTTGTACGTCAGTATCCGTATAATTCAGTACTCCTTGAGACTTATGGAGAATAGTATCTCCTCCAGAACTTGCCTCAATGGTTGTTTCATTGTCAGAGGTAATCTCAATCGTATTACTCCGCTCATTACCTTTTATAATCACCGGCACATAGGCACCCCATTTCAGGTTGTCGATGCCTGAAATCATCCAATCAAGTTCATGCTCATTATCCTGTTGGCATTCGAGATTTTTACTCAGATCTATTTCTACTTTGTTCTCATCAGAAGGGTCTATATTAGTGTGCCAGTGATCAATAGCCAGACTTTTTATGGTTTGTCGGCAAGCTTCAGCGGTAACAAGGCAGGGAGACAACTGATCCATTGTCGTATAAGAGTCTGATCCTGAATCAGAAGACATACCGACCAGTGCGCCCTCGGGAAACGCCTCAGCTCTCACTCTGACATCATCCCTGGCCAGCAACCGTTCTCCCAGCTTTATCAGACCGGTTTGCAAACGCTTCAGACCGGCAGGAAAGTACTGTTTTATAGTGAGTTGATTAGACACTTCTGAAAGAGGGAAAATGTTAAAATGCTGGCCCGCTCCGTACAAATAAATGATCAGGTCCTCCCCTTTCCTCCGGAACAGTACCTGATTCTCCTGCTCCGCATTGATAATCAGCATGAAAGGAGCATCTACGGAGAGTTCCTGCTTACCACTGCCTTCCTCAAACAGATACGACTTGCCCTCAGAGTCTTTCATGATGGTATGGTCAGGATCCTGCATCACCTGATGAAACGTGCTGCCTACCAGCTGACTTTGGATAAACGACTTGCCATGAATCACATAGTACTGACCCAGTTCAATAGTATCCGGCCAATGGTCAGCAAACAATGGATAGCGGTGGCTGGTAACACTGAATTCAATCAGTGGAAAGAACGATTCCTGCCCTATCAGGGCGATGCCCGTATCAGAGGGAGCAGCTTCTGCTATCACCAAATCAGTAAATTCAAGGGGGTTGTACACTGGACGATCCGGTTTATCTAACCTGCATAATGCCATTGGTGACTCTGATCGGCAGGTTTTGTGGCACCACTTGGGCAGGCCTATGTCTAGGCCATAGCAGGACTGAGGGTACCTTTCATACATATCCCGATTATGCTCGAGTTTCGTAAGAAAAGCGGCCTGTTGATGCTCATAGCGGGCTTCGTACTGAGCCCAGGACTCTTGGTTATTACCGAGAATAATCCGGCCGGCCTGCCATTGTTCTGACCATAGAGATGCCATCGTTAAAACGGATTGTCCATCCCTGAATACTGATAGCTGATTCGAACTCAGGACAATACCTACGCCCGTTTTTACACCGGGACGGAAAAAGCTCTGAACGACATTTGCCTCATTCTCTCTGGAACTGCCCCCTCGGATTGTTACCCGCAATCTGTTACCCTCGATACAATCCAGTTCAATAACATGCCTGCTGTCGAGATCGGTGACACTCATAATATGCTGTGCTAGCGAACAGGGGCTGGTCGGCATGACTGACAGACTGACAAAACCCTGATCACTGGAAAAAGAGATCGATACCTCCAGCGATTGCGACACATCAGCCAGACTGACCCGATTATTATTCTGCCCATTGATACTTGTAATTTCAGGCTCACCATGCAAAGTGACTAAAAATTGGTCAGAAAATGGAATGTATTCCCACTTATTGACTGACAAGGCATCAAAGGCATTAAATTCTGTAAAAATCAGCTTCAGATAGTCACTGGGGGTCTCACTCTTCCTGATACGAATACCAGAGGCTCCATCAATACTGATGCTGTTGTCACCAGCCCCCGGATAGATATCAGCGGAGGCATGGGTTATAACAAAACGGTTGTTTTTGTTATTTCCGGATAATTCAAAAGACCCGGTTGTATTGGTGCCATTGACCACCAGCACGTCATTACCCAAATTAGCGTTTAACGCACCGGACTCTCCTTTGATGACATTATCCAGACGCTCATCATTATCTAACGCTTTGCGGAAGAATGCTTTCAGATCAGACCCTGTCAGAACACTGGACTGAGGCGTTTCTTCTCTGGCCGGATCTGTTTCGCTCTGACTGCTATCAATAACGACAATACGGGATAGGTACGTCTCCAGATTATCAATAAAATGCCCGGTCACCAGACTGCCATCGTCACGAATCACCTTCGGTACAAATCCCAGGTCAAATCGGACAAAGCGGCTTTTTTTGATGAAATCCAGTGCGGTAAAGTCAGGCGTTAGCTCCAGGCGAATGTCGTCAAGAGTCAGCCCTGCCCCTTTAAGATAAATCGAGCTGGCCTGATCAGGGTCACTGATGTACGAACCGGACGCCTTTTCATCAATGATATAGGTGTCGCGGCCATAATTACCCAGCATGATGTCGGCATCCTGGTCTGCGGTCATATTGTCATCGTGGGCGCTGCCCTGATGGACATCAAACCCGGCTCCACCAATCATTCGACTGCCGCTGTTGCCCATAGCGAATAAATAGTCAGCGCCGTTTTCGCCTGAAATGACCGCCCCGCCTGCCAGATCAATAAGAATATCTCCACCATCTCCGCCCATAACGGTAGCCTTGGCCTCTCTGATCACAATGAGGTCAGGGTACAGCGTTCCGATAATGGCACCGGCATTGAAAAACTGACTTTTAAAAGCAACATCCGAATCACGCGCTATTGCATAGCCCTGTGAGCAAGGTGCCTGTGACAAACGACCGGCCCGGAGCAGAGCGACAAAGTCAGAATCTGTTTCCTGACAGGGGGTCGGGGATGGAGGAAAGGCGATATGACTGGCATCCAGTCTGAACGCTTCAGGAAGAAGTGGTTCAGTCTTGCCTGTGGAGACACCCTGATGAATGGTCAGTCCTTTTCTATCCCTTTCAGCCTCCCCAGAGTACTTTACATTCTGAAAACTGAGCAGATTATTGCCCGAGCCTCCATCGGTAATGACGGATATGTCATTATCGGACGACAGATCCACAACGGGATAAAATGAATCGTCGCCTGCACTCCCTTGCCCATAAAAAGTATCAACGACCACCGGTGTAACCGAAGAGTTGCTTTCATCTCCGATAAAAGCCCCCATAATGCCATTGAATATTTCAAATCCCCGTAGAGGTATTTCTGCCGTTGACGGGTCTGTACCATTATTGGCGGCCAGTACAAGACGCTGCCGGGGCAAATCAATACTGGCGACATGCCATGGCTGGCCTTTCAGATCGATGTTGAAACTGTCTATGCCTTCACCAGCATTTATACCTGAATGCCGACCTGGTATTGCGGCGTAATGGCTGAAAATAAGCTGGTCATTACCGCCGCGCAAAAAAACAATACTGCTACCGCGGTAAACAAAGGTATCCGTGAATTTTGCGCCCTGATACACATTGTACGCTTCTGAGCCAGTGATCACTTCAATACCAGTAAACCGATCCTTAAAGCGTTTTTCTGTTGTACCATCCGTCCAGATATGCTCAACCTTCCCCCTGCCCTTTATGTCACTCCTCATTACAAAACGGATGCTCGTGGGACGGAATGTTCTGAAAAAAGGGTATTCATCCATAGATTGCAGCTGGCTGGCGTAGGAGAGAATATCGATTCCGGGACCACCATAGATTTTGCTTGAGCCAAGTCCGGCAACATACGTATTCTTTCCGCTACGGCCATAAACTGAGTCAGTTCCACCCATTGTCAGGATGGTATTATCTACTCCCTCTGTGCCATAGAGTGTATCAGCCAGAGCAGAGCCTATTATCAGGTCTATGGATTCCAGTCCTTCTTTACCCAGCGTCATCCCTCTCACATTATGCTTCAATTGTCGTAAATCAACACTTCCCGAAGCAACCAGAAACGGACTGTCATCAGTCGTTCTTGTAAATGAAAGACGACATCTCTCACTCAAATCAGTATTAAGTGCAGCCGTGGCAAGCAGCGCATTGATCGCATCAAACTGTTGGGAAGCAGAAATCTGCAAGTCCTCAAACGACAGTGTATGACTGCAGCCAGACAAGTGCGTGATTTCATGGCGCTTTTGCACTTTATTCAGGGTAAAGCTGAATACAACGGGGCAATCAAGAGGTATTCGAGCCGAGCTTGCCGCCCTCCCCTGACAATTAACATGAACAAATCCGTCATTGGCTGTATGCCCGGCATATTGGGTCAGATGCAACGTGACTGAACCCGGGGTAACCGTCATTGAAGAGGCCGGGATACAGGGCCAGGCTCCGTTTATTGGGGGTTTTCCGTCGCAATGGAAAGGCACATTAAAGCGGTAATTATTACCTATCATCAGGGTGTCTTTTTTTCCACTGCTTCCACTGGCCTGTATACTCAGATCATACAGCCCTATTATTCCAACGTGTTCCCGGAAGTCTAACCTGATGATCAGACTTTCCGTATGAGTCCCGTTGATGACGTGATGACCCGGCTGTTCCTGTTTGATAACAATGGTCTTTTTACCACCTCCAGCTTCGGTTCGGGTATCGCCCCCCCTGAGCGTCAGAATATTATTGCCCTGTCCCATGGAAATGGTGTCGTTACCACCACCGGTGTCATAGGAAGTATTTCCATCGCCAAGAGACACAACGTCAGCAAAAGCAGTCCCTTTAATCTGTTCAACATTCATCAACACATGGCCTGAAGACTGCTCTCTGTTTGACAGATTAAGGGTGACGGGATGAGTACCGGCAAAAAATGAAACAAAGTCATTCCCGGTTCCGGTGTCGATATAGACAAACTCTCCCTCCTGAGCATTCACCAGAACCCTATCGTCTCCACCCAGAGTTTCAACATAGGATCCCGCCGCCACATTACTGATCAGATTTGATCGATCATTGGCGATAATTTTTGTTTTTTCATTCGTCAGAACCAGATTTTCAATGCCTCTGATCACCCCGCCGGTAATAAAGGTATCGAGCATTCCCAGAAATGCATCCGCTACTTTGTTTTTGCCAAAATGACTTTTGAGCACTTCATAGCTGTATTCGAATACCAACCCATCATTGCTCACAAAGTACAACTGAACATCATTCTCTGCTTCGGAAGCCTGATTTACATGAATATACAACTGGCCTTCATAAATATTATCCCTTGCGATGCAATCAACACCCAGCACCTGATAATGGGGGTTGTATTTTGCCTGATCACTCCATGGCGACCATGCGACGACAAGCCCACCTGCAGGTCCGAAAGGGTGGCGTCCAATATCACCCTTAAAGAAAGAATGATGAAGGTGCTTATCAATGGTCACTGCATAACAGTGCGAGTATTCATTAGTCACAGCATTTGGATATGCGCCCAGCCTCATCAATCGGGTGAATGTTCGTGAAAGGATGGCAACTTTTGCATGCATCACCGACCAGGCAGGCTTTTGCAATGAATTTATAGCTCTTTCCAGGTTGTCATACTGAGTCATTCTCGCATAAGGCACGACATCGGCATCATCTGGGCAAGCCAGGGTAGACCGTTCATAAAATGTTTTGCCTTCACAGGAGGCAAGCAGCTCATGGGATGCCGTCAAAAAAGCCTCAGGCGTAGATGCATAATCAATATAAGGTTTAGATGCTTGCGTGTTTAACCACCAAAGCCCATTCACTCCGGAGTGAGGGTTGGAAACGGTTCCGTCCTTGCAATCGTAGTGAGAGTTATCTTTGATATTCAGACCATGGGCATTGGCTGCATTGACGACGAAATAAGCAGGCCTTCCTCCACGCGATTCAGACAGAGCCCTCCGAAATTCACGGTCTTCAGACAGCCAGTAGCCGTATCGGCGAAAATCCCTGACACCGGACTGGACCGTTGAATTAGAAGAAAGCGCCTGACGGGTGAGTAAAGGCTGCCCCTGCTGCAAGACATGGACCAGCTGATTGTCAACCCTGTTATCCCTCAGATTAATGGTAAATACATAACTACTGTCCTGACGATTCACATTGTACTGATAACAGACCTTTTCTCTGGGCTCCAGGTAATGATAAGTGCAGCTAATGGAAACATCCTTGAGTGTTGCATATTGAGATGGAAGCCAACCCCCACTATTTGCCCTGGTACCCGTGCCATACAGTCGTTTCTCAGCCTCCGGGTGTTCCGGGCCAAAGCATTGCCCGTGAGTAGAAGGGATAGAATAGGTATCAGGCGCTTCACCATCACCACCATCGACATAAATTCTGCCGGTTCCGGATACAATAAAATCTCTATCTTCCCCTCCCCATTGCCTGGCGGCACCAATACCATGGATTAGTGTATCCTCACCCCTTCCACCATGCTGCTCCTTACCCCCAAAAACAAAGTCGTCACCGGCACCGAGGAAAGCCTTTCCGGCAAACATGCTGGAGAAATACACTGCATCTTCACCATCTTTGGTATAAACAGTGTCATCGCCAGTCACCCGAAAGTAATCATTCCGATCTGTACCTGTGTGAGTAATTTCACCCATGTCATCTTCATCGGACAGATAAACACCCAGTAGACCGGACAACTTGCGTATTTCTTTATAACTAAGCTCTCTCAGCTCCTGATCGTATTTTCTGAACTTGTCTTTCAGTAGCTGATAACCGTTGGTCTGATACCTGAGCTCGCTGTAACCGTCCGCCTCAGCTTCATCGGCTATTTTCTGAACCATCTCCTTGAACGCGTCGGAATTGATAAGTATGTCAAAGTCTTCCTGAGCAGTGGGCGGAGGCATCAGATAATTCATAATCATCTGAGCAAAACCCAGCAGCATGTTAATGGCGTCAATAATAAAGCCCACGGGAGCCAGAAGCACCGTAGCATCAAGAACCGCACTGACACAATCCAGTGCCAGACTGATGGAATCAATAACAATATTGGCCACCAGAATATTGTATCGGGTTCCCCTGGCTTTGGTATTCTGTACCTGTTCGACACTGTTTTTCAGCGACAGAATACCCGCCGAAATAGCAATAAGATTCCCCACCAGCGGCACTGCACGGGCGGCTTTGGAGCCCATTTTTATGGATTTGCCAGTGATCCTGTTGATCAGTTTGGTGCCAGGGTTTATGGCCTGACTCGCCAAGCCATAACTGACCCCAGCTATGCCCAGATAAGCAGAGGCTTTCATGGTATTGACCGCATCAGAGCTCATGCCGGCATACATCTCCGGATGATTCTGCATTTCATCCAGACTCACAAAGGCATTGACCGCACCAAAGCCCATATTCAGGCTTTTAAGCCCGCTGTAGCCTTTACCCAGTTTTTTCGATGTGAATGTTCTCTGTAGCTTGTCGAGCTGATGAAAACGGTGCGAAGAATGCAGTTTGAACTTTTCGAGTATGAAGGCATCCACCGGGCTCTTGCGAGCGGCATCAAACATGGAGCCTATTTCAGCAAGACGATGATTACCTTCCAGAGAATGGGTAATAATTGTTTTAAAATCCGGGTTATCCAACAACTGAGGTCGAATCTCTTCGAGATACTCGCCATACCCTTTCTGCTCAAAAAGGGTTAACGTCTTGTCAACAATGTCATCAAAACTCGGAGCATGGTCAGACTTGGACGCGTATTTGGGCAAGCCCTCAATTAACTCCATGATAATTTTAAGCTGGGCAGTCTTGCTATTAGCAATATTGTCAGGCACAACGCTGGAAAAATCAGCGTTGATAAAGGCTTTCATAGCCTTTGCCTGTGCTTTTATTGCTACTCCCTCTCTTGCGTATGACTCACGTAATCGCCCTATTTTGCCATCAAAACTCTCTAGAAGCCTTCCCAGAAGGCGCAAGCGGCGACCTTCTGTGTTACTGCCTCGCTGATTCCGGGACTCTTCCTTCCAGCGGCTGATCTCAGCTTTATTACTTGCCTCAGGCAAATCGATGTTATCAGCTTGTCTCAGGACTTTATCCACTTTCTCACGACTAAAATTGGTTTCTTCGAAAGCTGAAGTTGTCGCCCTATCAGACTGACTGACATCTATTTCATTACTAAAAGAGCGCAGAAGATTGACCGCATCGGCAAGTGACTGCATTGCATCAGGATCAACGGTTGAGCGTTGAACGATTTCGGTGAGCTCAAGCCCTTGCTCGATGCTATCGACTCTGGAGTCAATATCCAGTTTGGCAGCATCAAGGCGCATCAATGTAGACGACAGCTCGAGTGGAACAGCGTCGGACAATCCCAGAGCCATTTTCTGCTGCTCTAAATAAAGCTGCCTTTTCTTTGCTGCCTGTGAAAAAAAACCCTGATACTGATCCGTGTCACTGGGCAGATATCCTGCAAATTTTTCCTGAACGGCCTCAATCCGTACCAGAAAACCACTTTTCATCCACAGGTCATTACCAAACAGACGGCCGCCGAGGTGCTGGTCGAAAAAAGCCTCCCAATCGGTATTAATAAACGTATTCCAACGCTGTTCGTTATAAAAAAATGCGCTCAGTGCTTCACCGGTAATATCGTATGCTTTATAAACCCCTTCATCAGTCACAGACTTCAGAGCCTTCTCAAATCCGGTTGTGTAAATATGACCATTAACCGCAAACCGTGCTGACTGCTTACCTTTGATCGGATTACCGAGCAGGTAGTCCAGAACAATGTAGGGCGAATTGGAACGCTCAGCGACCGACAAAGCTGCTCCCTTCATCACATCTGGCATATAGACACTGAACAACCTATTGGTTTCACGGTCATAAGTCGTCGCTGGAACAAAGTTCAGTCCCAGCTTTGCATCAAACTCACTGGCAAAGTGACGAGTGCTGGCCAAATGAATCGCCGAATATTTGTTATCACTGGTAAAGCTGAGCTCATACGTCATTCGCCCAGTACTGTCCTGAATCAGTTCAGGGGGTCTGCCCATTGCCGCAGGATACAGTTGATCCGGACTGCCTCTTTCCATCATGCTGGCAATCCAGCCGGGAGCGATCAGGGCGGTGTTGCCGAGCTGGCTGTCGGGTTGGGCAAACTCATTAGTCAGTCCCTTTATCAGGTGTGCTGATAATCCCTGGGTGGCTCCTGTACCAAGCACTATCTCTCTGGTGTTACGGTTCAACCAGGAACCATTCATGGCCAGAGAGGGATCCAGCTTTATGGTTAACTCTTCCATTCCTCGTCTGGTTTCCACCCTGACTGTCAACCTGCTTTCACCCGCAATGGTGATCAGTTCATCGAACTGTCGTATTTGAGCTGGGGTATACTGTTCAGGATGTTCAAGCAAACGGCCAATCATTGGCCTGAGCAATCCCAGCGCGCAATCTTCATATAAACTCCGCACACTGAAATCCATAAACGACGTATTGCCGATATAATGCCGATAAAGTTCAGCGGCTAAAGTCGAACGGCCGGCTTCCGGTAGGCTGCCAAGATAATTAAGAAGTGTCGTTTTTATGTTTTTCTTGTCTTTATTCCCGTTCTCTGTATTGTCAAATAAAGCCACAACATCCAGAAGGCTGATCAACCCTCTGGCCAATTCGGGGCTGTTTACTGATTCAGAATGGTTCAAGCCCTCTTTAAATGCTCCAATACTCAGCCCGTTTTTCCGGTGGAGATTGCTAAAATACTGCAATTCCGACACCTGCCCGGGTTCTGGCAAATCGGAAGATGCAACACCCCAGGTGCGCATGACGGCATTTTTCAACGATGACTGGCTCGAATAACTGGCAGCCAAGGCTCTTGGATAAAGTTCATCGAGAATCTGGACAATAAACCGGGATCGGGAATGCTCTTTTGGCACCCCTGCATCATTGTGCATTCCCAGCTCAACAATCACTGGTTTATCCGGTGTGTCCGACACAACAACACGGCTCTGTGATAACCCCACTGGTTTCAGTTGAATAACCACAGAACGGCCGGAAGATGCTCCGAATACATCAAAGCGCAAGCGCTTTCTAACAGAAGCTACTTTTTCAACCGTGTCGGGGTCTGAGAAATATCCGGCTACTGCATCAAGATCTTTCTGCAGCTGCATACTGGTTGAGTAACCGTCAAAGTAAGATGATCTGTAGTGTCTCTGATTCAGTTCCAGTAATGTTTTCAGGGGTTTATTTTTCTGTCCCGGTCTCAAGGAGATCCTGAGCAGACCTTCATCATCACCAGGACGCTTGTTAACCCGGTAAATCCCTTCCCGCTCAGACTTAAAAGCCAGCGGATCCCGAACGCCTACCACCCAGTATGTTTCCGAACCTCTGGCCTGGTTCAGGCTGAAACGCTCTTCTTCTCTGGACTCTGAAAAAGATAGCCCCTTACGGAAATCAACTTTAATGGGGTTACGATTCTTTCCGACAACGGTGAATTCATCGGATGCAGCATAGATCTCGGAAAGTACTATCAGACGATGGTTAAGTACCCGGTTTTCAAAAGCATCATTTTTAAAATTATCGTAGCTTTCCTGCCATCCGGATGCTATCAGTGTGCCTGCTATTTTCTGAGCATAATCATTGCCTTTCAATTGATCGCCGTTCTGTTTCAGGATCGCAATAAGATCATCAGACAATTGTTGCTGACTAACCGGGCTCAATGACTGAATACGCTCAGGTAATGAATCCAGAATAAATTGCTTATGAGACGGGTCATCAATGGTGCTCAGTTTGGCCAGATTTTCCAGTAAAAAGCGGGTTCCCTCACTGGAGTTACCCAGAAAATCACTATCCTGTACTGTTTTTAAAAAACTGAGATCGTATGTCTGATCGAGTACCCGATCACCCTCTTTCCTCCGGGATGCTTCTTTTCGCCAGGCTGTCGATATGATTGCTCTGACTTTATCGGCTCCATTGGCCCTGTCCCGGGCAACCACAAAGTATTTATCACCATCTGAAAGATCATTGTCTGTATTTGCCCCGGTACCGGATGGACTCCTTGTTTCGGGTTTCAACAGCCTGTTAATATCAGCACTGTCGAAGGAGGCTTGCGCCTCTTTATGAAGAGTGGTGGTATCGGAGTTGATTGCAATCCCCAACTTGCTGCCATCGAACAGACTGGACACTCGCTCACCAACCTGAAAGACTTCTGTGTATTCTGCAACAATATGCAAATGCTTATCGGTCTTTTTTGCGGCCTTTATTCTTATATGCGAGCCGGGTTTTAACAGAATTTCGGCCTGTTCCAGTTGAGCAAGACCGGCGATATTGGTGCCTTTTGCCTCCAGGATAGTAAGTACGACCGTTCCTTTTCCGCCACGAAAATCTTTAACAAACTCCGCACTGGTGGATGTCGAGCAAAACCCTTTCAAGCCTATCAGTTGCCCCGGTACTATACGGCTATCCAGTTCCGTCAGGCTAATGTCTGGCATAAACGCACGGTAGACCGTTCCATGAAAGGTCTCCAGTTTGCTCATCCCTTTAATCAATCCAATCGCTTTGTCTTGCTGAAACGTATTCAGCTTCTTGTTGTTCCTCAGGGATCGGTTAATGTATTGAAAGCCAATGCTGGTATACCATTTAATCGCCTCAGTTTCTGCGTTGCTTAAATGACTCTTGGCAAGTACCCTGTTGCCCTCAATTCTTCCATTAACCAGTTCCTCGCGCATTCGCTCTTTATTGAAAGGGTGTTCCTGTTGCCCCAGAACATCCAGATCGGCATCACTGATATATTTTGTCCCATCATCAAGATACCTGAGCCCCTCCTCTATATAGGTTCGTTCTCTTACCTGTTTAGTGATTGGTACCCTCTGCGTACAGGCTTCCATAGAGAAGTCAAAAACAGTGTTGCTGTCTGCATCAACAATAAAACCGGTAGCGTCAGGGGTAGCTGGTACTGTCAACCTCCCGTAATGGTTTCTTAATGACAGCGTGTCTTTAAAAAGATAATCATAGAAGGGCTTGAATCGGTCGGGGTTGATTGTTTTTCCCGAAATTCGGAAGACAGCATCATCAAACCCCTTATAAACGACATCTTCATTACTCCTGCCAAGCCAGCTATTAAGATCAGCAATATCTTTTGTATCCAGAATCGATAACAGGGCTTCAAAGGCAGGCGTTCTGATTAATAGATTAAAATCCGCCTTTGAGAGCTTTGAAGGGTCTGCAACATTCTTATCAGCGGTCATTGCCAGAAGGAAATTAATCTGCGTCAGGAATGACTTCAGCTTGGCACTGGGTTGCTCTGATATGCCTGCAGCAATGACCTGTGCCTGATGTTGAGAACGTTGGAAAAGCCCGGACTGTTTTTCACTCTTGATGTAGGTATGTATCAAAGACAGTGGATTACCTAAGGCTTCATAATCAATACTAATGTTGCTTTGAGCCCTGCGGATATTGTCCAGGCGCACCTTTGGGCTACCGCTTATCGGTGTGCTCGCCCTGGAAACCTCTTCAATTCCAGCCCCCTTGAAACGCTTAATCGTAATATCATTGGTATTGAAGTCTTCGGTATTCAGTCTCAGTTTATAATTTTCAGCGCCGGGAATATCTGAAGCATCGAGGTAAGTATTAAATTGATTGGTCCAGTCGGAGAGACTGATTTCAGTATTTACCTTAATTTCATTTAATGATTTCTCCAGCAAACTCCAGACATTAGACAGTTCACCCGATGCCTGCCGTTTGACGGTTAGGAGGCCAGACCTGACCTCAATAATACGCCCCTCTTCGGTACCAACCGCCATCACATTCAATAATGGGTAACCCATTTTTGTCGAGGCTAAAGGAGCGTTTGCGCGAGCGAGCACTTCACCATTTTCACGGATTAAAAAACCCTGATACTCGATATCAAACCCTATTCTTTCTGGTTGGTCATCGCTGATAAATCGGTTTTTATCATGGACTGGCAACTGGCTTTCTATGGATTGGAAACCAAGTTCTTCATAACTTACCTGCTGACGGGACTCACCGGTTGCTGCTTTGGCAGCACTGCCGATGAACAGCGCCATTTTGTCCATGTAATTGTCATAATTGAAGCGGCCATTCTCTGTCGCGAGGCTGTTAAGCATGCCTTTATTGTAAGGAATATCCATATTAAGCCGAAGCAGACTGACCGAACCGAAAAACCGTTGATCCAGCCCCGAGGCGGCTCTTTGATTAAAATATCGTATATCCGGACTGCTCTCTTTCGAACGGAGATCTATGACCATTTTAAGATCAGCAAGCCAGGGGTTTTTGCTTGCTTCACCTAAATCGCCCACCAGCCCGCCCAAAGTGAGTGGCGCTGCTTGTAGGGCTGCTCTTCTGAATTTTTTGCCCAGTTTACTCCTGGTGTTTTCTCCCAGGATATTCGACACCTGTTGCTTAATAGCGTCGAATTTATTCCGGTATTCTCCTTCCAGGTTGTTGTGTAAAAATAATACCTGCCGCTGGTCGTCCAGATAGCTCATCTGGACAGAATGTACCGACCGGTCAGTAGCCAAGCTCATTTTCACATATTCATCAAGGTCACCATTATCCGGGATAACCAGTACACCATCCCTGTTTCCTGACTCATCAACCAATGGCAGGCCAAATTGTCCTTCTGCATTCCTTGCCAACGGTCTGATGATTCCATCCGTTCTGACGACATCCAGCAGCTTGTCTTTGTCGCTGATCTCAATGGCCTGATCAGTATCTTCAATAACCTGAAAAAGATAAGTTCGTCCTGACCGCTCAATGCTCTTAAAGGTCTTTTTATTAGATATTCCAGGCAGCGGCAGAATCGGTGCGTCAGGCTGATGCCGCTCGAGCCATTGAAAATGGCTGTGCGCATTCATCAGTGTGTCTGTCTGAATTCCTGGCAACCGTTGAGGGGTAAACTCAATGCCATAAAATATATTGTAATCCTTACTGATTATCTGATAGTAACTGCCATCATGACGGGCATAGTAAAATGTCCTGATGTCATCAAGGTATGAAAAATCCGGTTTTATTCTGATGACCATTCGCTCTTTCGGGTGATCTATCATGACCATCCGGGCAGCTGGCTGTTTTTCTCCCGCCTCATTGAAAGAGTCCAGTGGTATACCATAGGTTGCAGGTGAACCATCATTTGGTTTGTAAAGCACCAGCTGGCTTTCCAGTCGTTCTTCAGGAGACCATACATCAATAGCTGTAGATCTGTTATCTGATACACGACGCAGAGTTTGTATCGGGGCTGACACTTCGTTCTGATCTCTGACGGCTGTTCTAAGCTCATAGAGATCTCCTGACGGACTGGCACCCAGCGCCAGAGTCAGACTGCCCTGTTCTACCTTGATCTGCCTAATGCTGTCAGCCATGTCGCTAACAGCAGCAGTTAAAAAAAATGACAGAGGAAGACGAGATAATCGATCCAACAGTTTAATGTCGAATGCCGAAAGAAAAGACGCTTTATGGTGTGGCGACACATCGCCATAGATTTCGGTCAATGCTCTGACAAGAGGCGTTCCTTGCTGCTCCAGAATACTCTGAGGTAATTCAGACAACATCCGGTTCAGAAAATTCCGCTGGTTATCACTATCGAAACAGTACCAGCGAATCAGCTCGTTAAAATCCTCCTGAGAGCCTTCTTTTATTCGGTAATCATGCGTTGCGTACTGACTCAACTGTTGGTACAGAGTCTCTGGCCCATTCACTCTCTGGTGGGAAACCGGAGCAGAGATCTGTATGGTCTCAGTGATATACCGAACCGCGTTATTGCCAAGATCTTGTGCTCCCAATGCTTCACTGTGACGAACCGCAACGGTTCTACCCGATTCGCCCTGAAACAGATCCGGCTTATTGACAGTAATGTCACCCTGCTCATTTCTGGAGATAACCCACTTATCATGCCTGCCCTGACGATCCCATTGCACTAATCCATCAGCCTGCAGGGTTCCAGCCCATTTCCTCCCGTAAACATCCACCAGAATCAGTGCACTTCTGACGTTCAGATTTTGGGTGTCCGTCTGACTGAACAAATCTCGTGAAAAGTGCTCTACTGAATCACCGTCAGTGGTTCCACTGGCCACAATACTCGTTGTTTTAACCCGAACCCCATCGGTTAGCTGATTGATCAGAGACGCTAACTCCCCAGCACTCTTGCCACTCACCTGGTAACTGTTATCAGTGAGCTGCCCCTGCCCGACAACAATGACACGACTGTTTTCATCCAGATTAAATTTACTCATTCTTGGTAACTGGCCATTCGTGTCCAGCGGCACCATGCGACTGAAAAATTTATTGTCGCTATGTTTGTTAAACAGATATCGGGTTGCGGTCGCCACTGACTCTGAACGATCGAGTTGCAAAATAATTTGTTTGCTGTAACGACTGTCAGAGGCATAGATATTGGGTCGTGCGGGTTGATTGGACAGCCAGGTACTTTTTATTGCTTCTTCGGTAGCAAAATTAGCAAAAGGTTCTATTTGAAAAACTTGCCTGAGATTGTCGATCTCCGTTATCAGGTCTTCCCCATCTGAATCCAGAATATCCAGCATTGTTCTGGTAAGAACGCCAGGACCGCTCAGACTCAAGGTACTGGCCAGGATAATTTTGCCTGTAGTCGGAATACCTTCAGCCCGGTAATACGCTAAATCAGCATAACCAGGGTCTATATCATTCAGATCATGAGCTTTGCTCAGCATGGTTTCAGAGTCATTCAAATCGAACAGTCTGTGCTCTTCCAGTATCCGATAGCGGCTCAGTATTGTTTTTTGCAGCTGCTGAATATGCTTATTCCCCGGTGCTGACACCAGTGCTGCGTTGGGAATCCAGTCGCCCAGGCCTGAATCACTGTAGCCAAACCCCACGGCCGGTTTTATATTGGCCAGGGGTTCAAACAGCGGCTGATTCCCCCGGTTAATAACACATTGTTCAATCGCGGAGACGAGCTCCGGATTCGCCTCTTCAAACATTTCCAGAGTTTTAAACTGATGAAAGGCATTTTTGTCATTGGTCAACAACGATGGCTGATTTTTTTGAGCCTGCCCGGATGCATCTGAAAAAAGCACCCTTTCAATGATTCTGCCTTTGACGGACTGCAGGGCCCACTTATCCCCGGTGCTAGTATACGGGCTCTCATCAATACTGGAGTACAGTCGTTCATTTAATCTAGGAAACAGATCTGCATCTAAGTAGTAGCCGCCTTTTTGATTCAATACCTCATATCGGACCAGATCCGATGCAGCTGCCAGATTACCTCTCAGCGCCATTTCCTGATGGTAATAGTCCCGGAAGGATGACTCCTGAGCATTATCCCAAAGGCTGTTAATATCCCGTAATTCAATGGCCGGACTGTTTCCCTGACGATTGCTGACCTGGGTCAGTGTCGTCTTCCATTGCAGGTACGATGCCAGCCCTTTCTGCCTGGTGACTTCAATATCCCGGGCTGACTGACCAAGCACCTCCCGAAGGAAACGGGCAGCTCCCTGATCAAAAGTACCTCCCTGACGCAGGGTGGCTTTAATCTGGTTGAATGCCTGATCCTGCATTCCGATCACTTCTTCCATCAGCCTCAGGCTGAAACGATAATCAGACAGGGGAACGGTGCCAAGCAAACGAGCCTGAACAAATTTTTTGATACTACTATTGAGGTGGTAAGATAAAAACGCTTTCGGGTCGTACCAGAGGTTGACCGGCTTGTCCGGATTAACCTGAGCCCATACCCGCATGTAATTGATCTGAGTTTCACCCACCTGACCAATCCAAATGAAATGCAGAGCGGGTGGAACCCTATGAACGAAATCATTCAACCGTGCATCAATTAAACGACGCATTGCCTGCAGGGAGCTGTCATAACGGGGAAACCGACTGCGGAAACCCACAAGTGCCGATTTCAATTCTTCCGCCATCAGGTAAGCCTGCGCAGAGGATTCAGAAAAAATCTGGTTGAGCTGAGGAAATAATGGCTTTATATCCCGATTGAATGATTGCCTCGCCGAGGTATCAAATGGATAGACCATGTTACTGGCCAGCTTATGAAACTGTCTGCTCAGCAACTCACCATCATGCTGTGGTGCAACCAGAGCCGACCCTGAGCCGGTTTCAGCCAGCACCTCTAAGGGTCGGTATTCTCTAAACCGGCGGTGAATTTTGCCATAGTCTTCACTTTTATATTCCACCCGAAAATTATTGTCACCGACTGGTACAAACCGATACTGAAACTGAACGGTCTCACCGTTGATCGTTCTCGATGCGGTGGATATCAAATAATCATCCGCATCAACTTGAAAGTCGGCAATACTGCCCTGAGTCAAATGCCGAAAGATGTTATTACTACTGACGGTCAGGGTGATCGCTTGATAATGTGCTTTATTAAGGGCTTCCCTATTAGCTTTTACTGAGGCACGAACCCTTTTCCGGTCGCCGGTAAACCTTGATAATTCTGCTTCAAGCGGGATCAGTCCTGCCTGTATACCCCAGTTTGAAGACGCGCCTTCAACCTCGGTTGGTCTGGTGACTACCGGATGATCAAGCACAAACGTGCCATCATGAAGACTCAGCGCCTGAGTGTCGGTTAGAGGTCGAATGCTGCTTATTGAACCTTCAGAACTTCCGGCTTCCCAGTGCATTTGCCGGTCACGGTCAATAGTATGCGGCTGGAAATAACTGTCCAGCACCATTCTGTTGCTATGATCAAGTTCAGAATCCAGGTTCCAGACTCGCCGAACCTGTGTCGCCTGCTCTATTTGTTCGACCGCCGTTAAAGAGCGGCTCAGAGCAATACCAAACAGCGTCGATAGCGCCTGACCAAAACCACCTTCAAACTGGCCGGTTGCTCCATGCCGGGTTCCCAGCTGAACATGGCAGGTCTGCACTTCCTGAGAAGCGTCTCTGGAGAGGTTGATGATACTTTCTTTCGTCTGCCACTCCGGCATCAACTCAATCTCTAACCGGCCTGCACTCCCTGCAATAGTCTGCCCGGCAAGCAGGCTAGCAGCCTCTGCAATCCTTTTATGTACGGCACCGGATTGAAATTCCCTGTGCAGGGCATCTATATCCTGCTGAATGGTACTGTGCAGCTGGCCCTGATGCCATAGAAGCCGGTAGTCGTCTTTTCTGAGCTGTATGGCAACTTCAAGAAAGGGAAAAGCCACCGACTGGAGCAATTGCACTCGAATCTCAGCATCTTCCGGTTGTGAAAGCAGGCGCATACCAAGGCTCGTTTTAAAATCCAGCGGAGAATTTTCAGCAACGATCAGTTGGTTTTTACGCCAGCGAACCGGCGGTACAAGAGCCAGGTTATCCCTTATCAGCCTTACCGGCTCCCGTAACCCGGAAAAGTGAATTGTTGTTAATTCACTGCGCAGTACTGCAGCTCTCAGTTGTTCCAGCTCATCGGCTGCTATAGCCCCCCCTTCCCTGACTCGGTCAATGATCTCAGGTGACAATGATTCAATTGAAGGTACATCCGATTTTGGCGGCTCACTCTTGAATAAATGCGGGTCGGTTTCAGCCGCATTACTGGTATAGCCCGTGGAATCATTGAGTCTGCGAAGGGTATCCGCAGTCTGTTGCGACGATATCAACTGCAGTTCATCCAGCGAGAATCTGGTCTGGAATACCACTTTTGCACCACTGCCAACCACCTGACCCTGATTGGGATATCGCGCACCATCACCCGCTATCCGGTTATAAGACCGATTAATATAGGTCAATACCCCCTTGATCATCTCATTGTATTTTATAACCCTGGCAACCTGATCAAAGGTGTTGGTCTGATAAATCTTACCCTCGTCGTCTATAAACAGGATTCTGTCATCACGCTCAGGAAACTCGGTATTATCCTGCTCTGTACCATGCTGAATCAGCTGGATACTGCCCTCTTGTCTGGCGGCCTCATTGAGTTCACTGATAATATACCGCTGGAAGTTGGTAAGACGACCTTCATCGGAAAACCTCCTCCGATCTGCCTGCCCGAGCATATCTCTGACCACCGAGACGGTATCACGAAACCGACTGGGTATACGGTTATTGGAAACATCGATGTCAGGCGTTGTTTCATCGACAGAACCGGTGGATCGCAATGCGCGTATATCATAAGCATCCATACGCTTGAACAGACAGTACATGTCCACATCAGCGACCAGAACCTTGGTACTTCCATTATCTCCCTCAGACTGCGCCATGACGTTCAAAGGCTGAAAGTCAGCAAACCGGCCTCGCAGTCTGTGATAGTCGCCTGACCTGAACTCAACGGAATAAAGGCCGCCGTCTGTGCGGGTTAGTCGATATTCAAAACGGACATCCGTCTCGACCGGCGCTTCAGACCCGTGAGCCATGTTTACTCTGCGAGTAGTTTCTGCAAGATAAACAGAATCATCATCAGAGGACTGCCTTAAACCATGAATGCGCCCTTCCGCCTGCCAATGTCGAGCGGTTTCCAGACTCATTCGTAAGGGTACGGCATGGTTTTCAGTTGATTCCAGTGAGTGGACATTGTTTCTATTGCCATGGTCTATTTTGTTCTGATTTTCCTCACCTCTGGCACCAAATACTTTTGACAGAGCCGCTTCAAAGGGAATAAGCCCAGCCTGAAGCCCCCAGTCTGACGACTTCCCATGCACCGTCAGCTTTTTTGTACCAAGTTCAACATTCTCGCCCAGGCCATGCTCCAGAAGATAAGCAGAATCAGGATTAACCGGGCGAAAACCAAAGAAAGCGCCTTCTTTTATCGCCACTTGCTGCCAGGCGGCAACGACTCTGGAAGGAATACCAGAGGCTCTGACCGCTTCTTCTCCTTCCAGAAGGCCCCTCGACCAGTCTTGTAATGAGGGAGTGGATGATTTCCTTCGACTTGGAGTTCTGGGAGGTTTGATGTCGTGGATAGCTCGTCGAGTTCTTCTTCTGCCCTTTTTATCAGATGATGGTTCCGGAGATTCATCGATGATCAGTTTCTTATAATAGGCATTCCCGTCTTTCCATAACTGAAGGTGAAACCTCGTCGCCTGTTTTTCGGAAACATCCATTTCCTGAACCCGTTGATTCAACTCTCGCTCAAGAAACTGCTCATGCAACAGTTGTCTTATCAGATCAGATTTTTCCAGCTCGGCGGCAGCGTATGGGTGTTTTCTCAGAGGCTGATGGAGGTCTTCTCTGGGTTCGAGAATAGAATACAAGTCTTCAATCTCTTTACCGGAAAGCACCTTGCCCTGCATCAGCAAGCTGAGCTTATCAACCACCAGAGACCGGTTCGCGACTATATTTTCAATACTTTCTTCAGCAATACTTTCTGGAGTATCTGCTGCACCAGCTTCTGTTAGTCGCTGCCAAAAACTTTGTGGATTGGTCACCTCATATATTGCCAATGCCAGCTGGTTGAGTATGGCTATTCTGTCACCAGAAGTCTGGGGTTCCTCATCGAAATTCCCGGTAAGCCAATCTCTACCCAACTCAATCACGCCCTTGTCACCAGTGAAATACACCTCACCGGTAATAGCGCTGTTCTGTGAAAGAAGAACCGAAAATTGCGTGTAAAAGTCGGAAGGCAGCCAGGAAAACTGATCGGCAAGACCAAAGGCAGATTCCACCGCTGCCGTCAATCTGTTCACATCATCAGGCGACATTCGTCGGTTATCAGGGGAATCCCAGGCATCAAGTAGCAAGTCAATCTTAAAGCGACCCACATTCAGTTTTTTTTCATAAATAGGGACTTCTCTGGCCTGCCAGACTGTTCGCCTTAAAAACTGGTCAAAGGCAGAGCGATACTCAACAGCTGAGGTTGCCGCTATGTCTTCCTGTGGCGCAGATAAAGGTGCAAGTTGAATCCATGCTTTGTCAGGGTAATGGGATATTGCTTGGTCCAGACTTTCCTGCAGAGGAAACTGACCGGACAGATACTGATTCCAGGAGTGACCTCCCGTTAACTGCCACCGCCGGTAATGGATCAGAGGGAAAAGATAACCGGGCAGCTCCATCTGACTTAACTGATTGAGAGCCTTGACTTCTATCTCTCTGGCATCCTGAGAATGAATATCAAGCACACTCCCGGAAGCTTCAAGAAATTGATAGCGCCCAAGAATGTTATCCATGGTTTGTTGAATAACATCATTGCCACTGGCTGCCGCCATCAGTCTGATATCAAGCTGCTGGCCGGAATGAGCAACCAGCACGGGCAGCGAGTAATCGGTCAGCGTATTAAAGTCCGGCAGAGTGCCAGAAAACCCCTCCAGAGCATCCGAATGAAAAACCACACCACCGTAGCGATGCAGTATCTGATACATGGCAAGACTTTCAGCGCCGACCAGATTCCCCAGCAGCAATTCCCTGGCATAGTATTTTGCCAGAGGCATGGAATCCAACCAGGCTCCGGACAGTTCCCGGGCATGAATCCGGGGTCTCTGTCCGGCAGTAGACAGCCGGTTTACCAGCTGCGTTCTAATAGCATCATAGCGCCTGAATTGTTGTTTAAACTCAGGGTAGAAACCCTGTGTAAATGAAGAATGTGCCCTGCCAGCAACTTCCTGTTCAGGCTCAAAAAACCAATCAAACTCACCTTGATGAAATGCATCAAGCATCTGGATCTGAGCTTTAATTATCTGGAACGAAGCGTGATCTAAGGCATGTTCATACGCATCCGTTGGCGAGCGCCCGCTAAACCTCCTGTCTATTGCTTGCCGGAGAACATCACCCAACAGCCGGTTTTGATCACTCCAGACCGTCACTTCAACCGAGCTATTCTGATTAAGCCATGCTTCGAGGACTCTTAACTGATCCTCTGACAGAGGCTTTATTGCCAGCAGGTGTAAATGCCTGGGAATTGCTGCTTGCTGATTATCAATATTGGAACTGCTGATCATACTATCAACCCCTATCACATCGGCTAAAAGTGTTCACGTTTTGAGAACAACCGTCAGATCATGTCAGATCAAATCAGAACTACTGCAGTTTAAGCTATATTCCTCACCCCACCTCATCAGTTCGTCAATTCCCTAGAATCGGATAGCAAAGTGACGGTATATCGCAAAAAGGCGCTTTATTGCGAGATGGATATACAGTTAAGCACCCAGTCATATTATTTCACGCGAAGACCAACTTTTGACATTCCATGAAGCATGACTACACCTTAATCAGCGTTCTAAAACAGATTGCTTAATAGCCGGTGACAGTCATGCCTGAAGATGAGTTTTCTTGATGGCATCAGCTTTTGTGACAGCCTCCTTTGCAGGAATAACCTTTTTCTGTCGCCGATAGACGATCTAAAAACACAACAAATATTAATGATAATAATTCCTACTTGTATTCGCGTATTTATCTAGTGTAAAGTTTGCGCCGCAATTACAATAATTAACATTAAGAGTGATGTAAGAATGAAGTCGGCCCAACTCTATTCTCTCCTGGCAGCCAGTATTAGCTTCTCTCTCTACAGTTCGGGAGTACTTGGTAATGATTCACTGCCAGTACTGGCTGAAACAGAAACCCAACCCAACACAGACGACGGCTTACTAATAATTAAAGAAGAAATAAAGAGCATACCCGTCGCAAACAACACTCTTTCTCAGCTTTTAAAAACTCAGCCAGGTATTGCCATTAATGATGGAACCGGATCCGTTCGCGCAGGGGATCAGGCACCGGAAGAAATTTCACTGGCTAATGCACGCCCTCACCAAACTAACTACATGATTGGTGGTGTGACGACTAATAACATCACAACGTTTGGGGCGGATGACAAGGCTGGCACTCTCGGTGGTCATACTTCCGGTTATTTTTTTGACACCCAACTTCTGGAATCCGTTGAGGTGATAGATCGTAATGTCAGTGCAGAATACGGCAGCTTTACCGGCGGTATCATTAATGCGGAATTGCGCAAACCATCTGACAAGTTTGAGACAGAGTATCAATATCGAATGACCGATAGCAGTTGGAATAGCCATCCAAAGCTAGACGAAGATAATAAATACTTACAAAGCCCTGTATGGGGAGACGGACGTTTTCAGGATGAATACCAGAAACGTTTTCACAGCCTGTTTGTCGGTGGTCCGGTGAATGACCAGCATAAGATCGGCTTTGGTTTAAGTGTTCAGGAGTCGGATATTCCACTGCTATATAAAGGAGAGCGGAAAGACCAGGTTCAAAAGAACATCAGTGCATTTATTAATCATCTCACGCAACTGGGTGGCTGGGACCTGAGCAGCGAAATACGATTCTCCCAATTCAATGAAGAACGCTTTATCACTGACCCTTCCACCAGTGAAACGACTGACTTCAGTGACTATGAAAACAGTCATGAGGGTATTGGTTTTACTTTGAAAGTGAATCGTGAGTTTGCACAAGGTCGATGGAACAATACGCTGGCTTTCGATCAGTTAAAAGATTATCGCCGCTCTGATGTTAACTTTTTCAAATTCCATGCTGATCTGCGGGATTTCACATTCGAGGATTCCGGCTCCTATGGCAATCTTGAGCAAATCCAAAACAGCACAAAACTAAAATCGTCGTTTGATTTTAATCCGCTTTATACCGGCAGTATTCGTCATCAACCCGTCTTTGGCGCTGAAGCTACTCTGCATTCAGCAAAAGGTACATTTAATGAAGATTTTCACTCTTTCTCTCAGACCAGTCGCGCCAGTGGTAATCTTACACTGACAAACTGGACAATCACCGAGGCTGGAAATTATAAGGCCAGCACCAACCAGTATGCTCTGTACGCCTCAAACACATCTGAATGGAATCGGCTAACTGTTGACCTTGGGTTGCGGGCAGAAAAAATGGAGCAATTTGATAAAACCGTTTTGGCTCCCAGGTTCAAAACCACCTGGGATTTTAATACGGATAAACGACATCGCATTGGCGTGGGCGCCTCTCGTTACTACAGCGGCAGTTTGCTGGGGTGGGCACTAAAAGCTGAAAAGAGAAGGCTGGAAACGAATTATCAGAGATGTCAGGGAACCGGCAGTGGTGAAGATATCAGTTTGAATCCTGATGATTACACTTGCCAATCATCTACCCGGCGTCAACCTTATCGCTTAAATCAGGCTGATATACCTTACTCTAACGAGTTCACCGTGAATTACGATGTTCAACTGAGCAATATTAACATCAGTGCAGGGTACCTTTATCGTGAACAACGTAAGGGCTTGTCTTTATTAAATAGCGAAACCCTGCAAAATAATATTGAAAGCGACAGTCGCATTTACTCTTTGCGCTTGAGTAATGCAGAAAGCTTGTACCTGTTGGGTGCCAATATTGATAGCTATCTTGCCCTTGGCTATCTCGACACAACGGGCGCAGGCAGCACCGGCTCCACATACGATGCCCAGAACGACTTAAATAGTGAAGTCATTTCTGAGTGGGTAGAACTGGATGGCAAACTACTCCGCCGCAATGAGATGGATACCGGCAGTTATAATAGTGATGTGACAACGTCTATTGGTTTGAATGCTCATTGGCGAGAAAGTGGCGTTATATGGAATAACATTTTCAATTATGAAGCAGGGCGAAATCTGACCCTACTAGAAGGGATTGCTAACCATGAAATTGATGGAACAGACACCCGGGTGAACACCTATAGCAGTGCCAAAATGGACAGTTTAATCACCTGGGACACCCAACTCACCTGGGTTCCACCGATTGCCAATAAGCAACTTACGCTCGGTCTGACCGTCACTAACCTGCTTGATGAGCAGGTGAAAATTGCCACCTCAGGAACCAATACCAACAGCAGCAGAGTAGATGATTATTACAGCAAAGGGCGTGAAGTCTGGCTGAGTGTCGGTGCTCGCCTGTAAATAACGGCGATTGGTATAAGCACCTAACCCTATGAAATCCTATTTTCTGGCCGTGCTGTGATGAAGACGAGGACTTCTGTCTTCATCGCTTTTTTTTAAGGTTTTTATGAAAAAGCTCTCACTACACCTGGCTATTGCCAGTGTCATTCTTGCAGGTTGCAGCTATGAACCGGTCAAGCAGGCATTAAATCCAAAAGTTTCTGTTTCTGCGGTTCAATCAACGCCATTGCCTCTCAGGACCGATATCGAGCAAGGTGTGCTGGACAATGGCATGAAGTACATTGTTTTGCCTAATGCTGAACCGTCCAATCGTGTATCTATCCAACTGATTGTGCATGCTGGCTCTCTCGACGAAGCTGACGACCAGAAAGGTATTGCTCATTTAGTGGAACACATGGCGTTTAACGGCACTGACAAGTTTCCTGGCAACAGCATTATTGAACATCAGGAATCACTGGGTATGGTCTTTGGTCGTGATGTTAACGCTATGACTGAATACTCCACAACTTCCTATTACCTGAATTTACCAGACAACAGTGACCGCATATTGGATGACGCGTTCGATATGTTGTCTCAGCAGGTCAGTGCTTTGACCTTTGACCCTCTTGAACTGGAGAAAGAACGACCGGTGGTTGAAGAAGAGTGGCGGCGCAGTTTAAGCATGATGGGACGACTGGGCACCGCTAACCGGAAAATAACACTGGTCGGTAGTCGTTTCAGCGAGCGTGAGCCTATCGGTGATATGGAGCTGGTCAGGCATATCGGCGCCGATCGCATTAAAGCGTTTTATGACGACTGGTATCACCCTAATAATATGACGCTACTGGTCGTGGGCAGCATTGATAAAACTCAGGTAGAAAAACGCCTTGAAAAATATTTTGCACCATTACCTTCTGCAACCTTGCCGTCTCGCTCGAATTTGACCATTCCACTGGCTGAATCATTAACGTTTGAAACCATTGCTGATGATGAAATCACAACGGAAGTCTTCTCAGTTAATCTGCGCAGTGAACAGCCTGAAGCCCATACCGAAGAAGCATTGAAAGCGCAGCTCATCAGCGCCCTTGCTCTGACCATGCTAGATAGTCGATTGCAGGTGCAATACCAGACAGAAGGCGACTATGTCAGCAAACTGGTAGCCAGCTCAACGCCGCTGGCAACGGGCTACAGTAATGAGCGGGTGATGGCTATTTTAAAAGATGGCAATTATCAACAAGGACTAAAAGAATTATTTACGGAAATCAGCCGTTATGCAGCTCATGGCTTCAGTCAGCGAGATCTGGACACGGCGCGTAAAGGCTTCGCCACTCGATATAAAGCCATGGCGGACAACCAGAAGACAGCTAAAAATCGTAGCTTAATGATGGGGTTGTTCAACCAGATTCGTGCGCAGAAACCATTAATGCATACGACGGATTTCAACAATATCGTGCAGCGCCTGTTGCCTGAGATTACGCTGGAAGAAACCAATCAATATTTCAAACAGGCGATAAACAGCAAAGCGCCGCTGGTTATTGCTCAGATCAATCGCAAAAATCGTGATAAACAGCCTGACCAGACAGTGGTTCAATCACTGTGGCAAACCTCATTAAGGAATCCACCTCCAGCCCTGGTGCAACAAACGGTGAGCAAAACACTGTTTGATCAACAGCCACCAGCAGCAGAAGTCGTTAGCCACGAACAAGAAGGAGATATTCATAAATGGACGCTGGCTAATGGTGCCCAGATCTGGTTCCAGAAAAGTGATAAAGCCAATCAACAGGTTCAGCTACGCTGGCAAGGGTTCGGTGGGACTATGCAGTTGCCGGTATCTGAGCGACGGGCTGCTACACTGGCTACCAGGAACCTTGCGAGCTTTGGTTATGCGGGCATGGACGCAGAAGCGTTATCGATCATCAATGCGGACCACAATTTACGACTGATCACGTATGTTGATCTTACACGACAGGGTGTTTTTGGCAGTGCAGGCAGTGATTCATTGGAAGTCTGGCTGCAAAACCTGAACCTTATGCTGACTCAGCCGCAGGTGGATCCTGCTATCTGGAAAGCCAAACAGACATTTTTGGCACGCAGCCTGGATCGTCGACAGGATAATCCTTCGTCACAATTCAGTGAGCAGATTGATCGTTTACGGTTCGTTAATTCACCTTCTCTGCAACCCATCACTTCCGAAGAGCTTCTCGGCATCAATGCCAAACAAATGTTAGCTGCTTATCGGTCTTTGTTTGGAACGGCTGCAGGCCATCAGCTAGTCGTGATTGGAGATGTCGAAGCCAATGAAGTGATTGATCTTGCCAGTCGCTATCTTGGGTCCCTGCCAGCTGGCACTGTCCATGAAGAACCCCGCCTGCCCAAACTGGCTACAGGAAAACATCGTGTTCTGGTTGAAGGCGGGCAGGAACCTCAGGGAGTCACCAGCGTTCTGTTTAATGCAGACTATCCATTCAGCCAGGAAGCCCGGAATCAGGCTTATCTTCTAACACGTATTGTTTCTCTGAGAATGCGTGAACAGTTACGAGAAGAAGCCGGTGGTGTTTATACCAGCAGTTTTGGTATCCAGCTGGAACGCGCACGACAACAAGCGTATGGGATGGTCAGTTATTCCCATCAACCGGAGCGTGCCGATGAACTGAAACAGATGGCACTGGCCATCATTGCAGACGTAGCGGCTAAAGGTATTACCCAGGAAGAACTGAATACAATCCGTGAGCAAATTCTCAGTGGTCTCAAACCTGAAGTCATTACCGACCGTGATCGATACCGCTGGCTGACTCAAATGGCGGCAGATGATGAGTTTCTTGAGTTGCCAGGCAATTATCTGAAATGGCTGAATCAGGTAACCCCTGATCAGCTTGAACCTATTGCCAGCACTATTCTCAGTACCGGGAATGTTATCGATGCCCTGCTTCTTCCGGAAAAGAAAAACAGTAATGGATAATTGAGAATGATGAATGAGAAAAGAGTGTCGTTCACAGATTACGCTGTAGCCATACTGTTACTCCTAACCGTTTTTTCAGTACAGGCCAGCTCTCCAGAACTGGCCAAACTGGACCGACTGGTGGCTGAACACCTTCAGGTGGAAAAGGCGATCATTAACCTTCAGACAGAAGCTCAGCAGGCGGCTGTGGATAATGAGCGACTTATCCTGCTTTATAAGCAAGAGCAGAAAGCTTTAGAGCAGTCTCTAACCCGACAAAAGCAGCAACAGGATGATGTAGCGGAGCAGCGCAGTGAATTATTGGCTGCACAAGTGGAGCAGGAGCAAAAAACAACAATCTACCAACAACAGCTTGATCAGACGTTGGTGATGCTATCAACACAATGGCAGGGTTTTCCACCACCGTTGCAGTTATCTCTGCAAGACACCTGGGGCCAGCTTCAGAACACCAGCCTTGGCTTGAGTGATCGATTTACTGCCATGATTGACATTCTGACCAGGCTGGAATCATTTAACAGCAGTATCAATTTTCATCAAGGGATACTTGATCATGAAGGCCAACCCTGGCAAGCAAAGCAATTATTTATTGGCCTGGCACAGGGCTATTACCGTTTGCCCGATGGAAGTGGAGTCGGAGTTGGGCATAGCGTTGATGGTGTTTGGCAATGGCAGAGCCTGGCAGAAATGCAACCTTCTATTAACAAAGCGTTTGATATTTATCAAGGGCACCAGAAAGTGGCATTTGTTGAACTGCCGTTATCCAGTGTCAGGGAGTCGCAGCCATGATCCATCGTGTGATGTTAGCGGTGATGTTGCTATTAGGCTTAAATGCTTACGCTTCTGACAGTATGCAACGGGTGACGTTGGAGTTTGAGCGTCGTCTTGATCAATCCCGAAAAACACTCCAGCGCACCAGCAGTGAGTTAAGAAAGCTGCGCCAGCCACAATTACAAGAACTGCAAGCATTGGAAAACCAGTTAATGACTCTTCGTCAGCAGTTGGCCGGTGCCACCAGAGATAGAGATGAAGAGTTTGTATCTATCCAAGTATTGCAGAAGCGCCTTAGTGAGTGGCGTCAGCAAAGTCGTTATATCGATAATTTATTGCATGGCTACCTTGGTTCAGATAACGAACTGGATAACGCCAGCCTGTTCAGTGAGAGACTGAGAAGACTGAGTGAGTCATTGCAGCCAGAATGGCAGGATGCTGAGGTGACAGGACTGGACGGTCGAATGCTGTCCGGTCAACAACTGAATTTGGGGCCATTAAGCTGGTTCATTGATGAACAGAATCAAGGGTATATTGCTGATGCTGTAGCCAACCCAACGACACTGGTTATGCAATCACCTTCTTCATTGAACAATATGCTGACGATTCCAGTGGATATCAGTCAGGATAAGGCAATTCGAATAGCATCCAGTCATGGCTCATGGTTTACCAAGCTTGAGCAAGGTGGAATATGGGTTTATCCGATCCTGCTACTGGGTTTGCTGGCTGCCTGTGTGACGATGTACAAATTGCTGTTTTTATCCAGGCTCACCCGTCTGCAGCCCAGATTTGCTGAAGATGCTCTGGAAGGTAAGGCGTTAGTTGCCAGTGGTTGGCAACGGTCCTCTGTTTGAGCTGGCTAACCACTTATAAACACTGGCCGGAGGATGCACTGGCAGATAAGTTGCATCATCAGTTATTGCAATGGAAAGCAGTACTCGACAATAAAATGGTGGTCCTGACAGCTACCGCAGCAGTAGCACCGCTGCTCGGACTGTTAGGCACAGTGAGCGGCATGATCCAGACTTTCGAAATGATGAACCTGTTTGGTAATCAGGATCAGAATATGCTCGCTGGCGGTATTTCCGAAGCGCTGGTTACCACAGAGCTAGGGTTGATAGTGGCTGTCCCGGTTCTGTTGATTCACGCCTATATCAATCGCCGTCATCAGAGTTATCTTACTCAGCTCGAAGCCGATGCGGTGCTCTATGGACAGCTCAGCATAAAAGGCAGTAGCGAACCATGACAGAGCTTTTCATAACAAAACTTTTATTCTCGTCTAATGGCATTATTCTGATTCTCATCAGTCTTCTGGCGCTGTTCATCTATTGGCATATTTTTGATTTACTGCAACAAGTATGTACAAAGGTACAGTATCGGGATGTTGTGACGATCAGACAATCACTGTTACGTACTCAACAACTTTCCAGCTGGCTCAATGTACTTCCTTTATTGGGGTTACTGGGCACTGTAGGCGGTTTGTTTGACAGTTTCAGTGGCATGGCAACTGGCAACCAGCAAACATTAACAGGCGGTATTTCTGAAGCACTGCTGACCACTCAGCTTGGATTGAGCACAGCTTTACCTGCCCTGTTAATGGTTACCGTTTGTCGGCGGCGATGTGAGAACCTATTGCAGGAAGCATTATGCGCAGAGCATCAATAAACGACAGCAGTCAAAGTAATCTTTCCATTGATATTGGACCGCTGCTCGATGTGGTTTTTATTCTGTTGATCTTCTTTATTGTATCTGCCGTATTTGTTCAGGATACCGGTATTGAGGTGGACAGACCTTCCGGTGTCAGCACCAAAGAGCTTCAGCAGCAGGCGGTATTGATCGCGCTGAGTGCTGAAGGTGAAGTTTGGCATGGAGGCACCCAGATTGGCATGGCCGGTGTTGTGCCCATGTTAAAACAACAGTTGAGAAAAGGACGCACCGCCGTGGTTATTCAGGCGGATAAAAACAGCCTGACAGAACCATTGGTGAAGTTGGTTGATGCCAGCAAAATGGTCGGTTTTACTCAGGTTAGTGTCGCGACCAGGACGGAGAATTAGTGATTATGGCTCGATGGATTATCAATAGTATTGCTGCACTATTGCTGTTAACCGGGCTCTGGTCGCTGCTTAACCTGAAAATGGATCAATCCACCAGAGAAGCCGTTAAACTTAGAGAGTTGAACACAGTGATATTGCCATCACCACCTCCTCCATCCAGTCAGGCACAACTGCAACAAAGTGTCGCTGCCAAAATGGAACTCTCTCTGCAGTCCGAGGCCATTGCTCTCAAGGTAACTGAACTGGAAGTCACCATGCCTGAATTAACGTCACCTGTCGCCATTAGCCATGCTTCTTTAGAAAGCAAACTGAATTTTGACATTCAGACAATGTTGGCGGCTATCACCACTTTTCGACTCGATGAGCTGGATAACATGCCAAAATTGTTAACCCCCATTTCGGTAAGGCTGCCATCCTCTCTCCGTCAACAAGGCATTCACAGGGCTCAGGTGCAACTGCGTGTCATTATTCATGAGAGTGGCCAGGTCGAGTTGGTGGCTGTTCACGAAATGGATTATGCCGAACTCAACACTCTGGTTCCTCAGATAATAAAACAGGCAAGATTCACTTCTCCACGGCGTGAAGGCGTAAAAGTAAAGGCTGAATTTTTATGGCCTCTAAAGGTATCAGCATGAAATGTTTTCTTTTGATATTGTGTCTGGCATTCAACGCCCAGGCAACCCCGTTAAAGTGGGATGGCGGTAATCTTCAGTTCGACTTTAGCAGCAATCCTTACCATCAACGCGAGCCAAAAATAAGCCGGGAAGAATCTCAAACACTCAACAGTATTGTTAAGCTTATAAAACAGAAACGTGACGCTGATGCTATGGCTGAACTTAAAGTGCAAATGAACCGCAAACCTAGTGCGGCTTTATGGTTTGCACTGGCCCAATTGCAAAAACAGCAAAAACAAGTGCAAGATAAAAACCAGCAGGCAATAGAGTCATTACAACAAGCCATAGCTCTCTTGCCGGATTTTACCCGGGCGCATGAAGCGTTGGGCATGCTGTTGACCCAAGCCGGTGAATTTGTCAAAGCTCACCCTCATCTGAGCAAAGCAGCTGCTCATGGTAGCCGGGCTGAAATCTATGCCATGCTTGGCTATGGCTATTTACAAACCGAACAACCTCAATCCGCTCAGGCTGCCTACAGTCATGCTCTGATGCTGGCCGGTGACAATCGACAATGGCAGCAGGGATTACTTTATTCTGCATTGGCAGCTGGCGACGATACATTAGCCCGTTCAATCACCGATCAGTTGCTGGTATCAACTCCTGATGATGTCCAGCTTCTCAAGTTGCGAGCCAGGCTTGCTCAACAGCAGCAGAACTGGTTCGAAGTCATTGCCAGTCTTGAGATTGTTCAACAGCTAACACCATCGGATGATACCCGCTGGCAACTGGCACAAATATACCTTCAACAAGGTTACTTTGCCTTAGCACAACCTCATATACGGCAACTGTTATCCAGGAACTTTGATGAACGCCACAATCGCCTGCTTGACATGGTGGATTACCTGATTGCCAGATACCAGATAAAACAGAGCCGTGAAATTCTTGATACGTTACTGGAAAAAAATTCTCTTACAGATCTTCAACGCAGTCATACCTTAACCAGCAAGGCCAAACTTACCCGGATTACCGAATCCAAGTCGTCTTTTAGTCGTCAGATTACTTTGCTGAATAAAGCTTTACACCTGAACCCATTCAATGGTCAGGCATTGATTGCTCTTGCGGAACTTTATGAAGGGAGTAAAGCCGATCAAGCAGAAACACTCTACCAGAGAGCTTCTGCATTACCGGGAGTTCGTCTGGAAGCTTTACAACGTCATGCACAACTTCTGCTTTCTCAAGAGGCCTATCAGAGAGCAGAGTTGCTTCTTCAACAGGCCATTAAATATGCACCAGAGAATAAACAGCTTCGGGATAATCTAACGATAGTGAGTCGTATGGTCAAAAGTCAGACCTACTAGGCAAGGCTCAATTCAAACAAGCACTAATTTAAAGGGGAACTTTCGTTCCCCTCATATCTTTCATCAGCCTCCCAGAGAGTTATCAACATCCCCTTTCAGGATACCGGTGAGGTTAACACTGGTGCTGGAGTTCAGATCGCTTAAAGCAATACCCATATCATAGTTAACATTGTCTTTGGTGATGCTGTCCATGTCTGCATCTCCATCAACAAAGATCCACTCTGGTGACTCATTGTTGGCATTATTGAGACCCTGAGTGTACTCGAAGATTTCCAGAGCGTCCTGAGCGTTCACCACACCGTCGCCGTTGAAGTCTGCCGCGATAAAGGCATCTGCAGTCGCTTCGCTGTCTTCAGTAACACCGTAACCTACGGACAGATTAAGAACGGCCAGAGCATCATCAATATCGATACTGCTGGTGTTCTCTTCTGTGGTTTCGAGGTTGGCCGAAATGGTCACGTCCTGATTACCGCTTTCAAGATCAAAGCTAAAGGTACCGTCTTCAGCACTGGTCGTGGTCATATCTTCAGCACCGACCAGATCAAGCAGCAGATCAACACCACTTAGTGCTTCACCACCACGGGTCTGTATAGCATTACCACTGATGACAAGTCTGATACCATTACCTTCATCAGTACCACTCGGAGCACTGCCAGACATATCGACACCGTTCACATTGGCGCCATATTCCAGATTACCCCAACCGTAGATGTTGTTATCAACATCAATTGCCGCAAAGGCTTCATCGTTGGCGATGATTCTTACCACATCGGTATCACCATCCAGAACATTCTGAATATCAGTCATTTCGCTTTGCAGCAGACCACCACCCCAGGAGACAACAGAACCATCCTCTCTAAGAGCGGTAAATCCGTTACCGGAGGCAACCACCGAAGTAACATCAACATCACCATTCAAGGCTTCTGATACGAATTGACTATCGCCACCATAAGAGTTCTGCCCCCAGGTAACAACGGAACCATCTTCCAGTATTGCGGCAAAGGCGGCTTCGTTGGAGACAATCTGTACAACCTGCTGACTGCCATCGAGCGTATTAGCGATGTCATTATTACCACCAAAGTCGGGATCACCCCAGGCAACCACGGAATCATCTTCCATCAGTGCCACAAAGGCGTTGTCAGTGGAGTAGATTTCAACCACGTTATTGGTACCATCCAGTAGACTGGTGATATCCGAAATATCGCCACCCGACGTTGGGTCACCCCAGGCAACCACTGAGCCATCATCCATCACAGCCGCAAAGCTGGAGGAGTTAGACCAGAGTTTCACCGCTTTCTGATCGGTTCCATTCAAGCCATCTGCTTCGCTGGTATCGCCACCGCCGTAGTCGTTACCCCAGGCAACAACTGAGCCATCGGCTTTCAATGCGGCAAAGGCTGAATGAGTGGTTTCGATGGCCACCACATCGGATGAGCCATCCAGATCACTGGCAACTTCTGAACTGTCCCCACCAAAAGCACTGTAGCCCCATGTTGTGACAGCACCCCCTTCATGCACTGCAGCAAATGCTGAACCATTGGAGAATATTTCAACCACCGGATTATCTGTATCAGTGATCTGATTCTCTACCGTTTGAGAAGGATTACCACCATTGGCACCCTTACCCCAGGTAGTGACGGTTCCGTCTGCATGAAGTGCAGCAAATGCCGAATGGGTTGAAGACAGGCTGACCACATCGTTGTCACCATTTAACAGGTCACTGACAGAGCTGTTATCACCACCGTCATCCGGATCCCCCCAGGCAACTACCGCACCTGTGGCTGTGATGGCTGCAAAGGCACCATGAGTGGCACCAATGCTGGTAACATTACTCAGCTGACTCTTAATGTCACTGATATCACCGCCTTTATCGTTTTCACCCCAGGCAACAACACTGCCGTCGTCGCGAATTTCTGCAAAAGCGTATTTATTGCCATACAGTGAGCCAGAATGTCCTGGATGAGAGTCTGAACCTTCACCCACATCGGCTTCTGTCACATCCGCACTGACTGAGTTTCCGGATTCAGTGGCAGGCGCTGAACCGAATGACGGTGGTGCAGAGGAGCCAAACGAAGGCGGTGCTGAAGAAGTACTGGCTTCAGTTACAGGCTCTTCATAAGGAACGTCATCCTCGCCATATGGATAGTCATCCGGAATCGCATCGTCATCTGACGCATAATTCTCATTGGCAGGTTCAGATTCTTCCGCAGGCTCCTCATACGGCACATCATCTTCACCATATGGGTAGTCATCCGGAATCGCGTTATCATCTGACGCATAATTTTCATCAGCAGGCTCAGATTCTTCTACAGGTTCTTCATAAGGAACATCATCTTCGCCATACGGATAATCATCCGGTATAGAATTGTCATCTGATGGAGTATATTCATTTGGATCATAGCTTGAACCGTCATCAGGGGTTGGTGTGTAGTCCGGGTTAGTGTTTGGATCAACATAAGAACCATCATCTGAACCCGGATTGTAATCGTAGTTCGATCCATCATTCGGAGTCGGTGCGTAGTCCGGATTCGTATTTGGATCAAAATTCGGATCTACATAAGAACCATCATCTGAACCCGGATTGTAATCGTAGTTCGATCCATCATCCGGAGTCGGTGCGTAGTCCGGATTGGTATTTGGATCAACATTCGGATCTACATAAGAACCATCATCTGAACCCGGATTGTAATCGTAGTTCGATCCATCATCCGGAGTCGGTGCGTAGTCCGGATTGGTATTTGGATCAAAATTCGGATCTACATAAGAACCATCATCTGAACCAGGATTGTAATCGTAGTTCGATCCATCATCCGGAGTCGGTGTGTAATCCGGATAAGCATTCGGATCAAAATTCGGATCGACATACGAATCACCACCAGAACCAGAATTACTACCCTCTGCAGAAGGCTCAGATTCTTCTACTGGCTCTTCATAAGGGACATCATCTTCATCATATGGATAATCATCTGGAATTTGACCATCATCTGATCCGCCGTCCCCATTAGGATCATAATCATAGTTAGAACCATCATCTGGAGTTGGATTGAAGTCTGAACCGCCATCTCCATTAGGATCATAGTCATAATTCGAACCATCATCCGGAGTCGGGTTGAAGTCTGAACCACCATCTCCTTCAGGGTCAAAGTCTTTCTGTTTGTCGCCATCAGGTTCCGGATTAAAATCAGGATTGAAGTCAGCGTTCGGATCATAGTTCTGATCAGGAATATAGTTTGGATCTGTATTCGGATCGGAACCTGGCTCCGCCCCTTCACTGGCAATATAGGCTTTTACAGAAGCTGCTGATGAGTCGTAAGGGTAACCACCTGCTTCATCATCAATCGGGTAGTCAAATACGTGGAACACCAACTCTTCAAGGCTTTCAACCCGATCATCTTCATTGACATCAAGAGAGAATGTCAGAGTGTTATCATCAGCCCCAAAGGTTAACTTCTGCATGGTATAATGACCAACCCAGTCAATATCTCCCTCACTGCTGGAGCCAGGTATAGCACTGTTACCACTCATACCATTAGACGCCTGATCGTGCTCAGCAGTACCACCGCCAGGAGTTGGCTGACCGGCCCCCATACCAAAGGCTTCTACTGCTACCCAGATATTGGAAACAGCACCCGTTCCCCCACCACCAAAATTACCGTCAGCACGATTAATGGTGAACTCAATGGTACTGCCTTCTTCAGCAGGATTATCCAATGGCGCCGAAGAGGTTACGTTGTAGTTAAAACCAAGGGTGCTTGGATCAGTAGGGTCGCTAATGTGCGCTACATCACTGGCAACATAACGGTTATGGGCTTCTGAAACGTCGGCAAAATAAGCATCCCACTCATCTCCGAACATCATCATTCTGAAGGTTTCAATGCCTTCATCTTTGTTGTCTTCTACTGTTTGAACTTCATAGGTTTTAACGGTTTCCCCATCTGCAAACGTCATGGCTATGGGTGACGTAGTCGCCTGACCCGAGTCATCAATAAAGTCACCCAGCGAAGCCGGATCGTAGTCACCGATAAAGCCCTGAACAGGGTCATTCCAATATTCTTCACTAACGGTTCTTTCAGCCGTTTCTTCATACAAACGGAGATAAACCGTTTCTTCACCATCACCACTATCGCGTTCAATGGTGAATGTGATGGTATCCCCTTCCTGAGCCGCGCCACCGTCGAGGTTGTTGGTGGAACTGGTTATGGTGTAATTATTTGCAAGAGGTACATCATTAATATCAACCTTCATAAAGTCTGCGTGGTCGAAACCACCCATCGCATCATAGTGGTTGTTATAAGCCCCGAACCAGAAGTATTCGAATCGCTCAGTAGCATCACTGTCACGATAAACATCCAGCTCTACGTCAAGCGTGCTTTGACCAACATCAAACTTAAAGGCCTGAGCGTTCAATTGCTCATAGTCATCCGCGGACGAATAACCACCCTGAGTATTGATATATACTTTGGCACCTATATCTTGCTCACCAATGGTTCTATCAATAGTGAACTTGAGTTTCTGACCTTCGTTAGCCGTCAACCCTTTGATACTGTTGTCATCTGTCGTTACATTGGCATCGCTGTAATTAACATTACCTTCTGTATCTACACTGGTGGAGACTTCAACATTAGAAATGGTGAACTGGTGATCCGTGGCATCTTCCTGAATAAAGGCCGTTTCCCAAACGCCATCTGTCGTCCATACTGCATCCTCATAGGTTTTAAACATACCTATCTGGAAGTTTCTGGGCAGAACATCATTCAATGCGTTAGAGAATGTCTCAATACTGACGGTTTTTTCAAATTCATCCGCAGCAAAAGTGACCGGCATACGATCAATAATTTCAAATTCACCTTCTCTGGCAATGCCTTCAAAGGTTGAGATATACACCGTAGAACCGACATCTTCGCTGAGATTCTCTGTATCACGCTCTCTGCGAATCGTGACTTCAAGGTCATAGCCTTCATTAACAACCGTGAAGCCTTCACTGTTAACCGTGCTGGCATCAATTTCATAATTGTAATATTGAGAGTCAGGGCTGATATCACTGACATAGACTTTCTCAGCATCCGCCGCATCCTGAATTTTTGCAGCGCCATAGGTGTCATAACGGGCAACATAAAAGTATTCAGCGCCTTCCTGTTCAAAGTCTACGAAGGTATCCAACTTGAAGGTCTTGGTTTCTTCGTTGGGCCTGAATTCCAGCTTCATCAACTCCATCGTTTCAGCATCAATGGCCGTTGTCGTACCATTCATGGTGTCGATGTAGATGGTTGAAGCGACGTTAAGATCGGCACCCTTTCGAGTCACCGTAATTTCGACCTGCTCACCTTCAGTCAGATCGCCGGCCTTCGATGCATTGGTGGTAATTTCATAAGCCAACACTTCTGAATCAGGATCGTCCTCGATAAAGGCTTCTGCATAAGCGGAGTAATCACCATTTTCGGCATCTGCCTCAGAGTCATACTGCATCAACCAGAATTCTTCGAGATCACTTTCAATGTTTGTGTCCCGGATGGTCTCAATAGTAATAACTTTCTCAAATTCATGAGCAGCAAACGTCAGTTCCTGTGTATCCAGGGAGAGATAGTCATAATCTGCCAGTGCCGAACCTTCCCAGGTGCCAATGTAAGTGGTTGACGCTGCATCATCGAGGTAATCCACCTGTTTTTCACGGGTGATTTTGAAGGAGATGGTTCCGCCTTCTACTACGGCATTATCGACATCGTTTTCAGTCGTTATGTTATAAGCGTAAGACTGGTCCGGGTCTTTGTGTTCAATGCGCCCCTTGGCAACATCGATCGCGTTGTTATTCAGACCGTCTGCATAGGTTTCAAAAATATTGAACCAGAAATACTCTTCGTTCTCCAGATCACTGTCGGTATTCACTTTAACCGTAATTCGCTTCTCATTATCTTCAGCGGTATTAAAGTTAAGTTCTTCCAGTCCCATGCCTTTAAAGTCAAATTCTCCGGCAGTACCTGTGGAAGTGTTCATATAGATAGTTGAAGCACCCTCTTCTACGGCCTCATCCGCATTGAGCAGCTCACGCTTAACAGTAAAGGTAACATTAGTGCCTTCGACCGCAGCAATAGGGTCATCAGAATCTTCTGTGAGTTTGTCTTCGGTAGAGCTGGTCAGGGAGTATTTGTAAACCGGTTGCTCCAGTTTATCTTCAATGTTGGCACGATATTTAGCGATGGCATTGTAGTTTTCTGCATCTTCCAATGTTTCATACACTTCAAACCAGAAACATTCCTTACCCTCAATCAGGTTGTCATTATAAGTCTTAACGTTAATGGTTTTCTGTTCTTCCACCGAACCAAAGTTAACCTTGGTCAGGCCCATTACTTCGAAGTCACTGCTGTCTGAGTTACAAAATGACGTTTTTACATAAACTGAGCTGGGAGAGCCGGATGGAGAACGCAAAATCGTAAATTCATAATCTTCGCCTTCCAGAACAGACTTATCACCAGACAACTGATAGGAGTAAATATTATCGGATTGAGAGCTATCGACCAATGTCGCTTCGGCAGTCTGGTTTGCCTTACCGTTAATGGCATCCGCTTCCGAAGTAAACAGAGATAACTTAAAGCTTTCCAGACTTTCTGTTTTGTCGTCTGTTTTGGTATCAACGGTGAATGTCTTCGATGTTTCGTGAGGTGCAAACGTCAGAGGCTCATTATTAACCGCAGAAAAATCGGAATCACTGGCAGTAACACCACTGGTACTCAAATAAACGGTAGATTCAGTACCACTACCTTCACCAGAATCACCACCTTCACGGGTAATGACATACTCAACGGTATCGCCTTCATTAAACTCGTTACTATCATCACCACCGCCACCTCTCATGGAGATGCTGTAGGTGTAACCTTCAATAACCGTATCCGCAACATGAATCGTGGTTGTTTCCGTAGGATCTGAGTCCCCGGGGTTTCGCAACAGCTCAACATTGAACGATTCGTTGCCTTCATCAACGCCATCTGTATAGGTTTTGATCTCTACGGTTTTAGATTCTTCATGAGCGGCAAATTCAACCGCTAACTCTTCAAGCTCTTCGAAGTCATCTTCCCCGGTACTGCCTCTGGACGTTCTCAGATAAACAATGGAAGGATTACCCGAACCATCCCTGGTGACAGTAATAGTGGCGTTCTCACCTTCGGAGAGCGGATCATCCTCTGTGCCATCAGAAGACAATGTGTAGTTATAATCCTCATAAGGCGTATCTTTAATGAACGCTTTACTTTGAGCTATAGGCTCTTGATCACTTTCATTGCGGTACACTTCCAATGAAAAACTTTCATTGGTTTCCAACCACATATCTTTGTTGACCCATACACTGACCGTCGCTTCTTTCTGGTTGGGTTCGAAAATAACCGTTTCACTGATGCCTTCAAAATCATCAGAGCCAGCACTTTCACCGGAAGTTTTCACAAATACCGAAGAAACAACACCGGTAACACTTCGTGAAATGGTGAAGTCGACTCGCTGCCCCTCACCAACGGCTCCAGACTCAGTGGCGGCATCGGTCATAACCCGATAGTCAATAGATGGTGCATCGTAATCATCAATGTTACCGGTAGCCCGTGCAGTGACTTCACCTCCCCGGCTTTCAGTTAACACCAGATCAAACGTTTCAACGCCTTCATCAGAGCTATCGGAAGAGGTGACTACCTCAATGGTTTTCTCAGTTTCATCACTTTCAAATACCAGAGCGTATTCATTGAGTTCTTCAAAGTCTGCAGTAGTCGCAGTGCCATTTTCAGTACTCAGATAAACGACCGAACGTTCACCACTGCCATCACGGGTAATAGTGAAACTAACACTATCACCTTCAGTGGCTGCTGAGCTTTCATCGCTGTTATCGCTGGTAATGGAATAGGTGAAATCTGTCGCTTCCCGGTTGGTAATGCCAACGGTTGCTGTATCAATAGTCGAGACACTGGTGGCGCTTTCATAAAGAGCCAGCCTGAAGGATTCAATCGCTTCTACAAGGTTATCTTCGTAAGTATCTATAGTAATGGTTTGGGTATTATCATTAACACCAAACACCAGTGCTTCTTTTTCGATCTCTTCAAAATCAGAATCGCTGGCCGCATCATCTCCGTCAGATTTCAGAGTTGAGAAATAGATGGTTGATTCTGTATCAGTGTCGTCTACACCCTCAGTGTCCGGATTCGTATCGGTACGAGTAATAGTCACTGTGACTGTCTCACCCTCTACTACCGTTTCATCGACAGAAATCTCATACTCATATTCTGGCTTGGGTTTGAGGTCTGGTTTTTCCGTAAGCGCGATGACCGGCTTAACGTCTTCGTTCCAGAATTCTTCAATTTTGAGAGAGTAAGTACCAATCCAGGAACTGCTTTCACCCGCACCCCAGGGGTTCTGGAACAGGAAGGTGTCGTCTGCTTCATTGTATTCAAGCAATGCCTGAGCGTGTCCGCTTACCAGTGTTTGCTTGCCGTCAACTTTATAATCACCCCAGGCACCGATCCAGCCAATAGCACCATCAGCCAGTTTGTCGATAATTTCCTGTTTGTACGTAGCAAGGTTACTTTGATCAACCATCACCGTATTGCCACCCATACGATAGGAAGCAGAGTAATAGGTGTAATCAAGACCGGTAATATGAGTCAGAGGATCGGCAAGACCACCCTCTACCGCCTGAATACTGGCTTCAAAGTTATCACCCACCTTAACCTGTGAGTTTAATTGCGCATAACCTTTCTCAAACAAAGACGCCCAGAGTTCACCATCAAGTGCTTTGTTAGGGTCACCTGTCAGCACCATACGGCCATTATTGGTGATTACCTGCTTATCAACCGTCGTATAATAGGTTTCACCATCGACAAACCAGCGGATACCATAGGTTCCATTACCATTGTCAGTAACCGCATCTTCCAGATAAGTTTCTGTTTCATCATGAGCAATAGCCCCCATGGCAGCCAGAAGGTAACAGGTACCCGCCTGCCCCTGGTTGACATCATCCTCATCGATCAAGTCACCTTCAATATGGGAGTTGGCTTGCCAGAAGTCACCGGTTGCCAGGGTGTAACCAAATACACCGGAAGAAGCCGAACCGTTGGCGGTATCACCACCCACTACCGGCATTGGCGTATCGGTTCCAAGGAACCATTTACCAATCAGATAATCGCCCTGCTCCTCAGTGAAGCCAGCTTCCATATCACCGAGTTCAATTCGATCATCAGCATCCGTTACACCACCCCACCAGTATTCATTCGCCTTATTGGTGTGGATGACGTTGTAGGTAATAGTTTCGAGGTAGTTATTATCGAAGAGAGAGTTGCTGTTGGATTGGGTGTAGAAAGTTTCCAGATCTTCATATTCAGTTTCAGTAATACCACCATCCACTGTTTTTTGTAAGATATCCAGAAGCTCTGAATAAACCAGGGTTTCATCATCAACATAGCCGGAAACCAGCTCAGAGAAATCAGAGTCATTTAAATCAGAGAGCCAATCTGTATTAAGATTGGATTCCAAATCAATATCATCCACAGATTCTGAGGATAATTCTCCGGTACTAAATTCAAGATCAAGGTCACCATCCGGTCCGGTTAAATCATCCGATGCCGCAATATTGACATCTAATAAAGACGATAGACTTTCAAGAAAATTCTGACCATCTTCTGACTCTGCCACATTACATCCATAAATGTGCAGATCAGCATTATGCGAAGTGTGGCTGGCTAGCAGATTAAGAGGCTCACCTGAACTATCAACCAATGACTGGTCAACCTTGGTATCTCCTAACTCAAAGCTTCCATCTTCCCCGTGAGTAAAAATATGGACACTTTCGTAAACATCATTCTCGGTGAATTCCTGAGAAAGTGTTTCAATGGTATTATTTCCCGAATCAAGGAAAATAATTTTTGCATCTGATGGGAATGAAGAAGTTAGCGCATCTTGATCAACAACGCTCGGATCAGCAATAACCAGAGTTTTCGTATCCATACATCCTACTCTCTATTTTGTAAAAGGGCATTAACCATAAATGAATGTGATATTCAATCAGACTAGCTTAATTATTGGGCTATTTTTCAACTCTCATCAATCTTCAACTAATGAATAAGACACTTCATCAAATATCTAAAACTAAAAGTGAACAATGAAGCCATACACACTAGATTAATTAAATAACAGACTGTTAATTTGATAGAAGTACATCAAGAAAAAACAAATAACATGCAGATCAACAACTTAGATGATTTGCGAGGATTTTCTTGTGAAAGCAAACTTTGTTTTTCTGATTCTACGTTCAAATGGAGACGTCATTCGCCTCGAATTCAGCGATATTTCCGACTTCATTTTCCTTCCCGGCGACCAGATAACTATCATTGATACCAATACATCAAAATTGATTAGTTATAAAAAAGAAATTAATAATCAAGAATTAATCATAGAGTTTGAAGATGGCAGCTCTATCAACATGGGTGACTTTGAAGCATTTACTGATATCACCTTCTATTCTGCATTTGATTCCTGGTCTCCTTTTACAGAATATTTGGATAGCCTGACGGCAGAAGCAGCTCAACCCTCCGGTGCCTCTGAACCTGTATCTTATGAGAGTGATAGCCAGTCTGCAGGTTCAGGAGCAGATGCTTACTCTCCAAGTCTCCCAACATTGTTAGGGTTTGTTGCTGCAGGTATTGGTACTGCAGCCGCAGTTGGAAGTGGCGGTACCAGCAGTTCGCATAATCACCCCTCTGAAAACCGGACTGCAGACTCAACATCCAATGGAAGCTCACCTCAGCTCGATGAGATTCCTCCTGCCATTCAATCAATGGCTCTTGATGTTAACAACCAGGAAATCATTTTAACATTTAATGAAACCATTGATTCCGTTTCTATTCCGGAATTCAGTGCCTTTACGATAACAGTGGGTGCAAACCCTACACCCGTATCTATTGAAAACATCAGTGCAAGCGGTAATCAGCTGACAATCTCATTACCATCCAATTCATTCAACTCTGGTGCCACACTCAATCTAACGTATGCTGACAGCAGTCAGGAAAATGATGCATCCGCCATTCAGGATGAAGCAGGTAACGATGCTACCGGTTTTTCCACATTAAAAATCGTGGATGGGTATATCAGGGATGCAGAAATATATCTTGATATCGACCAGGATGGTATTGCTGATGAAAACGAATTGGTCACAGGTATTGCTTCTGATGAGACCGGGAACTATTTCATCCCTGAAGGCATAAATCCCAAAGGTTATGCCTTGATCACGAAAGGCGGCATTAATACGGATACCGGTATTGTCAATACCGTAACTTATAAAGCCAGTGCAGACGCAAAGATCATCAACCCGATTTCAACTCTGGTTCATGAACTGGTTCAAAGCGGCAATGCGGAAGGTTTTGAGCAAGCAGAAGATATGGTCTCTATTGCCTTGGGCATTGACCTGAGCATTGACCTGGCGGTTTACGACCCTATTGCTGAGATGGCAACAAAAGAAGATGGAGACCCGGCAAAAGAACAAGCTCTGAACGCACAAAAAGCAGCTGTTCAAATAGTTTCCATGATCAGCTTTGCAATAGAAGGCGTTGATGACGAAACTGCAAAAACCAATGAAGAGAAAATCCTCTCAAATATCGCTGAAGTCATGAGCTCTGCAGCTCTTGCCGGGGAAACTGTCAATCTTTCTAACAGCAACACTCAAAGCATTGTCTTCAATGATATTCAGATGGATACCGCTACGTCCGAGGCCATTACGACAGTCATTAATGCACTTGATAATGTCAGTTCAATGGAGGACATCCAGTCGGTACAATCTGAATATATGGATACAGTTGCACCGGATGCCATAACTGGTCTGGGCATGGCCAGCCTGTCCAATGATACAAGTCCAACTATACGCATAGAGTTTAATAACACCAGTCTCGATGGTGGTGCCGTTTCTGCTGGCGACAGTGTTCAGATCTGGGAATCTGAAGCACAACTGACCAGTTACGAAATCACACCCGATGATTTTAATGCGGGATACGTTGATATCGAGCTTCCTGAATTAACTGAAGATAGAAACTACGAGTTTTCTGCCTTTATTATTGATAAAGCTGAAAATCGCAGTGAAGAATCAGAAACAACTGCGTTTACTCTGGACTCTACTGCACCTGATGCCCCTGTTTTTCATCTGAAGAATGACACTGGAACCAGTGACAACGATAATCTGACCATGGAAACAACAGTCGTTATTACTGCGGCTGATGATGCAGAAGTAGTTGAATACAGCCTGGATGGTGGCAATAACTGGACAGAAACATCAAACGATAGCTTTGAGCTCAGTGAAAATACCCGTTATGCCGCTGGTGATATTCAGGTCAGACAATCTGATGAATTAGGTAATGTTTCGCAAGTAGCCGTTAATGAGTCTGCTTTTATAACAGACACATCAGCTCCTGTGATTGAATCAGCCCAATTCAGTTTTGGTGATACTCTGAATGGCGTTGAAGACAATAGCCCTGCCACATTAGAAGTCACTACATCCGGTGTCGACGACGGACAAAGTATTACGCTAAACCTGAACAACAAAAGCTATACAGCAGCAATCGCTGATAATGCTGCAACATTGACCGTAAATGCTGATGACTTACAAGCGCTGAGCGAAGACCCCGCCATTGAATACAACCTGAATGTTTCCGATGCGGCGGGCAATAACGCAGTTCAATTTACCAACAGCTTTAGTTATGACCCTACTCCACCGAGCATTAATAATGCATCATTCAGCTTTGGAAGCACTCTTAACGGCATTCTGGATGACATTGATGCAACCCTGGAAGTCAGCACTACCGGACTAAAAAATGGTCAGGTACTAACACTGACTCTTAATGAGACTGATTACACGACAGCTGTTGACAACAATGCCGCTGAAATTATCATTCCGGCAGCAGACCTTCAGTCTATGCCTGAGGGTTCTCTCACTTATGACATCAATGTGAGTGATAGTGCAGGCAACCCGGCAGCTACATTTTCCGATACCTTTATTTACGACCCAACCCCTCTTCCCGCTCCTGAGTTTGCTTTTGTAAATGACACCGGATCAAACAACAGTGATCAGATAACTCAGGATGGAACTGTTCAAGTTGAAATCTCTGAAGATGCCGTTAGTGCAGAATACAGTCTTGATGGTGGAAATAGCTGGAATACACTGACGGGTAATCAATTTGAACTGGCTGACAATAGTAATTACGGCTCCGGTACCATTCAGGTACGGCAAACAGACAACGTCGGCAATGTCTCAGAGATAGCCAGCAATACTGCCCCAATGATCACTGATACCTCTATACCCGTGATTAACGGAGCCACACTGACACTCGATGAAAAAAACCAGCAGATTGTATTGACCTTTAGTGAAACCATTGATTCAGAAGGTATTCCAGAAGCTTCTGCATTCACCATAGCCATTGGTACAGATCCAACACCTGTAACCATCGATAGCATTACAGCAAACGAGAACCAATTAACCATACACCTGCCAACAGGTTCTTTTTCATCAGGTGCATCGGTAAGCCTGAAATACTCTGATGCAAGCTCATCAGACGACAATTCCGTTATACAAGATGCTGCTGGTAATGATGCTGTTGGCTTTTCTACTCTCAAAATCGTGGATGGTTATATTCGTGATGCAGATATCTACATTGACCGAGATCAGGACGGTATTGCTGATGCGGATGAACTAGCCGTAGAAATCACTTCTGATGAACAAGGGAACTACTTTATTCCAGAAGGCATTAACCCAAAAGGGTATGCACTAATCACCAAAGGCGGTATCAATACCGATACAGGTATTGTTAATACAGTGACGTTTAAAGCCAGTGCAGAAGCAAAGATCGTCAACCCCATTTCTACACTGGTTCAGGAGCTGGTTCAAAGCGGCAATGTTGACAACGATGAAGAAGCTCAGGATATAGTAGCCACGGCTCTCGGCATCGATTCAGATATTGACCTGGGTCTTTACGATCCAATTGCTGAAATGGACACTGATGATAATAACGATACTGCCAAAGAACAGGCGTTAGAAGCCCAAAAAATTGCAGTACAAATGGTCTCTATTATAAGCCTTGCCACTGAAGGTAAAGCAGATGAAGACGCTGGCACCAATGAAGAACAAATCCTGTCAAACATCACCGAAGTACTGACCAATGCCGCCAGCCAGGGTGAGCGTATTGACCTTTCCGATGACGATACTCAAACTGAAGTCATGAGTGGTGTTGAAGTCGATTCAGAAACATCGAACTCCATAACAACAGTCATTAATGAGCTGGATAATGTCAGCTCTATGGAAGATATTCAGTCTGTTCAATCAAAATATCTGGATAATATTGCGCCAGATACTGCCACTGACCTTGGCATAGCTACAATATCGAACGACACTACACCTATACTACGAATTAAATTTAATACTGCAGGTCTGGATGGTGGTGCTGTCACAGTAGGGGATAATATTCAGGTATGGGAATCTGAAGCACAGGTAATCAGTTATGAAGTCAATAATGACGATTTTAAAGCTGGTTATATTGAGTTGGAACTTCCAGAACTCACAGAAGAACGAGACTATGCCTTTTCTACCTTCATCGTTGACCAGGCTGACAATATCAGTGAAGAGTCAGAAACTGCAGATTTCACTCTTGATACAACGGCACCGGATGCCGGCTCATTTGAGTTAGAAGATGACACCGGTTCCAGCAATACAGACTTTCTAACCAATGATACAACAGTTGTCGTTTCTGATATCGAAGACGGTGCCTCTTTTGAGTACAGTCTTGATGGTGGTGAGAGCTGGACTGAAACATCAGATAATCAATTCGAACTTAGCGAAAATACAACCTATGAAGCTGGTGATATACAGATCAGACAAACAGACGCTGCCGGTAATACGTCTGAGGTCACCCTTAACGACTCTACTTTCACAACAGATACATCGGCTCCTGTCATAGAGTCAGCTCACTTCAACTTCGGCACAACGCTCAATTCGATTGAAGATGAACAACAAGGCAATTTACAGGTGTCAACATCTGGCGTTGAAGATGGGCAAACAATCATACTGACACTGAACAATCAGGAGTATGCATCCACTGTCTTTAATAATGCAGTTTCTATTGCCGTGCCCTCCGAAGAGCTTAAGGCATTAAATGAAGGATTAGTCAATTATAATCTGGATGTTACTGACGCAGCTGGAAACACTGCCGCCAGTTTTTCCGACAGTTTTATCTACGATCATACCATTCCTACTATCAATAGTGCTTCATTCGATTTTGGTGCGAAATTAAATGCTCAGGAGGATGACGACCACGCCAGTCTTCAGGTCACGACTACGGGATTAGAAGATGGGCAGACAATCACGCTCACTCTTGATGGCAGTGACTATGCAGCATCAATTACTAACAATGCAGCCACTATATCAGTGCCAGCATCTAGTCTGCAGTCTTTACCAGATGGCAAAATCACATACACTTTGACAGCCAGTAATGATGCAGGAAACCCGACAGCTCCCTTCTCAGATACGTTTATCTACGACGCTACTTCTCTCCCAGCACCAGAGTTTAGCTTCGCGAGCGATACAGGTTTCAGTGATAGTGACCAGATAACTCAGAATGGCACAATTGTCGTTAATCTTTCTGAGGATATGGCGAGTGCTGAATACTCTTTAGATAGTGGCATCACCTGGAGTACGCTAACTGGCAACTCTTTTTCACTAGACGCCAACACCACTTACGCTCCGGGCGTGGTTCAGGTTAGACAAACGGATGCCGCAGGTAATACCTCCCCTGTTTCCATTAATACAGAGGCGTTTATAACCGATACTACAGGTCCTGGTATTTCAAATACACGCTTTAATTTCGGTTCTGTGCTGAATTCCGATGAGGACAACAATCCCGGTATTCTTGAGGTAACTACAACAGGAGTAGAAGATGGTCAAACTGTCACTGTATCTCTGAATAAGAAAAATTACACGGCGACTGTTAGCGACAACACAGCATCTATTATTGTATCTCCTGATAACCTTGCAAGCCTGAATGAAGGCGCTAACAGCTACACAGTCAATGTGAGTGATGTTGCAGGAAATAACGCCTCCAGCTATCAAAGTAGCTTTTCTTATGACTCGGTTGCACCAACAATCAACAGCGTTTCCTTCAGCTTCGGTAATGAGTTAAATAGCACCGAAGACGACAGAGTAGCGACATTACAGATTTCTACCAGTGGTCTGGAATACGGGCGACGACTCACGCTCGAAATAGATGGTAACGAATATTCAGCAGCAGTCACGAACAACAAGGCATCTATCGTAATTCCGGCAGCAGACCTGCAATCAATGAGTGAAGGGGCTATTAACTACACACTTAATGCCAGTGACTCTGCAGGTAACTCTGCTATAAGCTATTCTAGCTCATTTACTTATGATAAAACAGCGCTGCCTGCACCACAGTTTGCTCTTGCTGAAGATACGGGTCAAAACGAGACAGATAACATAACCCAGAAAAAAGTGATTGACGTAGAAATTTCATCTGATGCAGTAA
>CBDAQW010000017.1:0-17032 GCA_965199185.1 Endozoicomonas sp. | reverse complement strand
GCAACAAATCATCTCTCCACCTACATATCCAATTCTCAACAGTGTGCTCTACCTGATCGTAAAATGGAATACATACTACAAAACATCCAGGCGGTGATAGAATATTCCAATGAGACAAAGACCAAAATCTCCATCTTACAGCTTGACTACTCCAAAGCCTTCGACAACGTGTCGCACTCCTTTATTATCACTATCTTGAAAAAAATCAACTCTCCATCACACATCACAAAATGGATTGAAACTCTACTACGAGATGTAACATCCAAAATTCAAGTAAACAATCAAACAACCCCTGCAATCCCTCTCAAAAAAGGAATTAGACAAGGATGTCCTTTGAGCATGTTACTTTTTGTGCTTGCCACAGACATACTTTGTCAAAAAATTACCTCCTCTGATAAACTACCAGGAATTAAATTGGCAAAATCTTCCATCAACATACAACAATACGCTGACGACACCACCCTTTTTCTGTCAGAAAGCGACTCCATCCCAGAACTAAAACGTATTCTCGACCAATTCTCTCACCAATCTGGACTTCAATTGAACCTCATCAAATCAAAATTCATGTCATCGTCAAGATTTCTCAGCACAGAGATCAAAACACAATTTCCCCAAATATCGCAGGTTTCAGAAATCAAAATTCTCGGAATGTTTTTTTCAATTGCGAATGACACTAACAAAAAAAACTGGGAAAGAACCATCCACAAAATCCGAGCAATTGCACAAGAACACCAATCAGGACATATGTCAATATACGGCAAAACAATCTTAATTAACGCACTTCTTCTACCTCACATCCAAGCTGTGGCCAGACTGCATTTTCCAACACGACACCAAATACGTATGATAGAACGAATTTTTTACAAATTTCTCTGGTACCCGTCTGTTCTGGAACCAATAAGCAGATCTAAACTTACCAACGAACATAAAAATGGAGGCATTCGCTTTCCAGATGTCAAAGCAAAAGTGAAAGCTGCTTTCGCTATGTCACTCTTATCCACTCTTCAAAATAAAGTGAAAGATCAGTTCTTCATTGCTAACCTAGTCTACAACCTCAATCGAAAATTGTCCGCTTACAATGCGACACTCTGGCAAAGAAACTCACTGAACAAACCGTTCCCAAACAGCCATTGGGATAAAGCGTACAGTTTACTAGAACCCATTCTCCTTAAAGAAACCGAGTGGCAAACCCTCGATTACCGAAGCCTATACTGGATTTTCCTTGACCCCAAACCGGTGAACCTTCCTACAATCAACGCATCTCAACAGCCAACATCCTGGCTTACAATATCTCTCAGAAAACCTCGCCCTGGGTTATTTTCCCCCATAGAAAAAGAAGTTGCCTTCAGAGTGGCCCACAATGGTTATCTCTGGGGAAGCTTCAACAAGCACCTAAATCAATCTACTTCCGGATGTGTATTTTGCAAAAGAGGGCCAGACTTTCCAAAACATATATTCTATGAATGTCATATAACGCGGCAATGCCTCGCAAAACTCCAGCCTTCAATCTCCTCCATCATTGGCATTCCGATCGTTTTGACAAAAGCAATGGTTCTATATAATACTTCGTCTCTGTCAACACAAGTACATATTTTGCTTACAAAAGCCCTAGCCGTCTTCAGGGCCGTTATAATTGAGTGGAGATCAAAACAACAAAATCGCAAACAAATGGCCCCAAAACAACTGATTAGCATCATTTCCTCACAAATGAACATAGAGATTAAGCAAACGATTACTCTCAGCAACTAACCATGGAGTCTGAATGATTGTTACTGCACCCAATCAAGGTTTTCAGCCTATGACCGACTCTTCAAACATGTCTCAAAGATTGTTTTAAACTGTAAAGTATCCTTTTCCCCGGAATTGCACAGCATCAAAAGTGATATCGACCCAAATCTTCTTGAATTCTTCCACTCACTGGAACCCTCATGTAAGATGACAAACAACTTATTTTCTCTTATGTGGCTTTTTTACTTTTTCTCATTTTTCTTCTTTTCTATACTGGCTGAGATACCTTTTTTTGCCTCCCTTGAGTAGCACACCGATTTTTAAAATTTTTATTTTTTTATTTTTTTATTTTTTTCAAAAGCATCTTTTTTATTGCTTCCCAGCAAAGAGAGCCGAAAAGTGGTTTTAATACTTCAACTGCAAATTTTTTTAATTTTTTCTTTTTGATAACTAACACTTGGGTTATTTTTTCTCTTTTCATGCGATCTTCTTGTAATGTGTGTAATCTTATTATGTACTTTATTCTGTTAAATAATCATGCTATTACGAACAATTTAATGATCTTTGGAATCTGCAATGGCATATGGAACCCTGCATAATAACTGGAATTGTGCTTCTCATATGATGACAAAATCAACTGGTCTGGTAACAACTATGAATCATAAAATATTTAATATTAATGTATGTATTTTTGTTTTGGAAAATTACCACGACAACTTCTCTGGTCAAAAACAACTTTTAACCGTTTCCCATGAACAATCTGAAAATGTTTATGATTTTGAATCATCTGTTGATTAATATCATATGACCTTGATATGGAAAATTGAAAAATTTGGAAATCTCCCTGGAAAATGGATATACCTAACGACGAACAAACTTCTCTAATCGAACATACCTATCCACTTCTCTTTCACAACGAAAATTATATCCATTCATAACAATCTATCTCTGTTCTCTCCGAAAAAAAAAAAAACAAAAACAACCACTCCATCACGTCACCTACCCGAACGAATTTTGATGAATCGCATTTAAACACTAAATCCAAAACAATCAATCAATTCTTTACGCTAATTGTATCGTTTTATTTTCTTTGTTTAATTTTAAAAAAAAAAAAAAAAAAAAAAAAAAAAAAAAAAAAAAAAAAAAAAAAAAAGTGTAGTATCTGTTCTTCTCAGTTTAATACCTGGGACGCCCAGCAACGCTGGGCTCTTGTATTAATCGTATGTTTGAACAGAGGGCGTCGATCCAAAGCTCGCTTTGTCGCGCCCGCGGGTTGTCCCGGTATTGCAGTACCTCCGGGTTCGGCCCACACACCCACCATCACGGTGGGTACTCTTTTCCGCTAATCAACTATCAATCAGCTTTCAGCTATTCGTTGTACAAGGCAAGCTGAAACGAAACAGACCAAGAAAAAGCACCAGAAAACGCAGCACCGAGCTATATGTGATCAGTATGTACATGTCTTTTTCTTTCTTTCTTCACTTTTCCTCGCACTAGGTGAGTGCTTGCCCGCCCGCCTGCCCGCCTGCCCGCCTGCCCGCCAGCCAGCCAGCCAGCCAGCCAGCCAGCCAGCCAGCCAGCCAGCCAGCCAGCCAGCCAGCCAGCCAGCCAGCCAGCCAGCCAGCCAGCCAGCCAGCCAGCCAGCCAGCCAGCCAGCCAGCCAGCCAGCCAGCCAGCCAGCCAGCCAGCCAGCCAGCCAGCCAGCCAGCCAGCCAGCCAGCCAGCCAGCCAGCCAGCCAGCCAGCCAGCCAGCCAGCCAGCCAGCACGCCTGCCCGCCTGCCTGCCCGAATGATTGCTTGATTTTGAAAACCGCCGCAGTTAGCAGCTTGCACGTGCACGAAGAAAAGTGCGACGCGCTTTTGTCGCTTCTTGATTCGCTCCTTTTCGACTGTTTTTCTTTGCCTTTCGCTCTCTTGAAACGGCTCGCAGTGAACAGCTGCTTGCTGCACGTGCACGAAAGAAAATGCATTTTTTTCTTTTTTTTTTTTTTTTGATTCTTGATTCGCTCCTCTTCGGTTTTGGCGCCAAGAGACCTCTTTTCTTTTTTTCCTTTTTCTCTTTTTTGCTCGTCGAGATCGTGCCTTGCAAACCAACCGCAAGCTTGAAACAACGCGGCGAGAAAAAAAAATGCCAAGCGACGTCGCTAACTCATACTTACCTGACGAGGGTCTTCACCGTGATCACGTAGGCGGTGGGCCCAGGGCGAGGCCCGACCATTGCACTTCGGCCGGGTTGACCCCTGCGATTATCCCAAATGTGGATAACTCGGTCGTATAATTTCTGTTAGTGGGGACTGCGTTCGCGCTATCCCTTAATTTGAATTGAAATTCTGGATGCTGAAAACGTCGGCGCCGATCGATCGATCGATCGATCGATCGATCGAGGACAAAGCAGCAGGAGGAGATGTTTTAATTTGCTTTCAACGCCGCGCGGCCCTGAGCGAAAAGGGCGGCGTCTTGTCTGTCTCAGTCCGATCTGTGAGAAAGGCAGCTGACGAGCGTCGTCTCGTGGTCGATGATTCGTTTCGCTTTGAGCTCGACCCGCAAGCTTTGAGCTTTCGGTCGTGGTCAAAGCGCTCGAAGAGACAGCACAAGGCATTCTATTTGAATAAGGTAAGTACTCGTCGCGAGACGAATTTTTTTCTTTAAAAAGTGATCATCGGAGCAGAACCTATCTCAAAAGCGTACAATATATACGTCAGCGAGTCGTTCGGAAGGTGGCGGTGGTGTGTGTGTGTGGGGCACGCACGTGTGCGCAAAACGCGCGAGCTCTCATTTGATCATGGCCTGTGTCGTTTAGCGAGAAGAAGGAGGATAGAGGCAGGTGCATTGAAGTAAGTGGCTGAACTTCGGCGGAATTCCGTGTGCCGGCACAAATTGACTTTGCCGATTGATTTTTGATTGATTGATGGATTGATTCGGTCGGTCGGTGTAGCTTCGTTGCAAGCAAGCAGCAGAACTCGACTGACACACGTTCTCCTCGTTCTACTTCACCATCAATCGGCGAATCGCTATCGCTTCTCGGCTCTCAAGAGCTAAGATCAAGTGCTATTTTTTTTGCTCTGTAGTGCAAGTCAGATTTTTTGCTAATTTAGGTTTGTTGAGAAATAGTTGGGATTTTTAGTAGGTCTGTTGTGTTTCGCTAGGTCTAGCTGTTTTTTTTTAAGGGTTTAGCTGTTGTTTTTGGTCCACGGGTTCAATTTTTATTGGAGTTTTTGTAGTTGAGTTTTTCTAGCCTAACCAGAGATAGGTTTTTGACAGCCAAAAAAGTTTTGAGAAGCTAGGGTTTCTTTATTCGTTTTTTTTGACCGGAAAACCAGTTTTTTTTTTTGAACAGTTCTTTCCAGGGTGTGCTGCCAAGGTAAGTGCTTATTTATATAAAAGTTTCTATCAGTTTAGTGACTTTAATCGGCCTATTTTCCCATTTTTTCTCAACATTTTTTGGCTAGCTAGCCATACTTTTTTTCAAATCTACCATCTTGGTTTTTCTCACAATTGATTTTTATGACGTAACTAAGAATGTCTGGCTCTTATGCGTATACTGTTAAACAGCCTAATGCGATACGCTGTAAAGTTGAAGACATATCTAGGTTCGATATTAACGATTTTATTGAACTTTTTCTACCGAATGGACCGCTTAACCAATACAGCAAAAATGTATTTGGCATTACCACCTTTAATTACGCATCCAAAGTCTTTACTTTGACCTTTAACCCAGAAATAGCCACAGCTATCACTAACGAGTTTTTAAATCTTTTTTCTGATGGCAAAAAAGTCAAGATGGTTAACGGCGCCGAAATCACTCTTTTTGCAAGACGACCCCCTCCTCCTACAGAAACTGTGACTTTATACCCCATGCCCCATGGGGCGACTGGGGAACTTTTAACAAAGATCTCTTCAACCTGGGGGACCCTAAAATCTTTTGAATATGGTCGCCACAAACTACTTCCTTTGATAAGAAACTCCTATTTACACCTGAAAATAGCTGAGATTAACTACGCAAAAATACCAGAGCGTATCATAGTTAACCAACACTATGTCGCCGTCATGAAACCAGGAGAGAACATCACGCTTCGCTGCGGTTTTTGTAAATTAAAAGGCCACAAAACCAACGAGTGCCATGAAAAACGACAGCCGAAACACAAACAAGAAAACCCTACTCGCAAAGCCTGGAATAATGTCCAGCACACGAAAACACACTCTCTTGTCTCCTGTGAACAATTCCCTTCCCTTAGTGACTCGGTTAATGCAAACTCCAATCTAAAAGTTGGCCCAACGCAAGATTCACAATTCATTATTTCCTCGTCGATTGCCAATTTCGATACCGAATGTGATGCTCGAAGCGCTACTAACGAAAGCGATGAAAAAAGCAACACAACCTCCCCAGCAGAATCTTTGATACCCGCTAATGACAATGTCACCGTTCCCAACAATACTACTACCGAAAACATTACCACCTGCCAAACGTTGGAAGAAAAACACGACGCAGAAAAACCACAGCACACATATCAAATACACAGTGAGCCCCTGTCACGTCTCGATTCAAACCAAAACCTGATAGAAAATGCGAACACCACCCATACAACCTACGATGATAAAAATGATACTAATTCATCCTCAACGTTCTCAATCTTTGACATTCCTGAAACAAATGACACCACAGACTCTGACTCTTTGCCGGAAGATTCAAAGATCACACAACCACAGCATACTGGCAACTCTTTCTCCGATACACCGTCATCAAATCACAGTATGTCTCTTACGAACACAAGAACACAACTCCAAACTGACATCTCCTTGCTCTTTGGCCAGCGGACTGAAGTCGGACCTACCCACTCAAACAGCATAGATGTCTTCCCCAGTCAATCTCCTACCCCTAGTGACAATCTGCTACTCGACTCTGCTAACAGCACCAATGAGAAACACGACAAGTGGCAAAAAGTGCAGAAAAAACGTCTCCGGGATTCTAGCAGTCCCTCAGGAATAACACCACCCCAAAAGTCTGTTTCAAAGCCCAGAAATGGAAGCAAGAAAAGCAACAAGCCTCGAAAACACTCAATCCCTCTTAAATAAATCATTAATTTTTTATCTGCAAACCATCAGAAATATATGTTTCTATCCTTTCCTATTGATGGTATTTTCGATGGCTAATACACCAGAATCAAGTACACAAATCAATAATAAAGACTTTACTTTAGCATCTGTGAACGTAAACAGCATTAACAACTCGTTACCACAGCTCAGCAACTTCATGAAAACTCATCGCATCGATGCTCTATGTCTACAAGAAACGCATAGACTAGATCCTAAAAAAGATCACATGGACAACGGAAACTTAGTCCAATTGGCCAAACCCCCCCAAACAAAGTACCCCACAATAGCACCACTCTATCCAATGGCGGTTTCTGGAATACATCTAGCTTCAATCAATATCAATGGAATAAACTCAGCCCTGAAGCAGATTCCTGTATTTATCAAACAACACAACATAGACATTCTTTGCATCCAAGAAACCCATTTTTTTCGCCACACAAACGTCATCTCCTATCTGCAACATCACAATCTTCACATATACTCTAATTCAGAACCGACAGTCAAACACAAACAAGGAACTGCCATCATCATAACATCCGACCTTTACAAAAACTTACAATTTCAACATCAAGTGGTTGAGAAAAACCGCATTCACGCAATTTCTTTCATTCATAACAACAAAACTTTCGCCATCATCAATACATACCTTCCCTCTGGTAACTCTGCTGACAAAATTGCCTCCCGCAAATCGTGTATCCAGAAGCTGATGCAATACTTGCAGTCAGCGAGTACTCACCACGTTCTACTGGCTGGTGACTTCAATATGGTCCTGCACTCCTGTGACAAGAGCGGCGCACTTTTTGTCAGACAAGATTTCCACGCTATGCAAACTCTTATCACTCAGCTTTCTCTTCACGACTCCTTTCGTATTCATCATCCAAACACAACACATTTTACTTACACCAGAAAGAATACAGCATCAAGACTGGACCGCATCTATGTCTCAGAATCTCTTCGAAAACAGGTTCTAGATGTCTTTCATGTCCCAATACCCTTCTCGGACCACTCGTCAAGTCCAGTCATGAAACTCAGACTTCCACTGAAATCAAGTAACGCTGAAAACACACACTGGAAACTAAACAACGCACTGCTACAAAAACCTCAACATACTGAAAAATTTATCACCCAAATTGAAAAATGGAAACGAGACAGCCTCTACCAAGTTGATATCCTCTTATGGTGGGAAAAATTCAAGAAAAAAACAAAACGTTTTTTCCAATCAGCTGGAAAAATTGAAAAAGATTCTACTCAATCAAAAATTGATGCACTTTACGCTCAACAACGCCTTCTAAACCCCGACACAGAAACACAACAGTTACAACGCACTCATAAACAAATTCAAAAACTGGTTCAAATTAGTGTCCGAGGTGCAAAAGTGAGAGCCAGATTAAAAAATTGGCCAGAAAACGAAGATCCCCCACCAAATTCAACACAAGTTGAATCCAATAAACAGACTAAAAAAGTTATTGACTTTCCGCATACTTCTCAATCACCTTCTGAGCACATACACCAGCACTACGCAAAACTATGGGGAACCGCGCACAATAACGTGGAACACGTCTCGTACTTATCTGACATACACTTATTGCCGGATCCAGTCACCAATGACTCACCCCTAGTAACCTCCCACGAAATCAAGTCTGCCATTCTTTCACTCCGAAAAGATACATCTCCTGGTACTGACGGAATAACTGCAGAGTTTTACCAAACATTTTTCAAGCAGATAGTCCCCATCCTACAAGAAGTCTTCAACAACATTTTCCTTCGAGAACATCTATGCGACACTCAAAAGCAAGCTTTAGTGAAACTGCTGCCCAAAAATCCCCGCCCTAATCATATCTCTCACTGGCGTCCTATATCTCTTTTAAACACCGATTACAAAATCCTCTCCAAAATAATCACGTCCAGAGCAACAAATCATCTCTCCACCTACATATCCAATTCTCAACAGTGTGCTCTACCTGATCGTAAAATGGAATACATACTACAAAACATCCAGGCGGTGATAGAATATTCCAATGAGACAAAGACCAAAATCTCCATCTTACAGCTTGACTACTCCAAAGCCTTCGACAACGTGTCGCACTCCTTTATTATCACTATCTTGAAAAAAATCAACTCTCCATCACACATCACAAAATGGATTGAAATTCTACTACGAGATGTAACATCCAAAATTCAAGTAAACAATCAAACAACCCCTGCAATCCCTCTCAAAAAAGGAATTAGACAAGGATGTCCTTTGAGCATGTTACTTTTTGTGCTTGCCACAGACATACTTTGTCAAAAAATTACCTCCTCTGATAAACTACCAGGAATTAAATTGGCAAAATCTTCCATCAACATACAACAATACGCTGACGACACCACCCTTTTTCTGTCAGAAAGCGACTCCATCCCAGAACTAAAACGTATTCTCGACCAATTCTCTCACCAATCTGGACTTCAATTGAACCTCATCAAATCAAAATTCATGTCATCGTCAAGATTTCTCAGCACAGAGATCAAAACACAATTTCCCCAAATATCGCAGGTTTCAGAAATCAAAATTCTCGGAATGTTTTTTTCAATTGCGAATGACACTAACAAAAAAAACTGGGAAAGAACCATCCACAAAATCCGAGCAATTGCACAAGAACACCAATCAGGACATATGTCAATATACGGCAAAACAATCTTAATTAACGCACTTCTTCTACCTCACATCCAAGCTGTGGCCAGACTGCATTTTCCAACACGACACCAAATACGTATGATAGAACGAATTTTTTACAAATTTCTCTGGTACCCGTCTGTTCTGGAACCAATAAGCAGATCTAAACTTACCAACGAACATAAAAATGGAGGCATTCGCTTTCCAGATGTCAAAGCAAAAGTGAAAGCTGCTTTCGCTATGTCACTCTTATCCACTCTTCAAAATAAAGTGAAAGATCAGTTCTTCATTGCTAACCTAGTCTACAACCTCAATCGAAAATTGTCCGCTTACAATGCGACACTCTGGCAAAGAAACTCACTGAACAAACCGTTCCCAAACAGCCATTGGGATAAAGCGTACAGTTTACTAGAACCCATTCTCCTTAAAGAAACCGAGTGGCAAACCCTCGATTACCGAAGCCTATACTGGATTTTCCTTGACCCCAAACCGGTGAACCTTCCTACAATCAACGCATCTCAACAGCCAACATCCTGGCTTACAATATCTCTCAGAAAACCTCGCCCTGGGTTATTTTCCCCCATAGAAAAAGAAGTTGCCTTCAGAGTGGCCCACAATGGTTATCTCTGGGGAAGCTTCAACAAGCACCTAAATCAATCTACTTCCGGATGTGTATTTTGCAAAAGAGGGCCAGACTTTCCAAAACATATATTCTATGAATGTCATATAACGCGGCAATGCCTCGCAAAACTCCAGCCTTCAATCTCCTCCATCATTGGCATTCCGATCGTTTTGACAAAAGCAATGGTTCTATATAATACTTCGTCTCTGTCAACACAAGTACATATTTTGCTTACAAAAGCCCTAGCCGTCTTCAGGGCCGTTATAATTGAGTGGAGATCAAAACAACAAAATCGCAAACAAATGGCCCCAAAACAACTGATTAGCATCATTTCCTCACAAATGAACATAGAGATTAAGCAAACGATTACTCTCAGCAACTAACCATGGAGTCTGAATGATTGTTACTGCACCCAATCAAGGTTTTCAGCCTATGACCGACTCTTCAAACATGTCTCAAAGATTGTTTTAAACTGTAAAGTATCCTTTTCCCCGGAATTGCACAGCATCAAAAGTGATATCGACCCAAATCTTCTTGAATTCTTCCACTCACTGGAACCCTCATGTAAGATGACAAACAACTTATTTTCTCTTATGTGGCTTTTTTACTTTTTCTCATTTTTCTTCTTTTCTATACTGGCTGAGATACCTTTTTTTGCCTCCCTTGAGTAGCACACCGATTTTTAAAATTTTTATTTTTTTATTTTTTTATTTTTTTCAAAAGCATCTCTTTTATTGCTTCCCAGCAAAGAGAGCCGAAAAGTGGTTTTAATACTTCAACTGCAAATTTTTTTAATTTTTTCTTTTTGATAACTAACACTTGGCTTATTTTTTCTCTTTTCATGCGATCTTCTTGTAATGTGTGTAATCTTATTATGTACTTTATTCTGTTAAATAATCATGCTATTACGAACAATTTAATGATCTTTGGAATCTGCAATGGTATATGGAACCCTGCATAATAACTGGAATTGTGCTTCTCATATGATGACAAAATCAACTGGTCTGGTAACAACTATGAATCATAAAATATTTAATATTAATGTATGTATTTTTGTTTTGGAAAATTACCACGACAACTTCTCTGGTCAAAAACAACTTTTAACCGTTTCCCATGAACAATCTGAAAATGTTTATGATTTTGAATCATCTGTTGATTAATATCATATGACCTTGATATGGAAAATTGAAAAATTTGGAAATCTCCCTGGAAAATGGATATACCTAACGACGAACAAACTTCTCTAATCGAACATACCTATCCACTTCTCTTTCACAACGAAAATTATATCCATTCATAACAATCTATCTCTGTTCTCTCCGAAAAAAAAAAAAAACAAAAACAACCACTCCATCACGTCACCTACCCGAACGAATTTTGATGAATCGCATTTAAACACTAAATCCAAAACAATCAATCAATTCTTTACGCTAATTGTATCGTTTTATTTTCTTTGTTTAATTTTAAAAAAAAAAAAAAAAAAAAAAAAAAAAAAAAAAAAAAAAAAAAAAAAAAGTGTAGTATCTGTTCTTCTCAGTTTAATACCTGGGACGCCCAGCAACGCTGGGCTCTTGTATTAATCGTATGTTTGAACAGAGGGCGTCGATCCAAAGCTCGCTTTGTCGCGCCCGCGGGTTGTCCCGGTATTGCAGTACCTCCGGGTTCGGCCCACACACCCACCATCACGGTGGGTACTCTTTTCCGCTAATCAACTATCAATCAGCTTTCAGCTATTCGTTGTACAAGGCAAGCTGAAACGAAACAGACCAAGAAAAAGCACCAGAAAACGCAGCACCGAGCTATATGTGATCAGTATGTACATGTCTTTTTCTTTCTTTCTTCACTTTTCCTCGCACTAGGTGAGTGCTTGCCCGCCCGCCTGCCCGCCTGCCCGCCTGCCCGCCAGCCAGCCAGCCAGCCAGCCAGCCAGCCAGCCAGCCAGCCAGCCAGCCAGCCAGCCAGCCAGCCAGCCAGCCAGCCAGCCAGCCAGCCAGCCAGCCAGCCAGCCAGCCAGCCAGCCAGCCAGCCAGCCAGCCAGCCAGCCAGCCAGCCAGCCAGCCAGCCAGCCAGCCAGCCAGCCAGCCAGCCAGCCAGCCAGCCAGCCAGCACGCCTGCCCGCCTGCCTGCCCGAATGATTGCTTGATTTTGAAAACCGCCGCAGTTAGCAGCTTGCACGTGCACGAAGAAAAGTGCGACGCGCTTTTGTCGCTTCTTGATTCGCTCCTTTTCGACTGTTTTTCTTTGCCTTTCGCTCTCTTGAAACGGCTCGCAGTGAACAGCTGCTTGCTGCACGTGCACGAAAGAAAATGCATTTTTTTCTTTTTTTTTTTTTTTTGATTCTTGATTCGCTCCTCTTCGGTTTTGGCGCCAAGAGACCTCTTTTCTTTTTTTCCTTTTTCTCTTTTTTGCTCGTCGAGATCGTGCCTTGCAAACCAACCGCAAGCTTGAAACAACGCGGCGAGAAAAAAAAATGCCAAGCGACGTCGCTAACTCATACTTACCTGACGAGGGTCTTCACCGTGATCACGTAGGCGGTGGGCCCAGGGCGAGGCCCGACCATTGCACTTCGGCCGGGTTGACCCCTGCGATTATCCCAAATGTGGATAACTCGGTCGTATAATTTCTGTTAGTGGGGACTGCGTTCGCGCTATCCCTTAATTTGAATTGAAATTCTGGATGCTGAAAACGTCGGCGCCGATCGATCGATCGATCGATCGATCGATCGAGGACAAAGCAGCAGGAGGAGATGTTTTAATTTGCTTTCAACGCCGCGCGGCCCTGAGCGAAAAGGGCGGCGTCTTGTCTGTCTCAGTCCGATCTGTGAGAAAGGCAGCTGACGAGCGTCGTCTCGTGGTCGATGATTCGTTTCGCTTTGAGCTCGACCCGCAAGCTTTGAGCTTTCGGTCGTGGTCAAAGCGCTCGAAGAGACAGCACAAGGCATTCTATTTGAATAAGGTAAGTACTCGTCGCGAGACGAATTTTTTTCTTTAAAAAGTGATCATCGGAGCAGAACCTATCTCAAAAGCGTACAATATATACGTCAGCGAGTCGTTCGGAAGGTGGCGGTGGTGTGTGTGTGTGGGGCACGCACGTGTGCGCAAAACGCGCGAGCTCTCATTTGATCATGGCCTGTGTCGTTTAGCGAGAAGAAGGAGGATAGAGGCAGGTGCATTGAAGTAAGTGGCTGAACTTCGGCGGAATTCCGTGTGCCGGCACAAATTGACTTTGCCGATTGATTTTTGATTGATTGATGGATTGATTCGGTCGGTCGGTGTAGCTTCGTTGCAAGCAAGCAGCAGAACTCGACTGACACACGTTCTCCTCGTTCTACTTCACCATCAATCGGCGAATCGCTATCGCTTCTCGGCTCTCAAGAGCTAAGATCAAGTGTAGTATCTGTTCTTCTCAGTTTAATACCTGGGACGCCCAGCAACGCTGGGCTCTTGTATTAATCGTATGTTTGAACAGAGGGCGTCGATCCAAAGCTCGCTTTGTCGCGCCCGCGGGTTGTCCCGGTATTGCAGTACCTCCGGGTTCGGCCCACACACCCACCATCACGGTGGGTACTCTTTTCCGCTAATCAACTATCAATCAGCTTTCAGCTATTCGTTGTACAAGGCAAGCTGAAACGAAACAGACCAAGAAAAAGCACCAGAAAACGCAGCACCGAGCTATATGTGATCAGTATGTACATGTCTTTTTCTTTCTTTCTTCACTTTTCCTCGCACTAGGTGAGTGCTTGCCCGCCCGCCTGCCCGCCTGCCCGCCTGCCCGCCAGCCAGCCAGCCAGCCAGCCAGCCAGCCAGCCAGCCAGCCAGCCAGCCAGCCAGCCAGCCAGCCAGCCAGCCAGCCAGCCAGCCAGCCAGCCAGCCAGCCAGCCAGCCAGCCAGCCAGCCAGCCAGCCAGCCAGCCAGCCAGCCAGCCAGCCAGCCAGCCAGCCAGCCAGCCAGCCAGCCAGCCAGCCAGCCAGCACGCCTGCCCGCCTGCCTGCCCGAATGATTGCTTGATTTTGAAAACCGCCGCAGTTAGCAGCTTGCACGTGCACGAAGAAAAGTGCGACGCGCTTTTGTCGCTTCTTGATTCGCTCCTTTTCGACTGTTTTTCTTTGCCTTTCGCTCTCTTGAAACGGCTCGCAGTGAACAGCTGCTTGCTGCACGTGCACGAAAGAAAATGCATTTTTTTCTTTTTTTTTTTTTTTTGATTCTTGATTCGCTCCTCTTCGGTTTTGGCGCCAAGAGACCTCTTTTCTTTTTTTCCTTTTTCTCTTTTTTGCTCGTCGAGATCGTGCCTTGCAAACCAACCGCAAGCTTGAAACAACGCGGCGAGAAAAAAAAATGCCAAGCGACGTCGCTAACTCATACTTACCTGACGAGGGTCTTCACCGTGATCACGTAGGCGGTGGGCCCAGGGCGAGGCCCGACCATTGCACTTCGGCCGGGTTGACCCCTGCGATTATCCCAAATGTGGATAACTCGGTCGTATAATTTCTGTTAGTGGGGACTGCGTTCGCGCTATCCCTTAATTTGAATTGAAATTCTGGATGCTGAAAACGTCGGCGCCGATCGATCGATCGATCGATCGATCGATCGATCGAGGACAAAGCAGCAGGAGGAGATGTTTTAATTTGCTTTCAACGCCGCGCGGCCCTGAGCGAAAAGGGCGGCGTCTTGTCTGTCTCAGTCCGATCTGTGAGAAAGGCAGCTGACGAGCGTCGTCTCGTGGTCGATGATTCGTTTCGCTTTGAGCTCGACCCGCAAGCTTTGAGCTTTCGGTCGTGGTCAAAGCGCTCGAAGAGACAGCACAAGGCATTCTATTTGAATAAGGCAAGTACGCGCTGAACTAATTACTGTCACGCGTACTTATAGTTGCAGTTATTTACAGCTATCAGTAGCAGTATACTCTATTACTTGTTGAAATTGTTTGAAGTTTATTTTGAGACTTTGAGCTTTATTTAATTTACTTGAAAACAGTTCTTTTTAGAACTAAAGATCTAAAGCTTTCAAAAATTCTGATTTCAGAGAAGAAAGAATTAAAATGCAAGAAAATAGCAGAAATGTTCAAATTTCTTGGGCCGGTCGCGTAAGGACTGGCAACAAAAGAGTTTTCGAATATACGAAAGAATTCGAAGTCTTTTGCAGATTTAAAGAAGTGCTGACCCGAGAAGCAGTTTACAAAGAACTAGAAAAAGCTAAATGGCCACTTCTTAGTATCGTAGGAATGGTCCTCCGTCCCGGGGGCTTGGTGGATTTTACTTTAAAATCTAAAGATTTGGCATTAAAGTTTGCCAAATCCCTAAGCAATTTAGAGTCTGTCCAAAATGCCACAGCGCACGCAGACACAGTGGTGGAAGTCCGTATTGACTTCATCCCGCCCGGGTTCCCAACGGAACCCATCTCAGAATACTTAAACAACAATCACGGTGAAATCTTGACCACACCCATTCGTATATCCGACCGTTTCAATATCCAAACAGGAACCCGGGTATTCAAAATGGAAAGGAAAACCCTGGAAACCAATCCAATACCGAGCTACTTGTATTTCGGACAATATAAATTTCGAGTTCGTTACCAAGGACAAAACACCACTTGTGGCTACTGCGCTGAGGGTGATCATGTCGAACGTAATTGCCCCAAAAAAGCCAACATGAAAATCATGGTCAAAAACTCTAAATTGCAAAAAAGACAAGCCCCCCAAAACGAGATTGAGAAGAAAGAACTAACGAAGGAAGAAGTGGCCAAATCTTTTGAAGACAACCAACCGCAAGAAAAGAAAAAAGAGAAAGAAACAAGCAAACGCCCTTTCTCCGAATCCAGCAGCTCGCCGTCGAACCAGCCGCAAAAACGTAAAACCACAATAACCGATGACGAAATCAGGTCGCTCTTCGACCCAGAAATCAGTACCGACAGCAGCGCGGAGTTCGAGGAAATAAGACCGTACGCCGACCCGTGCTGCTACGAACTTATTCAAAAATGCACAGGCCACTATTTTGCCTGTGCATGTGAAAAACAATACTACAAATGCAAATGCGGCTGGAAAACGTTCGGTCAGGAGAAAGGGGTTTACAAATGTGAACAATGTAAAGACATAATAGCAAACTGCGTGGGCTGTGGCAGTTTTCAGGTTAAAAAGAAAGGTAAACTTTTTAATTGTGAAAACTGCCAATGTCAGCTCACGAAAGAGCTTTACAAATCGTTAACCTTTTGATTTACTTTGTTATCTACCGTATTTGTGTTTAATTCTTTTGTATTTATTGTTTACATTGCTATTTATATACCGTAGGCTTATTTGTTGTTTAATTTTAGTTTTTCGTGATTGTTGTTATTGTTTCAGGCACAATGCCCCTTTACTTGAAAATCGCCACTGTCAATTGTCGTGGTCTTCGTGATCATGCTAAGCGTTTAGCTTTTTTTACCCATACTAGGACACTTGACGTTCACGTTTTGTGCCTACAAGAAACTTATTCCAAACCCCAAGACGAACTCATTTGGCAAAACGATTGGGGGAACAAAAATCAAGCAGTTTTTAACTCAAACGCTGAGATCAGTAGGAAAGCTGATGCTGGTACGGCAATTTTGCTCAACCACCCCAGTCTACAATTCGGAAATATTAGGAAGGACGGTGGGGGAAGGATATTGGCCGCCGAAATACGATGCGATAGCTTCGTTTTTCAAGTGGTCAATGTCTATGCCTACCATTCTTCCTATCCAAAACAAAAAAGGGAAGGATTCTTCAACCAGATTTATGATTTCGCCAACATAAATTTAACTAAAATACTATGTGGCGACTTCAACTGCGTGGAGAATCCAACCCTTGACCGACACCCGGCAAAAATTGATCTTAGCTCTTGATCTTAGCTCTTGATCTTAGCTCTTGAGAGCCGAGAAGCGATAGCGATTCGCCGATTGATGGTGAAGTAGAACGAGGAGAACGTGTGT
>CBDAQW010000016.1:0-28375 GCA_965199185.1 Endozoicomonas sp. | reverse complement strand
GAAGCATAATATGTATTAGTTATTTATATGAATGTACGAATACCATAGCAATTTGTAGTAATGTATTGCATATGTTTGTATATGGTTGTGTATTTATATTTGTAGTAGTATGTATTTTATATATTTTAGTGTTTTTACATTTATAATTATATAGTGTTTTTATTTGTTTAGAATATTGCATGTTTGCAATAAATTACTGGTTAGGGTTAGTGAAACAAACCTGTATAATTTACATGGATAGTGTTTGTGTATTTATATTTGTAGTGTTTGTATTTGTTTTTTGTTGTGTTTATATTTTGTATTTATTTTAATTGACTTTGTATATTTTTGTTGTGTTTATATTTTGTATTTATTTTATAATAGTGTTAGGGAAACAAACCTACATAATTTACATGGATTGTGATGTAATAATTTATTGCATGTATATTTTGTAATTTAAATTATACATAAATATATTTATGTTATACATATACATGTGTATATATGTTAGTTTTTTGAATAATTATTTTGTAATTTTCAATTTATAAATTTGTTACTTTTATACAATATTATTAATATTTTAATATATCCTAATTGTAATTTATATTTTATTGAGTTGATGTTTATAAATTATTGTATTTAAAATGTGATTGTTTACAATGTTATGAATAATATGAAATATTGTATTAATTTAATGATAAAAATAGGTTGTAATATGAATTGTGCAGTTAATCAGTACTTGTATACATATATACATGTTGTTTGTATGTGTTGTATATATAGTGTTAATTTTTAATAGTGTAAACATATAATATTATTATGCTATTCTAGTATATTTTATATGTTTAACATATTTTTATTATATATATATTTTGTAATGTTTTTTTATTAGTATTATTTGTATTTTTAAATATATTTATATTGTATCTATTTTGTAATATGTTGAAAAAGTAATATGGATAGATACATTTATTTTAAACAAATACTATTTGTATTTATTATAGTGTTTATATTGTGTTGTTTTGTAGTATTTATTTATTGTATTTATTGTATTTTGTATTTGTATTGTTGTGTTGTATTTATTGTATTTTGTTCTATTTGTATTTGTTGTTGTATTTATTTATTGTATTTTGTCTATTATTTTATTATAGTATTTATTGTTGTATTACTATTTGTATCATTTTTATTTATTTATTGTGTAATTTATTTTCTTTATTGTTGTATTTGTTATAGGGTTATAATATGAATTGCAAAAATATATGGCATGACTTGTATATTTATTTTGATAGCATATTTATTATTAGATTATAAATAATATGTATATATACATAAATATATTGATAATTATATTGATAATTATATATTGGTTATTTTGTTAATTTATAAATTTAATATTTAAATTGAATATATACTTGATAATATTTTAGTAATTCTGTATTTTAAAATTATAGTAAAATGATTTATAATTGTTTATTATAGTTTATAATGGATAATTTGTTATGACATTAAAAAGTTATAATTTTAAATTGTAACAATTTGTGTGTATTTATTTTTGATACAGATACAATTATATACACGATAAAAATATAATAATACATATATGGATGTTTAATATTATCTAGTGTGTGTTAAATACTTACGACTGTATAACAAATATTACAAGCACATAGTGTATTCATGTATGTATATTTTGTATATTATTTATTGTTATTTTGAATATAGATGTATTTATTTTTACAATAATTTTAAAGATGACATTATAAAATTAAATGTTTATAAATATATTGTATATATGGTATATTATTACAATATGTGTAACTGTATTTTATACTGGTTGTTTTATTTATTATCTATTTTTTGATTTATAATTATTCAAAATTTATAAATATAAATATATATGTTTTATTATAATGTATTTATACTATTTTAAAATAGTATAAATATATTTATTTCTAACGTACTTATACTATTTTAAATGTAATTGTTTAGTTGTGTATATATTTTATACTGTTTTTATGTTTATATTATATATTATTTCTGACGTATTTATACTATCTAAAAACAAATATATATTTTTTATTTAAATTCTATTCTAATTTTATTATTGTATATTTTGTTTAAATATATTATCAGTGTGTTTTATAGTATACATTATATATGATTAAAATATGTATTTGATATATTATTATATACAATCTTATATTTATTATTGGTATATGATTAAATATTTTTACATTGTATTTTAAATATTTTTGATATATGTATATATTTTTAAAATATTTATACTATATATATCTTTATATATCTTTATATATATATATTATTTTATGTCAATATTCATTTTATTGTAAACAAATATATTTATATATTTATTTACATTGATTTTTATTTTAAATATTTTTTTATATTTTGTTTAATATCTTTTTATATTAAACAAATTATTTGAAAATACTATTTTAATATTATGTGTTTATTTTTACACTTTGTTTAATATAAATATTTAATGTATTTTATTATGATTGTTTGTATTTATGTATATATTGTATTAAATATGTTTGTTTATTATTTAATTGTGTTTACTGTATTTATGTTTTATTAGTATTCAAATATTCATAAATTTGTATATTGTATTACTGTATTGGTATATTTATTTTATGTATTATTTGCTATTTAAATATGTTTGTTTATTTTTATTTTTTAAAGAATTTATTTCTAATGTATTTGTTCCAGTATTTTAAAACATATATGTATATTTATATTTATATATGTATATTTATTTTATTATTTATTATATTGTATTTTATTTATAATATTTTGTATGTATTTTATACAAATTTATTTGTTAATGTATATTTTTGTGTGTATTTATTTGCTATTTAAATATGTTTTAAACATACTTGAATATGTTGTTTTGTGCTGATTAGTTTTCATATATTTATAAATATTTTAAGTGTATTTATTCTGTTTTAAATGTTTTATTTTTGTTAATGTACATTTTATACGAATTTATTTTATTAGTTTTTTGTTGTATTTATTGTGTTTTTATTTATGCGATTTATTTTGATCTATTTATTTTATCCCGATTGTTTTTTAAATATTTAAAAAATGTTTGCGTATTTTATTTATGCGATTAACAAAATACATTTATCTAGTTTAAACATACATTTATTTTTGTATGTATATTTTGATGTTGTATTTATTTGTTTGTGAGTAGCTATAAAATATATAATATTTATTTATAAAATTTTGATTTGTTTATATATTTAACATATTTATTTTTATATGGATATTTTATTGTTTACAATTTATACTGCATTGAATATTTTTAGCGTATTTGATGCGTTCTATTCCATTTTATGCGTGTTTATTTTAAAATGTGTCATATTAAAGCATACTGTTTAAAATTTGTACTATTTTGAATGTTTTTATTTGCACTGTTTTGAATATTTATTTTAGTTTAAACCTATATTTATTTTTGTGTGTATATTTATATGTGTATATTTTAAATTTAGTTCTGATTATATATATGTGCGTGTGTTTATATTACTTGTATTTATTTTTAATTAATTTATTTAAAACATTTTATTTATTTTAAATATTTTAATAAATACACAACATATAGGGAATATTTCATTTTTAATATTTTGTATATTTTTATACTGATTTATGTGTATTTATACCGTTCATATTTTGATATAAATAAATATAATCAGTATAAAAATATACATATGAACCTGAATAAATGTGCAAAATAAATGTTATATAAAAATACAAATATCCAGAATAAAAATATACAAAATAAATAAATATATTCGACAGAATAATAAACATAAAATATTTAAATATGTTAAAAAAATAAATTTGTATAAAACACACAATAAATAGAATAAAAATGTTTCAATAAATACATAAATGTATTCAACATAATGGATATATTTAAAGCAATCGGGTAAATAAAATATAACAAAAATAGTACAAAAAATACAAACTGGCACATTTAAATGGCATAAAATTTGCACAAAATAAAAACATTTCAATAAATAAATGTTATATATATATGCGTAGTATAAACAAAATATATATAAATTAAACATATGCATGTATATGTTTAGTAGATTCAACATAACAAGTATTTGGGGTGGAATAAATACACAAATTTATATTAAAGACATGTTTTAATATAAATTTGAGTTTGAAAATAAATAAAAAATAGATGGGGTAAATTTAACATACTGAAAATATTCAAAACAGTATGAATAAAATTGATAATGGAACAGGGTAGAACATATTGAATCAATAAAAATATTTATATTCCGGATGGAATTGATCAAATTAGAATATAATAAATTTTGTTGAAATAAACAAAATACATTTTATTGGAATAAATCGTATCAAATAAATAGTATGCAACAAATTTATGCGAATAAATAATAAGATACATATGCATACATTTAAAAAATGGACAAAGATAAGGGTAATCCTGTATTTAAATAAATTGAACATGATATAAACATATTTGTATAAAATGCATGAATTAATGTCAAAAACTTAAACAAATATACGTTAAAAATAAGATGGAATATATATACATGTGTATAGTATAAAAATGAAATATACGAACCCAGGTGTGGACATATTTTTTTAAAATAAAATGTATAAATACAATAAAAAAATACAAAATAAATACACAAAATTATACGATATATGTGTTGAATAGATTTGAATAGGTAGAATAAAATGTTAAAACATGTAAAAAACATAAAATAAGTACACTATATATACAAGAATAGAGCAAATAAAACATTTTAAATACCAGGTTAGAAATAAAATATACACAAAATAATGTTAAAATTATATACAAAATACATATTCAAAGCAACAGGATGCATAAAATATTTACGCAAAATAAATATATTATAGAAAAAAGTGAACATATTTGTATAAAATACAATAAAACATAATATATTAAACAGTGTGGCTGAAAAATAAATATGCTACAAGTATATGTATAAATAAAGATATATTTGTTAAAATAAGTTTAAATAGGTTAGAAATAAATGTATTTTAAAATAAACCAATGTGAAATATGCAAATTAACATGACAAATATATGTGCATATACATTAAAATAGTGCATTTTAATAGAATAAATGTATGTATGTATGCATGTTTTTTAAAAATATCTAAATATATTTATGGGTATAAATTGATATATTAAAACAATAGGATAAATGCACGTGTAATCAGAATAAAAATATACAGAATACTGTAAATAAAACATGAACGAAACACGTGTTTAAAAATAAATAAATATGAAAACATTAGGAATGTGTTAGGTATATATTTGCACAATACGAATGAATAAATAAAATATTTGAAACTGAATAGGATATAAATAAAATATGTTAAAAAATACATTTCAACCAGAATAAATATATATGAAGTAGGTGAAATAAATATACATAAAATAAAACATTGAACAGAATGCTTTAATGTGTTAAATTTATTAAAAAATAAAATAAAACATATGTATATAAATGCGCAAAAAAGCGTATTAAAATATAAATACTGAAATGCTAAAAATAAATACAAATTTAATATAGTAAAAATACAACAAAAAATTGGTTATACACAAATACAGTGAATCATGTTTAAAAATAAAAAATTCAATATTAAAAATGCAGCAAAAAATAAAACATGTAATAAAATATACACATATATGGTAAAAATAAATAGACATGAAATATAAACAAATTTTAAATAAAAAATGTATACTATATATTTATGTGTATTGAATAAAAAATTGCGATGAATAAAAATACATAAATAAATGTATATATATGTATGTGTATGATAAATATATATGTATATAAAAATAAAACATTTGAATAGATAAATTAAAAATACAAATAAAATATAACAAATTTAAAATAAACGTATATTTATAGTAAAAATAAATACGCGTAAAATAAAACAAATGTGTACTTTATATGTATGTGTATTGAATATAAAAATGCAATGAATAGAAATATATATAGTAAAAATACAAATTGATGAATACATCTGGAATAGATATAAATAAAACATATGAATATATAGTAAAAATAAAATATATTTGAATATGTAAATATAAAATATTTGAATAGATACATAATAAATATATACTTTATATGTATGTGTATTGAATAAATGCAATGAATATAAATATATTTATAGTAAAAATTTATTGATGAATACATCTGGAATAGGTATAAATAAAACATATACATATATGTGTGTAAAAATAAAATAATATTTGAATAGATACAAAAATATTAGTACTTTATATGTATGTATATTGTTTTCATTTTTAAATATGTTTATTCAAGATGTATTGTTATTATGTGTTTATATATATATTTATTGTGTTGTTTAAATATTTTTTTTTTAGTTTTATGTATTTATTTTACGTGTATACATACATAAATTATATTTATACGGTATTTATTTTATGTAAATGTTTTATAGTATTTTGAATATTTTAATGTAATAGTATTATTTAAAAATAAATAGATTCATATACATATATATGCATATGAATCTATGCGTGTGTTAATTTTATGTAAATGTATTAATTATTTTTATTTAATACTTTTTTATATTTAATATATTTTATTCTATTTTAATGTATACACATGAATATATTAAACAATGTTTTTATTGTACCTATTTTATTGTTATTTTATTGTTATTTTATTGTTTTATTTTCAATTTATAAATTTGTTTTAATATACATACATACAGTATACATATACATATATATTTTAGTTTTTTGAATAATTATTTTGTTATTTTCAATTTATAAATTTGTTACTTTTATACAATATATACGTATTATTAATATTTTAATATATCCTAATTGTAATTTATATTTTATTGAGTTGATGTTTATAAATTATTGTATTTAAAATGTGATTGTTTACAATGTTATGAATAAATAATATGAAATATTGTATTAATTTTGTGATAAAAATAGGTTGTAATATGAATTGTGTAGTTAATCAGTACTTATATATACATATATATATGCGTGTTGTGTATGTATTGTATATGTAGTGTTAATTTTTAATAGTGTAAACATATAATATTATTATGTTATTGTAGTATATTTTATATGTTTAACATATTTTTATTATATATATATTGCAAAATAGATTGTATATTTATTGATTTTTAATGTATATTTGTGTTTATGTATTTGCATGTGTTTATTTTATTTGTACTTGTTTAAATATATTTATATTGTATCTATTTTGTAATATGTTGAAAAAGTAATATGGATGGATACATTTATTCAAAACAAATACTATTTGCGTATTTGTATTATATTATTGTTGTTTGAAAATATATTTATACTATATGTATTTATTGTGTATTTATTGTGTAGTTGTATAGTAGTATTTGTTTTTATAATAGTATTTATTGTTGTATTACTATTTGTATTATTTTTATTTATTGTGTTATTTATTGTTGTATTTGTTATAGGGTTAGGGTTATAATATGAATTGCAAAAATATATGGCATGACTTGTATATTTATTTTAATAGCATTTTTATTATTAGATTATAAATAATATGTATATATACATAAATATATTGATAGTTATATTGTGGTCATTTTGTCAATTTATAAATTTAATATTTAAATTGAATATATACTTGATAATATTTTAGTAATTCTGTATTGTTAAAATTGTAGTAAAATGATTTATAATTGTTTATTATAGTTTATAATGTATAATTTGTTATGACATTGAATGGTTGTAACAATTTGTGTGTATATATTTTTAATGCATATGTAATTATATACACAATAAAAATATAATAATGCACATATGGATGTTTAATATTATGTAGTGTGTGTTAAATACTTACGACTGTATAACAAATATTTAAAACACATAGTGTATTCATGTATGTATTTGTATGTATATTTTGTTATTTTGAATATAGATGTGTTTATTATTAGCATATACAATATTTGTATTGATATATTGTGTTTATTTTTACAATAATTTTAAAGATGACATCGTGAAATTAAATGTTTATAAATCTAGTGTATATATGGTATATTATTACAATATGAGTAACTGTATTTTATACTGGTTGTTTTATCTATTTTTTGATTTATAATTATTAAAAAATAAATATATAATAATTAATGCATCTATACTATTTAAAATATGTATTTGTTATTATTATATTTTTATATACTAATTTTATTATTTGTATGTTTTGTTTGGGTATATTATCAGTGTGTTTTATAGTATACATTATATATGATTAAAATATGTATTGATATATGTATACTTTTTTGAATATTTATACTGTATATATCTATATATCTATATTTATATATTATTTTATGTAAATGTTAATTTTATTTAAACGAATACATTTATATATTTATTTTAATTAGTTTTGTTTATTTTAAATATTTTTTACATTTTGTTAATATCTTTTTATATTAAACAAATTATTTGAAAATACTATTTTAATATTATGTGTTTATTTTTACATTTTGTTTGATATAAATATTTGCTGTATTTTATTCTGATTGTTGTATTTATGTATATATTGTATTAAATACATATGTTTATTTATTATTTAATTGTGTTTACTGTATTGATATCTATTATTCTATTGTATTTTTACTTGTTCAAATATATTCAAATACATTTGTTTATTTATTATTTAAAAATATATACTATTTGTTTTGTTTTGTACGCAAAAATATTTTAATTAGTATACAAATATTCATAATTTTTATATTATATTACAGTATAATGTATGTATTTTATGTGTATTATTTGCTATTTAAATAAATATATTTGTTTATTTTTGTTGTATTTTTGTATATTATTTGTTTATGTTTATTTTAAACGAATTATTTCTAATATATTTATACTATTTAAAAACAAATATATTTATGTATATTATTTCAAATTTGTTTAAACATACTCTAAATATATTTATATTAAAATATATGAATGTCACATTTTTCATTTTAAATGTATGCTTATGTATGCTTATCTTATGTTTTATTATGTTTTAAATATATATTTATTTTAATTAGTTTTGTTTATTTTAATGTATGCTTATGTATGCTTATGTATGCTTAATTCACAATTCTTATTTATTTATTCTAATATTTATACCAATTGTTTTTATTTGTTCAATATATTTTATCGTAAATATGTCTAAATGTGTTTTATTTATTTTTATGTATTTGTGTTACACTATTTAGGTATATTTATTGTGTATTACTTAGATTCTATTTGTTTGTATTTATATGTATTTTTAAACATATTTATATTCTATTTGTGTATTTGTGTATTTGTGTATTTGTTGTATTTGTATAAATATATTTAGATTGTGTGTATTGAATGGGTTTATTTTTATAACTGTTACACAGTTTTATTTATACTGACTTTATTTTATGAATATTTAATTTGTTAAATATATAAATAAATATATATATTTATATATATGTGTGTGTGTATTGAATAGATTTATTTTTAAACATTTTTAATATATAAATAAATATATTTTATTTAGTATATTTATTTTACCTGGTATATGTATAAAATATGTATAAAATATAAAATAAATATATTATTGAGTTTGTATTTATTTAATGTATTTTATTGTTATATATGTTTAAATGTTATCAAATATATATATTATTGTAAAAATTATTATATGTATACTGGTGTATGAATATTACAATATTATTATTGTGATAATACAGTTAGTATATATATATATTTGATATTTGATATTTATTTATGTTTTAAAATACAACAGCGCAATTGATAATGTATACTGGTGTGTGTATATTGTCAATATATATATGCGTGTATTTGTATATATATGTATATATGTTTTTGTGTTTTGTGTTATATATTGTATACAAGTTATATATGTACAATGTATTTGTTACGTTGTTGTGCATACTTATGTATGTAGTTGTAAGTATTTATTATATAAATAATATAAAGTAGTATAGTATTGTAAATTTGCATTATACCTACAGTACTTAGTTATTGTTGTATAGTTTGTGTATGCGAATGTATGTAGTGGTATACAATTGTTGGTATATGTGTCTGTAAATACTTTCGCAGTTTATAATGAACAGTGTCGAATATTTGTAATTACTATAGCTGTATTACATTGATGTGTATATTATATAGCGTGCGGGTATTTTGTGTATGTATGTGTATGTGACACACTGTTTATATATGGCTATAGGTTTGACATATGTATTTAGTATACTGTATTGCATTGGTGTTTGTATCATAGTGTGTATATATTGTATGCGATTTATGTAGTAGTTGTTGATATATGTGTATAGTTGTGTATGTGTTTGTCAGTAGAATATTGTCAAATGCGTATGTATATATAAGATTGTGATACTAGTTGTTGATAGATATGCATGTTACAATATGTATGCCTAGTTGTGTATATAGTACAATAAACATGTACACAAGGTTATGTAAAATTAATAACATATCGTGTATTGTAAACAGTATATATATATACTGATTGTTTGGTTTGTTAGTAAGTAGTTTTGTTGATATATACAATTTGTAGTGTATATACACATGTACGATGTATATATTATGTTATTACACAAGTAGAATTGTACATTTATAGATGATAGTTTGTATATACTACTAAGTTGTAGTGTAAACTTTGTGTATACATATGTACGATGTATTTATGATATATGTATAGAACATATTAGTATAGGTGTAATTTAGTATCATATATGTGTATATGTATATATGTATATATGTATGTGTGCGTTTTAATTGTTGAATACAGGTATATATTAGATTCAATATGTATATTAATGTATTGAAATATATATATGTATATATTGGTGAATGATTGTTAAATACAAATGTATACTTGACAAGTACTGTACGCGTACATTGATGTTAATTATGTAAGTGTAATTCAGTATGTTGTATTTGTTATAGGTATAACATATACTATTATACATATATGTGTGCATAATTTGAAATATATTGTTAATACGGGTATGTAAAAAAACATAGGTGTGTAAAAACAGTGCAGCGATGTGTAACAAATGTACATTGAAATGTGCATATATGTAGTATTTGCATGTGTTGTATTGAAATGCAATGAATATTGTAGTGCAAATGTATTTTTGTACGGTGTATAGCAAATTGCATGTGGTATGTGTGTTATTGTATGTATAGTGATAATGTGTATAATGTAATTAGTTTATTGTGATGTAAATGCAACAACGCTTGTAAATGTGTATTAGTAGTTGTGCGCATTTGAATATACGAATACCATAGCAATTTGTATGTTGCATATGTTGTATTGTGTATATATGTATGGTAGCATTTGTTTGAATTATTTGTATTTATAATAGTACATTTATATTTGTATATTGTAATGTTGTATTTATTTGTTTTGTGTTTGTTATTGTATTGTATGTATTGTATGTATTGTATGTATTGTTTCTATTTTGTATATGTATATGTATATGTATATTTGTATATTGCCGTGTTTGCAATAGGGTAAGCGAACAAATATGTATAATTTATATTTTATAGTTGTATTTATATTGTATTATTTGTATTTATAATTATGTATATTTATTGTTATGTTTGTATTTATATTATGTGTATTTGTATTTTATAGTTGTATTTATAATAGGGTAAGGGTTAAAATGAAGCTCAGTGAAATTTATAAGTATCGAAGAACCTGTGTAATTTACATGGATAGTGTTGTATATTTATATTTGTTTTTGTATTTATTATTAAAGTGTTTATATTTTATAGTGTTTATATTTATAGTTGTATTTATAATAGGGTTACGGAACAAATATGCATAATTTACATGAATTGTGATGTGATAATTTATTATAAATATAAAAATATATATATATTATAGTTTAAATTTAAAATATAAATATATGTATATATATATATGGTTTTTTGACTTATTATTTTTGTTATTTTCAATTTATAAATTTGTTACTTTTATACAATATATTTATTATTAATATTTTAGTAATATTGTTTATGAAAATGTAATTATTGTGTATAGCGTGTGTTGAATGTATTAATTGCTGTAGTATGGTTGTTATGTATTTATTTTGATTGTTTCTATACCCAGGAATGTCAATAGGGTGTATGTTAGTTTAAATACTGTACATATTGTATTTATAGATGTATCAATTAGAGTGTGTGCGTGTGTACTTATATATTTTAATATTGGCAGTGTTATTTTGTTGTGTGTGGAATGCAGTTTGCACAGTTAAGCAATAGTTAACTGCTGCCGTATGCGTTGCCAGGACTCTAGCTAATTAAAGTATGCTCAATATGGCATGCGTGTAGTATTGGCTAATTTTTAATGACGATTATTGGCATGGAGTTTGTATTCAAAGGGCTATATATGCACAGGGTTATATGTGTTTTATAAATTATAAGCATGATATGTGTATGCCATGCTGAACAAATGTTAAAATTTTAATATAATACAGGGGCTATACTTGTAACACGTATAACTTAAATACAGCGTTTGTTATACAATAAACAGTCAACTGCTACACAATATACATTTACGAGACTGTATGTATAACCATGCTGAATACAATATTGAATGCATTAACCAGTGTGACTGTTGTATTATGTAAGTTCTATGCTTGGTATCTATTGTATGTAGCTGTGGTGTATAATATGTGTATGCTAACGCTGTGTGATTGTTAGTAAATTTAAAAATTAATTAAGGGTGTAATTTTCAATAAATATATACATAAATATATACATAAATATATAAATAGATATATATAATATATATGTGTGTGTGTGCCAACTAACAAATTGTTGATATATATTAGTATCCACTGGGGGTCTACTTTTTCTATGTATTACCAATATAGAATGCCATACTTTTTACCATAGTAGTTTTCTGTATTGGTATGCGCGTGAATTGTGCATACTTATAATTATAAAATAGATCAACAGCTGTGACATAACTGATGCAGCAATACCGTGTAATTTATAGATGTTGTAGCTCTAATAATACAATCTGCAATAAATACAACTATACATGCACTGGATATAAACTCATACATGTTATGGATATTCCATACTAGTTTATAAGACCTACTGTGTATCCAAGTATGTAATACAACAGGGGCCATACTGTAATGTGCGTAATGCACACAGCGCTTGTTATAATTTGTTGGTATAATAATAGGTATATACACACGAGCAACACACAAAAAATAAATATATATATATGTATATATGTATATATGCATATATGCATATAATAAGTTTATTGATACAATATGTTTACATGTTGCACTTTGTTATTTCTACAAATATTATTGTATAATTGTGCGTATGTATTTTTGATACTATATACAACAGTGTATTTATTCATATGTATACATTTACTTGTATTTAATTGTATATCACAAATTGAGTATATTATAGTATCGTGAAGTATATATGTTGATGACGCACACAAATGCATATGTATATATGTGACTTTGTTATAACATGCGTTTGGTACAATACAGGAGTTACAATTACATGATGTTGTGATAAGTATTTGTGTACACGTGTTTGTATATATATGTTTGTGTACGTGCCACGTGTTTCCGTACCCGTATATTTAATTATTTGTATATGTGTGTGAGTATTTATTGTTAATTTATGTCAATGGTATTGTGTATTTTAGTATTGAAAATTGACATTTGCTGGCTGCGTATGATTGAATTATTGTTATAATTCATGTATGTGTTTATTGATCATGTGTTATAAATGTATGACAATATTGTGGTATAGTTTGCAATAGCTGTATTCTGTATTCGTAGTTAGTAACAATATGTATTATAGTTGACAAAATTGAATGCCAACAGCGCTATTATGATGCAAGCAATTGGTAATTGAAATATATTGCATATATGTATATATATGTGTATTGTTGATTGTGTATATAGTTTGTCATGTATTTGTTATAAATTGAAATGTGTGCTAGCCATGTGTTATGCAACCAGTTGTGTATATACTAAGTGTATTGTGTGCTAGTCGCATGTTATGTAAAATTAATATTGTGTTTGGTGGTATGAATTTGTATAGCGTGTTAAATTGGTAATTGAAATATATATTTGTATGTTTATAGTGCAGTGCTTATATGTATTTATTGTTTGTAATTTGTAGTAAGTGTACTGGTATTTACCACATTGGTTGCGTATATTGTATTTATAGTGCGTGCTTGCTTGTATTTTAAAATGCACGCATAGTGTATTTATAGTATTGTAGCGTGTTATTTATGCAAATGTATGTGTTTTAGGTTGCGATAGTTATGGTGTGGGTTAGGGTTGACACAAGACTGTTTTATCAATATGTAGCAGTGATGCGCAATAGAATATATATTGTGCACTTGTTTGCGCACACAAATGTATAAATGTGTATGTTCATTGGTCGCGTATATAGTCAAGATGCAGATTTTAGTGTGCATGATGTGAAATTAATATTGTGTGATGGCAGGGTGTGTATTTATATACTTTTAATGGAAGTGCAGTTTAAACTGTGGGTATATACTTACTTGATTGGTTGCTATTTGATAAATGTGACATGTATGCATGTTGCGCGGTGACGTGTCAAACAATAACGATTACGTATTAGTTTAAATATTTTACAATTACTTAGGCATATTGAATTTTTAATATGTATTCAATGTACAAATTGGTTGCTTGAATGTGTGTATCGTAACATATATTTATAGATACAGTACATGAATGTGTTTGTAATGTGTATTGTGTAAGTGTTGACGCATCGAGTGTTTAATACGCACTCACTTATATAAATAAATGTAAATAAATGTAAATAAATATATTTATATATTGAAATAATGTTTTTATTTGCATGTGAAATACTGACTTTTTATTGTTATGTTGTATTGTGTATTGAAATATAGCATGTATATAATGTAAACACAACAACATTGCATAAACAATGCAATAATGTTGATGCTTGTTTCACTTATGCACTTTGTACAAACAGCAACTGCCATGCCACGAATATTTTTATTTAACTGAATAAACATATAAAAAATACAAACATGCATATTGAACCCGTATGTGTATGTATATTTTTATACATATTGTAGCTGTAAACATGCAGTGTACTGTAAATGCAGCCAGCCATGTGTGTATGCACATAGTAGCGTGCCGCATACTGTGTAGCATGCATATATGCGTATTGCAACTGCTATCACATATGCACTTATGCATGCTGTATGTGTACAAATACATAGTGCACATATGCACTATTTTTGCAAAATAACGTGGTGGCATTTAGTATTATGAGAGGGGTACATGGTCTTTTGGCCGGGGCCCCCTCTCGAAGAGGGTCGTCAGCTTAGCTGGTGGTTGGATCGTAGCTGCATTTGCGCTCTCCTTCTTCCAGTGCGGCTTTCAGCGTTATTGGGATGCGAAGTAAGTCGTAGCTGCATTTGCGCTCCTTGCTTTGTTGACTGGTTACGTGGGCGATTCTCGATATTCATGTAGGTAAGACTCGCGGTTGTGGTTGTATGCGTCGATTGGCGCGTGCTTTACACAATCAGTGTCGTAGTGTCACGCTAGGTAACGGGCTTGTTGCGAAACTGTGCCGGGGTTGAGACTCCAGCACTGTTTTCGCATCAGCTTGTTTATCTTGGCTTATTTCTGTCAGTGCTTGGTTAGAACTGTAGCTTGTTATAGGCATGTCAATACACTGTAGGGGTTGACGTTTAAATTTGTCACACCCCGACTGTTAGGTGCATAAGTGTTGTAACCCCTGGGATATGCCACTGTTGCGTGCCACGTCAAGTGTATCCCAGTGTTGTAGGTATATCCATACGACATATGCCCCGAATGTGCAGTTGGATTGGCTCTATGCAAATAGTACGCAATAGTCAATACAAACTGCACTGTTGTATTGAGCATGCTTGACTTGCATGCAATCCAAACAAGCATTGTGCAGCACTAAACTGCGCTTTGCTGAATAAACACGCATCAAAGTTAACACCTGAACAGCAGTAGCCATCAAGGACTTACTACTGAACAACAAAAGGTTGCATTGGGCACACGCAAATACACACATACATACAAATACGCGTGTGTGCTTGATGCAATCTACTGTCGTCCGTGCCAAGTCCTTGGTGACCACAGTTGTTGAGGTATTTGTTTTGATGCGTGTTTATTCAGTAAAGCGCAGTTCAGTACTGCACCATGCTTGTTTTATTGGTATGCGAAGTCAAGTATGCTCAATACAAAAGTGCAGTTTGTATCGACTATTTGTGCATTATGTGCGTTGAGTCAATGCAATTGCGTATTCAGAGGTGTGTGAGCATGCGCACGCTGAGATACGCCACTGTTGCGTGCCACGTCAAGTGCATCCCAGCAGGGTAATACTTATGCATCTGGTAGTCGGGGTGTGTTCAAACCCAAGTTGACATTGCCAGCAGCAATATGTATATACACATGTGTATGTGCATATTGCTGCGCACTGTATATGCATACTTACATGTATGTATATACAGTAAATATATATTAAGAAATATTCATAATTATTCAATTTTGAATATTTAAAATTAGTAATGCGTATGCAATAACAGGTGTTTAGAAGTAAACAATATAAATATTGGCTGTCACTAATAAACAGAGTACATATGGCTAACAATACTAATGCTGTATTTGTATGATTGTATTTATCGCGCCATTTGGCGTATACAATAATAAGTAGTCAATACGCATAACTCATTAAACACTTACGGGTACACAAATAACTATACAACTAAATGCGCTTGACTCAGTGACTTGTTATAAAATAAACAGTGTGTGACTACTTACGAATTGCTACGCATATATTGACACATGGATATGTATAATGCTAACATGCGTGCGTAACTATTGAATATAACATGATGTCACATACTATATATGCATTTATTAAGTGCGGACAAACACACACACACATATATATATGGTATTCTGATTGTTGTTTTGCTACATACTGTATTATAATATTGCGTCTGTGTGCTGTAATATTAGTAACCTGTTGCTGTGCTTGTGTCTGTGCGTGTTAATTTGTTAAATAATAGTTGTTGCTGTTTATAATGTATTACAATGACCATATGCAAAATTTAAACGTGCAAAATGCATACATACACATGTTGACTTTACATTAAATTGTGTAAATATTAACGCATAACTACTTGCACGCAATCAGGCTACACAAATTGACATGCTATATACATGTGTTGTAGGTGTTATTTTTGTTACACATATAACCCACTTGTGATTGTTGATACATTGACAATCATACAGTGTGAGTATACATATATCAAGCTATAAGCTATAAATGGCTACGGACTGTTACAATTGAATGCGTGTAAATGTTAAATAAGCTAGTTAAAACTGTACATGTGTATTTAGCATGCTGTATGCAACAATACGTGGTACAGCAGATAGCTGCACTGCATAAACATACACTAAATTCAATATCTGAAATACCAATACGCATTAAGAACGCAATACAAAACAGCATAAATATATTATTAGACACACACTTTTGTTACTACTACCACTACGATGTGTAACTTACAAGGGTACTTATTTACAATAAAAATAAAGCTTGTATTCAGATGCAACTGGTAGTGTTAACACATGTACTAGTGTATGGATAACATGCTGCATCTACGATAGCTCTATACACTGGTGCATGCGTATTGAAGCTAGAAGCATTCGCAATGCATAAATAACACTGTATTGTCATATTGACTGTATAAGCAGTATAGCGACAAGGATGCGCAATCTATGCGCAGGTTTAAATTTTACAGCAGTAAGCTACAATAGCATGCGCATACTGCATTGTAGTGATGTATCGTGATATAAATTTATACCAGTACTGTGAACTTATGCTTAGACAATTCAATATAACAATGCACATTGTAAAACAGTATATATGCATACTATCTTGACTATTGATACTTATTATACTACATATAGCGGATATAAAAACAAACAATTGTACTAACATGCATTAGTTTTAGTACAACTGTAAACAACAACACTATGTATTATACAGTGCTCTAGTAAACTATCGTGTGTATAACTGAACAATAACATATGTCAAACTTATTGATGCACACAAAGCAACATACAGGGTTTCGGCATAACGTTGAAACAAACAACTGGCTGGTCATAGTGTATACTGCATAGTACACATATTAGAAACACTTGCGGGTAATTCATTGCTGTTAAAACTGCAACACAATAATTAGCACTTTGAATTTTATGGTGGCTACACAAAAACTGGCGCCTTAGGTATCAGAGCAGTCAAGGATTATCGTAGACTAAATAAATAGAATGCATCAGGTAGCAACAGGAACACACACCAACACAAGAAACCGCATACTGCCGCACAATAGCTGTAGAACTAAATGCGCAACCCTATATAACTTCACATGCATGTTGTAGTAACTATAAAAGTGCAGATTATGCGCGCTATTTTTTACAATGGATAAAATACATAGTATAATACAAATTCTTGCAACAATAAAACAATAATTGTTACTTGTTTTTTGGCTATACGTACAATCAAACTGTAAATATGTATTAATTATTGTATCATTTAAGTAAGATATTGGGTTATTCGAAATGTTATTTTTAGATATCGTAGAATTTATATATTTTGTTTTGCCAATATTTATTGTGACCCTGCTTGTTTTTATATATTGGTTATTATTTTTACCCACAGGAAAATTACATTTACTTTTATTGTTTTAAACTAGAGTTCGCTTTTAAATATATATTTTGTATAAGATTAGTATTTTGATAATATTTTAAATTAACGGAATATGACCTATTAGTAATAGTTTTATTCGTATGAACTGGTGATTTTTCTGTAAAAACATTATGATGTTCAGGTTTAATTATGCGGGCATTAAGTAATTGTTGCTTATTTGACAAGTATGCTTCAGTATACAAATACATACAAGTAAATCCTGTACAATTATAAAGCTCAGTTCGATTTAAAAATTGTATATAAAGTTTCGTATTGACAAATGCACTGTGTTGATGACGAACCCAATAATAAACTATATTGGTTGGGGATCGTACTTAACATATTTCATTGCAAAATATTGATCAAGACATGTTTTTAGTCTATTGAATGCTTGCTTCCGTATGCATAATGCAAATTTATTGACATTTTATAAATAGAATAATATATTTTCGAATGAAATTTGGTGTATAATCACACACTCGGGAATGCCAGCATAAAATGGAATATACGGTGCATACTTTATATTTTTACCACATAATAACATTTGAAATGTTTCATTGCAATTCACTGATTCACAGCAAATTTACACAATCATTGAATAATATACAGCACAATTTTAAAGTTGTTGAATTGGTGTACATCTTATCTGCATATATACTATTTTTACTGCGGATATATCATATGATGCATGTGTAATTTTATTTTTGTCATTTAAAATGATACAACAACAGTATTAATATTTAAATACGTTTGTAGTAATAATTTATTGGTATTTCGCGCTGACATTACATATTGTATTAGCTTTAGAATCTATCGTATTTTTTGTAGCATCGATATATTTGCTTGATTTTATCAATGCGAATGTAGTGTAATTTTGTAATTAAAGTTGTTGGATTGGTATGGTCCAATAGGAATATATAGGGAATATTTTGTAGCATTAGACAAATAACATATTTTATCGAATGTAACATTTTTATTAAAAATAGATGTATATTTTGTGGTATCTCTACTATACAATTTGTAATAAAGTGTGCGTTTCTAATATTTAGATTGGCAAACATAGCATTGCTAGATAAAAATAAACAATTTAAATATTATTTTGTGCATTTTATAAAACAATACAGTACAGAAACTGTTACTTGTGTAGGTTATATGTACTATTTTTTACAATGTGTTGTTACTACACTGTACCTGTTGACATAGTAGGTTTGTCATAACACACTATAATCGAACAATGCGGGTAGACACATAACTAATGTAAGTGCCGTAACATGTATATATTAAAAAAGTAACTGCAGTATATCAATAACTTGGCATGCATACTATTAAACTGTTGTATACTGGTAATGTGCAATGTGTTAATTATTATGCAATTAGTTACAGTATATATGTTGAATATATATGATAAATATAAGTACTGGATGCGTGTAGTGTATCTAGAAGCGTATCCAATTACGACATGTATACGTACTTATTGATACACGTATAAATACTAAAGTGATGTACCGAATATGTATATTGATAATACTATAAATATTAATGTGTTACTATGCACAGTATACTGTATGCATATGTATTAAATAACATAAAATAGTATTGTATATGCAACATATCAATTGTAGTTAGTATTGTATATGTATTATGTGTGTTATTGTTATGATACTACAGGTGCTATATATTTACAGTGTACTGTATACACAACTTGTATTGATATACGATATTGTTTGTATACATATGCGATGACATAGTGACATTTGTATATAGTATGTATGACAGATTAGTACTACAATATAGACATGTATGTTTAACAAGTATAGCGTAGCACTTGCAATGCATGCGTATATGCTAATTAGCCATGTAAAAATAATGATTGCATGTGTGTATAATAATTTATAGCGATGATAGTCAACAATGTGTTAATAGTATGATAAATAGCAATGTAAACATTATTAAAGTACATATTGTATGTATATATATATGCGTAAATAAGTATTGTTGATATATGTATCGTACAAAATGTTGTATTTTAATATGTGAACATGTGTATGGGTATATGAATAGTAGTATATGTGTATGCATTGTGTATGTATATGCTGTTATATTAATACATATTGTAGTATAACAATGCACTTTATATATCAACAGTGCTATTTAGTATATAATGTGTGCAAAAAGTAGGTGTATTGCACATATTGTATACACACACATATGTATATATTGAAAATAAATATATTTATAAGTAACTGAATGCACGCACTTGTAGTGTATGTATACGCAATATATTGCATCAAATGTGTGTATAGTTTTGTAATAATTAGTTGTATTATAAACAAATATAAATTACAAACATATATGACATGACTTGTATATTTATTTTGATAGCATGCTATTATTAGGTTATAAATGTATCGGGTATGTATATATTGATAGTTATATTTGATATTTATAATTTATAAATTTATAAATATAATTGTGTGTATACTTAATTTTTGTTATATTATATCAAGCAAATTTCGTATTTATAAATTATGGTAAAATAATTTATAATAGTTTGCAGTTTATAATGTATAATTTGTTATGACATTGAATGGTTGCAACAATTTGTGTATATATTGTTAATGCGTATGTAATAATACACAATAAAAATATAATAATGCACATATGGATGTTTAATATTATGTAGTGTGTGTGTTAAATACTTACGAGTGTTTAATGAATATTACAAGTACATTGTGTATTTGTATTTTGTTATTTTGGATATAGATGGTTTATAAATAAATGTATGTATATATGTATTTTATTGATGTGTTATGTGCATTTATTTTAATAATACATTTAAAAATGACATTGTATATTAAATGTTGCAAATACTGTATATATGGTATATTATTGCAGTGTGTATAACTGTATTTTATGCAGATTGTTTTTATCTATTTTTTTGATATATAATTATTCAAAGAATAAATATATATAATAATTTGTGTACCTGTATTATTTAAACAAATATATTTATACTATTTTAAATGTTTGTTTAGTTGTGTATATATTTTATACTTTTTATATTATGTGTATATATATTGAAATCAATATATCTGATTTTAAACGTATATTTGTATATTTATACATTTTAGTGTATTTATACTATTTAAAAACAAATATATATTTATGGTAATTTTATTATAGTATATTTTGTTTAAATATACAATCGCATTGTTTTATAGTATACATTGTATATTATTAAAATATGTATTTGATATATGTATATATTTTACTTAATGTATTTTACTGTATATATCTATATATATTATCTATATATTGATTTATGCCAATATATATTTTAAACAAATATATTTATATACACTGTTTTTATTTTAAATATATTGTTTACATCAATTTAATGTAAATATTTAATGTATTCTATGCTGATTTTATTTCAATTATTTAAAATACTATTTTATTTTAAACATATATTTACAGTATTTCATACTGATTGTTTGTATTTATGCATACATTGTATTTAAATATGTATGTTTGTTTATTCATTATTTAAATGTATTTACTATATTAATATATTTTTATATTATTTTATATTATTTTATTCTATATTTAAACGGGTATGTTTAAATATATTTGTATACATGTTTATTATTTAAATGTGTTTTATGCATGTTGTATTTTGATGTAGTAAATATTTTAATTTGTATTCAAATATTTGCAATTTTAATATTACTGTATTGATATATGTATTCTACATGTATTATTGCTATTTAAATATATTTTTATTTTTGATGTATTGTTTTTGTTTGTTATGTTTATTTTGTTTAAATGTATATTGTATTCTGTTTATTATATTTTGTTTATGTAGTGTATTTATTTAAAATTTGTGTGCGCTATATGTATCATTTGCTATTTAAATATGTTTAAAACGTAATTTGAATATATTTATACTGGTTAGCGTGAATTATGTATGTATATTTTAAGTGTATTTATTGTTTTTGTTTATTTTGTTTAAATGTTTATTTTGTATTATTATTATTATGTTTGTTGTTTTATTTATTGTATTTTTATTTATGCATGTTTGTATTTTGATCTATTTATTACGTCCAAATTATGTATAAATATTTTAACGATTTTATTTATTGTATTTTTATTTATGCGATATAACAAAATATATTTATCTAATTTAAAATATATTTATTATGTTTATTTTATGCATGTCTATATTTTGATGTTGTAAATATTCGTATTGCTATAAAATATTTATGGTATTTTTATGTTGTATATATTTAACATGTTTGTTTTTAGTTTTATGTATTTTATCGCTTTTACGGTATTTATACTGCATTGAATATGTTTATTGAATGTGTCTATACTATTTTATGCGTGTATATTTTTAAATGTGTCGATATTAAAGCATACTGTTTAAATTTGTACTATTTTGGATGTTTTATTTGTACTTTTTTGAATATTGATTTATTTTATTATGTTTATTGTATGCGTATATTTTTGATTTTAATTTTTATGTGTATATTATATATATATATATCGCGTTAATTTGTCAAAAACATTTTATTAATTTTAAATATATATATATATATTTATATATATAACATATAGGGTATATTTCATTTTAAATATTTTGTATATTTTTATACTGTTTTTATGTGTATATTTATACGTTTATATTTTGTATGTATATGCATTTTTTATGTGTATTTATATATTTTCACAATTTTTATACATAATTTACGTGTATTTTGTATATATTATATATATATGTATATTTTATGTAATGAATAAATAAAAATATATTTATAATACGTATAAAAATGCATATGACAGAATAAATACACAACATATATATTTATATAAATACAAATATATAGAATAAAAATGTTTCAATAAATACATAAATGTATTCGACATAGTGGATACATTTAAAGCAATTTGGTAAATAAAATACACCAAGAATAGTATAAAAATACAAACTAGCACATTTAAATGGCATATTTAAATAGCATAAAATACAATATAAATACATACATGTTATATATATATGTATATGTGTGTGTGTGTGTTTATATTCAATAGATTCAACATGATAAGTGCTAAAGATGTATAAATACACAAATTTATACTAAAAACATGTTTTGGTATAAATATATACATATATTAAAAATAAAATAGATGGTGTAAATCTAGCATACTGGAAATATACAAAACAATATAAATTGATGATGGAACAGGGTGGAATATATTCAATCAAACACAAACTAAAAATATATAAATAAAAATTTGATATTTATATTCTAGGTGCAATTGGTAAAATAGAATATAATATGTATATACGAGTTTGTTGAAATAAATACATGTTATTGAAATAAATCGTATCAATAAATAGAATAAAACAAATTTTTGCAAATAAAAATACGAACAAATAATAAAATAAATATACATAGTGTAAAATAAATAAGGGTAGGGGGTAACCATATATTAAAATAAATTGAACATATTTATTATAAACATATTTGTATAAAATACATAAATTAATGTCAGAAATTTATACAAATACATTAAAAATAAGATGGAATGTATATATGCATATGTCATAAACAAAATATATGTATTCAAAACAATGCAATATATTTATAAATATGTTTTTATGCTGACAATATTTATATATAAAAATGTTAAAACATGTAAAAAACATAAAATTGGTACAATATATATAAAACTGAAGTAAATGAAATATTTTAAACAATAGAATATGTTTTAAATATACATGAATTAATGTCAAAAATTTATACAAAATAAATATTCAAAGCTATAGGGTACATAAAATATAAATGCTAAATAAATATATTGTAGAACAAAGTAAACATGTTCAACTAGAATACAATAAAAAGTAATATATATTAAATAGTGTATGTGGAAAATATATATACATAAACATATGCATATATACTCGAATATAAATGGTAAATAAATATACATAAAATAGTGCATTTAAATTTGATAAATGTATGTATGTTTTTTTAATAAACATATGTATATGAATTAATATATTCAAAACAATACGATACATAAATGCACGTAAAATCAGTATAAAAATATGTTTTAAATAAATAAATAAGGATAGGGGATAACATAAACATACGTAAAATACATAAATTAATATATTCAAAACAATAGGATACATAAAATATATTAATAAATGAGCATTGAATATGTTTTAAACATGTTTTAATACAATAAAAATAATAGAAATGTGTCAAATATATATTCGAATATGCAAATAAATATATTTGAATTGAATATTATAACTATAGGATGCATAAAATATATAAAATATGTCAAAAAATACATTTCAACCAGTATACAATATCTGAAGTAGGTAAAGGCAATCGAACAAATGTACATATTGAATATGCTACAAATATACATGTTTATATATATATAAACAGAATGCTTAATGTGTTAAATGTATTTAAACCCGAATAAAATATACAAATATTTAAATATATACAACAAAATGAATGTAAACATAATATACAACAGTATGGATATGCTATAAATATATTTAAAACTATAGAATAAATACACATTAAATAAACATACAAATTTGTATATCAAATAAACATAAAAACAAAGTATATTAATATATTAATATACATGAAATAATGTTAAAAATAAAACATTCAATATTTAAACATACAAATACATACAAACACAGTGGATCATATTTAAAACTATAGAATAAATACACATTAAATAAACATACAAAACAAAATAAAATGAATAAAAATGTTGATACAAATATACCAAAAATACAATGAGCATAATACAGCAAAAATAACACAACAAAAATGTAATAAAACATACACACACACACACATATATATATAGTAAAAATACATACGCATGCAAATTATTGATGTATAAATGTATGTGTCGAATATAAAATTGCAATGAATATATATAAAATATTCAAATACACATATATTAAAAATAAACACGTCAAACATACAATGTTGATGAATACAAATGTGAATAAATACATATATTAGGATAGATACATAAATATATTAAATACATAGATATAAACAGGACATGAAATATTTATGTATATAAAAATAAATAAAATGCGTGTTTAATATTATATATCGAATATAAAATTGTAATGAATACAAATATATATATATATATTTTTGAAATAAAAATGTTGATTGATACGTTTCGAATAATTATAAATAAAACAGTACAAATTTTAAAATAAAACATTCAATATTTAAACATACAAATACATACGCATAAAATATTTGAATTGACACGTAAATATTTAAATGTATGTGTTTGAAAGTATTGTTGTTTTATGCGTTTTGTTTGTTTAAATATATCTATTCAAGATGTATTTTTATGTATGTGTATTTATACATTGCTTGTTGGAATGTATATATTGTAATCGTTATATTTGTTTAGACATGTTTATTGTTATAAATATATATTTATACAGTATTTTGCACTTATTTGTGCATATTCATGGTATATGTATGTTTAATTTATAATATTTTTAGATTGTCATTGTATATAAATTTTTGCATATTTTATTATACAGTATTTATAATTTTATGTGATTTTGTATATTTATTGTGTTTGTTTAAATGTATTGTTGTTTTATTTGCGTTTATTTTATGTGTGTATTTATACAGTATTTATTTGCGCAGGTTTTATTTATTTTGAATGTTTTGATGTGATAATATCATTCAAAAATATATATAAATACGTTTATATAGGTGTATATAATTTTATGCGTGTTAATTTTATTTTATGTAAATGTGTTTAATACTGTTTTTATTTCAAATATATTTAATTTATTATGTATTTTAATGTATTAATAACGTGCTTATACCGATTTTTTATTATACTACTGTTTAAATTTTATTATATGTCAATTTGTTTTGATATATATACACATACATAAATATTTATAATACTTTTAACAAAAATACAAATCAGAATAAACGCATACGCAATAAAAATATTATAAATTAATAAATAAATTAGTAAGGATAAATAAACAAGCGTGAATATGTAAATTCTTGTAAAAAATACATTCTTGTAAAAAATACATACATAAACGCACGTCAAATACGCATATAAATATATACTATGTAACAAATAAATTGAAATAATATACATACACATATATACATATATATATAACAATCAAGTAAATAAAATATACCAAAAATAGTATAAAAATACAAACTAGCACATTTAAATGACATACAATTTGCACAAAATACATTATAAATACATACATGTGATATATAAATATATTGGAAAATACATACATACATATGTCATAAATAAGTATTGGATACCTGTAATACTTATTGGATACGTATTGAATATATTTAAAATAATGGACAAGTATTTAAGATTAAATAAATACACAAAATACGTAAAATGTATTAAAAATATAAATGTCACTGGTTGAAAATAATAAAAACGCGATAAAATATATTTAAATGCTGGAAATATTTAAAAAAGTATAGATAAAATAATAAAATTGTCAATGGAAAACAAAATATATATATTAAAAAACAAACTAAAAATAAATGCGTAAAAATTATATACATATTGAATTGGTAAAATAAATATTCAAAAAATATATAATATAAACACACATATATTTGTGTAAAATAAATATATTGAACAAGTTACATTTAAATACGCACAAGAACAACAACGTGTTTAAAATAAAACAATTAAATGTTTGGTCTTGTTAAAATTTATAAAAATAAATAAAATTAGTTTAAAATGATACTGACAAAATTGGTCATGGAAATGGAGTAAAATATCAAAATGCAACGTATTTAAATAAATATAGTGCAAAATAAATTTGTGCAAAATAAATACACAAATTTATACTAAAAACATGTACATATATATATTAAAACAAATAAACTGGGGTGGAAGGGTAACCGTATATTAAAATAAACATATTTGTATATATAAACATAAATATATTTATGTATAAACATAAATTAATGTCAGAAATTTATACAAATACATTAAAAATAAGATGGAATGTATATATGCATATGTCATAAACAAAATATATGTATTCAAAACAATGCAATATATATATTCAAAATAAAACTATTTAAAACATGTAAAAAACATAAAATTGGTACAATATATCTAAACTGAAGTAAATGAAATATTTTAAACAATAGAATATGTTTTAAATATACATGAATTAATGTCAAAAATTTATACAAAATAAATATTCAAAGCTATAGGGTACATAAAATATAAATGCTAAATAAATATATTGTAGAACAAAGTAAACATGTTCAACTAGAGTACAATAAAAAGTAATATATATTAAATAGTGTATGTGTGGAAAATATATATACATAAACATATGCATATATACTCGAATATAAATGGTAAATAAATATACATAAAATAGTGCATTTTAATTTGATAAATTTATGTTGTTTTTTTAATAAACATATGTATATGA
>CBDAQW010000015.1:0-9852 GCA_965199185.1 Endozoicomonas sp. | reverse complement strand
AAATGCATTGTTGGACAAAGTACCATCACTGAGCAGTACGCTGGATGCCAGAAATCTGGCAGATGAGGTGATCGCGTTATTTCAGAATCACAGGGATAAGGATTCTGAAAACCGAGAATCGGACGAGAACAGTGGTGACAGCACTGACGAATCCGAGAATCAGTCAGGAGATCAGGAAGAAGACTTAAGTGGTGGTGAAAAACCCTATGGTCAGGATGACAAATCGGAATCTTTGCCTGAGGACGATTTGAAATCCGATTCTGAAGAAAGAAGTCAGGACAATCCTGAGAATGTGTCAGACAGTTCAGATGCTTCAGGCAAGGCTGAAGACGGCTGCTTTGATGAAAAGTTTGATGATGCACTCAGTGAAATTCTGGAGTCCAGCGAAGCAGACTGGCCAGAAGACCTGTTTCAAGTGGTTGGTCAGGAGCTGGAAAACTGGAGTCAACAGCAGGGAGCCGGTCTCTCAGCGATCACAACGACTCCGCAGGTGGATGAAGTGATGGTGGGTGATCAGGACAGGGACTATGCCAAAGCTTTGCTCTGGAAGGCACAATCAGAATCCAGCCGATTAGCCGCACAGCTTTCTGGCTTGGTTCAGGCTAAAACCCTAACCCGATGCAGAACTGGTAAACGAGGTATGAAGCTGGATGGAAGACGCTTGCACAGGGCAGCATTGAACGATGGTCGTTTATTCAAGAAGCGGTCTGAGTCCATCACCATTGATGCCTGCGTTCACATCTCGCTGGATATCTCGTCATCCATGGCTTCAAGGATGCCGTTGGCACGAGAGGCGGTTTTATCACTGCTGATGGCACTAAAAACCATCAAAGGAGTAACAGCTTCAGCTTCAGCCTATCCTGGTACTTCAGAAGAGAGGGTATATTCTGTCGCTGCTGGACAGGATAAGTCAACGATGATAGCTGAGCGTCTGGCGGCTCTGTACAGCCATGACACCACACCAATGGCTACCGGTCTTTGGCATGCGATCCATCAGGTACTTCAGGAAAAGGCACAACGTCGTCTGATTTTGATGATTACCGATGGAGAGCCTGACATTGATCATTATGATGCAGTAGTTGATCTGGTGAAACGCGGCCAGCAGTCAAGGCTTGATGTTCTTGGATTAAGTATCTGCACATCTCTAGTTGAAGAGCTTTTTCCATATAGCCTGACTATTGAGCAGCTATCTGATCTCAAGTCTGCTTTGTTTGCAATGGCCTCAGACTGGTTGCTGTGCTGATTAGCTCGTAAAACTATTACTCCTCTGGTTTTTCCCAGGGGAGTATTTTTTATAGAGGCATTAATCTCATTGAAAGATGAGGGTCATATCAAACATGATTACTGCATCCGTCATAGCCTAATAGAATTTCGCATTAAATTTGAATCCAGCTATGGTATTTAAAGCTCAGATATAGAGATACCTTACAATCAGAGGCTACGTTCTAAACCTGTAGCCATTGTTTTAGTGTATTTTCCAGTTTTTCAAGCTGCTGTTTATGCTTATCTTTGTTTTTTGTCAAACGCTGAATATTCATTAACTTCCATCGGATTGCGGGGAGTTCTGCTGCAGAAGGCACGTCAAAAAGCGCCCAGTCAGGGTTTCCCCGTTTGAAAGATAACAGAAAATTCCGGTCTCTCTCAGTAAATTGAGCTTTTAATGCAGCCAGCATACGAGAGCGGGTTTCTATCAGTTCACTCAATGTCACTGGTTCATTGGTCATGCCGGCAAACTCATTGTAAAAAGTTTGCTGCAATTCTTTCCAACGTGGCGACATGACTTCATGTATAGGGCGTGGGTGGCTCAGAGTGTAAGTTAGAAAGCCTGTAAATATTTCTCTGGAAATACCACCTGCACTCAGTAGTCGTTGAACATCAAACAGGTCTCTTGGGTGCTGGCGATCCATAGCAGCGCAGAGTTTTCCGCCATATAAATCAGCCGGACTGACAACAGGTATTTCAGCATAACCAAATTCATATTCTACTGATTCGACCACTGGCAGTAGCTCTGGATCATGCAGTGTGCCTCTGGCAACAGGAGATACTTCGATTTTGATGGTCGCAGACTCTGTAGCTATGATGATTCTTAACTCGTCTTGTCGGCTGTCCTGAAGGACTGCACTGATTGAAGGCTGTATATTAATCTTCTCAGTTATACGTTCGAGTGCTGATCGAACACTTTGTAGAGCTTCATCCCTTGGTTCGAGAGGAAGGTATGCAAGATCAATGTCTACAGATAATCGAGGAAAATCCTGAACAAATAAATTGATGGCTGTCCCGCCTTTCAGAGCGAAGACAGGCTCGGTTGCCACAACTGGCAGCATTCGGATCAGCAGGGAAACCTGTTGATAGTAAACGGATTCTTTGTCCATGTGTCTGCTCTTCTTTTACGATGCAGGATAGCTGAGAGATTGAGGAATAGTGATCTGGTAACGCTCATCGTATCGACCATTAGTCACTACCTGGCGTTTACCAGAGCCAAGCTGTATTTGAGATTCATCAATTCGATTGAACCATTGATGGCCACAATAATGACTCAGAAACAGAAAAATGCGGTTGGACTGCACAGCACTGCTGCGGTTAAGCAGAGACTGTACTTTTTTTGGACTAAGGTTAACTAGCCCCTGAAATAGTTCAGCTGCGTGCTCAAAACGGATATGCTTTCCGATGGCATCGACCACTTCATACGCTGCTAGTTCCGGGCGGCTGGCTCTGAGTTCCTTTCCTTTGACAGTTACTGTGGTGAAATCTTTGTCAGTTAGTTCACCGAGCTTATGGTTGCCACTATATAACCAGGGTTGTTCGGAAAATTCCCGAAACCATTTGGGCAGGGCTTGCTTACTTCTAGCGCCGACCCAGACCTGTTCTGAATTCAACTGCAGGTAATGACTAAGCCCTTGATGAGTCAGGCTGCTGAGTCCTGCAAGATGTACTGGGAGTTTCAGCTGTTGACTGAGTGCTTGTAATGCATCAGGCCATTCAGGTTTAATCGTGTCACTAGGCTCCGGACGATAGTAAACCCCGGGGCTGAGTCTTCTCAGCCAGCCACTTTGGGTGTACTTCTGAGCGAGGGAATAATGGATATCATTCTCCGTCAGCCATTGCTGCAGGACCAGAGAGCCCGGAGAGGTATGGTTTATTAGCCAGTTTAATTTAAATGACATACTAATACCCAAAGTGTTAACTTTTATCTTATTCTAAACTAAATGGTTTGTACAGATTGAAGTATTAATACCCCGAGTATTAATATGTTGGATTTATTAAACTGGGTTTTTATGATCAATACTGCGGACAGTTTTTCGAAAGCTCAGCATTGAGGTGCCAAGGCTTGCCCAGCAAGGGATAGGATTTAATTGCAAGTCTGGGGTTCCCCAGAGTTGCCTAAAAGTGCCTTAAACCCCAGAACCCTTGGTATTACTGGCTAAAAACTGTCCGAAGTATTGATGATCAGTATACTTTTTTATTCTCAGGCATTCTGGAAACCCTGAACCTGTCAAAGTGGCAAGAGCTGATGGCTTTTTTGCCTGTAGAAACCATCATTCGTGACCAGCAAAATGCCTATTATCAAGCATTGCGACAGGCAGACAATACCAGCGACTCAACACCATTTATTGCCTTCATACTGAAAGCGATTGAGCAGGCTCTCAATGAGGCACTTATGAGTGAACCTACTCATTTTAGCGACCAAGTAAAAAGCCTTCTCCTGCTTCTGCTGACTGATCCTGAAGAACCTTTAAAAGTACAGGGTATGATGGAAAAGCTTGGGTTAAAACACCGTCCGACATTCCGGAAAAACTACCTTAAACCGGCTCTTGATCAGGGGTTGATTAGCATGACTAACCCCGATAGCCCAAATAGCCCCAAACAGAGTTATCAGCTCAGTCCTGAAGGTTTGTTTCTGGCTGGAAAAGTGGCGAGTAAAAACTGATGGCTAATTGAAACAGGGGAGTTAGTTCTGCAGTCAAAAGAGGGTTAGCTGAGTAATCAGTCAAGTGCCTCAATCACAGGAGCGCAGGGGGCGATGAGCTTCAATACCTCTGCGGGTAACACCGCCGGGGTATCTGTTCCGTTGATATTGGCCCTGTGCCGGATACTGGGCAGCACCGGCTGCAGGGCGTCAAAATGAAGCCCGAGATGCAGAATTCCGACCGACTCACCTGACGAGGTTCCCAGGGGGTGTTCTGCCAGAAACTGCCTTAATTCCGGTGCGCTAAGTACCTGGAAAGGTTCATGATTCGGCTGATACACTTCGGCCACAATACGGGGATTATTATTCCGGGGCAGAATGACCAGCAGTGGCTGGCCCATCAGGTTGGCCAGAAACGGAAAGAGCAGGTCGGTATGCCAGTTGTCCGGATTCATCTGGGGCTGGTCGGTGCTGGCCCGATCCAGATTGTGCAGGACGCATTCGGCATCGGCACATCGGGCAGCCACAGCCGGATCATCGGCTCCGGACAGTGCCGCCTGCTCAAGAAAACGACCTACCTCCGCTTTCAGGCTGGTGCGCAGCTGACTCACGGAGGTTCCGGTGGAAGTCTGGATAGAGGTTAACAGGCAGTGTCCATCGGCGGCCGCCGGGACTCGCTGCAGATGGTTGTCTTCCAGTAACTGGGTGGGGATGTCTTCTGGATCAGGCAGGCTGTGATGGGGAAGGTCTGACATACCCTGATCAAGGGCAGCCATGGCATGGCTGCCGATGTATTGAACCAGAGAGTAGTAGGCGGATCGGTCCTCCTGTTCAATCGGGATCTGGATTTCGGGTAAGCCAATATTCGGGAGATCAGTGGATGCCAGTCGGGCCAGAAATACATAAAGCCGTTCGTTTTTCAGCTGCTTTTGCAGATAAGGTTGCCAGAGAAGCAGGGCATGCTTTTTGCTGAGAAGGTAATCGCTGTTTACCAGCGAATCCCGGGCGATCAGGACATCCCCGGCCAGATTGAGCAGATTCAGCAGATCTTGATACATTTTAGGTGTGTCATAAGTCATTCTTGAGTCGGAATCTGTGTTGGCCAGCTTTTTATTGTGCGTATCGATGACGGCGTACAGAGGTTTGAGGAAATCTTTAACTGTGGTTTGTAGCCGACTGATATCATCTACCGTCAGCTGACCTCTGTGGAACAGGCTGAACAGATGGGAGACCAGGGTTTTTGCAATAAGGACGGGGTAGAGTTTGGTGGTTTCCATGTCGGCTGCTCCTGAGAGCGTACTCAGGTACTTTTTCTGCAGGCGCCGGGTAGATTCAAGGTAGCGTTCCAGATCGTTGTCAGAGGAGATGGGCAGCACCAGGATATCCTGATGAAAGGCCTCTTCTTCGGGGGCCATACAGTGACTGTCGGAGAAGTCCGGGATGACCATATGGGGTTGAAAGCTGTATATGGAACCCATTATGGCGTATTCCAATGTTGCCGGGGCTGTTTCAAACCACTGGTACATTAAGGCGCTGCCGTTGTGTACGGGCAGGACTCCATTGGCTCTGGCGAGCTGTAAATGCAGCTGTAACAATGTCCATAATGGTTCATGGCTCATACGGCCTTGTTGAAAAAATGGAGTAATACATTGTAAAAAAAACGGTTGTATCCAGGGTTTTATCTCTTCCCTGTCTTTATCACTTAACTCTGTGTTCAGTTTCTCTGTCAACGCATCTGCTGTGTTGAACCATAGCTTTTGAATATTATCTCTTTGCTTGCGGATGGCCTCACACTCCATTTTTCTTTTTTCAATTACACCTAAGTACTGTTTTGGGCGTTTACTTTTTTTGCTGGCCATTTGAATGGAAATATACTGCTCGTTTAACTCCCCGAACTTTTTTTCCATCACGACGAATGGGCGCTGGAAACCGTCCATTAACTGGTCTATTAGCCAGATAATACCCAGTCGATCTTCGGGTGGTTTTTTTCTTCCGGTGCCGGAACGATTTTCTGGGGTGTGGGCTTTTTCTGTTTTTTCGGTTGACCATTTTTTTTGGGTTTCACCCCCGTTTTCTTTGCCGGGTCTACCGCTTTTTTGACCGCGGGCTTTGCAGGGTATTCAGGCAGTGTGGCTTCGGATGTGTAAAGCAGGTGTTCTTTGCTTTTGTTTTTATTTCTTTTTTTTGCGGGCTTTTGTTCGTCCGCCGGATGGGTGTCCGGTTCAGGCATGTCGTTGTGCTGGCTGCTGTTAACGGATTCAGGATTCTGCGTCTCCTGCGTCTCCTCCTGCAGGATCGCGGCTTTTTCAGAGCGGATTTTTTCAGAGCGTTGAGCTGAGCTTTTGCCGGGCGGCTTCTGACGTCTTCCCTGCGACTTCTGTTTGCCGCTCTTTACCGGGGGTGGTGTTGTTTTTGGCCGGTTTTGAGGGTTTATAAGAGCTCTCCGCTGAACTGATTCCCGGAGCACATCGGCATAGCTTCTGGGGGCTGGCCCGGCCGTTTCCGGCTCATCGGTTGCTTCTACTGTAATGACTGTCTGCCGGGGTGCAGGCTCTGTGCCGGTGTCAGGGGCGGTTGCCAGTGCAGGCTCCGGCTCCCTGACAGCTTCTGGTTCTGATAATTCACTGGCAGTGTAGGAATGCCAGGTGTATTCAGCATCAACCTCGGAGTAATACCGCTCATCAGCAGCCACCATTACTTTGCCACTGACCGCCTGATCCGGCAGAAAAGGGGGCAGGTGAATCAATATATGAGGGTGGGAGAAGTTGATGCCGTTGAGGGTATTGAGCCTGCCAAAAATGCCCCCTTCCTTAAAATCGGACGACGGAATGTCAACCGAGGTCTGGCTGTGGTCGAGTGAGAAATTAATCTGGCCGGACCGGGTCTGCAGGATAAACTGCCCGAAGCTGTTCAGCCCACAATATTGGACAGGTTGAGGACTTAACAGTGAGAAATTCAGGGAGTGGGGGCTGTTGCCTGTGGCATCGCGAACGGTGAGGGTGACTTCAATGTAGCCGTCGTGCTGAATGTCAGGCAGATACATCTGGGGACCCAGGTAAAAGAAGTTATGGGCTCCCGGCGTGATCAGAAAAGGAATCGGGTGAGAGCGACTTTCCTGCCAGTTCTGGATAGTTACGGAAACCTGCATCTGCGCCTGTTCCCACTGATGACTGTTCGGGCTCAGGGCCAGCACCCTGTGGGTCGATAGAATCGGCTGCCGGGAGAGCAGGGACGGTTCAAAGCGGATAGGAATATCCTGAAAAAAAAGAATCGGATTTTCATGTTCTGGCAATAGCTGCTGGGTGCTGGTGATGGGATGGATGTCCGGGTTATCGAAGATCAGCTCAATGATCAGAAAAATACCGGATCCTGTATGAAGTGCTGCAGCGGCAGGGATGGAAAAAAACATCGTAAGAAAAAAAACACAATGACAGGGGCGAACTCTATAACTAGACAGGCAATGCAATGAGAGAGTCATCGTTGTCTGAAAGTCCCCAGTCAAAATGGAATCGGCAATGTCTGTTTCCTGAAAGTGACTCAGAGGATAGACCAGAAATTCCATTTTGAAACAGTGCAGCCGCCTCCATTGCCTGCCACCGTGTACATCAGGCTCGATAAGAACGTCAGAGCCCGATGTCGGTCAGTGTATACAACGGAGAAATTGCAGGATGTTATCCTCTACGGACGTTCCATCATCCCTGCTGATCTGATTCAGAGACTGCGATGAAGTAGTCAGACGCACTCTCTCTAAAATTCCGAGGTCAAATCATCCATAATTTCGTATTCGTAGGGTACAGCGTCAGCATCATAGACATGAATCTTTTTATTCACATAATCTATATCCTGAACGTATCGTTCATCGCTGGCTTCCGGGTCATCCGGAGAAACTTGAAACACATAATTTTTCCATCGACCACCTGTCGAATCAAAATTGAGACAAGATTCACTGCCCGTTCGAAGACCAGAAATCTGGCCAGAGATTCTTCATTCACTGCCATGGCAGTATTACAGCACAGTACGATGATAGTAAGCCATTTTGACAGCTTTATGATGCTTCCAGCTGTTATTGGGTCATTAATAATAGATGCTCTTTGTGGCTAAAGGCTTCTCAAATGGCTATCTTACTGTACACTGTTTATATATACAGTTACTAAAGAATTATGATTACACAGCCACAACTCTTGAGCCCGGACAGTCTCAAATCGACCATACCTTTTTACCAAAGCCCCGCTGCTTGCGGCTTTCCGAGTCCTGCGGCAGATTATCTGGAAGAACGGCTGTCTCTGGATCAGCTTCTGATAGAACATCCTGCCGCCACCTTTTTTGCCAAAGCCCAGGGCTGTTCTATGACAGGAGCTGGTATTCATGACGGTGATCTTCTGATTATTGATCGGGCCCTGATTGCTCAGTCTGGCGACATTATTATTGCCCTGCTGGATGGCGAGTTGCTGGTAAAAAGGTTGAAGATCAATAAACAGGGAACCGCGTTGCACTCAGAGCATCCCGATTACTTACCCATCCGGTTATCCGAATTTCAGGAGCTGGATGTCTGGGGTGTGGTGACTCAGGTGATTCACTGCCTGAAGGGAAGGCCATGAGTCAGGTGATTGCGCTTTGTGATGCAAACTCCTTTTATTGTTCCTGTGAGTCTGTTTTCGATCCAGCCCTCCGCAATGTGCCTTTGGGTGTTCTCAGTAATAATGATGGTTGTATTGTTGCAAGATCACAGGAACTAAAAGTCCTCGGCGTAAAAATGGGTACTCCGGCTTTCAAGGTCAGGTCGCTGGTGGAGCAGGGCAAAATCATTTTGAAGAGTTCCAACTATACGTTGTATGGAGATATGTCTGCCCGGTTCATGTCGGTGCTGGAACAATTCAGCCCTGATGTAGATATCTATTCCATTGATGAGGCATTTGTTGATCTGTCTGGTTTTCAGACGCAGGAGCTGGAAAGTATTGGTCGGGAGATGAGACAGCGTGTGCAACAGTGGACGGGGTTGTCCATTGGGGTCGGTATATCCACCACAAAGACTCTGGCCAAGTTAGCCAACTATGCAGCTAAACATTACAAGGCTACCGGTGGTGTAGTTGATCTGACTTCTCCGGAAAGACAGAAGAAGCTAATGGCCATTACTCCTGTAGAAGAGGTCTGGGGAGTAGGGCGGAGAATTGGGAAAAGGCTGATAACGCAGGGTATAGATACTGCCGAAAAACTGGCCGACTCCGATCCAAAGTGGATCAGGCGGCAGTTCTCAGTGGTGTTGGAAAGAACTGTGAGAGAGTTGCGGGGGGAAGCCTGTACCCCTGAAGATGAAACGCCGGGAATCAATAAGCACCAGATTATCTGCTCCCGAAGTTTTGGTCGCAGGGTCACAGAAATTCATGAACTTCACTCTGCATTAGCAGCTTTTGTCACTCGTGCCTGTGAAAAGTTGAGAGGCCAGAATCAGTTTGCCCGTGAAGCGGTCGTGTTTATTCGTACCGATCCCTTTCGTGAAGAGCCACAATATAGCCAAAGCATACGACTGGCCGTGGCAATACCGACCGATGATACCAGGCCCTGGCTGTCTCAGATTGAGCCTGCTCTTGATGCTATTTATATAGAAGGGTATGGGTACAAAAAAGCGGGTTTTATGTTGATGGATTTGACGTCGAGCATTGGTATTCAGGGCGATTTATGGGATTCGGCTGTAGCAGAAACATCGCCCATGATGTCGGTGCTGGATCAGATCAACCAGCGCTTTGGTTCTCAAACCCTCAAACCCGCTTCAGTGGGGTTTGAGAAGATGAACTGGCATATGAACCAGAATAATCTGAGTCGTAACTATACGACGCAGTGGCAGGATGTTATGGATGTGTATTGCAGATAATCTCAGAGTCTTGAGCTTGAACGATAACTACTTATTCAGCTCATCCCTTTCATGGCTTTGGAAACTCTGGAAATAG